>JAKPHF010000017.1 GCA_029550525.1 Planctomycetota bacterium
ACAGGAAAGCAGGTCGGACTGCTGCGTTCGGGTTGGCATGCCCGTGGACGGACCGCCCCGTTGCACGTTGATGATGGTGACGGGGATTTCCGCAAAGTAGGCCAGGCCGATGAACTCGGTCATCAGCGAGACGCCCGGCCCCGATGTGGCCGTGAACGCACGCGCACCGTTCCAACCGGCACCCACGACCATGCCGATCGAGGCCAGTTCGTCCTCTGCCTGAACGATCGCGTAATAGTGCTGACCCGTCACAGGATCGACCCGGTATTTATCGCAGTACTTCTGAAACGCCTCGGGCACCGAGGACGAAGGCGTGATCGGGTACCACGCCGCTACGGTCGCGCCGCCATAGATGCATCCCAGCGCGGCAGCACTGTTGCCGTCGGTGAAGATCTGGTCTCCGACCATGTCCGAGCGTCGGACACGTATGCCCAAGGGGTATTCAAGGTGCTCCTGGACAAAATTCCGCCCCAGATGCAGCGCCTGAATATTGGACGCCAGCAAACGCTCCTTGCCCTTGTACTGCTCGGCGAACAGCTTCTCAAACACGTCGGCGTCCACATCCAGCAGCACCGATAGCGCGCCGACATAGATGATGTTCTTGAACAACTGGCGTTGTCGCGGGTCGGTGTAGGCCGCGTTGCTGATCTCGGTCAGCGGCATCCCGATCACGTGAACGTCCTTGCGAAAACGCGATTCAGGGATCGGCCGGGTGCTGTCGTAGAACAGGTAGCCGCCCGGTTCGATTTCAGCGATGTCGGCATCCCAGGTCTGCGGGTTCATGGCGACCATCATGTCGACCCCGCCGCGCCGTCCGTGATAGCCTTTTTCGCACACCCGCGCCTCGTACCAGGTCGGCATACCCTGGATGTTGCTCGGGAAGATGTTGCGGGGGCTCACCGGCACGCCCATGCGCATCACGGCCTTGGAAAAGAGTTCGTTGGCCGAAGCCGAACCTGAGCCGTTTACGTTGGCGAACTTGATGACGAAATCGTTGATGGCTTCAATGCGGTTCATGCGACCTCCAGATGTGCTTTGCGTGCGTCCCGACAGCCAGGTCCGGCCTGCGTCGTATTGAGCAGGAACTTCTGCATGTCCCATGCCCCGGTCGGGCAGCGTTCGGCGCAAAGGCCGCAGTGCAGGCAGACGTCCTCGTCCTTGACCATGACCCGCCCGGTCTTGAGTTCGGCCGACACGTACAGATCCTGTGCCGTGTGCATCGCGGGTGCTTTCAGGCGGGTGCGAAGGTCCGCCTCGTCGCCATTGCTGGTGAAGGTGATGCAATCCATGGGACAGATGTCCACGCAGGCATCGCATTCGATGCAGGTTTCCCGGTTGAAAACGGTCTGCACGTCGCAATTCAGGCACCGGCTGGCTTCCTTGAACGCGGTGGCTGCGTCGAACCCCAGTTCCACCTCAACGCGGATGCTGGCCAGCGCCGTCTCGGCCTTGGCCCATGGCACCTTGAAGCGGGTATCTCCCGACACATCATTGTGGTAGCTCCATTCGTGGATGCCCATCTTCTGCGACATCAGGTTGACCCGCGGCGCAGGTCGGGTGACCACCGACTCGCCATGCAGGAAGCGGTCAATAGAGACGGCTGCTTCATGGCCGTGGGCGACGGCCGTGATGATGTTCTTGGGCCCGAAGGCGGCATCGCCACCAAAAAAGACCTGCGGCACGGTGGACTGGAAGGTCTCCTGCCCGAGGACTGGAAGCCCCCACTTGTCGAACTGGATCCCGCAGTCCGATTCGATCCAGGGGAAGGCGTTTTCCTGCCCGACGGCCACCAACACAGCGTCGCACTCGAAAAATGCGTCTGGCTGCCCTGTCGGAACGAGCGTGCGCCGGCCTTTTTCGTCGTAGACCGCCCGCACGATTTCGAAGGTCATGCCCAACAGCTTGCCATCCTTGTGCTCGAAGCTCTTCGGCACATGGAAATTGATGATCGGAATGCCCTCGTGAATGGCGTCCTCCTTCTCCCACGGCGAGGCCTTCATCTCCTCGAAACCGCTGCGAACGATGACTTTCACGTCGGAGCCCCCCATGCGACGGGCAGAACGGCAGCAATCCATCGCGGTATTGCCACCACCGAGCACGATGACACGTGGCGGCACATTGGTGACATGGCCGAATGAAACCGAGGCCAGCCAATCGATGCCGATGTGGATGTGTGCAGAAGCCTCGATGCGTCCGGGCACATCGAGATCGCGCCCTCGCGGTGCCCCGCATCCGACAAACACGGCGTCGTACCCCTGCTTGAGCAAGGCCTGCATGGACTCCACGCGCTCGCCACTGCGGAACTTCACGCCCATGTCGAGGATGTAGCCCGTTTCCTCGTCGATCACCGATTCGGGCAGACGGAAGCGTGGAATCTGCGAGCGGATGAAGCCGCCCGCCTTGGTTTCGCCGTCGAACACGGTGACCTCGTATCCGAGCGGGGCCAGATCGCGTGCCACGGTCAGGGAGGCGGGACCGGCGCCGACACAGGCGATGCGCTTTCCGTTCGGAGCAGCAATGGCGGGCATGCGCGCCTTGACCTCGCCCTTGTTATCTGCAGCGACCCGCTTCAGCCGGCAAATCGCAACCGGCTCCGGTGCCGCTCCGTTGTTTTCCTCGACGCGGCCACGTCGGCAGGCGGGCTCGCATGGGCGGTCGCAGGTTCGACCCAGGACACCCGGAAAGACATTCGACACCCAATTGATCATGTAGGCATCGCTGTAGCGGCCCTGACCAATCAGGCGAATGTATTCGGGTACGGGGGTGTGGGCCGGACAGGCCCACTGACAATCGACGACCTTGTGAAAATAGTCGGGCCGGGTGGTGTTTGTTGGCTGCAAGACGGTCTCCTTCACCAGCAATGGCGCCAGGGGCGGCGCCACGGGTGCGGGCAGTCTATTCCTTCAGGCACCCATTCGGTGCGACCGGTCGGGCAAAAAGCGCCGATCTATGACCCAAATCAAGAATTTTGTGCCCCAACCCCGAGCACGACCGACGCGGATCGCGCTCAGAGTGTCTCAGTCGGCGGCAGCGGCCAGGCGCGCGAATGCCGATACCACTTCCGGCGGCGCCTGCACCAGTTCAATGAGCACGCCTTCGCCGCCGATCGGGAATTCGTCGTTGCCCTTCGGATGCAGGAAAGTGATGTCGAAACCGGCAGCCCCCTTGCGGATGCCGCCCGGCGCGAACCGGACCCCTTGCGCCGACAGCCATTGCACCGCCAACGGCAGGTCGTCGATCCACAGGCCGATGTGGTTCAGTGGCGTCGTGTGCACCGCCGGTTTCTTGTCCGGGTCCAACGGCTGCATCAGGTCCACCTCGACCTTGAAGGGTCCGCTGCCGATGGCACAGATGTCTTCATCGACGTTCTCGCGTTCGCTGCGGAAGGTTCCCGTCACTTCCAGGCCGAACATGTCGACCCAGAGCGTCTGCAGGCGTTTTTTGTCGGGCCCGCCGATGGCGATCTGCTGGATGCCCAGCACCTTGAATGGTCGTTGCATGAGTGATTGATCCGGGGTTGTCACTGCCGCTCAGACGAACTCGATGATCGGCTGGTCCACGGTAAGGCTCTCGCCCTTGGCCGCCAGAACCTTGCCCACCACCCCATCCGCTGCCGCGAACAGCACGTTCTCCATCTTCATGGCCTCGATCACGGCGACCCGCTCGCCTGCCTGAACCTTCTGGCCGGGTTGAACGGCCACGTCGACCAGCAGGCCGGGCATCGGCGAAAGCACGTAGCGGCTCATGTCCGGCGGCGCCTTAAAGGGCATCAGCCGATGCAGCTCCGCCATGCGTGGCGACATCACCAGGGCCTCGATCTTGGTTCCGTTGTGCTGCACACGAAGGGCCAGCGGGTTCTTGGCCGTGCCGCGCTCCATCTGCGCCGTGAAAGGCTCGCCATTCACTGTGCCCTCGATGCAGATATCGTTCAGGCGCGAACCACTGTTGACTTCGTACAGCTTGCCCTCCACATGGATGGCCGCCGCGCCGGCCTTGCCGGTGAACTCGTCGACGTGCACCGGCACATACCGGTATTCGGCATGCCCATTCTCCGACAGCACCACGACGGTGTAGTCGACACCCACCTTCACGCCGTAGCCGGGGAGTTGCCCGGACATGCCCGCGGCGCGTTCGCGCGACTTGCGGCGCACAAACGCGGCCATGGCCACGAGGAAATTGACGTCGTCGTGCGGCACATCCTCGGCCCGGAAGCCCTTGGCGTAATGCTCGGCGATAAAGCCCGTGTTGAACTCACCGCTGACAAACCGGGGGTGCGCGAGCAATGCCGCCTGGAAGGGAATGTTGCTGCTGATGCCGCGGATCACGAATCCGTTGAGCGCCTCGCGCATCTTGGCGATGGCGTCGTTGCGGTCGGTTCCGTGCACGATGAGCTTGGCAATCATCGAGTCGTAGTACATCGGGATCTCGCCGCCGTCCTGCACGCCGGTATCCACGCGCACACCGTATCGCTGGCCGGTGTCGGACTGGAACATGGTCTGCGCTGGCGGCGCGAATCGCACCAGACGCCCGGTAGACGGCAGGAAGTTGCGGAACGGATCCTCGGCGTTGATGCGGCACTCGATGGCCCAGCCCTCACGCTTGACATCGGCCTGCGTGATCGGCAGCTTTTCGCCCGCGGCCACGCGGATCATCAGCTCCACGAGATCCAGGCCAGTGATGCACTCGGTCACCGGGTGTTCCACCTGCAGCCGGGT
>JAKPHF010000028.1 GCA_029550525.1 Planctomycetota bacterium
GAGGCCATCACCACCTGGGCGGCCCACTGGAACACCGACCCCAAGCCCTTCATCTGGAAAGCCACTGCACAGGACATCATCACCAAAGTCCAACGCGGCCGAGCCACCCTCCACCAGATCAAAACGCAGACGGACCACTAGGCGCTGCGGCCGGGCTTGGGGTCCCGGCCTCTCTGTTGTGCCTCCCACTGAGACGCACACGGGAAATCTATCGCCGCCCACCGACATCCGTCGGTGCTCGTCAGCTGGCCAGCAGCACCTGCCCATCGTCGCCGGCACCGGTGACGGGGGGCCAGGTCATCGAATAGGACTTATCCCCGAGAACGGGCAAGACGAGGTCGCCGGCGCGCAAACAGCTCAATCGAATTCGCCTCACTGCCAGTGTGTTCCGACGATACGGTCACCGATCCACGCGATGCTGCGATCGCTCAAACATCAGACCTTGGGCTATCGAAGCCGCGCCCGCTGCGCAAGCGGGGACGCCGGAGCCTGCTGTCTGTGGCTCGGCTCCTTTAACCGCCTCCGCAACCGCGGATTGATCGCCGCAGAAGAAGTTCGGCGTCATAGGTGGCCCGACGGGTATGGGAGCGGACGGCGCCCGTTTGCCAGGCGACCGCAGCCGCGTTGGGTGCTGTTGTGAGCATGGCCGCGGCTGCCTGTTGGCCGATACTGGTCGTTCTCGCGGCAGCAACCCGGCGACTTTAGAGCGATCAGTCCAGAGCCCGCCCTGTTATTTCCAGTCGACCAAGTGCGTCGACGGCCCTGGCCACTCCACGTTGTCAAGCTTTCGGGGCGCAGCCTTGCCATTTATATCGACGATGTAGATGGCACGACCAGAGCCTCCGTTCTCGTAGGTGAACGCGACTTGGCTGCCGTCCGGACTTCCTACGGGGTCGGCGACTGACGCAGTATTCGTCGTCGGCAGCAGGGGCCTTCCGTCGGATCCGCAGCCACCCAGGGACTCTGAGTTCCGAGGGGTGAGGTATATCTGTTGTCCATCTGAATGCAAATACGAGTCGCCCAACCACGAATAGGCCGTGATGTTGGCGCAACTATCATCAGGGTTGAACTGCAGAGTGCCGTCGTAGTCGAACAGGTACCGGGTCAGCAGATCGGTTGTGAGCACTAGCTTCTGGCCCGAAGTCGCCCCAGGCGGCAAAGACCAAACCTCGGTGGCGCCGTCCTTCTGGACTTTGTAGTAGAAGTTGCCCTTACCGTCGAACCCAAGTCCGGCGCTGGAAATTGGACCACTGAAGTCAGTCCGCTGTCCCATCGTTGCGGCGGTGACATCGACAAATTCGCCGTCGGCTGTAATCCAGCCGGTATGGAAATCACCATTTACGTTGCGTTGGGCCATAATTCGTTGTCGATCGGGCGAGACTAGTTTATGAAACTCAAGCGCAGTATCGGTGCTCGGCTCGTTTGGCCCTTTCGCGAAATCGCCGATTTCGAAGGTGTTCTCGACCTTGTAGGAGCCGTCTACAGGGTCGATCATCCCCACTTGCACCACACCGGCGTCTTCGGTGGCAACTACGATTCCATGAGTGGGCTTGCTTGGCGCGGCTGATGTCGGCGAAGCGGCTTGCTCTGAGGGCGCCACCGTAAGAACGGTCGAGGTCTTCGCCGAATCCGAAGATACGGCGCCATTCGACGAACTTGGCGAAGAGCCGGCAGAACACGAAGTGCTAATGAGCAGGAACACGATTGACGCCCCGAGAAGCGAACCCCTTATTGCCATGTTTTAGCCCTTCGAAGATCCTGTGCTCGGAGGCGATAGCTCACACAGGATAGCGATTTGCTGCTGTTGTCGGCCAACGGTTGCGGGCTCAGGCGGTGAACAGTCGGTTGCCCCGAGACCCGGGTAGAGATGAGCGCCATGCACGCGTGGACCGGATCTACGACAAACGCGAGTCATGCTTTGCTCGCAGCGCGAATAGGCTCTCCATCAAATTGGTTCATCCGATATTGATGGACCCTGGGCCCCCGCCGCAGCCGGACGGCCCGGGGCTGCCTTGCACTTTGCCGTCGACCCAACTGGCGCACCAGGCGTGCCCATCCCATTGCGGCCCGAGGAATGGCCGACTGGCCGACACGGCGCGGCTTTGAGCGTAGAACGTGCCGTCAGGGAAGGCTGCGCCTAGGCAGTTTTGAATGAACCCCGGCGGCTGGCCGCCTGGGCACCATCCCGCGGCTCCGTTGGGGATGTGCGGGTCGGGATCAGCCCACGCGGTTGGGGTTGACGTGAAACTTGCGACCATGACGATCGCGGTGGCGATCGTGGGGCGGAGCCATCGGGTGCTACACATCGCGTTGATCAGTGACGCCTCCAGGCGTTCGGTCCTTCCCTCTGCCATTCAATAAACCATCGCTATCTACCAGGGGGCGTAGGCCCAGCCGAGGTATTGAGCCCCAGGGCTTGGGTTCCAGGAATTCAGCAGTTGCACGTTGTAGCCGGTTCCATAGCTGCTGGCGACACCTCCAGAGATGTACTGTCCGTTACCCCGGGCGATGTCGACATGACCGGCGCCTCCGTCGTACTTACTTTGTGAAAACACCAGTGCGCCTTTGGGGATGTTGTAGTCCATATGAATCTGGCCTTTAGAGGCGAGCGCGTTTCGGAACTGCAGGGCGGTGTTGTAGCCAATACCGGAAACGCTGTAAGCGTAGGCCACGAACTTTCCACACCCTGTCGGGCCGAAGTCGTTGGTATTGACCCTGCTCATCGCTTTGGCCACAGCGGCGTCGGCTTTGGAAGCAGGTGCAGGGGTTGGTGTCGGGGCGGGGGTTGGCGTAGGAGCGGGCGATGCAAGGGGCACGCCGCCTTTCACATATACGGTTTTTCCGTCGAGGGTTTGTTGGGCGACGTACCTGCGCGCCCCGGAGTAGCTGACGTAGGACAGCCAGCGGTAGCCGTTTGCGTCGGTGTAGCTGTCGTAGTTGAACGTCATACCGGCCGTGTACTGCGCTATGGGCGTTCCAGATGCGATGGGTGATGGTCGCACGTTGACAAGTTGGATGACTGTTGCGGTGCCTTTCGCCGGTCCACTGGCCGCCGGGGACGGCACAGCCGCCGCCGGTGCCGGTACCGCCGCGGCGGCAGGTGCCGGGGCGGGTGACGCGCCGGTTGTGACCGCCGCGGCGGGAGTCGGCGTTGCCGCGGCTGGCGCGGCGCCGAGCTCGCGTCGCGCTGCGGCGAGTACCACCGTTGAGACGGCCTGACCCGCCGGGGCGAGGGGGTCCCCGCCGGGAGTGAGAGCCGTGTCAATAGCGGTCACCGATCCCGGCACAGCGACGGCAGTGGCTGCCGACGCAGCGGCAGGCTTGGGGGCAGGCGGCGTGACGACGGCAACCGCGGGTTCGACGGCCGCCGCGGGGGCGGCGGTAGCGTCGGCCGCCGGGGCGACGTCGACCGGGGAGGACACCGCTACCGCCACTGCCGCCGAGGCGATGACCGGATCGGGCGGTGATACGACGTTGCCCGTAACGCCGGGGGTTATGGCGGCGGGGGTGTCGGCCGCGGATGGTTGCTTGACCGCTGGGATCAGAGCCGTCGCCGGAAGCGAACCGTGGGTGCGCCCGGACGCGGGACCCGCCTCCGCTGCAGCGGCCCCCGGGTTGGTGTCGGCGTGGCGCGTTAACCGCGGCCCGCGGCCGCGGGCCGGTCCTGCATCGGGCCGGGTCTGCGGACTGGTCGCCGCACCGTGATCGCTGCCGGCCGACGCCGAGGACGCGGAAGCTGCGTCGTCAGCGTGGGCGACTGCCGTCCCGCTGAACAGGGCGGTACCCACCCCGAAGGTGAGCGCGGCAGGGCCTAGCCACGAATATGGTTGGCGCTCATGCGTTTTGCGGTGCCGTCCGCGCCGTTGAACTGCAGATGTTGCACGATTCTCAGCCATGACTGCCCCCTCGATGCCCCTCGCTGCCATGGCGTGGTCTGACAGGGCTACGGCGTGGAAGACGCCCGCGGGAGCGGTGCGCCGGTCCTCATCCCCATATCGCCACAATGCCGACGTTTCGTCCAGCTTACTACCAGGAACCTGCCAGCGCAAGCTTTCACCTCAGCTGCCTTATGCAGCGTCGTGTTCGGCGGGCATCCCGGAACGAAGTCCGCGAGAAGTTCCTGCCAGTGACCTCAACTAGTGGTCCGTCTGCGTTTTGATCTGGTGGAGGGTGGCTCGGCCGCGTTGGACTTTGGTGATGATGTCCTGTGCAGTGGCTTTCCAGATGAAGGGCTTGGGGTCGGTGTTCCAGTGGGCCGCCCAGGTGGTGATGGCCTC
>JAKPHF010000030.1 GCA_029550525.1 Planctomycetota bacterium
GAACAAGACGGCCACGGATGCTCCGACGCCCTTTTGCGGAGAGTACCCGCGCCGGCCACACCCGACACCGCTGAGGAGGAACACATGAACACCTTCACCACGGCGCAAGGCCGGCCATACTCCCCATGGACAGACCTTGGCGTACAGCTCAAGGCCCATGTGCCCTTCACCGTCTTCGGGACGGCTACGGGCATCGGTATCATGGCGTTCATCGTATGGAGCGGGATTCCCCAGTCCGCCTCTGAGTTTCTCTTCTGGGCTTTTCATCCCCTCCACGTGCTCCTGAGCGCGCTGGTCACGGCGGCGATGTACCAGCTCCACAGCCGGGCCGGGATCGGGAGAATGCTTCTCATCGGCTATCTCGGCTCGATCGGAATCGCCACCTTGAGCGATTCCCTGATTCCCTTCGTGGGCGAATACCTTCTCGGACTGCCCAACCGGGGGCTGCATCTGGGATTCATCGAGAAGTGGTGGCTGGTGAATCCGCTCGCCTTTGCGGGCATCGCCATCGCGCGGTTCTGGCCGCAGACGAAGCTCACGCACGCCGGTCACGTGCTGCTGAGCACCTGGGCCTCCCTGTTCCATATGACCATGGCTCTCGGGGACAACATGAGCGCGCTGACGTGGGCGCTTATCCCCGTGTTCCTGTTTCTGGCCGTGTGGGTCCCCTGTTGCACCAGCGACATTGTGTTTCCGCTGCTTTTCGCAAGGCGTCGAACCGCGTCCGGCCCTTCCAGAGATCGCGCGGAGGAGAAAGGTGTCATCTTATGAAAATCGCCATAGCCAGTGGCAAAGGCGGGACCGGCAAGACCACCGTGGCGACGAACCTGGCCTACGTCGCCGCGCTAGGCGAGCGCACGGTCGCCTACGTGGATTGCGACGTGGAGGAGCCCAACGGCCACCTCTTTCTCCAGCCTGAGTGGCTGGTTCGCACGCCGGTCAAACGACCGATACCCCGCGTCGACGAGACCAAATGTACGCAATGCGGGCGTTGCCACGAGATCTGCCAGTTCAGCGCGATCGTGCCGCTGGGCGTGACCGTGCTGGTTTATCCGGAGTTGTGTCACAGTTGCGGCGGTTGCGCCCTGGTTTGTCCGGCCGGCGCGATCACAGAAGAAATGCGCGAGATCGGCTTTGTGGAGATGGGCTGGTCCGGCGACGTGCAGTTCAACCACGGCGTCCTGAATGTGGGCCAGCCGATGAGCCCGCCGTTGATCCGCCAGCTCCACTCCGCCGTGCCACAAACCGACTGGACGATTATCGATGCCCCGCCGGGCACCTCCTGCCCGGTGATTGAAACGGTTCGCGGCTGCGACCTCGTGCTGCTGGTAACCGAGCCCACACCGTTCGGGCTGAACGATCTTCGTTTGGCGGTTGAAATGACGCGGAAGCTCGGGCTGCCGATGGGTGTGGTGATCAACCGCGCCGACAGCGGCGATGAGCAGACGCTGGCCTACTGTCAGGCCAACCGCCTGGATATTCTGGCTGAATTTCCCGACGACCGCCGGATCGCCGAGGCCTACTCGCGAGGCGTGCTCGCCTGCATGGCAGTGCCGGAGTACCGGGCCACGTTCGAGACACTGCTGGCCAGAATCGAGAACATCGCCCGGGAGCCGGGTCCGGCCTGCATCGCCACAGGGGGGGGATTACCGGTGAAGGAACTTGTGGTTATCAGTGGCAAAGGTGGGACGGGGAAAACCTCCCTCTGCGCATCATTCGCGATTCTGTCTGGCCGGTGCGTGGTGGCCGACTGCGACGTCGATGCGGCCGACCTGCACCTGGTCCTCTCGCCGAAGGTCCAACGGCACGAGTCCTTTACGGGCGGCCGGCGGGCCCGCATTAAAGCCGGCCATTGCATCGCCTGCGGCAAATGCGAGGAGCTGTGCCGCTTTGACGCCATCTTCTTTGACGGGCCCGGCAACGGCCGGGTTGACCGGACCTTTCGCGTGGACCCGCCGGCCTGCGAGGGCTGCGGGGTCTGCGCCTGGTTCTGCGCGGAGAAGGCCATCGAGTGTGCTCCGGTGATCAGTGGGGAATGGTTTGTCTCCGAGGCGCGCTGC
>JAKPHF010000031.1 GCA_029550525.1 Planctomycetota bacterium
GAACAAGACGGCCACGGATGCTCCGACGCCCTTTTGCGGAGAGTACCCGCGCCGGCCACACCCGACACCGCTGAGGAGGAACACATGAACACCTTCACCACGGCGCAAGGCCGGCCATACTCCCCATGGACAGACCTTGGCATGCAGCTCAAGGCCCATGTGCCCTTCACCGTCTTCGGGACGGCCACGGGCGTGGTCATCATGGCGTCCATCGTATGGACCGGGATTCCCCAGTCCGCATCTGCGTTCCTCTTCTGGGCTTTTCATCCCCTCCACGTGCTCCTGAGCGCGCTGGCCACGGCGGCGATGTACCGGCTTCACAGCCGGTCCGGGATCGGGAGAATGCTTCTCGTCGGCTATGTCGGCTCGATCGGAATCGCCACCTTGAGCGATTCCCTGATTCCCTTTGTGGGCGAATACCTTCTCGGACTGCCCAACCGAGGGCTGCATCTTGGATTCATCGAGAAGTGGTGGCTGGTCAATCCGCTCGCCTTTGCGGGCATCGCCATCGCGCGGTTCTGGCCGCAGACGAAGTTCACGCACGCCGGGCACGTGCTGTTGAGCACCTGGGCCTCCCTGTTCCATATGACCATGGCTCTCGGGGACGACATGAGCGCGCTGACGTGGGCGCTTCTCCCCGTGTTCCTGTTTCTGGCCGTGTGGGTCCCCTGTTGCACCAGCGACATTGTGTTTCCGCTGCTTTTCGCAAGGCGTCGAACCGCGTCCGGCCCTTCCAGGGATCGCGCGGAGGAGAAAGGTATCATCTCATGAAAATCGCCATAGCCAGTGGCAAGGGCGGTACCGGCAAGACCACCGTGGCGACGAACCTGGCGTACGTCGCCGCGCTGGGCGAGCGCACGGTTGCCTATGTGGATTGCGACGTGGAGGAGCCCAACGGCCACCTGTTTCTCCGGCCTGAGTGGCTGGTTCGCACGCCGGTCAAACGGCCGGTGCCCCGCGTCGAGGAGGCGAAATGCACGCGATGCGGGCGCTGCCACGAGATCTGCCAGTTCAGCGCGATCGTGCCGCTGGGTGTGACCGTGCTGGTTTATCCGGAGCTGTGTCACAGTTGCGGCGGTTGCGCCCTGGTTTGTCCGGCCGGCGCGATCACGGAAGAAATGCGCGAGATCGGCTTTCTGGAAATGGGCTGGTCCGGGGGGGTGCAGTTCAACCACGGCGTCCTGAATGTGGGCGAGCCGATGAGCCCGCCGTTGATCCGCCAGCTCCAATCCGCCGTGCCACGGACCGACTGGACGATCATCGACGCCCCGCCGGGCACCTCCTGCCCGGTGATTGAGACGGTGCGCGGCTGCGACCTCGTCCTGCTGGTGACCGAGCCCACCCCGTTCGGGCTGAACGATCTCCGACTGGCCGTCGAAATGGCGCGGAAGCTCCGGCTGCCGACAGGCGTGGTGATCAACCGCTGCGACAGCGGCGATGAGCAGACGCTGGCCTACTGCCGGGCCAACCGCCTGGATGTTCTGGCTGAACTGCCCGACGACCGCCGGATCGCCGAGGCCTACTCGCGAGGCGCGCTCGCCTGCGTGGCGGCGCCGGAGTACCGGGCCACGTTCGAGACGCTGCTGGCCCGTATCGAGAACATCGCCCGGGAGCCGGCCGGGGCCTGCGTATCCGCAGGGGGGGACCATCCATGAAGGAACTGGTGATAATCAGCGGCAAGGGCGGGACGGGCAAGACCTCCCTCTGCGCGTCATTCGCGATCCTGTCCGGCCGGTGCGTGGTGGCCGACTGCGATGTCGATGCGGCCGACCTGCACCTGGTCCTCTCGCCGAAGGTCCAGCGGCAGGAGTCCTTTTCGGCGGGCCGGCGGGCCCGCATCAAGGCCGGCCATTGCATCTCCTGCGGCAAGTGCGAGGAGCTGTGCCGATTTGACGCCATCCGCTATGACGGCCCCGGAAACGGCCGGGTTGACCGGACCTTTCGCGTGGACCCGCCGGCCTGCGAGGGCTGCGGGGTCTGCGCCTGGTTCTGCGCGGAGAAGGCCATCGAGTGTGCTCCGGTGATCAGTGGGGAATGGTTTGTCTCCGAGGCGCGCTGC
>JAKPHF010000042.1 GCA_029550525.1 Planctomycetota bacterium
GGGGAGGGAGTCGACGGGGGCCACCATCCGGGCGATTCCGCACCCAAGCGGGCAGCCAGCGAGGAGGTAAATGGGTTTAGATGACAACCTATGCGACGTGGGACCAGAGCTTGCCGGCCAATATCCGGGACACTGCCGCCGCCAGGCCTGCTCGACCGACTCTGATGATACGGGGTAGACAGGCGGCAAAAAGTGGGCGTATTGGCACACCTATCATCAGGCGCGCATCCGACGCAACGCCATATGGCGTAAGGTGTTGCACGCCGCTAGAGCGCGTGGTTTGGGACCACGAGGTCGCAGGTTCGAATCCTGTCGCCCCGATTAGTGATGGGCGGTATGTGTTTCCCAAGAAGTCTGGCCAGCCGTACCGCCCCAGCGGGCTGCGGTCGATCTTGCGCCGCCGGGGCATCAACGGTGGCTATGCCCTGCGGCACACCTACGCTCAGTTCGCTCTCGAGTCCGGGGTTTCCCTCGAGGTGGTGCAGAAGCATCTTGGACACAAGCACATCTCCACTACCCAAACCTATGCCCAGGTTCGTGATCCTCAGGCCGTCCAGGCCGCCCAAGCCCTGCCCTCGCTGCTGCAAGCTCCGCCTCCCGCCGAGCCTGCTCGAGAGACGGGCGTCGGCGAGTCTCGAGAGCCCCAAACAGCGAATCAATCGAATCCGCGTAGACGTAGTAGGGCCCCCGCTCGCCGAAAAGCCGCACCGCGCGGAGCTTCCCGGCGGCAATCAGCCTAAGAACCGTGCGCGAACTACACCCGATCCTCGAGGCGGCGTCCCGAACTTTCATCGTAAGCGGATCCATTTATGTTTGTCTCGCCGCCTCTCCAGCGTCTCCGCCAGTGCCTCCGCGCGCCACGTTTCCGGCGGGTCTTCGCATGCACCCAAGGACGGACTGATCAATGTCGCCGTCGAGGTCTAAGGTCTAGCGGGTCGCCGTCGTGTCACCGGCCGCCTGCACGGCCATCGTCGCATAGCCCGGCTGCGTCGTTGGGATCGGCAGGCCGGCGAGGGTGAGCGTTAGGAGGGCTGGGAGCATCATGACTCCACCGCCTTGGTCGCAGCATTAGCGACGGCGTCAACGATCCGTCCCTCCACTTCCGGCGTCTGCTTTCGCGGCAGACAGAACGTCACGATGCCCGAATGCGTGGCGTCGATGTGTGCTTCGGCCTCACGCAAGGCGTCCGCCGGATACTCGTAGTCGCCGCACGATACCAGCATAAGGATGTTGCCGGGCTGGTCGTATGCTGCGGCGATCTTCAGTTTTACCGCCCCTTCCGGCGGCTGCTGCTTGGCGGCACCGACGCGGGCCAGGGAGAGGAGGCGGTTCCAGTCGGCGTCGTAGAAGCCGCCTATGCCCTGTGCTGTTGCAAGCGCCTCAATAAATTCTTTGTCCGTCATCACTCCACCTCCCTGCCCTAATTACTTCATCAACTCCAGCACCTTCCCGATCTCGAGACGTGATAACCTGCGATCTTCTCGAACCGTCTCATTTCGTCAGCCATTCTGAGTTCTCCAAAAAGAGTTCCTTGTTTTCGCCTGTTAACCGTTCGGTTGATGGTTCGATACCGCCCGCTAGAATCAGCCCCCACTGGTCCGCCATCGCTT
>JAKPHF010000043.1 GCA_029550525.1 Planctomycetota bacterium
ATCAACCCGGCCGAGCTTCCGGCCGACCTCATCGCCGCGGACTTTGAGACGATCCAGCCGTACCTCTCGGCCATCGCGGAGGCCGAGAAGGCCGACGACGAAACCCGCGAACGCGCCATCGCCGCCGCCGGCATGATCAAGGCCGCAGAACTACTCGCCGACGATTACACGCTGGTCATTACGAATGTGCCGTATCTGGGTCGGGGGAAGCAGGGCGAGACACTTCAGGACTGGGCAAAGGACAACGAGCCGGATGCCAAGGCCGATCTCGCCACGATGTTCATCAGCCGCGGCCTGAACCGACTGTCTCGCGGCAGCAGTGTCGCCGTTGTGTCGCCTCAGAACTGGCTCTTCCTAACCACCTACAGGAAGCTTCGCGAACGACTGCTCAAGAACCATCAGTGGAACGTCGTAGCCCGCCTCGGCCCCGGCGCGTTCGAGACGATCGGTGGGCATGTGGTTAACGTCGCACTGCTCGCCCTCTCTTGCGGGAAAGCGAGCGAATCCCATGCGATGCTCGGTCTCGACGCATCTGCTGGCGCGACCGCCCAAGCTAAGGCCGTCCTCCTCCGCAGCACCGCCGAGCTTCGCCAACTCCCGCAGGCGGGACAGCGGAAGAACCCAGACGCGGCAATTCAGCTAGGAATAGCTTCCACCACCGATCTTTTGGCCAAGCACGCCTTGGCGTATCAAGGAATCGCGACGGCTGACAATCCCGCATTCGTCATATCGTTCTGGGAGGTCTGCGACCTAGCCCCTGGCTGGCTCCGTCTTCAGTCTGCCCCGCCGACTTCGCAGGCTTTTGGAGGTCGTGAACAACTACTGCGAGCCGTATTTCTGACCTCAGAAACGCACACCGGTAACCTCAGCGGAAGACAGGCGTGGGGCAAAGAAGGAGTTGCAATATCCGAGACCGGTCGCCTCTTCACCACACGCTACACTGGCGAGCAGTTCATATGTAACTGCCACGCTCTTGTACCACATCACGAATCCGCCCTATTGCCCGTTTGGTGCTTCGCCGAGAGCGGAGAACTTGAATCAGAAGTCCGCAAAGAGAACACAAAGCTTGCTGTGAAGAATGGGTACTTTGGCAAGGTTCCCTTCGACTTTGACCATTGGCAGAAGGTAGCGGCGGAGAAATACCCCGACGGCCTGCCTGAGCCGGAGAGTGACGATCCGACGCAGTGGCTCTTCCACGGCTGGCCGAATGTGAACGAACCGGCGGCCGGGGCCGAGCCGTTGCAGCCGCTTGAGCCGGATGAGGCCCGGCGGGCCACGTTGCAGGTCGCCGTAGCCCGGCTGCTGGGCTACCGCTGGCCGGCGGAGACGCAAGGCGAAAGGCGAAAGGCGGAAGACGGAAGTGGCGAAGGCGAAATGCGGTTGTCCAAACGGGCGCGGGCGCTGGTCAAGCGCTGCGAGGAACTCGCGAGATTCGTTGATAATGACGGCATCGTCTGCATCCCGGCGGTCCGCGGTGAAGAACCCGCGGCCGAACGACTGGGACGGCTGCTGGACGCCTGCGGCGT
>JAKPHF010000052.1 GCA_029550525.1 Planctomycetota bacterium
CGCAGTTGCCGCTTGTGGGCCTCGGCTGGACGAGGCCATTCGCGGCAACGGCCATAGACAGCTCTGAGCCGGACAATGTTGCCTGCTGACGAAACGCCAGACACGCCTCGCTGCCCACCTCGAAATCCCGACACACTTGGCGCCGGCTGTCATAATGGCGACACCGCCCTGTGCTCTGATCGAGCCAGATGCAAGGCGAATCCTCCTGGCCCCGCGAATCGAGCAGATCAATCCGTGGCGATTCTATCCAGGTCAGATACTCCCGCCGCAAAGCCTCGGGCAGAGTCAGGAACTCCGGGTCTGTCGGCCCCAAGAAGGGCGGGGTACGCATGTGCATGCAGCACAGACCACAGTTCTCGCAAGAGATTGCATCCGTATTGCTCATAGCGTTTCGTGCGCGGAGTTGTCCCGGTAGACCGCGACGGCTTGGCCGCTGGGCGGCAGTCGCTTGGCGACCGCCGCCACGGAGTCCGCCCAAATACGATCGTCACGAGAGACGTACCCGGGCGCACCGGCGTCGATTCGGCGCGGCGAAGTCCACAACAGACAGTCGTACACCGCGCCGTCGGCATCAACCCGAAAGCTGCGACAGCAGACACCGCGCTCCCACCAGATCCGATCGACCCGCACGGCCCCATCAGGCAGGGCCGCTACTTCCCAGCGGGGGCCGGAAAAACCCGCCGCCCGGTCACAAGCAGCGCATATAGGGTGTTGACCGTAGTGTGCCATATCGTGTTTCCCTCGCGCCGGTCTCTTGAGTATTCGCGCCTCTCACCTGAGAGCCGCCCCAGTTCCCCGGCATGACCCGGGGTGATGGGGGGGCTGTCAGTCACGCGTGACCGGTCCCTGTTGTTCCACTAGGACGCCGACGACTCCGCACTGGCAGTTTGCGCACCTGAACCGGCCGGTGGTCAGCATGTTCAGACGCATGGATCGGCGGATTAAGAAACCGAAGGCCGATGAGAGAGGGATAGTAGCGCCGGTTGAATTCGTTGTTAACTACCAAGTAGTACATGATATTTCTCCTTTCCGCGTTTGAATTGCTCCTGATTCTGTGATGAGTCGGCCGAACCGTCGACCGCCGCATCGATCATACATCAGGATTCATCGGCTGTCAAGTGGGATATCGGAAAATTATTCGGCGGGATTCTGTAAACCCAGAGGCTTGCGCGGTTTACGTCGCGAAAATTTTCCTAGGACGGAGCGAACGAGGTAGTCGGCAATGGTCCGCCCAGCAGCTCTGGCGCGAGCCTCGATGCGGTCCATGTCCGCCCGCCTGGAGCTCGCCGGCAACGCCCAGACGTGGCGCACTCACCCGCCCTTCGCCGGCAACGCCGTCAACCGTCATCCGCGAACTGGTTGCCGGCGACGTTGACGGCTTAGAGGGTTGACGACGAGGTTGACGACGAGGTTGACGGCTGACGGCTATTGCATATGCAGTCCAAAAAAAAGGCTTGACCCGCAGGCGTTAACGGCGTAAATAACATGTAAATGAATGCTGGGCCGGCCGACCAGTGGCGGTCTGCGGACCACGGCCGGGGCGTCTGGCTACGACGCATCATCCCGTAGCATCAGCGGAGCTTCGCCGGTTCTCTCCGCGACCCTCGAGGTAGGACACCTCGAGGAGCAATCACGGCCGCGAGATCACGTCAAACGGTCAAGGATTGCAAG
>JAKPHF010000070.1 GCA_029550525.1 Planctomycetota bacterium
GAAAAAACGCTCGCAGCTAGCCGGGCGATTCTGGTATCATGAACGAGCCTTTCGGGGCGACTCGCTCCAGAAGCATTTCCGAGCGGGAAGGCGGAAAGGCTTCGAAGTCCGTCCACCAGAAGGAGGCAGCAAGGTGGAAGCCTGGTGCCTGGTCATCATCGCCCTGTCCGCGACCGCCATTCTCGCTGGTATCCGGGAGCTTCAGCGATCCCGCGGCATGCGAATCGTTCCGGGACGAACGGCAGCCCTCTGGGCGTATGTCTTGCTGTCCCTCAACATGGTCATCGCCGGGTTCATCGGGGCACTGCTGGTTCGCATTTACCCGATCGTTTCGAGCCTGCAACCCATGCGTGGCCTGATGCCGGTCTGCCTGGCCGTCCCGCCTGTGCTGCTGGCTGGCCTCGTCTACCACTGGTCATACGCGCGGAGCCTCGGCCGAAGCGTCGTGTTTTACAACGTGCGGCGTGACGATTTGGCTCGCGCGGTCGCCGCCGTCCTGCGGCAGATGGACATCCCTGTCGAGCACCGGCTTCGGACGTTCAGCGACGAATTCGCAGTGCCGGGTGGCCGGCTGATCGTGCGAAGTGCCGTGAATATGTCCCGGCTGGAGTGGATCGGCCATGACGGACCGGTGCGCGATCAGCTGGTAGAACTGACCATCTCGAAGCTCAGCTCCGACCTGACCGCACGCGGCCGCCAGCTCATTGACGAGCGTCCGGGGCAGACAGCATTCGCGAGTTAGCTAGCCCAGCTTTCAGCTCTCAGCTGTCAGCCGTCAGCCGGACGGCTGGCTCATAGCCCACAGCTCATCGCTCACAGCTTGCCTCCAGATCTCGCCCGATGCCCGGTTCTCTGGTATGTTTGTTCCGGATCGCGAACACGAGGAGGAACGCGATGTCGAACCGAATCATCATTCTGGCCGGCCTGGGCGGGCTTGTGGCGGCGATGACCGGATGCTCGAGCACGGGCCGGGGAAAGGAAGCCTTCATGACGTACCGTTACGAGGTTGCGCGGGCGACCGAGCCGATCCGCATCGACGCCAACTGGGACAAGCCGGCCTGGCAAGGGATCAAGCCTCTCACGGTGGACTTGTACATGGGGGACGAACCGGCACACCGGCCCAAGGTCCAGGCCAAGCTGGCGTACGACGACGAGAACATCTACGTGATCTTCCGCGTCGAGGACCGCTACGTGCGTGCGGTAGCCGCCGCGCACCAGGAGGCGGTTTGTCGTGACAGCTGCGTGGAGTTCTTTTTCGCCCCCGGCATGGATGTGAGCAAGGGGTATTTCAACCTGGAGATGAACTGCGGCGGCACGATGCTCCTGCACTTCCAGACCATCCCTCGCAAGAACATGGTGCCTCTGACGGCGGAGGAAGTGGCGAGCATCGAGGTCGCGACCACCATGCCGCGGATCGTCGAACCGGAGATCACCGAGCCGACCACCTGGATCGTCGAGTACCGATTGCCCGTGCGGATTCTGGACAAATACCTGCCCTCGGCGGCCAAGCCGGCCCCGGGCGTGCAGTGGCGGGCCAACTTCTTCAAATGTGCCGATGCCACCTCGCACCCGCACTGGTTGACATGGGCGAAGGTGAATCGGCCGCGGCCCGACTTCCACGTGCCGGAGGATTTCGGGGTGATTGTGTTTGAATAGCTGTGAGCTATGAGCTTTGAGCTGTGAGCCAGAGTAGATGGCGTCAGCTGTCAGCTGTCAACCATTGGACATCAGCCGGAAAGAGGAGGCAGGACTACGGCAGACTGAATCGGGTCAGGCGGCCGGTAGGGACTCGACGGCTGCGATGTGGAGGTAGGGGCAGAACGTCCATCGCTCGCCGTCAGGCAGCGCGATGAACACACGGTTCTTCAGAAGCGCCACAGCGTGAGGAGTGCGGACATCGTACGCATCGCCGCTGCTCACGCGGATGCGAAACGGCTCGAACGGCTCTCGCTGAAGAAGCTCTTCCAATTCTTGCCGGTTCATGCCTGGATTGTAACCAGTTGATCTCCCCACAGGCAAGAAGCATGTTCCGACAGACAGTCGGGGACATGCTGCTGCCGTGGATTCAGCCTTCGCACGTGGCCGGACCTTCGCGGCGGCGGCTGGTGGAGGTCTATTTCGCCGGCGCGAGCTTCGCCTGCCGGAGGTTCATCAGCGTGTCCTTGGCGGGCAGCTTCACCGGCCGAACAAGCAGGACGTTCGTGCCGGCGGGCAATTCGATGGTGCCGACGGCGCGATCCTGGAAGTTCGTGGTGCCGCCCGTGACCTCGACCGTGCCGGACAGCTTCGCCGAGGCTGACGCGCGATCGAACAGGCGAGGTACGGTGGCTTCGGCGGGCCGCGTGGCCAGCTTCGGATCGGCGACAATCGCCGCAATCTCGAACGTTGCGCCGGCCGAGCCTTGCGGGGCGGCATAGTTCAACACGACCTGATACCGACCCGGCGTGTCCACTTCAAACTGCCAGGAAACGGCATCAATCGCGTTCGTCCAGTTGCCCACGTACACCTGCTCGCCGACGGCCTCGAAGCGAGCCCGCTGGCCGTGCTGTGACCGGATCTCGGCCACGGTCGCGGGCAGGCTGATGCTGCCCTCGGGCCCGGGACGGATGGTGAACGGCTGCACGTTAGGCGGGCCGTCCAGCTCGAGCGCGACGACACTGGCTACGGGGTGTGGCGCTTTCTCGGGCAAGGAAACGATCGTGTCGGAACCTTGCCGGGAGACCACAGGGGCAGCTGCATCGGTCGCAGCGCCGAGCAACCTCGCGCGAACGACGGAATTGATCAGCCCGGGCAGGACGATCCGCCGCTCGCTTGGCCACCCGAAGATGTGCACGTAGAGCGTGTTGCCTTTGACCGTGGCACGGCCGAAGAACGGCAGGAGCTTGAACGGACTGGCCGTCGTGCCGTAGATGGCTTCGCCATTGACATCGAGCCATCGACCCATGGCTTCGAGCACGTCGGCCTCGACCTTTTGGATCCGGCCCTCCGGCGTGGGGCCCACATTGAGCAGGAGATTACCGCCCTTGGAGACCACGTCCACGAGCATGCGGATGCAGTAGTCGGCGGTCTTGTATTCAGTCTCGTTCTTGTCGTAGCCCCACCAGGCGGTCGGCGCGTGCGAGCCGTGGCCGGTGGTGAGCGTGATGCAGTTCTCCCAGAGCTTGGGCGAGCCGTCGGGATTGGTCAGCCCCGTTGGCGGAATGTACTGCTCGGGCGTATCGAAATCCTCGGCGTTGGCGCCTCGGTTGTTGATGAGGATGCCCGGCTGCAGTTCGCGGATCAGGGCGTTGATCGCAGCAAGCTTGCGACGACCGACGGCGTCCTCGTGGCCCCAGGCCCCGTCCCACCACCAACAGGCCAGCGGACCGTAACCGGTGGCCAGCTCGCGGACCTGTGCGGTCAGGTAGGCCAGATACCGATCGAAATCGGGTTTCACGTTGCCGCGGGCGGGGTCCCAATCAGGAACAGGCTCGTAGTCCGGGTGATGCCAGTCGAGGATGGAGTGGTACAGCCCGAAGCGCAACCCCTGCTCCGCACAGGCCTGCGCCAGTTCATTCACCGGATCGCGTTTGAAGGGCGTGGCATCGATCATGTCGTAGTTTGACACCGCCGAGTCAAACATGGCGAAACCGTCGTGATGCTTGGAGGTGAAGACGATGTACTTCTGGCCCGCGCGCTTGGCGAGGCTCACCCACTCGGTGGCGTTGAAGCCGGTGGGGTTGAACTGGGGAGCAAGTTTCTCGTACTCGGCGGCGGGGATGCGGCTGACCTTCATATTCCACTCGCCCTCGCCCAGCACGCTGTAAATGCCCCAGTGCACGAACAGGCCGAACTTGGCGTCGCGGAACCACGCGCTGCGGGCGGCCCGGTCGGCGGCCAGATCGGCCACGCGAATATTGCGGAACCACACGGGCGTGTGATGGTTCTGCAGACCGATGAAGCCGCGGGTCGAGCGGTTCAGGAACTCCGGATACTCGCGGGAAGTCGCGTCCACGATGGTTTCGCCGTTGAGCACGACCACGATGCGGTCGCCGTCGGCGGTCACGCGGATGTGGTTCCATTCGCCGGCAGGTTTAGCCGCTCGCTTCTCCGGAGCGACAACCTTGTACACCGAGCCGGTGAACTGGGCCGGCTTGAGATGCTGGTGTTTCTCGGCGTCATCGTCGAGCAGTTGGATCTCGTAGCTGACCGACGAGGGATGGCCGACGGCCGGCGTGCGGAGATAGATGCCGCTGTTGGCGCCCGGCGAGAGCTTGTATTCCAGGTCGATGCAGACGTCCGTGTACTCCCGCTCGGTTCCCCACCATTCGCCCCAGAGCTTGCCCGCCCCCGTGCACTCCAACACGCCGTCCCGAACGAACCAGGCCTCGGTCGGCTCGTTACCGCGGGAAATCCAGCCCGGCATGGTGTCGCCGACGATCTGATCCTGGAACTCGAGCGCCAGGGCCACATTGACGAACACACTCAACGTGATAATCGAAACCGCCGCGATGTACCGTCGCAAACCCATGTAGCATCCTCCTGCACATCGTCGTTCCAGAAGCGCAGAGGATACCCTCCGAACGCGGGTTGTGCCAAGTCAGGCGATGGCGTTGGAGTGCAGGTATCCCTGCCTGCGTCAGGTGTGCTCGCAGCGTGCACCACGACGGCGTGTGCATCACTGGTGCGGGGAAGCGAGGCGGGCGAGACGCCCGCCCCCCGAGAATTGCGGAAACGGGGCTAGTCTTTGGGGAACATGTGTCCCGAAGCGACGACGAGGCCGCGCTCGAGCGAGTCGAGCGTTCGCATGAAGAGCCAGTAGTTCTCGTTGATGTCCTGGAGTTGCTCGAGCGGCTTGTCGGTTCGACGGAACAGGACACTGCCGTCGGCCAGGGCGAGGTTCCATCCGCCGTCGCGGCCCATGAGGTGGGCGAAGTTGGTCCGCCCGCCGGTCAGCAGATCCACTATGAGGGTTCGCCCGGTCGGCATCTTCTGCAGATTCGGGTAGAGCCGGTGGTAGTCGGGCAGGTGCGAAAACTTGGGCCGCGGGTCGTTCTTGACTTTCACGTGGGGATTGTAGTTGTAGGACACACGAATGTAGTTGTGCCCGTCCATGTCCAACGGGTTGCGGGTGGGGAAGGGGAGGTAGCTCTCATACTTGAAGTAGGGGTTCTTTTCGCTCGGACAGTAGAGGACTTTGCCGTCCTTGAGCTGCCGGGCCCGCCACAGATGGCCGAGGTTGACGAAGTAGGCCGGATTCAATTCAGCGCTCATGCTGGAGGTGACGCTGTCATCCCGGTGGAAGTAGCGGTTGTCCAGCGGCGAATTGAGAATGTTCTCCTGCCCCGGCACGTTCCGGTAGTGCGGCAGGTCGCCCTTGAAACTCACCGTGTAGGACATGATCGAAAGCGCGGTTTGGTGCAGATTGCTCGAACAGCTCACGCGCTTGGCCTGCTCCCGAGCCGCTGCCATGCTGGGCAGAAGGATGGAGATCAGTAGGGCGATGATGGCGACGACCACCAGCACTTCAATCAGTGTGAAGCCGGCGGAGCCGGAGCGACATTGCCGTCGATACTGCGTCTGGTTCATGCGGCTGCCCCCGCGCTAAAAAGCCCAGGTCCCGACGTGCCAATGGGACCGACGGCCCGAGCCGGATTGGAGATTTATGCCCAGGCCTACCCGAAGCATATGTTGTTACGAAAAGGAGTTCAATGAGATTGAGCGTATCGTTTTTGAGAAATGTTTCGGACATCGCCTGTACCGTTGCACCGAGTCGGTCGGGTGAAGACCGGGCTGGGGCCTAGGGCCAGGGGAACGAGGAAGATTGATAGGTCTACAGCGCGCTTCGATGGCTTATGGCGCCGACCGAGGTGCTGTTCCGAACTTTTGGCGCATGCGCTCGAGCATGCCCGCCGGGGTGAGAATCACGGTGGCTCGGCGAGGCATGGCGTTCTGGTGGACGAATTGCCGGCCGTCGAACAGATAGACCTCCGGCTCATTCTCGTCACGGTAGTATTCGCCCTTCACGGGCGTTTCCGTGCGGAGTCGCGAGCAGGCCCGGGTAATGCGGATGTACAGGTCGGGCACGGCATGACCGCGAGGGTCTTCCCAGGTGTAGCTCGCCTCAATGGCGGTTTCTTCCTCGAAGTTGTTGAAATCGGCGACGGTCACGTAGCGGGGCCGTGCCTTCAACACGCGCAGCCACATGCGGACATATAGCTGGCCCCCCTCGCGCGGCTCTTCCAGCGGGTCCAAACCCTGCTTTCTCACCGGGCCCGGAAACCGATGTCCCGGCCAGATGCTCATGCATTCGGAGACAATGGGCGCCGGCTCGTATGAGCCCCAGCCCCAGGTCTGGCGTTTGCCCATGGATTCGAAATTGTCGCCGTTGTACGCCCATCGCACGGTGAAGCGTGGGTCGTCGAAGTCGCCGGGCCCGTAGTTGTCGTCGGTGTCCACGAGGAGCAGTGGTTTGCCCTCGAGCTTGAAGTAGGACGGTCGCTGGGCCCAGGCCTCCCAGTAGAAATCGGCGGCCCGAGCCTGAGCGGCCTTTCCGCCGCCGCGCATTTCGCCGCCGCTGCCGATGCAAATGGGAATCCGCTCGGCGGCCGGTCGAGCGTCCATGAAGTCGAACCAGGCCCGGATGTTGTCGTTGATACGGCCGCCGTCGACTCCCGCACAATTGGTGTCATCCATGATGATGAAGTCCACGCCCATGTCTCGCATCTGGGCGTAGTGGTCGGCGATGACGGCGGGATCGCCGGCAGTGTATCGCCCGCGGGTGGGGAAGACGTTGCAATTGCACCAGTGTCGATATTCGTCATCGGCCGTCCACCAGACGGTGTACCACAGACCGAAAGCCGGAACGGCAGCCTGCTTGCCATCCGGCGAGGCTGCCCATGCGGTCTGGAAAAGCCAGGATGTCACGGTCAGGATGGAGAGAACTCCCCACAGTCGACTCTGCATGCCGCAATCTCCCTTTCGCTGCCGGCGGCCGAGCGGCGATGAAATCACGCGGGCAACGTCTGACTGGAATGCTCCTGGGCGGCCTTCACGAATGCGTGGAGGTTTTCGGTGCTCACGCCGGGGGGCAGACCACCGCCGCACGAGAATATCACCCGCGATCCGTCGGTCAGTTCGTCCATCATGGCGTGCACGGCAGCGCGAACCTGTTCGGGCGTGCCGGCGGCCAGCACGTCGCGAGGCGGAATGTTGCCGAGCAAGACCACGCGGTTCTCGGTCCGCCGGGCCATCTCGGCGATGCCGTGTTCGAAGCTGAAGTTGAAGAGGTTCACGCCGATCTCGGGCAGGAACGGAGCACAGACCAACCCGCGGGCATCGTTGTGGAAGAACCGCACGCGCGCGTCAATGGCCGCAAACACTTCCTTGAGATAGGGCAGGGCGAATTCGACGAAATCGTCCTTCCCGACGAACCCGACGATGTCATCGAGGATGAACACGCCTTGGATGGTCCGGAAGGTCACCGCCTGGGTTTGGAGCCAATCGACGAGGAATGCGGTGATGGTGCGCAGCAGGGCGTGCACCTGATCGGGCTTGGTGTGCAAGGCCATCATGAACTCGGTCGTGCCCATGAGGAACGCCGCGATGTTCCACGGCCCACGGGCCACCGCAAAACGGATGGCGTGGCCAGCTTCCTCGATGACGGGGCGGCAGTGCTGGAGACGCTTAAGCACGAACGGAGGCAGGCCGTCCGAGCGCGGATTCGGCTTTTCCATCCGTGCCAGATTGTCCAGCGACATGTTGAGCGGATTGGCGAACGGGAATTCGTTCTCCTGCCACGTACAGCGGGCGCCGAACGCCGACGGTTCGGTGCACATGCCGTATTCCGCCCAAAAGCCGGGCAGAAACAGGATGTCGGGGAACTGGCGGACCTGCTTGAGATTGGCCTGAAGCCAAAGCTGCTCGCTCGTGTAGTAGTCCAGAATGCTCATGCCGGCCCAGCCCGGCAGCCAGGGGCTGTCACTGATGAAACCGACCATCGGCCGGGGGGGCCGACCGGCCTCGACCATTGCCAGCAGTGATTGCCATTGTTCTTCAGTCATGATTTGTTGCTCGATCGCCAGACGCCGAGCCGATCAGGCCGATCGGCTGTGCCGGGCTCTCTTGTCTCCGTTCTTGGCCGCCTCTTCGTGGACGCCTCGGGCCGCCGCCCGCAGTTGGAGTTGAACCTCGCGACGATACTGGCCGGGTGTCTGGCCGGTCTCCCGTTTGAACACGACGTTCATGTATTCGGGATGCTCGTAGCCGGCCAACTCGGCGATGTTCGCCAGTGGCAGATCGGTCTCGGCGAGCAACTGGCGAATCCGCTTGATGCGAATCATGTGAATCTCGGCCTGAGGCGAGCGGCCGAGATATTTGCGGAAACGGCGTTCCAGGCAACTGCGGCCCAGGGGAACGTGCCTGAGCACGTCCTGAACCGTACAACCCTCCAGCGCGTGATCGCGTATATATGTCATCGCAGCAGCGACGTCCTGATCCTCCACGGCGAGCACGTCGGACGACTGGCGGGTCTTGATGCCGACCGGCTCGATCAGCATTTCGCGTTCGGTCACTCGGCGGCCGGCCATCAGAGCGTCGAGCGTGGCGGCGGCCTCATACCCGATCCGCTGCGGGTTGGGGATGATGCTCGACATGGACGGATCGCACAACTCGCACAGGATCTCGTCGTTGTCCACGCCGATAATGGCGACCATTTCCGGGACGGCGACGTCCACTCGCCAGCAGGCGTCGATCACCTGCTGGCCGCGAGGATCGTTGCAGGCCATCAACCCGCAGGGCTTGGGCAGCGACTTGATCCAACGGGCGATTCGTTCCTGATCCTCATCCCATTCGAGCAGGTGACCGCTGCGCCAGGGCGATTCATAGACGTGACAGGTGTGACCCGCCTGGGCAAGCCGCTTGGCGAAGCCTTCGCGGCGCAGCCCCGCCCATTGCGTGCCGCTGTAACTGCAGAATGCGAAGTGGCGAAACCCACGTTCGAGTAGATGCTCAGCTCCCATGCGGCCGATGGCTTCGTTGTCGGAGCGAATGCGAGGAAAGCCCAGATCGTCGTACAGGCTGTTGAGATCGACGACCGGCACCTTCATGCGGCGGAACTCCTCGGCCAGACGCGGGTTGGTCGGCCGCGAGATGATGCCGTCCCACTTGCGATGCAAGAGCCACTTTCTCGGCATGGCACCGAACTCTCGCTGCTCCAAGAAGATCGACCAACTCTGATGAGTGCGCACGTAACGCGCGATGCCTTGCAGCACCTGGCGGCCAAAGGGGGTGGACGATTCGACGATCAATGCCACACGAGGTCTTTTCGCCATGGGACGTGCTCGGGTCTTCTCGAACGGCGCCGGCGGACCGGGATGTGTCTCCTGCTACGGCCCGCCGTCCGGACCATGCGGCTATACACCTCAGTAACGCAGGTACTGTACTCGGCGGCAGGGGCGGACCGCAATGAGATCGAGCGTCCACGCATTGAGAATAGTTTCGATCAGGGATGCCATCAGGGGAGGGACTGGCGTCCGATAAGCCTTGTTGTGCAGGCACTTGTGCTCCCACCGGGATCGACGCGGAGCGGCCGGAGACAGTGTTACAACTGCGTTTGGAGATCCGTTCTTTGACTGTCGCCGCCCGCAAAAGTTCTCAAAACAAAGACGCTCGATCTCATTGTTAGCGGATTCGGCATACGGTACACTTTTCGCGCAGGACTGCATTTCCCTGCGCGTCGGCAGCGAAGCGAATCACCTCTCGCCACTGACGCAGGCGGGCTCGGCCTTGAAATCGGCAAGTCAAGAGGAGGCGGATATGCTGGAGATGTCAAAATCCCCCATCGTGGCCCTGATGCTGCTCGTCGGCTTGGCCGTTGCTCCGGCATTGGCGGTCACGCAGGACGGCTTCGGCGATGGCGATCGCAACAACGACGGCATCTTGGACGACCCGGACGGTTCGGGCACCGGCGTGGTGGACGACCCCCTCGATGTCGGCTGGGCATTCTGGCGAGTCTTCCGCACCGCCACGGAGAATCAGGTGGTCCGGGTGGCCCACGACCCGGGCGGCCTGGGCGACGATAACGCACTCATCGTCGACGCAACCGGCGATCAAGCCTATCAGGTGGCCAACCTCGATCCGGCCGAAACGCTCGCGAATGCCAAAGAGTACATCAAGCTGAGCTTCCAAGTGCGCTTTGTCGGCGAGATTCCGTCTATGCGCGACACCTTCCGGTTCGGCCTGTTCAACTCCAACGGCACGGTCGTGAACGAAGACCAAACGGCGGGAAACAGCACGGTCGCCGATGACCCCGGATACATCGTGACTTTTGCCACCGGTGCGAATCCCGATCCGTCGCGGGCTCGCCTGGCTGAAAACGGGCCGGGTGCCTCGGCCGGTTCGCTGTTCGCACTGGACCGGACACTGGTCCTGCAAGAGCCTGCCCAGCACATCATCAATGACAATCTGCCTCATCACATGGCGATCATGGTCGTTCGCACGTACGGCTCGGGCGCGTTGGTTCGTGCCTACCTGGACGGCGCCAAGATCATGGAGGCTCATGATCCCGTCGGTGTGCTCCATACGTTCAACGAGATCGGCTTTGGCTGCGTGGGAGCCGTGCTCGATTACAACCTGGACGATATCGTCATCGAGCGCGGTGTGGTGGAGGACTGCGAAGCCATCCTGGGCGTGAACGTCACCGCGCCGCTGCCGGCCGGCGGCACGACGGTCATGGTCACAGACGTCTCCCCCGAAGCCGAAGAGGTGAGAGTCTACGCGGGCGAAACGCTGATCGGCACGTTCACGGGTTGGCCTCCGCTCACGCCCGCCACGGTGGCCGTAACGGTCTCGCCGCTGGTGGCCGGCCAGGTCATCACGGCCCGTCAGGTCATCGCGGGCACGGAGACGTGCGCCTTCCAGGGCAATTCCGTGATCGTCAACAATTGCGAGGATGTCGGCGCGGTGATGCCGGCGATCGGTCTGCAGCCCGGAGACACGCAGGTGCCGGTCCTCGGCGTCAGTCCGATCGCCCAGGAAGTCAGGGTATATGAGGACGGTACCATCCTGCTTGGCAGCGCGCCAGGAAACGGCACCGAGACCGTCACCGTGACGGTGAACGCGCCGCTGCGTAACGGCCAGACGATCATGGCCACGCAGGTGATCAACGGGGTCGAGAGCTGCATGCCGATCGGCCTCGTGGTCCGGGGCTCGCTTGTGACCGTTCTCGAGGACGGCTTCGGTGACGGCGACCGGAACAACGACGGTACGCCGGAGGGGCCGGTCGATGATCCGGCGGACACTGGCGTGGCCTGGTGGAGAGTGACCGACGTTGATCACACGCTCAGCATCGCCCACGACCCCGACGGGCTGGGGGACGACAACGCCCTGTTCTCCACGTGCGGGCGATCGCGGTTGTTTGTCATCGCCCGGTTCGAACCCGTCACGCTGGTCGATCCCGGTGATTTCATTCGGCTGTCGTTCGATTGGCGGGCAACCGAGTTGATCGACATGCGCGACACGTTCCGGTTCGGCCTGTACGACGAGAACGGCACGGCGGTGACGACGGATCAGACCGGCTACACAAACGTGCTGGACGACATCGGCTACTTCGCCACCATGCCGACGGGCGCGCCGCCGGCCGGCGACAGAGACGCGCGACTGGTTCACGCCACGACCAGCGGCAATGCCAACAACGGCGCTCTGTTCAGCCTCGACGAAACGCTGCTGGACGAGGAAAACCCCTCGCCCGTAACGAATGATCTCCTCCCGCACAAGATTACCATGACCATCGCCAAGCTCGCCGACAATCGCGTGCGGGTGACCGTGACCTACGATGGCAATCTCTATCTGGAGGCGGAGGATACCTCCGACACCACGCACGGTCCGGTGGCGACCCTTTTCAATCAGGTAGCGTTCGGCTCGGTGGGCAACACCTCGCCGTTCTTCGACTATGCCATCGACAACGTCAAGATCGAAGCCAAGATCAGCGGCTGCAATGATCCGGTGTTCGATGTGGATGGCGACGGTCAGGTCGGCCTGGCCGACGCCGCCCAGTTCCAGTTGTGCGCCACCGGTCCGCGGCCGGACGCCAGCGTTTTCGCGGCCCTGTCCGAGTCCTGCCAATGCCTGGATGTCAACGACGATCAGGCCATCGACATGCTGGACTTCGCGGTGTTCCAGCGGTGCATCTCCACGGGCAGCGGCACGGGGATCGATCCCGCCTGTGACGATCGATGAGGCCCGCCCGGATTTGTCTGACCCTCGGCCGCATCCTCCGCCACTGGCGGGGGGTGCGGCCGCCGGGGGGTGTCAACCTTTGTGTGCCGTGCCATTAATACTACATTGCAAGAAGAGAATTACTGGCGGTAAGACCGCTCGAAGCCTACGATTGGTTTTCGAGGAACGCTGGGCATGTCACGTTTTCGATTGGACGGCGAGGTCGCACTGATCACCGGAGGCGGCACCGGCATCGGCTTGGGGATCGCTCGCTGCATGGTCGAGGCGGGGGCTCGGGCAGTGTTGGTCGGCCGGCGGGAAGAGCCGCTGCGGGAGGCCGCGGCCAGCCTGGGGGATGCGTGCCATTACGAGGTGTTCGACGTTACCGAGCTCGATCAGGCTCCGGCACTGGTCCAGCGCGTGATCGATCGGTGCGGGCGACTGTCCATTCTGGTCAACAATGCCGGCATTCACTTGAAGAAGCTGGCCGTCGAAACCACCGAGGCCGAGTTCATCAGCGTGCTCAACACGCATCTGCTGGGGGCTCACGCCATGACCCGGGCGGCGGCCCGGCCCATGCTGGAGGGCCGGCACGGCTCCATCCTGTTCATCTCGTCGATGGCGGCCTTGTTCGGCATCCCCCGCGTGGTGGCGTACGCCGCGGCCAAGTCGGCCTACCTGGGCGTGGTCCGCAGCCTGGCCACGGAGTTTTCGCCGCATGGCGTGCGGGTGAACGCTATCGCGCCTGGCTGGATCAACAGCCAGATGCTGCGGCATCTGGATTCGGACCCTCAGCGTCGAGACAAGATCCTCAATCGCACGCCGATGAACCGCTTCGGCGAGCCGCAAGACATCGGCGACGCTGCCGTTTATCTATCCTCGCCGGCGGCTAATTTCATCACGGGTATCGTCCTGCCGGTGGACGGCGGCGTAAGCATTGGTTTCTAGTGCCGGTTTCATCCGGTCAGTATTGGGGGGCGGGCGTCTCGCCCGCCTTTTCTACATGCACGCTAGATGCGTGTACCACAACCCAGGAGCCACGGAACCGGCTCTCTCGTTCCGGGAACATTGAATCATGAAGCTCGGTCTAGGTCTGTATCGTCGTATGCTTACGGCCGACAACTTTCGCTTCGCCCGCCAGGCCGGCTGCACACACATCGTCGCTCACCTGGTGGATTATTTTCGCGACAACCGCATTCACGGCACGAGCGAGAACGTGACGTGGGGCGTGACGGAAGCGGGCGGGCGGCCGTGGAGCGAGGATGAACTCGTGAGCCTCAAGCGGCAAATCAACGCCGAGGGACTGGAACTCGCGGCCATCGAAAATTTCGATCCTTCCCAGTGGCACGACATCCTGCTGGACGGTCCGCGACGGAAGGAACAGATCGAAACCATCAAGACCATCATTCGCCGGATGGGGCGCGTGGGCATCCCGGTGATGGGGTACAACTTCAGCATCGCCGGCGTGTGGGGACACGTCGAGGGGCCGTACGCCCGCGGCGGGGCGGTGTCGGTGGGCTTCCTGGGACCGGAAGGGCCGCGCGAGACGCCCATCCCGCGCGGGCAGGTGTGGAATATGGTGTACGACCCGCAGGCGCCGGCGGGCGAGATCGGCTCGGTGACACCGGAGCAGTTGTGGAGCCGCTACGCCGCGTTCCTGGCAGAAATCATCCCGGTCGCCGAGGAGGCGGGCGTTCGCATGGCTTTGCATCCGGACGATCCGCCCATGCCCACCATTCGAGGGACGGCCCGGCTGGTGTACCAACCCCGGCTGTACGACCGCGTGTTGCAACTGGCCCCCAGTCCGGCCAATGCGCTGGAGTTCTGCGTGGGCAGCATCGCCGAGATGGCCGAAGGAAACGTCTACGACGTGGTGGACGAGTACAGCCGCCGCCAGGCCATCGCCTACGTGCATCTGCGGAACGTCCGCGGCAAGGTCCCCAGCTACCGTGAAGTCTTCATCGATGAAGGCGACGTGGACATGGTGCGCGTGCTGTCCATTCTTCGTCGCAACGGGTTCGACGGCGTCATCATTCCCGATCACACGCCGCAGATGACGTGCGGCGCACCGTGGCATGCCGGCATGGCTCACGCGCTGGGCTATATGCGGGGCATCCTGCAGGCATTGGAAGCGAGTGCTTGATCCTCACCGGCGGCGTGCGAGCCCGCCATATGCATGAAACGCAACCGCTCTTCGAACTGAGGCGTCCGAAGAGCGATCGCTTGGAGGGCTCGTGCACGATGGGGGGGCAATTGTGCACGGCAGACTGTGGCCAACATTCCGGGGCAGTTTCAGCTCGGGGCCGGGGCAGCTTGCCGGCGCGATCGAACGGACGAGCAATCCCGGCCGCAGCTCGTTACCGCCGGCGGATCAGCAGCCCGGCGACGGCCAGTCCGAGCAACCCGAGCGTAGCCGGCTCCGGCACCGCCGAGAAGCTCAAGTCGTCAACGGCCAGAGCGTGATCGTTTCCGTCATGATCGGGGTCGTTCCAACGGATCCACAATTCGGTTCCGGGCAGCCACTCCAGGCCGGTAACCGTAAACGAAATGAGCGTCCGGTTGGCGGCGGCGTTGCCGTCCAACGCAACTCCGCTTGCAGCGCCGAACACCGGACTGGTGAAGTTCAGCTCCGGAACGTTGATGAACGTTCCGTGCCCAACGTCGGTAGCGTCAAAGCTATAGCCGAACACGATCGTCTGCGCGGCCGATCCACCGGCGGCCCCGCCGTCGCGCCACTGCTCGCCGACGTAGCTCAACGTGAACTCGGTGAGCGTAATCCCCGTGTTGTTGACGAATCGCGTACCCCATCGCCCCTGGCCGATCACGCTCGAGGACACGCAACCCAGGGCCCGATCGGTGCTGCCGGAACTGCCGAAGCTGTACATCGAACCCGTGCCCGAGTTCCCGCGGCCGATGCGGAAGCGTTGATGCCCGTCGGCACCTCCCTCAGGGGACGCAAAGTTGCTGTGCCAGATCTGCCAGTCGGTCAGCGTGACATCCTGTACCCAGGGATTGGTGTCCTGAAGGCTGGTGTTTTCCGGTGCGTTGGGCAGCATGTCGAAGTTCTGCGTGTAGACGTCGCCCGGCGCGTTATACGGAATAGCCGCGGCAAACAAGCCGCTCGACCAGCACACCGTCATAGCGGCACAGACGACCGCACAAGTTCTGGACGTGATCGACATCACTTTCTCCTCCCGATACGTGAGATGGCCCGTGGTGAAACAGGCCTGATTTGTACGTTTCCGGCCGTGCGAGCCGAAAACGGTGTGTCGCGGCCGGGGCCATTTAGGCGACAGTACCGCTTCCTTAGTCATCATACAGGAAGCGCCTCGTCGGCAACAATGAGAAACTGCGTACTGCGATTGAGATCCTTTTCGGTCGACGTTTCGCACCCGAAAAAACCATCGACGAGCGTCATCCATCGGATACAATGCAGTCTGTCATCAGTGGGGGAATGCCCATGTCATTCGAGCTGCACTATCGTCTCTTGACAGTCTTGTCGGTCGGATGGGCTGCCGGCCTGGTGCGAGCCGATACGACCGCGACGATTACCGTCTTCGACCAGGTGATCGGGCGCACGCCGGATCGAGTGGGATACAACCTGGGTCACTTTTTCCCCGGTAGCAACACGGCTGATTGGTGGGCCTACTCCGGCGTGAACGCCGCTCGCATGTGGTCCAACTCTTCGGTGGTCGAGCCGGCCTCGACCGATGACCTGCCGCCGTGGGGCGACGGCGTGACCGACCTCGCTTCCTTCCAGGCCCGTCGATCGGCGCTGCGGGCCGATCCGCTCAATCCAACGTTCGTCAACTGGTCGTTCTTTGCCAACCGTTACGCTTCGCAGCGAGTCACCGGCAACAACATGTACCTGGCGCACACGCTCGAACGTCTGACGCAGTTAGGCGTCACGTTCAACGTGGCGATCGTCCGTTCTGAAGTGTCCTACCCATGGCGTGATCCGTCCACGCCGCAGGGCTGGGCCGACCGGTGGGAGCACTGGCAGCATACTTACGCTCAGGCGTTTTACCTGGCACGATACTACGGCGTTCAACGATTCCATATGTTCAACGAGCCGGATCACTCCAGCCATCCCACGCTGACGCAGGACGTGTATCTGCAACGTCTGCAGTTCGCCTCTGATGCCATCCAATGCGCCGTGGAGGACGTCAACCGCTTGTTCGGCACGGCACTGACCGCGGAGGTGCAAGCGCCGGTGAGTGCCGGCGGCTACGCCAAGTTCCGAGCCAACCCCGGCGGCGATCCGCGGGACGATATCGTCGGCTGGGGCCAGATGGTGGTGCGCAACCGCCACCGCGACTACACCGGCCAACTCGTGCCCGGCTTCAACCTCTTCCACACCTACGCGTATCAGGCCTACAACATGACCGGTCCGGCGTTTGCGAGCGATTTCGTGTCGATCCGTACGGGCGTGGCCAACGAATCGGGCGGCGAATACATCAAGATGGCCCTGACCGAGTTCAACGTGCATACGGCAGCGGTGTTCAAAAGCATGCCCGAGACGCTCGACACGCCCTCGAAGCTCACTCGGATGGGCTCGATCCTCTCTGAGTTGGCCAACCAGCAGCCTGATGAACTGTACGTGTTCAAGTTCAGCCAGACCGACAACTCGGACGACGGCAGCGTGAAGAAGAACGGCGTCCATTACGTGGCCAACAATCGCGCGCCGTATAACATCGGCGGCGTAACCAAGGCGGGCGAGGTGATCCGGTTGTTCGCGCGGGCGTTTCGCGGGGCCGTCCCGTTGCTGAGGCCGCCGTCGCCGACCGGGCCCGGCGCCAGTCAATTGCGTCTGGCCGCCTGCCGGAGCGAGGACGGCCGGGTGTTCTACCTGTTCTCGACCAACGTTGACGAAAGCTCCAGCGTGGAACTGAGCATCGACGTGGGCCCCTGGCGCGTGCCTCCCGGCACCATGGTCAGTGTCGAGGAAGTCAGCGCACGCTTCCACGGCGAAACGGTGGGCTTGCCCGTCGTTCCCGAATCGCAGATTCTGCGGATCACGCAACGTCCCGCCAGCGTGCTGCTCATCACTATTCCCGTCGCGACGGCACCGACCTACGTGACGCTGCCGGCGATCCACGACGCCATGGTCAAGGCGGGGACGAACGCCAACTCGAACTACGGCACGAGCCCGAATCTGTGGGTGAAATCCAATCGAAGCAATCCGGCCGCCCGGAACGTCAGCGTGATTCAGTTCGATTTGGGCCTGATCCAGCCCGAGTCGGTGAAGCGGGCTTTCCTCCGCGTGACCGGCGAGAACCCGGGCGGGAACGGCGTGGTAATCGCTCACGTATACGGCATCGACCACGACAACTGGAACGAGCAGACCGTGACCTGGAACGCGCTGCCCAATCTCGGTCCGGCATTGGGCGCCGACGGATCGGGCATCATCGACGAGATCTCCGACAACTTCATTCTTGATGCGGGCGGCTCCGCTCACATGGTCGGTCATCTGTCCGCCGATGCCGAGCCTGCGGAATTGATGCTGGACGTGACCCGGTTTGTGCAAGGGCATCCCGACCGGAAAGTGAGCTTCCTGATCGCGCGGGAAGTGCGCTTCGATGGCGACGTGGATGACGTGAATTTCCTGCGCATCGCGTCGAAAGAGGATACGACCGCCGCACCGCCCGTTCTGATGGTATTCCCCGAGTCAGCCGGCCCGGCGGCCGATTTCGACCGCGACATGGACGTGGATCTGGACGACTTCGCCTTCCTGCAGGTCTGCTACACCGAACTGGCTCAGCCCGTCCGGCCGCCCTGTACGAGAGCCGATCTGACCGGCGACGGCTTCGTCGATCAGCTCGACGTGGCGGTGTTCACGGCCTGCATGGAGGGACCGAACAAACCGGTGGAATTCGAATGCGGGCAGTGAGCGCCGACGATCGTCCGGCGGCTCGCACCGCCGGCTACTACCCCCCGCCCCTGCGGGGCGAAAAACCTGACCAACCGGAGCAGGAGAAAAGGCGGGCAGGACGCCCGCCCCCGAGCAGGCAAGATCTCGTTTCATTGCTGATTCGATCTTGGGAGACACGCATGCACTACAGAGTCCTTGTTGCAGCCGGCTTTCTATGCCCGATGGCCGTGGCCGGCACGATCGAAAAAGCCGTCCTGTTTCCGACTGCCGACACACTTCGTGTTCAAGTAACGCTGGCTTCGCCGAAAACGGAGTCGGCCGTCGAAGTGAAAGCACACATCCAGGCGATGAACAATGGGCCGACGCTCTGGCAAGGCACGCTGGGACGCGTCGATCTGTCCGCCGGCCGGCCGGTCACGCTGGAGCGTACGATCCAGGGATTGAAGCCCGAACTATGGAGCCCTGGCTCACCGACGCTCTACGACGTTCACCTCACCGTCGGCGACGGCAAAGGCGAAGCCAGCCGCCTGACGCAGCGCACGGGCTTTCGCACGGTGGAAAGCCGCGACGGCCAGATCCTACTGAACGGCAAGCCCATCTTCCTCCGCGGTCTGGCCATCAATCCGCCGGGCCGCGGCGTACCTGATGCGGTCGCCTTCACTCGCGAGTTCGCCCGCGACTACGTCCGGTTCATGCGTTCGAAGAACTTCAACTGCATTCGCATGAATTTCGAATTCGTGGTCGATCCGCGAACGCAGCACTGGTTCGACGCGTGCGATGAGTTCGGCATGCTCGTCTACCAGGGCTGCTACGGCGCTCCGCCGACGGGGCAGAAATCCCGCGGAAGCACCAAGGACGAGCCGCCACAGGATATCGACGCCTCCGTGGCGGCATACCGCGAGGTTTTCGAGACTTACGCCCGCCATCCGGCGGTGATCATCTACATTCTCTCCAACGAGTTGCCGTACCAGGGCCGGCGGGGCGAGACCTGGCACGCGTTTCTCACCGAAGCCTGCGCACGCCTCAAGCAGTGGGACGCCACCCGCCTGTACATCGGCAACGCGGGCTATGGCGAGGGCAAGCAGGGCGATATCAACGACGTGCATCGCTACTGGGGCTGGTACTACAACTCGTTCCTGACGTACTACAACCTGCGCCGAGCACACGAGATCTTCGGTGAGCCGGGGGCGATCCAGCCGTTCACGTTCAGCGAGTGCGTAGGTTCGTTCACCAGCACACTGGGCGAGTTCAATCTGACCTTCCGCAAGCAACTCGGAGCTCAGCTTCACTGGACGGGCCACTCCAGCAGTCAGGCGGCCGATGCCCTGGCCTACCAGGCGTTCATGGCTCAGCGAGCGTGCGAATCGTTCCGAACGCTGCGAGAAGTCAACCCGCGTCTGGCCGGTCTGATGCCCTTCACGATTCTCTTCTACCACTGGGACGGCATCTCTCGGTTCGAGCAGATGCAAGCCAAACCGGTGGCCGACACCATGGCCACCGCGTATCAACCCGTGCTCCTGGCCTGGGAGTTGTGGCAAACGCAGGTGTACGCCGGGACTACGATCGAACCTTGGGCTCACGTCATCAACGATGCCGAAGACTATTCGACACTGCAAACTGCCCGGCTGGAAGCCCGGCTTGTCTCGGCCGATGGCCGTCCGCGCGCTTCGGCGACCGAGACGCTGCCGGCCGTTCCCTACTTCGGCCACGCCAAACGACGGCTCTCGCTGCGTATTCCGGATGATCTGCCCACCGGTGACTACCGATTGACCGGCACGCTGACCGTGGGCGACACGGTTGTATCCCGAAACGAGACGTCGGTCTTCGTGGCCGGCCGGGAGTGGCGCGATGCGTTGAAGGAAGGGCTGCCGGCCAACTGCTACCTGTATGATCCTCAGGGCGCGACCGCACGCGCATTGCGGAAGCTTGGTGTGCCGACCAGGTCCGTCCGCGACCTGGCGAAGCTCCCGCCTGGCGCGAGCTTGATCGTCGGGGAGCAAGCCGCAGACGGATTGGATCTGAGCACGTTCGTGCGCGCCGGCGGACGCGTCCTGCTCCTCGGCCAGGACGCCAAGCGATTCCGTCCCGATTGGCTGCCGGCTCGCATCCAAATGCTCGCCGGTACGGCCAACAGCCCCGAGTACTACCCGAAGCATCGCCCGACCCGCGACCAGATGTACGTGAACGTCGAGCGGCCCGATCACCCCGTGTTCGCCGGCCTGGACCGCACGCGTTTTCGCATCTGGTCCGACTACACCGACTGGGATCAGACCAAGAGCGGTTTCCCCGCTATCTACCCGGTCACCCGTGGCTTCAAGCTGACGCGGGCCGAAGACCTTGCTCGTGTGGCCGTTCTCGCCAACTACGATCGTGGTCTGGAGGGCGTCGCGTTGTGTGAGATGTTCGACGGCCAGGGCTCAGTCGTGATGACCAGCTTCGACCTGGTCGCCCGCGCGGGTCTCGATCCGGTCGCCGACCGGCTGCTGTGCAACCTCGTGTCGTACCTGGCGGCGGACGAACATCCGCTGCATCCGCTGATCACCGAGCCGATCCAATGGGGACGCTACGGCACGGAGAAGGGGGTCATCACCGGACCGCTCAACGGCCTCGTCGTGAACTGCCGATGGGTCCGTCCGCCCACCGATCCGAATGCCAAGCCGATGCGCGACAACGAAGGCGCGTGGAACATTCTGCCGGGCCATCAGTACGTTGCCATCGGCCGGCGACCCTACGGCCCGTACACCTACAACACGGGCACGTCCACGCGCGAAGAAAACCCGAATTCACCCGTGGGCTCGGGCTTTTTCCACGCATCGCTACCGCCGGGCAAGCGCGTGATGATCACCGTTGCGGAGAACCCCTCGTCGCGTGACGCGAATCTGGAGATCCAGGTCAACGGCCGCAAGCAGTCCTTCACCATCCCGGCCGGCAAGACGCTTCCGTTGTCGTGTGATCTAGCGGGGCAAACCCGGTCGGTCGAAGTGCGCTATCGCGGCGACAAATCCGTCGTGCTGCTCGAGACGCGGTTCGAGTGAACTGCTCGACCGGTCGCATGAACGAGATCGTGCTTGATGCTGCCGCCATACCACTTGGCGCGCCGCGCGGGTGCGATTACGCTTTGCGCCAGCGTCAATCACCCCGTGATGAGAAGGAGCGAGCGAATGACACGGCAAAGTTGGAGTCGGATGGGGGCATGGGCGATGACGGTCGGTTTGCTGGCGATTTCCACCGGTTGCAGCGGCACCGCTGGCGGCGGGATCAAACTGTTCAACGGTCAGGATCTCACTGGCTGGACCACCCGCCACGAAGATCGGCTGGGCAATGCGTGGCAATCGGCCGCGGCCGTCAGCGTCGATCCCGACAATTCCCGGCAGTTCATCATCACCCCCGGAACGGGCATCCTCGTCAACGGCCCGACCGGAAAGACCTGCGACATCATCTCCGTCCAGGAATTCGGCGACTGCGAGCTTCACGTCGAGTGGGTCGTCCCCGAGGGCTCCAACTCGGGCGTGTACTTCATGGGCGAGTACGAGATCCAGATTCTCGACAGCTATGGCAAGGACAAGGTGACCTTCAGCGACGCCGGCGGCATCTATGCCCGCTGGATCAACGAGCAGAACGTCGAAGGCCACCCGCCGCGCGTGAACGCGGCTCGCGCTCCGGGGCAGTGGCAGAGCTTCGACGTGGTGTTCCGAGCCCCCCGGTTTGACGTGACCGGCAAGAAGATCGAGAACGCTCGTTTCGTCAGCGTGCGGCACAACGGCAAACTCATCCATGAGAATGTTTCGCTCAACGGCCCGACCCGCGGCGGCCTCACCGGCGTCGAGAAGCCGCGCGGTCCCATCATGCTTCAGGGCGATCACGGCCCGGTGGCGTTCCGCAACCTGCGGGTGAAACCGCTGGACAAGGAGTAGTCGGTTTCAGATTGGAAGGGGGCGGGCGTCTCGAGAGCGGTGGCATTGTGGTGCAGGCATCCTGCCTGCCCGTCCACGCTGGCAGCGTGCGTCATGATAGACACGCGCGGATCAAAGGCGGGCAAGATGCCCGCTGCCCGAAAGGAGGCCCTTCATGACCAGCCCGCTCATGCTCCTGTCGCTGATGAGTGCGGCGGCCCTGCCGGGTGATGCGGCTCACTGGGCGCGCCCGAACATCCTGGTCATCCTTTGCGACGATCTGGGCTACGGCGATTTGGCCTGCTACGGCCATCCTGTCATTCGCACGCCGCATCTGGATCGTCTGGCCGCCCAGGGGATGCGGCTCACATCCTGCTACTCGGCGGCCCCCGTCTGCTCGCCCTCGCGGGCCGGCCTGCTCACCGGCCGTAATCCCAACCGCTTCGGCGTGTACGACTGGATCCCCGGCAACTCGCCCATGCACATGGGCCGCAACGAGATCACGCTCGCCCAGCTGCTCAAACAGGCCGGTTACGCGACGTGCCACGTGGGGAAATGGCACTGCAACGGCATGTTCAACCGAGCCGACCAGCCGCAGCCGAACGACCACGGATTCGATCACTGGTTCAGCACGCAGAACAACGCAGCCCCGGATCACCACAACCCCACCAACTTCGTCCGCAACGGCAAGCCGGTGGGCCCGACCGAGGGGTACTCCTGCCAGGTCGTGACCGATGAAGCCATCGCCTGGCTGCGCGATCAGCCCGCCGACAAGCCGTTCTTCCAGTTCGTCTGCTTCCACGAGCCGCACGAGCCCGTCGCCTCGCCGATGGAGCTGGTCAGCCAGTATGCGGACGAGAACGCGAACCGGGCGCAGTATTACGCCAACGTCAGCAACATCGACGCGGCGGTGGGGCGGTTGATGGCCGCTCTCGACGAATTGAACCTCGCCGACCGCACCTTCGTGCTGTTCACCTCCGACAACGGCCCCGAGACGCTCGAGCGTTATCCCCGCGGGACGCGCTGCTACGGGTCACCAGGGCCGCTGCGAGGCATGAAGCTGCACATCTACGAGGGCGGCATTCGGGTGCCGGGCATCATTCGCTGGCCCGGGCGCATTGCGGCGGGGACGATCAGTGACGAACCCGTGTGCTCGGTCGATCTGCTGCCCACGTTCTGTACGCTCGCCGGCGTCCAGCCGCCGCGGGATCGGCCGCTCGACGGGGCCAGTCTTCTGCCGCTGCTGGTGGCCGGTCAGCCCATCATGCGAGAAAAGCCGCTGTTCTGGCTTTATCATGTCGCGCTCAGCGAGCCGAAGCTGGCCCTCCGCGAAGGCGACTGGAAGCTTTGCGCGCATTGGGATGTACCGCCCGATGCGTTGAAGCAAGGCGCCGCCCATCCCGACACGATCGCGGCGCTCAAGCGAGCCAAGTTGGTCAAGTACGAGCTGTACAACCTCCGCGAGGACATCGGTGAAAAGAACGATCTGGCCGCATCCGAACCGCAGCGAGTCGAGGCCATGGCCAACCAGTTGAAGAACCTTTTGGCCGAGATCCAGAAAAACTGCCCCGTCTGGCCGGCCGCGCCTGATCGCCGAACGAAGTGACAACTTGCAGGCCTGAGACTTGAGGCCTGAGGCTTGAGTGGCCTTATTATGGCACTTATCGCCTAGGCCTTTCATTCGTTTCATCATACGGGCTCAGCTCCCGCTGCAGGGCGGCGAAGTCGACGCTGTCCACGTCGCCGTCGCGGTCGAGATCGGGCGGGATGTACCCTTGGGCATCGGGGACGACGGTGCAGCCGGCCGGCAGCGCGCCGATGTCGTAAGGGATGCTCGGCCCCGTGCCGCAGGCGGCCAGGACCTCGATGTCCAGAGCGTCGATGTGATCGTCGCCGTTGAAATCCAGTCGAAACTGGTTGATCCACACGTCCACCACGCTCGTCTCCGCCCAGTTCGGCCCGAAGAAGTCGTCGTAGCCGTCGCCATCGAAGTCGGCAACCTGCAGGTTATGGCCGCCGTTGCTGCCGATGACGTGCCGCGTCCACTTGGCGCCTTGCGGCTGCTCCGGATGGTGCAGGTACAAGCGAATCTCGTCCGGGTTGCCCGACTGGTGCATTTCGGCCGTGAGCACGTCCAGGTCGCCGTCGCGGTCGAAATCGCGCACTTGCAGCGAGTGCATGACGCCGTCGGTAGCCGGATCGATCACGTGCTCTGTCCAGTTGGGAGAAAGCGGATTGGCGGGCGCTTCGAACCACGAGATTCGGTAGGTCTGGCCGGCCTGCTCGCTGGGGGCGAGCGCCACGTCGAGTCTGCCGTCGCCGTTCATGTCCGCCGTGGCAACCTTCGCGTGAGGATGCGTCCAGGTCGCCGTGTAGCTGTGAGCCATCCACGGGCCGGCAACAATATCCTGCGTGTTCTCGAACCAGATCCCGCCGATGACGACGTCGATGTCCTGATCCTGGTCCATGTCGCCGACGGCCAATCCTTCGCCGACGGGCACGCCCGTGGTCAGCGTGCGCCGTGTCCAGACCAGCGGCGAGTCCTGCCGCCACAACTGCAGTTTGTTGCCGTCGCCGAGCTGGTCGCGGGCAACGATGTCCAGATCGCCGTCACCGTCGAGGTCCACCAGGGCGAGATCGTGGGCACGTGGCGTGCCGATTACATGTCGCGTCCACGTCGTGCCGTTGCCGCCGTTTTCGAACCATTCGAGTCCGGAGTCGGGCCGATACCACGACGAGATGACCACGTCCATGTCGCCGTCCTGGTCGATATCGCCGACTTTGGCATCCGTGCTCCAGCCGCCCAGTGTCGATATTGTGTGCTTCGTCCAGCCGGGCGCGGCGTACCAGACCAGCGGGCCACCGACCAGGCTGGCGGCCACGATCGGATCGGGGTAGCCGTTCCCGTCGAGATCGCCGACTGCTTTGACGTGCATGCCGTAGACTGTGGACCAGGCCGGACCGTTGGCATCCACGACGACGCGTTTGAATCCGTAACTTGCCTGGCCCCAGAGCGGCAGGGCAACCAGAACCAACAGCTTCACCCCACCGAAACCGGCGGGCGGGATGCCCAAGCGCATGTTCATTCCGCCGCATTTATGCACGAACCCGAACGGGAGCGCTTCTCGGCGCGACGTCATCCAAGAAGCTGGGACCGAACGACTCGCGGTCGCCTGCTTATCCGCGGACTTCGTTGCCTGTCGCAACCGATGATAGCGGTCGCGATGCGGAGGATGACGACTTTCCGGAAAGGGTTAGCGAATCGCGCCATCAGCGCGACAATGGATAACCCACGTGAGTGTCCTCCAAGCTCCGTCGCATCCGTGCATCTCGGTGCAAGTCGCGCAACCTCCCAGACCTATTTCCAAGGAAGCCTTATCCGCGCGGAGGGCGGGCGTCTCGCCCGCCTTAGTATCATTGGTTCTGTCGCCCCTGTCGGAGCTCCCTTAAAATGGAGAAATGAGGTTGTGTGTGGCGGCCGTTACCGGGGGCTTACACCACCCGGCTATGGACCGCTGCCGCTTGCGGGGCGGAAGAATGGCTGACGACATCTGCTCCTCGGGCCGGGATGGCTGCGCTCACCGTCGGCGGGCGGTTGAGCGCGAGGGTTTGACGCGAATGCCCAGCACATTGGCCACCGGTCGCTCGCGGCCATCGCTCGGCGTGTTGAGGATGACGTAATCCCTCGAATCCGGCTTGCGCATGGCCAGGACGGTGCTACCGCCGCCGTCGAGATTCACGGCGTCCCAGCAGCCCAGACGCAACATCTCTTGGGCCAACTCTTCGTATCGCATGCCGACAGAAACGCCGGGGCGCCGGCCATCCACGATGAGAATGGTCAGCGTCTTGCCTTCGCGGTCCAGGCCGACCACCGTGCGAGGATGGCGATCCTTGTTGTTTTGTGGCACGGCCTTGCCGCGTTCGACGAGCATGGTGTTACCCGAGATGACCTCCCGAGCATCGGCGGGAGGCCTGTCCACCATCTCGATACTGACGCGCCCGTTCTTGCGGACGACCAGACACGGGCGCTTGTTCTTGCTGACCGACCACGTCTTGCCGTTGGAAGTCGCCGGACCGATCGCCCCCGCCCACACGTCACGGCGATACCCCGGCGACGAGCCGGCGTCCTTGTCTCTGCGAATCCCGAAGAAATCACCGTTGATCACCACGTCGAACCGCTCGCGAGCGGCGATGCTGGTGGGCGTCATGAGCGTGGTCTCCCATTCCCCGTCGCCGTCGGGGTCGGGTCCACCCGGAGCCACGTGGAGCGAGACCGCCGGGTTGGTCAGATCGACCTTGACCACGAACAACCGCATAGGCGGATCCGATCGCGTCTCGGCCTCGTAGGTGATGCCAGGAAACGGCTTGCTGCCGGGAAACTCGGCCCAGACCGGCAGGCTGAGCAGCAGAACCAGACACGATGCCATGCGAAAGCGATTTGAAGTCATGGCACTTATTTACCCGCAGACCCGGCCGCCTGCAACCGGCTTGCGCGATCAACGGGGCTGTGCTAAACTGAGCCGGCCCGGCCGTTGGACGCTCATGGGCGAAAACGGCATCGGCACGTCCAAGCTGTCCCAGGAGATGAACGATGAAACATTTTGCGTGCACGTGGATCGCAACAATCGGTCTGGCACTGTACGGACAGATCGCATCGGCCCAGCCGAAGGCCGAGTCTGGGTTGACGTTGCGCACGTTCACGTGCGATGTCACACCTCCGCTGGGCAGTCCGCTGTGCGCCGGCCGGATCAAGCCCGTGCTGGCTGTAGACGAGCCGCTGCTGGCCAAAGGCGTGATCCTCCAGGACAAGACCGGCACTTACGTGCTGTGTGCGCTGGATTGGTGCCTCCTTCGCGGCGGGGCGTATGACCTGTTTCGCGATAAGCTCGCTGCGGCGGTGGACACGCCGCCGGCTCGCGTGGCCGTCCAGTGCGTGCACCAACACAACGCACCCAACACCGATCCGCGAGCCCAGGAGATTCTCGCGGTCTGCAACGGGCCCGTCCACGCCGATCTCGAATTCCTGAAGGCCGCGGCCGAGAAAGTGGCGGCGGCGGCTCGCGCGGCGAGCGAGCCGGTGGCCGTCACGCACGTGGGAACGAGCAAAGCGAAGGTCGAAAAAGTGGCATCCAATCGCCGCGTACAGCTGCCCGACGGCACGCTCGGCGTACGCTACAGCACGACGCGTGATCCCAAGCTGCAGGCGGCCCCCGAAGGCTTTATCGATCCATGGCTGCGCACGATCACGTTCTTCAACGGCGACCAACCGCTCGTCCAGATGCACTACTACGCGACGCATCCGCAAAGCTACTACGGCGACGGCCGCGTCACGTGGGATTTCCCCGGCATCGCCCGCGAACGGCTGGAAAAAGAGACAGGCGTCCTGCAGATCTACTTCACCGGTTGTGCGGGCGACATCACTGCCGGCAAATACAATGACGGCAAGCCCGAACGCCGTCGCGAACTGGCCGACCGCATGTACGCAGCCATGGCCGAGTCCATCCGTCACATCGAACGGCAGCCCGTGCAGCCCATCGACTGGCGGGTGCGGCCAGTGCGACTGCCCTGGCGTACCGACGAGGGCTACGACCGCAAGTCGCTCGAGGCGAAGGTGAAGGATCCCGCTAAAGATCGCATCCAGGCCGCCCTCGATCTCGCCTCGCTCGAGCGCATGGCTACCAATCGTCCGATCGACTTTACCCGCATGTCCATCGGTTCCGTGCACGTGATTCATCTGCCCGGCGAGCCCTTCGTGCAGTACCAGATCCTCGCCCAGAAATGCCGGCCTGATGAGTTCGTGGCGGTGGCAGGTTATGGCGACGACTTCACGGGCTACATCTGTAACGAACAGGCGTACCGAGACGGCGGCTATGAGCCGACCTCGACGATATTGTCGCCGCTCGCCGAACACTACATGACGGCCGCCATCAAGGATCTGCTCGCGGATAAGCCGCCCGCGCAACCCGTGATCGCCAAGGTCGAAAAGATCTGGGACGCCGCTCCGCACTGCGCGTTCACCAGCCTGGTCCGCTACAAGGGGCAGTGGTTCTGCGCGTTCCGCGAAGGCAAGCACCATATCGATGAGGAGGCTTCCATCCGCGTGATCCGGCGCGACGGCGACCGGTGGGTATCCGCGGCGTTAATTTCCGAGGCCGGTGCCGATCTGCGCGACGCCAAACTCTGCGTGATGCCCGATGGCCGGCTCATGATGGTGGCCGGGCGCCGAACGTGGCCGCCGAAGTATGACAGGACGTTGCAGACGTTCGTGGCCTTCTCGAACGACGGGGTGAACTGGACGACGCCGCAACGTGTCCTCGGCGACGACGAATGGCTCTGGCGGGTGACGTGGATCGACGGCGCCGGCTATGGGATCAGCTATGGCAGCGGCGACCCGAACAAAGACGGTGATACGTGGTTGTCGCGGCTGCAGCGGACCACCGACGGCGTGAACTACCAGACGATTGCCACGTTCAGCGAGTACCCTGGGCTGACCGAGGCCACCATCCGCTTCGACAGCGGCGGCCTCGCCCGCTGCATCCACCGTCGCGACGGAGGCACGAGGACGGCCCTCCTGGGCACGGCCCCGCCACCGTACACCCAATGGACCTGGCGAGACAGCGGCTTTCACCTGGGCGGACCCGATCTGGTCGAGTTTAACGGGCAGTGGTATGCCGGCGGGCGCTGGATGATCGGCGGGACCAAGACCGTCCTCGCCCGCGTGGACTTCGAGCTGGGCACCATCGAGCCCGTGCTCGAGTTCCCCAGTGGCGGCGACAACAGCTACCCGTCATTCCTCATCGTGGACGACCAGTTGTGGATGAGCTACTACTCGTCGCACGAGGGCACAACCGCCATATATCTGGCACAGCTCGAGGGGTTATGAGCTATGGAGCTATCAGCTGTCAGCTGTCGGCTATCAGCTGGGGGCCGAATGGCGAATGAGACTCGGAGTTTCGTCGCACGTGTGGGTGATCACCGTTCGTCTGTCGCATTAGCCGCGAAGCGGCGGCAGCCCCAGCTGGCCGATGGCCTCGGCCATGGCCTCGCGAAGCGCCTCGAAGCTCTGGGGAATGACGCGGGTGTCCGAGAGCACGGACATGAAGTTGATGTCGCCCTCCCAGCGCGGCACGACGTGCATGTGCAGGTGCCCGGGCAGGCCGGCCCCGGCACACTTGCCGAAGTTCATGCCCACATTCGACCCGTGGCACCCCGTCGCCGCCCGAACCAGTCGCTGGGCATCCCGGGTCAGGCAGATCAGTTCGTGTAGCGTGGGCTCGTCCAGGTCGTGCAGTTCGGGGCGGTGGGCCAGCGGGGCGATCAGCAGGTGGCCGTTGGCGTAGGGAAAGCGGTTGAACAGGGCAAAGCACCGGTCGGTTCGCCAGATGACCAGATTGTCGCGGTCCTTCTCCGGCGTTTCCGCGTAGCGACAGAGAAAGCAACCGTCGGAGCTCTCGCCGGACAGACTCTTGACGTACTCCAGCCGCCAAGGGGCCCAGAGGTTCTTGTTGGTCTCACCCATCAACTTCGAGTTTAACGGGCAAGCTCCATAGCGGCAAGCGTTTGCAAGCCTCCGGGATTGTGCTAGACTCCTCGGACCTATGGCAACAACGACACTCTCAAAACGGGTCTTCGCCGGAGGCGGTGGCCGTGGCCTGACGGGCCTGCTGATGCTTGCCGGCATGCTGGCCGGGCTGGGAACGATGAACGGTTGCAGCGGCCCGGCCGAAGCCGACATCCCCAAAGCGCAGGTCAAGACGGTCGAGGCGTACGGCGTGACGCTGGGACCGGACGCTTCGCCGCAGCAGGTGGCATGGGTGCTGCTCCGGTCGATCGCCGACGACTACGCGGCCGCCCGAGCCAAAGACGTCGACGCCCAGAGGAAGGCCCAGGCGTTGACCGTGGCCGTAGCCGCTCCGAACAAGATCGAAGAGCGGCTCGTGGGCGTGGCCAACCAGCTCAACCCCGGTCTGAACAAACAGAGTCTCGGCGAGGATCGCGACCGCAGGATTTTCAAGACGGTTCATTATTGGGCGCCCATCGTGGGGCATTACGTGGCAAGCTTCGCCGACATGGATTTGCAGACCTTCGTCCGCGAGTCCTGGGCGACCGTAACCCCCGACGGCCAGACCGCCCACGTCTACTTGCCCGTCGCGCACGATCCGGCTCAGACCGATCCGGGCAAGACCGAAACCGCGACGATCAGTATCGAGCTCAGCCGCGAGAAAGCCGAGGCAGGCGGACCGGAGTACTGGCGCGTGTCGCGAGTGCAGTTCCTGGGCCGACGCTTTCGAGCCCCGACGCAGGCTCATGTGGTCCAGGCATACGACATGACGCTCGACGAGTCGGCCACTCCAGCCCAGGTGGCCTCGGCCGTGCTGCGATCGCTGGGCGAGATGGCCGCCGCTGAGAAGGCCGGTGCCAAAGATGTGCGGGCCTCGGCCATGTACCGCGTCTTCAACCTGGCCATCCCTCAGAGAGCCGCTGTCGGCCGGCAGCCGAGCGAGGCAAGCGACGCGACGGATCAGGCTCTGACGCAAACGGTGTTAGGCTGGGCGGCACTGGTCGCGCCGCTGGCGGCGACGGGCGATGCGCCGGCGTTCGATCCCGCTCGGATGCAGCCGACGGCCGGTCCCGACAGCGGAACATCGCGGGTACTTTACTCGCCGGCTCAGTCTGCCGATACAGGAACGATCGCCGTCGATCTCGCACAACAACAGGCGGGAGGCAAATCCTTCTGGCGAGTGGTGAACGTGACTACGCAAGCACCGGCCGGGCAATTCGTACCGCAGCCGGCGCCGGCAACGCAGGCCGCAACTCCGGATCCGGGCAGTTGATCTTCTGTGCCGGCCACGTTGCCGCGACTTGCGGAGCCGGGAGGTCGATCGCCGCCACATCGAGCCGGCGAATGCCGTAGTTGACGATACACATGGAATCGGACCTTCAAATCGCACAACGGGCCAAGCTCGAGCCCATCTACGAAATCGCGCAACGGCTCGGTCTGCTCGAGTCGGAGGTTGAGCCCTACGGCCGATACAAGGCCAAGATCCGGCTGGACTGCATCCAGCGGCTGGACGGCGGCTCACGCGATGAAAATCGCCGATTCGGCAAGTACATCGTGGTGACCGGGATTAACCCCACGCCACTGGGCGAGGGCAAGACGGTGACCACCATCGGTCTGGCCCAGGGCCTTCAGCACATCGGCCACCGGGCGGCCTGCTGCATTCGTCAGCCCTCGATGGGGCCCGTGTTCGGCATCAAGGGCGGAGCGGCCGGCGGGGGATTCTCGCAGGTGTTGCCCATGGAGGATCTCAACCTCCATCTCACCGGCGACATGCACGCGGTGTCCAGTGCGCACGCGTTGCTCAGTGCCATGATCGACACGCTGCTCATCAAGGGCAACCCGGGCCGGCTCGACCCCATGAAGGTCACCTGGCGTCGCTGCGTGGACATGAACGATGCCGCCTTGCGCGACATCGTCATTGGTCTGGGCGGCCACGGCTTCCCTCGCGAGAGCGGCTTCGACCTCACCTCAGCCAGCGAAGTGATGGCCGTGCTCGCGCTGTCGCAATCACTGAGTGACCTGCGCAAGCGGCTCGGACGCATCGTCATCGGTTACACTAGCTTGGATCTGCCCGTGTTCGCCGAAGACATCAAGGCGGCGGGGGCGATGGCCATCCTCCTGAAAGACGCCCTCATGCCCAACCTCCTGCAGACGGTCGAGCATGTGCCGGCATTCGTGCACTGCGGGCCGTTCGCGAACATCGCCCACGGCAACAGCTCGGTGCTCGCCGACGAGATCGCGCTGCGCTGCGCGGATTATGTGGTGACCGAGGCGGGATTCGGGGCCGACATGGGCTTCGAAAAGTTCTGCCACATCAAGTGTCGCACCTCGGGCAAGGTGCCGGACGCGGCGGTACTGGTGGTGACCGTACGGGCGCTCAAGGCCCACAGCAACCGCTACAAGGTCGTGCCAGGACGGCCCATCGATCCGACGATCTTTGAGCCGAGCGTCGAGGCTGTCCTCGCCGGCGTGCCGAACATGCACAAGCACCTGGAGAACATTGCCAAGTTCAATCTGCCGGTGGTGGTGGCCATCAACCGGTTCCCCACCGACAGCGAGGACGAGATCAAGGCGGTTGCGGATTCGGCCCGGCAGGCCGGGGCGTTCGACGTGGCCATCAGCGAAGCCCACACTGGCGGGGGAGCGGGCGCCGCAGCGCTGGCCGAGGCGGTGGTCCGGGCGGCCGCCGCGCCCAAACCGCAGCCTTTCCGTTTCCTGTACGACACGTCGTGGCCCATCAAGAAGATGATCGAGACCATCGCGACCGAGATCTATGGGGCCGACGGCGTGGTCTACGAGCCCGCCGCCAACCGGGCGATCGAAACGTTCACGCGGCTGGGGTTCGACCATCTGCCCATTTGCATGTCCAAGACGCAGTATTCGTTCTCACACGACCCCAACGCCCGCGGCCGCCCGACCGGCTTCAAACTGCCCGTGCGTGACGTTCGCCTCATGGGTGGGGCGGGCTTCCTGACGCCGCTGGTGGGGACCATCCAGACCATGCCCGCGTTTGGTCGTCATCCTTCCGCCATGGACATGGACATCGACGAGCACGGGCGGATCAGCGGCTTGTTCTGACCTCGACCGTACAAACCGGGTCCGATATGTAGTACGCGCATCCTGTGGTGCACGTTCCAGCGTCGTCGCATGCTGAACGCGTACTCCAGCGTGCGCTCGCTCTGCTCGAAAGGTAAGAGAGATTGTTCTATCCGGCGGGCCTGGAAGGGTAGCCGCGCTGGCTCTAGATCACACACCCGGCCTGGGATTGCCGACAATCTGACCGAGGATCAGATCGGTGTAATCCGTCAGGTCGATGGTGCTGACCGCGCCGCTCACCCAGCGGGTGATGCCCGTCTTGAACGAATCGACCACCATTGGCGGACAGTTCACGCCGAGAAGAATCGTGCTGCACAGCAGGAACAGCAAACGCTTTCGCAGCCAGCGGCTGGCCATCATCGGCTCCTTTCGACCAGTCAGACTGTGCCCATTATACCCCGGTGGTTGGACGGCGAAAGTGGGGAGCGTCGGGCTGCTCGGTCGCCCAAGTTTGGCTGAGATCTGACAGCTGAGAGCTGAGCGCTGATCAATTGGGCGGTCGATAGGGCAGCGAGAGGATGTAGCGGCTGAATCGGACGACGAAGGCGTCATCGAGTGGGCCGAAATGCTTTTCGAATAGCTCCTGCTCTGCGTCCGGATCCGGCATGGTTCCCGGCGGTCGGCTGGCGATTTCCCGCAGATAGGCAGCCAGGGCCTTGTTCTGCGTCCGGTGCAGATAGTGCAGCAACGCCCAGGCCGCTGCGTAGTGCTTCGCGCCGTCTTCGCCGCGCTCGTTGAATAATTCGGGATTGCGCACCAGGTCTTCCAGGGCGGTGATGCGGCCATCTGCAACGGCCTCCCGGTACATGCGCGTGTTGAGCGCGGTCTGGCCGGAGTCGCCCGCGACGGCTCGGCGGAAATCCTCGAGCCGCGACTGATTCACGGCCGATAGCCCGCCACCCGCTGCGCCCGGAGGATTCTCGAACATGCAGGCCAGGCCTTCAACCACCCATTTGGGGTTGAAAGCGTTTCGCGCATGGACGCCCGTGTTGTACAGCGTCTGGTGGGCCACCTCATGCTGGACGACGGTTTGGTTGATGCGATCGCAATACGCTTGCCGCCGGGCGTCGAGCCGCTTGATCTTCTTGCGCAGCGCCTCGACCTCTTGCTTGGCCTGACTTCGGGTCAACCGGACCTGCCGGCCGTCGCTGTAGGTCACGTCCACGTAGGCCGCATTGCCGCGCAGCGATTTGACCGTCTCCTCCATTCGGACGACGCTGTCGCGTGCCGCCTCGATCCCGGCGTGCAACTTGCGGACCTCGGGGTCATTGTGGACGTTGAAGAATGCCGCGCGGTTGGTCCGCTCGAGATAAAAACCGTACGTGCCGCGGGAGTTGAATCTGAAGCGATTGGCGTACCGGGTGTAATCCGCCGCCTGGTCGAAGAAGATCACCTCCAGCCGACGGTTAAGGGGACGGACGGGAAAGCCGCTGTTTTGACAGAACCGCGTGACCGAATCGTATGTCAGCTCGAGCCGGGCTGATAGCGACTCGACCATGCTCCGAGGCGTGTCGTAGGCCACCAGAAAGTGGGCGGTCCGGTAGATGCGAAAACCCTCGCCGGCCAAGGCCAGGAGAGCCTGCTCCTGAGCCTCGTCGACCGGCAGGGGGGCGGCTCGTGTCCCGGCAGTGCGTCGTTCGGCCGGTGGCGGGGTGTCGGCCGGAGCGGTCGCCGGTGGCGGCGCACCGAGCAGAGGGCAGACCGAGACTCCCAGCACGAGCGCCAGCACCCCGCGCCATGCCCGCGCCGCGAAGCAATGATGCCGGTGCAACGCCCAACGGAATGGGGGCGGCTTGGAGATCGGTGTCGGGGAAGTTCGGTCGCGATCCGAAGGCATTCGCACTATTATACCCGCCTGCCTCGGCGGCGGTGCTGTTCTGACCGTTGGCCGTCGTGCCGCCGATACAAACACATCTCGTTCAATCCCGCCGGCTTTGCAGGCCGCGATCCATCGTCTCATCAGCCCAGGCTTCGACCGTTGACCATTCGTAACACCGGCCATAACATCGCCGAATTCCGTGTCTGAGCCGAACCCGCGGGTCCCGAGCACGCGGCCACGCATCCCGGGTCAGCGAGGCGGAAGAAGTGGTGGTCGTCATGCAGGCATGCCGCCTGCACAGGCAGGATGGAAGCCTGCACCACACGTCTCGAGCGGGGCTCGCCGCCGGAACGGAGCAGAGTTGGGACGCGCAAAAAGATGGCGGAGAAGCAAAAAAGCTGGCAGGCCCGGTTTTCGCAGTCGGCCGACGCTCTGACGGAGAGCTTCGTCGAGAGTCTCTCGTTCGATCGGCGGCTGTGGAAGTATGACATCGCCGGAAGCATCGCCCACGCCGAGATGCTGGCCGAAGTGGGTCTGATCGCCAAGTCGGACGCCCAGGCGATCAAGCGCGGGCTGCTGGCCATCGGCGAGGACATCGAGGCGGGGCGGTTCAAGTGGGACACCGCCTGCGAAGACATCCACATGGCCGTCGAAGGCGCGCTGATCGAGCGGATCGGCGAGCCCGGCAAGCGGCTGCACACCGCCCGCTCGCGAAACGACCAGGTGGCCCTCGATCTGCGGCTGTACACCCGCGACGCGATCGACCTGGACATCCTGCCGTTGCTGGCCGACCTTCAGGTGGCGCTGGTCGCTTCGGCCGAGCAGTACGCTGAGGCGGTCATGCCGTCGTATACCCACATGCAGCGGGCTCAGCCGATCACGGTGGGGGCCTATCTGCTGGCGTACGTCGAAGAATTCGAGCGCGATCGCGAGCGGTTCGCCGACGCTCGCAAGCGGGTGAACATCTGCCCGCTCGGATCGGGCGCGCTGGCGGGCTCGACGCTGCCCATCGACCGGCGGAGCGTGGCCCGTCGCTTGGGCTTTGCCGACGTCAGCCGCAATAGCATCGACGGAACCGGCGACCGCGATTTCATCACCGAGTTTCTCTCCGCCGCCGCCATGTGCGCCGTGCACCTGTCGAGGCTGGCCGAGGACTGGATCCTCTATACTTCCACCGAGTTCCAGTTCATCCGCATCGCCGACGCGTTCTGCACGGGCTCGTCGATGATGCCCCAGAAACGCAACCCCGACGTGCTCGAGCTGATCCGCGGCAAGACCGGACGCATCTATGGCGCCCTCACGGGCATGCTCACGCTGACCAAGGGCCTGCCCCAGGCGTACAACCGCGACCTCCAGGAGGACAAGATCCACCTGTTCAGCGGTCACGACACGCTGCGTGACTCGCTGCGGATCGCCGCCGCCGTCGTCCGCAACACGACGTTCAACGTCGAGCATCTGCGGGTGGCCTCGCAGTTCGGCTTCGCCGACGCCACGGTGCTGGCCGAGTACCTGGTCGGCAAGAAGGTTCCCTTCCGTCAGGCCCATCAGATCGTCGGAAGATTGGTCGCGCAGTGCGAGCAGGCCGGCTGCGAGTTGCGCGACCTGACGCTGGAAGCCTTCCAGGCCGCCTGCGACCGGATCGAGCAGGACGTCTACGATTTCCTGGGCGCCGACAACGTGGTCGCCCGCTATCGAAGCGAGGGCAGCGCTGGTCCGGAATGGACTCGCAAACAGATCGAGTTCTGGAAGGAACATCTAGCCAAGAACACATGATCGTCTCGAGCTCAGGGAGTTCGCGATCCCTGAGGCGAGCCGAACGGACGAAGCATCCATGGTTCCCGGGACGAGCGCCTGGTGTGGAACACAGATATGCCCAAGGGTGAGAACGCATTAGTGGAATGGCTGCGGAGCCGGTTCGGGAGCAGCGCTGCCGGCGTGCCGGTCGGGATCGGCGACGACATGGCGGTCATCGACGTCGAGGACAACCTCGTGGCCCTGACCGCGGACATGCTGATGGACGGCGTGCACTTCGACACGCGCGAGCAGGGCTACGACGTGATCGGCCGCAAGGCCATCGCCTGCTCGCTCAGCGATTGCGCGGGCATGGGCTGCACGCCGCGCGCGGCAACGGTGAGCGTGGCGTTGCCCGAGTCGATGTCCATGGACGACGTCAAGAAGCTCTACGAGGGCATGGCCGGTGTCGCCGACGAGTTCAGTTGCTCCATCGTGGGCGGCGACACCAATAGTTGGCACGGCCCGCTGGTGATCGACGTGGCCATGCTTGCCGAGCCCATGTCCGTGCGCGGGCCGGTGCGGCGCAGTGACGCTCGCCCGGGCGACCTGGTCTACGTGAGCGGGCCGCTGGGTGGGAGCATCCTGGGCAAGCACCTGAGTTTCACGCCGCGGACGGAACTGGCCAGTCAACTGGTCCACCAGCCCGGGCTGCACGGCATGATGGACCTGTCCGACGGCCTGTCTATGGATCTGTACCGGGCGTGCCTGGCTTCAGGTTGTCGGGCAGAACTGGACGCCAGCGCGCTCGAGTCGGTCATCAGCGATGCCGCACGGCAACTCGCGGCAAGCGACGGCCAGTCCGCGCTCGAGCATGCCTTGAACGACGGCGAGGATTTCGAGCTACTGGTGACCGGCACCGAGGCCCTGAAAAACGAACGGTTCGGACTCATTGCCATCGGCCGGCTGGCCCCGGGCCGGCTTGGCGAGCCGACGTTGTCCATCGTTCATCCTGACGGCCGCCGGGAGCCGCTCGAACCCCGCGGCTACGAGCACTTCAAATGAGCCACGCTTTCGCGATCGACTCTCCCGACCTGGCTTTCACGCACGACCTGGGCCGCCGCCTGGGCCGCGCATTGGAAGCCGGCGACGTGATCGCGCTGGTCGGTCCGTTGGGCTCGGGCAAGACCACGCTGGTCAAAGGGATCGCCGGCGGGGCGGGCGTGGCCGACCTGCGGCAGGTAAACAGCCCCACGTTCGTCATCGTCAACGAGTACGAGGCGGCCCGGGCGGACGATCCGCTGGTCATCCACCATATTGACGTCTATCGCCTGCGGGGCAGCGACGACCTGGAGGCCATCGGCTTCGACGAAATGTGCCGTACCGGCGCGGTGATCGTGGAGTGGGCCGACCGGGTGGCAGACCTCCTGCCCGCCGACCGGCTGACCATCACCATCGAGCCCACGGGCGATACTTCCCGGCGATTCGGCCTGGCCCCGGGCGGCCCGGCCGCAACCCGGCTCGCCGCCGCCGTGCGGTGATCCCGGCCCCGGAGCACCGGTTGCCCGCCGGCCGACGCCAGCGGCAGTCCCGCGGCGGGCCGCACGCCGAGCAGTTGGGGCGGCACAAGCCATTTGCAGTTTTCCGGCCACCTGGGTATACTGTCGCGACTCTGGCGTCCATGGACAGCCAGGGCAGGGCGGCTCATGCCCAGGTCGGCCCGAAAGGGGGCCCCTTCGTCTAGTGGCCTAGGACACCGGCTTTTCACGCCGGCAACACGGGTTCGAATCCCGTAGGGGTCATTCTACATACTTGTCGCATTTCGTCAGGCTTTGTTCTCACAATGCCGAAAATCCGTTTCGTGGCATGAGGGAGTCGTTGCGCCAAGTCTGCCGTGCCGACAAACGTCGCGTTGAGGTTCACCGCCCCCTCGACCACAGTGCGGAGACCACTCATCTGCCGTGACCTAGCTGGCAGCTCCAGCACATCTTCGACGGTATACCGAGTATGGAGCGGCACCTCCGTTTCGACCTTCAGCAGTGTGCGGAGTCGGCAGGAAGCATCACGGGCGTGCTGCCGTTGCGGTAGCCTCGATAGATTCCCGTCCGTTCGTACCGGCCCCGGCCCAAATATGCGTCGACCTCTTCGCTCAAGGCTTGGCACAACATTCGCCGAGTTCCCTCGCGAGCCAGTGCTTCCCGTTGATCCTCAACCACCTCCCGGGCTTCGCCTTCAGTGTTACTACTCTGTTGCCTCCGGATGTGCCGCACGTACGGCCTCATCAGTGTCCAGCGATTCAATTGTCCAGCGATTCAATCCAGGAGACCATCTGTCGACCACACGGACACCGGGGCCCGGATTGTCAAATTCGGGACTTCGCGTTTTTTCGGAAGCTCGAGCGACCGTACAGGGCTGTGAACCAGGGCCGGAGGCTGAGATCGGGCTGACAAGACCGCTGACAGCTCTCGTCGGTGGGATTGCCACCACCGGGGGGTCGGCGAGTCGGGCGAGTCGCCGGCCTCGTTGATTCGGGTGGCGGAATCGGTTGTAATTACCGGTTCCGCCGCCGCTTGCGCGGTAAGTGGCCGGGCAGCGGCACGGGCGGCGACGCCGTACCAACAGGGCCGATGGGTAGTCCGGGCCCGATGGTGTGGGCGGTCTCGGCGATGGTCTCGAGCGACGTCCCGGCGAGTCCGGAGCGCGACAGGTGGGGCAGTCAGACCCCTGGTGTTGGAATCAACGCGAATGGACCAATTCAACTATCGTAACGGAGAGTTGTTCTGCGAATCGGTGCCGGTCGCCCGGATTGCCGAGGCGGTAGGTACGCCGACGTTCATCTACTCGGCCGCGACCTTCCGCGACCACTACACGCGCCTCGCCGCCGCCTTCGCCGAGCTGGACCCGATCATCTGTTACTCCGTCAAGAGTTGCGGAAACCTGCACATTCTGCGGCTGCTGGCCGAACTCGGAGCCGGCATGGACGTGGTCAGCGGCGGCGAGTTGTTTCGGGCGAGCCGGGCCGGGTTCTCCCGTTCCGGGCCGTACGATCCGGGCAAGATCGTCTTCGCCGGCGTGGGCAAGACGGACGCCGAAATCAACGAGGCCATTGATGCGGGCATCGGCTGGTTCAATATCGAGTCCGAGGCCGAGCTGGCCAACCTCATCCGCATCGCCCGCGAGCGAGACATGGGGGGGCGCAAAGGCGAGGCGCCGGTGCGTGCCGCCCTGCGGGTGAACCCCGACGTCGATCCCAAGACGCATCGCCACACAGCCACCGGCAAGCGCGAGAGCAAGTTCGGCGTGGACCTCGAGCGGGCTCGCAGCGTCTTCGCAGAATTCGGCCGCAATTCGCTGGTCCGGCTGACCGGCTTCCACCTGCACATCGGCTCGCCGGTGATGAACCTCGACGCCTACGTCGAAGCCATCACCAAGACGCTCGCGCTGATCGCCGATCTGCGACAGGACGGGTTCACCATCGATACGCTGGACATCGGCGGCGGTTTCCGAGCCGACTACGAGGGGCCCGGCTCTCCGTCGTATGCGGATTACGCCGCCAAAATCGTGCCGCTCCTGCACGGGCAGGGGCTGCGGATCATCCTTGAGCCGGGTCGCACCATCTCGGCCAACGCCGGCATCCTGCTGGCCCGCACGACCTTCGTTAAGCACAGCGGCGACAAGGAGTTCGTGATCGTGGACGGCTCGATGACCGAGCTCATCCGGCCGGCGCTGTATGACGCCTATCATTTCGTGTGGCCCGCCCGGCCGGGCGTGGGCTTCGTGCCCGATCCCCGCGGCAAGGACATCCGTTTCCCCGGCACGAAATTGGTGGACGTCGTCGGACCGGTATGCGAGAGCGGCGATTTTCTGGCCAAGGAGCGGGCTCTGCCGCCGATCAAGCGGGGCGATTTGATCGCGGTGTTCACCGCCGGTGCGTACGGGTTCGTCATGGCCAGTCATTACAACGCCCGTCCCAACGCGGCCGAAGTGCTGGTCGACGGCGAAACATTCCGCGTCATCCGCCGCCGCGAGAACTACGCCGATCTGGTGGCGGCCGAGGAATGAATCATGAACTGGCGCGAGCGCATTGTCGTGGATCCGGACGTTCTGGCCGGCAAGCCCGTGATCAAGGGAACACGGCTGGCGGTCGAGTCCATCCTTGACCTGATGGGCCACGGCTGGCGCGAGGCTGAGATCCACGAAAATTACCCGGGGATCACGCCCGAGGACATCCAGGCCTGCAGTGCGTACGCCTCGGAGATCCTCAAATCGGAGCGAGTCTATCCCGTGAAGGTGTGATCGTGCGAATCATGGCGAACGAGAATGTCGCCGGGACTGTCATCGATGTTCTCAGACGCCGGGGACACGATGTTGTCTGGTGCCGCACTGATTGCCCGGGCGCGACCGACCGCGCGGTGCTGGAGCGGGCACAAGCAGGGTCCAGGATTATCCTCACGGTTGATAAGAGGACTTTGGCGACTGGCGTTCCGGTTCGGGCTGTCCTCTGCGTGCGGCGTCATTCTGTTTCGAGTGATGACGACCACGGCCAGCGACCTCAGCCGGCTGGTTATCTCGGTTCTCGAAAGCCGGAACGACTGGTCGGGGTTGTTCGCTGTCGTTCGTGAGGATCGAGTGCGAATTCGACAACTCGCCGACAGGCCGATTTGACGCTCCTGGCGGCAGGTCTGGTGATATCGATCGCGAGTCTTCGGGGAATCGGTAACCGCGACATGCGATCGGACCACTGGTGGCCTGAGCTAACTGTCGGTGGCAACGACTGAATCTGTCTCCGTGGCGGACGTTTGTAACTGCCCGGGCGGAAGATTAGGATCCCAGAATGTTCGAAGGTTTGACCCAACGATTCAACGGCGTGTTCAACCGCATCCGCGGCCGGGGCCGGATCACCGAGGAGAACGTCCGCGAGGCCATGCGCGAGGTTCGCACGGCGCTGCTCGAGGCCGACGTTCACGTCCAGGTGGTCAAGAAGTTCACGGACGACGTCATGACCAAGGCCCTGGGGGCCAAGGTCATCGAGACGCTCCATCCCGACCAGGTGCTGATCAAGATCGTCCATGACGAGTTGGTCGCGCTCATGGGGCCGGTGGACTCGCGCATCCCGTACGTGACGCCCGGCCCGACGGTGGTGCTGATGGCGGGTCTGCAAGGTTCGGGCAAGACCACCACCTGCGGCAAGCTGGCCAAGTACATGATGGCCCGCGGCAAGCGACCGCTGCTGGTGGCGGCGGACCTCAAGCGTCCGGCGGCCATCGAGCAGCTCGAGGTGATCGGCGGCCAGGTGGGCTGCCCGGTCTACGTGGAGCGGGATCACCAGAACCCGGTCAAAGTCTGCCGCAACGGCGTGCTGCACGCTCGCAAGACCGACCGCGACGTCGTCGTGCTGGACACCGCCGGCCGCCTTGCCATCGACGAGGAACTGATGGCCGAGGTCGCCCAGATCGCCAACACGACCAACCCACACCAGATCTACCTGGTCATCGATGCGATGACCGGTCAAGACGCGGTCAACACGGCCAAGCACTTTAACGAACGGCTGGAACTCGACGGCCTGATCCTGACCAAGTTCGACTCGGACACCCGCGGCGGCGCGGCGTTGTCGGCCAAGACTATCACCGGCAAGCCGATCAAGTTTATCGGTATCGGCGAGAAGCTGGACGCGCTGGAAGAGTTCCATGCCGACCGCATCGCCGGCCGCATCCTCGGCATGGGCGACGTGGTGACGCTGGTCGAAAAGGCCCAGCAGCAATACGACGCCGCCGAGGCCGCCAAGCTCCAGAAGAAGATGGCCACCGGCCTCAACCTGGAGGACTTCCTCGTTCAGCTCAGGAAGATGAAGTCCATGGGGCCCATGAAAGACCTCATGAAAATGGTGCCCGGCATGGCCACCGAGATGGGCAACCTCGACGTGGACGACCGCGAGCTCGGGCGCTTCGAGGCCATCATCCAATCCATGACGCCCAAGGAGCGGGCACACCCGGAGATCATCGAAGCTTCCCGCCGTCGTCGCATCGCCCGAGGCAGCGGCACGGACGTCAAGGACGTCTCCGGGCTCATCAAGAGCTTCACGCAGGTCCGCGACATGATGAAGGTCATGAGCAAGATGTCGCTCATGGACCGGATGAAGTCGATGGGCCAGTTCGCCAAGCTGGCTGCCGGCGGGATCATGCCCCGGTTCAAGGGCGGCAGCACCGTCAAGAAGCGACAGATATCCAGCAAGGAAAAGCGAAAGAACCGCAAGCGCAAGAGCCGATAACAAGGCAGGCCACGAGTCTGCGTCTGAGAACTAAGGCCTGAGATGAGGTGCCGGGATCGAGCCGGACACCATGTCACCACCTTGGGTCGCGCGGCGGCTGGCGACCTGCATTTTTCCGTCCGATAAACCCTCCTGACATTTTCCCTGTCAGTCCAATCTGATTTAGGGGCTTGCGAGTTCCGATACCCCTGTCAGGGGCGTTCCCTGCGCTTGGCGACGCGAGCGGCGACACGCGAGTCCTGAAGGCATGACTCTTGAGGCCTGAGGCTCGAATCTTGAGGCTTGAGTGGGAACCCGGATTGGTTTCCGGAGCACCATTCGAATCGGACTCGCCCGCCGAGCAGAAGGCGCGGAAATGCACCCGAGAACTCCAGGAGGCTTTTGCCCGATTTCGAGGTTGAATCGTATGGTTCTCGCGTCCACGAGAGCCGTCCGCGGCAGAAGGTCCACATGAGCGCGACCACGCACATGAGCGAATCCCGCCAACGCTTCCGGTGGAAAGCGGCGTGGCGGGCCGCGCTGAACAGCCTCCAGTTCAAGGCATCGTTTCTGGTGATCCTGCTCGTGCTGGGCGTAACCGTGGCGGGGCTGGGCTTGAGTCTGCGGATGACGTCCGACGTGGTCTACGGCCAGGCACGGACGCAAGCCCGGCACTGGGCAGAGTCGCTGGCCGGAAGCATCGGTCCCGTGGTGGAGCGAGCGGACAACGAGGCCCTGGTCCGGGTGATTAACGAGACCATCCGGACCGGCAGCGTCCGGTTTGTCGCCTTCGCGGACGGGCACTGCCGCATCCTGGCGTCCGGGGAGCAGACGCAGGGCGTGATGGATTCGGTGGTCCTGGATGAAGGCCGCCGGCTGAAGGTCGATAACCTGGGCGCGCCGCGAATAGTCCGCAGTGAGAAGGACGATGTGGCCTACGTGGACGTGACCGTGCCCATTTTCGCCAGCGGACCGATCTCCAGCAGCCAACACGCGTCCCGCAAAGTCCTGGGCTACGTTCGGCTGGCCACCGATCTCAGCCACACGCAGGCCCAGATCAAACAGATGGCCACCCATCTGCACCGCCTGGCGTTGCTCATGCTGCTCCTCGTGGCTCCATGCAGCCTGGTGGCCATGCGCAAGGTGGTCGCTCCGCTGAACGAGCTGGCTCGCACCGCCCGGGAACTGGCCAGTGGCGTCATGGACGCCCGAGCCAAGGTGACCGTGCACAACGAAATCGGCGACCTGGCCCGAGCGTTCAACGACATGGCCGAGCGTCTGGCTGGGGCCCAGTTCGAGATGCTCAAGCTCAATGCCGAGCTGGAGGAGCGCGTTCAGCAGCGCACGCATCAGCTAGAGGATCTGGCCTCACGTGAACCGCTGACCGGCTTGTACAACCGCCGCTACTTCAGCGAGGTGATCACGCGCGAGTTCGCGGTCGCCGAACGATACGACACGGACCTGACCGTGCTCATGTTCGACCTGGACCATTTCAAGGAGACCAACGACCGGTTCGGTCACCGCGCGGGCGACGAGGTGCTCGTGCTGGTGGCCGACTGTATCCGGGCCGAACTGCGCGAGGCTGACGTGGCCGCCCGCTTCGGCGGCGACGAGTTCATCGTGCTGCTGCCTCGTACCTCGGGGTCCGCCGCAGGCAACCTGGCCGAGCGCATCACCGATCGCTTCATGGAGACGCTAGCTCGCGAATGGCCGGAGTTCCCCACGACGTTGAGCATCGGAGTGGCCAGTCTGCGTGTCACTCGCGCTACGTCCGCCGAGGCCCTCATCCACGAAGCCGACCTGGCCCTGTATGCCGCCAAGACGGGCGGACGCAACCGGACCATGGCCGCCACCGGCGCGAGATCGTGACACGCGGCGCCATCGCATTGCCCCGGCACGGTGTTTCTGTCCCCCCTGCGGGGCTCCCTGCAAAAGAGGACGAATAACATTTTTGTACGCCGGCCATGTGCCGGGGGCTGACGCCGCCCGGTTACTAACCGCTGCCCCTCGCGAGACAGAAACATACTGATCCACAGTATGTTTCGGACGGGTGATTGCATGCCCACCTATGAGGCGGGCGAGACGCCCGCCCCCGAGCGTTCGCGAACCGATTCCAAACAAACGACCTTTTTCAAATCGCCCCTCAACCCGCAATCGTGTAGGTTTCATGCTGGAGACCCTGATGGGCAGCTCGTACCCCGGCGACCGGGCTCAGGTGAAATCTCCTGTGGATCGCAGCAGGGCACCGGCTCCGTTCGTCGGGTCTGGCTGGCGTACCGGTGGGGTGGCGGTCGAAAGGCGGGCCGTCCCGGCAGGGGCGAAGGTGATACAATAACGCACATGTTCCCCGCGATCGCCAAGTTCATCGGAGGCAAGGTGCTCACCGCCGTGCTGGTGGTCACGTCGGCCCTGATTGTGATCTGGTACTATCGGTTGCCCTTGGAAGATCGCGAGGCCTTGTGGCTCACCGCCCGTCACGTGCTGGTGTGGATCGGCTTCGTGCTCGTGCTGCCGTGGGCGACGTTCTTCGTACCGATTCGTGTGGTTCGTGCCGAGAGCAACCTGGCCAGTGCGCTGATGCTCGTCGGCTATCTTGTGGTGGATATCGCTTTTGCGCTGTACCTGGCCGGAGGCACCGTCGGGGGCACATTCCAGGCCGCCATCCTCATTCTTGGTTTCCTTTGTGCGGCCCTTTATAATTTTTTGGCGTGCGAGTTCGTGGCTGACCGCGCCGAGGATGCTTCACCATGAACCGACCACAACCGGGCGACCGGATCAACAACTACCTGCTCGACCAGAAGATCGGCACGGGCAGCTTCAGCGAGGTCTGGAAGGCCCACCATCACGTTTTTCGCGACGTGGTGGCCATCAAAATCCCCACCGATCCGCAGTACGTGCGATATCTGCAGCGAGACGGCGTCGCCATCCACGGGTTGCGGCATCCCAACATCGTCCGGGCCTTGGACATGGACCCCTACGGGGATCCCCCGTACCTGATCATGGAATACGTGGACGGCCCGTCGCTGCGGCAGTTGATCGACACGCATCCCGGCGGCCTGCCCGTGCCGGTGGTGCTGCCGATCATGCTGGGCGTACTGTCAGCCCTCGAGGCGGCCCATGAGGCCGGCCTGATCCACAGCGATATCAAGCCCGGCAACGTCCTGATCGCCGGCGGTATCGATCTGGCTTCACTGGAGCCCGGGCAGGTGAAGGTGGCCGACTTCGGCCTGGGTCGGCGGACAAACGCGCAGGCAAGCCTGGTCCAATCCGGCTCGCTGGCCGTCGAGGACGGCCAGCGCATCTCGGGTACGCTCGCGTATATGTCGCCCGAGCAGCGGGAGGGCCTGCCCATCGATGCTCGCACCGACCTGTACGCGGTGGGGGTGGTGCTGCACGAGTTGCTCACGGGCGTGCTGCCTCAAGGAGCCGATTCCCCCAGCATCATCCGTCCCGATTTGCCGCGATGGATCGACGAATTCTTTCATCGTTGCTACACGCACCGCGATCGCCGATTCGAGTCCGCCGGCCAGATGAAGAGCATCATCGAGCGGCATGCGCCAACCGAGCGATCGGGGCCGCCACCGCTCGGTGGCCGCGTGCGGGGTGTCATGCAGATCGGGAGAAGCGTCGTGTGCGCGGTCTGCCAGGAGCCGGTCGAACTTGGCGACCAGTTCTGCATTCATTGTGGGCGGCAGTTGGTGGACGAGATTCCGCGCTGCCCGTCGTGCCACGGATTCGTCGGCCGGGAGGACAACTTTTGCATCCTGTGCGGGACCGACTTGCGACAGTTGATTTGATCGACTGACTTGCTCGGCGTTCCGCGGTGTCTGGTGTGGGGTCCGGGCGTTTCAGAGTAATGGTGCAGGCAGCGTTCATGATGAGCGGCTTCTTGTCATTCCTGTTTCTCCTGCTGGTCATCTGGTTGCTCCTGCGCTGTGTCCAGACGTTCCTGCGGCTGATCGGCGAAAGCCTCTTTCCGGGGCGGGACGCAAGGCGGGGTATTCGGACGAAGCGCGTTCGCGCCCGGATGGTGCGGCCATGCCCCAACCCGCACTGCCGCCAGGACAATCGTGGCGAGGCCCGGTTCTGCGCCCGATGTGGGCAGCCTCTGTTGCCGCGCGCGGGTGCGATCGACCACGCCTGCTGAAGAGACGTCTTTCGAGGCGAGGGTCGAATGAATCCCACAGTGAGCCGGGCGGCGGAGATTGAAGCGTCCTTTCTGGCGGGGGCTGAGTCCAACCTCAACCAGGCTCGCGAGCAGCGCTTCCGCGGCAACAAGTGGCTGTGGGCCAGCAAGTCGCAGGAAGACCGCTTGCGCGAGCTCCTGGCCGCCCGCCGCAGCTACGACCGCGAATTACTTCGCCGCCTGCCCAAGAACGCGGCCCGGGTGATGACCTGCATCGAGCCGAGCTGGTTCCTGTGGGAGCGGCCGGTGGCCGTGGCCATCGCCGGCTGCATCTCGCGGCTGGAATTCCACGTGGACCAGGCTCTGGCCGCAGACAATCAGGGCGAAGCGGCCGAACCGCCGCCCATCGGGCTGAGCGAGTTGACCGCCTACGTCAAGCAGTTGGTGGGGGACGCCTCCATCCCGCATCTGGTCGGCCTGTGCAGTCCCTCGGGCTTCAGCGAAGAGGCCAAGCAGCGAGGTCTCGACTTGCCCAACGTCACGCTCGTGCTCGTCGAGCCGCGGCCTGGCGGAGGATGGACCACGATTTCGGCGAGCCCCAACGCACGGCCCTCCGATGCGCGTTTATTTGACCCGGAGGCCGTCAGCCGCAAAATAGAACGCGTCAAGGAGGAGGTTCGGCTTCGCCGGGCCGATCTTCTCACCGGCGGACTGAGCGCTTCGGGCCTCGCCCACAAGCTCGGTCTGCCCACCAGTCTGGTCGGGCGCGTCTTCGAGAGCATGCTGACGGCGGACCGCGAATTGCGGGTGAGCTGGCAAGGTGATGACGTGTTGCTCTTCCTGGGTGCCCCTGCCGCGATGGAGGACTCCAGCGTGTCAATGATCGAATGGATCCGGCAGCTGTTCAGCGGTCAGGGCGAGGAGACTCGCAAGATCAATGCCTTGAGTGAACGGCGAGCCAAGCTGGCCAGCCGCCGCGACCGCCTGTACGAGGATGTCGGCCGTCTGGAAGAGCGCGAGGCCGAGCTGATGCGGCAGGGGCGTGAGACCAGTTCGGTCACCGTCAAGCGGCGGGTGGCCACGCAGGTCAAACAGTTGCGCGACGACATGGAGCGGCTGAACGCGGCCGCCCGCATGATCGGCCAGCAGATCGACGTGATCAGCACGCACATTCACAACCTGACGCTCATCCAACAGGGTCAGATTGCCAAGCTGCCGAGTTCGGAAGAGCTCACCGCCGACGCCGTGCGTGCTGAGGAAATGCTCGAACAGCTCAGCGCGGAAGTGGACCTGGCGGCGTCGCTGGGCGGAGCGGTTACGGACACAAGCCTCTCGGCGGAGGAGGCGGAGATCCTGCGCGAACTGGAAGGGCCGCCCGGCGCCGTTGAAGCGAGCCGCCAGCGCCCCGATCGCGTGCCGGCCGAATCCCCGGCCCATGTGGAGCCGCCGCGCGAACAGCAGGGCGAGCCACAGGCCGGGTGAGATACGGTGCCGTTAATGTGACACGAATGCACATGGCCGCAAAGCGAAAGGACAGGTTCAGTACCCGTTCCCTTCGTCATCTGCATCACGCCGGGTGATGTTTGGCCGGCAATCCGACGGTGACGCGAGAGGAGAGGTGCATGGCGCTGCTGGACTGGCTGACAAACAAGAACACGCCCTTGTCGAAGATGACGCGGCAGGAGTTGCGGCGACAGGAGCTGCTCCTGGAGAAAGACCGCGCGCAGTTGATCAAGCGGATCGAGAAGCTGGCGGCCGAGAAGCAGAGCCTGTTCGAGCGGGGGGCCAAGGAGAAGACGCCCGAGATTCGCCGCGTGCTCGCCCAGGAGTTCGAGCTCAAGACGTCCGAGCAGCTCATGGTGGCTCGGCAGTTGAACATCCGCAGCAAGGAGGCCATGACCGTCTCGCGGATGCGGATGATTCGCGAGAACCTCGACCGGGCCAAAGTGCACGGCAGCAAACTGGGCCTGGTCAGCGAGAAGGATCTGCTGCGGCTCGGTCGGATGATCGAATCGGACGCGGTCAGCGTGGAGATGTACCAGCAGCGGCTGGATGACATTCTCGCGCTAGGGGCCGAGGTGGACGAGGGCATGGCCGGCCTGAGCCAGGCGGGTCAGACGGTCCTGGACATTTGGGACAAGATGGACACCGGTCTCATCCGCGACCCCGCGGAAGCGTTCGACGAAGCAGACCGGAGAGTGCGCGAGCAGCAAAGCGCGACGCCGGAGGCGTAGGGTGAGGGGACGTGAGGATGTGAGAAAGTGGGAAAGTGGGAACGTGGGAATGGCGTGAACGGGGGAGGAAACGGGGTGGCAGGTGGGAGAGGCAACCGACAGACGAATCGACGAGACGGCCTACAACTGGCTGCATAGCAAATGGCTGGAAGTCTCGTCGCTGTTGGCGGGATACATCAAGCATCTGAGCGAGTCAGCCCCGAGGATCCGAGGCATGAGATATGCGCGAGAGTGCGACCGACAATCTTCGTGAGGAGAATCGCGGTTCTGTGATCACGTTCGCACATTCGCACGTTTTCACTTTCGCACGTTCGCACATTACCACCACCGTGCGGAGCACAACATGGCGTTGTTCAAATCCAGCGAAGAACGTCGCATCGAACGCGAGATGAAGATCCGCCAGGGCATCCGACGGATCGAGCGGGCAATTCGCGAGCAGGCCAAGTTCACTGATGAGTTCGTGGCCAACGCCCGACGGGCCCAGGCCATCGGCGACACCAAGCAGTATCAGTTCATCCGCAACTCGCTGAAGAAGACCATGCTGATTCGCAAGGTCCTCGAGCGCCAGTTGCTGAGCGTCAAGAACGCCATGCTGATCAAGCGGCAGGCCGAGGCGAGTGCCGACTTCACACGAGCCATGGGCTTGATGGCGGCCGAGATCGGCAAGCTGTTCGGCGAGACCGACCTGGTCAAGACGCAGGCCGACTGGGAGAAGGCCATGATGCAGTCCCAGACCATGGAAGAGCGGATGAACATGTTCCTCGACTCCATCGAGGACATCGCCGCGCAGGACGTGGAGATGACCGGCACGTCGGAGACGGTGGCCGACGAGGAAGTGGACCGGCTCATCGCCGCCGAGGCCGAAGCCGAGCAGGTCCGCGAGTCGGATCGCATCGCCCAACTGCGGGCCGAGCTCGAAGCCCTCAAGGGCCAGAGCGAAAAGCAGAAATAGTGGCAACGTCCATGCATGGTGTGTCGTTCGAGACGGCTCGCTTTATTGGCTAATCACAGAGGGCACAGAGTGAAAAGTCTGATATGCCAGCCTCTGTGTTCCTCTGTGCCCTCTGTGGTTACCTTCAGCCGCGATTGATCGAGCTCAAGTTGGTGACGTGGCGATACAAGGACCGGGGCGATGTCGTCGAGTTGATTCGTCGCAACCAGTTTCCCGAGACGCTGGCCGACCACATACACCCGACCGTTCGCAGCGTCTATCGCCAATGCTACGACCAGGCGAATGAGGAAGACTACGATCGCAGCTGAAAGACAAGGGACGGAATGCCGGTCACATTTGCCACATTCGAACGACTAAAGGATAAGGGCGTGAGCGCCTACCGCCAGGGGCAGTACGGGGTGGCCAAGCCGTACCTGGTGCAGGCCGCCGAGTGCATGCTCGAGCTGGCCGAGAACGCCAAGACGCCGCAGTTGCGCGAGCAGCACGAGGCCTGCGCCCGCGAGTTGATCGAGCTGGCCCGCGACTGCGACGAGGCGATCTCGCAGAAGCGCCCTGCGCCCCGAGCGAAAGCCCGCGAATCCGACGACAACGCGGCCAGCCCCACGGATTGGATCGTGCGCGACAAGCCCACGGTCGGATTCGACGACATCGCGGGTTTGGAGGATGTGAAGGAAGAGATTCGCCTTAAGATGATCTACCCCTTCCAGCATCCGGAACTGGCCCAAAAGTACGGGATCCGCAGCGGCGGGGGGGTGCTGTTGTACGGCCCGCCAGGCACGGGCAAGACCATGCTGGCCAAGGCCATCGCACACGAGATCGATTCGACGTTCTTCGTCATCAGCGCCGCCCAGGTGCTGAGCAAGTGGGTGGGCGAAGCGGAGCAGAACATCGCTCGCCTGTTTGCCGCGGCCAAGGCCGAACCGCGGGCTGTGATCTTCATCGACGAGATCGAAGCGCTCGTGCCGCGGCGTCAATCCGATACGTCCTCAGTGATGCAGCGGGTCGTTCCCCAGATTCTCCAGGAACTGGAGGGGTTCGACCGCAAGGCCGAACGTTGCCTACTATTTATTGGCGCCACGAATCGTCCCTGGTTGCTGGACGAAGCCATGCTGCGACCCGGACGTTTCGACTCGCGCATCCATATACCATTGCCGGACGCGCCGGCGCGGTATCGGCTGCTCGAGATGTATCTCGTCGAGAATCGGCCCATTGCCCCGGACGTCGACCTGGGGCGGCTGTGCGATTTGCTGGAGGGCTACAGTGGCGCGGACATCAGGAACATCGCGGATCGCGCCGCAGCCCTGCCGTTCATGGAAGCCATCGGAGGCGGCGAGCCTCGCCCCATCGGCATGGCCGATGTCCTGAGCGTCATCGAGCAGACGCTGCCTTCGGTGAGCCGATCCGACATCGCGCGGTTTGAAGAGTTCGAGCGGACGGGGCAGTAGGGGTGAAAATGTGGGAACGTGGGAATGTGAGAATGTGTTAAGGTGAGAATGTGCGAATGTCAAAACGGGAAACGAGAGGCGTTGCTTTCTCACTTTCCCACATTCGCACTTTCTCACATTCTCACTCCGAGACAGCCATGCTCAAGGAAAAGTTCGATCTCAGCCTGTTGACGGAAGCGTCGCCGGAAATCCTGGCGTGGGCCGTGCCGGGCGGGCGACTGTTCGGCTGGCTCTGCCGATCCATTCTCATCCCGGCCGGTTGGGCCGCTCTCAGCAACCGAAAAGGCCAGGACCCCGTACTTGTCGGGCCCGGCAAGCCGTACGAGGACCAAGACACCGATGATGTATTGTTCGTGCGCAGCGGTCCCGTGCGATGCAGCATCGATGCCACGGATCTGCGCTCGGCCGATGGACACGCGTTCATCGGCAGCCTCGAGATCGGCGTGCGCGTCGTTGAAGACCCGGCCGAACTCGGCGCCTTCCGCCGCACCTTCATGGGACGTTCGGAAATCGTGCGACGCATGGACCTTCAGCGCCACCTGCAGTGGGAACTGCACAAGGTGCTGTCGGACCTGGCCGCCGCACACACCGCCGATGACCTTCTGCGACGAATCGACTCGAGCGAGATCCGGAAGGCCGTCGACGCCCGACTCGGGGGACTCATGCTGGCCGGCGGCCTGACCATCGACGGGCCCGTCACCGCCCACTTCGACTCACCGGCTTACCGCGAGTTCCGCCGCCGCCAAGCGGAACTGGAAAGTCGCAAGCATCACGTGGCCGCACGGGCTCGCATTCAGCAGGCTCTGGCCCAGGCCCAGAAGGAACGGCTCTCGCACATCGTCGGACTGCTCGAGCAATTGGAGAAAGCGGCGGAGTCGCGAACCGACCTGTCCGTCGCCGATCTCCTGCGCACGTTCAGCGAGTCGGAGCGGGCGGAGATGTACGCAGCCTTGTGGCACGTGTCCAAGCCGGCACGCCGGACGCGTTACGTCGCGGCGGTCTCGGGCCAGGAACTGCTGCTGTTTTCGCCCGACGACCTGCAGAAACCCACCCGCCGAATCGCGCTGCCCGAACATCTCGGCCCGCTGCGTTCGGTCAGCGTGGATGAGCGTTCGCTGGAAGCCCAATTGATCATGGTCGGGGCCCGGCTCGGCATGTACCTGGTGGACAGCGCGTCCGGCGAGGTGGTGGACAGCCTCTCGGCGGCCGAACTCGACGCCGGCCTGGAGATCCGCGGTGGAGTCAACGCCTCGGCCATGAGCGACTATCGCGTTTACGCGACACATTCGGAACTGGGGCTGCTGAGCTGGACCCGCGGGATGTTCAACCCGCCGGTGGAAAAGCTGCTGCCCGAGGTTACCGCTGGCGCCGAAACCGTCCGCTGCGCTCGCTTCGCCGACGGCCGGCTGTGGTTCGCCGTCGATGAGGAAATCTGGAGCCAGCCGGAGGACGGCACGGCCGCCTGCAAGCCGACGCTCTACCCCGGGGCTCGCGAGCGTGTATCCGCGCTGACCACCGCCGCCGGTGTACTCTACGCGGGCACGGTCTACGGCCGGATTCTGGCCTGGGACATCGACGATCCCGACTCAGCCCGGGTGATCCGGGGCGGTTCGGGTAACCCGGTGGAGTCGCTGGCCGTCCTCGACAACGGAGCGGTCGACCATCTTCTCATCGCCGACCGGGGCAGCGCCCTGCAGGCTCTGGTCCTGGAAGACAGCTACACGCGCCGATACGAGAGCGGGAGCATGCCCGTACGACGAGCCGCCGTAGCCGACGACCTGTTCGTGGCCATGAACGACAACCGTGACCGGGTGATCGCCTGGAATCCGCGCGATCCCGCCCGGCCCGCGGCGACGGTCATCGTCCCGCATCTGACCGGCGACACGATTCAGGATCTATGCGTCATCCCCCTGGCGTGAGGCGCGGACGTCAGGGAGTCTGGATGCTCGGCCGCTGAACGCGGACGGACGCTCATCCCGTTCATCCGTCTCACCGATCGCCGAACAAGTCTCCCAGTCCGCCCAGGATGCTGCCTTCGCCGCGCCTCCTGCCGCCCGCGCTGGGAGAGTGACGCATCACACGGTCGGCCAGTCGCGAGAAGGGGAGCGTCTGAAGCCAGACCACGCCGTGCCCGCTCAGTGTGGCCAGGAACAGCCCTTCGCCGCCGAAGAGCATCGACTTGAGCCGGCCCGCCCGCTGGATGTCGTATTCCACACTCGGCGTGAAGGCGACCAGACAGCCCGTATCCACCCGGAGCGTCTCGCCTCTGAGTTCCTTGCGGACGATATGCCCGCCCGCGTGGATGAACACCATGCCGTCGCCGCGCAGCCGCTGCAGGATGAAGCCTTCGCCACCGAAGAACCCCGCGCCCAGCCGCCGGGCGAACGCGATGCCCACCTCCGTCCCGTAGGCGGCACACAGGAAGCCGTCCTTTTGGCAGAGGACCTCGCCGCCGGCCCGGCCCAGGTCCATGGCGATGACCTTGCCCGGGTAGGGGGCGGCAAACGCCACCCGCTTGGGTGAGTTGGACTGGTTTGTGAAGTGCGTGATGAACAGCGACTCGCCCGTGATCACGCGCTTGGCCCCGTCGAACAGCTTGCCCAGCACGCCGGCGTCGGGCTTGGAGCCGTCACCCATCTTGGCCTCGAACGTGATGCCGTCGTCCATGTAGTTCATGGCTCCGGCTTCAGCGATGACCGTCTCGCCCGGGTCCAGTTCCACCTCCACCACCTGCATGTCGTCGCCGTGGATCTCGTACGTGATCTCGTGGCAGCGCGGGGCTCCGACCGGCCTGGCTCGGCCGAGCTGGCCGATGGAAGGGGGCGGGGCGGCCGCCAGGGCGCGAGAGGCGTTCTTCCGGAACAGGCCCTGCACGCGACCGGCCGGCGTCCAGTCGGCCAGTCCTTCCTTCCACACGAGATCCTCCGGGCTCAGCCGGCCGTCGGCTGCCATGGCCTGCAGTTCCTGCGTCGTGACCGGACCCAACTGCTGGTTACCCTTGGCGTAGTACCATTCGATCATGGCTGTCGCTCCTCACGGCCTTGGCCGTTTCTCAATGCAGCGGTGTTGGGGATGGCCTCCTGACTCCGAAGACCGGCTCATGATATGCGGGCCTGCAGTCCCCGCAACCAGGACGCGCTGCGACCGGCACCACCGGCTTCCTCCCCGACTGGCTGATCGCTCATAGCTCACAGCGCAGAGCTCACCGTGAGGCACCGGTTACCGGCCCCGGGGACTTCGCCGCCGGCTCCGACGCATCGGCCAAGCGTGGGACGCAGGGGCCCGAAAATGCGCGGAATATTTTGGAAAAAAGAGAAACTTTTGGCGAATTCAGCCGTAAAAGATCATGAAAGCACAACCAAGCTTGAACATTGCATCCTCCTCCTGTGCATTGTTCCTCCTCCAGCACCAACGCCGGGGCGAAAACCTTCCAAGTCGGGTTTCCTCCCCGGCGTGGTGCCTTTTTACGTCGCGGCAGTAAGAACCTCAGAAGAACTGCAGGCGCCGGTCATGTCGCCCCCTGGGAGTAGCGAGCCCCCCGTCCGTTGCGGGCCGCCGGGCTCTGCCTCCGCGATCGCCGTTCGTCCAGGGGGCCCCATGGTTCCGACGTATCGTGCGCTCCGAACCACCCTTACCCGGCGGTGTCCGTCCGCCGGCTGGCGATCACTTCGATGAGGACCTCACGCGAGATGACACCGGGAATCTCGAAGAGGAGATTGCCGTTCTGGTCGCGGGGAGTCTGCTTGATCTGTCGCCCATCCACGTAGACCCACACGTCGTGGTCGGCCACATCGACCAGCTTGAAGGCAGGGGAGAACCGCAGGTGCTCGCGACCGTCCAGCCGGACTTTGGCCACCCGCCCGTCGAGCTGTAGCACGTAGTAGCCTCGGGCCTCGCTGTAGCCGTCGCCGTCGAAATCACCGGCATCGGTCCGGACCAGCTGGCCGACGTCCACTTTGATGGGCAGGGGGCGCGCGTACGCCAACGCCATCGGGCCGGCCTGGGCCGGACCGTCGATGTCCGGCGGCCACACCCGCATCTGGCCGGCGAACAGGAAGCTGTCGCCCTCCAGAGGCAGGCGGTACAGCGCGCAGACCCGCGACTGCTCGGGGTTCTCGAGCGCCTGCAGGATCAGCGGTTTGGAGGGGATCACCAGCAGGTCCGCGCCGCCGGCCTGCGGTGGCTGGCTGAACAGTACGTAGGGGATGCCGTGGGCCACGTCGTCCGCCCCGGGACGCGTCTGCCGCACGAAACCGGCGGCCCCGTCGCTGCCGAACACGACGCCGACGTTCGCCGTCTCCATGCCGGGGATGGAGCCACTGCACTCGACGAACACTTCACCGCCGCGGTAGATCGAGTATACCCACCGGTGGTACGGGCTGGACTCGCTCACCGGCGACTCCGGCGAGCCGAACCGCCACTCGCCGTGCACGACCACGCGGAGCGGCGACGACTCGACCAGCCCCTGGTACGACTCGGCCAGCGGCCCCAGCGGGTTCCACTGGGCGGGATCCTCGCGAACCGAACCGTCAGGCGCAATCACCACGGGCAGGGGCCCCAGACAGCCGCCGCCGGCCAGGTTATGCATTCGCTGCGGGTCGGCGGCCAGGTCGAACCACTGGCGGATGCGGCCTCGCGAAAAGACCAGCTCGAAGCGTTCGGCCGCCGTGACCACGATGCGGCGGCCTTGCGACCGGACCGACAACTCGCCGGCTGCCCGCGTCGGGTTGTCCATCAGCACACGGGTGTTGTCAGCCAGGATGATATCGTCGAGGTACAGGTCGATGGGGCTGTCGAGAGGATCGCACCAGAAGCGCATCTCGCGGACGTCGCCCAGGTACACCTGCTCGGCCACGTCGGCCAAATCAATCCGCAGGTGGTTCCAGCCGGTCTTCAGGAAGATTCGCGGGTGTTCGTACACCAGCGGCGTCGTGGTTCCGCTCCGCACGCTGAAGCGAAAGCCGCCCTGGTCGCGCGGGCTGAAGACGTTCAGCAGGAGTAGATGGTAGGGGGCCCAGTCCTGATGCAATGCCCACTCGGCCTCCGGCGTGTCGGCCACGACCACCTGCTGCGAGGCGTTCGAGAACGTCATCTTCAGCGAACCGACGCCCGTCTCCCGGACGGCCCGCGCGGTGGTGATGCCGACCGCCTCGGGCGAGCGGTCCGGCTCGCGGCGGAACAATTGTCCCTGTCTGGGATCCTCAAAGTCGGCGATGATTTGGAACTTCTTGCTGGCCAGATCCTCGGGGTATGCCGCCACCAAGGCGTCCAGCAGCTTGGGGCTGGGTTCCTGGGACGAAGTCGACTGCAACGGCATGAGCGTGCATCCGGCAAGACCTGCCAGCCCGGCCATTGCCACGCCGGCGAGCATCGCTCCGACCAGCGTCCGTCCCTCCCCACGAAACATCCGGCCCGGCATCATCACGCGGCGTGCGAAAACCGATTTCGTGCGGCTCCTCAGTTGCATGCTCCGGAAGATAGAGACGTTCCGGCCAGGGGTCAACCGGTAATCGATGCGTGATCAGACATCGGTTCCGAGCAGGGCCGAACGGCACGAAGATCTCCCCGAGTGCGGTGAGCGACCCGGTGACTCTCGGCCTTGCAGGAGCTTTTGTGGGTAAGGCGGCGATGGGATTCGAACCCATGAATAACGGATTTGCAATCCGTCCCCTTGGTCCACTTGGGTACGCCGCCGTCGGCCAGCCGGCTGTCACCGGCGGGTCACGAGCCAAACATTATACCCGAGATCGCCGGATCGCCAAGTGCCCGCCGGCCCCCCGGACCGGTAAAGGGGCTCCCTTGAACGCCCTGGCCATGCCGGTACGAGAACGGAGACCGACCCCGTCGAAAGCGACCGGGGCCATGAGCACGCAGGTAAGAGACGGCGGGGTCAAGCCCCGCCGCTCGCGGTGGTCTCTTCCGGACTGCATCCGACACCATCGCCGCGCATCGACACCCGGCATGGCATGCGCTTCGGCCAATCACTACAATGGGCTGAACAAGCGGAATTTGTATTGACCTCATCGAGGAGACCCATGCCCCAGTGCGACGAGAAGCAGCCGACGTTCGAAGAAATGGTCGCCCAAGTGGAAGCGATCGTCAGTGCCGTCGAGGAAGGCAAGATCGGCCTGCAGGAGATGATCGACCAGTATGAAAAGGGCACGCAACTCCTCCAGCGCTGCCGCGACATGCTTGCGGACGCCGAGGCCAAGGTGCTGCAACTGCAGTTGACGGACGATAATCGGCTTGCCCGCACGCCCATGGAGATGCCCAAAGAGGAGAAGAACAACTCGAAGTGACGGCCGGCTGAGGACTCCCGACGACTTTTCCCGGGACTGCGTCAGCATGCTGGCGCAGTCCCGGCGTTCATACTTGCGACCGCTCCATGCTGGTTTACCTCGACAACAACGCGACCACCGCCCTGGACCCGAGAGTGCTCGAGGCCATGATGCCGTACCTGCGCGAGCAGTACGCCAATCCCTCGAGCATCCACTACTTCGGCCAGCAGGCTCGCCACGCGGTGGAGACGGCCCGCGAGCAGGTGGCCGCTGCGATCGGGGCGAAACCGCGGCAGATCGTCTTCACCGGTGGGGGAACGGAAGCCAACGCCTTGGCCATCCGAGGCACGCTGGCCGCCCGGCCCGACAAGCGGCACTTTGTGACCACCCGCATCGAGCACGACTCGGTCCTGCGGCTGGCCGAGCAACTCGCCCGGGAGGGCTACCGCGTCACCTACATCGGCGTCGATCGGGCGGGCCGCGTCGACCCCGCCGAGTTCGAAGCCGCGATGAGCGACGACACCGCCCTGGCCAGCATCATGCACGCCAACAACGAAACGGGTGTGATCCAGCCGATCCAGGCACTCGCCGAGATCGCCGCCGCCCGTCGCGTGCCGCTGCACACCGACGCGACGCAGAGCGTGGGCAAGCTGCCGGTGGACGTCTCGAAATTGCCCGTCTCGCTCCTGACCATGGCCGCCCATAAGTTCCACGGGCCCAAAGGCGTGGGCGTGCTCTACATCGCACGCGGCACGCGGGTGCTTCCGCAACTGCTCGGTGGGCATCAGGAGCGCGATCTGCGGGCCGGCACGGAGAACGTCGCCGGCGTAGTTGGCACGGGCGAGGCGATTCGCCTGGCCATCGAGCATCTGGGCGAAGAGAACACGCGGGTGCGCGGCCTGCGCGATCGGCTCGAAGCCGGGCTGTTGGCCGGCATCCCGGCGGCTCATCCTATCGGCGATCGCGAACATCGGCTGCCCAACACGGCCAACATCGGCTTCGAGGGCCTCCAGGCCGAGGCTATCCTCATGCTGCTCAGCAACGAGGGGATCTGCGCTTCCAGCGGTTCGGCCTGCAGCAGCGGCTCGCTCGAACCCTCGCACGTCCTGCAAGCCATGGGCGTGCCTGAAGCCATCGCCCACGGAGCGATTCGCTTTAGTCTATCGCGGTTCAATCAGGATGCGGACGTCGATCGCGTCCTGGAGATCATGCCGCGGGCGATCGAGCGATTGCGGGCCATCGAGCGGACGCGGTGAGGAGCTGTGAGCCGCGAGCTATGAGCCAGGCAACTGACAGGGTAGACTTCCCCAACCATGGATTTACACCAGGTCAGCAAGATTCGCATCAGTTGTCCGCGCGGTCTCTCGGCCTATCTCGAGCGCGAGGTGGGGGAGTTGGGCTTCCCCATCGAAGCTGCCGACGCCACCGGTGTGGAGATCGCCGGCACGCTGACCGACTGCATGCGGCTGAACCTGTTCCTCCGTTCGGCCACCGCTCTCCTGTACCTGGTCGACGAGTTCACCTGCAGCACGCCCGACGAGATGTACGGACGGCTCGTGTCGCTGCCCTGGGAGGAACTGATCTCGCCGGAGGAATACGTCAGCATCGTCTCGACGGTCGATACGCCGGCCATCACCGACTCGCGGTTCGCCAGCCGCCGGGCCAAGGACGCCATCGTGGACCGCATCGCCGATCGCCGGGGCAGGCGGCCGAACTCCGGCCCCGACCGCGAGAACGTGGTCGTCAACATCTACTGGCGAGGGCAGGATTGCCGGGTGTACGTGAACACCACCGGCCGCAAACTCGCCGACCGCAACTACCGCAAAATGCCGCACAAAGCGCCCATGGCCGAGACGCTGGCCGCGGCGGTCATCATGGAGACCGGCTACGACGGCAGCCAGCCGCTGGTCAACCCCATGTGCGGCAGCGGCACCCTAGCCATCGAGGCCGCCCTTCTGGCCACCGGCCGGCCGCCCGGCTTGTTGCGGAGCAACTTCGCGTTCATGCACCTGCTGGGCTACGATCCCGCCGCCTGGCAGGCCATCCGGGCCGAAGCCCGCAAGGTGCGTCGCCCGGGCACACCCGCGCCCATTATTGCAACGGACATCGACGACCGGGCCATCCGGGCGGCCGAGCAGAACGCCAAGACCGCCGGCGTGGACCAGTTGATCCGGTTCCAGGTGTGCGATTTCGCCGACACGCTGATCCCGCCCGAGAAGGGGATCGTGATCCTGAACCCTGAGTACGGCGAACGATTGGGTGACGAGCGGACGCTGGAAGGGACGTATGCTCGCATCGGCGACTTCTTCAAGCAGCGGTGTGCGGGCTGGACCGGCTACGTTTTCACCGGCAATCCCAAACTGGCCAAGAAGATCGGCCTCAAGACCAGCCGTCGCGTTCCCTTTTTCAATGCCAACATCGAGTGCCGGCTGCTCAAATTCGAGATGTACGAAGGCTCCCGCCGCAAGCCGCGTCCCTAAACTCGCGTTTGCCCCGACTTTACGGTAAGCCGATCCGGATTATAATATGCGGCGGCGCGAAGTCTTCGGCGGGAGCCTCGCGAACGTCGGCGCCTGCCAGTCTGGAGAAAACGTTCATGAACCGGATTGCTTCAGTCACGACCGTGCTGGTCTCCGCGAATCTGGCCTTCGGCCAACTGACGGTCGACGTGCCCAAGCCGCTGAGCGAGCCGCCGTCGAACATGATCCAGTGGCTGATCACAGCCGTGTTCATGGTGGCGGCGCTGGTGGTGGCGTTCAAACCGGCCAAGCGATCCAAGCTCGAATAGACGGACGGCACGGCAGGGGGGCTGCCCTGCGTTGGAGGATGGCGACATGAGCAAACGCGTACTGGTCATCATGCTGGTGGCCTTGAACCTTGCCTTGCTGGCGGGGCTGATCCTGAGCACCTACACGCCACCACAGGCGTTCGCCCAGGGACTCAACCGCAGCGGCGAATATCTCCTGGTCGCCGCCAAGGCCGAGCAGACCAACGACGCGATCTACCTGGTGGACCTGCGGACCCGGCAACTCCACGCATTCCGCTCCACGTTCCCGCGAGCGGGCGGCGAGCCCATCCGAGTGGCTCTCATCCATTCGCGTGACCTGGTGCGTGACTTCGGAGGCGTTCACTAGGACGATTGACTGGCTTGTGGAGCGGGCGTTCGGTCTGCACGATCTGACCGGAAGCCGGCACACCCGCGTGCGAGATACATGATGAACTCGAAAGATATGGCAATCGGCGTGCTCAGCGTGACCGCGGTCGTCCTGTTTTCCGCTCTGGTTATCGTCCAGACGCTGGCTCCGCAGTCCGCGATGGCGTTCGCCCAGACCTCCAGCTCGGGCGACTTTCTGATCACGACCAGCCAGCTTGACGACACCGCCGAGCTGGTGGTGATCGTCGAGGCGGCCGCCCAGCGCATGAATGTGTACGGTTTCAACGTGCCCGTCGGACAGATCGAGCTGATTCAGCAGATCGACCTGGCTCCGTTGCAGCGTACGGCGGCCCCGCGTCCGGCCGCGCCCCGCCGGTGAATGGCAGCCCCGAAACAGTGACTCATATTCGACGCGCCGAGCGCCTGGTCGCGGGCGGCGGCGAGTCCCTGTCCGTGCGAAGGAGGAACTCCATGGTCCGGGAGAAGATCGCGGACATCGCCCGCAGCGTTATCGCCGGCACGCCGCTCAGCCGTGAGCAGGCCGAATGGCTGGCGGGGCTGGACGACGCACATCTCGAAGACTTGTTCGACGGGGCGACGCGCATCCGCGAGCACTTCAAGGGCAACCGCGTGCGTTGCTGCAGCATCGTTGCCGCCAAGGTCGGTCGCTGCAGCGAGGATTGCGCGTTCTGCAGCCAATCCGCCCACTACAAGACGCACGTACAGGGCAAAACCGTCCTGGATCCCGAAGACGTACTGCAGGCGGCGGCCGAGGCGGTGGCCAACGGCGCCGACTCGTTCGGCATCGTTAACAGCGGCTATGGACCGAGCGACGATGAAGTCGAGCATTGGGGCCAGGTGGTCCAACGCATCCGCGAAATGGGTTCGGTTCGAGCCTGCGCTTCGCTGGGCGTGGTGACGGCCGAGCAGGCGCGGCGGCTCGCCGAGTTCGGCGTCGAACGCTACAACCACAACCTGCAGACTTCCCGGCGGCATTTTCCCAATATCATCAAAACCCATTCGTACGACGATCGCCTCGCGGCGCTGCGGCATCTGAAAGACGCCGGCATCAGCCTGTGCAGCGGGGCGCTGTTCGGCATGGGCGAGACGTGGGAAGATCGACTGGATTTGGCCTTCGAACTCCGCGAGCTGGACGTGGAAGTCGTTCCTTTGAACTTCCTGATTCCCATCGACGGCACGCCGCTGGCGGGCCAGGGCACCATGCCGGCCTCCGAATGCCTCAAGATCATTGCCGTCTACCGGTTCTGCCTGCCGCGACAGGAAATCAAAATCTGCGGCGGCCGCGAACGAAACATCGGCGATCTGCAGCATCGCATCTTCGAGGCCGGTGCCGACAGTTTCCTCATCGGCAACTATCTCACGACCTACGGCCGGCCGGCTGACCAAGACCGCCAGATGGTGAGCGACCTGGGCTTGGAACTGGCCCGTTATCGGGACGACATGCCGGCCGGCGATTCGCATCACGACCAAACGGCCGGCAGGGGGGCTGCCTCCATTCGCCTCCCCGTGCTGTCGGCCAACGCAAGAGTATGAGCGAGTCCGTGTTCGTCACCGGTCTGGGGATCGTCTCGCCGGCCGGGTGCGGCGGGGGGGTGACGTTCTCCGCACTGGCTGGGGGCGGGCGATTCATCCGGCGTGTCGACGATCCGCTCATCGCCGGCGGGGAGGCGGTTTGCGCCGGACAGCTTCCTGACTTCACGCCCCCTGCCGGGACGGAATATCGCGACCGCGTGTGCCAATTATCCGTCGCGGCAGCCGAAGAGGCCTGGGCCGCCGCCGGTCTGGCCGAAAAGTCTCCACCCCCTCCGCGGGTGGCCGTTTCGTTCGGCACGAGCAAGGGCGGCATCCTCGCCTTCGCCCGGGTGCTTGATCATCTCCAACCAGTTCTACATCCCTCTACAGGCCTCTTAGTACCAGGATATGCCACTGCACAGAACTACCTCCGATCAGAGGTTTTTGCCTCTGATTGCCGCCATGTAAGAGGTATTCAGAACTACCCGCATCCAGAGGTCTTTAGCTCCCGCAGCCTGCAATTGCTTCTATCCGACGTTCCACCGGACGCCCCCGCCCGGGCCCTGGCTGCCCGATTCGGCGCCGCCGGCGACGTCCACGCCACCGTCGCCGCCTGCGCCACCGGCACGCTGGCCGTCATCCGCGGCGTGCAGATGCTTCTGGACGGCCGAGCCGACGTGGTCCTGGCCGGCAGCGCCGACGCCTCGCTGCACCCGCTGTGGTTTGCCGCTTTCCGCCAGATCGGCGTGCTGGCCGCCGAACACCCGCAACGCGGCCCGGCCTGGGCCTGCCGTCCGTTCGATGCGACTCGCGAGGGCTTTGCCGTTTCCGAAGGTGCGGCCGTCCTGGTCCTGGAGTCCGCCCGGTCGGTCCGGCAGCGCGGAGCACGGCCGCTGGCTCGGATCCGCGGTTATGCCATGGGCGGCGATCCGGCCGGCCTGACTCAGCTGCGCCCGGACGGCGTGCCTTTGGCCAGGATCGCCCAAATCGCCTGCGACCGTGCCGGCGTGAACCCAACCGGGCTCGCCGCCATCCAGGCCCACGGCACGGGCACGCCGGCCAACGACCCGGTCGAGATCAATGCCATCCGACGATTGTGCGGCCACGCCGCCGCGGAAATACCGGTCGTCTCATTCAAGGGAGCGCTGGGCCATTCGCTCGGAGCAGCCGGGGCAGTCGAACTGGCGCTGGCCGTCCTGGCTATCGAACACCAGACGCTCCCGCCCAACGCCACATTGATCGAGCCCGACGAGGCGTTGGGCGAGGTGTGCCTGCCGACGATCGCCCGAGAGCTGGCCCCCGGAGCGATCCTCAAGACATCCATGGGCTTCGGAGGGCACATCGCGGCGGTGGTCCTGGACAGTCCGTAGGCGATTCGATGGCCGCCGGATTCGCCCGCCCTACGCCCAACGCAACATAAGATGCATTATCGGACGTTCAGCGGGGGGCTTAGGGGGCTGTGTTGAACCGTCCGGCAAAAACGGTATCCTATTGTGGTTCGAGCGCCCGTCGCCAGGATGGCGACGGAGTTCAGTGGTCCGGAGGTGGCCTGTGGCTAAGTCGAAGTATTCGCCCGCCCTGTTCGAGGTAATGAATCGGCAGAAGGATACGGGCAAACTCGGCGTGCCCAAATGGTGGAAGCCGGCCGGCCCCCAGGCCGAGGCCGGCAAGACCGCTGAGAATCGAAACGTGAACACCGTGCCGGCGACGACCGCATCTTCGGTGTCCGCCCGGCCGGATCCAGCACCGTCGGTCGCCCCCTCGGTGAGCTACGCCGACGGGTCAAACGACGGCTCGAGAGCGGTCGGCTTGGATCACAGCGCTCCGCCGCCTGGTCGTTTTCCGGGCGTTCGGTTCGAGGATGGGCGAATCTACTTGTCCTTGACGCCCACGCACGCGGCAGTTGTCTGCGGTGCCTTGCTGATTGTGGTGCTGACCGCGTTTCAGGCCGGCCGCGGGTTCAATCCTGGTGTACCGGCCGCCGCCGGCCCGGACGAACTGAGATCGGTGCTTAACGACAAGCCGAACGCCGCCGTGCTCGATCAGCCGACCGGGAAAACCGACTCGCCGCCGAGCCGTGCGACGGCCGGCGTCGGGGTCCCGGTCCGTGGCGAAAAGGCCACCGAGGTCCAGCCGCCGGCGCCGCCCGAGGAACTGCAGCCTGGATTGACATACGTCTTGCTGGACAAGTACCCGCGGGACGCGCTGAAAACGGCGGAATTCGTGCAAAAATGGCTCGCCGAGAAGCACAATATTCAGACCGTGTTGCGTCAGCGGCGGGACTCGTACTGGCTGATCGGCAAGACGGGCTTCGACTTTTCCATCGAGGGCGAGTCGGCCCGGTGTGACCAGTATATCGAGCAGATCAAGAGTCTGGGCAGGGATTGCCGAAGAGAACTCATTCGGGCTCAATTGCCGGTGTACGGTTTTGCCAGCCCGATGAAGTTCAAGCTCGATCCAGCCCAATGAAGTTCGAGCTCGAGACACAGGTAAATGCGACCTGGAAGTCGTTTTTGTGTCGGACGGAAGCGCTCCTGGCGAGTCCGCCGGCTATTTGAGGAGAAGATTCGGAATGTCGATCGATCGTTCGCTGAAGACGGCCGGCAACCTGGCCCGCCATCGTAATGTGTTGACTCGCGCCGAGCGCATCGTCAAGCTCAAGGATCTCGAGCGCTGGGACGAAGGCAAGAGCCCGTTCGGCCTGCCCAAGGTGGCCAATCGCAACCTCAAGGTCGGCAAGAAGTCCAAGAAGAAGGAAGAAGAGGCCGCCGGCAACGAGAAGAAGAAGTAACACGCGTCGTTCGAGCCCTGCGCCGCGGCCGGCCGGCCCCGGATGGGCTTCGAACCAGGCCGAGGGTTGCATGGCAGAATTACGCCCCGAACGGTTTCTTTCTCAGCGCAGCCGGTCCGTCGATGCCAGCGGTATCCGCAAGGTCTTCGACTTGGCCGCCAAGCTGGAAGATCCCGTCAACTTTTCCATTGGCCAGCCGGACTATGATGTACCCGCGTCTGTCCGGCAGGCCACTATTGATGCTATTCAAAGCCGCAAGAACGGCTATACCGTCACTCAGGGCATAGCCCCCCTGCTGGAACGCGTCCGCGGCGACCTGGAACGCGAAAACGGCTGCTCGCCGGCTGTCCTGGTCACCTCGGGCGTGTCGGGCGGGATTCTGCTGGCCCTGATGGCGCTGCTTGACCCCGGCGACGAGGTCGTCATCGGCGATCCGTACTTCGTGATCTACAAGCACGCTGTCAAGCTCGTCGGCGGTGTGCCCGTGTTCGTCGATACTTATCCCGACTTCCGGTTCCGGGTCGAGCGATACGAGGCCGCCGTTACGCCACGCACGAAGCTCATGGTGCTGGCCTCGCCGAGCAATCCCACCGGCGTGGTGCTGAACGCCGACGAGTTGCGGCAGGCGGCCGAACTCGCCGAGCGGCACAACATCATCCTGCTGGTGGACGAGATCTACAACCGGCTCGCCTATGACGCCCCCTGCCCGCCGGCCCTCAAGCACGCCCCCCACCGCACCCTGCTTCTGCGCGGGTTCGGCAAGAGCTACGGCATGACCGGCTGGCGCATGGGCTACGCCGCAGGACCGGCCTTCCTCATTGAGGAGATGACCAAGCTCCAGCAGTACACGTTCGTGTGCGCTCCGAGCATCGCCCAGTACGGCGCTCTGGCCGCCCTCGACGCCGATATCAGCGGACACGTCGAGGAGTATCGCCGCAAGCGCGACCTCGTCGCCGAACGGCTGGGCGGCACGTTCGAACTGGCCCGACCCGGCGGAGGTTTTTACTTCTTCCCGCGGGTGCCGGCGCGATTCCCCAACGCGACCGCCTTCGTTGAAGAGGCTATCCGCAACAACGTGCTCATTATCCCGGGGTCGGTGTTCAGCCAGAAGGATACCCACTTCCGGTTGAGCTACGCGACTACGAACGACAAGATCGAGCGCGGTTGCGAGATCCTGTGCCGCATCGCCAAAGGGTGATGATCGAGCTGTGAGCCATGAGCTGTGAGCTGGAAATGACAGCGCTCGATGGCCGTGGCAATGGAGCCTGATTCGGCTTACGGGCAGATCGTGCGGTATTGGCCGCCCGGGCCACTGTAGCACGCCAGGAACTCGGCCACGTCCGCTTCGTCAACATCGTCGTCGAAGTCGATCCGTGCGATCCGGCAGGGCTCACTGACCTGATCGTTGCCCGCTCCGCTCAGGCACGCCTGAAGAATCCCGAAGTCCGACTGGTCGATGTCGCCGTCCAGATCGAAGTCGCCGCGGCTGCGCGTGATGAAAAAGGCGATAGCCTCGTCGTCCGGTGCCGGATAAACGGCATTGCCCGCACGAATCCGGTAGTAGTACTTCGCGCCCGGAATCAGCCCGGCCAATTGCACCTGGTGCATCATGGTCGGCGTGGGCAATTGGACGGTTTGTCCATACGCCGTCGTCGTGCCGTAATCCACCACCGACGGGCCGGGATTGCTGGTGTGCCACCGAAGCGTGGCGGTGGTGTGGCTGACCGAATCCACGGCTGCATTCATGATCTCATCCGGCCCCTGGCTGTACCCCAGGTAGAAATCATCCACCAGATGGGCGGTGAGGCTCAGCTCGGGCGAGTAAAGCAGGTGCATCGCCACGCTGATATTCACCCGGATCTTTTTCGTGCCTGCGGGCGGCAACAACTGAAAACGCGGATTGTAAGCCTCGCCGGCATTCTGGTCGGTCTTGCACGTGTTGATGACGTTCGCGGCGACAGGCCATTTGATCGTGTGCTGCTCCGAGCTGATCACCTGCAAGTTCTCGTCGAGGTACTGCAACACAGCGCCGATCCGCCCGCCGCGGTGACGTAGCTGGGCCCGCTTGTCCGGGATGGCCGTGTCCTGCAGCCAGTAAAACATGAATGTCATCGGGCTCGGCGGCCTTTCTGAGACGTCCACGACCTGGCTGAACGTGAACGCATCATCAATCCAGGCTCCGTAGACGTACGTTTCGTATCCGTACGCTCGCCGTCCGCCCCAGTATGGCCGAAACGTCCCGTGATCGATGTTGGGCCCGTAGACGTTCCGTATATCGAAAGGGGTTTGGCCGTTTTGAGGAAACGGATATTCCGCCGGACGCGTCCAGCCGACAAAGCTGGCCACCACGTCGTCCTGCTCGAAGTTTCCGTTCACGAGCAGGTTGGGCGATTGGATGATTGCGAAGTGTGCATTGTCCACCGCCACTCGTGTGTTGAAGTTGCCCGGTCCTGCAGGTCCGAACCACGTGCTGGCCCATGCCCGGAAACGCATGCCCGTCGCACCGTTCGGCACCTTCCCGAAACCGCTCACTCGCACAAAGCGGTATGGCTCGCCGGGGTAATCCAGTGACGCGTGATGAATCTCCAGCGCGTTCGACTCTTTCCAGTTCGCCGGATCGGGGTCGGAATAGAACAGGATATCCCAGCCCCCCGCCTCATCCTTGTGATCCGCGCCCGTGTCGTCGTCGAGGCCGGCGCCCCCTACCCACACCCACGCTTCATACACCTCTCCGCCCGAGAAGCTCAGACCGGTCAGATCCTGCTGAAGAGTAATGCGACCTTTGTTCTGCGTGGCGCCCGGTCCCTCATAGCCGGTCGTACCCGGCGTGAAGCCGAGCGGCCGTTCCGCCACCATCTCGGCGGGCGCCGTCCAATCGCTCGCGTCAAACCGCACCGATGCCGGCCCGAAACCATATTCCTTCCAGGGCGAATGCGGCAGGGGCTTCCAGTAACCGGCGGCCTGGTCGAAGTAGTACTGATCGAAACCAGGGTCCGATAGCAGGTTGTTCCACCCCAGGCAGATGCGGGGCGCCGCCCCTTGGATCAGGACACTCAGGATAGTCGCCTGCAGGATGAAAATGGTGCGACGGGCAGGATGCGGCTGCTTCATAAACCCTCCCAGGTTTGGTGCCCTCCTGCTGATTGTACCGTGTCACTGACCCGAATTAAACCCCTTTAGCTGGCACTTTACGCAACATGCCCGTGCCATCCGGCCGGGTCGGCTGTGACGCAGGCGATACGGCTCATGGCTCAGAGCTCACAGCTTCCCTCAAACCACAAACGAGGGTGCAGGTCGTTGCGACCCGCCCCCTCGCTTGCTGAGGCGAAGGGAGGATTTCGTTTCTTACCGCTCGAACGCGCCGACGTCGGCCTTGGCTCCGCGCGGCCTGTTGTTGGCATCCACGGGCACGATCGCGTCGAACCGGTCCACGAGAGGCGAATCCGCGGCGGGAATCCCGCTGCCGTCCACTTTGCGGTCACCGGTGGTCAGATTCGTGCCTACTTGCACGTCGCCGCCGACGAAGTGGTTCGAATCCCATTCCGTCCAATCGATCTCGGCCCCGCCGTCGCCGAAGAAGGCGAAATCGCATCCCTTGACCGACATGTTCGTGATCCGGCAAGGAGTTTTGGCCCCGCCCTGATATGACTCCTTCATGAAGCCCATGCCCTTGCCGGCGAACGTGCAGTGCCACCACAGGAGGTGATCGACCATTCGGCCCCAGCCGCCCCATCCGTGCGAGTCCGGCAGCATCTCGGTGTACACGTTCACGAACGCCATGCCCTGGGCCATGCTCGGCGGGCTGTTGATGTCCGCCCGGATGAAGATGCTCTGATACTTCAGGCCGGTGGCGACCAGGTTGTAGACGATGACGTTATCGTCCTTCTTGTTGTACGGGTTGCCGCCGGCGTGCTGCCAGAGATCGGCGTGAGCGCCCGTGCCCAGCGGGTCGATGTCATCCACCACGCAGTTGATCACCAGCGGCACATTCTGAAACGCGTCGTCGCTGATGGTGTGGATGGTCAGGTTGCGGCACAGCACCGAACCCGACGTCGCCTGATGCACCTGCGTGATCGACGACTCGGTGTAATAGAGCGCAGCGTACTCGCTGGACAGCGGATGCGAAGTCGTGATCCCACGGCCCGAACCGATGAGGCTGCAGCCGTCGGCCCACACCATGCACTGCGTACGGTCGTTGTACGACATCGCCAGCGTGCCGGCGCCCTTCAACGTCAGGCCGCGCAAGGCAATCTTACGGGTCGGCACGATTCCGCCGGGCAGCAACACGGTGTTCTCATGCGTGCCGCCCGCCGCCGTCGTGATGGTCAGCCATTCGTTGTCGCAGGCGATTGAACCTCCCACGCCGCCGCTGCTGCACGAGTGGTTGCCCGGCGTGAGCCGCACGATGCCACCGTCCGCGTTGTCGCCGAGGCCCAGCGCAGCCCGGTGCTTGCGAATCGCGTCGATGGCACGGCCGATGCTCGCGAACGGACGGCTCGGATCTTCCACCGCCCCGCTGCCGTCGTTGCCTTGCGGACTCACCCACGCCTGCACCTGCGGCAGGCTGCCCGTCGGGTTCACCACCAGCGGCAGTGCGTCCAGTCCGACGCCCCCACCGTCCGAGTCCTTGTTGCGATAGCCGCCGTCCCAACCGTATACCTCGGCCTCGATGGTGACGGGGCCGTCGCTGGTGAAATCGCTGCCGTTGATCGGCATCCAGTATTCGTACGTGCCGGTCTGATCGTTGAGCGTCATCTCGGAAACATCGACCGGATTCGGACCGGTATAGCCCTGGCCGATCACCGTGAAACGCACGTGAGAGATGCCATACTTCGAGAACGCCACCACGCCGATCTTGAGCGTGCTTCCGGCGTTGATGCGCTGATAGGGCACCACGTTCCAGCGAGCGATCGGCTTGAGCTGCGTCTGAGGCACGTCCACCTTGGGTGTCGTGTCGGGCAGTGGCTCCGGCGACGGGGCCGGTTCGCGACCGCCGCCCGGCTCTTCCGTGGTGGGCTCGGGAATGGGCGCGGGTATGGGCGAAGCCGACTCGTCCGAATGCAACGCGCCGGTCGGATCGTTCTCCGAGCCACCTGGATCGGCCTGGCCGGCACCTGTCTCGGCTGGGATTGCCGCTGGCGCATCTGGCGGCGGAGCGGCGTCGGGCCCTGCCTGCTCACCTGCATCCGCGGGCACGTCGTCCGCGGCGTCCGTCGCCGGCGCCAGGTCCGACTCCATGATGGGCGCTGGCAAGTCCACGCAGCTCTGGCCTGATGCGGCCACCAGCATCAAGACACTGACCAGCCCCAGCCAAGCGAACCATGCACTCGTCTTGATCCTCTTGTGGTCTTGATATCGGCGGGTAGACGGCGTCAGAGGTGCGAGAAGCGTCTGCACTGGCACTCCTTTCCTGCCTCAAAGGTCGTCGCGAGCCGCGATGAACGGCGAGCAATGTCCGGATTCAGAAAACCGAGCGAACGACTGCCCGCAAACCCGGTCAAAGGGCGGGGCATGGGGTTGAACTTCAATCCTCTCAACCGATCGACGGCAGCTGGGCCGTCTCCCCACATACGACCTCCCCCACCACGGGTTCGGGGACTCCCCTGTCCGAAGCCTGGGGGTGTGTAGTCGGCTCCGCTGGGGAGACGCGTTGGGGAGGTAATTCGTCCAGATTGGCCGGATTCAGGGTGCTAAGAAATCCGGAGTCATTTTGGGCTCGGCTCAAACCGATGTTGCAGGAATGGGGCGCACGCGGCTCAAAAGTGTGGTATAGTCAGTATGGAGGTACTCTTGACGTGGCCGACCGGTCGCATCATTTCGAAGCGACCGTGGCACAGACCTCTCTGCTCGTCGTTCTCGGACTGACGGCGGCGGGCGGTCTCATCGCCACGGCAGCTTATGTCTGGCACCTGTATCGGCTCCTGGTCCTGAACGGCTAATCGCCTTTTCAGGGGCCCATGCACCTCGGCCCCCGGCTGCTCCACACTGTATACTCCCGTTGCACACCGTATCGAGATCTGTACACCGTATAGCTGCGTCACACCGACTGTGAGCTATGAGCTCCGGGTTCCGAGCCAGACCATGCCTGCAAGACGTATAACCTTTTGACACGCGCGAGCTAGCTGCCGAAGATGCCGTAATGGCTGGTATTTTGCTTGTAATCGGCGGGCTGTGGGCCGCCGCAGTTTATCTGAATCGCCGTCGCTGGCGCCGGCTGAACCGCACGGGCAAGCGCGATGAGGGGATCGTGGTCTTCGTCGAGCCGGTGCGGTGGCTGTTTGTCGTGTGGGGCTTCGCATGGTTTTGCCGCGGGCTTCGTCAGGCCGGTGGCCGGCAGTATGTCCACCTGTTCCGATGGAGCAGCATCGCGGGGGCTTTGCTGGTCGTGCCTGATCTCGTGAACCGCCGCCGACTGGATCGACTGGCCGCGAGACTGGCCAAGCACCTCCTGCGGCTCCGACGCCGGCATCCTCATGTCCCCATCCACGTGGTCGGCTACTCGACCGGCGCATACGTCGCCAGCGAGGCATGCAAGCGAATCCCGCCACTGAACGGCCGGCTCGTGCTCCTGGCTCCCTCCGCTTCCCCCGCCTACGACTGGAGCGGCCTGGCCGATCATGGTGTGGCCGTTCACAGCTTTCACTCGCCGTTCGATCTGATCAACGTTCTCGGCCCCGCGCTGTTCGGGTCCAACGATCGGCGGTGGGGACCGGCCGCCGGGGCCGTGGGCTTTCGCCAGGCTCCGCCGAGTGTCGCCCAACGTCCCTGGCGTCTGTCGGATGCCGCCCTCGGCTACCTGGGTGACCATTTCACCGTCGCGGCTCCCGCCTTCGTCGCCCGACATGTCGCCCCCCTGCTGTCCTGACGACGGTCGCAGCGGCGGTCGTTTTTGCAAGCCGGTCAGCCTCTCTGTAGCATGCTGCCGGTCACAGGGACAAACGCGTTATGGCAGGAGCCCCTATGAAGACTCGCATTCTGACCAAGCATCCGGCCAATCCCATCATCACACCGGCCATGATGCCCAAGGACGTGCTCTACGTATTCAATCCCGGCGCCATCAAGCACGGCGACGAGTACATACTGATCATGAACACCACAACGCTGGACGACATCCACCGTTTCTGGATGGCGCGCAGCAAGGACGGTGTTCATTTTGAGATCGACCCCGCTCCGCTCGCCTGGCCCGATCCCGATCCGACGCATCCCGAACTGTGCACGTATGATCCGCGCATCACACGCATCGACGACGAATACGTCATTCTCTACGCCAGCGACCTGCTCCAGAACGAGGTGCGCGTGGGCATCGTCAAGACGCGCGACTTTGTCCGCTTTGAACGAGTGGCCATCGCCAGCGAGCTGGGTAACCGCAACGGCTGTTTGTTCCCCGAACGCATCGACGGCCTATACGCGCGGTTCGATCGGCCGTTCGGCAACGAGCTGAACCCCTGCTACATGTGGTTGAGCTTCTCACCCGATCTGGTGTTCTGGGGCAGGAGCCGCCCGCTCACCTACCAGGGCAAGCCCTTCCACGACGGGCACAAGATGGGCGCCGGCGCGGTGCCCATCCGCACGGACGCCGGCTGGCTGGAGATCTATCACACCGTCTCGACCACGTGTAACGGGTTCATCTATCGGCTCAAGGCCATGCTGCTCGATCTGAAAGACCCGTCGAAGGTGATCGGCTACACGCGCGATTTCCTGCTGTGGCCCGAGCATGACTACGAGATGCGCGGCCGCGTCATGAACGTGGTCTTCACCTGCAACGCCCTGCTCGAACCCGACGGCACGGTGAAGATCTACTACGGCGCCGCGGATACCAACATCGGCCTGGCCGAAGGCAAGCTGAGCGACATCATCGCCGCGTGCAAGCCCTGACGTCTGGGGACTGGGGGAAAGAAGAGTGGTCTGCGCTGCGCACGCTGACGAGAGCTGTTAGCAGTCGACTCTCGCCTGGAGGTCCGGCTCATAGCTCACAATCCATAGCCCATAGCTGGAAAGTGACTGGGCGAGGCGGGACTCGAACCCGCACGACCTTTCGGTCAGGGGATTTTAAGTCCCCAGCGTCTGCCATTCCGCCACTCGCCCGAAGCCGGCCAGAGCGTTCCGACCGGTTTACGTTATCCCAAACACAGCGCCCAGGCAATCGGCGGGGCGAAGCCCTCGGAGCCCGCCCACACTTTTTCGGCCCGGCCGAGTTGCTCCGCTGCCCGCGCAAGGTTATTAGTTAGTCTTTTTCCATCCAGGAAGGCGATATGTTCCAGATCAAGCGGAGACTCAAAGGCATTTCCACGGTCGCGTTCCTGCTCGTTTTGGGCGCTACGCTCTACCCGGCGTCGCTGTCGGCTGAACCGGCCGGCGTCTGGATCGCGGGCGACTTTCACAATCACACGGTGCTGACCGACGGCAGCCAGACCCTGGAGGCCGTGCTCGACCACGGCCTGAACCGGTTCGGCCTGACCTGGATCATCAACTCCGAGCACGGCGGAGCGTCCGCCCGCAACCTCGAGGGCCGACCCTGGTCGGACCCGGCCATCCAACCGCCCGTTGTTTTCAAGGGTGATGAGAAGCTCGACCGCGAAAAGCGACGGGTTATGTGGCGTTGGCAGTGCCTGAGCGAAGTGTCGTTCCCCGCCATCCTCGAGGCTCGCCAGAATCCGAAATATGCCGGCAAGGTGATCCTGCAGGGCCTGGAGTTCAACTGCCCGGGGCACGAACACGTCAGCACGGGCATCCTGGCCGACAGCGGCCTGCCGTTGGCCGAGTTCGAGTACCGCTTCGACGCCAGCGACACCGACACGAGCGGCGGGCCCGACGGCAAATGGCAGGGCAAAAACCATACCAACGACCACGCCAAAGCGCTGCAGGCCATCGCGTGGCTGGACAAGCACTATCGGGGACGAAGCTGGTTCATCGTCAATCACCCCGAGCGGGCGAACAGATACCGGATCGAAGACCTTCGCGACTTCAACAACACCGCGCCGCAGGTAGCCTTCGGCTTTGAAGGCGCGCCCGGTCACCACAAGTACAAGCACCGCGGCGGTTATGGCGAGCGGTCCTTCACCTATGCCGACAACGGCCAGGGTGGCGCGACCTACGGCAGCGCGGGCGTGTTCCTCGCTCGCGTGGGCGGCGTCTGGGACGCCTTGTTGGCTGAAGGCCGGCGGTTCTTCGCGTTCGCCAACAGCGACTTCCACCACCCGGACCCGGACCGCGATTTCTGGCCCGGCGAGTACCAGAAGACCTACGTCTACGTGACCGGTCCCGTGACCGGCGAGGCCATCCTGGAAGCGATGCGGGAAGGACGCTCGTTCTTCGTCACCGGCGATCTGATCGACGCCATGGAATTCACGGTTAGCGCCGGCGGACGCTCGGCGGCCATGGGCGGCGTGCTGCAGACGCAGCCGGGCAGTGACGTGACGGTCACGATTCGCCTGCACGACCCACGTGGCAAGAACGCCCTCGGCGACGAGGTCGAGCTGAACAGGGTGGATCTGATTGGCGGCGACGTCACCGGGCCGGTGCCCAAGTACCTCGAGGACGGCAAGACCGAGAACCCCGCCTACAAGGTGGACACCAATCCTTCCGCCCGCGTGCTGGCACACTTTGACAGCAGCAACTGGAAGGCCACCGGCGACGGCTGGGTCGAGATGACGTATACCCTTCCCAAGCTCGACCGGAACGTTTACCTGCGCCTTCGCGGCACGAACCTGCCTCGCGGGACGGAGTATGAAAGCGACGCTGAGGGCAACCCGCTGAACGACAACCTTGCCGAGAAGCGCGGTCTGGACGGGCTGGACGAAGCCCGGGCGGAACAGTGGTTCTACTCGAATCCGGTGTTCGTCCGCGTACGTTGAGATGCGTCCGCTGCGGGATGATGGCGAACTGGAACGAGAGAATTCATTATTCTCGGGAATCAGCCGGTTGCCCGGCTCACAGCCCGCAGCTTATGGCTCAAGGCCCTGCACAGTCGCTCGAGCTTTGTCAGGAAAACAAGAATTCCTGACGCGTAATACAGGAGATCTCCATGAACGAGACGAAGCATTCCAGGCGCAACGTTCTGATGGCCGGAGCCTCCGGCGTGGCGGCGGCGATCCTCACGCAATCGGCTCGGCCACTGTTCGCCGAGACCTCGCTGACGCTTCCGCCGATCGATCGCGGCAAGGGCCTCGAGCCGTCGTTCAAGCTCAGCCTGGCTGCCTACTCGTTCCGGCAGCACCTCGATACGCCCGGCAAGCCCGGCGAAATGTCGCTGTTCGACCTGGCCGAGTTGTGCGCCCAGTGGGGTCTGGATGCCTTCGAGCCGACCTCGTACTACTTCCTGAAGAACGACGACGAGTTCGTCTTCGCTCTCAAGCGCAAGATCTTCCTCCTGGGCCTGGCGATCAGCGGCATGCCGGTTCGTGACAACTTCGCCCTGCCCGACGGGCCGGAGTTCGACGCTCAGGTCGAGCACGTGCGGACCTGGATCGACATCGCGGCCAAGCTCGGCGCGCCCACCATCCGCATCTTCGCCGGCAACCCGCCCAAGAACGGCATGTCGCGCGAAGACGCATTCAAGCAGGTGGTCAAGGGCATTCGCGAGTGCTGCCAGTATGCGGGCACCAAGGGCGTGTTCCTGGCCATCGAGAACCACGGCTACATGACCGAGACCGCCGAGGCCGTCCTGAAGATCGTCGAGGCGGTCGATCATCCGTGGCTGGGCGTGAACCTCGACACGGGCAACTTCCAAGAGAAACCGTACGAGCAGATCGCCCGGCTGGCACCGCATGCCGTGGTCTGCCAGGTGAAGACGCTGGTGGCAGCCCCCGAAGCGCCGAACAAGAAGGCGCCGGCCGACTACGCCCGCATCTTCCAGATCCTGCGCGAGGCGAAGTACCGCGGCTACGTGGCGTTGGAATATGAAGGCCCCAATCCTCGCACCGTGGTGCCGGAGGAGATCCGTAAGTTGCAGGCGGCAGCTCGCGGCTGATGCAACGGGCCGTTGACCGGAAGGGATGTGATGATCAAGGACAAGCTGGAGAACGCCGAACCTTATGGGCGGCTGGGGGCGGGAGTCGCCCGGGCGCTGGAGTTCCTGCGGACCACTGATTGCGTGAACCTGGCTCCCGGCAAGCACGAGATCGACGGCCAGCGGCTCTTCGCGGTCGTCCAACGCTACCAGCCCAAGCCGTTGGCTCAGGCCGCCTGGGAGGCTCACCACCGCTACATCGACGTGCAATACGTAGCCCAGGGCAGCGAGCGCATCGGCGTGACCAGTTTTCGGCCCGACCTGCCGATCGCCAAGCCCTACGACCCTCAGACGGACCTGATCTTCTTCGACACCACGGGCGACTGGCTCATGCTGCACGCCGGTGAGTTTGCCATCCTCACCCCCAGCGACGTCCATGCTCCGGGAGTGGCCCCGGAGTCCGGCAGCGGCGAGGTCGTCAAGGTCGTGGTCAAGATCCGCGTGGACGAGCGTCACCCCGCCACCGGGTTTTGAAAAGGGACTGGGGGCTAGGGACTGGTGGAAAAACAGGCAGGCACTAGCACTGGCGATGTGGTCAAGCCTCACGTTGGTTCTCTCCCCCAGCCCTTAGTCCCCACCCCCCAAACCCCAGCATCACTGCGCTCCGACCGACCGGAGCGTAGGCGACCCGAAGATACCGCTGGTCGAGCCTAAACCGCTGATAACCGAGGTTCCGAACGGCGACGAGATCGGCCCGCCGAACGTGCCCGTGTTGAAGAGCGCCGGACTGCCAAGACCGTTGAGTACGCCTGATGTGGTTCCCAGCGTACCGACTCCAGTCGTGGTTGTGCCGACGTTGACGGTCCCGAAGCCGAACGCGTTCGCCAGGCTCGGTGTCATCTCGATGCCGAGCGTGCTGCTCGGGAGTCCCGTGACTCCCGTGGAGATGACGCCACCCTCACCCAATGTGCCGAGTCCGCCCGTCGCAAGCGTCCCGCCGGTCGTGAGGCCGGGCGTGACGTTCGTGACTCCCGGCACGCCGAAGGTCGGCTGAAAACCGGCCACCGTCGTCGTGAACAGCGCGTCGGAAACGGCCGCCGGACTGACCCCGATATTCGTCGGATCACCGAAGCCTGTATTGAACGTGCCGAACCCACCGTCGAACAGTCCGGACAGGCCGGTGCCTCCCGGGCCGAATGCCGTAGCGGCCATGTCGTTGCAACCCGCCGACAGCCCAGTCAGTGCCATCAGCGAAACCAGACCCGCAGCTACAAGCGAAGCGCGGCTTCCGCATGAGGAAGACGTTCGCAGGAAGTTCTGTGCAGAACGCATGATAACCACCTCAGGCGATCATAGCCGGGGTTGTTCGTGCGGCCCGGCGCCGCGAACCCCAATCGGGCTTGGGAGTTTTGCCGGAACCGGCCGTTCGTTTGGCGCGACAAAAAAGCACCGGTTCTTCTCCCGCCACGAGCGAGAGAAGAACCGGTGCCGTACGCGTCACTGCGAGGCAGCGGGTGAATGCTCGCCCGCCGTTTCGCTCACCAAGGCTACGGACAGTCAGCGGGGTCCGGCTCGATGCCCGGACCAGCGGCACAGCGAATCAGCGCGGCCATGTCCTTCGAATCGATCACGCCGTCAGGCGCTTCGGCCGGCTCGACGTCCAGGCAGTAGCAATAATCGTCGGGCACGTCGATCATCGCGCCGATCGTCAGACACCGCTGCATGAAGGCGAAATCGTCCTGGTCCACGTCGCCATCCGGCTCGACGTCAAACACGGGTGTGTTGCATTGCAGCGTGGACTCGAACACCAGGCCGTCGGCATGCGTCGCGCAAATGCCAAGCGGCTCGACCAGCTCCCAGAGCACGGTCATCGTGTCCGCGACGGCGACCGCTTCCACGGAGACCAGCCGCCAGTCATGGGCTTCGCCGATCTCGTTCACGTAGGCCTGAGCCAGAACCTTCCCGTCGGGGTCCGACCCTTCCACCAGCTTGATGGAGGCGCGACCGCCACCGCCACCGGCGAAGTAGCCGGAGAAGCGGTAACGTCCGTACGGCCGGACGGCGAGCGTTTGCCATGCCCGCTGTGGTGTCCCATCTCCCGTGCTCATGCTGCCGTAGTGGCCGCCCGAGCTGAACGGGCAGGGACAACTCGCCGGATGATGGACGTTTCCGTCGCGGATAAGCTGGCCGCTGTAGGACCAGCCGGTCACGGGCGAGTGACGCGGCGTCGGCGGCGGCCCGCAGACCAGCGATTCGCCAGGCAGTTCGAACTCGCCGTTCAAGAGTGCACCCGGTGCGATCTCCACCGCGGCCGGCAGCTTGGCGAATGTACCGTGGTTGTGCACGACGACATCCCATGCGGCATATTCCATCGCGGGAACGGTGAACATAGCCGTCGCCACCGAATCGCTCTGCACCTCGACGCTGTTCGCCTTGAGAGTTCCCTTCGACGATACCAGGAACACCTCGAGAGCCCCGCCCGAGAAGCCGGCGCCTGTGACTTTGAGGCTGGCGTCAGCCAAACCGCCGGTCAAGGCGGTCGGCGAAACCGCGCTCAGCGAGACGGAGCCGGTGACCCGTTCGAGCAAGAGTCCGTCGGCGTACGACCGCTTGTCGCCCACCACCTGGTTGGTAGTCTCCCACAGCGCCGTAGCAAGACCGGAACTGGCCGTCCCCGTGACGTAAGCCAGTTGCCAATCCGTGCGTTCGATTCCGTTGAACACCTCCACTTCCGCTCCCGGCATGGGCGGCTGCGTGCAGTCACCGTCGAGCAGCGCGAGCCTCACGGTATTCGCACCGGCCGCGGCGAAGAAGCCACTGAGCGTGTAAGTCGCTCCTGGTGTGACGGTGACGGTCTGCATGACCTGCAGCGGCCGCCGCACGTCGAGCCGATCCTTGGACGGTTCGGGCATGCTCGACCAGGTGGCTGCATAATGGCCCCCTTCCGGCGGCGGGCACGTCGGTGCGAAATACGTCGTCACGTCGCGGCGAACGTACACGGGATCGCTGAACCAGTTGCCGTCCGGATTCCAGTTGCTCTGGTCCAGCGGCCGGAAGTACCAACCGATCTGCCGGACGAACCAGTCGGTGACGTTCACAACCGGCTCGACAGGCGGACAACTGATGACGTGTTCGGGCAGTTCGAATCCGCCGTTGCTCAGCGACTCGCCCGGCAAGACGACGTTGAAGACCTGGCCTGCCACCAGCGTGGCGTGACCTGGGGCGGAAACCACGACGTCCCAGAAGCCAGGCGTCGCCGTCGTGAGGTCGAACGTGGCCTGGAGCGTGTTGGCGGTGGCCGAGACCGCGGTGGCGGGAATAATCTCGTTCTCGCCAGGGCGTCGCAGCACCGCCGTGCTGACCGACGGCACGAACGTGCCGGTCAAGTAGAGGTCCGCCATCGCTCCCCGCACACCGTAGGCCGGACTGACCGAGGTCACCGCATGGGCGACCGTGGAGGTCGTGTCCACCCGCAATAGCAGATCGTCGATATGCAGGGCCTTGTCGCCTTCGGAGTCGCTGGACGCCCAGATGACCACCGTCAGCTCGATGGGACCGGCGGGCACGATGCCGGTGCAGGCGAACTCTCTCCACGTGAAGCGATCGATGATGACCGAGGGCGGTGTCTGGGCGATAATCGTGCCGTCGCGGCCCCCCAGGCGCATTTCAACGCCGTAAGCCATGGGACCGATCGTATGCACGCCGCCCGCCACGAGGCCGGTGAGCGTCAGTTTGGTTTCCTCGGCGAAATTCAGCTCAACCGTCTGCCACATTTCGCGAGCAACGCCGTCGCCGGCACTCCACTGGATGGTGCCGTGCTCGCGATCACCAGCATTGGTTCGTTCGGCAGCGGTGGGCACCGGATATTGACGCGGGTTGGGGATCTCCCACGTCCGCCCGTTACGGATCACGGTGACGTCCGGGTATACGTTGTCTCTCTGCCAGAACGGGCTCATCCCGGAATCCCAGGAGTTCCAGTTGGGTGAGAGCGATCCGCCGCTGATGAACAAGCGGTACGACGGATCATTGAGCAGGTTATCCACCAGCTCGAACGCGTTTTCAATCACCTGCTGACCACCAACACCGGTCACGACCACGTTGTACATGCCGACCGGCGGGTTCAGGCTCGCGGTCGGGTTCACCGGGAACTCCACGTTCAGGCTGTCCGGCGTCCGGGCGATGATCGTGCCGGTAATGGTGGGGCTTCCGCTGGAGTGAACGGCGGTGACCGATTCGGCTTCGGACAGGCCGATGCCTTGCAGATTGATCCACGCGGGGGTGGAGTCCGTCTGGTTTCCGAACGAGCCGACGGAGATCACGTTGTCCGGATCGTGAACTTCGGCATTGGACGCTCCGTAGTGGCTGTCATCCTTCCACGACAAGACCAGCCAACGGAATCCGTCGGGCACCCAGTAAGCGGCGAACCAGCGTGCCTCAGGATCGGCGTTGATTGCCGCCGCCATTTCGACGCCCGCGATGTCCGAATCCAGCGAGCTGATGGGCAGGCGGTAATGGGCGGGATCCCACACGCCGTCAAAATCAATCTCGTAGTGCCGATCGATGCCGTCCCGGTCGATCCGAAACACCACGCCGTCGGCGACGGTAGACTGCCTCAGCGTGATGGTGGCGGACGGCGGCGTGGTGGTCTTGCCGAACAGAGTGGGCGACAGGCCGGTCACTTGCGTTGGCAGGGGCCGGATGTAACGTCCGTCCGGAGCCGCGTCGTAACGCACGTCGTCGAACGAGAAGCTGATCACGGTCGAAGAGCTGCTGTTCACGCGCATCTTCACCGTGCGCGACGTGCTCGTACTGGTCTTTTCCGTCGACCATCGGCCAACGTAGGTCCCGTCGAGCCACAACTCGCGGATCCAGACGTTGCCGATCATGGCGCAGGTCAGCTTATAAGTGTGCCATTCGCCTACCGCGATGCCGGTGAAGCCGTCGTTGATCGGGCTGCCATCGGCCGCCACACCCTTGTTGGTGCCCCAGGCGTTGGCCGTATTGGCCAGCCGCTGGGTGGCGGAATCGTAATAGAAGGTGAACTCCTTGCGGACGTCAGGTGGCAACACCAGATCGATTTTGACGCCGGCCTGGTCATTCGTCGAGATCCCCGACGCGGGCGAGTTCACCTTCATCTTCCATTCCATGGTGAAGGCGTTGCCCGTCACCTCCACGAAATCCTCTTCTGGAGTGGCAGGGTCGTCGTAGAGGAACGTGCTGGTGATTCCGCCGACCACGGGATCGTTGTTGCGATCCCAGGTATTCTTCTTGCCTCCGGCGTTCGTGATGGTGAGAACCCCGCCGGATACAGTGCTGTTGTCACCGGACGCAGCCCCGCCCTGCGTCCAGGCGGGGTTGGCTTTATCGGGCGTCACGTCACCGTTGTACTGGACGTCCCATAGCAGCGCTTGCGCCGGCATGGCCCCCGAGAGGACGACCGCGACGATCACCAGACAGAACCCTCCCGTCCGCCACCTGCGATGTCCCATATTGCATCCTCCTCCTGCGCAGTGACATGTCCTTCAACACGATCTGACACCGTTCTGTCGAACGACCTGACAAGAACCGGAGTGGCAACTGCCGATTTGAAGAGCTTCAGAACTGTGTCCGTGAGGCTACCCCCCACCCGGTTCCCTTCAACCGTCCCGTTCCAAGACGACCGCCTGAGGCAAAGACTGGCATCTCATCCCGCCGAGGCGGGCAAGATGTCCGCCCCCGAACGATAAAAGGCTTTAAGACAGTGTACCGTATAAGTTGCGGAATGGAAGTGGCAGCTTGCGATTTTGCTCATCGCCGAGTCGCGTTTGTGCCGCCGGCCTGCCCGTCGCCGGGCGGAGATCCGGGCAGGCGAAACGGGTCCGGCCGGGCAACGAATTCCACTTGGTCGAAGATTCTCGGGCCTCGGCCCTTGTTGGTGCGATCGTATCTCAGGAACAACGTCACATGTGATGCGCTGGGAAGAATAGGATCGCCCTGCCCCACGCCGACCGTATCCCACGCGTCATAGGTCTCGATAACACGGGACCAGATAACCGACGGCGCCTCGGGATCGGTGCCGCCCGCTGGGTCGATCCCGACACGAACGCCGCCCTTGGATCCGTCACCGTGAACCGTGAACACGCGGGCGGATAACCGGATGGGCACACGTTCAGGGATGGCGAGCCGCAGGTAAGCACCGCCGGACCCGCCGTCAACGGCAGCCGAGCCTCCGCGAGATGAAGCCCGTCGCCGACCGGGAGGACACGACGTCAGCACGCGCGAACCCGCCTCGGGCGGGATGCCCAGTCGGGCTGCGGGCACGATCTCGAAACCGGCCCCGAACGGCTTCCATGCATGCGATCCATTCTCGAAGTCGTCGGTCACACGATACACGGGTATCGTTGCGAGGCGCGCGTGCCGGTCGGCGATCGCCTTCCAGTCCTTGGGGTACTCTTTGAAGACGTAGTACGCCGCTCGTGGATTGCCCTTGCGGTCGCACAAGCCGTACTCGCTGCCGTCAAAGTCGCGCAGCGTGTGAACGGAAGCTTGCACCACGAAGTGAAACTCCGGGCTGGTGAGCATGTCGAGCGACTCGGCCAGCCAACGCGCTTTGAGATCGTGACCATATTCCTTGCTCCAGCCGTACTCCGTGATCCAAAGCTTCCGGTCGCCATGCCCGTGCGAGACGAGAATCTGGTGGATGCGTTTGAGGCTGTGCCCGTCGATGGGACCGTCAGCCCGGTATGGATGTACCGCCACGGCATCGAAGAAGTCGCCGCAACCGAGCTCATACAGTCTTTCGAGGTATCGCGGGTAGCCCTTCCATCCCCCGCCGTCCAAACCGCCGACGGCCACCAGGCAATCGGGATCAACTTCTTTGATCGCGGTGTACGCGAGTTTCAAGACCGGGGCGTACTCTTCGGGCTTGTTGCCTGCGTGCCAGCCGTAGCCGTTCTGCTCGTTCCAAAACTCGTAATAACGAACGCGGCCCTTGTAGCGTTCGGCCACCATGCGATAGAACCGCCGGGCCTGCGGATAGAACTCCGGCGGCACGGCCCATCCCCATGGCTTGTCGCGTTGCTCGGGCGCCAGTGCCCACTTGGGCGTGGCCACGATCAGGAAAATCGGTTCGAGGCTGTACTTCTCGCACTGGGCCACGGCGTGATCCGGCTCGTCCCATTTGAAAACGCCCGGTTCGGGCTCGACCAGGTCCCAGCCCGCCCCGATGCGGATGTTGGTGCATCCGGCCGCCTTGGCCGCTTCGAGCTGAGCGTCGCTGACGCCGGCGTTGATACCGAAGATGAGCGGACGGGGTTGCTGCTGGCCAGGACTTCCGGCAGCCGTCACGAGCATGCAAAGGACCGTCCCCAAGAGGTGAGTAAAGGACATCCCGTTCTCCCATAGAATTGACGGACGGGCGGCATTTTGAGCGATGAGGCCTTCATTGACAAGGTTTTAGATTAGGTTTTCGACGACGCATTCCCGAAGCCCCTCCGCGCGTGTCTTGCTCGAAACCGGTCCGGTGCCTAGGCTGGGGCGTCATGGCACAACCCCAAGTAGAGTCCCAACCGCAGTCGCGATCGGAGCCGCCGGCGCGGTCCGTCCTGCTGTCGGTCGAGAAGGTCCGGGTTCAGTTCGGCAAATTGGTGGCCGTTCGCGATCTGTCGTTCGAACTGCGGGCCGGCGACCTGCTGGGGCTGATCGGTCCGAACGGCGCGGGCAAGACCACGCTCCTGCGGGCGATTGCCGGCCTCCAGGCCGTGACATCCGGGCGCGTACGGGTGATGGGCGAAGAGGTACGGCCCGACAACCGCTGGTTCAAGCGTCACGTCGGTTTCACCGCCGATACCCCCTCGGTGTACGAGGAACTGACCGTTCGCGAGTTCCTCGAATTCGTGGGGCTGGGATATGGGCTGCCGCGGGAGGAAGTGAATAGCCGAATCGACTTTTGGCTCCAGCAGGTGTGGTTGGACAACAAGGCCGGCGAAAAGATCAAGACGCTGTCGCGAGGCATGCGGCAGCGGATCGGCATCGCCCGCACGTTGATGCCCAACCCCCACGTGATCCTGCTCGACGAACCGGCGGCGGGACTCGACCCGGCCGGCCGCGTGCAATTCCGTCAGTTACTCTGCAGCCTGCGCGATCAGGGCAAGGTGCTGATCGTCTCGTCGCACATCCTGGCCGACCTGAACGAGTACTGCACGCACATTGCCATCATGGCTCACGGCAGTATCGTGCAGATGGGCACGGTGGCTCAGGTGGCGGAGTCGGGCAATGGCGATCGGTGCCGATACACCATCGGTCTGGTTCGGCCGGTGGCGGGTCTGACCGATACACTCTCGGAGGTTGCCGGTGTCTCCGGCGTACAGGTGGACCGGGATCGACTGGTACTCGAATACAGCACGGACCGGGCCAGGGCAGCTGCCCTGCTGGCTGAACTGATTCAGCGCGGCGTGCCGGTGGCATCGTTCGCGCCGAATACGCCGGGTCTGGAAGAAGCGTACCTGCGAACTGGCATTCGCCAGGTCGATTAACGGCATTCGCCAAGTGGATTAACGGCTGACTCATGAGCGACTCTCCACTATCGCTGAATTCGATCGCCTGGGTGCACTACCGCCTGCGCGGCGGGATGCGCAGCGTCATCCTGCAAAGCGGCGGCTTCCTGGTGATCGTGGGCGGCTTGATCATCGCTGCGGTACGGGGCGACCCCAAAGACGCGCGCTCGATTTTGTACGGATGGCTCATTTCGCTTCTGGCCATCCAGGTCGGTATCCTGATCTTGTACGGCGGGTCGGCCGTGCGGAATGCCGTGCGCAGGGATTTTCAAACCGGCATGATCGCCTCTCACCGGCTCATGCCGATCTCACCGTCCCACGCGGTCGCCGGCTACGTGCTGGGAGCATGCCCACAACCATTGGCGGTGGCAGGCACCAACCTGCTGATCGGCCTGCTCATCGCGGGCCCGGCTCGGGTCAACCCGGCTGACTGGCTGGCCGCCAACGGATTGCTCCTGTTGTTTGCGGTGTGCTCATGGGTGGTGGTGGTCTGCGCTTCGCTCATCTCGGCCAAGTCGGCGGGCGTCGTCCTGGTCGCGCTGGTCTTGATCTTCATGTCGGGCTTGCTCACGTTAGTGCCCGCGTTCACAGTGGTGTGTAGCCCGCTGGTCGGCTCGAACATCTTCGGCATCGTGATGAGAGGGGCGGCCTGGAGCGACGTATTGCATCTGTCGGTCATCGCTCAACTCGTGGCCACGACCCTGTTTTTCCTCGCGGCCGCCCGCAAGTACCGCCGCGATGACGTGCCCGCGGCCAGTCCGCGGCTGGGATTGATCATCGTGGCGTATTATGTGGCCGTCACGTTGATCGGCATCCACTATTGGCCCTCGCTGCAGCCTGTGATTTCGACAATAACCGGCCCCCTGGGCCCGCTGCAGGCGTTGGCGTCACTGATGCTCGGCATCCTCGTGGCGTTCCTGCCCGTGGGAGCGGCCGCCTGGCGGGAGGAAGAGTATCGGCGGCGCCGACTGCTTGACGACCCGGCCTTGGGACGCCGCCCATCGAACAGCGTCGAACTGGCACTGAAGTTGGCGTTCCTGCTGGCGCTGATTCCCGCCATCGCATTGGCCGAGCCCAGTCTCACCCGCAACGGGTTCACGCTGGCGTGCCTGGCCGCAACGCTGGTGCCCCTCGCCTATTTGTTCCGCCTGACCTACCGCGTGCGGGCCACCGCGGGACTGTTCGTGGGGCTGTGGATCGCCGCCGTCTGGATCCTGCCCTGGATCGTCTCGTTCGGCGTACTGGTAGCCTACGGCATCGACGACACATTGGAATTACCGGTGGCCTGGCAACGAGCCGAAGCCATCGCCAGCTTCAGCCCGATTGGCGCGTTGATTTCCATCTGGACGAGCGGCGACCAACGCCACCTGCCCGGCCTGATCTTCCAGATCATCGTCGCCCTGCTGATGGCGGTGCTCTATCACACTCGTCGCTCGGGCAAAGGCGAGTTGTACGTGCCCGTCGCGGGCAGCAAATAGAGACTTACGCCTCAACCGTCAGCCAATCAGGGTTCACCGCTGCCCTGTCCCCCCCCATTCCTCGGCCAGTTCCACCATCCGCGCGAGCCGTTCCGGCTTGACGTGAGGGGCTACCGAGCAGGCCGACGACAGGATGTAACCGCTACCCGGGCTGCCGATCTCGAGTCGCTGCCGAACGGCCCGCTCGAACGCGGCGTCGTCCGCTCGCAGCATCTCGTTGACCGCGTCGAGATTACCCTTGAAGAAGAAGCGTTGGCCGAACTCGGCTTTGGCTTTGGCCAGGTCTACCGTGCCCAGCGGCGGCGGATCGAGCGTATCGATCCCGTCGAAGCCGGTTTCGGCCATCAGGTCGAGCCGATCGCCGATGGCCCCACAGGTGTGTACGTACGACGGAATGCCGCATTCGCGAATGGCCGTCGCGACCTGGCGCTCGCAGGGCACGACGAACTCGCTGTACATCGCCCGGCTGATGAAGCCGGCCCCGGCGAACGCCGAACTGACCAGGATGGCATCGGGTTGGATGGCCGCATAGCAGCGAATCTGGGCGGTCACCATCGCCGCCAACCTCGTCAGGAGCCGCTGGCACATATCGGGCACGTCGATCAGTGCCATGAGCGCGTTCTGGTACCCGAACAGCTCCATCAGATGCGTGAATGGTGAAAACACTTCCATGTGCACCGACACGTCCGGACAAGCGGCACGAGCGGCGCGTAAGCCACTCACCATCCAGTCCGGATAGCCGGCGGGATCGGTCAGCTCCGCATCGACCGGGAGGTCCCACAACGCGGGGGCATGCCAAGTATTCCACACGTAGCCCGGCGTCCGCCAGATGGCCGGATCGCCCGGATCGATCCGTTCGTAATCGGCACGGGCCAGTGGGCTGCCGTCGGCCTCGAACGTGTGCGGATTGTCGTTGGTCGGAAACGAGGTGATGCGGCCGTCGCGCCAGATGATCCGTTCGCCCGCGTCATGGCGTTCGTGCTGCTCGATGAACTCGCGCCAGTTCGCCGGCCGGCCGGGCAGATTCAGTAGGAGGCCATCGAAACGATACCGCCGCTGAAAGTCGGCCAGCACGCGGGCGAACGTCGTGCTGTCGAACCAGATGACCGACGGCGGCTCGCCCGAGTGCAGAAAATAATGCCCTAAGGCAAGCTGACACATAACCGGCACCCGGTCCACCGGCTCGTGCCGCATCGCCGCCCGCATTCGTTCGCGTGAAGTCATGTGCGAGATTGTATCGCGAGAACCGCCGCGGGCTTAACAGCTGCCCTTGACCGCACTGCCTAGAAAATTATATAATAACACCCTATTGCCAGTCGGAGGACGAAGCATGCCCGTCCGCGTCATCCGCGTCGCCTGCGTTCTGCCGGCGTTGATCGCCTGGGTTGCATCTCCGCAGTCGTCGCCGGCACAGTCTCCCGCTACCGAGGTACGGGCGATGTGGATCAGCCGGTTCGAGTGGCCCGACGACGGCAACCCCAACACCATCGAAACCGAAGCCACGATCAAGGCCCGGATCGACGCCTACATGCAGCAACTGGCCGCCCACCATTTCAATGCCGTGTTCTTCCAGGTGCGCGGCCAGGCGGACGTGTTCTACCCTTCGCCGGACGAGCCCTGGTCGCCGCTGATCAACAACGGCGTCGATCCGGGTTGGGACCCGCTGGCCTACGCCATACAATCGGCTCATTCCAACGGTTTGCGGTTCCACGCGTACATCAACACGCACACGTGCTGGCAAAGCTCGAGTCACAAACCGCCTGCGGCGGAGAACCATCCGTTCAAACTGCACTGCGACGCCTCTGACCCAGCCCGCCGCGACTGGCTCATCCACGACTCGGCTGGCAACCCCGTGCAGTGGCACGAGAACGACTACGTCTGGATCGCCCCCGGCGTGCCCGAGTTCCAGGCCTACATCCGCAAGCAGGTGTTGCACGTCGTCGAGAACTACGACGTGGACGGCGTGCACTTCGACCGCATCCGCACGCCCAACTCCAACTTCTCGTACGATCCGATCAGTCAGGCTCGCCGTGCCAGCCCGCAAAGTAATCCGAACAACCTGGATTTCAGCCACTGGACGCGCGACCAGATCACCCGCAACGTCCGCGACATCTACGCGGCCATCATGGCGGTCAAGCCGCACGTGGTCGTCAGCGCCGCGGTGTTTCCCGACCCGTTCTCAGCGCCCGCCGGCCAGCACCAGGACGCGCTGACCTGGGCTCAAACCGGCGGCCTGGACATGATCGTCCCCATGATGTACTCGGCGGGCGGCGAGGGCAGCACGTGGGACAATCGTCTGAAGGCCTGGCTGGCCGGCAGCGCGGGACGCCAAGTCGTGGCCGGCCAGATCACCAGCGTCGGCACGAGCACGCTCCTCACACAGGTAGACCTGACGCGCACGCGGGCTGCCGCAGGCAACTCCGTGTTCTCGATTAGCTCGTTCGCCTCGTGGGCGGATTACCTCGCCAGCGTGTACCAGGCTCCGGCGGCCCTGCCGGCCATGGCCTGGAAGTCCGCTCCCGAGCACGGCATCATCATCGGGTATGTGACCGGCGCGGCGGGCGAAGCGGTCGTCGACGCCCAGCTTCGGCGCGACGGATCGGACTATGTCGGCCTCTCGAGCGGCGATGGGTTCTACTCGTTCCTCCTCGTGCCGCCCGGCACGTACAGGGTTCAAGCGTCGCATCCGGGCTACGGCACGGTTCAAGTCGAGAACGTGAGCGTGGCCGCCGGTCAGGTCGTGCGCCGCGACATCAATTTGGGCGAGCGGCTTTTGCCCGTGATTGCCAAAGTCGAACCCGATCCCGATTCGGTGATCGGCGGCCGCGAGTACATCCGCCAGCTCAGCCTGATCCAGGGCATCGTGGACACCTGGACGCTCGTCGAGGGGCCGCCCGGTGCGGTAATCAACGGGCAGGGGCAGATCAGCGGCTGGTTTCCGCAGGTTTCGCAGATCGGCCAGCTATTCACGTTCACAGTTCGCGCAACCGGACCGGACGGGAGCGACGACGAGACTTGGCAGGTCCGCGTTGTTCCCCCGCCTCCCTGCCTCATCCACCGATTCACCGGCTTCGAAGGCCACAATCCGGGTACCCGCGTGCTCTTCCAGCTTCCACGGTACAGCGGGACGACCGGATCGCACTTGGCGACCAGCCCCAACGTGAGCGAGGTCACTGACGAGGTGACGGCGTTTAAAGGCGATCGGTGCCTCAAGGTGCAGTGGCAATTTGTTGACACGGCAACGAGCCGCTGGATGCGACTGACCGCCAGCAACGGCCCGGTCATCCCCAACCCGACAGTGCCGTATGATCGCCCCATCCGCTTCCGGCTCCGCGTCGACCACGGCTCGTTCCGGCTGTGCGTGGGTATCCGCGAAACGAATACCACGGCCGCCATCGGCGAGGATGGCGGGAGCGAGGGCCCCATCGAATGGGTGGGTGCGGCTGCATCGAACGGCGGTGCGCCACAGGGCCGGCTCGTGCAGGCCCAGCCGGGCGTCTGGCAGACGTTCGAGTTCAACCCGCTGACCGATCCGGTCGTCAGCTTCACCGGCGACGGCCATTTGCCGGTGGACGGCAAGGGCGTCTTCGAGCACATCGCGTTCGCCTCGGTGGGCGACCCGGGACCGTTCACGGTGTATATAGACGACATCGATCTGGGTTGTTACTCAGAACCGTTCGGCGACTTCAACCGCGACGGCCACGTGGACGCTCTTGATCTGTCGCTATTCGCGGAATGTGCCTCGGGCCCGTCGGTGCCGCTGCAGGCGGGCTGTGAGTTCGCCGACGCCAATGGAGACGGTTTTGTGGACGTCAACGACTTTGCCGCCTGGCAGCGCTGCTACAGCGGCGTCCTGCCCCAGCTCGATCCCGACTGCGCACCATGACTGAACATCCCGCCATTACCGCTCTCCTGCGGTGGTCCGCCGCATCGTTTGATAGCGGTGGCGGACTCGCTCATAATGCCCGTCCGAATGCGTGGAACGGATGATCGCACGAGCCAGGGAACCGGCTAGGGTGTCCGGTTCTCAGGCTCACGCGTCTTGCCGTCCGCACTCATGCGATGGAGTTGCATTCATGGTTCGGATTGCAATCGCCGGCGCCGCCGGCCGGATGGGAGGCCGCATTCTCTCATTGGCCTGGGCGGATCCGCAGTTTGAAGTGGCCGCCGCACTCGAGAAAACCGGCCATCCTGCCACCGGACAAGATGCGGGCGAGAAGGCGGGCCTGGGGCGCATCGGTTTGCCCATTCAGGATCGCACGGCTACCGAGTTTGACGTGCTCATCGATTTCACCACGCCGGACGGCACCATGCACTGGCTGGACTACTGCCTGGTGGCCAAGCGCGGTATCGTCATCGGCACCACCGGCCATTCGCCCGACCAACTGGCGACCATCGAGCAGGCTGCCGGGAGTATTCCCGTGCTGAAGGCCGCCAACATGAGCCTGGGCGTCAACGTGCTACTCAAGGTGGTCGCCGAGGTGGCGGCAGCGTTGGGCGACGGCTACGACATCGAGATCGTGGAGGCCCATCATCGCTTCAAGATGGATGCGCCAAGCGGGACCGCTCTGGCGTTGCGAGACTCGATCCTGAAGGCCACCGGTCGCGACGCGAATCGCGACGTCATCTACGGGCGTCAGGGGCAGACCGGCCAGCGTCCCTCCCGTCAGATCGGCATGCATGCCCTGCGGATCGGCGACGTGGTCGGCGAGCATGAGGTGCAGTTCGGTACGCTCGGCGAAACGGTGACAATCAAGCATTCGGCCCACACCCGCGACACGTTCGCCTCCGGCGCCCTCCGCGCGGCAGCATGGCTGGCCGGCAAGCCGGCCGGTCGCTACGACATGCAGGATGTGTTGGGATTAAGAGGGTAGGTTTCGAAAGAGGCAACGGGGTCGCCGACATTCGTCATTCGGATTTCGTCATTCGTCCTCGAACGTCAGAAGGTCTGGTGCGCATCTCGGCCACCGGCGCTCGCGCTCTTCTCGGGGCATCCTGCCCGAGTCAGCATGAGCCGTGCAGGATGCCCCCTTCTCGTTTGACCTGCCGGGATCTCCGCGCTCACGCCCGGCGCCGGCGGCGCAAGACTGCACAACCGCCGAGGGCCAGCAGGCAAGCCGTTGCAGGCTCCGGCACCTCGAGCAATTGCCCGCGGATTTCGCCGCCCGGGATGTTCACGCTGTGTACGTTGACATAGGTCTCGCCAGCCACCATGGCGTCAATCAACTCCGCCGTGGTGAAGCCCGCACGAGCCAACGTGCCGCTGCCGCTCAAGCTCCCCGACGTGGAGCCGAACGGCCCGATGAGCTGCAGCACCACTCCCGCGTTGACGCCCGGGCCGGCCGGGCCATGAATATGCGCGTTTGTGGAATCCGACTGCAGACCGGAATAGCCGCCGGCGGTGACGTTCACAAAGCCGGTCTCGTCATCCAGTGTGCACTCGAGGAAACCCGTGGCCGGACTCGCGTTCGGCGGAACCTCCTGAGAACCAACCAGATCCGCTCGGAAATAGCGGATGGTGCCGTGCGCCTGGCTCACGGCCAGGACCGATAAGCCGATGATCGCTGCCAGTCCACTCCCCTTCATGTTCCGCGCTCCTTTGATTTGACTTGGAGAAATGAGGCTTGCCCCGCCGGCCGCATACCCAAGCGACGGGAATCGACGAGGCACGCGCCAATCCTGGTCATGATAGGACGCTGAATGTGATTCGTCCCGCAAAAATTGAAGTGTGTCAGAACATTGCGAGCGTCCGGTTCCGTTGCAGACTCTCCCGGCTCGACTTGGCTGCACGCGACAGGTACACTGCGGGATTCCATGCGGAGAACCGCGCCAAAGCGGGAGCCAGATGATGAGTGATCAGCCCACGACAACGACCATTCAATTCGACGACTTTGCCAAGATCCAACTGCGGGTGGCCAAAGTGCTGGAGGCGTTTGAACACCCCAAAGCCGACAAGCTCATGGTCCTCAAAGTGGATTTGGGCAACGAACAGCGACAGATTTGTGCGGGGATTCGGGGCCACTACACCCCCGAGCAGTTGGTGGGCCGCAACATCGTGGTGGTCGCCAATTTGGCTCCCCGGATGATGCGAGGGCTGGAAAGCAACGGGATGCTGCTGGCGGCCAGCAACGCCGATCATTCCCGCGTAATCCTGCTGACGACCGAGGCGGATATCGAGCCCGGGGCTTCCGTGAGCTGAGATCCTCCGGGTGGCCGGGCGGTCGCCACCCCCACGGACTCCGGACGTCCGGTAGCTGACGGCCATCGCCGGTCCGGGACGCTCCGGCCGCGAGCGATTCTGTCGGAAATCTTTTATCCTGCTCCGCTTGACGTGGCAGGCGGACCTGTTACTATGTAGGGCTCTCCTGACCGGCGTCCATCTACCGGAGGCGCCGCGAGATGGACAGAGCCTTAGCGGTCGTTATTCGGAGACTGGACGCAACCATGCGTAGCGCAGCAATGAAATCATACCTGGCCAAGCCGGGGCAGGTCGGCGGCAAATGGCATCTGATCGATGCCGAGGGCAAGACGCTGGGCCGCCTGGCCAGCGACATCGCGACCATCCTGATGGGCAAGCACCGGCCGACGTACACTCCTCACGTGCTGACCGGCGACTTCGTGGTGGTCGTCAACGTGGAGAAGATCCGGCTGACCGGACGCAAGATGGAGCAGATGGAGTACGATCACTACACCTACCATCCGGGCGGGCGCAAGGTGATCCCCATCGCCAAGATGATCCAGACGCATCCCGAGCGCATCCTTCAGCGGGCGGTCCGGCGGATGCTGCCCAAGAACAAGCTCGGACGCGACATGCTCAAGCGAATGAAGGCGTATGCCGGGCCGAATCATCCCCATGCGGCCCAGCAACCCAAGCCGCTGAACAAGAAGTGGGTGGCCGGCGAGAAGTTCGGCATGGGACTGGCGGGCAATTAACACAAGGTGATGAACGTGTCAGAGGAAATGAAAGAGAACCAGGCGGTATCGGCGACCATCCCCGAGCCCGATCCCAAGCAGCACTATTTCTGGGGCACGGGCCGTCGCAAGACCGCGGTCGCCCGCGTGCGTTTGCGCCCCGGCACGGGCAAGTTCGAGATTAACAGGCGGCCGCTCGAGAGCTACTTCACAGAAGAACGCGACCGCAACGACTGCACCGCCCCGCTTCGGGCCACCGAGACGCTGGGCAAGGTGGACGTGTTCGTGAACGTCAAAGGCGGCGGGATCACCGGCCAGGCCGGTGCCGTGGTTCTGGGTGTCGCGCGGGCCCTCAAGAAGGCCAACCCGCAGTACGACGCCCCGCTGCGTCAGGGCGGCTACCTCACCCGGGATGCCCGCGAGGTCGAACGCAAGAAGTACGGCAAAGCTGGCGCTCGCCGCAGCTTCCAGTTCTCCAAGCGTTGACCTTCGCCGACGGAAGAACAGGATCATCACTACCCCGGCGACCGTCAGCCGGGGTTTTTCTTTGGAGTCGGCCTACCAGCTGTCAGCTCTCGGCGATCAGCTCTCAGCTAACAGCCGGATGTCGGAGAAGCCATGGCAGGATCGCAACCGGTTCGAATCGGTATTGTCGGAGCCACGTCGTACACTGCCCGCGAGGCGTTTCGACTGCTCCTGAACCATCCCCAGGCGCAGGTGGTGGCCGCCTGCTCGCGTCGCGATCCCCAGCCCCGCGTGGACGAGGTCTTTCCGGAGTTCACCGGCCGGGTGAACCTGCAATGCGAACCCATCGACGCCGACGCGCTGCGCGGCCGGATCGACGTGGCGTTCCTCTGTTTGCCCAACGGCCTGGCCATGACGCTCGCCCCCCGGCTGCTCGAACTGGGGATCCGCGTCATCGACTTCTCCGCCGACTACCGGCTCAAGGAGCCGGCTGACTACGCGGCCTGGTACGACAAGACGCATACCGACCTGGACAACCTCGCCCAGGCGGTGTACGGCCTGCCCGAGTTCTACCGCGAACGAATCCGCACGGCCCGGCTCATTGCCAACCCGGGCTGCTACCCGACCTCCGCGGCCCTGGCCATCCTGCCCTTCCTCAAGGCGGGTCTGATCGAGCCGACGGACATCATCGTGGACTCGGCCAGTGGTATCAGCGGAGCCGGCGCCGAGCCGCGACCCGAGCACCACTTCCCCGAACGGCACGAGACGTTCGAAGCCTACAACGTGGGCAAGCATCGGCACATGGTCGAGATCGAGCGGACGCTCGATCCCTATGTGCGGGGCAGCAAGACCTCGGTCATCTTCACCCCCCACCTGGTGCCCATGGAACGAGGCATTCTCTCGACCGTGTATCTCAAGCCCACCCAACCGATCAGCGTCGAGCACGCCATGCAGGTGCTTCTCGAGACCTACGAGAACGAGCCCTTCGTCCGGGTTCGCGAACGCCTGCCCCGCACGAGCGAGGTCGCCCGGACGAACTGCTGCGATCTGGCGGTGCGCGTCGTGAAATCGCGTATCGTGGTCTTGTCAGCCATCGACAACATGGTAAAAGGGGCATCCGGCCAGGCGATCCAGAACATGAACGTGATGTTCGGGATCGATGAGAAGGCGGGATTGAGGTAGGCGGCTGGCCACTGGCTGAGCGCCAGCGGCCAGAGTCAGTGGTCCGTTGTCAGTGGTCAGTTGTTGCTGGTACTCACAACGGGCTTACGAAACCATGGGCCCGGCCATAGACAACGGCTAAGTCAGCAGGGACACACATCGATGAAGAACGACACCATCACCGCTCCCATGGGATTCTCGGCCGGGGCTGCCGCGGCGGGCATCAAGGTAGCCAAGAAGCTCGACGTCGGCGTGCTGGTGGCCGAGAACGTCTGCTCGGCCGCCGCCGTCTTCACGCGAAACCGCTTCTGCGGAGCGCCCGTGATTGTCGGGCGCGAACACGTGCGGAGCGGGAAGCTGCAGGCCATCGTGGTCAACAGTGGTTGCTCGAACGTGGCCACCGGCAATCGCGGCATCGACGACGCCCGCACCATGTGCCGGCGCGTGGCCGAGCGAATCGGCGCGAAAGAAACCGATGTTTTGCCCGCCAGCACGGGTGTGATCGGTCGGTTTCTGCCCATGGACAAGGTGCTGAAAGGCATCGACGAGGCCATCGCCAGGCTCTCCCCGTCGGCCAAGGCCGGCCGTGATTTCGCCACCGCCATCCTCACCACTGACACGCGGATGAAGCAGGCGTGCGAGCGGTTCCGCATCGGCAAGACGCGGTACACCGTGGCCGGCTGCTGCAAGGGCAGCGGCATGATCGCGCCCAACATGGCCACCATGCTGGCGTATCTCACCACCGACGTGGGGATTTCCGCGGCCCAGTTGCGTCCCCTCCTGGGCGTGACCGCCGAACATACGTTCAACCGCATCTCGGTCGATGAGTGCCCCTCGACCAGCGACACCGTCGCGGTGATGGCCAGCGGTCTGGCCGGCAAGCTCGAGACTACCTCGGCGATCAAGACGTTCGCGGAGGTGCTGCGTTGCGTGTGCGAGGATTTGTCCTACCAGATCATCGCCGACGGCGAAGGGGCGACCAAGGTGCTCGAGGTCAAGGTGCAACGGGCCAAAACGCCGGCCGACGCTCACGCCGCCGCCCGAGCCATCGCGGCCAGCCCGCTGGTCAAGACGGCCGTGCACGGCGGCGACCCCAACTGGGGCCGCATTGTCCAGGCGCTCGGCGCCACCGACGTGGCTTACAAACCCGAGAAGGTCACGGTGAAACTCGACCGCACGGTGATCTTCACCAAGGGGGCCCCTGCCCCGCGGCTCGACGAACGCAAGCTGGCCGCCATCATGAAGCGCAAGCACGTGCCTATCACCATCGACCTGGGCGCCGGCCGGGCCAGCGATCGCGTGCTCACGTGCGACCTGTCGCGCGAGTACATCACCATCAACGCCGACTACCACACGTGAGTGCGGGGTGCGGGCGTTGCGCCCGCCTCACACCGAGCGTGCGCACGCCTTGTAATGCAGGCATCCTGCCTGCGCGTGCACGCTGGAAGCGTGCACGTGTTTAGCGGTTGTCTTTTCGCCGGGTTGGTCGCCGGTAACGTCGTACTTGGTCCGGCGTGTGTCTTGCATTCGCCCCGCAGGGGCGAAAGTCAGTAGGCGGGGGCGTAAGCCCCCGTTTGAGGTCCCTCCGAAAACTGTAAGCCCCGAAGGGGCGACAGTTGCGACCGGGATCGACCCGCCAGCCGAAGCATGGGATCAACTGGGCAATCGCGTGCGCCGGCACCGCGTTCTGTCGCCCCTTCGGGGCTCTTTCCGGAAGGTAGTACGAAATCACTGGGGGGCGGTGTGAACCGGGGGCTTGCGCCCCCGGCTATTCACCTGCGCCCCTTTGGGGCGAAACGTCGCCGATCTCTTGCACGCCAGACAGCGTGCGGAAGCGTACACCACCAAAACGCGTACATCACAGGACCGAGGGTGTTTCCGCGCGAGGCCGTCGTGCCAGTTTATTGACGCCGCCATTGCGGGGCCTACGGCCTCACCGTCTGCAGCGTCACTGGTCCCAGCAGGCCTGCCGGCAGGAGCGGCGACTTGGGTCCCAGGTGCGGATGCACCGTCCACGTCAGCCGCTGGTCGGGCGGCAGTTTGCTGTCGCCGATAATCCGATTCGCCCACACGTTGATCACGTCGATCTCCAGCACGTTGCCCTTGGGCTTGACCGCCTGCGCGATGTCCACGCGCCACGGCGCGGTCCACACGAGTCCCAGATCCTTTCCGTTCAGCCGCACGCGAGCGATGTTCTTGACCACACCCAGGTCCAGGTACAACGGTCGCGATGAGATCGCATCGGCCAGATTGAATGTCTTGCGATACGTGGCCAGGCCGCTGTAGTACTTGATCCCGTCTTCGCTGCGTGTGGTCCAGTCCACCAGCTTCTCGAACACCGTCGACGCGGGCCCACCCCAGCGTGGATCGAACGACACTTCCCATTCGCCCGTCAGCTCATCGACCGCGACCAAGCCGGGGAAATTCTTCGCGTTGCGATCGGGCGAGCCTGCCGGCTTGCGGAAGACGACGAACAGCGACTGACGCGGCGCGAACTCGAGCGGCACGACGGTGCGGCCGTTCTCTTCGCGAAACTCCGGCAGATCCCGCATCTGTCCGGTCACCGCGTCCCAGAGTTCCGGCTGCCGGCCGGTCACGCGGAAAGACGGGCTGATGCGCGTCACCGCGTCCTCCTGGCAAGCGAGGAAATAAATGTCTGCATCCGGTCCCGCGCGGTGAATCCACGGGAACTGCTTGAGCGTGACTCCTTCGATGTCCGGCGGCACGCCCAACTCATCCAAAACGGCTTTCAAACCCATCCCGCGGAATACTCGGCCCTTGCCGAATTGGGTGGACTTGACGCTCTGGCCGTCACAGCCGGCCCACATCGCAGCCGCCAGCTCCCGCACCTGTCGGTCACATGCCGGGTAGTCTTGCAGGCTCGGCGAACGCGTGGGAGGCTCGCCGAGTACGGCACCGCCGTCCTTGACCAGCTCGGATAGTTTCCGCAGCACGCCGGGTCGCATGGTCGTCAACTCGGGCAGGACCAGGAGGCGATAGCTCATGCCGTCAGGCAGAACGAATCGCCCGTCGCGAACCTGCATGCGCTGCTCGATGGCCTCGGCGTTGATGTAATCGAACGAGTAGCCCTCGGGCAGTTCGGGCCGGCGCGTGCCGGTCATCTTGGGCGTATCCTCGCCGATGAAGTACGCCACATCAGCTACGTATTTGCCTTGCTGCAGGAGGAAGTGCGTCCGCTGGAGGTATTCAATCCAGGGCTTCGCGTGCGGGAACCACGTGTTGTGGCGATTGAACTCCGTGCCGAACGGCGCGTTAATGCCGGGGATGCGATCCTCGAACGGTTGGTGAATGTACAAATGCAGCACGAAATGGTTGATGCCTTCGGTACACGCCCAATCACCGCGGCGCTTCTGATGCCACGGATCCATAGTCCAGTGCGGCCCGCCCGAGGTGAACGCCTCCGCAGAGATGATCGGTTTGCCGTAGACATGCCCGGTTGACGACGCGGCCCGCAGTTCGATCAGGCCCAGTTGGCCCTGGTCCCAGAATTCGCCGCCGATGTCGTGCGACTGCCCACCGTACTGGAGGAATTCGCCCGGGAAGCCCCAATGCCCGTAGTTCTCCAGCCACAATCGCAGGCCGTGCTTGTCGCATTGCTCACGAAGTCCGCCGACATATTCGGTGCCGATGCGATCGGCCACCAGCCGCCGCAGATCCCACAAGAAACGATCCGACAGATCCGTGCCGCCGACCACGCGGCCCGTCAGCACGGGCAGGAATCGCATGGGATCGTAGCCGTATCGCGCGCGGAAGACCTCGGCCAGACCGTCCGTCCAGTTCTGCGAACCCATCTCATAGCTGTCGGCCACGACGCGCCGAAACGCCCGGCGTTCGGCCTCGGGCATGCGTGAAAGCAGATGCCCGATGAATGCGTCGAAGTGATGCGCGACCGCCTGGCGGTTCATCTTGTCCACTTCCAGGCCGGTCGCTTCCGGCGAAGCGGGAGCGTTTTTCACGCCCGTCGGCGTCATGCCCACACGGAGCACGACCCATTCGCCGGCCGGAACGTCCCAGCGCAGCGTACCGTCTGTCTCCAGATGCGTCGTGATGTCGATCACGGCTTCCGGCTTGACCACCAGCTCCGGGACATCGGGCTCGGGCTGGGTCGGCCAGAGATAGGTCTCCCAGGCCGGGAACGGCGTCTGGCACATCTTGGCGAGCTGCTTTTCGATATAGCTTTCGATGCGTGCCGCGCCGGTCAGTTCGATTTCGGCCAGACCGCCCTGCCGGCTCAGACCGGTGAACACGAGGCGGAAGTGCCGTGACGTCTCGGGCGAAAACGCCACCGACACCGGCCCGTACGGCAGGAACCCGACGTGGAGCTCGGGATTCGTGCGATCGAGCCTCAGCTTTCGCACAGTCTTGAACGCACCGTCTTCCTGCGCCGCCTGCAGTTCACAATCGACGGCGAACGGCATGGGGGCCGGATGCAGAACAAGGCTCCGGGCGGTAAAGGACTCGGCAAACGTGATGTCCACGACGAACGGTTCGGCGGACGCCGCCTTTGCTGGGAACGTGCAGATCGTGTCCAATCGGCCGTCGGCCAAGTGCGCGACCTGGTCGGCCCGCGGCCGGCAGGTCACTTGCCCGGCGCGTGTGGCGATGGTTTCCGCGTCGTGTGCTGGCGCGGGGAAGGCCAGGACGGCCACGTCCTGGAAGATTTCCCGCGGCGCGGCCAGCCGACCCTCGAACCGAGCCGGCCCCTTCACACGTGTTTCCGACGTCGCCAGGTAACGCATGGACTGTTCCGGCTTGATCCACGGTCCGCCCGATTGGCTCCAGCCGGGGCAATTGAACAGACCGATCTTCACGCCGACGCGTCCGCCTTCGTGGATGGCATGCTCAACCATGCCCCACCATTCTTCGGACAGCACTTTTACCGGCCCGCGGGAGTGTTCGTTGACGTCCACGTTGCCGATGAGCGCCTCGCCGATACCCACGCGAGCCATCGCCTCCAGATCGCGAGTAATCCCCTCTTTGGAGATGTTGTCGCTCACCCAGTACCAATACACCCACGGCTTGGTCTGCTCGGGCGGGTTGCGAAAGCCCTCCTCGAGCGTGGGGACGCCAGCGGCGATCCGCACCAGTTGCAATACCGGCAAGAGCAACACGCACGAAAGGAGACGACGGGCCCGGTCTGTTCGCCATAACATGTCTTGTCCCTCATCGATCTGAAAGAGCCGACAGCGCACGCCCAAGCCACACAGCGTAACCGGTTCCGGCCCACGCGTCATCCGGCGAGAGGGCTTTGCGTCTGCACATGAGCTCGCGAGCCGTCGGTTCGCGGCATCCGCGGCCAACTTTCACGAGGTCCGTCCGCATCGGGCAGAATCCCGGAAATCGGAGACGCCCCGCCGAACCCGTGCGAGCTTCGCAAGCGCTCACCGACAGAATCGCCCGTACGGACCGTTACGTTCTACGACATCTCGAGTACCGTTCCTCCCTAAAATGGTTGGATAGAAAGCCTTTGACGATCGCTGGAGACTGTATGGTCACACCCCATCCGACGGGGAGCGGGGAAGACGACTCGAGTGCGGGGGCCCGCATATTACACCGCTTCCGAACGGTCGGCGCCGCCTTCGCGCTATTCGTCACCCTTGTCGGAGGCGTTCATCTCGCAGCATGGCTGACCGGCGTGATGGCCAACCGAGAGGTCAGCCCCATCACCATGCAGACGAATTCGGCCCTGTCGCTGCTGGCGCTGGGGGTAGCGGTTCTACTGGTGCTTACGCCTGATGTGGGTGCGATGCGGCGGTGGTTCGCGGCCTCCTGCGCTGCCCTGGCCACACTGGTCGGTGTACTGACCTTGAGCCAGCACATCACGGGATGGAATTTGGGAATCGACGAATTGTTGGCCCAAAGGCCGCCGGGAGCGGTGGGTGTGTTCTTCCCCAACCGGCCAGGGCCGCCAGCCTCTGTCGGCTTCATACTGGCGGGGAGCGCCCTACTGCTGCTCAGCCTCCGTTCGACGTGCGGCTCGAAGATCACGCACGGGCTGGCGCTCGGCGTCAGCCTGGTGGGCCTCGTGGGTACCGTCGGCTATTTGTACGAGACCGAAGCGTTCTACGGCCTCACCCGGGTCACCGCCGTAGCCTGGCCTACGGCTGTGTGTCTACTGCTCCTGGGCATGGCCTTGCTGTGCATCCGGCCCGAGACCGGCATCATGGCGCAGATTTCAGCCAACGACGCCGGAGGCGCGATCATCCGCCGGCTGGTGTTGCCGGTCATTTTTCTCCCGACGGTCGTCGGCTGGTTGCGTTTGATCGGCGGACGGATGGGCTTATTCACGGCGACCGTGGGCACGGCCCTGGTGATACTCGTGTCCATCGTCGTTTTCTCCTGCCTGGTGTATCAGGCCGGGCGCAGACTCAGCCAGACCGCAATGGCCGAGCGACAGGCCCGACGATCAGCTGACGAACAGGCACGCCGGCTCCATCGCACGCTGGAGAGCATGGCCGAAGGCTATATCGTGTTGGACCGGAACTGGCGAGTGCTCGACTTGAACCGCACTGCTGAATGCATGCTCAGCAGGCAACGGGACACGCTCCTGGGCCGGAACATCTGGGACGAGTTCCCCGGAGCGCGGGAACTGCGGTTCGGGCGCGAGACCGAACAATTGTTGATGCGCGGGGGCGAGGTTCACTTCGAAGAGTACTACCCTCCGTTGGACATCTGGCTGGCCGTCGACGGGTACGCCGCCGATGCCGAAATGGTCTACTTCCTCCGGGACACAACGCAACGCAAACGTGCCGAGGAGGCGTTGCGAGAATCGGAAGAGAAGTATCGCACGGTCGCCGACCACACGTACGCCTGGGAGTTCTGGATCGGCCCGGACGGGCGGTTCCTCTACAACTCGCCTTCGTGCAAGACGGTCACGGGTTACGAAGCGGATGCTTTCCTGGCCGACGCCACGCTGTTCGATCGTCTCATTCACCCCGACGATCGTGGGCTCTACGCCGCGCATCGCGGACCGGGCGTCCAGGCGTGTACCACCAATGAGGTCGAGTTCCGTATCGTCTGTGCCGACGGCAACATTCGCTGGCTGGCCCATTCCTGTGTGCCCGTCCATGGCCGTCACGGGGAGTTCCTGGGAGTTCGAGGCAGCAACCGCGACGTCACCGCAAGCAAGGCCGCACGGGCGGCCATCCAGGAGGCCGAAGAACGCTGGGCGGCATTCATGCGTTATTCACCCGGTGCAGCTTGGATCAAAGATGCGCAGGGCCGGTACGTCTACTCCAACCCCGAGGCCGAACGCATCTACGGCGTGCCCTTGGAACAACTGCGCGGCTTGACGGACGAAGACCTGTTCCCACCGGAGACGGCTCGGCAGCTTCGCGAAAACGACTGCCGCGTACTGGCCGAAGGCCGCGCCCTGCAGACTGTTGAAGAAATCCGGTCGAAGAATGGTGCGGTCAAACATCTGCTGGTGAGCAAATTCGTGTTACATGGCCCATCGGGTGGCCCGCCGGGTACGGCCGGCGTGGCATTCGACATCACCGATCGCGTCCAGGTCGAAGACGCCTTGCGCAAGAGCGAAACCTTCTGGCGTCAAATGCTGGAGTCGATCCCCGGCATGGTGTTCACCACACGACCCGACGGCTACTGCGACTACCAGAGTCACCAGTGGGTCGAGTTTACCGGCGTGCCCATGAGCGAGCATCTCGGCGAGGGATGGAACACGCTGCTGCATCCGGATGATCGGCCTCGCGCGCTGGCGGCCTGGCGCGCCGCCGTCGCCGGCGCAGCGCCGTATGACCTGGAGTACCGCGTCCGCCGACGTGACGGGCAATACGAATGGTTCAAGGTCATCGGGCGGCCGATCCGTGATGAAGATGGCAACATCATTCGCTGGTTCGGGACCGCCCTGAACATCGAAGCGCTCAAACGGACGGAGCAGGCGCTGAATGCGGCCCGCAACAGCGCCGAACGGGCCAAGGCCGCCGCCGAGGAAGCCAGCGCGGCCAAGGATCGCTTCCTCGCGATGCTCTCGCACGAGCTGCGGACGCCACTCACGCCCGTGCTCGCCGCGGTGTCGATGCTTCAGCGAAATCCGCTCCTGGAGGATCAAACGCGCGACGGCCTGGAGATGATTCGCCGGAACGTGGAACTGGAAGCGCGGTTGATCGACGACTTGCTGGATCTGACTCGTATCGCCCGCGGAAAGATCGAGCTGAACCGACAGCCGGTTGATTTGTCCACCGTGATTCACCGCGCGGTGGAGGTCTGCCGTCCGGACATCGAAGCCCGGCAGCTGCACTTCGATGTGGAAATCGGCCCCGATGCCCCCTACCTCGTCGAAGCGGACGTGGCTCGGCTACAGCAGGTGTTTTGGAATCTGCTGAAGAACTCGATCAAGTTCACGCCACACGGTGGCTGCGTCGGGATCTGCTGCCGGCTGGACGGCCATGACGCGGCAATCGTGGAGGTCCGTGACAGCGGCATCGGCATCGAACCGGACGCGCTGGCGCGAATATTCGACGCGTTCGCCCAGGAGCATCCGGCCGCCAATCGGCAGTTCGGCGGGCTGGGCTTGGGTCTGGCTATCAGCCGGTCACTGGTGGAACTGCACGGCGGCACAATCCACGCATCCAGCCCCGGCAAGGGTCAGGGCGCCATCTTCGCTGTGCGATTGCCGCTACTGGCCGCGCAGGCGGACGGCGTTCCCGTGACGGCAGCGGCCGCCCCGCCGCTTCGGCTCCAACGGCCGCTCCGCCTGCTCGTGGTGGAAGACCATGGGGACACGGCCCAGATGATGCGGCTCATGCTGGAGTCGGAGGGTCACGAGGTGGAAACAGCCGGCGATGTAGCCACTGCGATAGAAGCTGTCGGCCGAAGCACGTTCGATATGCTGATCAGCGATCTTGGCCTGCCCGACGGCAGCGGCATCGACCTCATGCGCGAGTTGCGCAACCGGGGCAGCCGTCTGCCCGGGATCGCCGTCAGCGGATTCGGCCAGGGCAGCGACATTCAGCAGGCTCGCGACGTGGGCTTTGCCGCCCACATCACCAAGCCGGTGGACATGGATCGACTGCTCTCGATAATCACGGGCATCCTGGCCAACCGCGCCGCATAGTGGATTGCCGCTGTCCCCGACAGGCAAGGAAGTCGGCACACGGCCTTGGATACGATGCGCGTAGGTCTGACAACATCAGATCGCGGCTCAGGTGGTGAACTGGAGTGATTGGGCGGCGCGAACGGTTTCAGCCAGGGCGGCGGCGTAGGTGGTGACCACCTTGGTCTTGCCGCAGGACTCGAGGCGCTCGCGAGCCCAGGCGACGTTGCCGGTGGCATTCCACAGGCCAACGAGAATGGGGATGTCGGGCCATTTGGACGACACGCGTTTGCAAAGGTATCGAGCGGCTACCAAGGCCCCCGGCGGCAGGGCAGAGATGAAAACGATCTGGGCGGATTGTTCCTGGACCTCGGCGACCAGCTCGCTGCTCAGCCGCTCCACTGAGGCCGTGTCCACCGGGTAGCCTTCCGCCCGCAAGAGATGTTCCAACATGAGCCCGGCCAGCTCGTCGGCTTCGTCACCGGCGGGCAGGACCACGATCCGCACGTCGGCGGGTGCGGGTGGCAGCGCCCCCCTGCCTGCCCGTGTTGACCGGTGTTCCGCGGGTCGCGGCTGAGCATCCGTGGGCGTCGGCGGCGATTCGGCGGACGGCGGCTCCGCGAGGGCGGTTTGCGCCGCCCTGGCTGCGATTTCCTGCGCGGCCGTCTCGTCGATGATTTCGCGGAAGGCCTGGAGGAGAAAGGATTCCTGGTCGGCGCCGATCTGGCCTCGATGCCGTTCTTCCTCCGCCAACTGCAGGGCAGGCACGATGAGGTTGTCGTACAGGCTCAGCAGCGACTCACGGCAGCAATACTCCTCGGCGATCTCGGCCGCTTCGGCCTGGTCCATGGCCAGCAGCCGCTGAATGAAGCGCAGCTTGGGCTCCAATTGCGTCCGGCCCCCCAGCAGGATATCGAGAAACGCCAACTGCGGAATGTACTTGCCGATCACGGTCAAAAGCACGGCGATGGGCGTGGCCAGAATCAGCCCGACGGGGCCCCAGATCCAGGCCCAGAAGATGGCCGAGAAGATCACGCCCAGCACCGAGACGCCCGTGCCCAGGCTGTAGAACCACGGTTCGATGACGTTGTTGACGATCAGCTCGAGCACGATGAAGAAGGCGAGCACGCCCAACGGTCCGCCCCAGCCGGGCATTACGGTGATCGCCAGGAGAATGGACACGGCAGCCGTGAACATCGCGCCCACGTACGGAATGAACCGCAGGAACAGGGCCATCAACCCGAGAAGCAGCGCGTTGGGGATGTCGAACAACGTCAGGCCTATGGTCACCGGCACCGCGTACGACGTGTTGACCATGAGCTGCATGAGAAGGTAGCGGCTGATGCGGCTGGAGATTTCATCGAACGCCCTTGTCGTGACGAATACTTGTCCGCGACCGGTGAGAGCGATGAGCCGGTCGCGCATGTCTCGTCGCTGAACGAGCATGAAGATCGCCAGGACGATGACGACGCCGGCGGTGCCCAGCCAGCCAATCACCGAGGAAAGCGATTCGGCGATATAGGCCAGGGGATTCTGTGGTTCCCTGACGATGCGCACGGGCACGGGCCCGTCACCGGGCAGTACGGACGGTGGTTCCGGCTGCGCGGGGCCTCTTGCATCGGGCGCCGCCGACACGGGCGGTGTAAGCATCGGCCCGACGATCTCCGGATGCCCCAGCCGCTCAGTCGGCGGGCTTTGCGAGGTGGCCGGCTCCTTGTCGGACAGCGACTCGCTGAAACTGCGCAAAGGGCCCGCGCCACGGTTGAGCAGGTTGCGGGCGGCGTGCTGCAGGGCTTGCGTTTTCGAGCGGATGTTATCCTCGTACTGCGGCAGTTGATCTGCCAGCTTGATCACCTGGTCGGTGACCAGGAAGCCGAGGGCAACAATGACCACGAACGCCAGAGCCACGCTCATCAGCGAGCCGGGGATTTTGCCCAAGCCCAGCCGTTCGAGCCGTGTGGCCAGCGGCGCCAGGAGAAAGCTGAGGAACACCGCCAGTGCGACCGGAATCAGCAGATCGCGGGCGAAGTACAGGATGGCCACCGTAATCGCCAGCGATGCAATCAGGTAGAAACGACGAGCAATGCTGAGCGGTTCGGATGCCATGTTTGTCGAAAGCCGGGAGGACGGACGGATTCACCATCAGGCCTCCCGGCTCCCACTGCATGCGGGCGGCCATTCGGCGAGCCATCAATCCCGCATACCGTGTCAGAGAAAGCACGCACTATCTGTCAAGAGACGCAGGGAAGCACGCGTCAAATGCCAAGAGACGGCGGGGGCAAAGCCCCGCCGCTCGCACAGTCGCGATCGGTCTCTTGTCCTACTCCTACCGACGGATGCGCTCGCTCGGCGCGGTGTAGCCGTAGAGCGTCGTCCAGGCCGGTTGGACGCCGTAATAGTTGTGTACGCGCTGCTCCCACTCCGTACTGGCCATGTCGGGCCATGCGTCATTGTCGAACGACGGACCGCTCTCCAACTCGCTCTCCGCCATGGTGACGGTCACCTTGACGTCGTCCACCGGCCCGCTCAATTGCACCCTGGACCACGGGACCGGATAGCGCGTGTCGCTGAACAACCTGTCGGAGCCGATGACGGCATAGGCGATGCCCCCCGTGTTCATGTCCACCAGCAGGTCGTCCAGATCGCCCACGGTCTCGTTGTTCACCCCCTTGATGTTCTTGTCCATCAGCTTGCTGGCCCGGACAATGGGACCGGGTGAGCCGCCATCCCGCCCGGCGGTCCATGACTGTGCGGGTTCTCGCCAAACAGGCTCGATCGGCGTGCCTCGGCGGGCCTGTCCGTGTTGCCATTCACCCCGCTGCTCCCGTTCCCAGATGCTCTGGCCGGGCGGCGGCGGCTGGTACTGGATGTCGGGATCAGAGATGTCGAATTCCAACTCCCCGTACTGCTCACCGCGCATGCTCTGATCCTGCCGCAACGGCCTGAGCGGCCGATCGGATCGCCGCGCGCCGCGGTCCGTGCTGGAATCGCGATAACCGAAGAGATCCAGTTGGATATCCGGGTCGCGCAGCATCCCGGTGCCCGTTCGGCCCGCCCGCCCCGGGCTTACCCAGTAGGGCTGGACGGCGAAGAGTTCATGCGTGTCGAGGGCCCAGCCCGAGTCGTTCAGCACGGCATACCGGTTCGTATCGACAGCCGAGAGCCGGCTGAGGATTCTGCCGTCCGTCTCCAGCAAGACCTGATCGCCGGCGGCGAGAGATCGCAGCACCGAGAAAGGAACCGCCACCCGCCGCGGCCCCTGCTCGCGACTACTGCCTCGATCGATGATGGCATAGGCGACCACGCCATGTTCCGTATCGATGGCCAAGTCGTCGATTTCACCGGCGCGGCTGTCGTTCACGTCGACCACACTGGCTCCGATGAGCCTGGACGCCCGCCGAAGATCCGGCTGATACGCCTCGGCTGTCGAACGCGGGTCGCTGCGCGGGGCCAGTATCGCCGAGCGATCGGGCGAGCCCATCCGGCCGGCATCGCGGTCCATCCAACTTCGGCTTGACCGGTCGCCCCAGGCATCCTGGCGAGATCGCCAATCCCCGTCCTGCTGCGGTCGCGGTTGCCCTTGGGGCAAGGCAACCGTCGTCATTGCCAGCACCGCCAGACCGGTCTTCATTGTCTGTCTGAAGGACATGCTGAATCTCCCTCGGCAAATAAAGCCTCGACTTCGTCGCGTTTTGCATTGTCGATCCGAACCGCCCCTGGGCAGGCGACTGCACATTGCCCGCTTACTCATGTAGTAGCCGGCACGGCCACGCTGACGTGCAGCTCGACTGCCCTTCCCTCGCCCAGCCTGTTGTCTATAGACCCTGGCAGTGCCGGGAGCCTCTGCGGCAATCGCTTTTTCTCCGCTCGGAAAACGGCTCAAGCCGGCTTCCCCCGAGCCCACACTCCGGCGACGGCGGCCGAAATCTCAGGGCTCCGCTGGACGATTCGGGTGGCTGAACACACCTCGCCGATGCGGGCAATGGCCGCCCGCCCCCTACCGGCCGGCGGTGTGGACAGCCAGGAAGAACGAAGGCATAATTACGCCGAAAGCGCTCGCTAAATGCTTTTAGGTGCACGTTTCGCGGCGGCGTCCGGCGTCCGTGCAGCGTCTCGACGTGCCGTCCTGGCCGGACACCGGATGGCTAGAAGCACGCGCGTTCCCCAATCGCGTCCATCTGCAGAGGAGACTGACGTGCGATTCCTCAATTCTGTCGACTACGGCGTGATCGGTTTGTACTGCCTGGTCATCGTGGCCATGGGCCTGTACCTGCAACGGCGGGCCTCGCAGAATCTGGAGTCCTACTTCCTCGGTGGACGCAAGTTACCGTGGTGGGCGCTGGGCATCTCGGGCATGCTCAACTACCTCGACATGTCCGGGACCATGGTGATCGTCTCGCTCCTGTACATGCTCGGGCCGCGCGGGTTCTTCATCGAGTTTCGCGGCGGAGCCTGCCTGGTCCTGGCGTTCATGATGTGTTGGACGGGCAAGTGGTATCGCCGGAGCAACTGCATGACCGGTGCCGAGTGGCAGGTCTACCGTTTCGGCATGGGGCCGGACGCCAAGGCCGCCCGCCTGATCAGCTCGATTTCGGGCATCTGCTTCACGTTCGGCCTGCTGGCCTATCTGATCGTCGGGGCGATGAAGTTCCTGCCTATGTTCGTGCCGCTCTCGCCGTTCTACTGCGCCCTCATCATGGTCGGTCTGACCACCCTCTATACCGTCCTCGCGGGGTTCCTGGGCGTGGTGTATACGGACATTCTCCAGGCATTCATCATCGTCGTCAGCATCGTCATTATCTCGGTGATGGCCATCCTGCAGATTCAGCAGAGTCCTGCTCCCCTCTCGGAGGTGGCTACCCAGGTCACGCAGATCAAGGACTGGATGAGCAGCCTGCCCACGCTCGTGGCCGAGATGCCCAAGGGCTACGAGAACTACAGCCTGTTCATGCTGGTGATCGGCTTCTACTTCTTCCGCAACGTCCTCAACGGCATGGGCACGGGGGCCGATCAGAAGTATCTCAGCGCCCGCAACGAGCGAGAGTGCGGCCTGTTGACGTTCTTCTGGATCTGGATGATGTCGCTGCGCTGGCCCATGATGATGGGCTTTGCCGTGCTCGGCCTGTTCCTCGTCCACGACATTTTCCCCGACCAGAAAGCCATCGCCGAGACGGAGATGGCCATCAAAACGCACTACGCCGCCCAGGCCAACCCCGGGTATGAGTTCGATCTGCACAAGGCTGCTCGCGTGGCTGCTGCCGTGCCGCGGGCTCAGTGGAACAAGATCCTCAACGACGCGAACACGCCCAAGGGCGTGGACGCCGAGACGGCATCGAAGCTGGCCGCCGAACTCGGACCGGAGTGGCAGGCGGAACTGGCCGGCCTCGTGGAGCAGGATGAACGCATCGCCCAAGCCGTTCCCGAAAAGAACTGGGAGTTCATCCTGGCCCAGTTGATTCAAAAGCCGGATGAGCACCCGGCCCTGCGAGACCGGATCCGGGAGTTGCTCGGCGAGAAGTGGGACGAAAAGCTCAGCCTCGTGGGCTATCGCGGAACGATCAGCAGCGAACGCGTCCTGCCCGCGGTCATCCTGATGGAAGTTCCGCGGGGCCTGCGAGGTCTGTTCGTGGTGGCGCTGGTCGCGGCAGCCATGTCCACGTTCGCGCCCATGGTGAACGGCGCGGTGGCCACGTTCACGCGTGACATATATCAGGCTTTCCTGCGGAAGAACGCCAAGAACTTCGAGCTGATGACGGCCAGCTATCTGTTCGGCATGGTGGTGGTGGCGGGCGGCTTCGGCATGGCGTACCGGTCCACGACGATTAACGAAATCTGGGACTGGCTGATGATGGGCCTGGGCACGGCCACGTTCGTGCCGCAGATCCTGCGGATGTACTGGTGGCGGTTCAACGGGACCGGCGTGGTGGTCGGGACGGCCTGCGGCATCTGCTTCGCCTTCGCCGATCGCATCCTCACGCAGGCCGGCGTGTTCGACGCCATCACGCGGGCCTATCCCTGGTTCCACTGGGCGCCCATGTGGGAGTTCGGCGTGCTACTGACGCTGTGCACGCTGGCTTGCGTGGTCGGCAGCTACCTGGCTCCGCCCACCAAGCGGGAAGTGCTCGAGCACTTCTACAAGACGACGCGGCCGTTCGGCTTCTGGAAGCCGTTGCGAGGCGTGCTCGATCCCGAGCAGGCCCGTGCCACGCGGCGCGAGCACTTCTACGACGTGATCTCGGTGCCGTTCGCGGTACTCTGGCAAATCACGCTGTTCCTGATCCCGATGCAGATGATCATCGGCAATTGGCGCGAGTGTGCCGTCACGGCCGTGCTGTGCGTGGTAGGCCTGGTGGGGCTCTTGATCTTCTGGTATCGCCACCTGCCCCCCGCCCGCGACGGCGTGGAGCACGGCGGCGACCTGGCGCTCATCCGGAGCTTCTACGAGCAGCCGGCGTCGTCCCCGGTTCCGGAGCCGGTCCGGGCGAGCTGACGCGAACGTGGCCGGTGGGATTGCCGATAACCGACAGTGCAATGCGTGGACTGGCCTGGGAGGAAGCCACATGGTTCGGATCGCGTGTTTGGGGCTGATGGTGTCTGTGATTCTTCATGCGGCCGCAATGTCGGCGCGAGGCGCCGCGGCTATTGATGCCCCGCGCCGACCCAACGTGGTCATCCTCTTGGCCGATCAGTGGCGATGGGCGGAAACGGGTTGCTACGGCCACCCGGTGATCCGTACACCGAACGTCGATCGGCTGGCTGCCGCGGCAGGGCGTTTCACGCACGCATTCTCGAACTTTCCGCTTTGCTCGCCGGCTCGATCCGTGCTGCTGTCAGGACGATATGCTCGCTCTAACGGCGTGAGGGGCAACCAGGACCAGGAGGCGCAGCCGGGCCGACCCACCAACCAGGAGACCACCATTGCCGAGGCACTGGGCCGTGCCGATTATTTGACCGCGCTGGTGGGCAAGTGGCACTTGCGGCCCACGCCGGCTGCGCTCGGGTTCGCCGAGAGTCTCCGTTGCCGGATGCGGCACCGCTACTACCGACAGGTCTACTATCGCAACGAAGGCGAGCCTTCCGTGTGCGAGGAGTATTCCCCGCACCACGAGACCGAGGCGGCCGTGCAGTTCATCCGCGATCACGTGGACCGACCGTTCTTCCTGTTCGTGTCGTACGGTCCTCCGCACATGCCGCTCGCCGAACTGCCGGACCGCTATCGCACAATGTATGACCCGGCCCGCGTACTCCTGCGCGAGAACGTGTACAAAGACGGTCGGATGGCCTTCAACGAGCATTGGTTCAAAATCTACATGTGGGACTTTCAGTATTACGAGAACACTGACACGTTCCCGCATGGTCTGCCGAAGGACATGGATTTGCGCGACCTGATCGCGCTGTACTACGGACAGATTACCGCGGTGGACGACTGCATCGGCCGGGTGCTGGACGCCATCCGGGAAACGGGCCTCGAGGAGGACACCATCGTTCTGTTCACCTCGGATCATGGTGATCTGCTGGGCAGCCACCAACTGTTCAACAAGAACGCGCACTACGACGAGGCCGTTCGCGTGCCCATGGCCATCCGCTACCCCCGGCGGATCAAGCCGGCGGTCATCAGCGAACAGATCGCCAGTCTGGTCGACGTGATGCCCACGCTGCTGGAACTGTGCGGTGTGCCCGTGCCGGACTCCGTGCAAGGCACGTCGCTGACCCCCGTGCTGGAGGGCCGCGAAGAGACGGTGGGCGAAAACGCCGCGTTTATCGAAACGTCCACGGCTGACGGCATTCGTACCCACCGGTTCATGTACTCCGTGAACCGCAAGAAGCCGCGCCAGGAGCAGCTCTTCGATTGCGAGGCCGACCCGTTCCAGATGAACGACCTGTCGGCCGAACCGGCGCACGCCCAGACGCTCGCGTCGTTGCGCGAGCGTCTGGCCGCCTGGCGGGACCGCATGCCCGCCCAGGCACCCGCGTCCGAGCCGGCCCGCTGATCACGAGCGACGCGCTCACCCTACCAGCGCGCTCACCGCGAGCGGCGGGGCTTGCCCCCCGCTGACTCCTTTCGACGTGGCCGTGCACACGCGTCTTGGACACCCTATTGAAACGCTTTACCCAGCACGGTCCATCGCTTATCTTCTGCTTCTCCGAGGGACTAGCGAATAAGGAGAATCGACGTGCGTGCGAATCGTCTGGCCTTGTTGTCGGGACTGTGCCTGATCGTGATGCTGGCTGGCTGTGGCCGGCAACTCGGAACCGTCCGCCTGTCGAAAGAGGCCTACATCGACAAGTGCAAAGGGGCCTGGGCGGGCCAGATGATCGGCGTATGCTACGGCGAGCCCTATCAGTTCCAATACAACGGGCAGATCGTGCCGGCCCCCTTGCGAGAATGGAAGCCCGAACTGGTCGAAGGTGCCATTCGCCAGGACGACGTTTATGTTGAGCTGACGTTCCTTGCCGCTCTCGAAGCCCACGGCCTGGACATCACGCCGGAGCAGGCGGGCCTGGCGTTCGCGGCCACCCCCTACCCGCTGTGGCATGCGAACCTGTACGGCCGGCTCAACATCCGCAACGGCATCATGCCCCCCCTGTCGGGCCATCCCAAGTACAACCGCCACGCCGACGACATCGACTTCCAGATCGAGGCTGACCTCCTGGGCATCATCTGTCCGGGCTTGCCCCACGAGTCGAACCGGCTGTGCGACATCTTCGGCCACATCATGAATCACGGTGACGGCGTGTACGGCGGCATGTTCATGGCCGGCATGTACACCGAGGCCTACTTCGAGTCCGACGACGTGGTCAAGGTCATCCGGGCCGGCATGGCCTGCATCCCAAAGGAGTCTTCGTACTATCAGTGCATCGATGACACGTTGCGTTGGTGCCGACAGTATCCCGATGACTGGACCGAGGTCTGGCGACGGGTCGAGGAAAAGTACAATGACGACGTGGACTGCATCCCCGGCAACCCGCACAACATCGACGCCCGCATCAACGGCGCGTACACGGTGATCGGCCTCATGTACGGCGGCGGCGATCTACTCAAGACCATCGAAGTGTGCACGCGGTGCGGCCAGGACGCCGACTCATCCACCGCCAACGCCGGCGGCATCATCGGCTGCATGAAGGGCTACAACGCCCTCGACCCGCGGTTGACCAGCGGGATCCCCGCCATCGCCGATCAGAAGTTCCTCGGCACGGATTATTCGTTCAACACGCTGGTGCCGGCGTGCCTGCGAGTGACCGAGGCCATCGTGCGTCGCACCGGCGGCGAGGTGATCGACGACGCGCTGTTGATCGCACGGCAATCCCCGCGGGCCCCCGAGACGCTCGAAAGCTGGCCCGACAAGCGCGAGATGGTCCGTGCGCCGGTGACGCAGCACGAGATCGATCTGTGGAACTCACAGTTCAAGCGGGTGGAGATCCAGTCGAAGTTCGACGGCGGCTTCTACCCGCGCGAGTACGGCCGAACCAACGTGCTGCAGATCATGCCCATCACGCCTGCTCAGCCGGTGGCCATCGAAGCCCGAATGCAGGTGCCCGATTCGAGCAAGCCGTCGTTGAAGCTGGAACTGGCCAGCGACACGCAGCACGGCGACTATCGCGTGAAGGTGTTCGTGAACGATCGGCTGGTGGGTGATACGGTAGTCCGCACGGACGATGGTGAGTTCGCCATCCATCGCTTCGAGCTGGGCGACGTGGCCGCCGGCTCGACGGCGACCATCCGCATCGAGTTCCACGCCAACGATTGGGCGGTCAACAGCGCGTTCATCCGCAACGTCGTAATGGAGTAGAACCCCACCGCTGCGGGATTCGCACGCGTGAGCGAACGCCCGGTCGGACTGAGTCCGCCGGGACAAGCCCGGCGGCTCTCTCCTCGCGTAGATTTCCGTGCGCAGATTCCGACGAGCGGCGGGATTACCCCCACCGTCTCTTTACGATGCGTGTAGAGCAATCCGAGTCAGGAGGCGGGCAAGATTGCCCGCCTCCATCCTATCATCTCAAGCTTTGTTTCTGGGCCCGACGAGTTCGATAATGTTGCCGTCCGGATCGCGTATGCAGGTGAGCCAGGTGTTATCGCCGAAGCCTGCCGGCAGTTTGTAGGGCCCCTCGGCCAGCGGTGCCGCTCCGGCGCGGCGGGCCCGCTCGAGCACCACGTCGGTGTCGTCCACGTATAGCGTCAAGTAGCGGATACCCAGTCCCGAATGAATGAATGTGTTGTCCGGTCGCTGACTAGCCGTGCCGCGGAACTGCATGATCTTGACATTGGTCGCGTCGCCGCCGTCGCCCAGTTGAAAGATGCGGACGTCAAACGGTTTGCCCTTGTCGGTCAGCCCCGACTTCTCGCCCATCTCGGCCGGCACGCTGAAACCCTCGACCTCCTTGAAGCCGATGCCCTTGTAGAACGCCGCCGCTTTCTCGATGTCGCTGACGACAATCCCGAAATCGACTCGCGCGCTGCTGAAACCCGGTTGTGTGCTCACAGCAAACCTCCTTGGCTGAAAATCACGTCGTTCTCTTGACGACGATCACCGTCAAATCGTCCAATTGCGGCGTGTCCTGGGAGAACGCCTGGACATCGGCATAAAGACGCTCGATGAGGCTCGCCGATGGCTCCGTGTGATGATGGCGGAGCAGATCGATCAGCCGCTCGGTCCCGTACTGTTCGCCATCGGCTCGGCACCATTCCATGAAGCCGTCCGTGATCATCACGAACAGGTCGCCTGGCTCAAACCGCACGGGTTCGGCCGGCTCGATGGGCGTGCCTGGCATGATGCCCAGCGGCACGCCCGTCGCGTTGAACGAGTCCACGTCGCCGGTGGCCACCCGCAAGTGCAACTGGGGACCATGGCCGGCACTCACGTAATCGAGCCGATGCTCGATCGGGTCGAGAATCCCGAAGCACAGCGTCACAAATTTGTCGCTGGGCAGGTCGTCACAGAGCAGGTCGTTGAGCCGGCAGACCAACTGCGAAGGCGAACTCCGCCCGTCGGCGACGGCTCGCAAGACGCTGCGGCACTGCGAGACGATCAGCGCCGGGCCGATGCCATGGCCGGTGGCGTCGGCAATCATGACCCCGAGCCGCCCGTCCGGCAAGGGGATGAAGTCGTACATGTCGCCGCCGGTCTGATCGGCAGCGAGGTTCCAGCCGGCGATGTCATAGCCGGGGACGACCGGTTGCTGCTTGGGCAGGAGCCGTTGCTGGATTTCACGGGCGATGTTGAGGTCGCGTTCGAGCCGCTGCCTGGCCGCCGACTCGTCCAGGAGCATTTGTCGCTTGATGGCCACGCCGGTCAGCGCGCCCAACGCCGATGCGAGGCGTACATCGTTCTCCTCAAACTCGCCGCGGATCTTGTTGAGGACCTGCAGGACGCCGATGACCTGACCGTCCGGCGCGATCATGGGCAGCGTGAGCAGGTTGCGGGTGCGGTAGCCCGTCTTGCGGTCAATGTCGCGATTGAACCGCGGATCGGCGTAGGCGTCGGGGACGAGGATGACATCGCGCGTTTGCACAGCCTCCCCGGCGATGCCCAGCCGGGCGGAAAAGCGGATCTCGTCCGTGCCCGTGGCCACTTTGCTGTACAGTTCGTCCCGGCCGGCGTCGTAGAGGAAGACGGTGGCCCGCTCGCAGCCCAGGGCGCTGCGGCCGGCCTGCTCGACGGACTGCAACAGACTGTCCAGATCGAACGTCTCGCCCAAACGACGGGCGACGTCCACGAGCACAGCCAGATCGTGAGCAGCGTCGTTGCGGGCGTCGGACATGATTGCCTCTTCCACGTGGTCCACGCTGCAAGGATAGGCGCTGCCGGGGTGGACCGACCCGTCGTGGGGTCGCTCACCACTCGCCGGACACGTCACCCGCGGCCACCGGCTGGCGATCGCGCGTCGCGTGAGCGGTCCCCGCCGGCGTTCGCGGCGGGCCGATCCACTCACGAACGACGTACAGCGGACGGTGCTTGACCTCTTCAAAGATGCGCCCGATGTATTCGGCGATCACGCCCAGACAAACCAACTGCACGCCGCCGAGAATCAGGATGGTCATGGTCTGGGCGGTCCAGCCCTGGATGGTGTGTCCGGCGAACCAGGCGTACAGGATGTACGCCGCGTAAAGCAGCCCCAGCCCCAGCGTCGCGAGGCCGAGCACGGCCGCCGCCCGCAACGGAATGCTGGAGAACGCCAACACGGCATACAGCGCCATGCGAGCCGTCTGCCGCAGCGTATAGCTCCGCTGCCCCGCGAACCGCTGACGATCCGTATACCCCACGCCGATCTGCTTGAAGCCCAACCAGGCGATCATGCCGCGAATGAACCGGGCCCGCTCCGGCATGCGGCAGAACGCGTCCACCATCTTGCGATCCATGAGGCGGAAATCCGCGGACTCGGCGGGCACGGTGATCTTCATGAGCGCGTTGATCAGCCGATAACCCAAGCGCGGCTTCACGCCCTCGCGGTAGGCGTACACCAGGTCGTAACCTTCACGCCACCGGGCCACGAAATCCAGGATGAGTTCGGGCGGATGCTGCAGGTCGGCGTCCATGACGACCACGGCGTCGCCCGCGGCATGCTGAATGCCCGCGGTCAACGCGGCCTGGTGCCCGAAGTTGCGTGACAACGAGACTACCCGGGCCCGCGGATCGCGCTGCGCGACCTCTTTGAGCAGCACCAGTGTGTTGTCGCGGCTTCCGTCATCGACAAAGACGAACTCGACGTCCATGTCCAGGCGATCGGCGACGGCGCTGAGCTGCCGGTGCAGTTCGGCGATGTTGCCCGACTCGTTGTAGCACGGCGTGACAATCGACAGCAGCATCAGCCCTCTCCCACGAGGCTCGTGAGCTTCTCGTACTCGCCCGGCTTCATGTGGATGGCGTCCGCTTCCTGCGGAAAACGCCCGGCGTGGATGTCGGCGACATAGGCCACGAAGGCCTCGCCGAGCAACCGGGACAGATCGAGATATTGCTTGACGCCGCGTGGCGGATGGCCGCCGCCCCAACCCAGCATGTCGTGCAGAACGACCACCGTGCCGTCGCAATGCGGTCCGGCCGCGCAGCCGATCACGGGGATGGACGCGTGCGTGGTGATCTCCCGAGCGACTTCGCTGGCCACCGCTTCCACCAACAGCATGGCCGCCCCGGCGTCCTCGAGCCGGCGGGCATCCTCAATCAGTTGGCGGGCGCTAACCGCATCGCGACCCCGGGCCCGGTAGCCTTCGCTCGGGTCCACCTGCTGGGGTAGCAAGCCGAGATGGGCGACCACCGGCACGCCGGCATCCCGGATGGACTCGACCAAGGCCGCGTCCTGGCCCGTCACCTCGACCTTGACCGAGTCGCTGCCGGTCTCCTGGTAGAGGTGCCGCACCCAGTCGGTCACGGTCCGGATGTCCCCTTGGCGCCAGGCGAACGGTAGATCCGCCATGACGTGGCTGTGGGGCGCGCCCCGGCGAACCGCCGAGGTCACCGTCAGCAGGAACTCCACGGGCATTTCGCGGGTGGTCGGAAGTCCGAGCACCACCTCGGCCGACGTGTCCCCCACCAAGAGCACCTCGACCCCCGCCGACTCCATGATGGCGGCGGTCCTCGCGTCGTAACAGGTGAGCACGCTGAACTTGCGACCGGCCCTCTTGCACTGCATCAGGGCGTCGAGCGTCATTTTCTCATGCATGGTCATCGACAACAGCATACGACTCGCCCCGCGGGTTCTCAAGCGTTTATGCTTGCAAGACCGCCCTGGGCCGGGGATAATGTTTGATTCCGTCCCTTCGGCTCGCCGCCTAGCTGGCTGCCGGAGGAAGCCCGCGTTTCGGCGTGCGGCCCGAGACGGCCCGCAAGGGGCCGCACGACAGGACGGGGCTACATTGAAAACCTTATATTGACCGGCGCACCGCCGGGTGAGGATGCGACGCATGGGAGCAACGCTCGACGCTCTGTTTCGTCTGCAGAAGATTGAAAACCAACTTCGGTCCGTTCGAGGACAAATCGAGTCAAAAAACCGACGTGTCACTGCGCAGCTCCGCCGGATCAACACCCTCGAACAGCAGTTGGAAGAAAACCGCCAAACCATCGCCCGAGCTCAGGCCGACGCCAACAACCTCGAACTTCAGCGCAAGACCCACGAAGCCCACATCACCAAGCTGCGAGAAGCCCTCAACCAAGCCAAGAGCAACAAGGAATACGCCGCGATCCTCACCCAGCTCAACACCGACAAGGCCGACGCCCTAAAGCTGGAAGACCGCGTGCTCGCGGGTCTGGCCAAGGTCGACGAACTCAAGAAGAAAGCCGATGAAATCCAGGCGCAGCTCGAGAAAGAATCGGCTCGTCTGGCCGAGTTGAAGAAAGACGTGGCCGATCAGGAGGCCCAACTGGCCGATGAGCTGAAGAGCCTCGAAGCCCAGCGAGAGCAGGCCGCCGAAGCGGTCGGGCCGGAAAACCTCCACGCTTTCGAGCGAGCGTGCGAACGGCACGAAGGCGAGGCCATGAGCGCCGTCGAGCGCGTGCATCCGCGCCGGGCTGAGTACATCTGCACGGGCTGCCACATGTCCGTCCCACTAGAGCGGATCAATGCCCTGCAGACGCGGGATGAAGTCCAGTTGTGCCCCAACTGCCTCCGCATCCTGTGCCTGGACGCACCGTCGGGCGCGACGGTCTGATCCTCGCACCACGGAGAAACCTGTAACCCGTCGCCGGTCGCGTCGCCGAACCCACTTGCGTTCGTCGGGTCGCGGCACGGAGGTTTGCTTGCCGCCTCGCGACACCGGAATAGTGTGGCACTGCGGATTCCACAACCGGATCATCCTCGCGCACCTGGAGTCCTCCCCATGCCCTGGACAGTCTTCATCGACGGCGGCGCCCGCGGCAACCCGGGTCCCGCAGCGGCAGGCATCCACATCGTAGACCCCGCGGGCAGGATCACTTTCTCGGGCGGCCTTTTCCTGGGCCGCAAGACCAACAACGAAGCCGAATATGCCGGCCTGCTTTTTGCGTTGGACCTGCTCGCAGCCGTCAAGGCCGACGACGTCCTGGTCCGCAGCGACAGTGAATTGCTCGTGCGCCAGTTGCAGGGCCAGTATCGCGTGAAGGCAGCCAACCTGCGGCCACTATACGATCAGGCGGTTGCCACCATCCGGCGGTTCGCCGCGTGCGAATTTCAACACGTCCCTCGCGAAGAGAATAAGCAGGCTGACAAGCTCGTGAACGAGGCCTTGGATGCGGTGGAAGATGTGATCGCGGCAGACCCGCAAGGTCTGTACGCAGCCCTGCGGCCAGCCAAGCACCGATCACCGCAGGCCGCCCAAGCGGAGTCCGTCGGTGCGAAGCAGACCGCCGGCCCGCCTGTCAATGCCACGCCGGCAAGTGAGGCATCCGCGAAGGCCGCGCCGACTGGTGCCGGCGGCGTCACGGTCGCAGTCATCAAGGCGCCGCGGTCGGGCGCCTGCCCGGCGGGCACCAAAGTCGGTCAGACGTTCCTGTTCACGTCGACCGCCCCAACGGACGCCATGTGCGTGGAGGCATGCGCCTCGGTCATCTACGCGGTCCTCTCGCTCCAGAGCGCCGACTCATCAGCAAGCGCCGGCGACTCCGAGCCGCTGACCGTCACCTGCGGCCGCCCCGGTTGCGGCGCGGTCTTCCAATTGAGGCCCGCCTGAGGCCGGCGCCAGCGATCACGGCCTGCGCGCTGAACGTCGGTCCACAACGACGCGCACGCAACTACTTGTTTCCCGTCTGCAGGAAGTATTCGCGCAGTTCATCCGGCAGGAGCTTGCTCAGATCCGCAAGGCGCGGATCGTGGTCGAAGGTCCCCTCTCGAATCGCCTCCCGCATGGCCTGGACCTTGTCCCAGCGAATGTCGGGCAGGTCCTTGGCTTTCTGCACCCAGACCGCCAGTTCCGCTTGTGTGAAAGGTTCGGCGGCCCGGCCATGGTTGGCGGGCACCAGGGACGGGCGATCCCGAAAGAGCAGCTGGGGAGGCCGTGCGGTGGTTCTGATCTCGGTCTTGGCTTCGGTCCGGTTCGAGTTCATGGGATGATGCGTCCCCCGTTCTCGGGTTGTGATGGGATCGGCGGCGGATCCCAGGGACACCATCAATCTGCCGCTCCCGCCGCAAGGCAACTCCGCGAGGCGGAGTGCGGCCTTTTGGCTTATCGGTCAGAGACGGCGATTTTCTGGAACCCGTCTAGCCCTGTCGGCGCAGCCTTCCCGAGGGTATGTAAGGGCAAAGAATCCCCACCACCCCGCCGGCGTTATCGGCGTGAACATTATCGGGCCAGTGCAGCCGCCACCGGTTAGCAGGCTTTTGCGTTATCGTGGCCTACGGCAAGATGGCCTCGGGGGGTCTGGCTCGGATGACCCGCTCGTTTTCCAACAGGTGCTACTCAATTGCGGACCTGATCCAACCGATCTTCGGACTATGGATCTGGCAGGTTTTCCGGATTCGGGTCCTGTCGCCCGGCCCGAGAACTTGCCAGGCCCTCGGACGATTCGCGGCATGCATCCCAGGCGACGGCCGAGTCGTGGGAGCCGTCCTGGGTGGGAGTTTCTCAAATTAAGAGAGCGAGGATCCACCGTATGAAGCTCGGGGCCAAAAACGCAAGCACGTCCTGGAAAGCCGTGTCCCTGGCCGTGGTCTGCGCGCTGATGCTGGGGCCGTTGACCGCCTGCGACGAGGAGGTCAGTGCCACGCTGATTTCCGGCCTGAACGAGGCCGCCAACGGTGTGGCCGTCACGCTGATCGACGCCGCCTTCAAGACCGTCACACCGAAAAACAACAGCAGCAACAACGGGAACGACGGGGGTTCATCGGGCGGTAATAGCAACGTGCCGCAGGTCTGAGTCGGAAGACAAGACCACGCTGCGGTCAATCCGAAACGAACACCGGACGCTCAGGGGCCTTTGGGTCGCCTGGCGTCCGCTTTCATTTCCGCGGGCACATACCTGGCCGCGTGCGATCGTCGACTGACGCCGGACGTCCAGCTCACCGGGCGGAGATCTCCGGCGGGAGTGTCACGTCGATGGCCAGGTCGCGGGCGACCAGGCTGACCGTAACCGCCCCGGATTGGCCGGCCGTCTGTTTCTTGAACTCGTACAGACTGCTCACCGGCGTTCCGTTGACCTGCGTGACCACCACACCTTCCTGAATCTCGTCGCGGACCGGCGCTTCGATCCGGTTCACGACGGCCTCGTCCAGCGCAGTGATGACCACGCCACTAACGTCGTCATCGATGTCGTACTGCTCGCGCAAATCGGGAGTAATATCTGCCAGCGTCAGGCCCCGCCATCCCATAGGCGGCTGATAGTTGATGCCCTTGCCCACATCCCGCCGCGCGGGCGAAACCATCACGGTCCGGCGAACGCCGTCACGAACGAACACGATGGCCACGGGCACGCCGACCCGCGCCGCCCCGACCAGTCGAATCAACTGATCGATGTCTTTGATCGGCTCGCCCTCGAACTCTACGACGATATCGCCGCTTTCGAGCTTCGCTTGGGCGGCCGGCGTGTTCTCCTCGACTTCCCGGATGAGCACGCCCTGTCCCGGCGCCACCCCGGCCAGCCGGCGCTCTTCAGAGGTGGGTGTATCGAGACGGATGCCGAGGTAGCCGTACTCGACCTCCTCACCGCGCACGAGCTGAGCGATGATGGACTTGGTTCGCGCGTCCAGCGGGATGGCGTAGCCTACACCCTCGCTGCCTCCGGAACGGCTGGAGACGGCCGTCGTGATGCCGATCACCTCGCCGCGGATGTTGAGCAACGGCCCACCGCTGTTGCCCAGGTTGATGGTCGCATCGGTTTCGATGAGGTTGCCGTAATACCGTTCGGAGAGATTGAGCGGACTCAACTGGTGCGTGAGGGCCCGGCCCAGCGCGCTGATGATCCCGAAGGACATGGCCGGCTTGCCCTCGGCGGCCAGCCCGAACGGGTTGCCCATAACGACGGCAAAATGTCCCTGCCTGACGTTCTTCAGATCGCCCAACCGCGCCTCCGGCAGATTCTCGGCGTCGATCCGCAGGACGGCCAGATCGCTCCGGTGATCACTGATGACCGACTTGACGGTATACGTGTCGCCGTTGGCGAGCGTGCAGGTGATGTCTTCAGGAGCGGCTTTTTCGACCACATGCTCGTTGGTCAGAATCACACCGTCGGATCGAATAATCACGCCGCTGCCCACCACGCGATCGCGACGCTCGCGCGGAAACGGCGTCCCGTCCGCTTGCTGACGGCTGCTTAGGGCGGGGCTGTTGATCACAACGCGTTTTTCCGCCCGAATGGCCACCACGGTCGGCGCGACGCGTTCAGCCACCGAGGCCAATGTGGTTTGGAGTTGCTCGAGCCGTTCGAAATTGCCCAGGTCGTCGCCGGCCGCCGGGTCGCCCGGAGCCAGCCCGAGCGAGCCGACGACGATCACGACCCAGAATGGGTTCTTCGCACGACGCATAATGCTTCCCGTTTACCAGCGATCCGAACCGCTCACGATCTGCCCCGGGGGAGGAGGAATCTGCCGGGTGGGCTGATCCCACAACGGACCGCACTCCGGACATTTTCGCACGATGTGATCGACCGCCTCATCCACATCGTCGGTCAACAGGAATAGGTCCAGATCTTCGGGGCTGATGGTCTGGTGCTCCTCGAGCAGCGTGCCCTTCAGCCAGTCGATCATGGGCGTCCAGAACTTCTTGCCGATGAGCACCACGGGCGAGGGTTTGGTTCGCTGCGTCTGGAGGAGCGTGAGGGACTCGAAGAACTCGTCCAGCGTGCCGTACCCGCCCGGGAAACCGACCATGGCCACCGCGTACTTCACGAACATCACCTTGCGGGCGAAGAAGTAGTCGAAGTGGAGGCTCACGTTCTGATAGCGGTTGGGCTTCTGCTCCATGGGCAGCACGATGTTGAGCCCCACACTGGTGCCGCCCGCCTCGAACGCGCCACGGTTGGCGGCCTCCATGATGCCGGGGCCGCCGCCTGTGATCACGGCGAATCCCCGGCAGACCAAGTCGTGCCCTAGCTGCATCGCCTGATGATAGGCGGGCGCCTCGCGGGGCGTCCGGGCCGAGCCGTACACCGTTACGGCCGGTCCGATCCGGCTCATCACGTCAAACCCTTCGACAAATTCCGCCATGATCCGGAATACTCGCCAGGGATCTTCCGGACCGGCAATCTGACCTCGCGCCGCGATCGACATCATGAACACCTCAAAAAAGCCAGACGCAAATTCTAATCGGAGGGGGCGACCACCTCCAGCACGCCCCGCCGGCGGCCACCGAGCCGGGCCGCGAAATGGCTGCCCAATCAAGCATTACGGACGCACGCCGGGAGTGAAAAACTTCCGCGCTTCAGCTACCATGGGCTCCGCCGGCCGGCCGGTCTGGCCGTAGATGGGGCTGTCGAACCGGGCGGCCGGGACGCCATGCCCCCAATCACGCAAATGCCGGTCGCCTCGCCACGCTCGGAGCCCTGGACACAATGTCCCTAACCTGGATCACCTACCTTCTGTTCCTGTTGTCCGGTGCCACCGGACTGGTTTACGAAGTCGTCTGGACTCGCCAACTGGTGTTCCTGCTCGGCGGCACGACGTACGCCATCACCACCGTACTCGTGGCGTTCATGTCCGGCCTGGCGCTAGGCAGCTGGCTCTCGGGACGACTCGGACAACGGCTGCGACGGCCGGGATGCGGCTATGGTTTGCTGGAAATCGCCGTCGGTCTGTACGCCCTGGTCGTGCCCGTCCTGCTGCAGGTGGCTGATCCTCTGTACCGCACGCTGTACCCGCACGTTTCCGATTCGCCGGGCATCCTCACCGCCCTGCGTTTCTGCGTCGGCGCTCTGGTCCTGCTGATTCCTTCGACCTGCATGGGGGCGACGCTGCCCATGCTCGTGCGCTACATCGCCCGAGGCAGCGCCGGGTTGGGCCAGTCGGCTGGGCTTCTGTACGGCATCAATACCTGCGGCGCCGTGGCCGGCACGCTCTTGGCAGGCTTCGTCCTGATTCCGCAACTGGGTCTGCGGACCACGACCTGGGCCACGGCCGCCGTGAACGTGGCCATCGGTCTGATCGCGTTGGCCGTGCTGCGCGGCGAGGTGACGCCGGGCGTCGAACGGCCGGACGCCGAGTTGCCCAGCAAGCCCACCGGCCGCAAGCCTCGACGCAAGACACAAGAGCAAGAGACGACGCGCCTGGGTGAGCCGGTCGTCACGGCCGACGTACGGCAGACCGTGCTCGCCGTGGCCGGCCTGTCCGGCTTCGCCGCCATGGTCTACCAGATCGCCTGGACGCGGGCGCTAATCATGTCGCTGGGCTCGAGCACGTATGCCTTCACCTGCATCCTGGCGGCGTTCATCCTGGGGCTGGGCGTGGGAAGCCTCGCCGTCGCCCGTTGGGTCGATCGTTGGTCGCGCCCCGTCCTCTACCTGGCCCTCCTGGAACTCGGCATCGGCGTATCGGCCATGCTCATCCTGCCCATCCACGGGCAATTGCCCAGCGTCGTGCACGAGCTCGTTTCGCGTCGCCATCACGATTACGCCTCGCTGCTGAGGGCCGAGTTCGCGCTCGTGATCGCGGTGACGTTCGTCCCCACGTTCCTCATGGGCGCGATCTTCCCGCTGGCGGTGCGATTGGTCGGCACGTCGGGCGACGAAGCGGGTTCAGCGGTGGGCCTGGCGTACGCCGTCAACACCGTGGGAACCATCCTCGGCTCGTTCCTGGCGGGCTTCGTGTTCATCCGGGGCGACGTGCTGGGCATCCAGAATTCGATCGTGGCCGCCGCTCTGATCAACGTGATCGCCGCGGCCTGGCTGCTGACCAAGTCCGGGCCGGGCGGCACGCGAGTAAATGGGCACGTCGCCGTCGGCGGTCTGGGATTCGTGGCCGTCCTGGTTCTGTATCTCGTGACCGGGCAGTGGCAATACGAGTTGCTCACCAGCGGCCCTTATATCTACCGCGGCGGGAGTCAAATTGTTGATCGCAAGCTCGAATTCTTCTTCGAGGACGTGGATACCACGGTCAGTGTGGAGCGGATCGGCAGCCCGGAGCACAGCAGCCTGACGTTGTCGGTCAACGGCAAGGCGGACGCGTCCAACAGTCCGGCCGACCTCCGCACACAGTTACTCGTCGGGCACCTGCCCGCCCTGCTCGATCGCACCGGCAAGAAGGCGTGCATCATCGGCCTGGGCTCCGGCATGACGCTGGGTTCGGTGGCTCGGTATCCGTCATACGAACAAATCGATTGCGTCGAGATCAGCGAAGGCGTCATCGCGGCTTCGGCGTTCTTCAAGGACGAGATCTATGACGTCCTCAACGATCCACGCGTGCGGCTCCTGCGGGCGGATGGTCGAAACCACCTCCTTCTGACCGATGAGCAGTACGACCTGATCGTCTCGGAGCCATCGAACCCCTGGCTGGCCGGCATCTCGAATCTGTTCACCCGCGAGTTCTTCGAGCTGTGCCGAGCCCGCCTGACGCCCGACGGTGTGTTCGCGGTATGGCTGCAGAGCTACTCGACGTCGCAGGACAGCTTCCGAATGGTGATCCGCACGTTGTTCGAGGTGTTCGACTCGGTGTCGATCTGGGAAGCGGGCCTGAACGATTATTGCCTGATCGCCTGGAACGGCCCGCGCCGGCTGACGCTCCAGGACGTGGCGGCACGCTTCGAGCCGCTGCCCGTGCAGCAGGATTTGTACCGCGTGTCGCTGCGTGAGCTGGGCAGCGTTCTGGGCAACTACGTCACGGGCGGCGATCGGCTGCGCCAATGGGTGCAGGCTGCCCCCGTGCACACCGACGACAACGCTTTGCTGGAGTTCCGGGCGCCGTGGGATCTGTACAACCGGCCACACGTCGAGATCAGTGCCGCACTGGTCGCGCTTCAGCAATCGCCTCTCGGCCATCTGATCGAGTGGCCCGGCGTGGAGACGTCCGCATCCTCTGCTCCAGCAACGGCCTCCTTACCCCCCATTGACCGTGCGTCCGTGCAGCGACACGTCGAGACCACGCAGCAGGCTCGGCTCAGGCGAGTGGCCGCGATGCAGCAATGGGAGAAAGGCGATCTCAACGGCGTTGAAAACTTGATAGCCGCATACGAGGCCGATCCCGGCAACTTCCTGATCTTCCATTTGCTCATGGTATACCAGGGCGAGTTGGAGGAGACGCCTGACGATCCGACCTGCCGGCGGTTGTCGGACCGCATCGACTCTCTGCCGCAGCCGCCGGTAGCCCCGGCCGGCGGCGCGACGCGCGAGCAAATGGTCGGGATCATCAAGACGCTCGCAGTGCAGGCCCAGGCGGCGAAGAACCCAGCTGCCGCGAAAGCCTACCTCGACCAAGCCCGCGAATTGAGCCCAGACGATCCCGAGATTGCCCGAATGCTGGAAGCGCTCTCGACGCAACCGGCTTCGCATTGACGGAGTTCACCACCGAGGCGCGGAGACACAGAGAAGAGAAGAGAAGAGAAGATTTTTGGGTTTTGTCTTCTCTGTGCCTCTGCGACTCCGTGGTGAGTCTGTGGTGAGTCTGCATTCCGTGGTCAGGCACCGATTCGCACCAGACCCGCAGGCGGTACGGACAGCACGTGAACTCCCGCGGTGAATGCGCGCCGTTCGCTCGCGACGACGTTCCCCTGGCAGTCCCGAATCTCGAGCGTTCGCTTTCCGATCGCCTCGGGTATGTCGATCACCGCGCGTGACGCAAATGTGGCATTGACAACGAGGAGCTCCCTAGGCACGTTGCTGCCGGCGGGGGCGACCATCTCCTGGTAAAGCGCGATCAGACGTTTGTGCGGCGTGCTCGCGACGACGACGGGATAGAGTGTTTCGGGATGCAGCGGGCGCAGTTCGCCGTCCAACAGCACGTCGCGATTGGCCCGCCAGAAGTCCAGCCAGAACCGCAGCATCTTCAAGTGCGCCGGGGCGAGACGGTCAAGCAGGACCGAGACTTGCGGGACGGAAAACAGCGTGGCCAGGACCTGCAGGGCCGCCGCCTCGACGCGGTCGTCCGGATGCCACATGAGCATATCGGAGTGGCATGCCGTCCGGCCGCAGAGCAGGCGGATGTCGAGCGTGCGCAGGCGGTTGGTCAGCGCGTCGTTGGGACAGTCGCCAGCCCGGAACATGTTGCCAAATCGCCGCATGACCGGCCCGATGTACTCCTGCCGGAACTCGACCATGATGTCCGGCTTGATCTGGTGCAGACGGTCGAATGTATCCTCGAGCAGACGATAGGCGGCCTCGGACACGCTCACGAAGTCCATGCCTGGCCGCGGTTCGGGAGCTCGAACGCCGTTTCGGACCGCGAACTCATCGACGAAATCGAGCTTGAAGCCGTCGAGATCCCAGTCGCGCAGGGCCCGTTCCAACGTGCCGATCAGGTGCTCGCGGACGTCGGGGAAGCGCGGGTCGAGGACGCCGGCTTGAAGCGACTCGAGCCGGGTGAGCAGCTTGTCCTCGAACCGGCGGAATGCCCGGCTGTGGATGCCGACGAACGGCACGGCGTACCAGAGCAGGAACTTCATCCCGACGTCGTGCACGTCCGCGACGAAACGCTTCATGTCGCCGATCCGCTGCGCCTCCCAATCCCCGGCGTAGGCGTAGCCGCGACGATTGTCGTTCGTTTGCCAGCCGTCATCCACGATCAGGGCGTCGCACCCCAGCTCGCGGGCAAGCCGGCACTGGGCAAGCACAGCAGCGGTGTCGATGTTCTGGTGAAAGCTGTACCACGTGGAGTACATGGGCAGCCGAGCAACCTCGGGGACCGAGCGGGGCTGACAGCCGGGCCGTGTTGCCCACCAGGATTGCACATGGTCCAGCGCGGCAGCGTAGAAAACCGGCCGCGTGTCCACGTGCAGTTGCAGTTCGTATCGGGTAATCGGCGGATGAACCCGTTCGAACAGGTGCACCCGACAACGCACCTCGGCGGATTCCTCCTGGACGCCGAACCGCAGCATGAGCGGGTTCATCGGATCGCTGCACGCGACGGTGAGCTGATTGGTGCCGTCGGCGGCGTAGAGGCACATGACCGGCGCGTTGCGAGTCAGCTCCGCGGTGAAGCCGTCGCCCCAATCGGGCGGGAGATGCCGAGCGTGCAATACGGCGGGATGCCAGCGGGCAAACACGTTGACGGAAGGATGGCGAAAGGCCAGCCGCATGGGCCCGGGCCTGACCGGCTGGTCGGCGCGCAACCGTAATATCACCCGGTCCAGCCCCTCGCCGAGCGTCTCGCTGGTCAGTTCAGCCGTGAAAGATTGGAAATCACCCTCGAGCCGAATCTCGTGCCGGCTCGTCCGTGCCGAAACAATGCTGCCATTCATCGATCACCCAAGTCGCGGAACTCAGCCCGGAATGACTCCCCCGGACTCGCCTTGAGCGATCGAGTACAGCCTCCGAACGGATTCATCCTGGTTGACGTGCGAGGCGACCACTTCGCCGACGCAGATCACATGGTCGCCGGTGACCAGCTCGGACACCAGCCGGCACTCGAAGTTTGCCACGGCATCGGTGAGCAAAACGCCGTCGACCCGCGTCGCCGGTTGTGTCCGCACCGGCGTCTCGGCGAACTTGTCCACGAAGCGGCCCGAGTTCGTCCCGTAGTACAGGATTTCCTTACCCATGGTCGAGGGCGGGAAGGAAATCACGAACTCGCGAGCCTGACGAATCAGTTCAAGTGTGTATCGCGTCCGCTCGGCCGCCAGAGCCAACATCGGCGGCTCGCGCGAAGTGGTCATGAGCCAGCCCAGCGGCATGGGATTGTATTTGCCGCCGGCCTTGACGATCACCAGGGAGATCGGCTGAGGATACTCCCGGAGCATGGCCTGCTCGAACGACGCTGCGATCTGCATCGGCGACTCCCCTTGGCGGCATCTGGCCGCCGTGTTGTAGCAGTTCTTCTTGCCCGGTCGCTGCGTGTCGCCAGGCCCATCCACCGCTACGGAACCGTAAGCTCACCTCAGCCGGCTTGGCAAGTGCTGGCCGGAGAAAGCTTTACGCTTGGTATTCAATCTAGAGCGGCACTCGGGGATTGTCCAGGCGAACCCAGTCCATGATCGGGGTCGAGTCAGTGGAACAGACGCCGATTGCGGTGCGCAAGCTTATTGCGAAACTGGACTTCGGATTCGTGGCCCACCGAAATCAATCAGATACGGCGTGTTGCCATGGGATCCGCCGGGACGGGGAACTACCGGCCCACGGGCGGGGAGGCCGGGCCGAGAATGGCGACGATCTGCTCGGCGGTGGCGACCTTGTGGATGCACTCGCAATGCTGCGGCCGCACGCGACCGATGGTTTCGACGACCGGTATCCAGAAGTCGCCGACGACGAAGATCGGACGCGGCGGGATCAGTTCCTTGCAGACGTACTCCCAGACGATGCCGAACTCGCTGAGCGTGCCGGTGCCGCCCTCGAGGATGACGTAGGCAGTCCCCATGTGCATCATGGCCTCGATGCGCCGGAGGAGGTCGTCGTGGCAGATCTCGCGGTCGATGCAGGGATTGGCCTTCAGGACCTTGCCGCGATAGTTGCTGAAGACGCTGCAGGTCACCCCGATGGTCCGGCCGCCGGCATCCTTGGCTCCCTTGGCACTGGCATGCATGGTCCCGTCGTAGCCGCCGTTGGCCACGACGTAGCCTGCCCGAGCTAGAGCGTACCCGATGCTGTACGCCTGCTCCCACAGCGCGCTGCCCGGCTTGGGGGAATAGCTTCCGAACACACAGACGACGGGATGACCGTCAGCGATCTCAGTCGGCATGTGGGAAACTCGAAAAACAGCCCATGACTCCGCTACGACGCTTCCGACAGTAGTCGCAGGACGAATGCTTTTCAAGGCACGCGCGGTTGCCGTGAGCCGCAAGCAGGGGTAAGCTGATCCCACACTTCATGACGAGTTCAGCGTTGGAGATAAGGCAGGTTCCTCACTGCGGAGAGAAGACATGGTACTGGAGATGAGAAAGAGCTCGTGCGTGTTGTTCTCGATATTGCTGACGGCTGCGGGCTGTGCGTCGCTTCGGTCGGACGACTCCGCTACGCGAAACGGCGAAGCGCGGACGACGCGCGACGTTGCGGTCCCGGGTCGCTGGACGGTGGAGCAGGCCAACGATTGGCAGGACAAGCACGGTTGGCTGGTCGGCTGCAACTACACACCGGCGACCGCCATCAACCAGCTCGAAATGTGGCAGGCCGACACGTTCGATCCCCAGACCATCGACCGCGAATTGGGTTGGGCCGAAGAACTCGGCTTCAACAGCATACGAGTCTTCCTGCATCACCTGCTGTGGGAGCAGGACGCCGAGGGCTTCCTACGGCGAATGGATCAGTTTCTGACCATCGCCGACAAGCACGGCATCGGCGTGATGTTCGTGCCCTTGGACGGCGTATGGGACCCCTACCCGCGACTCGGCAAGCAGCGCGAGCCCAAGCCGCACCTGCACAACTCGGGTTGGGTGCAGAGTCCCGGGGCTGAGATCCTCGGCGACCCGGCCCGACACGACGAAATCGAACCCTACATCAAGGGCGTGATTGGGCGTTTTCGCAACGACCCCCGCGTGCACGCGTGGGACCTGTTCAACGAGCCGGAGAACCCGAATAAGTCGTGCTACGGCGACAAGGAGTTGCCCAACAAGGCAGAGATGTCGCTCCTGCTGCTCCAGAAGGTGTTCCGCTGGGCTCGCGAAGCCGGGCCGTCACAACCCTTAACGTCGGGCGTGTGGATGGGCCCGCTGGCCGACCCCGCAAAGTTGACACCCATGGAACGACTGCAACTCGAGCAGTCCGACGTGATCAGCTTCCACTCGTACGCCACGCTCGACGTTGTTCGCAAATATGTCGAGAGCCTGCGGCGATATAACCGCCCCATCCTGTGCACCGAGTACATGGCCCGGACGCAAGGCAGCACGTTCGATCCCGTGCTCGGCTACTTCAAGGAGCAGAAGATCGCGGCGTACAACTGGGGTTTCGTGGCGGGCAAGACGCAGACGAACTATCCGTGGGAATCGTGGGAGAAGCAGTACACGGCGGAGCCGCCGCTATGGTTCCATGAGATCCTTCGACCGGACGGCACGCCCTACAAGGTTGAAGAGGTTGAATACATCAAGCGGATAACGGGCGCTGCTGCGAAACCGCGAGCGGCCATCGATGTTCCGGTATCGCCCGTGGCCGTGTGCCCATGATGCAGCCTCTCATCATGTCCTCCTGATACCGACTTCCCCGGCATCAGGAGGACATGAATAGAATGCAAGTTGCAATCCGTTCAGGGAGGCTCACGCCGCCAGCTATGGTTTTTGCGCCATTTCAGGGCAGAACGCAGCTCACCAGCCCCCAGCCCCAGCCACAGCCCGGCTCTCAGAGCTGGAAGCCAAACCCGATCAGAATGGCATGCTGCGTCTGACGGACGGAGGCAAAGCCGTAGTCGAGGCCCAACGGGATGCGGCTGCATCCGTTGCCTCGGAGCGTGTTGGCAAAGCCGATCACGTAGCCGGTGCCGGCCCACCACTTTTCGGTCTCGTAGCGCAAACCGAAGGTAGCGTGGTGGTCGGCGATGATGGAACCCAAGGGAAAGACGTTCTTGCGATCGATGTTGGGCATGGCGTAGTGATAGCCCAGGGCCAGCTTCCAATGCTCGGTGAGCTTGATGTCGCTGCCGATCATGAAAGCTCCCTGATCGCGGTATCCCAGCGGCAACGGATAGCGTACGTCGATGGGCCCGTCGATCGCCAGGACGGTCGAGTTCAGCGTGCTGTTCTCGTAGTTGATCCAGCGGGCCTCGCCCACCAGCTTGACGCGCGGGGTGACATCCCATGCCGCGCCGAAAGCCAGACGTTGCGGCATGCGAACGCTGTCGACGTTGACATCCCCCAGCGGCACGGGCAGCAAACCGAGAAGCGAGGCCTTGGCCCGGCCGCCGTGCAGGTCGTTGAACCAGCTCGGCGAGCGATAGCCCAGGCCGAACGCCAGATCGTCACGAGCCTGGTAGTGCAGGCCCGCCTGGATGCCGGCGCCGAGCGCATATCCCCGGGTGACCTCCACGTCCGCCGGCCCCAGCACAGTTCCGAACCGGGCGGTGGCCGTCTCCAGCCGAAAGCCGATGCCCGCCGAGAGCCGGTCCGTGATCCGGTAAGCCAGGTTGACGGGAATACCGATCACTTTCAGGTCGGACCCGACGCGCCGGTCCATGAACGGGGTCAGCAGATGGCGCTGCCGGAACTTGGAGCCGAAGCCGCCGCGGGAGTGCAGAGCAGTTCCGAGCGTCAGCTGGTCGTTGATCGGGATGGACACGCCGGTGTTGAGCAGTGGGAAGACTCTGGCCTGCGAGCCGGCGTCGCCGAGCGGGCCGCTCCAGACGTTGTGCACGATGGCGACTTCGCTGCCGAGGTCGAACTTCAGCCGGTCTCTCGGCTGGAGCGCCAGCGTGGCGGGGTTATCGATTTGCGACAGTGCGGTGTCGCCGACGGCCACGTCGGCCCCTCCGCGAGCCGCCGCTTGCAGACTGACACCGATAGGCTCGAAGCCATCCGACGCGATGGCTCGGGAGCAACACAGTGTCGTAATGACGACAACGCAGAGCGTGCACCCGCGTGTATGTAGCGAACGGGACAAACGCATCGCCCTCGATTTGGCCATGGGCACCTGCGATGCTGACCGGGACACTCGCGAGGCAGTTGCCCTGAGAAATGCCATATTGTGGCAGAAAACATGGCCGCCCGAAAGTGCCGGCCAGAATTCGGATCGCTGCGCGATCGGTTCCGTGTCGGTCCTCCGACGCGATCTGCGGCGATGGCTTTGTGCAACTGTCTCAGAAACGCTACTCGCGAGTGGCAGTCACGTACATGATGTCGCGGGTATCGAGCGTAAAGCCCCAGGTAGCAGGCAGGCACTTGTGGGCGATGCGGTATAGTCCGGGGCTGCCCAAGCGCAAGGCGAGGATGGAATAGAGAATCTGGCGAAAGCTTCGGGCGACACCGACGGTGCGGACCTGGATGGTGCGAAAGCCGCAACGGGCCAGCAGTTGCGGGAGCGTTTGGCGGTCAAAGTAGTGCAGATGGGTGGGCGGGTGAACCATGCGCCACTTTCGGCCGCGCAAGCGGGCCAGCGTGCTGCCGATGTCGCCGGTGGTGATGTGGAGCGTGCCGCCGGGGCGGGTGAACTCGGCGATGCGGCGGATGAACGCGTCGGGCCGTTCGAGATGCTCGATGACGTCCCACATGACGGTCACATCGACCGCCCCGCCGATGTCGCTCTCGGATGCCTCCAGAAAATCCGTGGTGCGCACGTCGATGCCGAATCTTTCGCGGGCGTAGGCCGCGCCTTCGCGATTCACCTCGTAGCCCATGACGTCGAAGTGCTCGCGAGCGAGGTCGAGGAAGAAGCCGTAGGCGGCGCCGATCTCGAGCAATCGCCCGCTCGGCGTGTGCCGTCGCACCTCGGCGAGGCGGCGGCGGAAGTTTTTCTTGAAGAACGCCTCGTCGGCGGCATAGTCGAGGTATTCGGCGCCCTTGAAATAGTCGCCGTCATACAGCGCACGGTAATCGATCGCCCCATCGGTGCGTGCGGTGACGAAGCCGCAGGACGGGCACCTCAGCAGGATCTCCAGGTGCGGCTGGAACGCATCCGTGCCGCATACGAGGCAGGCCATGGAACTGCTCATTCTCTTTCCCTGGGGCGTTCGCCCGTTTGGTTGCCGCCGGCGTTTCTTAGCGACGCTCGATCATCTGCCGTACGGTGGGGCCGCTCACGAACCGGAACGAGCCGTAGCCTTGCGGTACGAGAAGTCGAACAGCAATTGCCATTCGAGCAAACTGATTCGTCGACAGAGTTCGTGGTCGGGGCCGGGCACGTCGAAGCAGTCCCGACAGGTGTCCACGAAGGCGAAGGGGTCCCACCGTTCGACCGATGTCATCCAGGCGGCGTAACGGAGCCCCCCCGCCGCAGCCGCCATGCCGCGGGCTCGCACGACCAGCGGCTCGAACACCGGATGGCTTCCCACACGGCGAAACCAATACTTGGCATTTTCAAAATCCGGCTCGCGACGATGCATAATCCCATGCCAGTACGAGCCGGTCGTACTGCCGATTGACTGGCTGAGGGTATGAGACTCGTCGAGAAAGTCGTGATAGAGCCACAGACCGCTGATGCAGGCACGAGCCATGTCCGCGTCTCCGACGCCGTGCGGCCGGAGCAGGCTCTCGGGCGTGAGAGCGGCCAGACGGTCGCGGACCGCGCGGTTGGGCGTGCCCGGTCCCAGCTCGGGTAGTCGATCGGGAGCCAGGAGTTCGGCGGCCAGTTGACCGTACGCGTGCGGATTGAAATCGGACGGCGTGCTCATGGCGATCCTCCGGCCGGAGTATAGGCGGCCGGGGCTCAGCCCACTTCCCGCTTCTGGAACAAGGCGATGCCGATCAACAGCCAGGCCATCACGATGAGCATGGCGTAGCCGAAAGCCATGCCCACGTATTTCAATGTAATATGGTGATTCTGCGTAAGAGCGTCGGTGACCCAAAGGAACGCGAGGTTGGGTGACACCCAGTAGGCGATCCGGGCCAGGAGGTTGGTACTGCTATATTGTCCGAACATGGAATCGGAGACGAGCCCGATCAGCAGGACGCCGAGGCAGATCGTCAACGTCATGACCTGCCCGAAGCGGGTGGAGACGGCCAGCGCGACGGCAGTAAGTATGAGGATCATGGCGAAGACCAGAACGGCGGCCCCGATGAGCTGCCCGTCCATGAAATCCTTGCCGAACTCCTGAATCTTCCACTCCGGGCTGATGAGGGCGACCAGCCCCAGCGCGAGCGTCATCAGCGGAAGGGCCAGAGCGATGGCGGTTGACGCGAACTGCATGTCATATAAGTAGTTACAGAACGCGGCGATGACGACGGCGGCCAGGAGGGCCGAACAACCGAAGATGATGACGGGTAGATCAAATTCCTGGCTGGCCCGCTCCAGGACCTTGTGTCGCATGGTGAGGAGGAAGACCACGCCGACGAGGTAGAACGCAACGGCGAGGGCCCCACTGAGCCCGACGAACTTGCCGACGAGGAACAGGGGGCGGCTGACGGGCTTGCTGATGACGGTCAGGACGGTCTTGTTGTCGATCTCCCGGGACAGAATGCCGGCCGAACTGAAGGCGGCCAAAAACAATCCGGACAGCAACAACGTAGAAAGACCGAGATCCTTGAGCAGCTTGTTGTCATCATCAAGGGTATAGCCGCTGACCCCGACGTTCAGGACCAGCAACCCGGCGGTGACAAGCAAGAGAACGCCGTAGATCGGCTGTCTGATGGTTTCCGTGAAGCTGTTGGTGACGATGCCCCAGAATCTGGAAAACATGAGCGTATCCGAATCGTATGGCGAGCCGACGGCGGCCCGCGAGTTCCTGGAATTCACCTGGTCCGCTGCCTGCGAGCCGGACCCCGCCGCTGGCACAGCGGCCGGTAGCCAGCTTGGCAGCCAAGCGGCCTTATTGTAGAGTACGGTGCTTTGTCGTCCATAGGTCGGACGAAAGCCGGGATTCTCCCGGTGGCTACCGGCGCGTCAGCCGGTCCGATCAATCTTCAAGAGAAGCCTGAGCATGATGACGGAAAGGCCTGAAAGCAGAGCCCGCAATCTCGCCCTCGCCGGACTTGTCTTCGAGTGTCTTCTGACCGCCTTTCTGGTCTTGATGACATTGTGGACGAAGTCGGAGGCGTTGCGGGCCCTCACGTTCCTGAGCGGCTGCGGCATTCTGATCTGGCTCTACCTGGCCCTTATCTACCATCAGCGGGTGCTGGTGCAGGAAGAGGCCCTGGAGATCGAGCAGCTTCGCCGGGAGCGTGAGGCGGGGATCGCGGCGGGTGCGATTTTCGACCTGGACAAGGAAGAGCTGTTGCTGGCCCAGCGCCGGTTGCAGTGGATGTATCGCTGGCTGCTTCCGATCTTTACGATCCTGATCGTGCTGGCGCTGCTGGTGTGCGGCCTATGGATGTGGTCGTGGCGTCTCGGCGAGTCCATCCGGGCGAGCAACTGGCAGCAGATCGAGCTCACCAACGCGACACTAGCCATCTGGTTCGTCGGCGGAGCCGCCTTCCTGAGCTTCCTGATGTCCCGTTATGCCTCAGGCATGGCACGCTATCCCGAATGGCGGATGCTGCGGTCGGGGGCGAGCTGGCTGATGGGCATCACGCTGGGCGCGGTGGCGGTGTCGGGCACGCTGGCCCCGCTGCACTACGCGGAAATGTACGCGCCGGAGCGCGTGTTGGCGTACGTTCTGCGCATCCTCCTGCTGGTGCTGGCGACCGAAGTCCTGTTCAACTTCATCCTGGATTTCTACCGTCCGCGCAAGCCCGGCGACGAGCCGCGGCCGGCGTTCGACAGCCGGCTCCTGGGATTGTTCAGCGAGCCGGGCGGGATTGCCCGGTCGATCGCTGACGCGGTGAACTACCAGTTCGGCTTCGAGGTGTCGTCGAGCTGGCTGTACAAGCTGCTGGAGCGGGCGGCGCTGCCACTGGCCGGTTTTGCCGTGATCGTGCTGTTCGCGGCCAGCGCCCTGGTGATCGTGCAGGCGGATCAACAGGCGGTGATCGAACGATTCGGCGTTCCGCACCGAGTGGTGGATCCGGGATTGCACCTGAAGCTGCCGTGGCCGATCGATATCGCGTACAAGGTTCAGACGCAGCAGATTCACGAATTCCGGCTCGGTGATGCCGCTCCCCCCGATCCGAAGAAGAAAGAAGAGCCGCTCCTGCTGTGGACGAACGACCACGAGGATGAGCCGCACGTCAAGGTTTTGATCTCCACGCCCGAGCTGGAGGATTACATCAGAACGGTGGCGGCGACACGTCCGGCGAGCGAAGGCGACAAGATCATGGGCGGGCCGACGTTCTCCGAGAGCGGTGCCGCGGTGGGCGTGAGCATTCTCAGGGTGGCCATGACCATCCAGTATCAGATCCATGACGCGAAGGAATGGATCTCAACGTACAAAGATCCGGAGGCCATGCTTCGCGCCATCGCCGGTCACGAGCTGACGCACTATTGCGCGTCGCAGACGGTCGAGCGGATGCTGGGACCGGAGCGGAGCGTGATCGAAAAGGAACTGTGGAAGCGGATCGCGGCCCGTGCCGATCAGGCCAAGCTCGGCATCGACATCAAGTTCCTGGGGCTGCAGGGCGTTCACCCGCCGAAAGAGACCGCGGAGGCGTTCCAGGACGTGATCGGCGCCGAGCAAAAGCGCGTGGCTTCGATCGAGAGTGCGAAAGCCGATTACAACAAGCGGTTGAGCGAGATAGCGGGCAACGTTGCAACGGCCGAGGCGCTGGACGCGGCCATTCGCCGATTGGGCGAGCTGTCAAATGATCCGAGCGCGACGGAGGCCGATCACCGGGCCGCCCGGGAGGAGATTCGGACACTCATCTTCGGCGACGCCGACAAGAAGATTCCGCCTATCGGGGGCTTGGCCTCCGGCATCATCAGCCGAGGACGAGCCGAGCGCTGGGCGTTGGAGAATTCCGCCAAGGCCGAGGCCATTCGCTTCCAGGCTTTGATGGCGTCCAAGGCGGTTGCCCCCAAGACATTCATGGTTCGTGAGAAGCTCTCGGCGCTGGCCAAGGGCCTGGCGGGGATCCGCAAGTACGTGGTCGCGACCAAGAACAAGGTGGACATCCAGACCTTCCACCTGAATCTGCAAGATCCCGTGAACGCTCCGCTGAACTTTGCGGCGGGCAGCGAGTAGGAACTCAGCGTACCCAGACATTGAGCGGTGCCTGACGCGCACCGGTGAGTCTTCGGACCGTATTTGGAAGAGACTGACTATGCAACCGAGAACAGAACTGACCCGTGCCCCTGAGACCGAGCAGCCGGGCCGTCCCGCGCACCAGGCCCCGGCGGGCGAGCATGCCGGCAAGACGAAACGGAGCTTGCCGTCGCTGCTGACCGGCGTCGTGCTGGCGGTGATCCTGCTGCTATACATGGTCACCTACCAGGTGCGGTTCACCGAAGTGGCGGTCGTCCGAACGTTTGGGAAGATCGACCAGAACAACATCAAGACGGAGCCGGGGCTGTACTGGAAATGGCCCTTCCCCATTCAGCGGGTGCAGCACTTCGACAACCGCCTCCAGGTGACCTCGACGGTGGGCGAAGAGAACCCGACCGCGGACGGCAAGAACATCATCGTGACCACGGCGATCAACTGGCGGATCGAGGATCCGTACCGGTTCAGTATCCGTTGCACGAGCATGGAGGACGCCGAGAACAAGCTGAAGGCGCGCGTGCGCAACGATCAGAAGACCGTGATCAGCCGTTACGCGTTTTCGCAGTTCGTGTCGAACAACCCGGAAGAGCTCTTGTACGACAAGATCACGAGCGAGATCGAAGAAGCGGTACGGAACAGCGCGAAGGAATTGTACGGGATCGAGGTCGCGACGGTGCGGCTGGAGTCGATCGCCCTGCCTCAGCGGATCACCGAGAACGTGTTCGAGGCGATGAAGAAAGAGCGTCAGACGGAGGCGGCGCGTTACACGAGCGAGGGCGAGTCGGCGGCCCAGTTGATCAAGGATACGGCCGAGAAGATCGCGGGCACGATCCGTTCGTTCGCCGAGAGCGAGGCGGAAAAAGTGGTGGCCGAAGGTTACCGGCGTGCATTGGAATACAACAAGGTGCTGGCCCAGGACGAGGAGCTGGCCACGTTCCTGCTGCTGATCCGGAACCTGCCCGAGATTCTGAAGGATCGCACGACCGTGATTTTGGAGGCCGACAGCGCCGGCTTTACGCCGCTGGTTTCGGACACTCTGGCGTTGCCGGTGCCCGCACCGGCCAGCCAGCCGGCGCGGGTCGATGCGACGACGAACGTGCAGTTGCCGCAGATCATCGAGAGGGACTGACCGGACGGTTCGCGTCCCCCGACACGGGGACGTTGAGGCCGGCAAGGTCCGGCGGGAGAATCAGCGTTGTTCGACGAGCACAATCACAACCATTTCCATGGCGACGGGCATGACGGCCACTGCTGCCATGACGAGCCGCTGACCGAGGCGCCGCTCGACGCTGCCAACCAGTCGTTGTCCGACGCGCTGCGAGCGAGCTTCAGCGTCCTGAAGTTCATCATGCTGCTCGTGGTGGTCGCGTTCCTGCTCAGCGGCGTGTTCATCGTGGACGAGCGCGAAGTCGCGGTGGTGACACGATTCGGCGTGCAGACCGGCGAGGTGCGCAAGCCCGGTCTGCAGTGGGCACTGCCCTACCCGATCGACGAGGTGACACGGGTCTCGACGGCCCCCAAGCTCATCCGGGTGGAAGACTTCTGGCTGACACTCCGCGAGGAGGAGAAGAGCAAGCCGTTGGAGCAGTTGAGCCCGCGAACGGCCGGACTGGATCCCGCGGTGGACGGCGCGCTGCTGACCGCGGACCGGTTCATTATGCATGCTTCCTTTCGGGTGCAGTACCGGATGCCGGAAGCGACGGCCATCGACTACGTCCGGAACGTGCGGAACGACGAAGAACTCGTACGGTCGGTGATCAAGCAGGCCGCGGTCGCAGAAGCGGCCCGGACGCCGGCGGAAGTGGTTTGGCGCGATCCGGCACAACTGGCGAGCCAAGTCCAGACCCGGGCCCAGAAGATCCTGGAAGAGGAACTGCACAGCGGGATCCAGATCGAGAACGTGGTCATCCCGCAGAGCCATTACCCGCTGCAAACGGCGGAGGAGTTTCTGGCCGTCAACACCGCCGAGGCTCGCCGAACCGAGCTGATCAACGAAGCCCAGAGCGAGCGTGAGAAGAAGCTCAACGGCATCGCCGGATCGGCGTGGCAGAAGCTCAACGCCGAGATCGAGAAGCTCGACCAGGTCGAGTCGGAGGCGGAGCGGGAAGAGCTGATCCGCAAGATCGGCGCGATCCTGGCCACAGAAGCAACGGGCGAGGCCGGCGGCAAGATGCGCCTGGCTCAGCGTGATCGCGAGCAGATCGTCAACAGCGCCCTGGCGGAGGTCAGCCAGTTCGAGGCCGTGTTCGACGAGTATCGTCGCAATCCGGAACTGGTCCGGATGCAGTTGGGCCAGTCGATGCGGCAAGCGCTGTTCAAGAACCAGGACGTGGTCAAGTGGATTCTGCCCACGGGCGCCAAGCAACTGGTGTTCTGGCTGAACAAGGATCCCAAGGAAGTGGCCGCTCAGGAGAAGGCCCGCATCGAAGCGCTGACCAAGGGCAAGTAAGCCCTCCGTCGCGGCGAACGGATCGGCCGGGCCGGATCGGATCGGCCGGCAATCGGTTCGCCTCCGGTCGGCGTGATGACGATCCGCGGCCCGACAACCGATCGTGAGCGGTCAACAGGAAGGCGGACGCCTCAAGCACATGGTTACACACGCAACACCGGTCGTCCAGGCCATCGGGCTGACCAAAGTCTTCAAGGACTTCTGGCACCGCAAGCGCGTGCTCGCAGTCGATCGTCTGGACCTGGACATCTACCGCAACGAGGTCTTCGGGCTGCTCGGTCCCAATGGTTCGGGCAAGACGACGACGATCAAGATGCTCTTGGGGCTGCTCTACCCCACGCGGGGCCGGATCAGCGTTCTCGACCGGCCGCCGACCGACGTCGAGGTTAAGGCCCGCATCGGCTACCTGCCTGAGGAGTCGTACCTCTACCGGTTCCTCGACGCCCGCGAGACGCTGGACTACTACGGACGGCTCTTCCAGATCCCGCGCCAGGACCGACGGCGACGGGTGGAGCAGTTGCTGGAGATGGTCGGCCTCACCCGCCAAGCGCGTCGTCGCGTGGGCGAGTACTCCAAAGGCATGGCTCGTCGCATCGGCCTGGCCCAGGCGCTGATCAACGATCCGGAACTGCTGATCCTCGACGAGCCGACGACGGGTCTTGACCCCATCGGCACGCGGGAGATCAAAGACCTGATCGTGCACCTGCGCAACAAAGGCAAGACCATTCTGCTGTGCAGTCACCTGTTGGCGGACGTCGAGGACGTCTGTCAGCGGGTAGTGGTGTTGTATGGCGGCAAGCGCCAGGCGATCGGCGAAACGCGCGAGCTGCTGCGTCAACAGAACCTCACGCAGATCACAACGGAGCGACTGAGCGAGGAAACGATCGCCCGCATCCAGGAGATTGTGGAGCGTGAGGCCAAGAAACAGGTACTGAGCATCACCACGCCGTCGGACCGGCTGGAGAGCTTCTTCCTTCGGATCGTGCGGGAGGCTCAGGAAGCCCAGCACGAGACGTCGGGAGCGGCGTCGAGCGGCCAAGTGGCCGACTTCCTCAAGGGCGACGGCGAGGCGCTGATCGATTCGCTGGTGGCGGCGGGCAAACAAGCGGAAGCCCCCGCCGGTGCCGCGCCGGTCGAGGTGGCGGCGGCGCCGGAGCCGGCAGCGGAGGTGATCGACGAACTGCTGGCTCCGCGTCAGACCGTGGCGGCAGAGGAGGAGGCGTCGCAGGCAACGCCGTCTGCGACGAGGCCGGCACCGGCGGCTCCCAATGCCGCCGACGAACAACTCGATCGCAGCGTGATCGAGGGGCTGTTGGTCGGCGGGTCCGAGCCGCCGCCCGCCCCGCCGGCGGATTCCGAGACGCGAGACTGACACGACTTCGCAGAGTTTGCAGGGAGCACACGCGGAATGTACCGCATCTGGGCCGTGGCCCGACACATGATTGCCGAAAGCATCCGCCAGAAGATCGCCCTGGTCGGCATCTTCCTGGTGGTGCTGATGGTGACGGTTCTGCCGCTGGTGACGGAAGGCGACGGCCTGACGCTGACCAGCCGAGTACAGTCGTTTCTGGCGTACTCGATGGGCGGCATCGGCGCGGTCCTGAGCGTGGTCACGGTGTTCCTGAGCTGTCTGGCGATCACCGACGAAATCGTCAACAAGCGGATCTACACGATTGCCACCAAGCCGATCCCCCTCTGGCAGTTCTTCGTGGGCAAGTGGCTGGGCATCGGCGTGTTGAATGCGGCTCTGCTGCTGTTCTGCTTCGTGGCCATCCTGGTGGGCACGTGGCTGCTCAGCAAGACGCAGACAACGGTCCAGGGCGATCAGGAGATGCTGGAGTTCGAGGTGCTCAGCGCCCGGCACAGCATGCAGTTGAAGGAGCCGGACTTCGGACCGGCGGTCGAGGAGCAGATCCGGCGCATGCGGGAAGAGGGCCGGTTGGACGACGTGACGCCGGGCGGCGAGGCGGCCATCCGCGACCAGATTCGCGAAGACTACAAGCGATCGTGGCGGTCGCTCGGGCCCACCCAGATCCGCCGGTTTGAGTTCACGGGCCTGCTGGTCGATCGCAATTCCCGGGGATTTCTGCATCTGCGGTTCAAGCCCACGCACGCGGGTGGGCTGGACGACGCGGAACTGCCGGCGATCATCCAGTTCGGCGACATCGAGCAGCCGGACACGCTGACGCCGCAGATCATGGACAAGTACGTGGCCGAGCGGTTCCACACCATTGAGATCCCGAACTACGCGGTGAACGACCGGGGCACGCTGTACATCATGATCGGCAACGCCGACCCGGAGAACAGCTACATGTTCGAAGGGTCGGACAGTTTCGAGCTGTTGTACGGCCTGGGGACGTTCCACTGGAACCTGTTCCGGGCGCTCTCGATCGTCTGGTGTCGGCTGGCATTTCTCGCCGCGGTGGGCCTGCTGCTGTCGAGCTTCCTGTCGTTCCCGGTGGCGTGCATGGGATGCTTCCTGGTCCTGATCGTCGCGTCGATGGCGGGCTTCCTGAGCACGGCGGTGGACTGGGTGAGCCCGATGGAGAGTCCGGGAGCCCAAGACCCGTTGTGGATCATCGGGCCGCTGGTGCGGCCTCTGGCCCAGGGCTTCATCTGGCTGGTGCCGGACTTTTCGAAGTACGATCCGGCAGGCAACATAGTGAACGGGCGGCTGGTTCCGCTCATGTGGGTCATCAACTCGTTGGTGGTTCTCGTGTTCATCAAGGGGCTGATCGTGGGCGCCCTGGGATGCATCGTGCTGACCAAGCGCGAACTGGCCCAGGTGACGTCGTAGCGGGAGCCGATGCGGAACGGCGTCCGTTTTCCGGCAGCGGCCAGCGACCCGGTCCGGAAGAACGGCTGACAGGGACTCGGACTTGAGAACGGAGATTTGAGTAATGGAGACAGATTCGATTTCATCGCGAACTCTGGCTCCACATTCGCCGGAAGTGCCCCGCGACCATCTGCCCAGCGCCGGTTCGGGGGCCGGTGAACCCGCGGTACCGGACATCGACCAGGCCGAGTACGTCTTCGCCAAGGCGGAAGCGCAGCGGTCGGCCACGCTGATCCAGGTGGCGGCGCTGGCGGGGGCTGCGTTGTGCATTGCGTTAGCCGCCCTGCTGCAGACGCCCATCAACAATCAGCGGAAGGAACTCCAGCTCGTCCTGCAGTCGAATCTGTACAAGGAACTGCCGCCGAAATACGCGTGGGTCAGCGCCGCCGGCGGGACGTTCCGCGGCATTGCCGCCGACATCCTGTGGATCAGGTCCGAGTCGCTCAAGCAGGAAGGCAAGTACTACGAGCTGCATCAACTGGCCAAGTGGATCTGCACGCTGCAGCCGCGTTTCGCCACGGTCTGGAGTTTCCAGGCGTGGAACATGTCGTACAATATCTCGGTGGCCACGCACACCACCCGCGAGCGCTGGCAGTGGGTGTACAACGGCATTCGCCTCCTGCGGGACGAGGGCATTCCCAATAACGAGAAAGTCGTCGGCTTGTATCACCAGTTGGCCTGGACGTATTTCCACAAGGTGGGCGAGCGGCTGGACGATTACCAGCTCAAGTACAAGCGCATCTGGGCCACCACCATGGAAACGCTCCTGGGCACGCCGCCCGCCGGGCTGTCCGACCAGGAGGCGGTGGACTGGTTCAAGCCGGTGGTGGAAGCCCCGCACACGCTGGAAGAGCTGTTCGCCAAGCATCCCGGCACGAAGGCCCTGGTGGAGAAGCTGGCCGCGATCGGCGTCGACGTGGAAGTCGGCACCAAGGCGATCAATGTCTTTCACCCGCTGGAGGTGAACTTCTTCAAGCCCTATACGGCCTGGTCGATCGAAAGGAGCGTCGAACGCTTCCGCAAGACGGCCAAGGAGCCGCCCGCTGCCTACCGCGACCTGTGGGCCTTCCTGGATGCCGCCCCGGCGGAGGATCTGGGCCATCTGCTCGCCTACCTGCGGTCCAAGGTGCTGCGTGAGCAGTACAAGATGGATCCGCAGTTCATGTACGACATGTCGAGCAAGCTGGGACCGGAACAAGCGATCCCGATCGATTGGCGCACGCCCTGGGCGCATTCCATGTACTGGGGCATGTACGGCACGGAAAAGGCCCGGGATGTCAAGAACGTCGAGGAGTTCGACCTGTTGAACACCGACCGGATCGTGCTGTTCTCGCTGGGTGCGCTGGCCAGGCAGGGCGATTACATTTTCCGGCCCAATCTGGAGACGCCCGAGGAGTCCTTCCTGAACATGCGGCCGGATTGGCGCTATGTCGAGGCCGTTCATCAGAAGGCGCTCGAGCTGGGCAAGAAGTACCCCGATGACGAGGACGACAAGGACAAGAAGAAGAACACGGAAGCGGCCACGGCCGGCGAGGCGTTCAAGGATTACCACATCAACACGCTGCACTCGCTGCTGCTCGGCTTGTACTTCTCCGGTCGCACGGAGCAGGCGCAGAAGTACTACGACTACCTGGTCGTGAACTACCCGGACCAGTGGACGGGCAAGACCAAGGAGATCTACACCAAAGGCACGTTCAGGGATTTCATCCAGAAGCAGATCGAGGAGATGGCGGGCTCTCGGCACGAGGCCACCATGCTGATCCACTCTCTGCTGGAGAATGCATACATTGAACTGGCCAACGGCCGGCACGACGAGTATACGCGCAGAGCCAACCAGGCGTTCCAGTTGTACACGAGTTACCAGAAGGACAAGGCCGACGATCCGCAAGGCCGGCGGGGCCTGGAACCATGGGACCAGATGTTGGCCGACGCCTTGGGCGGTGTGGTGACCTCACCCGAGTTGCCGCTGGCCATGCGATTCATGGTGTGGGATCGTGAGAGCAACGTGAAAGTCAAGCAGCGCTGCTACGACGACGTGCGGCGCGTCCTGGAAGAAATGTACGGAGAGACCGACCTGGACATCGACAAGGCATTCCCGGAACCACCGGGTATGGCGGAGTTCCGGGCCAAGCGCCCCGCTATGACGCCCGAGGACGTGGCCAGACAGGCGCTCGAGGAAAAGAAAAAGCGGGAGGGGCGGTAAGTAGCCATCAGCCATCAGCCACCAGCTATCGGCTCTCAGCTGTCAGCGATGGGCTGTCGGCCGGGTTGTTGGCCGTTTGCGAGAGGTTTCGGAGCGGCGGTCGGTCAGATCGCTAGAGAGATTGCCCGTGAACCGCCGGGCTGGCAGCCCGGCGGTTTTCTTATTGCCACATGCCGTGAATCGGTTCCAAGTGCAGGCGGCGGCAGACCAAGGAAGATGGCAGTTCCGGTGTCCGTGTAGCATCGGCGGACTCAGGCCGGTTTGATTTGAAGCGCCCGGGACATGCGGGTAGCATGAGCGGTTGCCGGACAAGCTGTTGTCGGGCAACCATTCGTTTCTCGGAGGTGACCGATGTCCAAGTTCAATCGTCGCTCGTTCCTCAAGTCGAGTCTGGCCGCCGGAGCGCTGGCCGCGACCTCGCGTAGCCGGCTGTTCGCTGCTGAGGCGCCTCGGCGTGGCGCGAACGAGAAGATCCGCATCGCGGTGATCGGCTTCAACGGCCAGGGCGGCAGCCACATCAGACAATATGCAGGGATGGACGACGTGGAGATCGTCGCCCTGTGTGACGTGGATCGGGACGTCTGGCCAAAGGGTCTCAAGCCCATTGAGGAAAAGGGCAAGCCGACGCCCAAGTGCTTCCAGGATATGCGTCGGGTCTTCGACGACAAGACCATCGATGCGGTGTCCATTGCCACGCCGAATCATTGGCATGCGCTGGCGGCGATCTGGGCCATGCAGTCGGGCAAGGACGTCTACGTCGAGAAGCCGGTCAGCCACAACGTGCTCGAGGGGCGACGGATGGTGGAGGCCGCTCGCAAGTACCAGCGGATCTGCCAGACCGGCACGCAAATCCGCTCGAACCCTGGCAGCATCGAGGCCATCCAGTACGTGCGCGAGGGCAAGATCGGCAAGTTGTTGGTCGCCCGCGGGCTGTGCTACAAGCGCCGCGACAGCATCGGTCTGTGCGGCGGGCCGCAGGAGCCTCCGCCCAACATGGATTATGACCTGTGGAGCGGGCCCGCTCCGCTTAAGCCGCCGCATCGCAAGACCGACCGCGGCACGGTTCACTATCACTGGCACTGGTTCTGGGATTATGGCAACGGCGATCTCGGCAACCAGGGCATCCATCAGATGGACGTGGCTCGCTGGGGCATCGGGGCGGATCGCCTGCCCGACAACGTGATCGCGTTCGGTGGACGGCTGGGCTACAAGGACGACGGCGAGACGCCCAACACGGAAATCGCCTTCATGGAATACGGCGACGTGCTGCTGATCTTCGAGACCCGTGGCCTGCCGACGCCGAACTACCGGGGCGCGATGGTCGGCAACGTCTTCCACGGCACGGAAGGCTCGGTGGTCCTGACCAGCTACTCACGGGGCGCGGCCTTCGACAAGGACGGCAAGAAGATTCGCAATTTTGACGGCGGCGGCAATCACCACCGCAACTTCATCGACGCGGTTCGCAGCCGCAAGTACACGGACCTGAAAGCGGACATTCTCGAAGGACATCTGTCCAGCGCCTTGTGCCATCTGGCCAACATCTCATACCTGCGGGGAACGGACGTGCCCTTCAGCAGCCAGCACAAGGCCTTCGGCGACAACAAGGAAGCGTACGAGACGTTCGAGCGGACCATGGAGCACCTGAAGGAGAACAAGGTGCCGATGGACGGCGAGACGTACCGGCTCGGCAAGAAGCTGATCGTCGATGCCGCGAACGAGCGTTTCGTGGGAGACGAGAAGGCCAACGCCTTGCTGACCCGCGAATATCGCGAGCCGTTCGTGGTTCCGAATCAGGTCTGACGGACCGCTCGACATGTGACGGATTGATTCTCGATGCGGAGGTGGGCACGGCTCATCTCCGCATCGTGCTTGCACGAGAGAACGCATGACGGTTGATCCCGGGGGCGTGCATAACGCTCGCCTGAAGGCGTGCAAGATGCACGCCCCCTGATACATTGACGAATCCCATGTTCCGCTTGGCACTGTTACTGATCCTGTGGCCGCTCATTGAGCTGTATCTGCTGATCCAGATCGGACGAGCAACCAGTGCGTTCACCGCGCTGACCATCGTGATCCTCACCGGCGTGGTCGGTGCAGCTCTGGCCAAGCGCGAAGGCCTCAAGACATACCATCGCATTCGCCAGGAACTCGCGGCCGGCCACATCCCGGGCGATCACCTGGTGGACGCGCTCATGATCCTGGTGGCCGGCATCCTGCTCATCACGCCCGGCCTGATCTCCGACACAGTGGGCATCGCTCTGCTGGTCCCGCACTTTCGCCGGCTGGTCCGCGAGCACCTGAAGCGCCGGCTCCAGGCCCGCTTCGCCATCAGCCCGTCAGACTACCCGGGCCGCGCCCGCCCCACCGACGACATCATCGATGTCGAGGTCCGCGAGATCGACCGCAAACCGCTCGGCCGCGATGACGACCCGCGCTGAGCGTTCAAGCCAACGACACAACACAATGGGTTGCGAAATCGCGGTGAGCGGGTAAACTCCGATTCGACAGGCGGATCCGTGCAGGATCGCGGCTCGCGCGGGCTCACCGTCCGCACGGGGCAAGCTCAACTCGTCGATGCGGTCACGTTCCGGAGGATCACAGACATGGCTCAGGACAAGCAGCTCACCACTCGCCGTCGCGTGCTGAAGGGGCTCGGGGCTGCGGCCGGAGCGGCCGTCGGGTTTCCCAGCATCATCTCGTCGCAGGTGCGGGCGGCGGTGGGCCGGCCTGGCGCGAACGATCGAATCACACTGGCCCATATCGGCGTGGGGAGCATGGGCAAGTACCATCTCAGCGAGATGGTCAAGTATATGAAGCAGGGCGTGGTCAACGTCGCGGCGGTGTGCGACTGCGACGAGAATCGCCTCGCCACCGCTTCCGAGATGGCCGGCCCGCAAGCCGACGTGTATCGCGACTACCGATACATACTGGAGCGCAAAGACATCGATGCCGTCATCATCGCCACGCCCGACCACTGGCATGCGGTGCAGATGGTGCACGCGGCCGAAAGCGGCAAACACGTCTACGTGGAAAAGCCCGCCGCCTGCACAATCGAGGAAGGCAAGGCCATGGTCGCAGCGGCGAAGAAGGCCAAGATCTCCGTGCAGGTCGGCTCGCAAGGCCGCTCGCAACCCGAGGCGTACCTGGCCCATCGATATCTGGTGAACGGGAACATCGGCACGATTCGGCGGGTCGACTGCTTCCACTATCCCAGTCCCGTGGATGACAAGCCTGTGCCCGACAGCGAGCCGCCCCCCGAGCTGGATTACGATCTGTGGCTGGGGCCGCTGCGCTGGCGGCCGTACAACGCCCATTGCTGCCACGGCAGATTCCGCTGGCTGATGGATTCCGGCGGCGGGCAGATTCGCGACCGAGGCGCGCACGTGATGAGCTGCGCCATGTGGTGGATGGGCGCCGACGGAACGGGACCAGTGACCATCGAAGCAACCGGTGAGGCTCCCGACAAGGGCGCGTGGGACTGCGCAACCACCATGGTGGTGACGTACACGTTCAAGAATCCCGATTGGATCCTCACCTGGCGGCAAGGCAACGAATGGCTGGTACCACCCGAGGAACGCAAGGAGGGTGAGGACAAGATCATCCGGCCGGGCTACGGCGCGGTGTACACTGGCGACAAAGGCACGTTCACGCACTGGGGAGGTGACGGGGGCACGTGGGCCGAGCGCAAGGCGCGCGAGTGGGTTCCCCCCGCCGGAGCCAAAGACGTCTACAAGAGCCCGAACTTCAACCATCATCAGGACTGGTTCGAAGGCATCAAGACCGGCAAGAAGACGATCATGAACATCGAGGCGGCGGTCGGCGTGTCGAACCTTTGTGTGCTGGGCAACCTGGCGTTCATGCTGGGCCGCAAGCTCCACTGGGACCAGTCCAAGCAGGAGATCGTCGGCGACGAGCAGGCTCGGCGGTTAATGGGACGGCCGCAACGGGCGCCGTACCACCTCTAGGAGAACGACGCGGTGAGACAGACGGAGGGCGGGCGTCTCGTCCGCCTCGAATGGGCAACGTGCCCGTTCTCTCTGAAGGGTGAGCCGCAATTTTGACGGGCATTCCCGAGGAATAAAGGCGGGCAAGATGCCCGCCCCCCAAACGAGACGAGGGTCTGGACATGCCAGAGAAGATTTCGACGAGCGATCCGGCCGCGGCAGTGGCGGCGATGGCCGAGCTCATGCGGAGCAGCGACGCCGAGACAGCGCGAGCGGGCAAGCGGCAACTCTGGGAAATGGTCCGCCACGGCCGGCCGGGCAATGATGAGCAGCAAAAGGCGGTCGTCACCGCCCTCCTGAGTCTGATCGCAGGCGATCAGCCGGCGTCGGTCAAGCGCGAAGCGATGTGGGCGGTCTCGGAACTGGGCGGCGACGAGTGCGTCGCGCCGGTGGCCGCCCTGCTGACCGACGAGGTCTTGCGTCAGGACGCCTGCATGGTGCTCGAGCGGCTGCCCGGCGACAAGGCGATCGAGGCACTCCAGGCAGCGTTGAAGACCGCCCCCGACGGCTTCCGGTTCCAGGTAGCCCATTCGTTGCGCGTGCGGGGCATTCCAGTGGATGATCCGCCCTGCCAGAAGCTCAAGCCCGTCCGGCAAACGCAGGTCAAGCCGGTGGGCCGGGCGTGATTGAAGGCGGCCGGCAAACGAACGTTCTCCGCTCACTGGGCTGACACAAGCGGGGTGTGCAGAGGCCGCAAAAACTCAATGCGTCGAAAAGCCGCGGTGTTGTACAATGCCCGGTAAGGCGTTTCTGGATTCCCTTAACGCCACTGGCTCGTGGTAAGCATTGATCGAACATCGTGGTCCCATGTCGGGCAGGACGCCCGGTGTTTCGGTGAGACGCTGGCACTGCAGCGAGTTCCGGTGCCATATTATCGCCGACATTTCTGTAGGAGAGCCGATGCGGAGGCGTCGTTTCTCGTGCGTGTTGTGGGGCATGGTGCTGGCCTGGGTGGGCGCCGTTCGCGCCGACTACGCTTCTCTGCACGGACGGTGGTCGTTCCAACTCGACCCCGATGACGCCGGGATCGAGGAACGCTGGTACGAAACGAGGCTGTCCGACAGCATCAGTCTGCCTGGTTCCACGGACGAGCGGCGTTGCGGCGAGTACGACGACGAAGCGCGGCTGGACCGGCTGAGCCGCCCCCACCCCTACGTCGGCCCGGCATGGTACCAACGCGACATCGACATTCCCCCTTCCTGGAAGGGTCGGCGCATCATCCTGTTTCTGGAGCGGGCTCACTGGGAGACACAGGTTTGGCTGGACGATGCCCACGTGGGCATGCAGGACAGTCTGTGCACGCCGCACATCCACGACCTCAGCGAATTGGCCACGCCCGGCCGACACCGCCTGACCGTGCGCGTGGACAACCGCATGAAATACAACGTCGGCGACCTGGCCCACAGTGTCACCGAGGAAACGCAGACCAACTGGAACGGCATCATCGGCGAGATTGAACTGCGGGCGAGCGATCCGGTCTGGCTCGACAACGTGCAGATCTATCCCGACATGGAGAACCGCCGCATGAGAATACGGCTGGCGGTGGGCAATCGGACCAAGCGATCGGCCGCGGCCTGCGCCCGGCTGACCGTACGCTCCGCGGGGCTGCAGCAGTTTCCCGAGGTGCAGGAAGAGTTCAACGTACCGCAGTCGGGAGGCGAGGCCGAGCTGGAGGTCCCCTTCGGCACTGGCTCGCGTTCCTGGGACGAGTTCACGCCCGCTCTGTATGATTTGACGGTCACGTTGGCGGCCCAGGTGGATACCGCAACGTTCAGCGACACGCGGACGGTCACGTTCGGTCTGCGCAGTCTGGCCACGAAGGATCGGCAGCTCCTGCTGAATGGCCGGGGCGTTTTCCTTCGCGGCACGGTGGAGTGTTGCGTGTTTCCGCTGACCGGCTATCCGGCCATGGATATTCGGTCGTGGACGCACATCTTCCAGGTGGCCCGTGCGTATGGATTGAACCATATGCGGTTCCACTCGTGGTGCCCGCCGGAGGCAGCATTCCGGGCTGCGGACGAAGCAGGGTTTCTGCTCCAGGTGGAAGCGCCCCAGTGGGTGCACGACGTGGGCGACGATGCGGAGCGAGACGCATTTGTGACACGGGAAGTCCGCCGCATCCTGGACACGTACGGCAATCACCCATCGTTCGGGATGCTCTGCATGGGCAACGAACTCGGCGGCGACCTGGCGAAGGTGCATGAGCTCGTCGAGTCCTGCCGCCAGTACGACCCGCGTCATTTATACGCATCGTCATCGGGCTGGGGGTTTGGGCCGAAGGACGACTACGCCGTGCCCTTCAAGAGCCGTGGTGTGCGAGGACCGGGCACAGACCACGATTTCCGCGAGATCGTGGCCGAACATGCGGTGCCCTGCATCACGCACGAGGTTGGTCAGTGGACGGTCTTCCCGAACTTCGACGAGATGTCCCGGTATACGGGCGTGCTCAAGCCCCGCAACTTCGAGATCATCCGCGATGCGCTGGCGGCCAACGGTATGGCCGATCAGAGCCGCGCCTTCACCACAGCCAGCGGTCAACAGGCGATCGTGCTGTACAAGGAGGAGATCGAATCGCAGTTGCGGACGCCGGGGATTCGCGGCTTTCAGTTGCTGAGCCTGACCGATTTCCCGGGACAGGGCACGGCGTTGGTGGGCGTGCTGGATGCGTTCTGGGAATCCAAGGGATTCATCGAGCCGCGGGCTTTCCGGCGCTTTTGCGGCCCTACGGTTCCGTTGCTTCGGTTGAACAAGCGCGTGTTCACGGCAGATGAGACGTTGGTCGCCCAGGCGGAAGTGGCGCACTACGGCCCGACCGACTTGCTCAAGACCAGCCTGGCCTGGAGCGTTCGGAACGAACGTGGCGGGCAAGTAGCGGCCGGGAGCTTCCCACCCGCGGACATCCGCGTGGGCGGCAATACGCCGTTGGGCGAAATTAAATGTGCGTTGGCCAAGGCCGGCGCGCCGGCGAAGCTGGTGATTTCGATCGGCCTGCCACAAACCGGCGTCAGCAACACTTGGAACGTCTGGGTGTATCCCAAGGACGAGAAAACCGCTCCGCCGAAGAACGTCGAGATCGTCCGGGAATGGAACGAAACGACGCAGGCAGCGCTGGCGGCCGGCAAGCGAGTCCTGCTGTTGCCGTCGGCTCAGTCACTGGGTCGCTCGCTGCCGGGAAGCTTCAAGCCGGTATTCTGGAGCCCGCTGTGGTTCAAGCAGACACCGGCGACGATGAGCATTTTGTGCGATCCGAGCCATCCGGCCCTGGCTCGCTTTCCGACGGACGGCTACAGCGACTGGCAGTGGTACGATCTGCTGGAGTCGTCGCGGTCCATGATTCTCGATGACCTGCCTGCAGACTTTCGGCCTGTGGTCCAGGTCATCGACAACTTCGCCCGCAATCACCGGCTGGGCAACCTGCTGGAAGCACGCGTGGGCAAGGGCCGCTTGATGATCTGTTCGCTGGACCTGGAGAGCGACCTGTCGAAACGACCGGCAGCCCGGCAGATGCTTGCCAGCCTCCTGTCGTACATGTCGTCAGATAGGTTCGAGCCCGCCGGCGAACTGTCCGTCGAGGCGCTCAATCGATTGTTCGAGCAACCGCCGGCGACCGCCGCAACGCGCGACGGAACGTGAATGCGGAACGTGGACGTCTCGCCTCCTTCTCCTCTCCCGGACCATATTCGTTGACTTCCGGGTTCACTTCGTCAGTGTGCCGCGGCAGGCACGGCGACACCGACCGGATGCTGGAGTTGCGACGCCCGCCGAACGGCGGCGGAGATCAGGTTGCGAATCAGATGCTTCTCCAGCGGATGGTTCGCTGCTGCCTTCGCGTACGCGGTCACCAGTTGCTCGAGGCCATCCTGCGACGACGACTCGATGCGATCGGCATCGCGACAAATCGCCACTACGCGATCCAGCGTTGGTCCGTCCACTTGTCCATCAAGCTGGTCGGCCAAGGCGACGCACTCGGCGAAGCGGCCTTGCCGCTGGCGCTCGCGAGTGAACTCGAACCACGCATCGCAACCGCATGGCTCCGGCGCGGCCGATGAGCCGAGATCGAGGACGTGCACGTCCTGGCCCTGGACGGCCCGTTGAAGCTCCGGTGTGTACCGCCCCACGCAAGTGAGCTGAAACTGCCGCGCCGGGGCATACTGCAGGTTCGCTGACAACGAGAGGTTCACGCGCCAGGCCTGCGGCAGGATGGCAAACATCGTTCGCACGGTATCGACGGGCGAGACGGCGCCAACCACGAGCATGACGTCGTGGTTGAGCAGCGCGGCCACCATTCGGCAGGCGTGTTCGACGCTGACCATGTCGGCACCGAACGCGGCTCCAGCGAGGTCCGCGACGGGTAGCTCCAGCGTGTCCATGCAGGTCGCGGGCTGGAGGCACGGCTTGTCACCGATGATCTGCTGCATGGCTGCGTGCACGCGGAAGGGATCGCAGGCCATGGCGGCAAACCCTTCGGGATCGAGGACGGCCAGGTGGGTATGAACCCGTTGGCCGCCGCGGGCCGTGTGCTCGCGTCCGGCGTAGCGCGTCCAGGCGACACATTGGCGTTGCGTGGCCAGCGGATAGCTCGACAGCGCCGAAGCCGCCGGATCCGGATCGCACAGACTGCCGTGCGAGGGAGACCGGCGAGTGATCTCGGCCCGCTCCTCGCTGGTGATGCCCGGGCTCATGGCGATCAGTCGATAGCCCTCACCCATGGGCGTGCGGATGGAGGTGAAGATGGCTTGTTCGGCCCGGACGCATCCGGTGCGGGGGCCATCGATGATACTCGTGCTCGCGGTCAAACCTGCTCGATAATCCATTGAAAAGGCTCCAGGACACCTCGCAATGCGGTGTGCAAGGGCACGGGGGTTACGTAGCCGTCGGTCTCCGAGGCGGCGTACCCGAGCGAGCCGACCACACTGCACGCAAAGAACTCGACGTTGGCGAACCGGCTCTCGGTGAGGTTCCATAACCGGTTGAGGTTCGCCTGCACAAACCGTCGGGGATGATCGAAGCATTCCGGGCAATGATCCGCCTTGCACAGGACGATGGCGGTGGGCGTGGTGATGCGTTCGTCGCGCTTGGCCCGGTGCATGGCATCGATGTAGCTGATCATCTTGAGGGCGAAGAAATCCGGGTGGGCCGAGCCGTTGGCGGCCATGGCCGCGTCCACCAGGAGGATGGTTCCGGCGCTCTTGCTGAGCAGACTGTTGATGACCCGGAACGTCTTGGGCGTGGCGACCTCGGCAGCGAGCGATTCGCCGGCCATGTCGGGCATGACCAGATCCACCCACTTGTTGGTGGCCTTCTGCAGGATCTGGTAGTAGGCCCAGTACCAGCGGTCGGCCTCCATGGGCGTCTTGGGCGGGAACTGCCGCCGTGCCATGTGGCTGATCACGACCTGCTGGAGGTCGATGGAGTAAGCTCCTTTCGGGATGGCCTCGAAGTCACCGGCCCGCTGGGAGAGCATGTCGAGGAGAAAACCGAGATAGACGGTTTTGCCCACGTTGCTTTCGCCGACGATGCTGACGACCTTAGGCTCACGTTCCTGAGCTTTGGCGTCGTGTACGAGGGCCAGCGAGGCCGAGCATTCGCGGCACTGCAGCGCGCTGACCGCGTTGGCGGCGCCGCACACGAAGCATTCGACGCCGGCGCCGAAGGTGGAAGAAGGTGTTGTCGTAACTGTCGTCCCCGTGCTCATGATCGTGTTCCTGTCTGGTTATCCGTCCTGAGGCAGGTCCATGGCCAGGCGGAACCCGACGTTGTGCGGGCGAGCCAGGCTGGCCAAGGCCGTGCGGAAGCAACTCGTGGCCTGTGACGGAAAATAGGTGTCGAACGCCCCGCCGCGAATGCTCTTCATGAGCATGTCTCCGACGACCGGGTTGCCCTCGGCGTCAGTCATCTCGAAATCGCTGGCCGTCCACTCCCAAACGTTGCCGCACAACTGCAACACGCCGTTGGGTGCGGCGCCGTTGGGATAGGCGTGCACCGGAACCGTCTTGCCGATGCCGGACGCCCAGATGTTGCACTTGCTGGTGTCCAGGGCGTCGCCCCAGGGATAGCGGCGCAGGACATTGGCCGAACTTCGGATGCGCCAACTGGCGGCCATTTGCCACTCGGGCTCGGTGGGCAGGCGGAACCCGGCCCATCGGCAGTAGGCGGCCGCTTCGTAGTAGCAGATGCCGACCACGGGATGATCGGCGAGGCGACGATTGTGCCGTCCGTTGCGCCAGAAGCGTGGACCGGGCTCTTCCGTCTGGTCCTTGAAGTCGATGAGATGCGGCCAGATCTCGCGATCCCAGAGTTCCAGCTCGCTGTAGCCACCGACGTCCACGAACTTCTGGAATTGGGCGTTGGTGACCATGTATCGGCTCAGCAGGAAGGCCTCGGTCTCGTAATCGACTTCCGGGCAGCCGGGACCGTCGTCCACGGTCAAGGGCAACGAAGCGAAGCCTTCGGGAACCAGAGCAAAGCGAGCGTCGATTTCGGCGCTGACCGCCTTGTAGACTTCCTCGATATCCGGGTGGTCCTGCCAGTGCTCGGGATTGTTGAGGATGATGCCCAGCCGCTCCAATTCCACCTGGCGAAGCAGGGAATCCTTGGGGAGCTTGCAAGGCTCGGCAGGTTCGAACGGCTCGGCCGCCGACGCTCGAGGCCGCCGGACGGGCCGTTCCAGCACGGCGGTGGCAGTGGCCGTGGCGGACTCGCTGACGCTTTCGACACCACGTTTTCGTGAGAAGAAGTTGAATCCCATCGTTCAGTCCTGATCAACGGCGGATTTCTTGTCTTAAACACCGACCACCCGACGACGCGCATCGCGGCACATTTTCTGGAACCGCCCCAACGATTCCCGCTTGGACACGTCCTCAGGCGCGGGCAGTCCTCCGCTGGCCGGAGGCGTCTTCGGATCGCGATTGGCCGGCTCGTACTGGATCCGCAGGTCCTCGCTGGAATTGCGGACCTGGTTCAATTGCTGCTCGAGTTCGCTCTGGAGACGGGCGATGCTGGCTCGGGCCGCGTCGAGTTCAGCCAGCCGCTGGTCCCAGCTCTCCTTGGCGGCAGCGAGGGCGCGATGTTCGGTATCCAGTTCGTCGCGCCGACGCTGGAGACTTTCCGCCAGTTGCGACAATTCGGTTTCGCGAGTCTTCAGGTCGGCGAGCTGCGCTTGCACGCTTTCGCGCTCGGCGACCAAGGCTTCGCGTTCGGCGGCCAGTTTTTCACGCGAGGCAGCAAGTTCGGCCTCGAGCTTCTGCAGGTTGCCGTGCTTGGATTCCCACTCCGTCCGATTCCGATCGAGCTTCTCCGACTGGCTCTGGATCTCGCTGAGCTGCTGATCGAGCCGCTCGCGTTCAGCAGCCAGGGCCGCGGCCTTGGATTCGAGCTTCTCCTGCTCAGCGGCCAAAGCGGCCTGGCGGCTCGCCAGTTCGGACTGTTCCCTGGCCAGTTCCTCGCGAGACGACTGGATCTCCGCTTCCTGGGCGGCAATCTGGGCTTCGCGTTCCGTCAGGACCTCGCGACTGGCTTCGACCTCCTGTGCGGTCTGGGCGATCCGCTGCTCGCGTTCGTCGCAGCTCTGTTCGCGCGAAGCGAGTTCCTGCTCGCGAGCCTCGTAGGTGTTGCAGAGTTCGGTCTCGCGTTCGGCGAGGGCCTGTTGTTCGGCGGCGAGCTTCTGGTGGTGTTCCTCGAGCGCGGTTCGGCAGGCCTCGAGGGCTTGCGCCCGGGCGTCGAGGAGTTGCCTCAGCGACTCCATGGCCGTGATGACCCCGCGGCCGAGTTCCTCCAGTTCCTGCACGTTAATGGGTTGATCCGGATTCAACTGATCCGGTCGCACCGTCTCTTGCGTTTCGCGAGCCATCCTCTCCTCACTTTCCCCTGCGGAACCAGGACCTCTTCGCGCTCGCGGCAGCGGCGGCCTGGGATTCCTTCTTCGCCTCGTATTCGGCCAGCAGTTCTTTGACTGATTTGGTGTTCATGCACAGGCGTCGCATCACGCGGATGGCCTTGGCGGTTTCCTCGTCGAGCGAGGCCAAGAGCGCTTCATCCTCGGCACGCTGTTTCTCGGCAGACGACGCAGGAGCATCCGGCACGGAAACGGCCGCCCGCGCGGACGGCGCTTGTTCCGCCGAGGCCGCCGGGACCGGCTCCGCTTGCGCTTGCAGCATCGTCTGCGTTTGCAGAACCGTCTGCGTTTGCAGAGCCGTCTGCGCCTCCGACGTCGCCGGCGTTGCAATAGCGATGGATTCCTGTTGTTCGTCGGCCACCGACGCGCCGTTAACGTCGTCGGCAACCTGCTCCGGCGTTTGAGCAGTGGTGATCGGCTCAGCCTGGCACTCCGGTTCGACTTGCGCTGCCGAGGCGCCGGAATTACACAGTGGCTCGACCGTCGCCGAAGCGGGTGCAGAACGTTCGTCGTCGGATAGTGCGTTCGCCGCGGACGGCTCAACGGATCGAGCCACCGCTTCAGCTGGCATCGCGGCGCGATCGCGCAGGGCCTGCTCAGCCCGCTTCATGGCAGCCAGCCAGGCTTCCATCTGAGCATCAAGGGCCGCGAAGGCATCCTGGATGGCGCCGTCGGGTGCGAGCACGTTCCCGAGCGAGGGCACTTGAACTGATAGTGTCCCGTCTGCCATTGTCCCCACGTCTCCCTGCCGGCGCGGCGGCCTCTCAACGGCGAAGCGCTCCCACCGGGGTCCGTCTGGACCGATCAGGTAACCTGGGAAATATACGTTTCGTTTGTGGCGGGTGAGAAAACGAAAAACTCTTTTTGTCAAGGGGCGATAAGGAGAATACAACAACCGGCGGCGAGCAGAACTCGTGCACGCCTTCATTCTCGGACGACGCGCTCAGCGACCGAATGAAGCGTGGATCAATCCGCGCAATGCAGATCGACGGGCCCCTGCTCGCCGGTCAGGCAGCGTTGGATGATGCCGAAGTCGGACTGATCGACATCGCCGTCACGATCGATGTCCGCGGCCTCGCACGAAGGGGCAATCGAGCCGGCATTAGGTCCGGTAGTACATTGCAGGAAGCGATTGAGATCGGCCTGATCCACGTCGTAGTCGCCGTCGAAATCGCCGGGCAGCGCGGGCGGGCAACCGTTGCCATCCACGGGCACGCCGGGGTTGGTGTACGGGCACAGATCACAACCATTTCGGACGCCGTCGCCGTCGTCATCGCCTTCCGCGCGATACGCGTGGACCTGTACGTTGTCGAAGCGGTACGACTCTTCGATCGCGCTGGTCAGCCCCTTGAAGCGAAGAATGACCGAACCATTCTCAGCCTGCGCCGGCAACATGACGGTCTGATAGGTGTTCCAACCCGTCTGGTTGCCCGAAGGCACCTGATCGCGAGTCAACGTGAGCACGGTGGCAGTGGCAGCGCCCGCGGTCACTTCGACCGAGAATATGTCGGCATTCTCGAACTCGGCGAACGCGTCGAACTTCAGATCGAAGCGGATGTAGATTCGGCTCAAGCCGCGGGTATCGATGACGGCGCTGGCCAATTCGACAAGGTTGGTGTCATCGTTGCAATTGCCGCGGACTCTACCGGGGGCGTGGATGTGCCAAGCGCCGTCGGATGAGCCGCCCGCCGTAGATCGGACCACCGCCCCGCCGGCGCCATCGCCGCAATAGGCGGTGGTGTTCAGCACAAATCCGTCGGTGCCGTTCTCGAAAGAGAACTTATAGGCCATACCGGTCGTGCCGCCGCCGTTGTTGTCGCACGGGTCGCAGTCATCACCAATTCCATCGAGGTCCGTATCCTGCTGGCCAGGGTTGGCCAGTGTGGAGCAGTTGTCGCAAGCATCGCCGACGCCGTCACCGTCGGAGTCGAGCTGGTCGACGTTAACAGTCAACGGACAATTATCGTTCTCGTCTTCGATGCCGTCCTGGTCGAGATCGGCCGGCCCGCTGAAGGCGAGGACGTTGAGGCTGTAGGCCTCCGCGGTGAGTGAAACATGCTGACGTTCGGTCTGGTCGGGGGCAATCAGGACACGGCCAGTGACGACATCAGTCAGCGATTCGCCGGCAGGCAAGGGCGTGGCGAAATGCAGCGTGATGAACTGCGACGAAGCCGTGTCGTTGATGACAGCCAAGCGCGTGCCGTGCCAGCGAGCGACGATCTCGGGCAGTTCGGGTTCGACCGTACCGTTGAATGGCAACGCCGGGACCGCGGGCAAGGCACGGAAGGCGGTGGCGAATTTGCGCAGTTCCGCCTCGTGCCCCAACGTCGGGCGGTTCCAGCCGAGCCAGGTCATGGTGTCGGGATCCTGGCGGCGCATGGACATGGCCGCGCCGGCAAAGAATGCGCGGCCCGGTGCGGCACAGGTCTGCGTTCTGAACCAGCCGTACGGGTCGCCCGGTGAACCGAACTCAAAATACGGGTGAGCGGTTTCCTCCCAGTATTCCTGATAGAACTCGCACGCGCGGCCTTGGGCGGTCCGGTACATCTCCGCGAGTCCAGGAGCGAAATGGAACAGCCGGTAGTTCACATGGTTCGAACCCCACGGCGGCGCCCAGCGGCTGGAGTTCTTGAACCGGTCGAGACCGACCATCATGCCGCGTGAGATGACAATCCCCGCATCGTTGGCGAACATCTCCGGGTCATAGCCGTGATGTCGTAACAGGTCGTACGGCGTCTCGCCGTTCGCCCACTCGATGTTGGTCCCGGGCGTTTCGGACGGCAAATCGCATTGCACATAAAAGACCCAGTCCGGGCGCCAACTGCGGACCAGGTTGCGACAGGCGAGCCAGAACTCGCGGGTCTTCGCGCATCGCCAGTTGATCCAGGCCTCCCACTGATCCGGGCGGGCGACCAGCCAGTTGTAGGCGGTTTGCGGCGGCGAGGTGGGTACGCCGCTGCCGGTGGCGATCTTGAATTGCTGCAGATCCCAGGAGGAGTAGCCGCTGAGCCGGGCTCCGCGCCAACCGTCGTCGTCGGCGGTGTAACACGTTCCGATTTTGCCGTTCACGCGAATGCCGATGCCGGCAACGGCGGGGCTGGAGGCCGTGCGACTGGCGATCTCGTTGATCAGGTTGAAGACGAGTTGCTGCACTTCGGGTCGCAGCGGATCGGGCACAGGGTTGCCAAACGCTCGCGTGAAGTCGTTGTCCGTCCCCCGCTGGTAGGAGGCGTCGGTGAAGCTCAATCCGCCCGAGTAGGTCGGCTGCTTGAGCGAGGTGATGATGGGCACGAGCCGGATGTCGTGAGCGGCGGCGATAGGCGGCAACTCGGTGAGCAGATCGCCGGCCGAGTTCCACGGGAAATGCGCGCTGCCCGGATACCAGGCTCGTTCGCTGCGATCCGATCCGTTGATGGCGTTGAAGGCCAGATAGTTGAAGCCGCAGTAGGCAAGGTGCCGCATCATGCGGTCCAGCCCTTCCTGGCGATGGCTGAGCAGCCGCACGGGCGTTCCGCTATGGGCGTAGAGGTACCACGGATGTGTCATATAAATGCCGATCCGGCGGCGCTGGTCGGGGATCGGCGGCTCAGGGATGGCGGGCATCCGCGCGGCCATGGAGTCGACGAAACGGAACAACCAGATGTGCGAGACCGCCCCGCCGTCGCTGCTGGTCCGGTTCAGCGTGCAACCCGTGCTGGAAACGACCACCCGCACCAGGCTCGTTTTCGGATGGAAGATGAGCGGGATGTTGAACGGCTGTCTGTCGATGGGTAGTTCGCGGCCCGTGTAGACGGCCAAGCCCACGTCGGGCCCGAAGGCCGGGCCCTGCTGGATGCGTGCGAAGTTGTATTGCCACCACGGATCGCCCCATGGCCCCAGCGTCGGCTCACCGGTGTATGGCGGAGCCCAGGGCAGGCCGTTGGGCGGTGCGACGATGTCGTCGGCGTGGTTGATCACAATGGACGTATACCGCTCCTGGTCGTTGGACGATTCCGCGACCAACAGATGCGGCACGCCGGCAGTGCCGCCGGTCGCCAGGTCGTACGAGTAGTAGTACGTGGCAAACCCGTCGTCGGGAGCGGCGGTCACGCGGAAGGTCTTGCCGGAAATATTCATGAGCCGCGACGGCTTGTTGGGACGCGATGCCTGGGGCCAGAGGTTGGCGTCGGTGAAGTTATGATCGGTCTGCGTACAGTCCACGTGATCCGTCATCGCGACGACCACCGGCATGGGCACGGCGTCGGCGGCATAGTTGTCGGAGATCTTCTTCTTGAGCGTGGGCAGGGCCACGCTGGGGTATGTCGCCTGGTGAGCGACCAGGTCCACATAGTGGACGCACTCGTCGTCCACCGCCCGGTAGATCGTTCCGTTGCAGTTGATGGTATAGTCGCCGGTGATAACGCACTGACCCGCGGCAGGCAGAGTCTGCCCAGCCAGGACGGCTGTTACCAACACCGCAAATCGTAGAATCACCTCAGCCCCCCTTCCGCAGGCCGCCACCGATGGTGCGGATTTCTCCCTCCTCTTCGTGGGCACACATGTTCGCCACACGCGCCACACCGGGTGCGATGTCGCCACGTCGTGAGCCGCCCAGCATGCGTCAGTCGCATGACGGATCGGCGGGGATCTCGGGACCCGAGGCGCACAGGATCAGGCTCACCAGTTCAGCCTCGTCCACGTCCCCATCGCCGTCGGTGTCCAGGCAGCGGCAAGCCTGCGAGAACACCGCCGTGGTCGAACGACAACGCTGCAGCATCGCGAAGTCGACCATGTCCACGTCGCCGTCTCCGTCGTAATCGACGACCGGATCGTGGCACTTGCAGGCCGGGAACTCCGCGCAAGCCGAATCGTAACAATCCACCCGGCCGTTGTTGTTGTCATCGATGCCGTTGTCACAGGTTTCGCCACACAACGGGCTGGCCCAGCATTCCGGGTCGGCACAGTCAATCAGGCCGTTCCCATTGTCGTCAAGCTCGTTGTCGCAGATCTCGGTGCAGTCCTCGTCGATCTTGCAGTCGCCGTCATCGTCCTGGCCGTTGTTGCAGATCTCTCCGCACGACGCGGCACAGTCGGGATCGTCGCAGTCGATGTCAAGGTCGCCATCGTTGTCGAGGCTGTCCCCGCAGATCTCGACCGGTGGAGGCGTGCAGCCGGACGCGGCCGCACAATCGGGATCCTGGCAATCGGTCCGGCGGTCGCCATCATCGTCGATCCCGTTGCCGCAGATTTCGACCGGCGGCGGGCCGACGGCAAGCACGAGGTTGTCGGCGTGCGAGGCATGTATCACGTCAATGGACGCCCATTCGTTCATCTGGGCCGCCGTTCGCCACACCACCGTGATGTACGGCTTGGTCGGCGTGGCCGAGACCGCGGCGAAGACCCAATCGTAGATGTGAATGGGACAGCCCTTACGACGTTCGATGGTCTGTGAGGCCAGTTCCGGGCCGCTCTCGTCGCCATCGCGGATGATCAGATCAACGGTGGTGCGGCCGCCACCGGCGAATTGGCCGCTCACGGTGATCGGCTGATGCGGAGTGACAGCCACGTGCTGGTACACCGACCAACTGGCGAAGGAGACTCCGATCGGCACTTCCACCGATGCGTAGTGCTCACCGTCCGGCCTGGGGCAACCGGGCGGATAAAGCGCGGAATCGCGTTTGAAATGATCGGTGCCGGTCGAGGTGCCGGTCTGCAACCAGTGGGTCGGCGGCGCGTGAACGGTAGGCGGGTTCGGGCAGCTCGATCCACCGGCGGCTGGCAACTCGAAGCTGCCGTTGGTCAGCGCGGGCAGGATCACCAAGAAGCCGTTGTTCAGCGTCGTCCCGTTGCAGTTCGCCTTGGTGACCACAATGTTGCGCTTGCCCATGGGGGCACCGGTCAGCGGCAGGTCGAACGTGAGCGTGTTTCCGCCCGCGCCGGCAACGACGTTGGTCGCCTGAATCTCAGGCAAGCCCGTGCCTCGCAGGAACACCTCGCAAGTACTGTCGAAATTGGTGCCGGCCAGTTGAACGCCAGTCACTGTCGTGTCGGTCACACCGTACTCCTGCGACACTCCGGTGATCGTGGGTTCGCCGGTACAGACTGGATTGGCCTGCGTCAACTCGAACCCGTCGGCGTGGACGGTGACGATGCCCCAGTTCAAGGCCGGGCCTGAGAAGCCCCATTCCACCGTCACGCTGGTGGTTGTCGGTATGCCAACGATGTCCACTCGCTGCCACCCTGAGTTGGTGGTCTCGAAAGCGGCAAGCACGGGAGCGGCGAGATTGGCACCGTCGCGGATCCGGGCGAAATAGGTATACACAGGGCCGGTCGTTCCACCGGCGATCCAGCCGGTCAGCCGGACCTGTTGCCCGACGGCAACGGTCACGGTCTGGATGATGTGCGACTCGGCAGGTCCTGCGGTATTGACGTCAGTGCTGCCTCGGTGCAGGCCCTCCATGACGCCGGGGTTGGGCGCATGCGTCGTGGCGTCGTATTTGCAGGTGACTCCCTGTGTGGCGTTGCTCAAGCGCCAGCCCGTGACGCAAGGGGCGGCGCCGCCCTCTTCGAACCCGCCGTTGACCAGCAAATTAGCTCGCGCACCTGCGGTCAGAGCCAGAACCACCGCAACCAGCGTGATTCTTTGCAGTGTCACCGCTCGCATGCTCGCCGCTCCTTTCGGCAAGACCGTCCGACAGCAGCCGGGCTCGTCTCCGGTGCAAGCGAGCTTGTGTTCCTGGCCGGAGACTGAATGGCTGCGCCTGAGATGACGCCAACTAAACCCTTTTTGAGAGCTGAGCATCACCTTACAACACGCAGCCGTTGAATACAACGGAAAAATCCGGTTTGCGGTCTCGGATGCCAGCCCGCGGAAGAGCCGTGCTGGACGGCCCCGGTGAAGGGCTGGACAATAAACCGCCGCGGGCGCCGGGAGGTACCGCATTCGCCACCTGCGAAAACGGGGCATAGCGATGAACCACGTCGAGCGTTTTCGGGCGGTGATGAACTTTCAGCCGGTGGACCGTCTACCCCGATGGGAATGGGCCATGTGGTGGGATCTGACGCTCGACCGATGGCGGCGCGAAGGGCTGCCGGAGCGGTACCAGACGATGTTCGACATCTCGCAGTACTTCGGCCTGGACCCCTACCAGCAGTTCTGGTTCAGCACGACGGAAGCATCCATCGAAGCCGCACAGCACCACGTGGAAGGGATCGTCTCGAGCCTGGATGATTACCGGGCCGTGCGACCGCGGCTGTATCCGTGTCATGACGCGGCCATCGAGTCCATGCGCCCCTGGGCGGACCGGCAACGCCGCGGCGAAGTAGTGGTGTGGATCACGCTCGAAGGCTTCTTCTGGTTTCCCCGAACGCTCATGGGCTTCGAGAAGCTGATGTACGCCTTCTACGATCAGCCCGAGTTGATTCATGCCATCAACGCCGACCTGCTGGAGTTCAATCTCTCGATCCTGCACAAGGTGTCGAAGGCATGCGTGCCCACGTTCATCACCATCGCTGAGGACATGTCGTACAACCACGGCCCGATGATCTCACGCGAGACGTTCCGCGCCTTTTTGGCCCCCTACTATCGTCGGCTGGTCCCGGCCATCCGCGAGATGGACATGATTCCCATCGTCGACACCGACGGCGACGTCACGCTCCTCGTACCGTGGCTGGAGGAGGTGGGAATCCATGGTGTGCTGCCGCTGGAGCGGCAGGCGGGCGTGGACGGGCTGGCCCTGCGCGAGCGGTTCGGCTCGCTACGAATGATCGGCCACTTCAACAAGATGGTCATGAACAAGGGCGAAGACGCCATGCGGACGGAGTTCGAACGGCTGACGCCGTTGATGCGGACCGGCGGTTTCATCCCTAGCGTAGACCACCAGACGCCGCCCGGCGTTTCGCTGGCTCAGTACCGGGATTATTTGCGGTTGCTCGAAGAATACACGCGGGTGGAAGCCTGGGCGTGACAATCCGGTAACAATGCCGGGGTACGTTACCCGCAGAGGCGGCGATCGGGAAGCGCCGCCCATCCAGGTAAATCAGAACAGCAACGGAGGACAACCATGCCCCGGGTCTCGATGATCAATCTTGCCGCGATTTCTGTGCTCGCTCTCGCTTCGCCTCTCATCGCGGACGGCTCGCCGGCCCAGCTGCTCGAGAAGGGAATCTACCTCGAGGAAACGGCCGGCGATTTGGAGGAGGCGACCAAAATCTACGGCCAGATCGTGGCCCGGGACAAGGTCGAGGCTTCACTGGCAGCGCAAGCCTACTACCGGCTTGGCACGTGCCAACTGAAGCAGCACAAGTTCGAACAGGCGACGGACACGTTCAACCAGGTCATCCAACGCTTTCCGCAGGAGACGCAATGGGTTCGCAAGGCCCGGGCCGAGCTGACCCGGCTGAACCGTAATGCTCCGCCGCGAGTGGTTCGGACCGATCCGCCGGCGTTCAAGAACGACGTCTCGTCGGACTTGGACAAGATCACGGTCACGTTCAGCCAGCCCATGACCGACCAGAGCTGGTCATGGACGGGCGGCGGTGACACGTATCCGGAGGTCGTGGGCAAGGTTGCCTACAATGCCACGCGAACCGTGTGCACGTTGCCGGTCAAGCTGCAGCCGGGCAAGGTCTACTGGGTGGGCGTCAACAGTCCGAGTCATCGCAACTTCAAGAGCGCCAGAGGCGTCCCCGTACCGACATATGTCATCCTGTTCGCCACGGCCGGAACCGACGGCAAGCCTACCGAGATTCCTGCGGACATGCTCGCGTCCGCCAGGAGAATCAACCAGGCAGCCGAGGCAGGCGACTCGGCGGTCAGTCCGCAGAGCATTCCCGTGATCGTGAAGACCGAGCCGGCCGCCTTCGATCGGGACGTCCCGGCGAATTTGGACAAGATCACGGTCACGTTCAGTCGGCCCATGACCGACCGGAGTTGGTCGTGGACCGGCAGCGGTGAGACATATCCGGAGGTTGTGGGCAAGATTGCCTACAACGACACGCAGACGGTTTGCACACTGCCGGTCAAGTTGCATCCCGGCAAGGTCTACTGGGTAGGTGTGAACGGTCCCAGTTACCGCAATTTCAAGAGTGCCGAAGGCGTGCCCGCACCGTGGTACGTGATTTTGTTCGCAACGGCGGATGCGGACGGTAAACCGACGCCAATCCCCGACGATCTGCTGCAACGAGCCCGGAAGATCAACGAGAAGGCCAAGAAAGTGGCGGCCCGCGCGGGCGCGGCGACGAGGGAGGAATAAGGCTTTGAGGCTTGAGACCTGAGGCTCGAGGGAAGGGCATCGCCCGACGATGGAGATCAATGAGCGCGTCATCTCAACTGCCGGCCGCACGGGCTACGGTCAGCGACTGTGGCCTGTGTCGGCACTGTTATCAGTCGCGGTGCTGATCCCCACGTGCTGTGTGTTGTGGTTCATGAGCCAGGCGGTGAACAACGAACGGTTGGTTGTGCGTCAGAAACTCGTGGATGCGTACCGCGGACAACTGGAGACCATCCGTTCACGGCTGGATGCGGATTGGCACGAGCAGATTGCCGCGCTGTCGGTAGTTGACCACACCCTCTCCCCTGCCGCGGTGTTTTCGCGAGCCGTTCGCGGCGGAAACTGGGACGCCGTCGTGCTGTACGGCCTTTCCGGCGAATTGCTCTATCCGAGTTCGACCAGTACGGCCGAGTCGTTGCCGCCAGAGGAACCGGTGTCGAGTTCGGAGTGGGAACTGGCCGAGCAACTCGAACGGTCGGGCGATGCCGAAGCTGCCGCGAACGCGTACGCACGAATTGCGGGCGGTGCGGCGACGCCGACCGTGGCAGCTCGTGCGGTGCAGGCTCGAGTGCGCTGCCTGTTGAAGTCGGATCCCCGTGAGGCCGCCATCGGCGTGCTCTGCGACGCATTGCAGGACGAAGCCTACTGGCGCGTATACGACCAGGGCCGTTCCATAGCCGCCGCCAGCGCGCTGTTGGCACTGGAGTTAATCGCGCATCCGAACCGACCGGAATACGTCTGGGTTCGCGACCGCCTGGTGTCCTTTCTCAACGACTACGAGGGCAACGAACTGTCGTCGGGCCAGCGGCTGTTTCTCATGGAGCGGCTGCATGACATGGCACGTGGCGGCGCGCGGTTTCCCACACTCGAAGCCGAGCGGTTGGCCGCGGCTTATGTGGCGAGCGTCCCGTCATCCGAGGCGATGACCGCGCCGCGGAAACTGATACCGACGGGGCTGCCCGGGATCTGGTCAGTCGCGTCGGCGAACGGCAGCGCGGTAGGCCTGATCAGCGAAGAGCGGATTCAAACGCGGGCCAACGCCCTGTTGGGTTCACGGCTTCGCCCGAGCGGAGCGACAGTTTCGCTCATGCCTGCCGCGCGGTTTCGCGAGTCGGGTTTGGCTCCGTTCGTGCGTATGCCGGCCGGCGAAGTGTTGGCCGACTGGGAACTGGCCCTGACGCTCGACGGCCCCAACCCCTTCGACGCCGCCGCCCAGCGCCGTGTGACAGTCTACGTGTGGATCGGCCTGCTGGTCATCGCATCCACTTTGGTACTGACGGGTTTGGCTGTGCGATACGTCGGACGGCAGGTGAAGCTCACGCGGCTGAAGAACGACCTGATCGCCACCGTCAGTCACGAGCTCAAGACGCCGCTGTCATCCATCCGGGCGCTGGTGGACACGCTGCTGGAACGCGATGGTAGCGACCCGGTCCGGACTCGCGAGTATCTCGAGATGATCGCTCGCGAGAACGCCAGGCTCAGTCGGCTGATCGACAACTTCCTGACGTTTTCGCGCATGGAACGCGGTCGGCACGCGTTCGCGCTGGTGCGCTGCCGGCCGGAGCAAGTGATCCAGGCGGCGTACGACAGCATGCGCGACCGGCTGGCGGCGCCCGACTGTTCGTTCGAACTGGATGTCGCAGCCGATCTGCCCGACATCACCGCCGACGCCGATGCGATGGTGACGGTACTGCTGAACCTGCTCGATAACGCGTGGAAGTACACGGGCGACAGCAAGCGCATTAGCCTTCGGGCGTATGCGACCGGCGATGACGTGTGCTTCGAGGTGTCCGACAACGGCATCGGGCTGTCCCGCCGGGTGAGTCGCCGCGTCTTCGAGCGGTTCTACCAGGTAGACCAGAGCCTGGCGCGGCGAGCCGGCGGTTGCGGCCTGGGGCTGAGCATCGTGGCGTACATCGTTCGGGCACACGGTGGGCGCGTTGCTGTGCGGAGCCAGCTCGGCCGGGGCAGCACGTTCACGGTTTGCATGCCCGCCGCGGGCGGGACGTGCGCTCACGAAGGGATCGGCGGTGCTGAATCCCATTGCTCGGAAACCGGGGTAGCGTGAGGAGAGGCCGGGGGATTCCCGCACGTTCGGTGGAGGTGCCGGGATGAGTGGTCGCACGGTGCTGATCGTCGAGGACGACGTCACGCTGTCGCGCGTGCTCGCCGACAACTTCGCGCACGAGCAGTACGTCGTGCACACGGCAGCGGACGGCGAGAGCGGTCTGCACGCGGCGCGACGGCTCAAGCCCGACCTGATCGTGCTGGACATCATGTTGCCGTACATCAACGGTTACGAGGTGTGCCGGCTGCTGCGTCGCGACGGCCTGGAGATGCCCATCCTGATGCTCACGGCCAAGTCGCTCGAGAACGATATCGTGCTGGGGCTGGACGTCGGAGCCGACGATTACGTGACCAAGCCCTTCAGTATTCGCGAACTGCTGGCCCGGGCGGCCGCCCTGCTTCGGCGGTCCAACGGACATGTCGGCGTGAAGCGTTTCGGCGAGTTCACGCTGGATCTCAGCTCACACAAGCTGCTGCGCGACGGTCGCGAGGTCGTGCTCACCCCCAAGGAGTTCGCTGTGCTCGCCCTGCTCGCGAGGAAGCCCGGCCGGGCCTTCACCCGCGAGCAGATCCTGCAGTCGGTCTGGGGCGACGCTTTGTTCGTCACCGTGCGCAGCGTGGATCGGTGTATCACCACGCTCCGCAAGAAGATCGAGGCCAATCCTCGCGAGCCACGGTTCATCCGGACGGTCCGCGAGATCGGGTATCGGTTAGAGGAAAGCTGGGAGCTCTGAGCTGTGGACTGGGAACTGCCGGCAAGGTTTTCTTTCGCGCGTCGAAAGGAGACGGCAGGGACAAGTCCCGGTTAGCTCGTTGGTGTTTACTGGATGGAGGGTGGGTCGTCGTCGCGGCCAGTACCGGAGAACAAAGCGTTGTTCCCGGAATCGGTCAGCGGCACGGTGCCATCAGGATTGACCGTGTAGCCCAGTTGAGTACTGCGCACGGACTCCACGTGATTGTCACAGAAAAGTGCATTCGCCTTTCCACCGTGCCGTTCATCGGGCGCGGAACGAGCCTTGCCCCGCAAACCGTCGTCGCAGAAATCGCCGGCGGCCGTCAAGCGCGGCGGGTCAAGAGCCCAACCGTGATTGACCACGCGGGCGGGATCGGTGTTGGCGCCGGTCTGATCGTAGGGTAACCGCTGGTTCGCCGGCGTACTGGCCGCGGTGCCGAGCGAGTCGGCGGCCATGACCGTGCGCGAGGACGCTTTGATCCGCCCGAGCTTCACCGGCCAGTTGATCCAGTCGGTAGGCCCGCCGCTGAGGCGTGCTCGACTGTTGCCGAGAAACTGGAAGTTGTAGCCGTACGGGTAGTTGCGGCCATTGTCGTAGCCCGGTGCCTCCGGGTCGAGGAAGACTTCGCCGTCCACGGATTGTGTGTTGTCCAGAGCCGGGTCGGGGCTGGGGCTCGAAAAGGCGTAGAGCCGCACTTGCGCGCCCAGCATTGCGTACCATCGCGCCCGGTATTTCCAACCGTTGCCGACCCAGTAAACATTCGTGGAGTTGGCAAGCTTGGGGAAGCGTCCGGCGACGGCGGAGTCGTGCCACTGCTGCGCGTACATGTGCCAGCCCATGCCGATCTGGCGAATGTTACTCGCGCACACGACAGTCCGGCTGCTCTTGCGAGCCGCAGTCAGTGACGGGACCAGAATGGCGACGAGCAGCGCGATGATGGCCACGACCACCAGGACTTCGATGACCGTGAAAGCGGAGGCAGCTCGACGGTGGTTCGGGGCCGAATAATCAGGTGTGAGTTTCGGCGGCATCGGACCTCCCGTGTCAGAACGATTCGAGTGTACGCCGGGAGGGCGGCGAAAGCCAATCATATCCGGGTTGTAGGAGGTCCTCCGGGAAAAGTTGAATCCAATGGGACAGAGAACGGCTGGGCTAAACCAGGTTAAACCCAGCCGTTCGTGCGATGATTCCCGTCGGAAGGCTTCAGTAAGTCACGCGGAATTCGATCTTTCCCGCGATCGGGGTGATGCGTACGATCTCCTTGGCTGCGTCGAAGTTCTCATGGGCCTTGCCGTTCAGCGTGACACTCTTCATGGGCTTGCCCTCAGGATGACGCAGGCGGACGACGATCTGCCGAGGCGTTTGGCGCGTCGGAGGTTCGATCAGGGCGTCGATCCGGCCCTCGCCCACGGCCGAGGTGATGCGGTAACTCACGGGGCCGAAGCGGGTCGGAGCGCCGGTGACGGCCACGGACATGCCGTCCTGGAGCCAGTTGCTGGTGATCAACGGCGCAAGCCACAGTTCGTCGCCCGGTCGCTCCATGACCATCATGAGCCGCGTCTGGTGAAGGAAGTAACCGGTTTCGTGCGTCTTGTTCCAGGCGGCGACGCCGGCAAAGTGCTCCTGCAACGAAAGGTTCTCGTAGTTGAGCAGCGAGGCCAACGCGTTGAAATACGTTCGTATGAACGGCTTCACGTCGTCGCGCATGGCGTTGATTTCGCCGTTGCGGCAATAGTACGGCTGGACCTTGGCGAAGCCGCCGTAGTTGAACGGATCCGTGGCCGAGCGTGCGGCGGGGAAATCGAACCAGCCGTCGGAGAGGAACTGCACGTCCTCCATGTGATCCATCATCCAAGCGGTCTCGCGGCTGTCGGGGGCGATCATGCCGAATGGGATCAGATGGTGCGAACCCAGCTCGACGTCGTAGCACCAACTGCGATTACCGTCCTCGCCGGGGAAGAAGTTGCCGGTGGGTCCGGGCCCGTGCAACTGCGACGGATAGCCCGGCACGCTGACGCCGTTGCGCAGCCGGTAGACGGGCATCATCGCTTGCGTCCAGCGATAGGCGCGGGCGATATCGCTCGCGAACTGGCGAGCCTGTTCACGCCACTGAGCGGCCTTGCCTGCATCGACTTCGGCCAACGCTTCGGCCGCAGCCTGAAGACCCGCGGCGTAATAGCCATTGAGGCAGAAGTAGTACGCGAATGCGTTCCAGTCGGCCATGATGCCGGGCGGCATGAGGCCATATTCCGGCGGCTGCGACCCATCGGGACGCAGTCGCATGGTCTTCTGCCGCTGACGCACGATCCACTCGCACACGCGGCTGACCTCGGGGGCGACCTTGGCGATCCACTCCTTGTCCTGCGTCAGCTCGTAATGCTGCCCCAGCGTCCACAGATGCCAGCCGGTCCCCATGAGCGTGTACCCCGTGGTCAACATGCCCTCGGGACTGTAGCGATGGATGAAGAATTCAAGCGATTTGCGGGCGAACTCATGATGGCCAAGGGCGTCCATGCCGCGAATGATGGAGTGGGCTTCGCTCTCCAGCGGCCCGTAACTGATGGAGGCGATCCAGGGCGAGATGCGGGCACCGTCTTCCTCATTGCGGGCGGCGATGAGACAGTGCACCTGTGAAGCCTTGATGACGTTCATGAGCAGCGGGTCGGGCATTTCGATCTGGGTGCTGCCTGCGAGTTGCTGCTTCCAGTGTTCGCGAGTGGCCCGCAGCAGATCGTCAGCGTTGCCGAACTGCGTGTGCTGCTCGGGTCTCATGACGGCCAGTGGGATGAACGCGACGCTACGGCTGGTCGCCCGCGGCGGCAGGCTGCCCACCAGTTTCACGCCGCCCTCGATCACGTCGAGCTTCAGCGGCTCGGCTTCGGTGGCCTGCACGTAGGTCATCAAGCGGCCGCGCCGGAGCGCCACCGCCCCGGAGGGAACGGCCATCACTTCGGCGATGTCGGACTTGGCGGAATCAGCCACGCTGTTCAGGACGAGCGAAGCATCGGCAGGTTTGTTCCCCTGGTTCACGATCGTGAACTCGGCGACGGCGACCGCGCCCTCGCGGCCGTCAGCGTCCTTGCCCAGCGGCGCCACGAAGGTTCGTTGCTTGTAAACGATACCGTTTTCTTCGACACGGTTAACCACGATGGGCATCCAGCCGCCGTCCAGCGTGCGGGTGAGCTTGTCGTTCTTGCCCGATCCGAACGTGGGCACGAGTTGACCGGCGAGGTTGAGCAGCTTGCTGACGAAGTGGTCGTCGGTTTCGGGAGCGGCACTGAACTGGATCATACCGTGACGATGCACGACGATCTTGTGGTTGTCGCAGGCCAGCGACAGCATGGTGGGCAGCATGTCCTGGGCCGGGTTGTGAATGAACCGCGTCGCCTGAGCGAACGTTTGGTCAGGCCGCGATCGCACTTCCTCGAGGACGGTCTTCTTGCCGGCGATCTCCTGCTTGTACGCGTCCAGCGTCTTGGCCGGCGAATCGGTCGTGACAAACAGGCCCATGTTGTGGACGTAGACGCAGCCGTGCGTGAGGACGTCATTCACCGCCACGCCGAACGCACCCTGCGGGAGGCGGAAACGCAGAACCGTCTGGTCGGTCAGCCATGGCCGGGGCTTGCTGTAGCGGACGCGGAGCGTGACCGGCTGATCCGTCGGCAGCTCGGCACGCAGCGGATCGCTCGCGCCGATTAACTGGCCATTGTAGATTTCAACGACGGCCGGGCCGCCGGATGGGGCGCTTTCCAATTGCACGCGGAGCGCCGTCTCGCCCAAGCGCGTGGGAGCGGCAGCCGTAAAGCGAGTGATGGCGGCAGACGCGGGGAAGATGAATCGCACCTTGCGCGTGCCACCCCGAGCGGCGGGCAGACTGGTCCAGTCGGGTTGGAAGATGCAACGCCGCTCCTGGCGAGACCACAGACCGGCAAGCGCCTGCCAACTCCCCTGCCATGCCGACTCGCCGACCCAGCACTGGACCTGCACATCTTCGAGCTTCAGCGGTGGCGAGTTGGCGGCCAGTTCAAATCCCATCGTACGGAAGCGCCGGCGTTCGAGCCATCTGAGCCCTAAGGCGGCGGGCTTTTCGGCGGTGGCATCGACGCCATAGACTCCGCGGGAGTCGGGCCGGACGGCCGTTTCCAAGTACACGTCATCGGCGTGATACTCCTCGATGCGGTTGGCTCGTGAGCCTTGCGTCCGGGCGGGATCGGAGACGACGACTTCGGCGAACGGAGCGATGTCGAGAACAGACTCCGCGGGCTGAGCGATCGCGGCAGGATCGGGAACGAGTCGGGCTTCGAGCCAATTGGCGCAGTCACACTCGATGCCGTCGCCGCCGTCGGTCACGACCAGCCGCAGTTCTTGAGCGCCGCTCACGTCGATCGAGATGCTGCGAGCCGGTGCATCCTGCCTCATGAGCCCGCTTTCGAATCTGAGCTCATCGTCGGTAAACACCTTGAACTCGACCGATCCATGGCCGCCCGGTTGTGTCTGGACACCGATAAGGGCCTCAAACCGGCGAAATTCGCCGGCCAGGTCCACGATGATCTCACCTGCCGCGTGATGGCCCAGACCCCGGGCATACTCGCGGCCATTCACGATCAACGGCTGGGCCTGCTGACCGGCCTGGTGAGCGGCCTGGTTGATTCCCAGTTCGCCCCACTGCTGCTGGACGTGGAGGAAGCGGTGTTGCACGTCAGCGAGGTAGGTTTCGCCCTTTCTCTCGGCCGCCCAGGCGCCGCCGAAAGTGATCAGAATGCCACAAAAGAGGCTGATTTTGCTGGACATTGTCCGACCTCGCTTGAACAGGAAAGTGAACGGTGCTTCGTGGTACAGATAGCCTGCCCACCCATGCAAGCCGTGAGGCCCGCACGACAAGACGCGGCCATCATCTCCGGTCACGGAAGGACCGTCAAACCGGACCGGAAGGTGGCAATGCCGCCAAGGAAGCCACGAATGAGGGTTGCGAGCAGTACGCTGGAAGGATGCTCCACAACGTGGACGGTTGCCACGAAGGCCACGCGGCCTGACTGCCGAGCGATCGAAACGGCCAGACGGCCGTCCTTGCGTCAAAATGGGGGAAGTTTATACTGGTGACTACTTGGATCCGACCGAACCCTTTGAGGAGAACCCATGTCCGATTCGAACAACGCCCCCGGGGGCACGCTGCGAGAGCGCGTCGCTGCCATCATCAACCAGCTTCGTCCGGCTATCCAGGGCGACGGCGGTGACCTCGAGCTGGTGGACGTCGACGACAACGGCATCGTGCAGGTTCGGCTGCACGGGGCTTGCGTGGGCTGCCCGTCAGCGGCTATGACGCTGAAGTTCGGCGTCGAGCGGAATTTGAAGGCGAACGTGCCTGAAGTGACCGAAGTGGTCTGTGTGTGAATGCAGCAGAGGGGAAAGCGGAAGCTGAGGAAGTCAGAGCTTCAAGCCGCTTCCTCCTTCCGCCTTCCTCTGCTCCTTCCTGCCATGCCGGCTTCATTTCGGAATGAAGCTCATCTTCCCGTCGATTCGCGCCACCGCCTCGGCGATTAGCTTGGCGCTGCTTTCCAAATCAGTGAGACTGACGACCTCCACCTGCGTGTGCATGTAGCGGTTGGGGATGCTGACCAGTCCGGCGGCTACGCCCGCCCGCGAAATCTGAATGGCGTTGGCATCAGTGCCGGTCGCGCCGGGAGCGGCGCCGATCTGATACGGGATCTTGGCCTTGCGGGCTGAATCGATGAGCAGCTCGCCGACGACGGGATTGATGTTGGGTCCGCGCTCGATCACCGGTCCCTTGCCCAGCGCGATGTCGCCGGCCACGCGCTTGTCCGCGCCGGGATTGTCGGTCGCGTGCGTCACGTCCACGGCGATGCCCACGAGCGGATCGATGCCGTAGCAGCTCGTGCGAGCACCGCGCAGACCAAGTTCCTCCTGCACGGTGGCCACGGCGAACAAGGCGCACTTGAGCTTCTTGGCCGCGGCGAGCCGCGCGGCTTCCATCACCACGAAGGCCCCTACTTTGTCATCCAAACCCGGCGAGGTCACGTAATCGTCGCCCAGCCGTTCGAAGCCCAGCTTGTACGTGACCGGATCGGCGATGGACACCCGCTTGAGGGCCTCTTCCTTGTTCCTGGCTCCGATGTCGATCCACAGATCCTGCAGTTCGATCTTGGCCTGGTTGCGCTCCTCCTGCTTCATCAGGTGGATGGGCTTGCGGCCGATGACGCCCTCGACGGGGCCGTTTCGGGTGTGGATGGTCACACGTGAGCCGGGCAGCACGGTGGCATCGATACCGCCGACCGTGCCGAAATAGATGTAGCCCTCATCGTTGACCATCTTGACCATGAGCCCGATCTGGTCGCAGTGGCCGGCGAGCATGACTCGCGGGCTGCCCTTGGGGTTGATGGCGACGATGAGATTGCCGTGCACGTCGGTCTCGATCGAGTCGGCAACCGATTTCATCCGCTTGCGAATGAGCGACATGGCCGGCTGCTCGAAGCCGGAAACCGACGGCGTTTCCTCCAAAGCCTTGAGGAACTCGAACGTTTCCTTCTGCATAAATGTCCTTTCAACGGGGCTCTTGCCTCTCGGGCATTCGCTCTCCGGACGCTCGCCCTCAGAGCGTTCGCCCGTATGATGCAGGGGCAGTGCATACACTCCGCGTCCGATCGTAGGCGAGGCGCGTGCCGAACACTACCCGCGCTTGAGCTGGATGGTCTTGTTATCGTTTTCGTCCTTGCCCGACATGGAATAATTGTCGGTCTGGCGCTGATGGTTCACTCGCAGCTTCTGACGGTACAGGTCCATCACGTCATCAGCGTCGAGGCCGACGCACTGGGCCAGGCTGATCCAGAAGAAGAGCATGTCGATCACTTCGACGCGAGCGTTCTGCAGATCGTGCAGCTCGTAACGCCGCCCGGCCTTGGCCTCGGCGCACCAATGCTTCCAGTAGGTGCAGTTCCGAAGCTCTTCAAGCTCGTTGCTCATGGCAATGAGATAATTGTTGATCCATTCGCCGGCCTTCTTGGGATCGAAGTTCTCGCGCAGCTCGGCGGGATCGAACCCGATGCGGCGGTTCAGTTCGGCCTGGCGTTCAAACAGCTCTCGCAGCACGGCATTCTCCTCTCGGCGCCCGGCGATATCGCTTTGTCGTGCAAGCCTCCAGCCCGCACGATTCGCCGGGACGGGCGGCGAACAGCCGTTCTGTCGTCGGAAATCCCCGAGTGCAGGACGAGCTCGCTCGCCGGAAGTCCCCGATCTTATGCAAAGGGATCGACCGCCTCAACCGCCGCAATCCGACCGCTCGGCGTTGCTTCCGCTTTTCTCCCGACCGTGGTAACATGACCCCGCCGAGAGGGGAATCCCGGAGTCGCGGTTGGAATAGGCCCTGATGCTGAGCGGATTACGTCGAAGACTCGAACTCGCTCCCGCCCGGTATCGGTGGCCGGTGAAATGGGCCATCCTGCTGGTCGTGACATTCGGTGCACTGTTCCCGCACCCGGGGCTGTTTCTGCGACACATTCGCCATTTTCGGCAGTTGGACTCGCTGCCGGACCCCGCCGATCCTGCCTTGGCCCCGATGGCTGCGAGATTCGAATCCTTCCTGGACGAAAAAGGGCTGGCTTCCGCAGACGCTTCCGTGCTCTTGCGAGAGGTCGAGACGTTCGTCCGCCGCGAAATTCCCTACGGCTGGGACTGGGAGGTCTGGGGCGTGGCGGACTATATCCCCACCGTCTCGGAGGTGATCGCCCGCGGCCGCGAAGACTGCGACGGCCGGGCGGTGTTGGCGGCCGCCCTGCTGAGGCACAAGGGCGTACCGGCGGAACTGGTGGCTGATACCCGCCACATGTGGGTCCGCGCCCCCGAGGGCGAGACCATGGACCCGCTCGGTCCGCCTATCCTTCAGGCTCAGGACGGCCAAGTCCGTGTCCGCTGGTCGGGGCTGATCGATCTGGGGCCGCCGGCCTACGGCGTGGCGGTATTTCCCCTGGGCCGGGAGCTGATCATCCTCCTGACGCTGTGGGTGCTGCTGCTGCCGTGGCGAGTCGATCGGCGATCCGCGCTGCTGGCGCTGGGGCTCATGCTGCAAGGGCTCGTGCTCATCCGCACGGCCGGGACCGATCCGCTGGCCCCCTGGCGCGGGGGCATCCTGCTGGGGCTGTTGAGTCTCAGTCTGCCGGTGGCGGGTTTGTGGCTGGTGCGCCTGCGGCACCGCCCTGTTGCCGCTCCGCAACCGGCTAGCCTTGCCGCGCTCGAGGAGTCGTCATGAAGCTTCCGGAGCAGGTGCACGTTATTTCCCATCCGCTCGTGCAACGCAAGCTCACTTTGGCCCGCGACATTCGTTCAACCAGCGACATATTCCGCCGCCTGTTGGGCGAGATCGCCATGCTCATGGCTTACGAGCTGACGCGAGAGTACCCCGTTGATCCGGTGGAGGTCAGGACGCCGCTGGCGGTGGCCACCGGGGCAGATCTCCGCCGCGGCATCACGCTGGTCCCCATCCTGCGAGCGGGGCTGGGAATGGCCGACGGCATCCTGCAACTCGTTCCGCAGGCCCGGGTTGGATACCTGGGGATCTACCGCGATGAAACTACTCTCGAGCCGGTGGTGTATTACAATAAACTGCCGCCCGGCATCGCGGAGACCGATGTCATCGTGATTGACCCCATGCTGGCGACGGGCGGTTCGTGCACCGCAGCCATCGACGTCATCAAGCAGACCGGGGCCAAGTCGATCAAGCTGCTCTGTCTGGTGGCCGCCCCCGAAGGCATTCGCAAGCTGGTGAAGGCCCATCCGGATGTCATGGTGTACACGGCGGCGGTGGACTCACATTTGAACGAGAACGGTTACATCGTGCCCGGCCTGGGCGATGCGGGTGATCGGCTCTTTGGAACGCAGTAGTCGCGGCGTTGGCCAGGACGTGCCTGCTTGCCGACGCCCGGGGCGTTGGAGAACAAGCATGCGACACGTCAGACGCGCGGGAATCATCATCATCGGGATTGGATTCGTATTCGCTTCCACCGGGTGGACGGCTCCGGCGGTCAACGAGACGGAAGTAGTCAACAAGGTGGCCGTATTTCGCTTGTCCGGCGAACTGCCCGAAGCCCCGGCCCAATTCTCCCTCTTCAAGATCGACCAGATCAACTTCTACGAGCTGCTCAACCGCCTGAACAAAGCCAAGCGCGACCCCAAGGTCAAAGCAGTGATCCTGCTGTTCGACGAGCCGCAGATCGGTTGGGCCCAGCGGCAGGAGATCCGCCAGACGCTCCTGGGGCTCAAGGCTGCCGACAAGGACGTGTTCGCGCTGCTGGAGGACGAGGAGCAGCCGACGTACCTGATGGCGACGGCGGCGTCCAAGCTCTACATTGTGCCCACCGGCGGCGTGAATCTCATCGGCCTGCATCTCGAACAAGCCTATCTCAAGGGGCTGCTCGACAAGATCGGCGTCACGGCCGACATCGAGCACGTCGGCTCGTACAAGGGCGCGGGCGAACCCTTCACGCGAACCGGCCCGTCCGAAGAAGCGCTGGAGATGACCAATTGGCTGGTGAACGACCTCTTCGACCAGATGGTTCAGCAGATTGCGGAGGATCGCAAGCTCTCACCCGAGCGGGTGCGCGAGCTGATCGACCAGGGACCATTCACCGCCGAGAAAGCCAAGGCCGCCGGGCTGGTCGATGAAGTGGCGTATCCTGAAGATTTGATGAAGACGCTCAAGGAGCGGTACGGCACGCTGGAGCTGGTTCACAATTACGGCCAGCGCGAGCTGCCCGATGTGGATTTGTCCAGTCCGTTCGGCATCTTCAAGTTCTTCGGCGAGATGATGGCCAAGACCAAAGCCGGCACGCGGCCGCAGATCGCGGTCGTGTATGTCGATGGCATGATCGTGCCCGGCAAGACCGAGGACGACCTGTTCGGCGGCGAAGGGCTGGTCGGCAGCACGACGCTGCGCCGGTTGCTCGCCCGCGTGCGCAAGGACGATCAAGTCAAGGCGGTGGTCCTGCGGGTCAACTCGCCGGGCGGCTCGGCAGTGGCCAGCGACATCATCTGGCACGCCACGCAAGCCTTGGGCGACAAGCCGTTCATCGTCTCCATGGGCAACGTGGCGGCCAGCGGTGGCTACTACGTGTCGGCGGGTGCGGCCAAGATTTTTGCCGATCCCGGCACGATTACCGGCTCCATCGGCGTGGTGGGCGGCAAGCTGGTGACGCAGGGCCTGTGGGACTGGGTAGGCGTCAACTTTCATGAAACCACTCGCGGCAAGCGGGCAGACTTGTTCAGCACGAGCCGGCCGTTCACTGACGAGCAGCGGGAGATCGTTCGCACTTACATGCGCGATGTCTACCAGGCGTTCAAGGATCGGGTTGCTGAGGGTCGCAAGGATAAGCTCAAGGGCGATCTGGAAGCGTTGGCCGGTGGGCGTGTCTACACCGGCCGGCAGGCCCAGGCCAAAGGTCTGGTCGATCAGCTCGGCGGCCTGCAGGACGCCATCAAGGCGGCAGCCTCGGAGGCCAACATCAGCAACTACGAGGTGGTCCAGTTGCCCGAGCCCAAGAACTTCGTCGAGCTGTTCATCAAGAGCCTGTCCGGCGAAGATCTTGATGAGGAAGGCGACAGCGTACAGGTGATGCACCGCGGCTGGCTGACTCGCACGCCAGCCGCCGCCGAACTGCTCCGCACGCTGGCCAAGGCCGACCCGGTGCGGATGCGGGCGGTGTTGAGCCTCCTGCAGCGGCTCGAACTGCTGAGCACGGAGAACGCGCTGCTGGTCATGCCCGATGCGATGATCGTGCGGTAAGCCGCCACGACCGCCGTATCGCCGCTCCCGAGAATTGACGGCGTCGTCACGTTTGGCACCGGCGCGGGCGAGTCAACGGCTCCCCCACGCCGGTGTCTTTTTCTCTTCCGCCACCGACCCACGACACGCCGCAGATTGTCCGCACACAACGACGACTCCTGGCAGCCAAGTGACGCCGTCCCGCCACCCCGCCGTTGAGTCTCAATGGGGCCACGCTCGGTAGAGCGTGGAAACGGCTATGATCGATCGAACCGCTTTTCCTGAAACTAACTTCAATGAGGCCACGCTCCTTTGAGCGTGGGGACTCTAGGACAGTTTATAGTTTCAGGAAAGGCGGTTCAAGGAGGAAAACCAGTTTTTTCGCGAAAAGAGTTGACTTTCACTTCACCGCGGTGTAAAAAATTAGCACCGGGGGGCCACTACCCCCCGGCGCCTTATGACCGACGCGAATGGGCGCGTGCGGCCGTCGATAAACCAGTACCGCATTCGGTCGATCATATCTTATCACTGTTTCCCGTAGCCGTCCATTGATCGCGCTCCACTGGACGGCGAGGATCACCCTATGCCGAGCAAGGATCACACCTTGACAGCCGAGCAGAGCGCTCTTGCGGGAGTGTACGTCCTCATTGGAGTGCCGGTTGACCAGCTGCCGTATTCGCCTGCGATGGAACTCCTGGTACAGGAGTATTCCCGACGAATCGGCCGAACTGCGACGGCTCGTGAGTGTTTTGCGGAGCTTCTGTACCTACGCAAACGGGGACTGCTACCGCGCATCCGCCGAAGAGTTGCGTAGGCTGTCGCGCCCTCCTCAGCGATTTGGCAGGATGGAGACGTTGAGAACGCGTGCTTTCTTTTCCTGCCGATGCCGGTACCAGTCGGCATCGGCAGGAAAACGGGCGTCAGCAAGTGGCCCACAGACCATCGAGACGGAGATGCTGGGGCGGTCCACCAACCGGTCCACCGCACGCGAGCGAAGATGGGAGACGCGGATGGACTACTCGGTCTTCCATTCTTGACGAATCTGGGAGACAGGCCATTGGAAACCAACCCATTCTCTGTATAATCACATTCCCTATTCATGTCTCGTCCGGTAGGAGGTTGACCGTTGCACAAGAGCTTCAACGACTTCTTCCAGGCTGCCACAGGCCTGAAGAACTTTGCCTTTCAGGAGAAGTTCGCGAGAGAGTTGCCATCGCTGGTCAGCGTACCGACCGGCCTGGGCAAGACCGCCATGGTGGTCATCGGGTGGCTCTGGCGGCGATTCGGAGGCGACGAGGCACTGCGAAAGGACACACCACGACGACTTGTCTACTGCCTGCCGATGCGCGTGCTTGTCGAACAGACACGGGATTGTGTGCTGGATTGGCTGGACGCGATGGGTTTACTAGCCGGCTCGGTCGAGAGGAGTCTATCACGAGAGTCCGGCAGAAGGGGCAGAATCAAGGGTAATACGTACAAATGGGATCGAGGTGCCGCGGCTGGACGCGTCAGCGTGCATGTCCTCATGGGCGGCGAAGATGAGGATGATTGGGACATCTTCCCGGAACATGACGCGATCATCATCGGCACGCAAGACATGCTATTGTCTCGTGCGCTCAATCGCGGGTACGCCGCGGCCCGCGCTCGCTGGCCCATGCAGTTTGGACTTCTCCACACCGATTGCTTGTGGGTTTTCGACGAGATCCAACTCATGGGGGCCGGCTTGGCAACCTCTGCCCAGTTGGAAGCCTTCCGCCGGATATTACCGACAAAGAACGCTCCGATCGCAACCAACGGTCATGGCTGCCGAAGCGTCTGGATGTCCGCGACGATGCAACGAGACTGGCTGAATACGGTCGATTTCGAGCCCTTTCTGAAGGACGCGACACAGCTTACGTTCGACGTCGAAGAAGAGTTGAAAGCCGACGGACTAGGTGAGAACTCTCGCCAGGCGATTTTGGATCGCTGGAAGGCGGCGAGACCGCTCACGAAAGCCGGAGCAAGTAGCGCTGACCCGGGGCGTCTGGCAACCGAGATTCTTGCCGCTCACAAGCCGGGTACGCGGACGATCGTCGTCCTCAATACAGTCGAGAGAGCGTGCACGCTATTCAAGGCTCTGGATGCAGTCACGAGTGCGGGGAGGAGGAGATCACGAAGCAGGTGCACGCCGGCAGATGTGGAGCTCGCTCCCGAGGCAAAGCCCACATTGGTCTTGCTGCACTCGCGGTTTCGCCCGGCAGAACGGCAGCTTGCCATCGAAAGCGCTCTGGGGGCTCCACCGCCCGGCGGCACGATTATCGTCAGCACACAAGTGATTGAAGCTGGTGTCGATGTGAGCGCGACAACGCTGTTTACAGAGCTGGCGCCGTGGGCGTCGCTGGTTCAGCGATTTGGTCGCTGCAATCGACGGGGGGAAGCCAACCAGGCCGCGCAGGTTTTCTGGATTGACCTCTTGAGCAAACATGCCGCCCCCTACCCCGCCGAGGTCCTCGATGAAGCCCGGAACCGACTCCAGGCATTTGGCAAGAGGCCGGAACACGAGCGGGACGTCGGTCTTCAACGGCTTCCAGCAGTGAACCTGGAATTCGAACATAAGGAGGTCATCCGCCGCAGGGACTTCATTGACTTGTTCGACACAACGCCTGACTTGGCAGGCAATGACATCGACATCGACCGCTTTGTTCGCGAGATCGAGACCAGCGATGTACGCGTGTTCTGGCGGTCATGGAACAGTAAGGCACCGCCCAAAGACAAGGAATGGCGAAAGGTAGATCGCGGCGAACTGTGCCCCGTACCGGTCGAGCAATTGCATCGGTTTGCGTCACAACGTGATAGAAGTGTCTGGCGTTGGGACCAACTCGGGGGCCACTGGGTGAGGCCTGAGGTCATTTATCCCGGCCAGGTCTATCTCATTCACGCCGAGGAAAAGGACGGCCTGCTGCTAACGCCGGGCTACGACCCGCGCTACGGTTGGGGCATTAGTCATGCTGGAGCGGTGCCTCCAGTAGCGACATCATTGCAGGCCCAGCCGCGCGATGACCAGGCCCAGCCGCGCGATGACGATGAGTATGATGACGAGGGTCTTTCAATCACCGGAAGCTTCCAGTCGATTGCGGAGCACACTGACCATGTATGTACACAGCTTGCGTCGATTCTGCCCAAGGTTGATGTCTCCCCCAGGGAGGCACATCTGTTATGCCTGAGTGCACGCTGGCATGACCTCGGAAAGAGCCACGAGGCGTTCCAGATCAAGATTAGTGACGGAGAACTCTTCACAGACAAGGAACCGCGGCCGAAGCGCGATGGACGATGGAAGGAGTGGGCAGGATGTAGGGACGTTGCCAAGGCCCCCAAAGGGTTCTGGACGCTCCACGGTAAGGCTGACCATGGGTTCCGCCGATGCTTCCGGCACGAGCTCGCGTCCGCGCTGGCCGTATTACAACGTCCCCATGAAGAACTCGGCGTGGAACAGTTAGCCGATGATGAACTGAACCTCGTTGCCTATCTTGTCGCCGCCCATCACGGAAAAGTGCGACTCTCGATACGCTCGCTGCCAAACGAGGGTCGTCCCCGCAAGCCGGATGGAAAGCCTGCCGACAATAAACGCTTTGCGCGCGGCGTGTGGGACGACGACCCGTTGCCGGAGACCGTTCTCGGCCATGCAGCCGACGGCTCGCCAATCAAGGCCCCCCCGCTCAGACTCTCGCTCGAGCCGATGGAAATAGGTCTCTGCCAGGCTCCTCCCTTCGCGGGTCAGCCGTCGTGGGCAGAGCGCATGATTCGCCTTCGTGACACGATCGGCCCCTTCCGGCTGGCGTACCTGGAGGCCATTCTGCGGGCGGCGGATGCACGTGGGAGCATGCTGGCCGAGACACAAGACCTGGTAGCTGGCCCGCCAGCCGGAATTGGTACGAACGGGGAGGATCCCCAACATGAATGAGCCAACACACAACCTCAGATTGTCCGGGTGCACACCCGAGCCGCTAATGGCTTACCTCAAGGCTTTGGGCATACTTCGGCTGGTCAGCCAGCAAAAAGACCCTGGCGTCCGAGGATGGTGGAAGAATGGCGTTTTTTGGCTTCAATCCACCCTCGACTCAGACGAACTCCTGCGGTTTTTCCTCGAGGAGTACAAGCCGACCCCCATCGTGGTGCCCTGGAGCGGCAATGACTTTTTTGGCGTGAATTGGCAGGCGCGGCCGACCACATTCCGTGCGACGCCAACATCATCCCGGGTGATCGAAGCGCTGCTTGCTACGCAGACGGATCGCTTCGAGCACTATCGCCGATCGTTACGTGCCTGCAAGGTCACATTAGATCGATGTGGAATCGGCACGAAAAGCCACATGGAGAAGAACAAGTGGCGATTTATCCAACAGCTTCGCTCTATCTGTGATGAGCCTCTCCTTGTCGAGTGGCTGGACGCCGCGGCCGCAGGAACTGTGGAGAAATTCTCTCCCCTTCTCGGTAGTGGCGGCGGCAACGACGGCAACACACATTTCTCTGACAACTTCATGCAGAATCTATGGGACGTGTTGCCGGACTTCGACGATCAACGCGAGCACGGGCGTCGTCAACCTGCTCACAGCACAATCGAGATCAGCCAGGAATTGCTATGTGCAGCCCTCTACAAACGAGGGACCAATCGCCTGGTCTTAAACCGCACGTCATCCCTTTTCGACTCTGGCGCAGTTGGCGGGCCCAATGCTACTCAGGGGATGGAGCGCGACTCGCTCTCCAACCCGTGGAACGTGATTCTCTCGCTCGAAGGTGCGATTAGCTTCGCCGGTGCAGTAGCTAAGCGTCTGGGCGCCGACGGCCCCAGTGTCGACGCATTTCCATTCCAACTGGCGGTTTCGGCCACACCCCAAGGCGGTCTTTCCGACAAGGAATCGAGCGGAACGGAACTGTGGCTTCCTCTCTGGGGTCGTCCAGCGTTGTCCGAGGAGATCCTTGCTCTGCTCCGGGAAGGTCGAGCAGACTGCGGTCCACGTCCGGCAAGGACAGGAACGGACATGGCCCGAGCAGCCGTTTCCTTGGGGGTCGATCGTGGAATCGATGCGTTTTGCCGGTACGCCATCCTGAAGGGCCGGGTGGGAGGTGACAATTACAACACCGCAGCATCGCTAGGGTGCCTGCGTGTTGTGCCCCGCAAACACGTTAATCTTCTCAGGGAGATTGATCCCTGGCTCGATCGCTTTCGCTATGCAGTGAAAACCAGCGGAGGAGAAAATAAGTCGGGCAGGCCCAACCCACGATTTGCGTCAGCCCTTCGTGCAATCGAATCGGCAGTCGTGGACTTCTGCAAGTACGGACATCGGGGCTTCTTCCAACGCATCCTCATCGCGCTGGGGCGGGCTGAAAGAGAAATGGCCTTGACGCCTGGCAAGATCGGACAAAGCAAGGTCCCGTCCCATCCCATCGACCGTTTGTCGGCGGCCTGGATCGGGGCGGTCAACGATAAATCAGCAGAGTTCGCGATTGCTCACGCCTTGGCGGGCGTTCAGCATTTACCAGTTGCCAATATCCAGCCAAAGATCGGCCCACTTCGGACCAATCTCGAGCCTGTGACGTGGGGGAAGCGTCACACGAAATGGGCAGACACAAGTCTGTCCGTCGTGTGGAACGCCGCCGACTTGACCGTCAACATGACCAACGTTCTGATCCGACGCATGATCGACGGTGCTCGCACCGGCTGCGAGCATCTTCCCCTTTTCTCTCCCTACACTGTACCACTCGATTCCGTTGGCGCATTCATAAACGGCGATGTCGATGACAATCGGATCGAAGAACTGCTTTGGGGGCTCATGTTGGTCGACAGCCAGCAGTGGTCACACAGGGGCCGTGATTCCCACGGCCGTGATTCCCACGGAGCTGACGGGGTGGCCCTACCGCGTGCATACGCGCTCCTGAAGCTCTTGTTCCTTCCTCGTCCGCTTGTCATACAACGAACCATTGATGGGAATGTTCATGCCCATCTATTACGTGACGACGAATCCGGCGGCGTTGTCATCCGGCCCGAACCGTCCATTCTGTACTTGCTGCAGAGCAAGCGCCTCGGCGAAGCCTGCGCGCTCGCTACGCGCCGCTTGCGCGCTTCAGGACTCTCTCCGATGCCGAAACCGCTTCGGGGCCGTCGGATGCTTGACCGCGACTGGGAGGAACTTGCTCGGATTGGAGACACTGGAATCGATCGGCTGCGTCTGGCCGCTGCGCTGCTAATTCCCATCGATGATACCGCGGTAGCTCAACTGGTAGAGATGGTCATCGGCAAACAAGATACCGAGGAAAAACTCCTCAATCGCCCTCACAAATAAGGGAGAATCCTGATGAGCAATGAAAAACACATCGACTACAAGGCTCTGGCGAATCATCCCCGTTTGCTGTTGGAAGCTGAGCTTGCCCCGCTTCAAGGCAACCGCTTCCAACCCACCGGCTTTGCTGACCTTGGACCTGCTCGATACAAACTGCCGGACAACACGGACATGCTCCTGGTCGAATCGCCCCAATCGGTGGCGAACCGGATGGAACTGGCGTGCTGGGACCCAGCGGCAGAAGATTTGATCGCCGGACTGCGTGGCCTGCCCTACATCAAGATCACTGATGCGAACAATAATCACTTGACCAACTCCATATTGGAGGCGCACCGGATCAACTCCGAGTACATAATGAAGGATACGCGGCGCCTCTTGTCCAGCAGCGAGAAGCGACAGCTCGCAGAGAAGCCGTTTAGCGAGGAGTTCGCCGCGGAAATTGGTTATCAAAAGGACGGACGAGTTGACTGGAAAAAGTTCTACGCCGGCTTGTTTAAGTACGATCCCAACAGCCTCATTCACGGTTGTTTCCTTGAGGAGATTGGTGGCCGGCTCCGAGCGACGCGTGTTCTCTCTGGCTTCATCGAGGCCAGCGATGTTCAGGTAGCGGAAAGTGGTGGTGTCAAGAACAACATTGTGCAGCCCGAACTCAAAGAAGGCGCGGGAAATGTCCTGTTCCACCGTACCGAATTCGTAGCACGACAGATCAAGGCATATTTCAATCTGGATCTTGCGCTGCTGCGTGGTTACGGACTTGGACACACTGCACCAACACGGGATGGTGTCCCTTCCGAATGGTCAGATCCAGAGAAACTCTTGATCGCGTTGTCTCTGCTCAAGATCCGCCTTTTCTTGTCGACCGGCCTGCGATTGCGTACCGCCTGCGACCTCGAGGTCAAAGGCGAATTGAACGTTACTCGTCCTTCTGGGTTGCACATTCCGGAAGCGGATGTACTTCTCGAGGAGTGCAAGGGCCTGATCAAGGCAATTAGGGACGCCGACAAAAGGCAAGAAGACCATTCAAAAAGACTTTTTGCAGACCCGGCGATCACGTTGCTGGAGTGGACGCCCAACAGCACACAACGAGGCAAGAAACGCGGCAAAGACTCCGGCCCTGGCGGCACTGATGAGTCCGATACCGCCGAACAAGAGGATAACGAGGCATGATCGCCATTTCCTTCGAGTTCCTCAGCGGCCGTTACCATGCCACCCCGTGGGGCCGACATGTCAACGAGGGGGTCGTCGAATGGCCGCCTTCGCCGTGGCGAATCCTCCGCGCCATCGTGGCGACGTGGAAACGCACGCTACCCGAGTTGGAGGAGTCGGAAGTAAAGCCTATCCTGGAGATTCTCGCTGCGGAAGATCCGGAGTTTGAACTCCCGCCGGCCTCCACCGGGCACACACGTCATTACATGCCCTGGTACAAGAAGGGCCCTGATGACCGCACGCTGGTCTTCGATGCCTTCGTAGCGGTGGGACGAAGGCCGAACGGAGATGGCGGATGGCGTCCGGCCCCTCTCGTTGCGCATTGGCCTAAAGCATCACTCAGCGAAGCCCAACGGGACACGCTCGCCCGTATTCTGACCAATCTCAACACACTGGGGCGGGCAGAATCCTGGTGCGAGGCTAAGTTGCTGCCAGAAGGGCCGCGGCAAGCCAGACGTGTGTGCCGGCCCATCAACGACGAGGGCGTTTCTCCCGAGGACGAAGTCGTCCGGCTGCTTTGCCCAGATCCCGCCTCGGCATTCAAGGATGACCACGTTGTCAAGGTAGTTCAGCGCACGGAAGGCCGCGGAAAGAACAAGCAGATCCTGGAAGAACGTCAGAGCATCTACGACCCCGCTTGGAACCTATGCATGGAAACCCTTCAACTACATAACGAGCGATGGTCCGACCCACCTGGTTCGCGTTGGGTCCAGTACTCGCGACCGAGCGATTGCTTCAAAGTCCGGCCGGCACGCACGACAACGCACACCGCCAGCGCCAGCCGTATACAGGTTATTCGTTTTCTACTCGACTCGAACGTTCTTCCGCTGATCACCGATACGCTCCCAGTTGCAGAGCTGGCCCGCAAAGCACTGATGTGCTGGCATGGTCGATTGACGGCGGTCAACGGCGTACGTGGACGATCTTCGATATTGTCTGGTAAGGACAAAAAAGGGGATCCGCTCCGTGGCCATGGGCATGCCTACTATCTACCCACCGACGAAGACGGTGACGGGCGGCTCGATCACCTCACCATTTACGCTGCAGACGGTTTTGGCCACGATGAACTGAGAGCGGCTGATCGTCTGCGTGAGCTCACATTCAAGGACCAGTCGCACCCGTTGCGTCTGGTTCTCCTGGGCATGGGCCCGGCTGACGAGTACGTTCCGTTTCCGCTTCGGCCGAGTCGGGAATGGGTATCAGCTACCCCGTTCATCGCGACCATTCATCCACATCGAGGCGAACGACGTCAACCAATCCGATACTTCCTGGAGAAAGCCATACGCCGGGAGTGGCAGCTGTTGGCTGAGTGTCGAAAAGACCTGCCACCTATCGCGGCGATCGAACCACCGGACGATGATCATGGCACTTTTCGAATTGATCCCTCGAAGTGGGTGAGCGAGAAGAAATCCGACCGCCAGTTGCGTCCTATTCAATTCAAACGGTTTCGCCAGAAATCGGGAGATGACGGTGGTCTGCGCCCATCCGGCGCCTTCCGACTGATCTTTGATGTCCCTGTTCGAGGCCCGATCTGCATCGGCCATTCGTCTCATTTTGGGATGGGATTGTTCTTGCCAGCGGTCAGGTAAAGAGTGGCACAGGACTGCAGTCACTGGCCATGGAGGGCCCTTGGGAGCCCTCTCATGAGCGTCACATTTCGCGAATCGGCGGAGGCGGCGGCGAGAGGCCGTCGTTCGGATACCGCGGCCACGGATGGTGGTGTGGACGGCTTGGCTGGGACCGACTCCCCCGCTGCGGCCAGTCCACCCGCGGGCAACTTGGCAGACACCGACAACAATGGGGCTACGCCACCCGCAATCTGCCCTGCTCTGGCGGCTCCATCGGCAGTCGCGGCTCGGTCGCCAGGCGTCGCTGCGTCCGCGGCCGACTCCCCTGCCACCGCTCCGATTGCGACCACCCCCCGCACAACCGCTGCGGAGGTAGCCGTCGCATCCCCCGCCGGCCCACCGGCCGACGCTTCGGCTTCCGGCGGTGCCGCCGCGGGCGACGGTCGCGTGGCCGAGGGGCCCGTGCTCGATGGGCTCGGACCGGAGCCGGATGACGATGCGCTGTTGCCGGTCCGGATGCTGAACGAATTCGCGTACTGCCCACGGCTGTTTCACCTCATGCACGTCGAGGGGCGATGGGCAGACAATGTGTACACCGTCGAGGGGAAGGCCGTGCATCGGCGAGTCGATGCACTCGATCACATCCTGCCTCCGGCCGACGGCAACGGGCAGGCGTCGGCGGCCGGCGGTCCGGACGGCAACGGGGACACGCTTGGCGGCGGCGACAGCGACCGCACGCAGACGCGCGACGATGAAACGCCGGACGACGGCGACGCGCCGCCGACGATCAGCCGATCCGTACCGCTCGACAGTCCGACGCTCGGTATCTCGGCCAAGCTGGACCTGGTCTCCACGGCAGGCGACGAGGCGGTGCCCGTCGAGACCAAACGCGGCCGCGTACCCCAGACGCCCGAACGCTGTTACGAGCCCGAGCGGGTTCAACTGATGGCGCAGGGCCTGCTGCTGCGCGAGCACGGCTACCGTTGCGATCATGGCGTACTCTATTTCGCCGGCTCGCGGACCCGCGTCGATGTGCCGTTCACGCCCGAGCTCGAAATCCGGACGCGCGAGCTCATCCGCCAGGCTCGCGAGGCATCGAACCGGCGGGATATGCCGCCACCGCTGGAGGACAGCCCGAAGTGCTTCGGCTGCTCGCTGAACGGCATCTGCCTGCCGGATGAGACGCTGATCCTCAAAACGCTGTCGGAGGCGGTGGACGAAGATGCCGTAATTGCACGCCCCACGGGCGCCGAGCCTCGCCGGCTCTATCCCGTCCGCGATGATGCTCTGCCGTTCTATGTGCAGGAGCAGGGCGCGACGATCGGCAAGACCCGCGAGGTACTGGTCGTTCGCAAAGGCTCGCAAGAGATTGGCCGTGCACGGCTCAAGGACGTCAGCCAGGTGGTGATCTGCGGCAACGTATCCATCTCGGCCCAGACGGTACAACTTCTGTGCCAGGCCGACGTGCCCATCGTTCACCTATCCTCCGGGCACTGGTTTTACGGGATCACGCACGGCATCACGCTGCGGAACGCGTACGACCGGGCCGCCCAGTTCGCCACGGCCGGCGATCGGCAGCGGTGCCTGGAATTCGCGAAGGATCTGGTGGCGGCCAAAGGCGCGAATCAGCGCACGCTGCTTCGTCGCAACGGCCAGGCGCCGGCCGGGGCCCTCGAGGACATGACCGATCTGATCGCCCGCATCCCGCAGGCGACGGCGGCGGACCAGCTGCTCGGGCTCGAGGGCAGTCTGGCGGCGATCTACTTCCGCCACTTCTCGAGCATGCTGCGGCCGAAGGATTTTGACGCCGAGTGGGATTTTGCTCGGCGCAATCGGCGTCCGCCGCGCGACCCGGTCAACGCCATGCTGTCATTCGGCTATGCGTTGCTGGCGAAGGAAGCGACGGTGGCCCTGCTGGCCGAGGGGCTTGATCCGTGGTGGGGGTTGTACCATCAGCCGCGACATGGACGGCCGTCGCTGGCGTTGGATCTGATGGAACCCTTCCGGGCGTTGGTGGTCGATTCGGCGGTGGTGACCGCGGTGAACACGGGCATGGTGCGATCGCGGGATTTCACGCGATCGGCGAACGGCTGCATGCTGAACGCCACCGGACGCAAGGCGATGATCCGGGCGTATGAGGCACGGCTGGATCAGCTCGTGACGCATCCGGTGTTCGAGTATCGCTGTGCGTGGCGGGCGGTCATCCGTGTGCAGGCCAGGCTGCTGGCGCGGTGGTTGCGTGGGGATGTGCCGAGATACGAAAGCGTGGTGACTCGTTGACATGGCTCGCCGACATTACATGATTGCGTACGACATCAGCGACGACAAACGTCGCACGCAAGTGTTCGAGATGCTCATGGGGCAAGGCGAACACGTGCAATTCAGCGTGTTCTTCTGTGAGCTCAACCCGCAGGAGCTTGCGAGTCTTCGCGGCAAGCTACTGGAGGTGATCAATTGCCGGGACGACCAGGTGATTATCCTCGATCTGGGCGAGATCACGAATCCGCTGGAGAATATTCTCGATTGTTTGGGGATGAGCTATAATCCGAGGGCCCGGGTGCAGGTCGTATGAGCGGCACCCCGGCGACGGTTCCTGCCCGGGTGGCCGGCTGCGTGCCCAGCCCCGATCCGCCTCGGCCCGCGAGCGGCCAGGTGGTGAGCTAAACCCGGGGCCCGTTCGAGGTCTTTGACAAGTAAAGACTTCGGAGAATGAGCCGATGTTTTTGGATGCGATCCACAGCCAACTTTCGACAACCCCTCGAAACACGGGCTCTAACACCCGCCTAGCCAGGGCGTTGCGAGAACGGCTGTTTCCACGCTCTACCGAGCGTGGCCCCATTGAAGCAACTCGAAAATGTCATCAGCCCAGATCGACGAACCGCGTTTCCACGCTCTACCGAGCGTGGCCCCATTGAAGCGTGCCGATCACCTTCACCGCGAAGGAAATCGGCGACAGTTTCCACGCTCTACCGAGCGTGGCCCCATTGAAGCACGTAGCAGTACCAGTCTCCGTTCATCGTCTTCCCTGT
>JAKPHF010000005.1 GCA_029550525.1 Planctomycetota bacterium
CTCAGGGGTTATGCGGTCGTACCCCTGAAAAGCGCGCGGTCCTGTGATATACTGGCCGGTGCTGCGGGCCCATAGCTCAGTGGTTAGAGCGGGCGACTCATAATCGCTTGGTCGGGGGTTCGAATCCCTCTGGGCCCATCAGAACCGCCGTCCGAATTTGCCGTTGGGCAGGTCGACGGCGGTTTTTCTTTTGAGGCTCGCCGCCGGTTCAAACGACGGCGCATTCTGCCCGTCTGATGCGGGCGAGGCGCCCGCTCCCCGATCCCGCCAATCACGGCGGCTCCCAGGCCGGCCGATAACATCAGGACCGAACCGGAGGTGGCGGTTCTTCGCGTCCGACGCAGTGGATTGCCGAAAGACATAGTATGTCGAAGCACACGCGGATTGTTTTCGCACTATGCGTCGCAGTTGTGCTGGTAGCCGGCATTTACGGACGTGTGGTGCACTTTGGTGAACGTCCGTTCTGGAGCGACGAGGCGTGGGTTGCTGATGCGATCCTCTCGCGCGGATACGGCGAATTGCTTCGGCAAACGGAACTGCCGCTCCCGCCGCTGTTCGCCGTTCTGGGCAAAGTCAGTTCGGGCCTTGGGTTCCGCCCCGAGATCGGCTTGCGTCTGGTGCCACTGATCGCCGGGCTCCTGGTTCCGCCGCTCAGCTATCTGATCTTGCGGACACTGCGCGTTCCACGCAGCATTCAGTTAGCCGGCGTGGCGTTGTCGGCCGGCAATACCATGCTGATTGTCTGGTCGCGGGAACTGAAGCAATACGGCGTAGAGGCGTTTTTGTTTCTGGCACTGGCCTGGATGGTGCTTCGGCTGCGCCGGAGTCCCCGCACGTCCGTTCCGCTGGTCACCGCCATGCTGATCGTGTGCGGCGTCGGCCCGTGGCTGGGATACGGGTTCGTGTTCGGTGCCGTCGCGCTCATGGTCGTACTGCTGCGATTGCCGCCGCACCGGGGCGGATCGCGTAAACTCCGGCCGATCGGTTTGCTCGCCCTGGCCACGCTCGCTCTCTCCACGTTCGTGCTGCTGCGAACCGTGGCCTCGGCGCAGGCCAGCGATCCCGGCTTGCGGCAATTCGCATCCTGGTGGTTCATTAATCCCCTGGCGGTCGAGAGCTGGTTGTCCACCGCGACAAACTTCATCTTCACGAGCTACCTGATCGTCGTGCCGCAATACCTCGCCGCTGTCCGGGCGGACCAATTGGTCCTCCCCGCGCTGGTCACGGGCGCCGTCTGGCTGTGCGTGCTCATCGGCCTGTGGAGCTGGCCGCGGCGAAGCCGAGCGGAGATGAGCATCATCGTACTCGGCCCATGGGTTCTTCTTTTCCTGGCCGCGATGGCCGGGCGATATCCGTTCGGCAATCCGCGGCTCATGGTCATGTGGGTGGGTCCGCTCGTGTTGGCCATGGCGGCAGGCCTCGTGCACCTGTGCCGCGGTCTTTCGATCGTGGTCATGCAGCGAGGCGGGCCGGGCCTCGTGCTCGCCTTGGCGCTGTCGGCCGTCCCGCTGGTGCATTTGATGGCAAGGCCGGGCCGGCACACCGCGTGGACGTATCACGACTTTCCAGCGCTGCTGCGGACGATCGACAGCGAGTGGCGTCCGGGTGAACCGATCCTCGCCACGTTGATGGCATCGGCAGCCGTGAAGCATTACGCCGCCCAACGGCAGATGGCCGTGACCACCATGCCGGCCAGCGGCGGGACCTGCGCGATCCCCGGTGTGGATTACGACGCCGTGATTCGCCAGGCGGCGTCCACACTCAGTAATCGGGTCTGGCTGCTGGCAGTGGACGGCCCCGTTCCCGATGTGACGCGGGATAAAGCCCTGGCGATTCTCGAAGAGCTGGGATTCGAAATCTCGGCCCGCCCCGATCCGGCCGATCATCCGTCGTGGGGGACGGCGCGGCTTTGGGTGGGCCAGCGCCGCAAACGCTGAGCGTCCATGTGGCCGATGGCGGCCCCAACGCGGCCAGTTGAGGACCCGCGCCAAAATGCAAACAGGCCATGCGTGCCGAAGCACGCATGGCCTGTCGTATCTTGCGTTGAGTGGGCGAGCGTACCGCCCGCCTCGGCGATTACCGACGACGACGCACCAGGGCCAGGCCACCGAGGAGCACGAAGATCGCGGTGGCGGGCTCAGGCACGACGGCCAGGAAGCCGACATTACCACCGTTTCCGTAGCCGGTGATGTAGGTGACACCGTTGACCGTCTTGATGGACGTGATACGGTTCGCAATCGTCAGGCCCTCAGGCAGGCCGCTGATCCCGTATCCGGCCAAGTAGTCCCCGAGGGGCATGCCGACAGGCTGGCCGTACTGGTTGAGCTCGGTCAGATCCCAAATCCAGGCATGATAGACACCGTTGATATACCCATAGCCACCGGCAAGCGTGCCATCCTCATTCACCGCCAGGGCGGCACAGGTGGAGGTGGCACCCGGAACGTCCTCGAGCCACTCGGCCACCCAGCTATCACCGCTCTTGTACCAGTAGGACTGATAGAGAATGCCGCCGTACATCGCCGCGCCGACGATGACGTTACCATTTCCCGCGATGTCATAGGCCTCGGTCCGGCCGTCGCCACCGGCGGGCACGGGCAGGAGCGTCGTGCCGCTGGACGTATGTACGTAGCCGTTGACGACGTTGGCCGCGTTGCGAGTCGTGCCGACGGCGATGCCGGTCGGAGTGATGCTGTTCACGCTCGACGATCCGCTCATGCCACCGAAGGCATCCCACGTCGATTCTCCGGTCGTCGTATTCACCAGCCAAGTACCGACAACCTGGCTGTTGCTGCTCTTGCCGAACGCGTAATAGCTCACACCGTCGCTCGCCACCCGCATCGTGTTCGGCATAGCGATGTGCGTGCCGGTGTTGCCGATTTCATTGTTGAGGAAGTGGGTGCGCCAACCATTGGCATCCTGGCCGACCGCACCGGGCTTGTTCGTCCAGGTAGCAGCGCCACCGGTCCCGGCCGCTCCGTGCCGGCCCGCCACGACGAGGCTGCCATCCGGGAAGACATCCAGGGCAAACGAGTTTGTTGAAATCGTCCCCCCCTTATTGGCTGGGAGGAACGTGGGAGAGGACACGGAACCGTTCGAATACGTCCAGTAGGCCGACCGGTACACGGACCCGTCATGGGCTTGACCGCTCACGTAAGCCTTTCCGTCTGGCGTGGCTGCCACCGTATAGCTGATAGAATAGGTGGGAAACTCCCCCTCTCCCGGCAGGACGTAGAAGCCGGCGGCGAACGCCGACGACGCCGCGCCTATGACAAGTGCACTCACCAAGAGTCTCTTCATCGCTCTCCTCCTCTCACTTTCTGATTCGAGGCTCAAAACGACCACAAAGAAATGTCCGGGTGGAGAATTCCACCGCTCCAATCCCCACGAAAGTACGCTTTCCCCCTCCCTCCTCTCAACGCACGAAACTGACAGCCAGAAATGCCCCTCTTCGTGCAGAGTCTACAGGGACGGGACTCTTTTGTCAACCAAATTTAAGATAGAATCATGTGAATTTGAGCCGACTCAGAACGTCGGGACGGCGTGGGGCCCGCAGAAGCATTGACCTGCAGAGGATGCGTGTTCAAGCGTTGCCCTGCTCGCGTCGCGATTATCTGACCCGGCACCGGGACCCGCCGCGGCGAAGGGGCCCCATAAGACGTCCAAGGGCTCAAATGGGGGTAAATGAAGCTGTTTTTCGTTGACAAAAGCACGTGTATCATGTAGACTATATATGGGAAAAGCGTCTCATTCTGCAACGTCCACATCCTAATGGGAAGCGAGAGGCTGTTTCCCGCATGAGCCGTGCGAGACAGCCCGGGTCTGTCGGGCCACGTTGGCTGCACTGCGTGGGAACCAGAAGTTCGAGCTTCTGGGTCGCGCAATATTGGATGTAGCGTCGGCGCGCCGGCCGGGCGGGCAGAGCGCACCGATACAACAAGCAAGGGAGGAAAAGCTGTGAAGCGTACCTTCGCGATGTGTACCGTAGCCTGTCTATGTACCATCGGCATCATCGGACCGGCAGCGCACGGCGCCGTCGTTCGGCCTGGAGGGGATCCGGCTTGCGAACGCATTCTCTGGGCAGACCCGTTCGACTTCTACACGCAGTGGGCCTTCGACAACAAGGACAACCCGGCCTACCCCAACGGCACGCTGTGGCAAGGGGGACCGATTCCTGCAGGCGCGGTGGATCCGGACGACACCCCCGATCAATGCAACCGGCTCTGGCCCCAAGTGGTCATACCGCCCGTCGCACCGAATTGCGATGACACGTCCTGGCAGGCTCCCAACAGCGACCTGGCCAGAGCCAACTGGGTGAGCAATGACTGCCCGGTCATCACCAGCCCGCGCGGCATCGAGGCTGAGCCAGGGCGCCTCGACATCATCTACGGCGGCGGCAGCGCCCGGGACGACAAATGCTACGGAGCAGGCCAGATCAGCGAGACGCTCTTCATGAGCGCCCAGGCGAATTACACCTGGGGAACCGGCGGGAGCTACCACTCCATGCCTCAGTTCACCTATGACCTGACCGACCGCATCAACGCCATGGCAGAGGCTCGCGGCCTGGGCGTCAGAAATGCTGTTAACGGCACCGATGAGAACCCGTTGACCCTGATTTTCTATCTCAGATCCGGCACGTGGGACAATCCACATGCGCCGTACAATAACTCCTACGTGGAGCTCTCCTTCAACGACGACACCGCCCCAACCGACTACGTCTGGCGCGGCAACCCGGTCGCTCCACCCAAGGGTCAGGTGGACCCGGAATACTGCCCGCAAGGGCCCTACCCGGTGATTTGCCAGCAGGCCCGCGTCCTCAATGACGACGCTTGCGTGGATGGCCAGGATTTGGCCTGGCTCAACAACAACTGCCCCGCTCTCATCCCGCCCTACAACCCGGAGACGGGCACGGGCAAGACCTGGGCCAGCATCGCCTTCGGTCTGTTGGCGATCATGGATACCGATCCGTGCAAGTACAATTGCGCAACGGCTCACGTGCCGACCAACAACCACTTCGCGGTCTTCGACGGAAACAAGTGGCAGCAGCTCCGGGCCGGCCGTTTCACTGGATTGGCTGACGGATACAACCAGTGGCCGCCTGAAGAACACATGCAGCCCGGAGGCACCAGCAACGACTTTGTGACGCACGGCGGCGACACAATGGTTTACCTGAAGATCACGACCAACAACATTCTCATCTACGCCCGGAACTTCGATGGCCAGGGGGTTTCCAAGCAATGGCATGCCACGGTGCCGCGTGTCTACAAGGGCGGTTTTAACAAGATCCGCTGGGGCGTCGGGCCGGGCTGCGAGCTGGACAAGGACACGGGTGAATGCAAGGTCGGCGGTACACCCAAGCAGTGTCTGACGTATTCGTCGGCGACCGAAGGCTACCGCCGCACGATCATGGACTCCATGTCGCTGCTGGACGGCGTCCTGGAGTACATCGACACGGTGAACGGTGCCTGCTGCAACCGGAAGGACGGCACTTGCACCATCACTGACCAGGCCACATGCCTGGCGACCCCGGATGGTCGCTGGGACGGCGTCGGCACGACGTGCGGTCAATTCCAATGCTGCCCGAAGCAGTACGGCGACACCGATGGCGACGGTGACGTGGACATGACGGACTTCGCCTACTTCCAGCGTTGCCTCAGCCAGCCCGGCCAGCATAACAGCGACGATCCGTTGTGCGAATGCTTCGACGTGAACGGCGACGGGATGATTGACATGATCGACCTGACCGCGTTCACCGGCAACGGATTGGAGCCCAGCGACCCGAACTACGTGCCGGGCTGTGCCAGCGGCGCGGGGGTTCCGGCCGATCCGAACTGCCACTAATTCGCTTGGGCATCGAACCGGAGGAAAGGCCGCTCATCAGCCGACGCTGATTGGGCGGCCTTCTCTGTAAGAGAGGCGGGCAAAAAGCGCTTTACAAGCAGCGTGCTTTTCACTACGCTGCCATTTGAGATGGACGAGAATGCCCGACCTCTGAGCTTGTTGCGAAGCTTCTCCGACGACGCGTCGAAGCGGGAGCAGGCGTACTATCAGCTTCGACGGCTGCTGATTCTGCAGCAGATCCCGGAGGGCACCCGGCTGCGCGAGGCGGAATGGACAGCTC
>JAKPHF010000008.1 GCA_029550525.1 Planctomycetota bacterium
CGAGGTAGTGTCAACTCCTGTGTAAATTGCCTCGGGGCATCCTGCCGGTCCTCTTCCTCACGCCACCTTCGATTGCTTCTTTGAGGATGAAGACGGAAGTGGTACCGTCGGGCACAGGTGTGCCGACCGCAGTCGCCGCCATCCCCTGCTCAATCGCTCGATGACCTGGTGCACCAGGTACACGCTGCTCTTGGTCCTCTTGAACCGCTTGGCCGCTTTTGTCCGCAGCCGCATCGCTGCGCGCGAGTTTGGAAGAAACTCTGACCGTACATCGACTGGGTATTCCCGATCCGCTTCACAAGAGTCTGCAGAGCACCAACCTCATCGAAAGCGCGATTCACACCACGCCAGCGCTGACGAATCGGGTGAACCGATGGTCGAGCAAGGACATGCGTTTACGTCGGTCGGCCTCGGACTTGCTGGCAGCAGAGAAACGCTTTCGACGTGTACGCGGCTGCAAGCTGATGGCTTCCCTGATTGAATCGCTGGGAGCACAACCGAAGGCAGCGTAGCGTGATGATCCTTCGCGGTCATCAACGCCGCGGTCCGCCGGCGTCCCGTAGACGCGAAAGGGGCCTGGCGCGATCGCCAGGCCCCTTCGGTCCGGATTTCTACGAAAGTTGGGTCGACCCAAGACAGGGGCCGACACTTGTCGCCCAAGAGTGTCGATCTCGCCAAGCCGTCAGCGAGGCAGCCGGCCGATCAGCGCTTGGCCTTGCCGAAGTTCTCCTCCACCTGCTTCCAGTTGACCACGTTCCACCACGCGTCGATGTACTCCGGCCGACGGTTCTGGTACTTCAGGTAGTAAGCGTGCTCCCAGACATCCAGCCCCAGGATAGGCTTGTAGCCGTCCATGACCGGGCTGTCCTGATTGGCGGTGGAATGCACGACCAGTTTCCCCGACGGGTCCAGACTCAGCCACGCCCAGCCCGAACCGAATCGCGTGGTGGCCGCCTTGGTGAACGTCTCCTTGAAGTTGCCGAACCCGCCGAACGTGCTCTTGATGGCCTCGGCGATCTGGCCGGCCGGTTCACCTCCGCCGCCTGCGCTCTTGGGGGCCATCAGCGGCCAGAACAGACTGTGGTTGTAGTGGCCGCCGCCGTTGTTGATCACCGCCTGGCGGATGTCCTCGGGCACGGACTTGATGGCCGCCAACAAATCCTGCACGCTCTTGCTCGCCAAATCGGGATGCTTCTCCAGAGCGGCGTTCAGATTGTTGATGTAAGCCTGATGGTGCTTGCCGTGATGGATCTTCATCGTCTGCTCGTCGATGTACGGCTCGAGGGCGTTGAAGTCATACGGCAAGTTCGGAAGTGTGTGCGGCATACGATTCTCTCCTTTAGCCTTGTTTTCCGTTGTTTGCTGGCCGAGAGCTTCGGTCAGGCGCGATGCACACAGGGCCACGGTGCCGGCCCCTGCCATCTGCATGAACTGCCGGCGCGGAATGCCTCGATGCATGTTGTCCTCCCCGAATTCCCTATTGTTCCAAAAAACCGATCTTTAAATAAATCGAGTCATTGTAGGACGCGCGTCCGGTTCCGCCCAATGCCAACGACACCAAACTGTCAGTCGAGGTCCGTCGGCCGCCCTGGCTCGAGAACGAGCCTCGGGCGATCGCCGACGGAGTGTCGTTCGGGCCGGTGCCATTCGCCTGGGGAGGAGTTTTGATTCAATGCTGGGGCCGAGTGGAGCGATAATGTATAATTGACAGGAAGATAGCGGTCCGGCTGTCCCCCGTGCGATACCGGACCGCAGCGGCTCGTCGAGGGAGGCTGTGCCATGATCCGAAACGTCTGGCTGGTTGCTGCAATCGTCGCCGTCGCATCCGCGGGCCCGCCGACACTCGGCCAGCACTACATCCAGGGCGGGAATGTCCTCGACGCCAACAACCGGATCGGTTCCGGCGGCTTGAACTACGGCGGTCCGGTTTTTCGGCCCAACTCCACCAACCGGATCGTCACCGGCAACGTGACCGGCGGCCGGGCCTTCCGCGGCTACTCGCCCATTCGTGACCCGAACTCGTTCTACCTCGGCGCCTCGCCCAGCGGCACGGGGCTTTCCGGCACCGGTCTGATCGGCGGCGAAATCGGCTCGCTGCCCTCCGATCGCCTCAGCACCTACCGGCGTGACTCCGTGGACATCAACACATTGCGCCGGCTGAGTGTCGCGCCGACCGCAACCGCACTGCCTTACTATCCCCAGTCGAGCACGGTTCTGGAAACCGGACAGATCCTCCGCGGGCTCAATCGGCCCGGAACATCCGAACTGCTGTCCAGCTACGTGCCGCTGCAAACCAACTTCTACACGCAGCCGGTCAATCCGTTGGATGCGTCGCGCAACCGGCTTGTGGGGGCCCCTCTGAGTGTGGATTCCCGCCTGGTTCGAGTCGAAACCGGTAACGTGCTCACCGGCCCGGTCAACCGCCGGCTGCTGGACAGCTCTCTGTTTGGCTCCGTTCGCCAAGTGCCGCTTTCCCAAATCGCGGGTGAAGCCGGCGTCAATGGAGTGCCGACCGTGAATCCGCGGGCCGGGCTGCCCGACCGAGCCGCGCGTACAGGCGAGCAGCAACGGCTGGACGGAACGGATGGCAGCCTCCAGGATCGCGGACTCACGCCGCGGACCGCCGATCCATGGCGCACGCCCTCGATTCTTGGCGAGCCCGGCACCGGCGATCAGCCGACCGGCCTGCCCTCCGACGGCACCCAGGCCCGGCTCAGCCGCCGCTTGGGCGAGCCTGAAGTCTCCGGCGACACCGCGACCGGAACACTGGCTCGGCCACTGGGCCAGCCGGAAGAGGCCGCAACCGGCCAGAACGCACTGCGGCGAGGTCTCGGTCCGGTGGAAGGCGGACCGCTGCCTCTGTTCACCGGACAGGTGGAAGAACGCACCAAGAAGGAACTTGACGCAGCCAGCGAGTTGCTCGCCAACAAGCAGTACTACGACGCTGCAAGTCGCTTCGAGCGAGCTCACGCCACCGACTTGCGCAACCCCCTACCGTTGCTCGGCCGGGGCATGGCCCTGCTTGCCGCCGGCGATTACACCAGCAGCGTCAACAGTCTGTTCCTGGCCTTCGACATGGCCGGACCGCAGGCGGTCGAGATCGATCTGAAGCCGTTCACGCCCGACCTGGAGATTCTCGATCGGCGGCGGGCCTTCCTCGAGAAGCAGCTCGACATCTATGAAGACTTCCGCCTGCGATTCCTGCTCGGCTGGGCCGAGTACGTCAGCGGCATGCGCGAGCCGGGCATCAAGAACATGCAGGAAGCCGCCAAGGCCGCACCAGCCTCCATGGACAAGCTCCGGCAGTTCGTCGATGCTCTGGCCGCACGCCAGTCGCTCGAGCCGCGGGCCCCGGCCACGCAGCCCGGCTGATCCCGGAACGATCATGTAAATTGACGGAAGACAGGAGGAAACGAGGGCCTCCCCCTCGACTCCACCTGTCTTTCTTTCTGTCCTGCCGGCAGCGCCCCAATCCCGCGCAATTCCTGAATGGCTCTGGGCTTACCGAGCCTTGCCCGCTATGATTGGGACCAGGACCCTGTGTACCAACCTCCAGCCAAGGGCATCGTGCATGACCAATAAGTCGGTCCAAGTTGAGGAAATCAAGCGGGCCAAGGACGGGCTGGATGTCTGGGAGGACATCCACCGCTACGCCGCATTGGGTGACTACAGCGCCATCGAGCCGGATGACTTCGAGCGGTTCAAGTGGTACGGCATCTACCGTCAAAAGCCCAAGGACGGCTACTTCATGTGCCGCATCAAGATTCCGGGCGGCGCCCTCACCGCCCCCCGGCTGCGCGAGATCGGCACCATCTGTAACCTGTACGGCCGCGGCATCGGCGACGTGACCACGCGACAGGACATCCAGCTGCACTGGGTGCGCATCCAGGACGTGCCTGACCTGTTCGACCGCATCTACAACAAGCTGGGCATGTACCAGGAGTTTTCGTGCGGCGATGCCCCCCGCAACACCACTGCCTGCCCACTGGCCGGCGAGATCGCTGACGAGATTGTGGATTGTGGCCCGTTCGCGCAGGCCATCGCCGACATGTACCGCCAGGGCGGCAAGGAATTCAGCAACCTGCCCCGCAAGTTCAAGTCGGCCATCGGCGCCTGCCGGATCCATTGCTACGCCCCGCAGATCAACGACGTGGCTATGTTCGGCGTCGAACGCAAGCGGCCGGACGGCCAGACGGAACGCGGCTTCGGATTGTGCGTCGGGGGCAGCCTGCGCGATACGCCGTTTTTCGCCCAGTCGCTGCGGGTGTTCGTGCCGCCCGATCTCGAACTGATCAAGGACATTTTCCGCAAAGTCGCCCACATTTTCCGTGACCAGAGTTCGCTTCGACAGGGCCGGCTCAAGGCTCGTCTGAAGTTCTATGTGCAGGAAATCGGCTGGGCAGCCTTCCGCGACCAGCTCGAGGACTACCTCGGCTACAAGCTCGAACACGACGACAGCATCGTCGGACCGGACGGAGCGGGCAACGACGACCACGTGGGCGTGGGCCGGCTTCGCAACGGTTTGAACTACGTGGGCATCCCCATCGCCCGCGGCCGGCTCACCGGCGATCAGCTTATTCGCATCGCCGACTTGGCCGAAAAATACGGCCAGGATCCGCGGCGGCAGATCAACACCACCATCAAGCAGAATATCATTCTGCTCAACATCCGGCCCGACCAGACCGCCGACCTGTGCAAGGAACTCGAGGATCTCGAACTCCCCGTGAACGCGCATCCGCTGCGTCAGCAGCTCATCAGTTGCACGGGCACGCAGTTTTGCAATCTCGCCATCGTGGAGACCAAGGACCGGGCCAAACGCATTCTCGAGTACCTCGAGCAGAAGGTGCCCATGACCGAGCCCGTTTTCATCTCGGTCTCGGGCTGCCCGAACAGTTGTGCCCAGTACCAGATCGCCGACATCGGCCTGCAAGGCACGCTCTTCACCTACAAGGGCGTCAAGGGCGTCGAGCATTACCACGTGCTCGTCGGCGGACGCATGGGTGTGCGGCCCGAGTTCGGCCGGTTCATCTGCACCGAGGATACCAAGAAGGTGAAGGTGCCTGCCGAGCTGATCCACCTGGCCATCGAACGGCTCATCCGAGCGTGGCAGGCCGATGAAGCGGAAGCCCGCGGCAGCTCTGCGAACGGTAAGGGTCGTTCCTTCGCCGACTGGGCCAACGCGCAAGACATGTCGCGTCTGGCCGAGTTGGTGACCATTCCCGACGATCTCGCCGCCACTCAATAGAGCCGCTTGGCCTCGAATCGCGCATTTGACGGCGACCGCCGCCTCTGGTGAAAATACGCACTGAAGGCGGCGATTGCGGCCGACCTTCGGGGGCGAGTTTCTCTTGTTTCTGCAGGAAAACGCATTGGAGCATTCCCAGTCCGGTTCGCGTCGTGTTCTGGCCGTCATCTGCGGCCTGTGGTTGCTGTTCGGACTGGCCCTGCTCTGTGCCGGCCCCATCCTCAACAGCCACGAAGCCATCGTCGCCCAGATCGCTCGTCAAACGCTCCAGGACGGCGAATGGATCGTGCCCCACTACCTCGAACTGCCCTTCCTGCTCAAGCCGCCGCTCACGCCCTGGCTCGCGGCGATCGCCGGCTGGATCGGGCCCGCCGACGGCGTCACCGGGTTGCCCGTGAGCACCGCGACCGCTCGGCTCCCCTCACTCCTGGCCACGCTGGCGACCGTGCTGCTGCTGTACTCGCTCGCCTCCTCCATGCACGGCCGGAGCATCGGGTTGTGCACGGCATTCATCTACGCCACCTCCGCCGGCGTCATGGCCTTCGCCCTCAACGCCACCAGCGAAGCCTTGCTCGCGACGTTCTGCGCATGGGCGTATGCCGAGTTCTGGTGGTCACGCGAGGCCGTCGGCCGCCGGAAGACGCTTCATCAGGTGTTGTTCTATGTCGCGTTCGGCCTGGCCATGATGGCCAAAGCCCCCATGCCGCTCGTCGTCGTGGCGCTGCCCCTGGCCGCCTGGTGGTGGACCGAGCGGTCACTCACCCGGTTGGCCGATGGCGGTCTGCGAGCCGCCCCTCGCGCGGCCAAAACGTTGGGCCGCGACATTCTCGGGCAGTTCCGCGCGGGCCTGACGGATCTGGGACTCTGGTGGGGGCTGCCGATTGCGTTCGGCTTCCTGCTTGCGTGGATGTGGGCGGTCTCCCGAGAGGTGCCCTACATCTGGGAGCTTTGGGATGCCGAATACTTGCATCGCCTGGAAGACCGTGAGATCTGGCCTGCCACGCATGGCTTCTGGTATTACCTGCCCATCCTGGTGGGATTGACCGCGCCCTGGCTGCTGTCCATGCCCGAAGCGCTGGCCGGCCCCTTCCTGCGCCGCTACAGCGAGCGTCGCCGGCCCATGCTTTACGCGTGGTACTGGGTGGTCGTGACCACGCTCGTCCTGTCGTGCATGCACTTCAAACAGGATTATTATCTCATTCCCGTTCTGCCCGGATGCGCACTGCTCCTGGGGCCGGTGCTGCACAAGCTGTTCTTCGAGCCGTCCGCGCCGCTGAGCAGAACTATGGTCCGTGCCATCCTCGGCGGCGTCGTGTTCGTGCTCGTGGCCACGCCCATCATCTGCTGGCTGACATTCGGCGACGAAATCGCCAGCAAGAAAGTCAGCACGCTGGCCGTGCTCGGCCTGGGCGTGCCCTTCGGCGGAGGCATCCTGCTGGCCACGGTGCTCTTCCTGCGTGGACGCAAGCCGGCCGCGTTCTACACCGTCGGCATCGCCGGCTTGGCAGTGTTCGCCTGCGTCTGGCTGTCTCCCGGCTCCCACGCCAGGCAACTCCACGAGCAGCTTGCCCTCGTCGAGGGCTTGCGCCGGGCGGGCGTCGGCGAGCATGCGAAGGTGTACTGGGGCAGCAGCGTTCCGGACGGCCGCGTCACCTTCTACGGCAACCGCTGGATCCATCAGTTGGGCGACCCCTACGCCCTGCGGGCCGAGGCGGACACCAGCGAGCCGATGACGCTCCTGCTCGAAATGGCTTCCAAGATTTGCACCATGCTCGAAGGCGAGCGCGTCTATTTCGTTTTCACCCGCGACCGGTTCGGCCTGCTGAAGTGGTTGGCGCGTCCAAAGGCGACCGTCTTGTTCGAAGTGGACCGCGACCCTCCCGGCCGCGATGAAGATGACTGGGTCGTCGTGACCAACGCGAGCGAGCCCGCCTCGCCGCAGACGGCGTCGTCACCCGCTTCGCCTCCAGCTTCGCGCCCCGCGACAAGCTCGCCAGCGAGTCAGCTCGCTCCGTGAGCCGCCGGTCAGAACTCCTCGGCCATCCATTCCCCGCCGTGCTCGGGGTTGCCGACGAGTCGCTGGTTGGACAGGTCACCCCACCAATCCATCAGTTCGAGCGGAATGGCCAAGCAGAGGCAGCCGGTCGGCCGGTGATTCCATCACTTCCGTAATGCAGTCGCGACCCTGCACGTGCAGTTTGGCTACGCCGTAGATCCCCAAGCTAAGCGGGCCCGTGACCGTGCGAGCCTCTTTGGTGCGTTGAAAATGGAGACCCAATTGCTCGATGAGGGGTTTCGGAAGGCAAAGATAGGTCACGCCGGAATCCACCAGGGCCTCGATCCGGGCCCGGCGCACGTGGTCGGAAGCGGAAGAGGTAGAGGAATCGGCTGAGACGGCCGAATAGGTGTTCGTGATCTCGCCTCGCATGACACGCTCGAGATCGCCGTAACTTTCGGTCGAGCTGCTGGCTTCTTGATTGTACCAATGGCACTGATTTATCCCAAACGCTCCAAACGCTTGATATTAGGCCCGCACGAACCGCAAGCCGCCCCTGATCCTAAAGAACTCACAGCCCCGCCCTGGACAGGCGGCCAGTTTTCCTTGCCATCTTGCTCGCGGCGGGTACCATCGACGGAGGGCGGCTACCATTGATGCGGAGACGACCCGCGCGAGGCCTCCAGGGACGGTCGAGACGGTCATGGCTGAATTGAACTTCACACACCTGCACGTGCACTCGGACTACAGCCTGCTCGATGGAGCGGCGCGAGTGGACAAACTCGTCGAACGCGTCAAAGCCCAGGGCGGCAAGGCGGTCGCGGTCACCGACCACGGCAACCTGTTCGCCGCCGTCAACTTCTACCAGACCGCCCGCAAGGCCGGCATCAAGCCCATCATCGGCTGCGAAGTCTACATCGCTCCCGGCGATCGTCGCGAAAAGGACGCCAAGGGCATGAAGGAGGCCAGCCACCACCTCCTCCTGCTCGCCGAAAACCTCACCGGCTACAAGAACCTCCTGCGGCTCACGTCGCGGGCCTATCGCGAAGGTTTCTACTACAAGCCCCGCGTTGACCGCGAACTGCTCCTCGAACACCATGAGGGCCTCATCTGCACCAGCACCTGCCTGGGCGGCGAGATCCCTCAGGCTCTGCTCCGCGAGCGTCGCAAGGACGCCGAAGAAATCGCCGAGTTCTACCTCAAACTCTTCGGCGAGGAGCGGTTCTTCATCGAACTGCAGGATCACGGCCTGGAGGAGCAGCGGCTCATCAACCCCGAGCTGGCCGATCTGGCCCGCAAGCTCGGCGTCGGAACCGTCGTCACCAACGACGTGCACTACCTCGAACACGAAGATCGCGAAGCCCACGAGGTGCTCTGCTGCATCAGCACCGGCAGCAAGCTTGACGACCCCGACCGCTTCCGATTCGAGACCGACCAGTTCTACCTCAAGACGCCGCAGGAAATGTACGACCTGTTCCGCGCCTATCCGGAGGCCCTGGCCAACACCAACCGGATCGCGGACATGTGCAACGTGGAACTGCCCCTGGGCGAGCGTCATGCCCCGGTCTACCAGGTGCCCGGCGGCAAATCCGCCGACGAGTATCTGCGCGAACTGGTCTACGAACGCGCGGTCAAGAAGTACCCGGAACTCACGGACGAAATTCGCGAGCGCATCGACTACGAGTTGAGCGTCATCGCGTCCAAAGGCTTTTCCAGCTACTTCCTCATCGTGTGGGATTTCGTCAACTATGCCCGCTCGCGCGGCATCCCCTGCGGCGGCAGAGGCAGCGCCTGTTCGACGGTGGTGGGCTATTGCCTCGATCTGTCCGCCCCCGACCCGCTGCGCTACGAGCTGTACTTCGAGCGGTTCATGGATCCCGACCGCGACGAGATGCCCGATATCGACATGGACATCTGCCAGAACGGTCGCGAGGAAGTCATCGAATACGTCCGGCAGAAATACGGCCACGTCGCCCAGATCATCACCTTCGGAACGCTCAAGGCCCGAGCGGTGGTCAAGGACGTCGGCCGCGTGCTCGGCCTGGGCTTTGACGACACCAACGCCATCACGAAGCTCATCCCCGAAGAGCTCAAGATGACCATCGACAAGGCGATGGCCCAGGAACCCGAGCTCAAGCGGCTATACAACGAGAACGAACAGATCCGTCGCGTCATCGACATCAGCCGCCGGCTCGAAGGCCTCGCCCGCCACACCGGCATCCACGCCGCCGCCGTGGTCATTTGCGACGAGCCGCTCGACAACTTTGTCCCGCTCTACCAGCCCGGCAAGTCCAAGGAACTGCTCACCCAGTTCGACGGACCGGGCGTGGAAGCATGCGGCCTGCTGAAGATGGACTTCCTGGGCCTGCGCACGCTCACCGTCATCGAGCGGGCCCGCCAGCTCGCCGAGCGCAACTACGGCATCAAGCTCGACCTCGAAAAGATCCCGTTGGACGACCACGCAGTCTACGAACTGTTCATCCGCGGGGACACCAAGGGCATCTTCCAGTTCGAATCCGGCGGCATGCGCGATGTGCTCATGAAGATGCGGCCCAACCGCATCGAGGATCTCATCGCCGCCAACGCCCTTTATCGCCCCGGGCCGATGAAGTACATCGACCAGTACATCGCCCGCAAGCACGGCGAAAAGTGGACCACGCCCCACCCGATCATGACCGAGGTGCTCAACGAGACCTACGGCATCATGGTCTACCAGGAACAGGTGTCCCGCCTGGTGAACCGGCTCGGCGGCATCGAGCTGAAGAAAGCGTTCCGGCTCGCCAAGGCCATCAGCAAGAAGAAGACCAACATCATCGAGTCCATGCGGGGCGATTTCCTCGACGGCTGCGTGGCCAAGGGTGTCGCCCGCGAAACGGCGGAGCAGATCTTCGAGGACATCCTCGAATTCGGCAGCTACGCCTTCAACAAGGCCCACTCGACGGGTTATGCGATCGTCGCCTACAAGACGGCCTACCTCAAGCACTACTACCCGACCGAGTACATGGCTGCCCTGCTCACGTTCGAAATGGGCTCGACGGAGAAGGTCTCCGAGTACATCGAAGAGTGCCGTAAGATGGGCATTCGCATCGCCCCGCCGGACATCAACGTCTCGGAGAACGACTTCACCGTCGTGGGCCAGGGCGAGAAGCTCATCCGCTTCGGTCTGGGCGCGATCAAGGGCGTGGGCGAGAAGGCCGTCGGCGCCATCATGGCCGCCCGCGCCGAGGGCGGGCCGTTCAAGTCGATCTTCGACTTCTGCGAACGCGTGGACCTGGGAGTGGTCAACCGAGCAGTCATCGAAGCACTCATCAAGTGCGGCGCCTTCGATTCCACCGGGGCCATGCGCAAGGGGCTGATGGCCGTGCTCGACGACGCCATCAGGCACGGACAGATATCGGCGGCCGACCGCAAAGCCGGCCAAATGTCGCTGTTCGGCGGCCCGGGCGAGGCCTCCGGCAAGGCGGACATCAAGGTGCCGCCGCTCCAGTGGACCGAAGCCGAAATGCTTGCCCACGAGAAGGCCACGTTGGGCTTCTACGTCACCAGCCATCCCCTCTCGTCGCACGAGAAGATTCTGCGTAAGTACAGCACCGCCCGCACCACGGATCTGCGCAAGTACGTGGACGGTGCCGACGTGACGATCGGCGGACTCATCAGCAAGTTCCGCACCGTCATCACCAAGCAGGGACGAAACGCCGGCTCCAAGATGGGCATCGTCACTGTCGAGGATCTCGCCGGCCAGGTCGAGGTCGTCCTGTTCCCCAAAGATCTGCAGACCTACCAGTCCATGATCGCCCTGGACACCGTTGCCTTCTTCAAGGGCCAGGTCGATCGTCGGCGCGAGGAACCTTCCGTCCGCGTCTCCGAAGTCATTCCGCTCGATCAAGCCGACGAGAAGCTCGGCCGCATGGTGCTCATCTGTCTCCGCCCGCCCGGGGCCACGCCGCAAACGCTGCACCAGCTCCAGGCTGTGCTCGACCGGTTCCCCGGCGACCAACCCGTCTTCCTCGAACTGCACACGAGCAACGCCCTGAAGGTGACCATGCGAGTGAACGGGCGCCGCGGCGTCAGGCCCTCGGCGGAGTTCATGGCCGCGCTCGATGAACTCCTCGGCCCCGGCCACGCGGTCGTGCTCGGCCCCACGCTGATGGCGCCCCCGCCCGAGCCCCACGAGCCGCACGAGGCCGAGGACACCGAAGACGTCGAAGACGGCGTCCTCGTGTTGGACTGAACCTCCATACGGTACGCCTGCGCTGGCCAGCATTCACTACAACCCTGCGACGGTCCTTGGCTCCCGCCGCCAGACTGGTGTCGCCTGCCTGCTGCGCAAGCACGGCCCCGGCACCACAGGATCGACATAATCTCTTGATAAGCCGACACTTACAGCCATGTGCCACTTCGCCGCTTGCTTCAACGGCTAATTTGCCCAATAATACACCATTAGCGTTGCTGATTATGTTGCTGCCATTGCAACGGATATCCTTATGAATCTCGAGCTGGAAGTCTTGCGGGAAATCAGCCAGCTTATGAGCAGTTCGCTGGAGCTCAAGTGGGTCTTCGACCGGGTCATGCGCGTCCTGGCCGGCCGGCTGGGCATCGAAAAGGGCCGGCTGGTCATTCTCGACGACGTGACCGCCCAGTTACGGATCGAGGCGTCTTACGGCCTGACGCCCGAGATGCAGCGCCGCGGCGTCTACAACATCGGCGAGGGCATCACCGGCCGCGTCTTCGAGCGGGGCGAAGTCCAGGTAGTCCCCGACGTGCGGCAGGAGCCCACCTACCTCGACCGCACCGGCACGCTCAAGACCCGCGACGTGCCTTACAGCTTCATCTGTCTGCCCATCACCAGCGAGAGCAAGACCGTCGGCGTGCTCAGCGTGGACAAGCCCTTCACGGACACGGAGACGCTCGACCGCGACGTGCGCATCCTGACAATCGTCACCGCCATGATCTCGCAAACCGTCCGCATCAACTGGATGGTCTCCCGCGAGAAAGAGGAACTCGTCGCCGAGATGGCCGGCCGCGATCCCGGCCCGAGCGAGCGGTACAGCTTCTCCAACATCGTCGGCTCGAGCCCGGCCATCATGGAGATCTTCAAGACCGTCGAGCAGATCGCCAAAACCAAGGCCACCGCCCTGCTCGTCGGGGAGACGGGCACCGGCAAGGAGATGGTCGCCAAGGCCATTCACTATAACAGCGACCGCAAGGACAAGCCCTTCATCCGCGTGAATTGCGGCGCGCTGACGGGCACGCTTCTGGAAAGCGAGCTGTTCGGTCACGTCAAGGGCGCGTTCACCGGGGCCATCCGCGACAAGATCGGCCGATTCCAGGCGGCCCACGGCGGGACGCTGTTCCTCGACGAAATCAGTACCCTCGAACAGCCGCTCCAGGTGAAGCTGCTCCGTGTCCTGCAGGAACGGGAGTTCGAACGCGTCGGCGATCACCACACCATCAGCACCGACGTGCGGATCATCGCCGCTGCCAACGTCGATCTCGAAGAGGAGGTCAAAGCCAGGCGGTTCCGCGACGACCTGTACTATCGGTTGAACGTCGTGGCCATCCGCCTGCCGCCGTTGCGCGAGCGGCGAAGTGACATTCCCGCGCTCATCGACCATTTCCTGGACAAGTACAACGCGGAAAACGGCCGCAATCTGCGCAAGATCTCCCGCGAGGTGCTGCACCTGCTCCTGCGATATCCTTGGCCGGGCAACGTGCGGGAGCTGGAAAACGCCGTCGAACGGGCGGTGGTGCTCTCTCGCGATGAGAACTTCACGGAAGATCTTCTGCCCCAGGCCATCAAGGCTTACGCCGCGAGCGAGCGAGGCGCGACTCGGCCGGGCGACCCGCAGGATCTGACCCGCCAACTGGTCCTGCAGGCCATGAACGATCTCGACGGCACGGCCGAAGGCAGCCTGTGGGACCACGTGACCAACCGCGTGGAACGGGCGCTCATCGAAGCCGCTCTGGACCGCTGCGGTCACGTCAAGCTCAAGGCCGCCGAGTACCTGGGCATCAATCGCAACACGCTTAACAAGAAGTACAACGACCTGGGACTGGATGCGGCCGGCGTCAACGGGGACTGACACCCGGAGGGCGGGCGTCCCGCCTGCCTCGTATGAAACAAGAGTCCTGTTGTGGTGCACGCTTCCAGCGTGCAAGTGCAGGCAGGATGCCTGCACGACAAGAAAAGGCGGGCAAGATGCCCGCCCCCCACGAAAACGTGGCTCACTTCTTCCCGTACATCTCGAACCACATTCGATGAACCTGCGCGGGTGTCTTGCGGCCGGTCACGAGCAGTTCATCAACGTCCGCGGCGGCCTGCGTGGTGGGCGATCCGCGTCCGGCGGCCACTGGCGGATTCAACTCGGCTGCGCTGGCCACCCGCCGGTCGTCCGCGCCGTCCCTCAAGCCTGCGAAGCCCTTCCACACGGGGCCGGCGAACCCGACGAACGTGTTCCCCCGAGCCTGCAGGTTCACGCCTGGTCCGCGAGCTTCGTTCACGATCGGAACCTGCGAGAAGTCGACCACCGTGTTCCCGGTGAAAACCACCTCCGCCGGGCCCGTCGCCGTCGTCTCGAAGCGCACCGCCTGTCGGGCGACTCCCCATCCGTCGAAATAATTGTCCTTCATCGAGAAGCCGGCTGTCTGCTCAACTGAAACCGACACATAGGCCGGCCCGAGCAGCAGATTATCCGAGATAACCGCGCCGGGACTGATATTGGTCATCAAGGCGTGCGTCATGGCAGAAATCGCCGGCAGCCGCTTCCCGTCCTTGTCCACCCCCAGCTCCGCTTCCAGGTGCCCCGCGCCGATCACCACGTTACGCTGCGCCGTCCGGGGCGTCGTCTCGATCACATACGTCCCGCCCGCCAGCACGTTGTCCATGAGTCGCGCGTCTGGCGCCTCGCATTTCGCAGCATAGCGTCCGATGTCCTTATCCGTCTTGCAATGCACGTAGTTTCCGGCGACGGTGACGGCTGCCCCCGCCTGCTTGCGCACCACGATGGAGGCCATTTCGCCGACCAGCACGTTCCCGCCGATGACCGTCTGCGGGCAAGCCACCTCGATCGCGGCGTCGGCCACGTTGCCCTGCACAACCTTGATCCCAGTCCCCAGCCCCATCAGCCGAATCGCGACCGGGCCCCGCGTACGCGCGAACGTGCAACGGACGATTTCGCAGCCCGCGTCCGCACCGACGAACTCCGCCCGAACGGATCCGCAGTCCTCGAATCGGCAGTCGGTGAGCCACAAATCGTCTTCCGGCGCAATTGGATGGACCGAAAGCGCCGGCTCGACGGTGTGTTCGCCCATCTGCGGGCCCAGCCGGCGGAAGATCACATGGCGGGCGTTCACGACCGTGGTCGTGCCCGGTGCTGCCACGATCGCGCCCGGCGTCGCGGCCTCGGCGGACTCCACCACGATGGGCCGATCGGGCGTGCCGTTCAGCACCAGTCGTGAAGGCCGCGACCGCTCGCTTCCCGCGAACAGCGAGCTGCTGAGTCGAAGCACCGGCCCCTTGGCTCCGCGTCCGCCCGAGAACCGGATCGTCGTGCCCGGCTCGACGCGAACCTCCGCCGAGAGGATCTCCACGTCGTGCTCGATCACCACCGTCCCGCTCCACACCGCATCGGCATGGATGAACCGCGGCGGCCGCATCTGAGCGTCAGCTTTCTGGCATAACGAAACAACAACGATGGGCGCAAGGGAAAGAACAACCGCGTGCTGGATCGAGTACGTTCTCACGTTCCCATATCCCCGCTATGACCGCTCGTCGTGGAGGGCGGGCGTCTCGCCCGCCTTTTCGTTGTGGTGCAAGCATCCCGCCTGCAACAAGTGCACGCTGGAAGCGTGCACCACAACAGCGTGCCCCACAACATGCGTGCCGGGTACTTGCTCCGCATGAGGCGGGTAAGACACCGGCCCTCCGGCCTCAACCGCTCACGCCCGCAGCGTCAAGCCGTGCCCGGTCAGATGCGCGATGAAGCTCGTTCGGAAGTCCTGAACGTCCTGCTCGGTGAGCGTGCGTTCGGCGTGGCCGAGCGTCGCCCGGAACGTGAAGCTCCGCTGGCCCACGGGCACCGAGCCGCCTTCGTACGAGTCGATGAAGAACAACCGCCGCAACAGCGGGTGATCGTACCGGGCCAGATCCTTCTCGATCTCCGCGTACGGTCGATCCGCCTGTGCCAGCACCGAGAAGTCCACGTCCACTCGCGGATACACCGGGATCGGCGCTAGCTTTTTGGCCTCCCGGCTGCGATCGATGTGCCCCAATACCGCGGACAGGTCGATCTCGGCCAGAGCAATCGACCAGGCCATCAGATGCTCGTCGATGCGCCGCTTGCAAGAGGCCGGCACCACCGTAAGCCGCCCCACGGCCTTGCCTTCCACGAGTACGGCTGCCGTCTTGACCGCGTGCTCCCACGGCGCCGCCGACTGTCGTGCCTCATATCGGACACTCGCATCCAGCACCTGTCGAGCCCACGTCTCGACGTCGGTCTTGAGCCGGGCGAACAACGCATCCTCTTGCGCGGGCTTGCGCCCCGGGGCGACCAGCACCATGCCCAGGTGACGCCGCTCGGCCTGGTCGGCCTTGACGCTCCCGTCGAAGACGCTACCCACCTCCACCAGGTCGAAGCTGCTGAATGAATGACGATTCAGGTCCACCGCCGCCAGCAATCCCGGCACCAGCGTGGTCCGCAGCCGTTCCATCCCCGCGGCCGCCGGATTGCGCAACACGACCGTCGGCCCCGGCTCGTAGCCGAGCACCGAGAGCCAGCCGGCGTCGAACCAGATGTAGCGATGCACCTCGGCGTAGCTCATCCCGCCACACAGCAGGCCCAGCGTCCGCCGCTCGAGCTGCCCGATCGCATCGGGCTCGGCATAGCGGACGGTCACTTCGGGCAAGACCGGCTCGATCGAGCCATACCCGACGAACCGCGCGACCTCTTCAATGATGTCCGCCTCGATGCTGATGTCCTTGGTCGCCCGGAAGCTCGGCACGCGCACGTGTAACTTGCCGTCCACCCGATCGACGCCGAACTCTATCGCCTTGAGAATGCGCGTGATCTCCTCGGCCGTGATCGCCCGCCCGAGATAGCGTCCGACAAACGCCGGATCGACCGTGATGGTCTTGGGCTGAGGCGGATTCGGGAAGCAATCGCTCAGTCGACTGGTCAGCTTCATGTCCGGCAGCTCGGGCCGTGCCAGGTGCACGAACCGCTGGATGGCCAGCACGGTGTTGAGCGGATCCTGCGACTTCTCGAAGCGAGCGCTGGCGTCTGTGCGATGCCCCAGCGCCGAGGCGCACTTGCGGATGGTGGCCGCCTCGAAGTTGGCGCTCTCCAGCAACAGGTTCGTGGTCTTTTCAGTGATTTCCGTGTCGAGACCGCCCATGATGCCGGCCAGCGCCACCGAGCGGCGGTTACTCTGGATCATGAGCGCGCCGGGCGGCATGGTTCGTTCAACACCGTCGAGCGTCGTGAACTTCTCGCCCTCGGCCGCAAGGGCCACCTCGATGCGATCGATATTCGCCCCGTCGAACGCGTGCATGGGCTGGCCCAACTCGCACATGATGTAGTTGGTCAGGTCCACCAGCACGTCGATAGGTCGCAGGCCGACGTGGGCCAGCCGCACCTGCATCCACAGCGGTGCCGGTTGCGGCCGCACGCCCGTGAATCGCAGGGCGCTATACCGCGGCGACTTGACCGGATCATCGATGACGATCGGGATCTCGGGCAGGCTCGGATCGTCCAGCTCCTTCACCGGCACGACCGGATACGGCTTGAGCGACCGGCCATAGATCGCCGCCAGCTCCCGTGCGATGCCGTAATGGCCCCACAGGTCCGGCCGGTGCGTAATGGACTTGTTGTCCACCTCGATGACCCAATCGTCGAACTCGCGCAGATCGATGGGCGATCCCGCCGCCACACTCGGCGGCAACCATACGGCTCGCTGCCCCACCGTGGACAGTCGGAGCGCATCACCGGGCACGATCATGCCTTCGCTCGTGCGTCCGGCCGCCTGCCTCTTCGTGACCGTACCGACCTGCGGCAGCACGGCCCCCACCGGCGCGAAGATCACGCGATCGCCGGCCTTCAGCCCTTCCGCGATGGTAACGGTATCCACTTCGCCGGCCGCCCCCAGGCTTGCCCGCACGGCATACATCCGCTCCGTGCCCGGAATCGGTGCCACCGACAGAATCTCCGCGGCCACCAGCCCCGCGGCCTCGCACTGGATGTGCTCGATCCCCTCAACCTCGGCGGTCACGATGGTAAATTGCTCCGCCAGTTCCCGAGGGTCCACGTCCGCAGGCAGATCAACAAAATCCCGTACCCAGTTCAGTGAGATGAACATTTCATTTCCCAACCAGCGACGGGGTTTAACCCCCGCCGTTGTCTTCACGTCTTCATTGCCCCCGCAATCAGCAGTCGCCCCCAGCCGCGTTTTCCGCCCGACTCACTCCTTCTCCACGATCGCCGCCCCGAGGCGTTTCTCCGGCCGCACGATGGGCCGCAGGTCGCCGCTGTTGAGCACGCGGATGTCACGAATGCCGTACTTCATCATGGCCAATCGCGTCAGACCCATACCGAACGCGAAACCCGTGTACGCCTGCGGATCGATCCCGCCGAACCGCAGCACGTTCGGATGCACCATGCCGCAAGGCAGGATCTCCACCCAACCGCTGCGCTTGCACGTCGGGCAGCCCACGCCGCCGCAGATGTTGCACTGCATGTCCAGTTCGAAACCGGGCTCGACGAACGGGAAGTAGCCCGGCCGCAGCCGCACTTTCACCTCGCGATGAAACACTTCGCTCAAAATGAGTTTCATCACCGCGATGAGATTGGCGATCGAGATGTTGCGGTCGATCATCAGTCCTTCGAGCTGATGAAACGTATTGCCGTGCGATGCGTCTTCGGTTTCGTAACGGAAGACTCGCCCCGGCGCGATGATCCGCAGCGGCGCCCCCAGCCGTTCCATCGCCCGCACCTGGCACGGCGACGTGTGCGTGCGCAGCAGCCAGTTGTTCGCCAGCCAGAACGTGTCCTGCATGTCGCGGGCCGGATGCATGGCCGGGATGTTCAGCGCCTCGAAGTTGTAATACTCCGTCTCCATCTCCGGCCCGCCGACCACCACGAATCCCAGGCGCGAGAGGATTTCCTCCACCTCCCACTGCACGGCGGTCACCGGATGCACACTCCCCCGCGGCACGACCGGGCCTGGCAGCGTCGAATCGAACGTCTGCACGCCGGTTGCCGCCTGCTGGTCTCCCGCTTGCTCGAGCGCGGCCCGCGCTGCCGCGAACTGCTCGACGATCTTCTTCTTGGCCGCATTCACCGCCGCCCCGAACGGCCCCCGCTCTTCCTTGGGCAACTTGCCGATCTGGCCCAGCAGCTTGCCGAGTGGACCTTCCTTGCCGGTGATGCGGCTCTCGCCCGCCCGGAGCTCATCCACCGTCCGGGCAGACGCGATCAACTGAGCCGCCTCCCGCGAAATCTGCTCGAGATCCTGTTGCAGTTGTGCTTGCATGCAAAACCATCCGCGACGCTGCGACGCGTCCATGCCCCAGCCGTCCTCGACTGGGGCCGCCACCGTATCACGAAAACAAACCGCTCAGATTAGGTCTTCGTCAGGGGCATTTCAAGCCAGCCGCGAAGCAGCCGGCTGGCAAGACGCTTCGGTTCACGGCTCGCGAGACTCCGGGCTGGGGCGGCGGGGAAAGATGAACTCCGGTAGCTTGCGAAACCGTGAGGCGGAGAAGATGGGCCCGGATACGACTTCGCGCACCAATTCGAATCGGTGCAACGCCTCCGGGTCGGTCCATTGAACGTTCTTCCGCAATTCCGCCGCCTCCCGGGCCAGCGAGGGGTCGCCGGCTTTAACCCGCCCGATCCAGTCGGGCAGCAGGTCGACTGCCCCTTTGAACTCGAGATAACTGCGGGGAATCTCAAACTCAGGGTGACCGATCCGCGAATATGGCGGTGCGTACCCTCGAGCGACGAAGGCGTCGACCAGTCCGTGAGCGTCGATCACGCGAACGCCGGGGCCGGTTTTGTACGAGGAGATGCCGATCGCGCCCAGCGTGATGGTGATCGGACCATGTACTTGGGCGTATTCTCGGCAGGCAGTAATCTCACCGGGGCTGGACCAGAACGGGTCGGGCGGCTCGGCGAACGGGTTCGAGAAGGGCTCGGGCGCGTACCAGCCCCACTCATCAGCCACACCACCGTCCACTTGCTTGATCAATCTTCGCTTGGTGAGATCGCAGAGCGAGCCGACGGCTGCGAACGCCGTCGCCGCAACAATGGCCGCCGTCAGCGCGCCCCTACGCGACCCGAACTGCACGCTGCCCAGCAACACGCTGACAGCAAGCGATCCGAGCAGCAGTCCCACGCTGAACGTCAGGCGATATCGCAGCACAACGCCGGAAGCGACCATGCCGGCCACCAACACGAGCACAACCAGTCCGCCCCAGCGTCTGCGATTATACCGCCAGTTCTGGACACTCGACGCGACGATCACCGCCAGCAACGCTGCCAGAGCCGCCAGCGATACCCCGAGAAGTACTCCTGTGTCCAAGCCGGTGATCATTACGACCACCGACATAATCACCACTACCCAGTTCGCCCGCACCGCGGCGAAGACGATCGCCGCCACCCCGGTCAGGGCGGCCACGCGTCGGGTGGCAGCCAGTCCGGCCCACGAGTGGCCAACCAGATGGACCGTCAACACGGCGACCCCAACAATCACCGGCAGATACACGCGGCCGCGCATGAAATCGCCGCCGATCCTGCAAAGGTACGCCAGGTGTGCAATCGCCCCCATCACCAGGCAAAACAGGAGCAGCCCCCGCACGTTCGGCTGACGCATCCGCCGGATCGACTGCACCAGTCCGAACACCATGGCGCCAACCAGCAGGAGGCCATGAACTGGCTCGTCCCGAACGTATATCCGGGCATACGTCCACGCCTTCTTCAACGCCACCGGCAGCGGTAGCGCGGTCTTGGCATACGCCGTGTTAGGCAACGGCGTGCCGTAGTAGATGGTGGCAAATCCATACCAGCCGACCATCAGGACCACGATACCCAGCACGCCCAGCCACTCTCTGCGCACGACCGCCCGCGGCAGCGCCGCCCGCAGCGAACGGGTGCTAAACCATCGCCAGGCCACACCAAGAGCAATCGGCGCGCACAAAATGGCGTAGTCGGGACGGTTCAGAACAAGCAGTCCGCACAACCAGGCCGCCCCCGCCAGCGAGACCGGCTCGCCCGCCAGTTCACGCGAGGCGATCCAACCGTACGACACGGCCACCAGCAGGATGGTCAGCGACGTCTCCAGCCCCGACGTCGAATACTCCACAAATGTCAGCGACCCGAACAGAAAGGCAAACGCCACGACGAGACACCCGATCCGTCCGACGTATCGTCGAAAGAACCAGGCCAAGACAAGCACGGTCGTGAATGTGAGTGCCAAGCCGTAAACCACCGCCACCACGTGCGGCTTCAGCAGCCAGCTGCCCGCCACCAGAAGCAGAAACCACAGCGGATGACTGAAGGCTTGCACCCGTTCGCCCGGATTGAAGACCGGCCCGTGCCCCAGATGAACGTTGACGACATGGCGAAGCGTGATAAACGCGTCGTCCGCCACCCACGCACGGTACAACACGAATGTCGTGCCGATGCAGGCCAGCACGAACGCGGTCATCCAATAGTCACGCGAGGCCGTCGGACATGAGCGATCTTCCGATAAGGCGGGCAGATCGTTGCCGTGCGGTGATTGAGGTGTCGGGCTCTGGATGCACATGCGCGTCTGCACCTCAGCAGAATAGAAAAACCGCACGTCCCCCGCAAGCAAGGGGCAGGTTCAGCGCGGGCTCGGAGACAGGCGAGACGGTCCGAGTCTGACATGAAAAACGCGGCGGGTGGGCCGATCCTGCGACTCACACGCCAAGTCGACCCACCCGCCGGTTTTAGAATCCGCAATCCGGTCTCATTCCCGCGGTTCAGCCGGTCCGATCGGATCAGGAGACGGCCTGCTCCAGCGGCTTTTCGGCCGGCTCCTGCTGCTCAGCCGCCGGCCCGTACGCCACCGGCTTGGGCTGCAGGCCCGCCGAGGCCAGCACGTAGTACACCAGGAAGCCCACAATGAACGAGTAGACGCTCGTGGGTTGCCAGCCCGCGAATAAGGCTCGTTCGCCCAGCGCCGGATTATTGCTAATGCCGACCAGGAAGCCGACGATCCACGCGCCGTAGCCGGCCACGTTCACGCCCTCGCGCGGCCCCGCCCAACGCCGCCCGCTGAGAACGTAGTCCGCCACAATCGCACCGCAGATCGGTCCGAACGACGCGCCGATCAGACCGAAGAACGACTCGAGATGCCCGGCCGCGCCCGTCGCGGCAATCAGGATGCCGATCGTCGCCCCACCCAATGTCAGCGGAACGCGAGGCAGCGACGGGATCATGGTCGAGAGACTGTTGCCGATGATGCTCGAGCAGAAGCACGCGGGTGCCATCGAGCCCACGGCCAAGAGCAGCAACATCACCCCGCCCAGCCGGGGGCTTGCAATCGTGAGCGTGGACATGATGTTGTAGCCCACCGGTTCGGAGGCGGGAGACGCCGCGTCGCTGACGACTTCGGGCTCACCGGCCGAAACGGCCAGGCCCGCCTCCGCCGGCACCGTGGCGGCAGTCTCCGCTTGAGCGGTTTGAGTCGCTTCCCGGGCCAGTTTGCCGTGCGCGCCCGCGACGATGAGAATGGCCAGCCCGCCGGCCACGATGGACGCCAGCGAGATGCCCACCAGGCCGCCCTTGTTCACGTCGTCCGCATGTCGGCTGTTCGTGCCGAAGTCCGCCCCGGCCGCGCCGGCAGTCGCGAAGAACCCGATCACCATCTGGATGACCAGGCACGCCGCGGCCAGACCGCCGACCTGGGTCGCGGTCGGCGTGCGGAAGTCGCCGATATATGGAGCCGCGCCGACAAAGGCGATCAGCAGCATGGCCAATGCGATCCACGGAAGGTAACTCGAGATCTTGGCCACGTACTTGATCCCGAACGCGCCGAACGTCGCGAAAATGTAGCCCCAGGCAATGGCGACGATCACGAACAGAGCACTGAAGCCCTGTTGCGAAGGCTCGGGATCCAACACCGTGGTGGCCGCTATCTTGATTCCCAGCAGTTCGCCGAATCCGCCCAACATGAGCTTCGTCGCGTAGAACGTGCCCACGCTATACCAGCCGATTTGCAGCAGACCCATGAAGATGCCGGGGAACAGGTAGCCGCCCTTCGTACCGAAGGTCGAACTGCCCACGACATACAGCGGCAGCCCCGTCCGCATGCCGAGCAGACCGAACACGTAATGGAAGAGGAAATGGCTGAGCAAGCCGGCGGCGATCAAGCCGACCAGCGCGGCTCCCAGTCCGCCCAACTGCAGCGACGTGCCGAGTTTGTCGTAAAACGCGATCCACATGAAGATGCCGAAATAGGCCGGTGCGGTGTTCGTGTACCATGGCCCCCGGTTGCTGAGAGGGTTCGGTTTGGCCAAGGCGAGATATGCCGGTAGTGGTTCGGTTGCCATGCTCACATCTCCTTCACATGTTGTTGATCACGAACGACGGGCAATTGCGCTGCGCCGCGGCAGCCCTACGGCCAATCCCTCCGGAAATCGCCGCACATGGTATTCCCTGCCGGTCCAAAGTGGAAGAGGCGGAAAGGAAAATCGAGATTCGATGGTGGAGAATCGACACGCCGGCCGAATCCTCTGACGGCCAAGCAACCTGCTCAGCGTTCCGCCATGGCCCGTCTTCCGCGGCAAACGCCGTCAGGTGACGACGATTTTGCGGATCGCCGCCGTCCGCTCGGCCGGGCTCATCTGCTCCAGCGGCAGGCTCACCAGCCGTTCGATCCACCCCCGGGCCTGCAGCGCCACCCCCGCCGCCATGGCCAGCCGGTCCTCCTGCGTACCCGGCGCGAACGACGGATCCGGTAGTCCCCAATGCGCCGTTGCCGGCTGCCCGGGCCAGCGCGGGCAGACTCGCCCGGCCGCGTTGTCGCACACCGTGATAATCACATCCATCGGCCGGTCGGCGAACTCCTCCCAACTCTTGGAGTACTGCCCTTGCATGGAGATGCCCATGCGTCGCATGGTCTCGATCGCCAGCGGATGTACGTAACCGGCCGGGGACGATCCCGCACTGAACGCCTGGAACCGCTGTCCTCCCACGTGCCGCAGCAGCGCTTCGGCCATCTGCGAACGGCAACAGTTCCCAGTACAGATGAACAGCACCTTGATGGGCGCGGACATCGACAACCCCCTCGAAAGATTCAAACGAATCTCGTCACTCAAGTGTACCGCGCCGAGACGCTGGCGAGCCACCGCTTTCCGCGCCACCGAACCTCTCGCACCGCGCAAAAACTGCACGTCTCACCGCAAACCAGCCGATGCTACTATGCGGTCCGGCACGCGTAACCAAGCGGGCGACACCATTGTGCCCTGCCCGGACCGGTCCGGAGTGGAGTCGCTTTGCCGAGCCCCTGCCACCTGCTGCTGGTGACCAACACACTCGCTCGCGGCGGAGCGGAAGCCATGCTCGTGCGGCTTGCTACCGCCCTGGACCCCACCCGCGTCCGCCCCGTGGTCATCTGCTTTCGCGAGCCCGGCGTATGGGCCGAGCCTCTGCTCGAACGAAAAATCCCCGTACACCAGGGGCTCTTGCGGCATAAGTACGACGCCTTCGTCATCCGCCGGCTGAGTCGGCTGGTCCGCCAATACCCCCACGCCTGCCTGATGGCCGTCGGCAGCGGTGGCGACCGCATGTTCTGGTCCACGCTCGCCGCCCGGGTCACCGGCGTGCCCATGATCGTGTGGTCGCACTTGTTTCCCGTACCCGGCGAACCCGAGTTCGAATGGATCAACCGTCGGCTGTACCCATGGGTCCACGCCGTCGTCGCTCTGGGTCGCCGCCATGCCGACGCCCTGGTGGACGCCGCCGAGGCCCGACGCGGACGGGTTCGCGTCATCCGCAACGGGATCGACGTGGACGCCTTCGACCACGCCAAGCTTCGTGATGCCGCCCGCGAGCAGCTCGGGCTTCAGCCCCACGAGACCGCCGTGGGTATGGTCGCGAACCTGCGCCCCATCAAGCGGGTCGGTCTGTTCCTCGACGCCGCCGCTCACGTCTTGGCCGCCCGGCCGCAGACACGGTTCTTCGTGATCGGCGACGGGCCCCAACGCGACGAGTTGCAGGCCCGCATCGACGGCTCGCCCTCTCTGCGTGCTACCATTCATTTTCTGGGCGCCCGCGAGGATGTACCGACGCTCATGCAGGCGTTCGATATCGTCTGCCTGACCAGTCTGCGGGAATGCCTGAGCGTGGCCATGCTCGAGGCCATGGCCGCCGGCAAGGCTTTCGTCGCCCCGCGCGTCGGCTCGCTCGACGAAGCGCTCATCGACGGTCAGACCGGCCGCTTCTTCGAGCCCGAAACCGCCGACGCGCTGGCCGGCGTGTTGATCGAGCTCATCGACGACCCTGCCCAGCGGACTCGACTGGGCAACGCCGCTCGCGCCAAGGTACGATCGGAGTTTCGGCTCGAGCGTATGGCGCGGGAATTCGAGGATCTGGTGACCGAACTGTGCGCGACGACTGTGAGGTGCGACTGATGGACGTGGACCTGTTTCGCAAGGCCGGCCAGCGCGTGGCAGGTTGGCGCCGAATCATGATCCTCTCGCACGACCGGCCCGACGGTGATGCCCTCGGCGCCATGGCCAGCATGCAGCGCGTCCTGCAGGGCCTCGGTCACCAGGCCGTCGCGTTCACCTACGATACCGTGCCGCCCCGCTACACGTTCATTGACGAGATCGCCGGTTTTCATCGCTGGTCGAACGACGCCCCCGCGGACATCGACGCACGGTTCGACGGCCTCCTCATCGTGGACACCTGCAGTTGGAGCCAGTTGGAGCCCGCGGCCGAGTATCTCAAAGCCAGCAGGCTGCCGAAAGTCGTGCTCGATCACCACGCCACCCGCGATCTGCTCACCGTCAACCACACAGACGATATCTATGCCATCGACGCGACGTCCGCATCCGCCTGCGGCCTGGCGTATGAATGGTGCGAACTCATGGGCTGGCCGGTGGATTGCAAGGGCGGCGAAGCCCTGTTCGCCGGCATGGCCGCCGACACGGGCTGGTTTCGCTTCTCGAATACCGACGGCCGCACGATGCGAGCCGCCGCTGCTCTCCTTGAACGATGCAACCTGCGCGCCGACATTCTGTACACGAGGCTCAACGCGTCGTATTCGCCCGCACGCTTGCGGCTCATGCGTCACATGCTCGACACGCTGGAGTTCCACGCCGACGGCAAGGTCGCGACCATCGAGCTGACGCGCGAGATGTTCGAAAAGGCCGGAGCCACGCCCACCGATGCGGAAGAACTGGTGAATGAGCCCATGGCCGCACGCAGTGTGATGGCCACCGTGCTCATGACCGACATGGGCGACGGCGTTGTGCGTTTGAACTTCCGCAGCAAATCGCCCGAGCTCATCGGCCGCGAGATCGACGTGGCAGCCATCGCCCACGCCTTCGGCGGCGGCGGCCACCACCGCGCTGCCGGCGCCCGCGTGCCCGGCACACTCTCCACCGTCCGCCCCGCCGTCCTCGCCGCCGTCCTCGCCGCGGTGACCTGACTCGTCAATGGTTGTGAGCATTGAGTCAGACATCCGACTGATAGCGGACACCTTTGCTAAAGTTGTGGCCCAATCTCACGCGGCAACCTCGCTTCGGCGCTGCGTTGTATCTATCGCCCCTGTCGGGGCTTTCCAAAGAAGAAAGAACGAGACGAGTGGACCGCTATCGTCAACCGGGGGCTTACGCCGCCCGGCGACTGACTGCTGCCCCTTGCGGGGCAGAAGAGCCGGAGCCCCTTGCTTTCCTGGACAAGCATCAGACGACTGGATCGAGTGGTGAGCCATAAACGTGTCGCAGCCGCCGCGGTCGTATGGGACGCGCAAGGGGAGGCGAGGATTCTCAGCGAACTCCTCGCGACCGACTACGGCCTGGACCTGCAGGGAATGAATCTCGAGTCCGCCGTGGGTATCTCGGAGGATGGCTCGACGATCGTAGGATACACTTGGGTCGGGGCCACCATCCACGGATGGGTCGTCACGATTCCGGAGCCCAGCAGCCTGCTCCTCCTGCTCTGCGGGTGTGCCTCACTGTGTCGATTCAACAGAGCCAGTCGCGAAAGAACGTGACAACAAAAAGCCAGCTGTCAGCTAGTGCCGTTTCCGGCTCGACAGTTTCGCGTTTTTGGTCTCCGTTACGCGGCATGGCGTTGTGACCCGTGTCGACGTCTATACGACTTCCAACTGCCGAGACTTATGTCTCTGGTTCCGTTTCGCCAGGCCAGGTATTCTTCGATGGCCTGCTGCTGCTCCTCGTGCGTTCGGAAATCCGAGTTGTCCAGGGCGAACTTGCGGAGGGCCGTAAAATGGCATTCGATCCGATTCAACCACGAAGCGCTGCTGGGCGTGAAGTAGAATCGGATGCGGTGCTTGGCCGCCCATGCCCGGACTTCAGCCTTGCGGTGGTAGCCGACATTGTCCAGCACGAGGTACAAGGTTCCGCTGCTTCGATAGCGTCGGCGGAGCCAGCGGAGGAAGTTCAGGAACTCGACCCAGTTCTTGCGGGCGGTGAAGATCCCGAACAAGCGATCGGTCTTCATATCGTACGCTCCCCACATGTGCCGCACGCCGCCGTGACGGTGGTAGGTGGCCCGGTGCCGCTCGACGCGTTTACCGGGACCGATCAGACACTTTCCGGCCCGCGGCTGCAGGTTGAGCGGTCCGAACTCATCGACAAAGATCACTCGTCCTCCAGCAGGCGGACGCTTGTAGAGGCGCCGCACCGCCCGATATTTGGGCCAGAATTCGGGGTCGGTGGAGTCCTTCCAGGTCTTGGTGTGCCGCCATCGCACTTTGCGTTCGCGCAGGATCTCGTGAAGGCGACTAATGCTGATCGAGGCGACGATCTTCTGTTCGATGAGGTAGGCACGCAACTTGGGGATCGACCAGCAGTTCATGCCGATCAGCGCCTTGGGCGAGGACAAGGCGATTTCAACAATCTGCTCGGTGATCTCGGCGAAGAACTTGCGCGGGCCGCCGTGACCGCAGTAGTAAGGACACCACGTGACGCCATCGATGCCGGCGTCGTTGAACCGATGGATGATGATCCTCGCCCACTGTGGCGTGCAGTCCGTCCGCTCGGCGATCTGCCGGTTGGACACGCCGCCCACCGACAACAAGACGATGCGGGCGTGGCGACTATTGACAGCGTTGGTACTTTGACGTTTCATACGACGCAGTTTGAGCCGTTCATACGGCTTGAGCCTCCGTGCTCTGACCGTATCCATTGTGAGGTCTCCGTGGAATGAATCTTGCAGAACTCATCCATGGAGACCTTCTTTATTGTGGATAACTCAAGGGCGCAAGTTCAGTAGCACTGAACGCCACGCCCGTTTCGCCCAAGCGCGAAACTGCTCAACCGGAAGCGGCACTAGCAGCTCTCGGCTGTCAGCCGTCTGTCCGGCTCGTAGCTCACAGCTCATAGCCCATAGCTCTTCACTATGACAGCTTTTCGCCACCCGGTCACAATCGACTGGACCGCGCGTCTATGGTAGAAATGGGCGTTCAAGTACCCGGCGTGCCGGTCGCAGCCCGCTGCCCCCGGCTACAGTCTGCCCAGACCACACGTTTAGAGGACCCAAGCCATGACCAAGCGCCTGCTGCTCGGTGCGATCGCCACGACGTTTCTGCTGGTCCCCTTGAGTGCGTTGGCCGCCCTGCCGGAGAAGTTCCCGAGCAATACGCTTGTCTATGTGGCCTGGCCGGGAGCCAGCTCGCTCAAGGACGCTTTCCGCTACACCGCCGCCGCGCGGATCATGGCCGAGCCCGAAATGCAGCGGCTGCAGGAAAAGATCTGGCCCGCCATCGACGCCCTCGTGAAGCAGAACGGCTTGGAGGACGATGAACAGAAGACGTACGAGCAGGTGAGACAGCTGCTGCAAGCCATCTATCAGTACCCCACCGCGCTGGCCCTGATCAACGTAGACGCCAACTCGATCATCCCGCTGGTGGACGCGGCCGCCGTGGTGGAAGCGGGCAAAGACTCGGCCACGCTGGCCGCCAGCTTGGAGGGCATCTTCGCAACGGCGGGCATGCCGACGGAGAGCATCAAGACCGTCAAGGTCGGCCAGTGGAAAATGCGCGAACTGGCCCTCATGGGGCCGGCCATGTCGCTGCGCTGGGGTGTGATCGACGACAACTTCGTGGTGTCGTTCGGTCAGAAAGCGCTCAAGCATCTCGTGCCGGGCTATCTAGCCGCTCCGCCCGCTCCCGCGGAAGACGTGTCCGACGCGAGCGATGAGGACGCGGACACCGATGCCCCTGCGGCCGCGCCACAACCCGCCGCAGCCGATGAGGCCAAGAGCCTGACCGACAATCCGCTGTTCAAGAAAGCCATGGAGGTCACCGGCGGCTCGCCCAAGCTGCCCGTGATCTTTGTCAACCTCGACCAGTCCCTGCACACGCTCGAAGCGTTCCAGCCCATGCTGGCCGCCTTGGGCATCCCCGTGCTGGGCGAGGAAGGCGGCGTCCGCAAAGCCGTGGGTGAGCTCGGGCTGGGCGAGCTTCGTTCGTTCACCGTGGTCTGGACACCGGACGCCGGCGGCCTCCAGGTCAACATGTTCGTCCACGCGCCGGGCATGAAGGCCGAACATCCGCCGCTGACCGACGCGGATCTGAAGGTCATCCCGGCCACCGCCTCCTGGGCCAGCGCTGCTCAGTCCGATCTGAAGCGCACGTACGATGCGATTCTGCGTATCGTCGAGGCTGCCTCGCCTGAAGTGCACGGCCAAGTGATGGAGGTCATGGCCGACATCGAACAACGTATGGGCATGAAGCTCGGCGACGACCTGCTCGGCTCGCTCGGCGACACCTGGGTGCTGTTCGACGATCCCCAGAACGGCAGCCTCTTGTTCACCGGGACGACACTGGTGGTGGACGTCAAGCCGGACAACCGCATCGACGAAGCCCTTCGCAAGCTCGTCACGATCCTCGGCGAGGAGACCGGCAGCGAAGAAGCGATCACCGTCCGCGACGAGGAGTATCGCGGCCAGAAGATCAGCTACATGAACTTCTCGGGTATACCGGTCCCGTTCGCTCCCGCGTGGACCATCTACGAAGGCCGCTGCATAGCCGCTCTCTACCCCCAGATGGTGCGAGCGACGCTCAACCGCATGATGGATCCGCAGGCCAAGACCATTCTGGACAACGAGGACTTCCAGCGCGGCCGCAAGCTCATGCCCGCCCAAGCCACGTCGCTGGGCTACATGGATACTGCCCGCGGCGTGCGACACCTCTACTCCATCGGCCTGCCCGTCGCCCAGGCCCTCATCGCCATGGGACAAGAGCAAGGCCTCGACCTGGACGGGTCGTTGCTGCCCTCGCTGGAAACCATCAACAAGCATGTGTTCGCCACCGTCAGCGGCGGAGGACATACCGAGGATGGCTACGTGTTCAAGTCGCACGGAGCGATTCCGGCATCGATCGCCTCGCTCGGCCAGACGTCCTACCTGGCCCCCATCGTCGTCTCGACCGGAGTGCCCGCACTGACCGAGGCTCGTCGCGCCGCCAAGCGCGCGGTCAGCACGAACAACCTCCACCAGATCGGCCTGGCCGTTCAGATGTACGCGGCCCAAAACGACGGCAAGCTGCCGCCTGATCTCGCGACGCTCCAGAAAACCGGGATCCTTCCCGAGAGTGTCCTTAAGTCGCCACTGGCTCCCGATGATGAAGAGGCCTACATCTACGTGGGCGATGGACTCACCACCGATGCAGGCCCGCACCTCCCGATCGCTTACGAGGATCCGGACCTGCACGGCGGCTATATGACCAACGTGCTGTTCCTCGACGGGCACGTGGAGTTTACCACCCGCGATCGCCTCGACGAGCTACTCGAGAGAGTCAATGAAGCCAAGGGGGAATCCGACGAAGACGCAGAGGAAGACGCCGACGATCCCGGCGCCCAATTGAAAGAGCAACAGGAAGAGGAAGAGCGCGAAGAACGCGGCGAGTCACGGCAGCGCGGCAGACCTGCGCCCGGCGCGGCGAACCGCTGAGCTTCCGCGTCGTAAGCAGTTGAAGCCACCAGGTTGTCGGGAAGCGGGCATCTTGCGCGCCTTTGAGCGGGTGGGACGCCCGCCGCTGGAAAGGCGCCCTCGATCGTGGTTATTCTCTTCACCGACAACTGACGCCGGACGGCTTGACTCCCGCCGGCGCCTGTACGTGTTGTGGTGCACGCATCCAGCGTGCATCTGCAGGCAGGATGCCTGCACCACAAGGCCATCGCCGCAGGGGGAATCTCCGTGAGAACCGCACTGCTGTTGATCCTTTCTCACCTTCTCACGTTCTCACTTTCCCACGCCTCCAGCCCCCAATCCGCCCCGGCCGCCGCGTTCCCTCCGCTGGAAGCATCCATCCCCGCCGATGCCATGGCCGCGTACTTCGGCCGCCCCACGCCCGACATGTTCAACGCTCCGCCCGGCGGAACGGCGGAACAGCTCGCCTCCTGGCTGATCACGCTCAAGGGCATGGGCGTGATTCCCAAGGACGGCCGGGTGGCCGCCGACGTCATCGGCACACTGCCCATCCTGTGGCGGCGCCCGCACGTGGCCGTGCTTCTGGACATCACCACGCAGGACCTCGGCCAGGGCAGCTATCGTCTCGATCGCATGCAGGCGGCACTGGTCATCGCCCACCAGGGCATCGAGCTGGCCGTCGAGCGTCGCATCCGCGACTTGCTGGCCACATACACCGACGAGGAGAACGGCACGATCACGCCACAAACCGACGGCGGCATCAAACGCCATCGGCTCGTGGACCGGCGCTTGCCCGACTGGGCCGTCACGGAATGGGGGCAGGTCGGCGACGTGTTCCTCATCACTTTCGGCGAGGGAGCGTTCGAACGGATGGTCGCGGTGATGCAGGGTCGCGAACCGTCGCTCGCAGACGATGCCTGGTTCCGGCTGGCCCACGCCCAGGCTCGCGGGTCGAGCTGCGGCATCGAAGTCTACGCCGATTTGGTCCGGATCCGCCGGCGGCTCGAGGAAGACGCCAAAGACGTGCCCGCCGCCGTGTTGCGAGCGCTGCACCTGGAAGAGGCGGAAAAGCTCGTGTGGACCACGGGCCACGACGAGCGGGCCATCCGCAGCGTAGTCTTCGGTCGAGACCGCCAGGGCCAGGATCACTTCATCATCCTGGCCGGCCGCGAAAATGCCGCGCCCGAGGTGGCGGCCCGGATTCCCACCGCTGCCGACAGCTATCTCGTGCTGCGTATGCCGCTCGGCCCGGTGTTCGGCGAGTGCCGCAAGGCGTATTTCGAAAGTCAGTCGCCGGGGCAGCAACGTGCAGTGCATGAATTATGGCACTCTTTGCAGACCGGGTACGCGTTCGACTCGCAGGCCGACCTGCTCGACCAGCTCGGCGACCACCTGATCGTGCATACGTTCCCCGCCCACCCTTTGCGTCTGCCCATGCTCTGCACCATCTGGGTGCAGATCGCGGGCGATCACACCAAGGTCGCCCGCACGGTCGATCGTATGATGACGGCGTGGAAAGACGCGCTCAACCGCGTGGATCCGATCACCACCATGCCCACCTATCGCCCGCCGAAATTTCGCCTCTCGCCTCAGGTCCGCCGCGAGCCCGACGGCCTATGGAGCCTGCAACTGGGCTTCATCAACCCGGCGGTGGCCGTCACCGAAGGTTGGATGATCGTCAGTTGGTCGCCCGCCGCCGTCCGCGCCAACCTCGAATACCTGGGCACTGCCCCCACATCGCTGCCCGCCGAGTGATTGCAACCGGGCACGAATATCGGAAGCATCTTGCCCGCCTGAGCCGGCCGGGACACCCGCCCCCCAAGACGCCTTGGCAAGTCCGCCGCGGTGCTCTAGACTGGCCCCCGCGCACACGGAAGACAGCATGGAGGTCCGCCGATGGCAGGGATGCTGGTGCTGACGCGGGAGCGGGAGCAGTCCGTCCGGATCGGCTCCGACGTGCTCGTCAAAGTGGTCGCCGTGAGCGGCGAGCGGGTCCGGCTGGGATTTCAAGCCCCGCCGGATGTGCCGATCGACCGCGAGGAAATCTTTCAGGCGAAGGCAACGGGTGCGGGCCGGGCGCAAGCGTCTGCTCCACCGCAGCCGTCAGGAGTACATACCAAAATGTCATTGCTCGTGACCGGCAGTATCGCAATTGACAACGTGAAGACGCCGCACGGCGAGGCCAAAGGGGTGTACGGCGGGTCGGCCGTGTACTTTTCGCTGGCTGCCCAGTTGTTCACGCCCGTGCGATTCGTGGGCGTGGTCGGCGAGGACTTCCCCGCCGACTTTCGGGCGTATCTCGAAAAGCAGAAGATCGACCTGGCCGGCCTGGAGGTCCGCAAGGGCTCCAAGACCTTCCGCTGGTCGGGTTCGTATGCGGGCGAGAACGCCGACGCCGAGACGACGGCCATCGAGCTGAACGTGCTGGCCGAGGCCGGGCCCAAGATTCCGCCGCAATTCGCCGACACGCAATACGTGTTTCTGGCCGCCACGCATCCCGCCCTGCAAAAGGACCTCGTCACACAACTGAAGAGCCCGCGGTTCATCATGGCCGACACGCGCGACCTGTGGATCAAGACCGAGCGGGCGCCGCTCATCGAGGTGTTCAAGGTCGTGCACGGCGTGATCATGAACGACTTCGAGGCCCGGCTGCTGACCGAGGAGGTGAACCTCGTCCTGGCCGGCCGCAAGATCCTGGACATGGGCCCGCAGTACGTGGTCATCAAGAAAGGCGAGCATGGCAGCATGCTGGTCAGCCGCGACGCGGTGGCCGTCCTGCCCGCGTATCCGACCACGCAGGTGGTGGACCCGACCGGAGCGGGCGACAGCTTCGCCGGCGGGATGATGGGTTATCTCGCCACGTGCGGCGAACTGACGTTCACCACCATCAAGCAAGCGCTGGCTCGCGGCACGGTGACCGCGTCGTTCGCGATCGAGGATTTCAGCATGCGACGCATCGAAAAAGTCACTGCCGCCGATCTCGATCAGCGTCTCGGCGAATACAGCGCGATGCTGAAACTCTAGCACCTGTGTTCGCTTGTCTTCGTATGTATTCGCATGGCTCATAGCTCACAGCCAGCTCATAGCTTGTTTAGCAGAAAGGCAGGTATCCGATGTCCGACACCCCGAACTCCCGACGCGAATTCCTGAGCCACTCGGCCAAGCTGGCGACCGCTGCGGGGCTGGCTTCGATGGCGATGGCGCAGACTGCCAACGCCGCCCCGTTCGATCGCGGCCCCAAGATCAACGTGACCGCCGGCCCCAAGCCCCGCAAGATCGGCCCCAACGACACCATCGGCCTGGGCCTCATCGGCATGGGCGGTCAGGGTCGCTACGACCTCGAGCGGCTACTCAAGAACAACCCCAATATCAGCGTGAAGGCCGTCGCCGACCCCGATCCCAACAACGCCCGCCTGGCCGCCGAGTTGGTCAAGAGCATCACCGGCGAAACCATCGACATCTATCCCGATTTCGACGACTACAAGAACAAACTGCTGGCCCGCACGGACATCGATGCCGTGCTGACGGCGACCCCCTGCTACATGCACGGCCCGATTCATCTGGCCTGCTTCGAGGCCGGCAAGCACTTCTATGGCGAAAAGCCGCTGTGCACCGAGGCGAGCGAGGCTGACGCTCTGGTCGAAGCCCAGCGCAAGAACCCGGAGGTGGTCGGGCAGATCGGCTTCCAGCGTCGCGGCAGCCGGCTGTATGCCGAAGGCATCAAGCGCATCCGCGACGGCGTCATCGGCGACCCGATGGACGGCCGCGGCGCCTGGAACAACGCCTGGGGTCCGATCGGTCTGCCGCACGAGAAAGCCGAGAAGTGGCCGGGCCGCATCTGGCTGGCCCGCCGAAAGTGGTCCGGCGACTGGATGCTCGAGCAGGCCTGCCACACCTGGGACGTGTTCTGCTGGGTCACCGGTGAGCCGCCCATCGCGGCCTCGGGCGTCGGCCGGCAGGATGTGTTCGCCGACATGGACCCCGACCGCGACGTGACCGACTTCTACTTCGCCCACCTGGAGTTCCCCGGCAAGTTCTTCGTCGATTTCGAGCACAGCTGGATCTGCCCGAAGAAGGACCCCAACGGCCGATTCAGCGGCGTGTTCGAGCGGGTGGCCGGCAAGAAAGGCGGCATCCTGCTGAACGAAGGCATCGTGCTGCCTCGCGACGACAAGGGCGAAATCGAGAAGTACGCTCCCGACGAAGGCGATCATTACGTCCTGTCGCTCAAGGCGTTCATCAACTCCATCCGCACCGGTGCCCCGGTGGTCTGCGGCGTGGAGAGCTCGCGCCTGTCCACGTATGCCGGCTTGCTGGTCCGCGAGGCCGTCTATCGAGGCCGCCGCGTCGAGTTGAAGGAGCTGGGCTACAAGCGCATGTAATCCGCGGATGACAATGCAGCCCGTCCACGATAGATTGTGAGGTCCGGGGGGCGGACATCCTCGCCCGTCTCAGGCGGGCGGGACGTCCGCCCCCCGAAACCAGACACCCAAGGCCCACGGCTCCTCAAGTCCGTGGGTTTTCTTCATTCAACCAGGAGATCGATATGACACCCAGCCCCAAAGCCTCGCGTCGTGAATTTCTCGCCACGTCCGCCGCGGCCATCGGCGCCGCTTCGACCTTCGCCTCCGCCGCCCGTCTGGAGCCCAAGGCCGGCCCGGCCCCGGCGCGGTTCAAGGCCGACCAGACCATTCGCGTCGGGCTCATCGGCGTGGGCGGGCGCTGCCGCGATCTGGTCCATGCCACGTTCGCCAACCCGGCCAACAATGTGAAGGTCGTGGCCATGGCCGACCCGGATCAGAACAACGTGACCAAGATGCTCGAGCAGTTGGCCAAGTCCAACGCGGGCAAGCCTGACGTCTACACAGGCGAGAAGGACTGGCGCGACAAGCTCCTGGCACGCACGGACGTTGATGCCGTGCTCATCGCCGTGCCGTGCGACCTCCATGCCGAGATGTACGTCGCGACGTTCGCGGCAGGCAAACACTTCTACGGCGAGAAGCCCATGTGCATCGAACTCGACGAGGTGAACGCCATCGTCGCCGCCCAGGAACGCAACCCGGACGTGAAATGTCAGATCGGCTTCCAGCGCCGGGCCAGCAGTTGGTATCAGCACGCGATCAAGCAGATTCACGAGGGCATGATCGGCGACGTGTTCGAAGCGTTGGGGGCCTGGCGGCTCAGCGGTGGCCCGCTCGGACTGCCCGACAGCGGCACGCAGATTTGGTTCGGCCGGCGCCAGCGCAGCGGCGACTGGATGCTCGAGCAGGCCTGCCACACGTGGGACGTCATGTGCTGGGTCGCGCAGGACATGCCCGTGGCCGCGTACGGCGTGGGCAAGCGTGGACTGTTCAAGCACATCGACCCCGAGCGCGACGTCACCGATTTCTACACGGCGACGCTCGAGTTCCCCAACGGTATGGTTCTGGACTTCGAGCACAACTGGATGTGCCCGCAGTTCGACGAAGAGTGGAAGTTCCGCGGCATCTTCGAACGGTTTACCGGACCCAAGGGCGGCATCTCGCTGGGCGAGTATCCGACCGACGCCACGTTCTATCCGCGTGACGGGAAGGACAAGGTCATCAAGCTCGCCGAGTCGTTCCCCAACACCACGCAGGAATCAGTGAACGCGTTCTACAAGGCGCTGCGCGACGGCACGCAACCGCCCAGCAACGTGAAGAACGGGCGCATGGCCACGCTCACCGGCCTGCTGGTCCGCAAAGCGGTGTACGAGAACCGCCGCGTGGAGATGAAGGAGATCCTGGGCGTCTGATCGCCCCGCCGGCGAACTGACGCACTTACGGATAGCTCACAGCTTACTTCACCAACTGACGTACCAAAGAGACGGCGGGGTCAAGCCCCGCCGCTCGCTTTGTACTATCGTGTTGCATCGTGCTGGCCCGGCGCGTTGTTGCTCGGCACCAGTCCCCGGCCCCCGATCCCCAGCCCCCTCAAAAAGTGAAGGCTTCCTCCCAGCCCGCCGGCGGGAACCGGCGGTCCAGAGGAAGCCTTACACAAGAGAACCAGCTTTTCAAGATATTCACCGCCGCCGACAGGTCAGATGAGCTCTGCGGGCGAAAGGCTACGGCCTTGCGTGCGCACCCCGCCGGCGGTGTTCGGCTACCGGCGATTCCGGACCCGATCGAGCCTGCGGGTCACCACATGCTTGGCTCGATCCGCGGCCAAACTGATCGCCGCATACAGATCATCCTCCACATCTTCGACTACGACCGTATCCCCGGGCCTCAGGTGAATGGTGGCCTGACATCGCATGTCCACGCCGCCCTTCGGGCCGTTGACGTCCTCCAGGCGGATCATCACGTCCTCGACCTGCCGTTCGTGCTTGTCGAGGGCGGCCCGGAACCGCGTCTCCACGTGGGATGTGATGGCATCGGTCACTTCGATGTTCGCACCATGCACCCTCATTTCCATACGAGTCTCCTTGTACCTGGGATTCGGCTCGCGAAATGAGCAGTCGCTGCCGGAAGGGATGGGTAACTGCGCCGAATCAGGTCTGATCTGATGCACCGGCAGCCTCCACTAGATGATACGATAGCTCACGGCGAAAAGTTGCGATTCCGTCGCCGGCGAGAAAATAAACCCTGGGGCCCCCTCCGATCCCGCCGCTGGTAGGGTCATCGACAGGCGAACGGGGAGGCATCTCCCCCATTTGATCTTTATCGCCCAACGTCCTACAGTGAAACTGATCGCTAGGGGTGGCCGGCGCGCGGCTGGCCTGAGATGACGCGGTACGAACGACCGTCACACCCTTGGAACCTGATCAGCGTAACGCCCTTTCCGGACGTTCTTTCCGGGAACTGCGAACGCGTGTCACGGCTGCCGTCGGCGGCGGACACGGCGTGCATGGGTTCCCTGTCGGGAAACGGGCGGGAGCTGCGGAGGGAAAGCGACTCATCTTCTCCCGCGCGTTCGCGCCGGCCGGTGAACTCTTTCCCCCCGCACATGACGTTTGGCCTTTACACAGGGACGGAACATGATTCGGGACGTGAAATTGCAGAACGGCGGCCAGTCGCCGCGCGTGGTCCGCGACGAAGTGATTACCCGTGGCCCCATTCCCGGCTCCAGGAAGATCTACGTGGCCGGCGAGCGTTTCCCGGACGTGCGGGTGCCCATGCGGGAGATAACGCTGACGCCGACGCTGGCCCGCCGCGCGGGCGGACCGGGTGAGGAGAACCCGCCGGTAATCGTGTACGACACGTCGGGCCCGTACACCGACCCCGACGCCCACCTGGACGTGCGCAAGGGCCTGCCCCCGCTGAGGTTGAACTGGATTCTCGCCCGGCAGGACACCGAGCAACTGGCAGGTCCCTCATCTCGCTATGGCCGGGAACGGATGCATGACGCCCGGCTCGACGGCATCCGCTTCGCTGCGGTTCCCAAGCCCCGGCGGGCGATACCGGGCCGTCGCGTCACGCAGATGCACTACGCCCGCCGCGGCATCATCACGCCGGAGATGGAGTTCGTGGCCATCCGCGAGAATCAGCGACGCGAGCGGATCGCGGAGATCGCCCCCCAGCATCCCGGGCAATCGTTCGGAGCGAGCATCCCGACGACGATCACGCCCGAGTTCGTCCGCGACGAGGTGGCCCGCGGCCGGGCGATCATCCCCTGCAACATCAACCACCCGGAACTCGAGCCCATGATCATCGGGCGCAACTTCCTGGTGAAGATCAACGCCAACCTCGGCAACTCGGCCGTGACCTCCTCGATCGAGGAAGAGGTCGAGAAGATGGTCTGGGCCATTCGCTGGGGCGCTGACACGGTGATGGACCTGTCCACCGGCCCGAACATCCACGAGACCCGCGAATGGATCTTGCGCAACTCGCCCGTGCCTATCGGCACGGTGCCGATCTACCAGGCTCTCGAGAAGGTGGACGGCAAGGTCGAGGAGCTGACCTGGGAAATCTTCCGCGACACGCTCATTGAGCAGGCCGAACAGGGCGTCGATTACTTCACCATCCACGCCGGCGTGCTCCTGCGGTACATCCCGCTGACCGCCAAACGCGTGACCGGCATCGTGAGCCGCGGCGGGTCGATCCACGCCAAGTGGTGCCTGGCCCACCACCGCGAGAACTTCGCCTACGAACATTGGGACGAGATCTGCGAGATCATGGCGGCGTATGACGTGGCGTTTTCGATCGGCGACGGCCTGCGTCCCGGCTCGATCGCCGACGCCAACGACGAGGCTCAGTTCGCCGAGCTCAAGACGCAGGGCGAACTGACTCGGCGGGCGTGGGAGCACGACGTGCAGGTGATGAATGAAGGCCCCGGCCACATCCCCATGCAGTTGATCCACGAGAACATGACCAAGCAGCTCGAGTGGTGCCACGAAGCGCCCTTCTACACGCTCGGCCCGCTCACCACCGACATCGCCCCCGGCTACGACCACCTCACCAGTGCGATCGGCGCGGCCATGATTGGCTGGTACGGCTGCGCGCTGCTGTGCTACGTGACGCCGAAGGAGCACTTGGGACTGCCCAACAAGCAGGACGTCCGCGAAGGCGTGATCGCGTATAAGATCGCCGCCCACGCCGCCGACCTGGCCAAAGGCCATCCGGGCGCGCAGCACCGCGACAACGCCATGAGCAAGGCCCGTTTCGAATTCCGCTGGGTGGATCAGTTCCACTTGTCGCTGGACCCGGAGAAGGCCCTGGCCTTCCACGACGAGACGCTGCCGCAGGAGCCGGCCAAGACCGCCCACTTCTGCAGCATGTGCGGGCCGAAGTTCTGCAGCATGGAGATCACGCAGCAGGTACGCGAGTATGCCCAGGCTCACGGCATGGACGCCGCCGAGGCCATCCGCGAAGGCCTGGACCAAAAGAGCGAGGAGTTCCGCCAGGCCGGCCTGGAGATCTACCAGGCGCGGTGAGGCGTCGCTCCCAGACGCGGCCCCCAGCGAGTGGCGAGGCTTGCCCCCGCCGTCTCATGCGTCATGCGTCGGCAGCGCGACGTCCGCCGCTGTTGTGGTCAACCGTCCGTCGCCCCCGCACGGACCGGCAGAGGGTTTGAAAACCGCCCGCTCTCCAGCTAAACTGTAGCCGCATTGGTGACGCGGGCTCGGGAGCCCCGGCTTGGCCGGCGATTTTCCGTCCCCACGTCGCTGACAGCGTGGTGAGTGTAGCTCAGTTGGTTAGAGCACAAGGTTGTGGTCCTTGGGGTCGGGGGTTCGAGTCCCCTCACTCACCCTTGAGCACGAACGGTCCGGACAGTCACGGCACCACCGAACGGCCCCGGCGACGTGGCCCGAGAGCCGTCCTGGCCGGTGGTTTGACCGTCCTCGGTCTATACCTCCTGGTCGCTTACCTGATTCTGCCCTGGACTTGGCGAAGGTATGAGCGACGCCACCCCGCACTAGCGAACGCCCCGACGCTCACGCACACGGCCGACGGCATCCCCGGCGATCCGCTGAACCTCGCCCTCATCGGCACCGAGGAATCGCTTCATCGGGCGATCCTGGCTGCGGGCTGGTATCCCGCCGACCCCATCACGCTCAAGACCTCCCTCCGCATCGCCGCCGACGTGGTCTTCAAGCGTCCGTTCGACCAGGCCCCCGTCAGCTCGCTCTTCCTGTTTGGCCGCAAAGAGGATCTCGCGTTCGAAAAGCCGGTCGGAACCAACCCCCGCGAGCGTCACCATGTTCGCTTCTGGCGATCGAGCGAAGTCGATGACGTCGGACGGCCGCTGTGGTTCGGGGCCGCCACCTTCGACACGCACGTGGGGTTCAGTCATACCACCGGCCAGATCACACACCATATCGCCCCCGATGTGGACGCCGATCGCGATCTGCTGATCGACGATCTGGCGCACAAGGGGATGCTGGCGGACGTGGAATGGATCGAAGATTTCCACACCGTTCGGCAGGGAAAGAACGGCGGCGGCGATCCCTGGCACACCGACGGCCGACTGGCGGTTGGCATCATCGCCGCGAAAGCAGAGTCCCCGCTTACCACGAGCGCGGCAGAGTAAAGCGGGCTTCGGCGCTGGCCGGGACAAGAGCACCACCTGACATTTATAAGACACCATGGGTAAGAGCGGTGTCCGCCGGCCGTGGACGGGGTCCGCGAGTTCCGATTCGTTAACCAAGTGCCCTATATGTGCCCCAATGCCTTGTGCCCTTCCGATCCGGATTGAGGTGGGCTAGACGCTTGCCCCTCGACTCTGCCCCCGGCGAGCGGCACTTGCACAGGGCGCCACGACACCGAGACACAGCCCACTCTCGCGCCCGCCAATGTCTCGATTGTGCGACACACATCTGCCGTACATCAGGGCCTTTCGCACGGCATTGTCTTGGATGCAGAACACATTGGGGACCGGATTGGTTCTCTTCACGATCAAGTGGTCAGAATATTCAAAAAAGACGTTGGCGCAAGCCCCGGACCTGTTGTAGATTACGTCCCGAGCCGAAAAGACAACACCTCGACTTCGAGGTTTCTTTTTATTGGGAGGATGTCATGAAGGAACGACGGGCTGTGGCGATCAGGTCGATGGGAGCGATGTTCTGCATGCTCCTCCTGATCTGCGTGGGTGTGATGGGTCAGGGATGTCCGGGCGTGGAGCCGCCACCGGTGAACAACGGCGACGATGGTGGCGATGACGGCGGCGCCCCCGCTCCCACCACGGGTAACAGCAAGGTGACCGGACAATACGTGTCAGCCCACGCCCGCGTGGTGGTTGATCCCGACACGAACGACGTGCGGGTCGGTTGCGCGTTCTGCCATCCGGCGGTGCACGAGGAATGGGCGGGCACCAAGCACGCCGTGGCCCTCGAGTCGCTCGAAGCCATCGGCCAGGGCAGCAATCCCCGATGCCTGCCGTGCCACACGGTCGGCTACGGCGAGCCCGGCGGCTTCGTCGATCGCGCCACCACCAACGCTCTGGCCGGTGTGCAGTGCGAAAGCTGCCACGGCCCCGGCGGTCCGCACGTCAGCAACATCATGGATCCCGCGCTGCGTCCGCCGACCAGCGTGGCCATGCTCGATGCGAGCATCTGCGGGAAGTGCCACCAGGACGTGCATCACCCGATCAGCGAGGAGTGGTCTTCGTCGGCTCACGCCGGCGGCCACTTCTGGGAAGCCGACGCGCCTGACTTCGTCGGCGATCCGCCCAGCCGCGTGGCCAGCTGCGGCGAGTGCCATTCAGGAGACGCTCGCCATCTGAAGGTGGTTGAAGGCAAGACGCTCACCGACACCAGCCTGGTTGATGCCGGCAAGACGCTCGAGACGCTGAACCCCATCGTCTGCGCGACCTGCCACGACCCGCACAAGGCCACCGGCCTGGGCGCCAAGCTGGAAGGCCACCAGGATACCCAGCTCCGGCATGCCCTCGTGGTCAACTCGCCGCCGTCCAACGTCGAGGCTGATACCACCAACCCGGATCGATTCGGGCTCTGCGGCCAGTGCCACCACACCCGCAGCGGCGATCACTGGAAGAAGACCTCCCGGCCGCCGCACCATAGCCATCAGGCCAACCTGCTGAACGGCGAGATGACCATGCCGGCGGGCACCACGCCGCTGGTAGCCAGCCGCCAGCACGCCCATAGCTTCACTGAGCGAGGCTGTGCGACCTGCCACATGTACCGCGAGGAAGCGGCCGATCCGTCCGAGGAAACGCCGAACATCGCCGGTCACACGTTTGAGGTCAACTACGGCGGCTGCGCGGGTTGCCACCCGGCCAGCCAGAACATCGTCGCTCGCACGCAGTCCATGCAGGCCAGTACGCAGGCGCGTCTGGACGCGATCAAGGCTCGCCTCGATCAGGTCTATGGCGTGACCAACGGCGTGGGCAACTGGGACTTCGCCCACGTCAACCAGGCCGTCGATCAGAGCAAGATCCCCGACGAGGCCAAGCAGGTCCGGTTCATCTGGTACTACGTGGACTATGACGGCAGCCTCGGCATCCACAACCCGTCGTATGTCGATCGGTTGCTGACCTTTGCCGAGTTCCAGAACCTGCCGCCGCTGAACCAGTAACCGGCGTCCTGTCCGGTTCCACACGAAGCAGAACTGAAAGGCCAAGCCGGCCCGCTCGTGGATCACGAGCGGGCCGGTTCCTTTTTGCCCCCCGCCCGACACATACCGGTCACCGGCGAGTTCTCTCCTTAAGTCGCCGCCCTGCCCACTTCATGGGGTTGTCCCCGTTTTTCCGGCATTGCCCCACCGACACGATGCGCTTGTCCTGCCCTGGCGAGCATAATCGGATACACCAGGGCGAGGGCTTCACGGATTGACAGCGACGATTCGCGGAGGATCAACCCGACGGGCACGGCTGCACAGGCTACGACCACCCCACGAAAGGGAGGACGCCATGCACGAGCGATTCGGCTTGAGACTCGGATCCACCAAGATACGGCTGTGCGTGCTGGCTCTGCTGTGGGCCGGCGTGACAGGCTGCCCACCGGTTTCCGACTCCGACGGTGACGGCATCCCCGACACGGAGGACAACTGCCCTGACGTCGCCAACCCCGACCAGGCGGACAGCGACGACGATGGGGTCGGCGATGTCTGCGAGTCGCCGGTCGCCGGCGGAAACAGCGGGGTGACCGGCCAGTACGTCTCCGCTCAGGCTCAGGTCGTCGTAGATCCAGAGACCAACGACGTACGCGTCGGTTGTGCGTTCTGCCATCCCTCCGCCCACGCCGAGTGGGAAGAAACCGGGCACGCTCGGGCATTCCAGGCACTGCTCGACGTCGGGCAAGCCGACAACACCGCCTGTCTGCCCTGCCATACCACCGGCTTCGGACAACCCGGCGGATATCAGAATCTGGAGACCACGGCGGCGTTGGCCGGCGTGCAGTGCGAGAGTTGTCACGGCCCCGGTGGCCCGCACGTGAGCAACATCATGGACCCCGCGTTGCGGCCGCCCGCCGGCGTCGAAATGGTGTCCGCCGCCATCTGCGGCACCTGCCATCAGCAGGTTCACCACTCGCTGTACGAGGAGTGGCAGGCGTCCGCCCACGCCTTGGTGACGCCGACGGTAGCCGAGGGTATGGTTGCCGGCGAGGTGGCCCGCGTGACCAACTGCGGCCAATGCCACTCAGGCGAAATCAACTTCCTCACCCGCATCCAGGGCGAACCGGTGACCGATGCCTTCTTTGTGGACCGGGGCACGACCGTCGAACAGCTCAATGCCATCGGTTGCGTGAACTGCCATGATCCGCACGCGGTCACCAACAACGGCACCAGCCTGGCCGGCCACATCGACACGCAACTACGTTTCCCACTGGTGGTGAACCCGCCTCCGGCCGATGCCATCACGCAGGCCAGCGACCCCGATCGCTTTGGCCTATGCGGCAAGTGCCATCTCGTGCGCGACGACGATGTGTGGACCAAGACGGCCCGTCCACCGCATCACAGTATGCAGTCGAACATGCTCAACGGCGAGATGCCGGTCCCGGACGGTACCGCCCAACTCGTCATCAATCGCCAGCACGCGCACACATTCACCGAGCGAGGCTGCGCGACCTGCCACATGTACCGCGAGGAAGCGGCCCCCGCCTCCGCCGAGGCTCCCAACACCAGCGGGCACAACATGGAGATGAACCTGCAGAGCTGCTTGCCCTGCCATCCGCCGACGCAGAACATCCAGGCTCGTCTCAGCGCGCTGCAGGACAGCGTCACGGCTCGGCTGAACAATATTCGCAGCCGGCTTGACGGAGCCGTGGGCGCCAACGCCTGGGAATACACCTCCAACGGCGGGCCTAACGCCACTGGCCAAGCCGCTCTGAGCGACAACGTCAAGCAGGTCCGGTTCGTGTACTACTACATCCTCTACGACGGCAGCCTGGGTACGCACAACCCGGCCTACACCGATCGGCTGCTCACGTTCGCCGAGTTCCTCCCGCTGCCCTGACCCGGCGCGGGAAATCGCGCGCCGCACATGCGTCGGCAGCGAACCCGACCGGCCCACTCGCCGTCAATTTGGGAGTGGGCCGTTTTCTTCTTCTCCGAGTACGTTATCGCCGCAAGACATCGGTGGCTGTGCCGAAAACGGGCGCCTGATGCCGTCATGAGCGTTCCATCCGGCACCCGGCCTTTGACTCGGAGCGAAAACCCGTATCTGATAGGTGGCTATGAAGTTCAATGAGCTGCTTCGCATCGTCGGTTCGCTCCGGTTCGCCGCCGTCATCCTGGTGATGCTCTGCATCGCCATGGCCTGCGCCACCGTCTACGAGGTCACGCACGGCACGCCCGCCGCGCTGAGCGTCTTCTACAAGTCGTGGTGGTTCGAGCTGCTCCTCGGTCTGCTCGGCCTCAACGTGTTGGCGTCCATGCTGGCCCGCTATCCCTGGTCGCGCCGTCATGCCGGATTCCTGGTCACGCACGCTTCCATTCTGGGCATCCTCGGCGGAGCCTGGGTGACCGAGCACTGGGGCATCAACGGGCAAGTGGCGATCGTCGAAGGGCAATCGGCTCGCGAGTTCACTTCGCAGCAGGACGTGCTCACGCTTCGCGGACCGGACGCTGCGACGGCTGGCTCGGTAGAACTCTTTGGAGGTATCGGCGGTCCCGAGCCGGTGACGCGCCCCGCCACCGCCCCGCTGCAGGTGGGCGACGTCCGCGTCACCGTCCAGGCGTATCTGCCGAATGCGGTTTGGACGGACCAGGTTGTCGACGATAATCCCCACCCCCGTGTGGGCCTGGAGATTACGCTCGCGGGAGACGGCCGCGAATCGAAGACCTGGGTGCTGGCCGACGAGTCCACAGGCATGATTGCGGTTCGGGCCGCCGCCAGTGACGCCGAGTTCGAAGCCGCCTTGGCCCCGCCGGCCAGCCAACCCGCCGGCACGAAGACGGTCAAGCTCGAAATCAACGGCACCACCCACGAGTTTTCGCTGGAGCAGTGCCTGGCTGGCCCGGTGGCCGTCGGTGAGACCGGTTACAGCGTGCGTGTGCTCCGCTATCTGCCGCATGCTCTGGTGGAGAACAAGCAACTCATCAGCGCCTCGGATCAACCGGTCAATCCCGCCATCGAAGCCGAGATCACCGGGCCCGAGGGAACGGCCAAACGTTTTGCGTTCGCACGCTTCCCCGAGTTCGGCTCCATGCACGGCACGGAAGACCCCTCCGCCGGTGTGAAGCTCACGTTCATCGCGCCGGTGGACGAGCGTCCCCGGACGCCTGTCGAAGTGATCGCCGGACCGCAGGGCCGGCTCGTCGCGCGCTTCCAGCCCGAGTCCGGCAGTCCCGTCGTCCGCGAAGTCAAGGTGGGCGAAATTGTCCAGACGCCCTGGGCGGGTCTGACGTTCTCGGTGGCTCGTCGATTCGACAATGCCCGTCGCCAGCGCATCGCCGAACCGGCCGGGACCCGGCAGGAGAATCCCATCCCTGCCGTCTCCGTACAACTGGAGACCGGAGCAAGCGTACGGCAGGTTTGGCTTCGCAAGTACGAGCCCATGACCGTGGAACTCGGCGGCCGAAAGTTCGAACTGGCGTACGAAAACCAACGGCTGCCGCTCGGATTCGAGATCAAGCTCAACAGGTTTCACATCGGGACCTACCCGGGCACCGGTCAGCCGCGAACGTTCGAGAGCCACGTCACGCTCGTCGATGCCATGGGCAATGAAGAGAACCGGATCATCAGCATGAACAAGCCGGCGAAGTTCGGATCCTATTCGCTCTTCCAATCGAGCTATCAGCAGAGCCGTTCGGGCCCCTCCACCAGTGTCCTCAGCGTCTCGTGGGACCCCGGGCTGCCGGTAGTGTTCACCTCCTACGTGACGTTGATCGTCGGCATGATCTACGTTTTGGTAACGCGCATGCGGGGTCGCCGGCGACAGAGCTCGGATGCATCGACGCAGGAGAAAGCAACCCCGACTTCTGCCCCGGCCAGCGCCTCGCCGCGCAAAAACGTCACGGCAACGCAAGCCGTGCTCGCCGTCATGATCCTGCTGGTGCCGGCGTTTCAGAACGCACCGGTCTTCGCCGCCGACGCCGTCGCTGCTCTGCCGAAGAATCTGGACATGAGCGTCGTACGAGCGATCCCCGTTCAGCACGACGGCCGCTGGATGCCGCTGGATACCGTCGCCCGCGATACCGTGAACGCGGTGACGGGCGACGTCTTTTTCCGCGGAACGGATCCGGTCGCCCTGTTGTTGGCCTGGACGTTCAATCCGCAAGCGTGGTTTGACACGCCGCTCATCCGCATCGGCTCGGCGGAGCTTCGCCGCGAATTGCAGCTGGCCGTCGATCGAGACCGCTTCTCGTTCCGCGAACTGGTACAGCATCAGCCGTTGCGCGACCAGATCGACCATCTGGCTCACCGCTCGGGCGGCAAGATGAATCCGCTCGAAACCAAGGTCAGCGAGATCAATCGAAAGCTCCACGATCTGCAGGAAGTGTTCGAAAACCAGGTGATCAGGCCGATTCCGGATGCCAAGTCCGCCCAGGCGGCCTGGCAGCCGATTCCGATCGCCCCACCGACGACTGCCCCGGCCGGCGGAGTTGATGCCGTCCAAGCCGCATGGACCGATCTGCAGCGAGCCTTCTTTGCCGACGACGCGAGTGCTTTCAGCAAAGCCGCTCAAACGCTGTCGGCCGAACTAGCCAAGTTGCCGGCCGCGCATCGGCTCGCGCCGGCGAAGATCGCCACCGAGTTGAAGTACAACCGTTTGCAGCCCTACACACTGGCGTGGAAATTGATGGTTGTCGGTGCCCTGCTGGCTACGGCCGCGCTGTTCGTGCGGCGACGCTGGTTCGATTTCATCGTGGTCGCCGGCTTGCTCGCCGGCTTCGGGGCGCTGACCTACGGCTTGGGCCTGCGCTGGCAGATCGCCGGCCGCATCCCCGCCGCCAATATGTTCGAGTCGCTCCTGTTCCTGAGTTGGGGCGCCGGCGCGTTCGCCATCGTAGCCATCGTCTTCCTCAAGGATCGCACGGTGCCGCTGACGGCCTCGACCATCGGGGCGCTGGCCCTCTTCCTGGCCGACACGCTGCCCATTGACAGCTTCATCCGGCCCATCGCCCCCGTGCTCCTCGACACGGTTTGGATGTCCATCCACGTGCCCGGCATCATGATCTCGTATGCCGTGCTGGCGCTGGCTGCGTTGATCGCCCACGTGCAGATGTTCACCATGGCTCTGGCGCCGAAAAACCGAGCCCTCATCGACCGTATCGACGCCATGCATTATTGGTACATGCACGTCGGGGTCATCCTGCTCGGGGCGGGGATTATCACTGGCAGCATGTGGGCCGCCTTCTCGTGGGGCCGCTATTGGGGCTGGGATCCCAAGGAAGTCTGGTCGCTCATCGCCTTCCTGGCCTATCTGGTGATCATGCACGTCCGCGTGGACCGCGAGCGAATGCCCGCGTGGAGCTACGCCGTCGCCGCCGTCCTGGGCGCGGGATTGTTCGTGATCATCCTGCCCAAGCTCGTCCCCATCGGCATGCTGGAAGGGTTGGCGCTGCTCGCCGCGGCGATCGTGGCCGTGCTCTTCATCACCGTCCGTGGCCAGTTCGCTAACGCCTTCAAGAGCGCTGTGGCCTTCTGGTTCATCATCATGACGTACATCGGCGTGAATTACGTGCTGGGCATCGGCCTGCACAGCTACGGCTTCGGCACGGGCGCCGTCGTGCACTACATGATGCTGACCGGCAGTATCGACCTACTGATCGTCGGCCTGCTCACCATCATCTACCTGGCCAGGACGCGATCCGAGACTGTTGCCGCCGTCCCGGCGACGACCCACTGAACGCACGCGCTTCAGCCCACGCCGGTGCACGGCCATCGCCGCGGCAAACGTGCCGGAAAGCTGTCTCTTTTCCGGGCGCTTGTGGCGCAAGGCGATGCCCCGGCGTTAGTTGACAATCCTACCTGATCCTCACAAAATGCGACCGTTCGGGCGAGCGGCTCGGACGACCGCCACCGTGGTCGCCGCATCAACTCGCCGGCCACGCAAACGATTGGGTCACACACATGACGCGCGTGAGTTTGGGATGCGCCTGGATCGTTCTGGCGGCCGCCGGCCTGATCACCGGTTGTCCGGACAGCGACGATCTGCCGTTCGGGATCGTGCCCCCCGACGAGGAGTTCTACGTCGGAGCACAGGCCTGCGGTTCCTGCCACGCCAATATTGCGGCACTCCATGTTCGCACCGGTCACGCCCAGGCTCTCAAACCCGTGCTCAGTGAGCCGCCGCAATTTCCGGCTTCGGCTCCCGGCGTTCCCGCCCCGCCGTCTGGCCTGGATTGGTCTGACATCGCGTACCTGATCGGCGGCCATGACCTGCCCGCTCGATTCGTGAACACACAAGGATTCGTGGTCACCGGTCCAACTGCTCAATACAACCTCGCTGTACCGTCCATCCGGTTGGATGCGGGCTACGTTCCGTTCCAAGCCGGCGCCACCGAGCCCACGCCGTTCGCTTTCGAAGACTTCCGCCGGCTGACGACCGGCCCGCTGCCGCTCGACGCAAGCGGCGGTGAGCGTCAGGACAATCGCCCGGGCGTCGAGGGTGTGTGGGCTGAAGCCGGCGTGCAGTGCGAGGCCTGCCACGGCCCCGGCAGTCTGCACGTGCCCAACCCGCAGGCGGGCAACATCAATCTCAACGCCGGCCCTGCGGCGTGCTCGCAGTGCCACGCTAATGAAGCGAATCCGCAGCGCATCGCCGCGGCGGGCGGTCTCATCACCGGCTTCCAGCAGTGGACGGAATTGCAGGCCAGTCCGCACGCTGGCTTTTCGTGCAGTATTTGCCACAACCCGCACGCTTCGACCGAGTTCGACCGGTCCGCCGCCATCCGCAACGACTGCCGGGCCTGTCATCCCAACGTGGACATGGCTTTGCATCAAGGCTTCGTCTACGTCGAAGGCGATTACGTCGAGCCGGTCACGTGCGAGAGCTGTCACATGCCGTTCGCCGTCTCGACGCGGACGAGCAACGTGATTGAACTTACCAACGGAACAACCGCTTTGTTCGGGGACACACGCAGCCACATCTTCCGGCTCGACCCGAGCAGAGACAGCCTGACCACGATGTTCGGCGAGGGCGGCACGGTCGTGGCCCGCGATGCGGCCGGTCAGGCCAGCGTCTCGACGTGCTATGTCTGCCAACGGTGTCACAACGGGTTGGGCAACGCGTTCGCCTTCCCGGCGGACCAGGGGTGCGCGTTCGGTACCGACATTCACTCCCGCGGCGATTGACGGGGGATCAATGCGTGCCTGCATTCAGGCACGGAGGGGTCCACAAACGGGCCCGAGCGGCAGGTTTGAGCTTTTTGCTTTGGCGCGGTCGGCTCATTGAAGATGCGGTGGAATGCCCGATTGACGGTGTTGTGTCTCCTCGCGCACGCAGGCTGGTTGCTTGCGGCCGAAGCGCCTTCGACACAGCCGGCTGAAGAAGCGCCGCCCATCGCCCCCGCTCCCGAACGCTTCCGCCTCGACTTCACCGATCTTTACGTTGGATTCGAAACCGAGTTCCAACATCGGCGCGTGGAATCGACCGTTCCCGGCAAGCGGGACACGCTGCACATCAATCACGATCTGCAGTTCATCGAGCGCGCGGGCGTGACGCTCGGCGGCTTCGCGTACGATCCCGGCTTGCTGGAGTACCGGGCGTTTCTGGAGTTCGGCCTCACGCAGTCCCGCTACCGCGAGGATTCCTATTTGGGCGATTGGGCGGACAGCGAAAGCGGCTTCCTCACTCGCTACGACATCAACCTCGACATCCTCAAGGTCAAGCCGATTTCGCTGAACGCCTACGCGCGGCGCATCGACGCCCGCGTGCCCCGCCGGTTCCTCTCGTCGCTTCGCGAAGAGCGGACCGAGACGGGCATCTCCGCGCTGGCGGTAGGCGAGAAGTTCACGACCGAAGTGGGCTTCTCCTTGCGCGACGTCGAGCGGTTCGGAAACCGCTGGGATGAGAACGACGAGGAGCTGGAGTCCACCCGGTTCTATGTCGATCACCGATTCAAGTTCTCGGAGACCCACAAGCTCCGCTTGCTGTACGACCACGAGCACGACGAGTCCAGTTACCAAGGCACGAAATACACGTACAACACGCAGCGCGACGAAGTCCGTGCCGAGCACGAACTGCTCTTCGGGCCGGACAACAAGCACCGTCTGGACACCTACGTCCGCTACAACGCGGAAAAGGGTGACCTGGCCCGCGACGTGCTCGAATTCGTCCCCCGCATCAGCCTGCAGCATACCGATCGCCTGCGGACCATTCACCGCTACGGCCTGTACCAGTACGACCAGGGCGGCATCAAGGTCACGCAGAACAAGTTCGACACCGATGCCATCTGGCAGGCCACCGACAAGCTCCGGCTGACCGCCAACGCCTACGGGCTGCACGAGAACGTCGAGCAAGACATCGACATCAACCAGCTCGGCGGGTCCATCGACGCCTACTACGCTCAGCCGACCTCGCTGGGTGAGCTGGCCGCCAACCTCAACTTCGGTGTCGATCACGCTCGCACCTCGGGCGACGCGGGCCGCCGATTCGTGCGCGGTGAAGCGCACGCCCTGGGCGGATCGCGCCCCGTGTTCCTCCGGCAGCGCGGCGTGATCCCCAGCACCGTGTTCGCCTACAACCAGGACCGCACCGTCCTGTTCGTGCAGGGCGTGGATTACGTGGTCACGGTCATTGCCGGCCGGGCCACCGTCGCACGAACCTGGACCGGCCGCATCGCCGAGAACGAAATCGTCTACTTCGATTACGCCTACGTCGTGCCCGCTCACGGCGAGGTGATGTCGTATCGCACCGACCTGCTCATCGAGCATCGTTTCCACTTCGGCCTGACGCCCTACTACGCTCTCGAAGCTCGCTGCCAGGAGACCGAGTACTCCGTCGCCACCCCCTGGTATCGCGACAATCAGCAGCGTCACCGCCTCGGCGCCCGCTACGAGCAGGACCGCTGGCAGGTGGGAGGCGAATTCGAAGTCTTTGACGACAGCGTCCTGCCCTACAACGCCGTCCATCTCAACGGCCGAGGCACGCTGCTCAGCGGCCCGGTTCACACCATCGATGCCGCGGCCGTGCTATCCAAGTATTGCTTCGACGAGGAATACCAGGATCGCGACGTCTGGTGGTTTGAGACGAACGTCACCGGGCGTTCCCGGCTGCTCGATTGGCTGTGGGCCAAGGCCGAAACGACGTATCACTACGAAAACGATAGCGTGGACGGCGACACGCACGGCGTGGACATCGAGGCCGGCTTCGAGCTGCGGCGCGGCTACCTCATCGTCGAGCTGGTGGTCGAGTATGATATGCTCAACCTGCCGCGCGGCGACGACCAGGCGGTGGGCATCTTCCTGAACGTGCGGCGCGACTTGTCGCACCTGCTACCGGCGAGGAAGAACGTCCGATGATGGCGAGAACCACGATCGTCGGGTTTGCGCTCCTGCTGGCCGCCGGCTGCAGTCCCAAGGCGATGACGTTCCTGCAGCCGCCCGAGCCGCCGATCGTCTGGCCATTGCCTCCCGACGCGCCGCGCGTGCGCTACGTGGGCGAACTGACCGGCGAAGCCGATCTGGGGCGGGCCAAGTCGTTCGGGCAAGTGTGGGAGGAGATTCTGTACGGCCCCACGCCGCCGGCCCGAATCGTGACGCCGCACGCCGTGGCCGTCGATGCCGCGGGCGAGAAGGTTGCCGTCGCCGACGTCAACGGCAAGTGCGTGCACGTGTTCGACCTGGCGGCGCGGAAGTACGAAAGGCTCGTTCAAGTGGGCCCATCGGCCGGCGCGCAGGGTGCTCCGGCGTCGCCTTCCGCCGCGTCCGAGCCGCCTGCATCGGCGCCGGCGGACGAGCTTCGGTTCGATCGCACCATGCTGGAGAGTCCGGTTGCCGTCTGTTGGGCGGGCGACCGTTTGTGGGTGGCCGACTCGCGGCAAGGTGCCGTGGCGGTTTTCGAGCCCGGCGGTACTGCCCGGTGGATCACCTGTGATCGCCTGAAACGGCCGGCCGGCTTGGCGTATTGCCCGGCCAACCAGTTGTGCTACGTCAGCGACGCAGCCAACCACCGGTTGCTGGCTTTCGATACACGAGGCTCGCTGGTCGTCGAGTTCGGTACTCGCGGCGGCGGACCGGGACAGTTCAACGCTCCTACGCACATCGCCTGCGGGCCCGACGGCATGCTGGCGGTGTCGGACTCGTTGAACTTTCGCGTGCAGACGCTGCGGCTCGACGGCTCGCCCATCGGCGCCTTCGGGCGCAAAGGCGACGCCGCCGGAGACCTGGCACTGCCCAAGGGCGTCGCCTTCGATGCCGCGGGCAGAATCTGGGTCGTGGACGCCCAGTTCGAAAACGTGCAGGCCTTCACACCGGAAGGCCAGCTGTTGATGTCGTTCGGGAAGGAAGGGCACAAGCCGGGCGAGTTCTGGCTTCCTGCCGGCCTCTGCATCGATGCGAAATCGCGCATGTGGGTAGCCGATCGGGAGAACGGACGCGTCCAGGTGTTCCTGTTACTGCCATGAAAACGTACGGAAGGACAGCACCGATGTGTACTCGACGCTTCGGAGAACGGGCTTCTGGCTCGTCTTCGATTCACGGCGGCATGCGCCGGCGCGGCTGGTCCGGGCTCATCATGGCCGTAATCTGCGCGTCGGCCGGCGGCGTTGCGCTCGCACAAAACACCATCGTCGGCACGCCGCACGACCTGAGCGTCTCCGGTCCCGGTCCCATCCATGCCGTGGAAGAAGAGCAGGTCTGCATCTTCTGCCACGCTCCCCACAACAACACCGGCCAGACGCCGCTGTGGAACCGGTACATGCCGGAAACGCACTACAAGATCTACTCCAGTTCCACGACCGACGCCCGCATCGATCAGCCCAGCGGGCCGTCCAAGATGTGCCTGAGCTGCCACGACGGATCGCTCGCCATCGGTCTGGTCGCCAGCCGTCCGCCGAACAACCCCATCGTCATGACGCAGCGGACCATTCCACCCGGTCCCAGCGACCTGACGCATGATCTGTCCGACGATCACCCGATCGGTTTTCGCTACGACCGTGCGCTGGCCTTCCAGGATCTGCAGCTGCGCGTGCCCGATCTGCTGACCGACACGCTTCCGCTCGGAAAACACGGCGAAGTGCACTGCACGACCTGCCACGATCCGCATGACAATCACCTGGGCGACTTCCTGCGTGAGCCCAAGTACCGCTCGACCATCTGCCTGTCCTGTCACGATCTGCGCGGCTGGGACACCAGCTCGCACGCCCGCAGCAACGCCCTCATTACCGGCAGAGCCGTCGATCCGCGGGAGAAGCTGCCCTACAACACCGTCGCGGAAAACGCGTGTGCGAACTGCCACAAAGTACACGGCGCCGAGGGGCACGAGCGACTCCTTCGCTTCCGCATCGAGGAGCACAACTGCCTCAACTGTCACAACGGCAGCGTCGCCGCCGGCAACGTGCTGACGCAGATCCGCAAGCGCAGCCGTCACCCGGTCGAAAGATACGTCGGCGTGCACGATCCCGCGGAGGACGCCCGTGTGATGCGCCGCCACGCCGAATGCACTGACTGCCACAACCCGCATGCGGTGATGGGCGGCGGCCCCACCGTCCCCGGCTATCCGTCGCTGGGCGAAATCGACAACAGTCTGCGTTTCGTCTCGGGTATCGACCGGTCCGGACTACCCGTCGAGAACTCGCGTTTCGAATACGAGATCTGCTTCAAATGTCATGCCGACTCGTTCATGGTCAGCAGGGCGCAGGTCTCACGCCAGGTGCACCAGACCAACACGCGGCTGGAGTTCCAGCCGGTGAATCCGTCGTTCCACCCGGTCATCGCGCCGCGCAACAACAATGATGTGGTCAGCCTGTTGCCGCCCTGGCGCGTGGGCTCGATGATGAAGTGCACGGATTGTCACAACGCCGACGATGCCGACAATCCGTTCGCCGTCAAAGGCCCGCACGGTTCGATTTACGAGCCCATCCTCATCGACAACTATGAGACCGGCGACTTCGTGACCGAAAGTCCGCAGGCGTACGCCCTGTGCTATCGCTGCCACAGTCGCGCCAGCATCCTGGCCGACGAAAGCTTCCCGCTGCACAGCCAGCACATCGTGCGTGGCCGTGCGTCCTGTGCGGCCTGCCACGACGCCCACGGCATCAGCCGCCTGCAGGCGGGCGGACGATCGGATCATACCAATCTGATCAACTTCGATCTGTCGGTGGTTCAGCCCGCATCGGGTGGACTCGGCAATCGCATCGAGTACAAGGACTTGGGACCCCGCCGCGGCAGTTGCACGCTCACCTGCCACGGTGTGGTGCATGTGAATTTCCAGTACGGGTTCTGAACGCAGTCAGAGGCGAACCATGAATAAGCTCGGTATCGCGTTACTCGTCGGCATGACCGCCGTGGCGTCGCTCGGCGTGGACGGCATCCCCCCGCCGCTGCCCGGCGGATTCACGGTGGACGGCCGAGGCTTCGAAGGCGTCATCGGCGGCCCGCACGACTTCAGCCATTTCGGCGGCAGCGCCTGCGACGCCTGCCACGTTCCGCACGTGCAGGCGATTCGACCCGTGGCCACGCCGACCACGCAACCGGCGACACAACCTGCGGTCGAATTGTTCCGCATCCCCGGCCAGGCGCCGGTGTTCGTACCCGGCCAGTTCACGCCCGGTCCCACCAGTCTGCTCTGCCTGGGATGTCACGACGGAACCATCGGCACGTCCACGCTCGGCTCGGCTCACGCCATGCTGGCCGGCGTGCGCGAAGGCTTCGGCGTGCCGGACGAGCTTCTGTGGCGCGATCACCCGATCGGGATTCCGTATCCCGTCGATCCAAACAACTATCGGCCGGCGAGCTTCGTGGAAAAGCAGGGTATTCGACTCCCGCAGGGACGCGTCGAGTGCATCTCCTGCCACGATCCGCACAATCAGGCGGGCGTGCGCGGGATGTTGTGGATGCCGAATCGTAGAAGCGCGTTATGCTTGACCTGCCATCTGAAATAGGAGCCGGCCCGCGCGAGCCAGACATGAGAAGGAACAACGGTCCAATCGTGCTCGTCCTGACTGCCGTGACGCTGCCCTTCCTGGGCGCCTGCACCGGCAGCGGCAGCCTCGCGCCCGAGTGGCAGGAACTGGCGACGTTCGAGGCGTCCGCCGATCAGCCGCGCATTGTCGTCTACGGCAGCCTGTCGCCCCACTTGCCGCGCTTCCAGCCCACGACCGGCCTGGACGAATTCCTCTACGGGCCGGCGCCCGTGCCGAACGATTTGCTTCGCAATCCGCAGGGCCTGACCCGGCTCGGCAACCGGCTGCTCGTCTGCGATCAGGGTCATTTCGCGGTGATCGGCGTCAATCTCGCCACCGGCATCATTGCCGAATGGCAGGACCGTGATCGCCCGCCGCGTTGCCCCGTGGCCATCGCCGTCGGCGACGATGGATCAGTCTACGTGGCCGACACCACGTTTCGAGCCGTGCTTGTCTACAACGCTGCCGGCGGGTTTGTGGAACGTTTGGCTCCCAGTGGCCGGGGTTCTTACCCGCCTGTCTCGAGCGAAACGCCCGGAGCTCCGGAAACCGCCCCAGCCTCCGACGAAGATCTCGACCCCACGTTCCGGCCCGCGTCGCTGCTCGTCCACGACGGCGTGCTGTTCGTCGGCAACATCGGCGGCCGCCGTGTGGATCGCTGGGACATCGCCCAGCGTCAATGGCTTGCGACGCTGGTTCCTCCGGGCGAGACGAACGGGTTCGTCGCCCCCACGGGCCTGGCCATGACCGCCGACGGCGTGCTGCTCATTGTGGACTCGGTCCGTGGCCGCGTGTTCCGCGTCACCGCCGACGGGCAGTGGCTCCGCCCCATCGGCCGGCCGGGCCGTCAGCGAGGCGAGTTCGTCCGCCCCAAGCACGTGACCACCACGCCATCGGGCCTGATATTTGTCACCGACGCCGGCCGGCAATCCGTGCTCGCGTTCACCACCCAGGGGGACTATCTGACCGAGATTCGCGAGCAGCCGGACAACTGGCGCGGCTTCACGCAGCCCGCCGGTCTGTTGAGCCTGCCCGCCGACGGCCTCGACGCCATGCTGATCGAGAATCGGCCGGCGCCCGAACCGCGTCCCGACGAATGGGTTATCGTCTCGGATACGCTGAGCGGAGCGTCACTGCACGTGCTCGGCATCTTCTTGCCCCAGCGGACGGAGGCCGTGCCGAATGCGGAATGACGCACGATTCGCAGCACGAGCTTTTCGGCGGACGCTGCCGGTCACGGCGACGCTGACCACGTTGGTGTTTACCACCGTTGGTCTCTACGCTCAGCAACGTCCGGCTGCACCCGCCACGCGTCCGGCGGCTCCGGCCAGTCGGCCCGCCGATCGGCCGGTCACGCCGGCTCCCAATCCGCACTGGTCGCGCGAGGATTGCTTCGTCTGTCACCAAAAAGGCGATGACGGCCGCGTCCTGCCCATCCCGCTCACGCAGGTGAACGCGTTGTGCTGGACCTGCCACGACGGCAAACGCGCTCACCAGGAAGTGCATCCGGTGGCCCGCACGTTCGCCTCGGAAGACGTGGTCCAACCGTCGGGCTGGCCCGCCCCCGACGGCCTGCTCAGTTGCGTGACATGCCATAATTTCGGCCCTGGACATGCCCGTGGCGGCCCGCGGCCCGAACAGAACGCCTGGATGCTCCGCGAGTACACCGGCGGATCGCTCACCGAGTGGTGCGCCAAGTGCCACGTCGCATCGCCGGCCCACAAGCCGTTCAACCCCCATGTCATGCTTACCGAAACTGGCGAGGTGAACACGCGCAACTGCGTGCTCTGCCATCGGGTCTCCGAGGGCTTCGACCGGCAGGTCCGTCTGGGCAAGCCCGATCTGGTTGCCGACGAGATTTCGCTCTGCGCGCGATGCCATACCCGCCACGTGGACTGGTTCACGCCCGGACACATCGGGAAGGCCGTCCCGCCCGAAGTCCGCGCCTACATGCTGGCTCGCGAAGACGCGGGCATCGAGGGCACGCTGACGCGCGAGCAGGTGGAGGCTTATCTCGACGATCCGCGCCAGCCGCGCCGGCTGCCCTTGGGCATCGGCGACCGCGTGGTCTGTTCGACGTGCCACAATCCCCACCAGGCCGGCCTGTTTCCGCCGGAAACCGACCTGGGCATGGGAGGCATGAAGCCACGAAAAGGACAAGGAGCCCGGTCGCTCGAGATGCGCGGCTTGGGCAGGGGAATTTGCCGTGGATGTCATAATCAATAGATCGAGTCTGTTGCGAGGATTCGCCCGGCCGTGGGCAACGACGTGGTTCGTCGGCGCGATGGTCCTGGCCAGTGCAGGCAGCGTCCGAGCCGCTGATCCCGAGAACTGCCTCCTGTGCCACCGCTACCGCGGCCTGGCCCGCGTCGTGCCGGAAAGCGGGCAGATCAAATCGTTCTACGTCAATCCCGGCTACTACGACCACGCCCTCGGTCCGCATGCTCGTCTCAGGTGTACCGACTGCCATCGTCGTGAGGAAGTTGCCTCCATCCCGCATCAGCCGGTCAGCCCGGTCAACTGCACACAGACCTGCCACCTGCTCAACTCGTCGGGACTGGAAGTCACCTTCGCCCACGACGCCATCGATCTGGCTTTGCAACAGTCCGTGCACAACCGCGACACGCTCGACAAAGCCAACGAACTGCTGGGCTCGCCGCTGGCCGAAAACCAGTCGCGATGCCTGCTCTGTCACGACGAGCCGGTCTTCCGTTGGTCCGAGCACAACTGGGCCGAGCAGCAAGCCCGCATCGACCGTTGCGACGTCTGTCACACCGAACGGCTGCCGCTCGACACCCGCTACTACTATTGGCACGTGCACGCCCGCAGCCGGCAGGCCCGCAGCAGCCGCGATCTGGTCCGCGTGTGCGCGAACTGCCACAGCAACCCGGCCATCCTCCAGCACTTTGATAACCCCGATACCGTGGCCAGCTACATCGCCAGCTTCCACGGCAAGGCCATGCTCCTGGGCAGCGAGGAAACGGCCAACTGCCTCGATTGCCACGTCGCGGAACTGGCCAACGTGCACCTGATGAAGCCGCACGACGATCCGACCGCGCCGACCAGCACGGGCCATCTGCCCGACACCTGCCGCAGCACCGAATGCCATCCCACCGCGGGCCAGGCTATCGGCACGGCGGCGATTCATCTCGATCTGGGCACCAGCCGCGGCATCGAGTTCTTCATCGGGGCGATCTTCTTCCTCATGATTCTCTCGACGTTCGGGCCGTCGCTCGTGCTCGTGACGCTCGAACTCCTGCAGATCGTGGTCGGCCGGCACGATCCCGCGCACCACCGCCACCTGTCGCTCGCCGAACGACTCATGGGCGACCCGCGCGGCCGCGAGAAACTCAAGCGCTTCACGCCCCACCAGCGCGTTCAGCACTGGATTCTCTTCGGAGCCTTCGCCACGCTGGTCATCACCGGATTCCCGATCAAGTTCGCCGACCGTGCCTGGGCGGCCTGGCTCGTCGATCAGATCGGCAGCCTCGGCCGAGTTCGGCTCCTGCACCGCTGGGCCGGCGTCGTGCTGATCGTCGGCTTCGCGTATCACATCGGGTACGTGACGCTGCACACCATCTGGGCTTCGCGACGCAGCGGCAAGGGTTTCGTTCGCACATTCCTCGATCTGCCCATGGTCATGAACCTCAGCGACCTCAAGCAGATGAAGGAACTGTTGCTCTTCCTGGTTTTCCGGCGCAAGTCCCGCCCGCCCGCCGGCCGGTTCACGCTCGAAGAGAAATTCGAGTATTTCGGTGTGTTCTGGGGTTCGGTGCTCCTCGGCGTGACCGGCATCCTCATGTGGGCCAACGCCTGGACGTCCGAAGTCCTCACCGGCCGCGTGCTCACCATCGCCAACCTCGTGCACTCGTTCGAGGCGTATCTGGCCTTGCTCCATGTGGGCGTCCTGCACATGGTGACGGTCATCTTCTCGCCGATCGTCTTCCCGATCTCGCCGGCCATGGTCACGGGCGACACGCCGCCGGAAAAGATGGCCGAAGCCCACTCCGGGATGCTGGAACAAGTGGCGGGCGAACTGAACATCACGCCGGGCAAGGAGGCGAACCATGGCTGATCCCCGCATCATCCTGAAGAACGTCCTCGTCCGGGGCTACACGCTTGGCATCCTGCTCGTTGTGGTGTTCACGGGCTACACGGCGGTCAGCTATCTGTACCGGTCCATCTTCAAGCCTGGCAAACCGCCGACCGAGATTCTCGCCTGGAAAGGCGAGACTGCCGCCGAGCGTTTGCGAACGCCGGGTGCGCTGGGCATCACCGAGCCGGCGGGCCGCGCGCCTCTCGCTCACTATCACGCCGTCGATCGCTGGTATCAGCCCGATCTGCGCAACGGCTGCATCACCAGCGGTTGCCACGATCCCATCCCGCACAGTCAGAGCAAGGAGCTGCGGGCGTTCGCCAACCTGCACTCCACGTTCATGAGTTGCGAAGTGTGCCATCGGCAGGCGTCGGCAACACCCATCTCCGCCGTCTGGGTGAGCACAAAGACAGGCAAGCCCCAGCCGGCGCCGGCGATTCTCCAGCTGCTTGCGCGGTTCAGCGCCGCCACGCAGCCGGCCGATCTGGCCGATCAAAGCGAATCCGTTCTTCAGCTCCTACGGCAAGCCATCGACGTGAGCGGCGGCGATCCCGTACTGAACTTCCTGGCTCTGCAATTGGAAACGTCGCAACCAGGCAGCCCGGTGTGGCGCCAGGCAATCCAGCAACTGGCCGAGGAATTGCCGAACCACGCGCGGGGTGAATACGGAGCGAAGATCGCCATGGCGGACGGCCCGGGCATCCGGCCGACCAGCCGCGAGTTCGCCAAGCTGACGGAGGAATACTTTTCGCGAAAGGCGGATCAGGCCGATCGGACGCGAATTCTTGGTCGGATCCATGAAGGCATCATCCAGCGGCCGCAAGCCTGCGTGCCCTGCCATCGAACCGAGAACCCCATGCTCGACTTCAAGGCCCTGGGCTATTCGCCCTCGCGGATCGACGCGCTGACCAGCACGCCCATCGTCGGTATGATCCAGCAGATCCGCGAAGGTCAACCCTTCAATCTGCCGTTGGGACCGTGATGAGGTGAACAATATGTGTCAGTCGTCCCAGTCCCAATCCCAGTAGAGGTCGTCGTCATCCCAGCCGCTCCAGTCCCGCTCGTAGTAGTAGAAACGGCTGCGCGGCTCGTAACGGTATCTCTCGCGATACCGCGGCACTTCTCCGTAACCGTAATAGTACAGATCATCCCGGTAGACGGGATAGGGTGGGCTGCCCCGATACTCGTCGTACGAGTCTTGATCCCGGTACGAATAGCTCCGGTCCAAGTCATCGCGTAGGCTGCGGTCGCTCCGCATGCCGCGATCGTACCGCCAATCGTCAGCGGGCGGCACCGACGCCACGCGACCGCTGGCTGCATCGATATCCACCTCGACCCGGTGTCCGTCCGGCGTCTCGACATCAAACTCCCAAACCGCCCTGCCGCGTTCCTGATCGAGGTCCACCTTCTTGACGAAACCGCCGCCGGTTTGGGCTCGCGCTTCGCTCATGGCCGCTTCAAAAGGAAGCGTCGCCTCGTCCAGGCGCCGCTGTTTGCTGCGAGAGATTCTCCCCTTGCGTTCGATCTCCAACACCGCCCCGCTGTTGGCATCGACCAGGATCTCATGCTCCCGCCCGTCCACTGCCAGCTCCACTTCCCAAACGGGTCTGCCATCCTTGGATTCCCAGGTGATCTCAGTAACGCGGCCGCCGCCCACCTCCCGCTTGGCAATATCGGCCGCCTGTTCCATGCCCACCCGGCCGTACTGGGCCGACGCCTGTCCCGTCGCGACGACCAACGCCGCCGCGACCACCCATGCTGAGACCTTCATGATTGTCTCTCCGTCAAGAGCAGTCTGAACACCTTCCGCAGCAGCACATCGCTCACATAACGACGAATGTGTGCATGCATTGCGACCGCATCGTGCATTACCCCGCATCTCCGCCGCATGTAAAAAAGATAACCCGCCACCGGCCCGAGACCGCCGGTGGAAAGCTGCAAAATGGCTACGACTTGCCTGGAAAGATGCTCCCTGTCCGAACGAGCAGGGAATCCCCGGTGCCCCTGCAAGTGATCACCCGGAACAATCAACGCGCCAGCGCGTCATCCATCTTTTTCGCCGCGTCACCGCGTCACCGCGTCGTCTTTTCTTCCCCGACCGGCTGGTTCAGGATCTCCATCGCTTCCCGCAAATATTCATCGCCGAGATCCAGGAGGCGAACGGCGTAGTTCTTGTTGTGGATGCCGTTGCCCGCCTGCACCAGCTCCAGATTCTGGGCGGCCATCCCGACCAGTTCTTCGACGCGCGGCGGAATCGCCTGCCCCTGGGCACGGCGCTCGTCGATGCGTTTTCGCACCAACTCCATGGCCTTCTCCGACTCGGTCAGATATGCCGAGAGCTCGCCGAGCCACTGCGTCATCAGCTCGCCGTACTTCTCCTCGTGACAGGCCACGCACGTGGTTGCCGTCGCCTCGATGAGCGGCGCGCCTTTGAAGTCCGTGCCAGATTCGACGTGGCAGGCTCGGCAGTTCACGCGCGAGCCGAACATGGCGTTGGGCATGGCCTGCTCGACGCCCACGCCGCCGACGCCCATCAGCAGTTCGACCTGCTCGCGGTGATGGTTCGGGTGGCAGTGCTGGCACTCATCCAGAATCGGCTGGACGAACCCCGCACTGGTGGTGACCAGCGTCGGCTCGATAAGTTCGTGCCGCACCGAGTGGTGGCAGTCCGGGCAGCGGGCCCGCTGGGCGGCCACGTGCACGCGATGGTATTCCTGGACCTTTTCGATATCACGCGTCTCGAATCCTTCGAGATAGCGAGCCTGATCGTGGCAGCGTTCGCAATCCCGTGCGTTCACGTCGGAACGGCCCTGCACCACGTCCAGGTGGCAGCTCGCGCAATCGATGTTGCGTTCGAGAATGTCGCGATGGTCCATGATCGACGTGGACTCGCCCGCCGTGGTCGGCGTGCCGTGGACCAGGATCTGTCGCGTGGGCGGAGCATGGCACTTGAGGCACTGGCCGGTCCCGGCATTGAACGCCTGATTCGTGAAATGGCACGTGTAGCACGTGTTCATGTCGATGGTGAAGTGGTTTTTTCCGGTAGCATCGTAGCCGTGGCATGACGCACAGGTGAGGCCGGCCAGTTGCGTCAGGCGAGCTCGCATGTCATGCAGCCGGACCAGCTCCATGGCGTCATCCAGCAGCCCCGTCAGTTCGCGGGCTTTCAGTTCCGCTTGGATAGCCTCCGCCTGCTCGGCCACGGGGCGCACGGACCTGGCGATATGCTCGATCCGAGCGAACACGTCCACGGGCGTCTGGCTCCGCAACCGCGCCGTCACCGCTTCCAGTTGCTGCTCGTTGGTCTTCAGTTTCTCGTCCGTGTCCAGGTGGGTCTTGTGCAAGAACGTCACCGTAGGCGTGCGCTGCACTTTCGTGACGGTATCACCGATGACGCGGTCTTCGGTTCGGACCTCGCCGATGGGCAGCGGCTTGTTGACGTACTTCTCATCGCCATGACATTCCGACACCAGGCAGCTCGCGTCGGCGACATGAGCCCGAGGCCGTGCTGTGCCCGCCCGGCCGCTGAAGTAGCTCGTCACCTGCGACAGGCCCTTGAATTTGGCCTTCACCGTGAAGCGCTCGCCGGGCGCATAGTGACAATCCACGCAACGGACCCCCAGCTTGGCCCCGTGCATGTCGTGGCTCCACGATTGCCAATAGGGCTCCATGATATGGCACGACCGACAGAAGCTGGGTTGGGCCGTGTAAATCTCCGCGCCCCCCATCGTGACCGCGCCGATGATGAACAGGATACCGGCGCCCCACATCAGCTTGCGGCTCCACGGGCGCGGCGGTTTCGCGACACTTTCATCACCCGCCTTCAGTCGTTCGCGTTGACCGCCCGCGGTCGGCTCTTCGCGCTGATTGCCCGGATTCTCCATGGTCTCGCCCTGCCAAAAAGAACCTTCAGATCATTTGCACTGGTTCGAGCCGGCCGAATGCCACCTGACGCGCACGCCGCGTGGCGATATAATAGTAAACGAGATGTTGAGCGATTTCTCCGGCCGACCAAACGGTAACCAATATATCGCTCAGCCCGTGTTTGAACAATCACCTGCACGATCGGAAATGCCGATGTTCACACGTTTCTCGTTCCCGCGGCTGCACCGGTTCAGTGTCTTGTTGTGCCTGGCCCCGCTCGCGCCCGCGTTCGCAACAGATTCGGTCACGTATACCGGCTCAGTCGTGCGCGATTATCAGTACGCGCAGGCGCCCGCCATGCAGATGCCCACCTCCGTGGCCGTCAGTACTGACGGCACGGTCGCGGTTGCCGATGGTGTCAACCATCGCATTCTGCTGTTTCCGTCCGCGGGAGGATCGGCTCAGATAATCGACACGATCGGCGAAGAACGGCTGACCGATCCGCTCAATATGCGCTTCGACTCCGCGGGCCGCCTCTGGATTGCCGATACAGGTCAGAAGCGCGTCGTGGTCCGTGCCGTTGATGGCAGCCTCGATCGCATCATCACACTCGATGCACCGGCCGACGGACATCCTTTCAACCCCACCGGTGTCATACCGATCGGCGACGGCCAGCAAGCGTGGATTGTCGATAACGATTCCCACCGCATCCTCCGGTGGGATGCCCGGACTCAACCCGCCGACTTCATCACACTGGGCAAACAGGGATCAGCGCTCGGCCAGTTCTACTATCCGTTCATGGCCGCCCTCGACTCTGAGGGTCGATTATACGTCACCGATGCGCTGAACGGCCGCGTGCAGAGTATCAGCAGCGCCGGCCGAGCCGTCGGCATCATCAGCAGCTACGGCGTGGAGCCGGGCCAGCTCTATCGGCCCAAAGGCGTGGCCGTGGACGCCGATGGCCACATCTGGGTCAGCGACAGCGTGACCGGCGTCGTGCAGGTGTTTGAGCGAACCGGGGCGTTTCTGGGCGTATTGCGCGATGCCGCCGATCGGCCCATGAAGTTCGCCGCCCCCATGGGTCTCGCCTTCGGCCCTGACGGGAATCTCTTCGTAACCGAATCGCTGGCCGACCGGGTCCGCGAAGTCAAGATCGCAACGCAGCCGCGGCCTCGCGAGCTGCCGCGGCCCGGCCGAGCTCGTGTGGTGCCGGGCGCCGGTCAGGCCCCCGCCTGCACCATTTGCCACATCGAGTGGCTTCCCGCGCTGGCCGACAACGCCAGCACGCCGATCATGTCGTTGCCCGAGCATGGCCCCGACCATCCCGTGGTCAGCCAAAGTGACATGTGTTATTCATGCCACGACGGCTCTGTGGTCGATTCGCGGCGGCGAGTTTGGCGCGAACACGGCCACCGCACCGGCATCGTACCGCCGGCTGGCATGACCGTGCCGAAGGCGCTGCCGCTCGTGGACGGCAAGATCGCCTGCCGTACGTGCCACTCGGCCCACGCGGGCGGCCAGCAGAACCAGAGCCTCGCCGACGTCGTCTTCGTGCGCGTCGAACGCGGAGCGGGAGAACTGTGCATCAGTTGCCACGGCGACAAGGCCATGGGCCCGGCGGCCGGCGCTCACCCCGTGGGAGGCATGCCCTGGCCCGTACCCGAGGAACTCATCAAAGAAGGCGCCAAGGTCGGTACCAATCCGCGCGAGCTGACCTGCTACGTCTGCCACATGCCGCACGGTTCCCAAGAACACCATTTGCTCGTCATGGGCACCGAGAGCAGCCAGCTCTGCCTGACCTGCCATGCCAAGCTGCGTCCGGGACTCTGGCGACCCGATCTGCCCCGCGAGCATCCGCAGAACCCGCCACTGCAGACGCCCGCTCAAAAGGAAGCCATTCGGGATATGGGCACGAGCGTGGGCGCGAACGACACGCTCATCTGTCTGTCCTGTCACAAGATTCACCACGGCGTGAGCGACCGCTATCTGCTCGCCGACACACTGCAGGACAGCCGGTTGTGCATTCGCTGTCACCCCGAGCGTGCGGAGATGAAGGGCACCCCGCACGACCTGCGAGTCAGCGCCCCCGATTGCCGCAACCGCATCGGTCAGACCGCCGAACAGAGCGGGCCATGCGGAGCATGTCACACGTTCCACCGCTATGCTCGCATGCCGGACCCGCAGCCGCACGATCCCACCGGCCTGTGCACGACCTGCCATCAGGCCGACTCATGCGCGAGCAAAGTGGATTTCACGGCTCCCGGCCATCCGTACAACGTCAGCGCGGATCAGCTGCCCGACAACGTATCGCTGCACGTGTTCCCGCGACCGGACGGCCAGGGCAAAGTCATCGCCTGCCTCACCTGTCACAACCCGCACCAGGCCACCAACCGGTTCTTCCTCAACAAGCCGCAACCCCAGCTCTGCGCTGAGTGCCATACCGGCATGGCCACCTCCATGAGCGGCGGACACGAGTTGATCGGCCTCGATGCCCGCAACATCGATGGCCGCACGCCCGCCGAGGCCGGCAAGTGCGGCTTCTGCCACACCATGCACGAGGCCAAGGGGCCCGCGCTGTGGGCCGCCACCGCCGATCCGCCGCAGACCGCCGACGGTCTGTGCACGAACTGCCATCGCCAGGACGGCCTGGCCGCCCGACTGCCCGAGAGCAAGCTCCGCCACCCCACCGGACCCGAGACAGTCGAAGCCGCGGCCCGGCTGACCACGGACTTGCCACTGAAGGACGGGCAGGTGTCCTGCAGTTCCTGCCACGATCCGCACGGCGACGCCAAGGCGGCGCCCGCGCTCCTGCGCGACGGCCCCAAGACCGCCAATCTGTGTGTGGATTGTCATCGCGAGCCGGCCGGCCTCGCCCATGGCTACCACGACATCACCCGCCGTCCGGACGCCTGGCCCGCACCGTCGCGCGATCAGGCCGACGTCTGTATGAGCTGCCACCAGGTCCACAGCAACGATGAGGCCCGCGGATTGTGGACGATGACGCCCGCCAAGGACTACGCGCAATCGGACGGCGTCTGCCTGAGTTGCCACACGCACGTGGAGTGGAGCGGTCACGGCGTGCGACCCGCCGAACCGGGCCCACAGACGCAACCCGCCGAGCGGACGCAAGAACCGAGCATTCACGGACTGCCGCTGGTGCCGACCGCCCCCGGCCGCCGTTCGGGCACCATCGGCTGCAAGACCTGCCACGATCCGCACGGCGCGCCGGGCGAGCCGCACTTGTTGCGAGCCACCGCCACGCACGACCCCGGCGCCATGTGCCTCGCCTGCCATCAGGATTTGCAGTACATCGGATTGAGCATGCACGGCCACGAGATGATGAAGGAGTTCACGCAGGGCACGCAGGCCCCGCAAACTCGCATGTTGCAGTGCGGTCCGTGCCATTCGGTGCACACGCCTGAGCCGGCCGCCACGCAGCCGCTCCCCGGCGTGCTGGGCCAGTTGCCGCAGGACGTGCAGCGATGCGTGAGTTGCCATCGGCCCGGCGGCGGCGCGACGCCGGTGAAGATCATCGAGCACTTCGGGCCGTTACAGAACGTGAGCGAGCCGGGTACACCGGGCTTCATGCCGCTGGTCAACGACGCCGGCCAGATCGGTCGCGAAGGGCGCATCGGCTGCATCACCTGTCATGCGCCGCACGGCCGGCCGCCGGGCCCCGCTTTCCCCGCCGTCGATCCGAAACAGATCACGCGCGAGCAGCTCCAGGCCATGATGCCCATGGTCTCGCCGTACAACCCGCCCAACCTGTGCAGCAGTTGTCACGGGTTCGACGGCCTCATGCGATACCTCTATTGGCATCAACCCGAACGCCGCGGTGGAGCGGAGCGATGAAAACGGCAGAAGCCCCGTTTCAAAAATGAAGCGACGCGGCGCCCCGGTCTCTTCATCACCGTGTCGCCGCGTCATCTACTTTCTTCGCCGCGTCGCCGCGTCGTAGTCTTATTCGTGCCGCCCCGCCGCGGCCCGCGCTCGCTCTGCCTGCGGGCTGTCCGGAGCCGCCTCGGAGATCCGGTGATACATCGCCCGTGCCCGATCGATCAGGCCCAGGTTTTCCAATGCCAAGGCCAGGTTCTCGCGCCATTCCAGATTTGACGGGTTCCCCGCCACCGCCCGTTCGAAGTGCTCGACCGCCAGTTCGAACTGCAGCCGATCCGCGAACAGCACGCCCAGCCGGTAGTGCAAATCCACGTAGTTCGGGTGCAAATCCAACGCGCGTTGCAGGGCATGGATGGCCTCGTCTGTTCGGCCTGCCTCATGGAGTGCCAGTCCGAGTTTCACCAACGCCTTGGTGTACGTCGGATTGATCCGCACGGCGTGGAAGAAGTGCTCGATGGCTTCGTCGAGCAGCCCCCGCTGTCGCAGCAACAGGCCGAGCCGATAGTGAGCATCCGGATGATTGGGCCGCTCGCGCACGAACTCACGATGCCGTTCAATCTGGACCTCGATCAGATCATCGGCCAGATCGCTCGGCGGCGCGGCCACGTCCGAACCCGGACCCGTCAGTTCGAGATACTTCTCCGCTTCCCGCTGCACGGCGCTCTTGAGCTGCAGCCGGGCCATCTCGGAGTACAAGAGCGTGCTGTTCGGCTCGATGCTGGCCGCCAAATCGAGGCTCGATAGCGCCTCGGCCTCCCGGCCCGCCTCATGCTGGGCCACGCTCAACCCCGCGTACGCCGTCAGCAGCCGATCGTTGATCTCGATCGCCCGACTGAACCACGACGCCGCGTCGGCGTATTTGCCCGCCCGCAGGAACTGCGTCCCGATCTTCACGTTCGCTTCGAGGAAGTTCGGGTGGATCTCCACCGCCTGCAGATAGGCCCGCAGGGCGGACTCGTCGCGGCCCATCTTGACGTACAGGTCGCCCAGCCGAACGTGACTGTCGGGGAACTCCGGCTGCTGCTCGGTCATGCGGCGAAGCTGCTCGACGGCCTCGTTCAGCAGACCGGCCTGTTCCAGCGTGTCCACCAGATCGTTGCGGGCCTGCCAATTGTCCGGCTCGATCACCAGCGCCCGCTCGTATTCGGCAATCGCCTCCAGGCAATCGCCATTGCGCACCAGCAGGTTGGCCAGCGTGAGGTGCACGTCCATGTCGTCCGGCGCTTCGATCAGGATTTCCTGATACTGCTCGATGGCGTCGTCAAGCCGGCCGTGCACGAGATGGATGGCGGCCAGCCGCTCGCGCGCACTGCGCAGCTCAGGACAGATCCGTATGGCCTGCCCGTAGTGAACGACCGCATCATCCGGACGCCCCTGCCGCTCGCGACAATACGCCAACGCATACTGGATGGCTGCATCCGCGGGCTCCAGGTCGGCCGCGACGATCAACTGATCGACCGCTTCGTTCAGGAGTCCCAATTGTTCGAGGGAACACGCTGCCGCCAGCCGGGCCACCAAGTTTGCCGGCTCCAACTCTATCACACGAAGAAACAGATCCCGGGCCCGCGATACCTGCCCCGCCTGCAGATGACAGAACGCCAGGTCCATCAGGGCATCGACGCAACAAGGATCCTGCTCCACGCGGACAATGAGCGCTTCCCGTGATGACGCGACCCGGCGGTCCAGCCGGTCGCGCAACGCGTCCGACAGTCGCCCCACCAAGCCGCGTCCCAGTACTTCCAGAAGATAAGACATATTTCCCCGCCTGTACCTTCCCGTGTCCCGTCGAGTACCCCCCCGTTGCGTCGAGCACGGGCTGACCACCTCAATCGCAGCCGGCCGCCTGGACCAACGGGCGAGTGCCCTTGCCCAAAAGCCGGATGTCCTCCAACGCCTGTCTGGCCGGCTCAAACTCGCGGTTCAACGCCAACGCACGCTCGAAGGCCTCGCGCGCCCGCTCCGGCTGCCCTGACCGATGCAGTAGTCGCCCCAGCAGGTAATGCACGTCGGGATAATCCCCTCCCTGCCGAATCGCTTCCTCCAAACGCTGGACGCTGTCTGCCCACCGCTCGGTCTGGCCGTACAATTCGCCCAACAATATCAGCGCGTTTACGAATCTCGGGTTCATGCGGACGGCCTGCTCGGCATGTTCGATGGCCGCCACGTTGCGCCCCAGGCGTCGGTATACCGCCCCGCAGTGATAATGCAGGTCGGCGTACTCCGGGTGCCGTTCCAACGCCCGCTCGAGCGTGGCCGCCAGTACTGAAAACACTTCCTGATCCACGTCGCTGGCCGGCAGCGACAGGAACGCGCTCACGAAATCCGGCTCCTCGACGATGATTTCGCCCAGCCGATCGATAGCCGCCTGATCGAGCGTCCCCGCGGATCGACCGGCGTCCTCGAGCGTCGGCAGCCTCGCACCCGGCGTCATTCTGGCCAGCACGCTCAGTTGAAACGCAATGCGTGAGTTGGCCGGATCCATCGCGTGCGCCCGCTGAAGCAAGTCCAACGCTCGGGCAGGGTTGCCCTGCACGCCGTACACCTGGGCCAGCCGCTCGTGCGCATCCACGCGATTGCTGTCCAGCTCGATCGCTTTCTCCAGGCACGCCGCCGCATCGGCGTACTCTTCCCTCGCGGCATGCATCACGCCCAACTGGTAATACAGTTCGCCGGACTGCGAACACCGCTGCACGCCTTCTTGCAGCAACGCGATCGCTTCGTCCTTCTGGGCGTTTCGCCATAACGCCAACGCCAGCCGCACCCGCGTCTCCACGTCGTCGCCGTGCTGTGCCAAGGCTGACCGCAGCGTGTCGATGGCCAGATCGATCCGTCCCGTCCGCACATGGCATGCGACAAGGAAGCGCTCCATACCGCCGCCATGCGGATTCCAGCGAGCCGCCGCCTCAAAATGACCTGCCGCCTCCCGGAATCGCAGCCGTCGAAAATGTTCCAGGGCCGCAGCGTGATGCGCTCGCCCCAAATAAAACCTGCTCAACAGCCCTGTCAGCCCCGGTTCGGTGGCCAAGGGTCCGAGCCGCTCGATGGCCTGGCCATACCGGCCGGCGTTGTAGGCCGCCATGCCTTGCCGATAAGCTTCAGTTCTGTTCATGCTGGTGCACCTGAACACGTCTCGGTTCTCGGGCACAGCGCATGCCCGTAGAGCTTCCGTGCTCCACAGTCGGTATCGGTCAGTCCCGCCGCCGCCATAAGATGCCCGTCGGCCGGGTTTTCAGTCCTGCGAGAGAGTTTGCTTCGGTTAACCCAGGCCCGATAATGACGTGCATGAGACTTGAAAGAACGCTGTTGCCGATCGCGTGCATGATTCCGTTGCTGCCCCTCGCCTTTGCCGGTTGTCGCGACCAAGCGAACCCTTCAACCGCGAGCCTGCGGCCAAGCGATTCCAAACACGGCTTTATCGCGTTTATCGGAGCCGGCCCGAACGATCCGTTGTGGCCCGTGCTCCAGGCCTCCGCGAGCCGGCAGATGCCGCCGGCTGATATCGCCCCGTCCGTGCGGTTCCTCGTCCCCGCGAACGATTCGCCCAAGGCCCAGGCCGATCTGCTCCGAAGCGTGATCGAGCCCGACCTGCGCGGAGTCTGCATTCACATCAACGAGTTGCCAGCCGTCGCGCCCGTGCTGCAACAGATCAACACCCGCGGACTGCCCATCGTGTCCATGGTCGAGCCTGTCCCGCCGGAGATCCGGGCGGCCCACGTCGGCGTTGACGAGTCGGCCGTCGGACGCGAACTCGCCCGCTGCACGCTGGAGGAGCTCGGAACCGAGGGCGGGACCATCATGGTCCTGCACGCCGGCCACGACCATCCGTTCTATGGTGTCAGATATATGGCGTTCCAGGATGAGATGAAGTTCGGCCGATCGGTCGAGGTGCTAGGCGAGTACGACTGCAAGGCCGATCCCTACCTGGCTCGCAAGATCATCCGCGAGCGATCAGCCCGCTATCCGCGGCTGAGCGCGTGGGTCTCCATCGTGGATTGGCCCCGGCGCGGCGGCCAGGCGGTGGACGATCTCCTGCCACCCCAGACCCGTTACATCACGGTTGGCGGCCTGCCCGGCCATTGGCCGCTCCTCCGCGAAGGCCGCTCTTGCATCATCGCGGCCGATTACGGCCTCATCGGTGGCCAGGCCCTGAACGCCTGCCTGTCCGCCATCCGCGACCCCACCCAGAACCGGCGTCTCATTGGTGTCCCTCTTGTCCGCCTCACCCCCGTTACCGTGGACGACTACGAGAAGCGCTGGACCGAATGGCTCGCCACCCCCGCCACACAGCCGAACGGCGGCTGACCACCTCCTGCCGGTCCTTTGACCTTGGCACGCAACAGCCGCGATCAGCATGAGGACGCCTTCCTCAAGTTGAAGTACGCCGCTCGCTGAGGACCGCGTCGTTCAACTCGGGATGGGTGCGGTCGGTTGCTCAGCCCCACAGCCGGCGGCCGGTGCCGGTCTTGAGGCGATCGTGCGCGTCGAACAGCAGTCGCGGGATTTCCAGCCGCTCCGGACAGCGCGGAAGGCATTCGCCGCATTCCGTGCAGCGGTCGCCGGGATGGCCGTGGAACCAGTCGTCGCTGCCGTTGAGCAAGTTATAGCGAAAGCTCGCGTACTCGTTCATGTCGAACGCCACCGCCGCGTTGCGCAGCCGCAGAATTTCGGGGATATCGATGAACTGAGGACAAGGCAGGCACTGTTGACATTGCGTGCAGAATTCACGGCCCAGCGTCTCGCGGTGCGTTCGGGCCCAGCGATCCAGCGCCGCTCGCTCTTCCTCGCTGAGCGGGCCGACCGAATCAGCCACCACCATGTGTTGATCGAGGTCCTCGGGGACGGCTGGCCCCAGGCTCAGCGTGTGCACGCGAGGGTCGCTCAGGAGCCAACGCTGGTTGAGGTTCATGGGATGCATCGGAGCCGACAACGCACGGAGTTTTTCGGTGGGCTTGAACAGCATGCCGCCCTTCTCGTTCGGGCTGATGATGAACACGCCCATGTCCAGCTCGGTGGCCCGGGCCACCGCCGGCTCGTTGACCTGGTAGAACCAGTAATAGTGCAGGTTCACCGATTCGAACATGCCGGTGTCGAGCGTCTGGAGAATGGTCGCGAGCTTGCCGTGCGTGGAGAAACCGACGTGCCGAACCGCTCCCGAGTCCAGAAGTTTTCGAACAGCCCGCCACGTTCCCTTCTCGTCGACGGCCAAACGGAATGAGCGCACGTTGTTGATGCCGTGAATATCCAGATTGTCGAGCACGTCGATGCCGATGTTCTTCATCGACGTCTCGAACGCCTGCATGAACTCGTCGTAGTCCTTCTTCGGCGCGATCTTCGTGGTGATGTACACCCGGCTGCGATCGATCCCTCGCAACGCCCGGCCCAGAACCTCCTCGCTCGTACCGTATCCTCGAGCCGTCTCCAGGTGATTGATCCCCAGTTCCACCGCCCGCTGGACGATCCGGTCAGCGTTGGCCTGGTCGCGCTCCATATACCGCATCAGACCAAGCGAGAACACCGACAGGTTCATCCCCGTCTTACCGAAACGACGATACTGCATCCTGCTTTCCCGTCTTTTGATTGAAGAATAACCCCGTGGGCAACTGTAATGCGTGCCGTGGAGTGGATCAAGCCGGCTGCGGATAGCTCCCAGCTCACAGCTCAGAACAGTGGGCATCACGCCGGATGTGGCGCAGGGAATACCGAGGGAGCGGGACCGGCGATCGTCGCCGGAGCGCTGACCGGCTCATCCGCCTTGGAAGGTTCGGGCACCGAGGGCGTGTACTCGGGGACGATCGCCTTCAACGCCTCGCGGATCTCCTCGGGCGAGCCCGTGTCCGCAAGCGTCAGCAGATGCTCGATGCCCGCGCACACCCGGTCGAAGTCTTCCGGACGTTTCTTGACGATGCCGATCTTCGGGTGCCGCGTGGGGGCAACGTCTTCACCGGTGATGGACAGTTCCTCGAACAGTTTTTCACCGGGCCGGATGCCGGAGAACTTAATCTCGATATCCTCGTGCGGGCGCAGGCCGCTCAGCGTGATGAGATCCATGGCCAGTTGCACGATCTTCACCGGCTCGCCCATGTCGAGCAGGAACACCTCACCACCGTGGCCCATCGCGCCGGCCTGCAGCACCAGTTGTGCCGCCTCCGGAATGGTCATGAAGTAGCGGGTCATGGCCGGATGCGTCACCGTCACCGGCCCGCCCCGAGCGATCTGCTCTTTGAAGATCGGGACCACGCTGCCGCTGGAGCCAAGCACGTTGCCGAAGCGAACGGTCACGAACTCGGTCTTGCCCGGCCGATGGTCTCGCAACTGCTGCACGTACATCTCGGCCACCCGCTTCGAGCAGCCCATGACACTCGTGGGGTTGACCGCCTTGTCCGTCGAGATCATGACGAACTTGGCCACCTCCGCTTCCAGGGCGGCGTCGGCCAGACACTTGGTGCCCAGGATGTTGTTCTTGATGGCCTCGCCCGGGTTCCATTCCATCATGGGCACATGCTTATGAGCCGCCGCGTGGAACACCGCCGTGGGCCGGGCCGAGTTCAGGATGTGCCGGATGCGGCCCGCGTCGGCGATGTCCGCCACCAACGGCACGCGGTGCAGATCGGGAAACGCCCGCTCCAGTTCACGATTGATTTCGAACAGGGCGTTTTCCATCCGCTCGACGAGCAGGAGCTTGCGCGGCTTGAAACGGGCGATTTGCCGGCACATCTCCGAGCCGATCGACCCGCCCGCCCCCGTGACCATGATCACTTTGTCGCGCAGGTACTCGCCGATGGCGTCGCTGTCCAGCGTGACCGGTTCGCGGCCCAGCAGGTCTTCGATGTCCACCGCGCGAATTTGGCTGACCTGCACTCTGCCTTCGATGAGGTCGCTGACCGCCGGGACGGTTCGGAACCGCAGGTTCATGCCGGCACACAGGCCGATCAGATGGCGGATCTTGCGCTGTGGCGAGGAAGGCAGGGCGATGAGCACTTCCTCCACGTCGTACTGCTCGCAGATCTTGCGAATATCCTGCGTGCTTCCGAGCACTTCGAAGCCGCGAATGCGGGCTCCATGCTTGGACACATCGTCGTCCAGGAAACCCACCACGCGGTACCGGTCTTCCGACGTCCGGATGATCTCGCGAAGAATGGAGTCCGCGGTGTCACCCGCGCCCACGATCAGCAGCCGCACCTGAGCCACAGCGTTCAGCGGCCGCAACTCCTCGTAGTAGAACCGATAACCGATCCGGGCCGCGGAGACGGTCGCGATGGTAAACACCCAGTCCAGCAGGAAGACCGAATTGGGAACCCAGTACCCGCGATCGCCGTCTTCCGGCGGATACAGGCCCGTCCAAGCAGCCACGTAGACGCCGACCAGGCAAAGGAAGATGCTGATGTGAGAAGCCTTGGTGATCGCGAACAGGTCGCGCAGACCCACGTACCGCCACGAATCACGGTACAGGCCGAGAAACCCGAAAACGCTGATCTTGACGGCCAGCGTCAGGGGCAGATACGTCAGATACTCTTCCGTGAACCACGGTGTACGAGTACGAAAATCGTAGCGGAGGCAGAACGAGATCAGCAGCGCCAGCGCGAAGAGCAGCGTGTGGGCCAGCACCGATACCTGCGTCCGATACCGGGCTCGCCATGTCAGGCCTGTTTCCTGGAGGTCATCCACCATCAACTTACCCGCCCCAACGGCCGGCGCACTCCGCGGAGAGGCTGCCTTTGCCTATACATCGTCCTTTCCACCAGCTGCATCAAGAACGGACACCGGACGCAGGACCACTCATGGGTTCGGCTGGGTCGCGGGAGCCGGCAACGCGATGAGGTCCGTGGCGAGCGTAGCTGCAGGCTCAGCCACAACCGCCCGGCCCTGATACATCGCCTCGGCCTGCTTGAGAATGTCCGCTAACCGCGCGAACTTGCCAGCATCCTCTCCGGTGATGCGCTCAGCCGCAAAGATCGCATTGGCACGCCTTCCGCGGCCCCACTCCGCCACGGCGTACAACGCCTTGGTCCGAGGTTCATCTTCGGACTTGAACGCGCTGACGCCCTGCTCGAGTTCACCTGCATACATGTCTGTGATGGTCGGAAGCCGCCCATCTACGCCCGCGCTGCCCGCATTGGGCAGGAACGGTCGCATCTCCTCGAACAGGCGATTAAACGCCTCAGGATGCCCCTCCTGCCCAGGCCGAGAAGTATCCGTCAACAACCACTCGATGAAGTAGCCCGCCTGGGCAGACTGTCCGGCTGCGATCGCCGCGTAGGCCATGGCCAGTTTGATCGTGGCCTGCTCTTCAGGCTGACTCACGGTCGCATTCTCGGCCAGAGAGAACAGACGTAGGGCGCCTTGGAAATCACCGGCCTGAAACGCCGACCACGCCCGCTCCACGTACGAACGCCGCCGGGCTGTAACGTGGTTACTCACCAACTCGGCCAGGGACTGCTCCGTCGAAGGAACAGGCTCGGGATCCGCTGCCGCCGTCACCGCCGGCCCGTCGGAACCGAAGCCGAGATCATCGAAACTGTCGGTCTCACCTGCTGCCAAGTGCAGATACCGCATCGACACCAGCGAGTCCCCGCGAGCAACTCGGGCCGACGCTAGGTTGTGGAACAGCACATTCTGGTCGTACGCCCGGGCCAAGGCGCCCGGCACCGGCCGCGGATGCATGAGTTGAAACTGAGAGCCGAGGAATAGGCCGCCTCGCCCTGGAGGAATGAGCGGACTCGACTGAACCGAGACTTGTCCGTAACCCAGGTCCATCCCCGACTGCCCCAGGCCGGGCCGTCGCATGAACCGCGGATCCCGACGCTGGCGAAGGGGGTTGGACAACTCGGCAGAAGCCGCCACCGGCCTCCGTACGGAGGTCACGCCCGACATGCTTCCCAAGTAGCCGCCTACACGCCCGAAGTTCCGCTGCAATTCTGTACTCGGGCCCGATCTCGAGGGTCGGACGGCACTGCGACGCGACTGGGCCGCGCACGGCTGAGCCGTCGCTCCGATCAGCGCCACGCACATCAATACGATAAGGCTGAACGGTCCCAAGAAGCGGCCGCAGCCTGTTGTGGCAGAGGGCGCCGCGCGAGGCATGGGGTTCCTTTCAATAACCGAAGAGTGTGCCGGTTCCACTCCCACAGACCAGGACAACAGCTTACGGAATGAGTTCTACTGCTTCAAGTTATCGACAGTTCGCCGCACAGACTCGCCGATTTTCATAACCATTTTCGCATGGCCCACTTACATCTGAGAGAGAATGAGTCGGACGGGCGGCCGGCGAACAAATCTCGACGCTCCCCGCTGCGCAACGTTCCCACACGGCAAGCCTGGGCTGCTCATTTTTATCGGACGGTCGATACCGCCTCTCCCCCGCCTAGCCCCACCTCCAGCAGCAACGGCCGATGGTCCGAGTACCACGACCAGCCATACTCACACCGGCAGACCTGAACCGGAGGGCTGACCCAGGCGCGATCCAGGTCGAGAACCGGACAGACGTGCGGCCAAGTCAGGTAGTATCCGCGGCCGGAGCATTCAAAGGCATTCCGCAGAACGGCTCGCCAGTCGTCGAACCACGCCGAACTCGCGGGGGTGTTGAAGTCGCCGCGTCCATCTCACGATGCGCCCAAGATGTCGCTCGCGATGGGTACGATCTCGATCCTCCACCGGACCCGTCGGACGAGGTCCTGGCGCCCTCGGTATAAAGACCGGGGGCATCTCTGTCGGTCAGAGCTGCCCCCGAGATACCTGCCAAGTGTGTTCTGTTGTTTCTGGCCGAACTACGCGGGCACCGCCGCGGCAGCCGGAGCCGGAGCATGCGGCGGGACACGACGAACGGGGCGTGCGGCCTGCCGAACTTCCTCAGCCTCGAGGTCCTCGCCGAAGCGCACCAGCCGGGCCGAGTTGAAGATCACCACCGCGCTGGCGACCATATGCAAGAAGGCCGCCATCATCGCCGGCAGGTAACCCAACGCGCCGAGGATGAGCAGAACCACGATAAATGCCACGCCGAACAGCAGGTTTTGCCAGATCACGCGAGCGGTCGCACGCGACAGCTTGATCAGGAACGGAATACGACGCAGATCGTTGTTCATCAGCGCGATGCTGGCCGAGTGGATGGCCACGTCGCTGCCCGCCGCCCCCATGGCCACGCCGAAATCGCCCGCCGCCAACGCCGGAGCATCGTTGACGCCGTCGCCGATCACCGCCACGCGATGCCCGCGTGCCTTGAGCTCGTCCACGATCTCCAGCTTGCGAGCCGGCAACACCTCCGCGTGAACGTCGGTGCAACCCATCTCGCCGGCCACGCGTTTGGCCACGGACCACTTGTCACCGGTGACCATGATGACGGTTCGCACGCCCAGTTGTCGCAGAGCATCGATGGCTGTCCGAGCCTCCTCGCGGGTGCGGTCTTCCATGCCCACCCAGCCGATCAACCGGCCGCCGCGGGCCACGCACAGCACGCTGATGCCGTCCGGCTCGCGGAACTCCGGCTGATCCAGCAGGCTCATGTCGACACCGCGTTCGGCCAACCAGCTGCGCCTCCCGACCAGGATTTCCTGGCCGTCGATCACGCCGCTCACACCGCGCCCGGACACTTCTTCGAACTTCTCCACGTTCTGCAGCCGCAACCGGGCGCGGCGGGCTACTGCCAACAAGGCCTTGGCCGTGGGGTGACGCGAGAATTCTTCCACCGACGCCGCCGCTCGCAGAAGGTCCGTCGGATCCACGCCCGGTGCCGGCTTCATCTGCGTGACGCTCAACTCGCCGGTGGTCAGCGTACCGGTCTTGTCGAACATGACCGCGGTCAGGTTGCGCACCGCCTCGAGCGTCACCACGTTCTTGACCAGAATCCCGAGTCGTGCCGCACATGACAGTGCCGCCACCATGGCCGTCGGCGTCGCCAGCACCAGCGCACACGGGCAGGCCACCACCAGCATGCTGATGCCACGCTCCATACCTTCCCGACCGCCCTTGAAGAACAGCACCAGGCCCGCCAACATCAGAATCGTCGGTGTGTACCAGGCGGCATACTGGTCGATCAGCCGCATCAGCGGAATTCGCGTCCGCTCGGCCTGCAGAATGAGCGATTGCACGCGGCCGAGCGTCGTCTCCGAGCCGGCCTTGGTCACCCGAATATCCATCGTACCGCTGAGGTTGACGGTGCCGTTGAAGACCTCCGCCCCCTCACTCTTGTCCACCGGAAACGACTCACCCGTGATATTCGCCTGATTGACCGTGGACTCGCCCGCCACCACCACGCCGTCGGCGGCGATGTTGTCGCCTGGCCGCACCCGGATGATCTGTCCCGGCCGCAGCGACGCGGCTTCCACCTCGACCTCCCGGCCGTCCGGCTCAACCACGTGCGCCCGCGTCGGCGTCAGCTTGATCAGCGACTGAATCGACGCCCGGGCGCCGAGGGCGGTTCGAGTCTCCACCAGCGTCGAGATGATCATGAAGAAGGCGATCACCCCCGCTTCCTGGTAGTCGCCGATCGCGATGGCCGCCAGGACGGCGATGGCTACCAACTCGTCCATGTGCAGGTGTCCGCCCAGGAGGTGCTTGAGGGCATGCACCACCAGCGGGGCTCCCAGCAACACGGCTCCCAACAAGGCGAAGGCGGCAGAGTATTCCTCCTCCTTGAAGACGTACTCCGCCACGAACGAGTTGAACACGAGCAGACCGCCCATGAGCGTCGCGATCAGCAGAACGCTGGACCGCCCTGTCTGGGCCTCAATGGATTGCTTCAGGTGGTCGTGAGCCATAGTCGATCGAGTCCGTTTCGCTGTAAATGAAAAACGAAAGTCTCCACCCTGCCGATCCGTGTCGCTGGCTTCCGCCGCACCACCCGGGGCTGACGGCGACACCGCAGGGGCGAACATCTTACTTGATACGACCGCGGTTGTCTCCCAGTTTGCCGGCGCGGCCTCGCCAGCTTCGGCCATGCCGTGCCGCGGCATCTCCGACGACCCCGATTACACTGTAACTTCAAACGAACCCCTAAACCAGCCCCGTCCACAGATCCAGCCGCCGCCACCCCTGCGGAACACTCCCATCCGCCGTGCCGGGTACATGGCGAGCAGATCCGAATGCCCCCCACGTTCGGGCGAAGGCTGACCGGGACCGGCCCCGAGCGATAATCGTCGCCCGTTACGATAGCTGCGGCGAGACTGGTCATCGGCCGCGGAGCCGATATGCTGGTACACTCCAGAGTCTGGTCTGCCCATTCGCAGCGTCAGGGGATCGGGAGTCGTGCGCATGAGAGCCATCAGCAACGGATCGGCGGCCGCGCGGCATGGGACCGCCGCCAAGTGTCAGTTCGCGAGCGACAATTATGCGGGTATCTGCCCGGAAGCCCTCCAGGCCGTGATCGAGGCCAACCAGGGCTACACCTACTCCTACGGCGACGACGACTGGACGCGCCGGGCCTGCGAGATGCTGCGTGAGCGGTTCGAAACCGACTGTGAGGTCTTCTTCGTGTTCAACGGCACCGCCGCCAACGCATTGGCCGTCGCCACCTTGTGCAAGCCGTTTCACAGCGTCATCTGCCACGAATCCGCCCACTTGGAAACCGACGAGTGCGGTGCGCCGGAGTTCTTTTCCAGCGGCAGCAAGGTGCTGCTCGTGCCCGGCCCCAACGGCAAGGTGGACCTGGGCGCGGTGGAACGGCTCGTCCGCCAACGCAGCGACATCCACTATCCCAAGCCGCACGCCCTGAGCATCACGCAAGCCACCGAACTGGGCACGGTGTACTCGGTCGAGGAGATTCGCGAAATCGGCCTGCTCGCCAAAGCCCTGCACCTGCGAGTGCACATGGACGGCTCGCGCCTGGCCAACGCCATGGCCACGCTGAAAGTGCCCCTCAAGGACATCACCTGGAAAGCCGGTGTGGACGTGGTCTGTCTCGGCGGGGCCAAGAACGGCGGGGCCTTGGGCGAGGCGGTCGTGTTCTTCGACCGCGAACTGGCCGAGGAGTTCGACTACCGCTGCAAGCAGGCCGGCCAACTGGCCTCGAAAATGCGGTTCCTGTCGGCCCAGTGGATCGGCATGCTCGAAAATGACGTTTGGCTGCGCAACGCCCGGCAGGCCAACCACTGCGCCCAGCTCCTGGAAGAGCGGCTGCGGAACGTTCCCGGCATCTCCATCATGTTCCCCCGCCAGGCCAACTCGGTGTTCGTGGACATGCCGGCGCGGCTGGCTCAGGCCGTGCGTGAGCGCGGTTGGCACTTCTACACGTTCATCGGCGGCGGCGCCCGATTCATGTGCTCGTGGAACAGCAGCGAGGCCGACGTCGAGGCGCTGGCGGCAGACATTCGCGAGTGTGCGGAGTTGATCAACGGCAACGGCTCGCCACCTGCCGCCTGATCCTCGTCGGCGGGCGGGCATCTTGCCCGCCTCGGGTTGGGCAAGCGTCCCCCACCCTTTGATACGAGACACAAAACGGTGGAAGCCTGTCATCCAGAGGATATATTGCTTGGCCCAATCGGCGAGGCAGTAATCCGGGCTCAAGCGTCTGCCTGGACCGGGCCTCGCCTTGCAGTTGTGATCTTCGCGTTTCTGTGTGATGGAGGTTGAGGGGCGGGGATGATGGGTGCGATTGCGGCGAGACGGATCGGAAAGCGAAGCGTCGGTTACCTGGGACTGATTTTACTGGCGGCAGCGATGAACGGGTGCCCTTCCGGGCTGCCGCCGGTGAATGACCCGGCTTATGCATCTCTCGATTCCATCCGCGATAGCGGCGAATCTGTGGCCCGCGTGTATGCGACACCGATCCCTGGGCTGCCCGCCCGGCACACCTGGTTCGTGATCAAGCGGGCGGACTGGGATGAGTTCAGGCGGTGGGAAGTCTTCATCTACAACGGCGGGATCTACGGCTATGTCTTTCGAGACCTGTTCCCGCCCGAGGCCGACCTGGGCGCGGGCGGCACGCAAGTGATTGCGGAAGTGCGCGGGCCCGAAGCCGAGCCGCTGATCGACTGCATCGACCGTGTGGCCGCCGAGTATCCCTGCCGCGACTACTACGTGTTCTATCCCGGCCCCAATAGCGACAGCTACACGCAATGGGTCCTCAACCAATGCGGCTGGGATGTCGAACTGCCCGATGACGTCATCGGCAAGGATGTCACCTGCCCATTCAGCAACTGACACCGCGCCTTTCAGTCTCGGCCCCGAATGCCTGTGACATAGACGGCGTCCGTGTTTCTGTTCTTATGTGAGCCATGGATGCCATGTCTTGTCTGCCGCCCCTGTCGGGGCTCAATCCAAGGAAACGAGATCGGTGGCGCGGTCGTCAACCGGGGGCTTACGCCGCCCGGCTATTCACCGCTGCCCCTTGCGGGGCAGGAGAGTACGGCGAGGTTTCCCTCACAGACGGGCAAGATACGAGTCACTCGCAGGCGACAAATGTCGATCCCTCCGCAAGCGGTCCGTGATCAAGAAACAGACTGTGTGTGACTAACCCGAGACTTCTTGGTTTCTTTGACAAGCTGAGGTCACTCTATAGGCGTGCGAGCCATGGGCTGGGAGACTTCCGGCCGACAGCTGAGAACTGACAGCTGAAACCTGACCTCATCCGTGTCCGACCGGTCATCCGTGGTCTCGCTACGCGTAGCGACCGAACTCGTGGGCCGTTTCGTACATCACGCGGGCGTTCGCCAGGCAGCGTTCGTCGAGCGGGACCATGAACGGTGCAGCCGTGGGCAGGAGCACGAAACCGCCGCCGGGAGCGCCGACTTCGATCGCCTCGCGCATGTGCTCGCGCATCTGCTCGGGCGTATCCCGCTCGAGCCAGAGCGACTGCACGGCTCCCATCACGCACATGCGGCCGGCGAGCTTGGCCTTGACCTCGGCCAGCGTAACGTCGGCTGTGCTCATGGGCAGCGTCTCGACAGGCTCCAGCGCGTCGGCCCCGATCTCGAGAATCATGTCCAGCAATGCCCGCAGCCGCCCGTGACAATGGATCACGCTGAAGTTGCCGCTCTCGTGGATGGCCTGCGTGACCTGCTTGTCCTGCTCCACGACGTAACGGGGGAAGTAAACGGCCGGGTTCATCAGCGGGGCTCCGGCGTACTCTGGCCCCCACAGACGAATGCAGGCATTTTTCACGACCGCGCCATACGCCCGCACCGCCCGCATGACCTGTTCCTGAGCCTTGTCGAGCAACGCCCGGATCGGCCCGTCATCGCTGCAGGCCCGCAAGACGAAGTCCTCGAAGTCGAAGAGCCCCACCACGTGCCCGAGAGCGTCGCCCACGCTGAACACCAGAACGCCGTCCTCGCCCACGCGAGCTTCGAGTTCGCGAAGCCGCGGCTCGTTCACGCAACACGGCGGGTCGGGCATGCTCAGCACGCGCTCGATGTCCGCGTCCGTCTTGATCAACGGCTCGACCTGCCAGTTGGTCATCAAGCCGGGATCGCGGCGGGAAACGGCTCGCAACCGTCCCTTGGGCGTGTCGATCTCCGTCGTCTGGACCAGTGTGCCATCTGCATGACGGGCCTGCGATCCGTGGACGTTGTTGGGATCGCCCAGCAGGACGGGACAATCATCGATCGGGGCCCGCACGAAATGATCGCCCCACTCGCGTTCCAGCTCGATCAGCGGACCGTACGACGGCTCCTGATGAAACCACTCGTCCGTGTTCTGTGGAGCAAACTCGTAAATGCTCACCGGCACCCGGTCCGGCGTGCCGCAGCCAAGGACGGTCAGGAGACGCTGTCGTCGTGTCATGATCCTTACCCCCTGGACGATACCGTGCACTCGTGCCAGAGTGTAAAAGCAAGAAAGTGAAAGAGCAACGGCCGCCGCGGCGATGGGGCCGGCGGGTTGCTCTTTCACTTTCTCACATTACCGCGTTTGCACGCTTGCGCGTGTTACTGGCCGCGCTTGCCCAGGTGATGATCGATCATCAGCAGCAGATGGGGCTTGCCGTCGCAGGCCTCGATCTGGGCGAGGATATCCTCGACGGTCTTTTCTTCCTCGACCTGCTCCTTGATGAACCACTGCAGCTCGATCTGGGCGGGATAATCCTTCTCGGCCAGGGCCGTTTCGTACAGCTTGTTGATCAGCCCGGTGACCTTCTGCTCGTGAGCCAGCACAGCCTGAAAGACTTCCTTCAGACTGCCGAACTCGACCGGAGGCTTCTCGATGGCTTCCAGGACCACGCGCCCGCTCCGGTCGGTCACGTGCTTGAAGAGTTTGGCCGCGTGATCGAGCTCTTCCTTGTACTGCTCGCGCATCCAGTGTGCCGCCCCGCCGAAGTTCTGCGACTCGAGGTACGCAGACATGGCCAGATAGAGGTACCCGGAGGCAATTTCGTTACGGATCTGCTCGTTGAAGGCCGCCTGCATCTTCTGACTCAACATGTGTCGTTCTCCCTTACGGCTTTGCCGTTCTTCGTTGTGGTACTCCGGTCCAGCCCGGAGAGTCATGAGACGCTCCGCCGCGTCAGAACAACCCGGTTGTTCCTCCGCGGCAAGCCGTCCTCGTCACACCCGACTTCGGTCGTTCCCCCCCGCGGTTCACACCGAAGCCGTATCCTACCCCTCCCGCCATGCCTGAACAAACCACCCGACACTCGCTGCCCATCATGACATAGGGCAATCTCCCCAGGCAAGCAGGGGCGGATAGCAGCCCCGCGTGTGCGGAGGCCGCGTCCTTGGCGTCCGAGGGACGATAGTTCGACCTTCGGACCCGGGCAAGCTGGTTTGCCCATTCAAGTCAGCCCAGCCAGGGGAACGGCGACGGGATACCGCGCATCAGGCAGACGTAGTGAGCGGCGATCATGCCACCCAACACGGTGACGACCAGCCCGCTGAGCGTGGGGACAACCTGCAGGAGCAGACGGCGGCCGAGCCCGGTCAAGTCATGCTCGTGGGCGGCATCGGCCAGGATTTTGGCCGCGTAACGGCGGCTGGCCAGGGCGAGCGAGCCGATCAGCATCAATGTCAACGCCAGCCCCAGGCTGAAAACGGCGATGGCGTACAACGCACCGCCGACCACGTTGGCTCCGATCCCCATGAACATGATGATCGTCGCCGCCGGACAGGGCACGATGCCGCCGGTAATGCCCAGCATGAGCAGCATGCGGAAGGTCAACCGGTCGCTCCGGCCGTGAACGGACGCCGCCGCATCATTATGCGCGGACGACCGCCGCTGAGAGGTGGCCGCGAGAGAGCCGTCCGCCGGCGCGTAAGCGTGCTCGTGGTGATGATGTCCGTGCCCGTGGTCATGGTCGTGATGGGAGTGGGAATGACCATGCCTGTGACCATGCTCAGCGTCGTGCGAGTGAGCATGCGAATGCTCGTGTGCATGGGAGTGAGCATGCGAATGACCGTGCGAGTGATCGTGGGCATGATCGTGCGCGTGCGAATGCGGGTGATCGTGTCCCACGCCGGGCACGTGCGGGTGTGAGTGCGTGAACAGCTTGCGCCACCAGGATCGCGTGTCGACCTCGCCATGATGGTGATGGTGGTGATCGTGGTCATGATGGTGGGCCAGCCGCCCCGTCAATCCGCGCCAAGCCAGGGCGAGGCCCATACCGGCCACAAGCAGGCCGGCCACCAAGCCCAGCCACAATTGCAGTGTCGGGGCCAGCCGCGGATTGGATTCCTGGTAGACCCAGATCACCACTCCCATGATCACGACCAGCGCCGTGTGCGTCACGGTCACGATGATCGCCAGCGCCGCCGCGTGCCAGTACGTGCCGTGCTGGCTGATGAGATAGGCGGCCACGACGGTCTTGGCGTGCCCGGGCATGAGGGCATGCGCGGCTCCCCAGAAGAACGCCGTGCCGGTGACCAGCAGGAACAGCACCACGCCCCAGCGTCCCTGGAGCAGGCTGATCATCTTGCGAGCCTGCCGTTCGTAGTCGCCCACCTGGAGCGGGTTGTAGGTCGGATCGAGGAATGTCGTGGCGTAAACCGACAGTCCGGCCGTTTCCGCCCGGCCACGCGACGCATCCGTGGTCGCACCATCCGCGGACGCAGGACTCGTCGAAGCGGAGGGCGCCGTCGCCGGGCTGCCCGGCTCGCCGGCGAGACCGGCCGCAGCCTCGCTCACGACCGTGAACCGCACGGTCGCCTGCCGCACATCGGGAAGATTCACCGGGTCGTATTGCTCGTACCGGAAAACCGCAGTGTCCTCTGAGACGAACGGTGGATGCGGCTCGAGGAACCGGCAGTACGGCAATGCGTAGACGTCGGCATCGTCACCCGCCGCCACCAGATCGAGCAGCGCGGTACCGTCCCTCAGACGCCATCGCGGCTGCCCCGCCGCCGTCGCTTCGGCCGGCACGATTCGAGCGGCAGCCGCATCGGTCAGTGCGACGCCTTCATTCGAGAACGCATCGACCACCGCCTCGGGCACCGGGCCCGCCGCCAGCGAATCCGCACCAATGCCATATAACCGGCACAGAACGGGCGGCGGTTCAAGCAGGATCAGCTTGAGCCCCACGTGCTGCGGGTAAGTCTTGTCCTCGTACGTCAGGATGTGCTCGCCGGGACCGAGCTGAGGGTACTCGGCCACGTAGCGAACCACCAGCCGGTACGTCATGCCCATCGGCCCGAGCATGGGCACGATTACTTTACTCGTGGTCAGTTGCCGCCCCGTCATCGGATCGATCCGCTCGGGAACCAGCGAAAGCGACAACTCTTTGTCATCGATGCGGACGGTGAGAAGTGCGGGGTATTCGCGAGCCTTCAACCCGAGCCACGCCTCCTGCTCTTCGCGAGAGACCTGGCCGTCCCGGTTGGTGTCCATTTCGCTCGATTCGAGGAACGCGGCGGGATTCTCGGCAAAATCCAGCATGAAGTCCACCTCGAGCCGGTCGGGCAGGACGTACAGCACGTTGAAGTGCGTGATGCTGTCGTTGCCGAGAGGATGGGCGACCGCGAGGCCCGCACCGATGAACCAAGCCACCGCGAACGCGCAGATGCATGAACGCAGTGTCCTGCGGCGCCGGAACGCCGGGTCAACGCGGCGGCATGTGAGAGGGCGAGAGAACATTACCGCGAAGCCTGCTCGCCGGACTCTTTCAGCTTCTCCATAATTCGCCGGTACGCCGCATACTCCGGCCGTTGCTCGCGGCCCTGAATGGCCCGGGCGTACGTCTGGCGAGCGAGCGTCAGGTGATCTTCAGTATCGCCCTCCAGGCGGGGCAGGTCGGCGAGCAGGTTGTGAACGGCGGCGATGTTCGCGTGCATCGCCCACAGGTCCTTCATCTGGCCGGCCGCCTCTTGGTAGTGTTCCAACGCCTGCTTGCCTGCTTCGGCCGCCTTCTGCTTCGCCTCAGTTACCGCTTTGCCGGCGGCATCGGCGCTGGTGGCTGCCGCGGGCACCGCGTCGGCGGCCACGCCCTCAGGCAACTGTTCCGGAGCCAGCTTGACCGCCACTCCCATCTCGGCCAGCGCCTGCAGCATTTGCTGATGCAGCTCCAGATCGGCCGCCTGCTGGACCCACGTGCGGGCCACCAGGTAGCTCAGATCGCCCTGCAAAGCGACGGCACTGGCGACCGAAGACTGATCCGACGCCATCTCGCTCAGCTTGCGATCCGGAGCGTCGGCGGGATTCTCACGACGAATGAAATCGGCCAACTTCCGCTGGTAGTCGCCGGCCGCCGATCGCGCCTGCTGAGCCGCTCGCTGCCCCTCGTTCTCGGCAAGGTCGATGGCCTGCTGTTCGAGAGCATCGGCCTGCACGACATACCGCACCGCGGCCTCTGCGTGCTGGGCCAGTTCAGCGGCAACCTGCTGTCGAAGTTTCTCCAACCCGCTTACCTGGGCCTCGATCGCTGCCCGGCGCTCACCCATACCGGCGATCTGCCGATCAATCTCGGCCAGCAGTTCCCTGTTGGCCGCGAGCACTTTCTCCGCCACCTGACGGTCGTACTCGATGGCCGTAATCCCCCGCAACGGCTCCATGGGCTTGTTGCCATCGATGGGCACGAGCGGCGACGCCATGATCTCGTCCGGATCGGCACTGGCCGACCTGCTGTTCTGAACGGCCCCATCCTTCAACGCGGCCGCTTGACGCGCGGCTTCGCGATGCGCCTGGGACAACTTGCGATACTCGTTGAGCTGCTTTTGGACCGCTTCCGGATCCGAGGCTTCGGCGGCTTTGCGCTCTGCCTCGAACATCTGGAGCTCGGCCTCGCGAGCGGCCTTGTCGGCGGCTGCCTGCCGAGCCTTCAAATCGGCGAGCTGCCGATCGAGCTCCGCGACGTGCGCCTCACCCTGGCTGATCCGGGCGGCGACTTCGTTACGACGCTTCTGCAACTCGGCCATGCGCTCGGGCAGCGACGGCACGACTTCGGCGGGCCCTTGCTGTGCCTCGGGCTCAGGCTGTGCCTCGGCTACCGCCGGGGCCGGCTCAGGAGCGGCCTCTTCTGCCGGCGATGGTGACACCACGGGAGGAGGTGCGTCTGCCGGGGCGGCCTTGGCGTCCTTTTTGAGGGCACCGACGCGGTCGCGCACGCCCCCGAAGATCCACCATTTGCTGGAGGAACTCTCGGCCTGAGTCTTCTGTGCGTTCGCCTCCGGCGCAGGCGTTTCGACCTTGGGCAACGGGGGCAACTCGACGGCCCGCACCGACTTGCCCGGCGCAGTGCCGCCGGCCAGCAACAACCGCTGGGCGGCGATCCCGTCCTGGATGTCGCGCGAGATCAGCGTCATCCGCTCGACCTGCTTGCGCTCGTGATTGGCCTTGGCCCGGACCAGCGCCGCCTCGCGCCGGTGCAGATCGGCTTTGTGCCGCAGCAGGATGGCCTCCAGACGCGTGGCGCTCGGATTGTTCCGCCCGCTGACCTCCGAATCCCCCACTCCTTCCTGCAGATTCATTGCCTCGCGAACCGTGGCGAGCGCCTGGTCGAGCAGTGTGTGCCCGGCCTTCACTTCTTCGAGGACCGTGCGATACGCCTCTTCCGGCCCGCCGGGTGAAACCTCCGTGATCTGTCCGCCCAGATTCTGGACGCGTTGCGTAAGCTGCTGAAGTTCAAACTCACGGCTGGACAACGCCTCCTGGGCGAAAGCGAAGGGCGTTCCTTCAGCCAGCTCCACGTAAGCATGCCACTTGTCGGTGTTGACCTCGCCGGCAGGTCGAGTGGCGGCTGCTTCGAAAGCCTTCTCCAATCGCGGCGTGGCCGCGTTGTATTCGTTCAGCATGCGTTGGGCCAGCTCGAGCTTCACGTCCAGCTCTCGGGCCAGCTTGGACTCGGGCGACTCGACGACAGGGGCGAGGAAATAGCCGCCGACAAACACGAGCACCAGGATCACGAGGGGGATCAGAGTGTAAAGCTTCACGACAGACTCCGCAGAGAAACCTGCTTGGTCAACGCTCGGGAATTCATCGTCACGCGCCGCCGCAGCCCGGCGGCAAGTGCCCGGAGGACAAGTGCCCTAACCATCGGCGGGACCCATGTTTGGGGGGCACTTACTCCCACAGAAGGTGTACCACGATCCCCCCGCCTCGTCAAACCACAAGAGCGCAAAAACATCCTCACCGGCCTTGAGCCTGGTCGGGGAGCGAGCATCTTGCCCGCCTCGCATCGGCCACACCCGGCCTCCATGCCCGCCAGCCTGCGGGACGGCCACCTCCGCCCGGGTAAGCGCCCGTCCCTCTACTACGGCCGCCCGCCCGCCTTTGTGCGTTCGTGACTCCCCCCTCGCGTCCGTCGCCGGCCCACCGTATAAGTTTTTTCCCGAAATGCGCGGACCCGGTTAACAGAAGGCAAGCCCCTCTGTTCTCTCTGTTGCCTGCCGTCAGAGCTTGTGGCGTTGCGTCGGAGCCCGTCCCTGCCCAGAACGAACCCGCCGGTCCTTCATCGTTAGAGCCAGATGCCTGAAAAGAGGAGCATCAGGCCGGCGATGGTTGCCACGAACAGCCCCCACCAGAGGACGACGCTCTTGTACCAGGGGCTGCCCAGTTGGCTGAAGATGTTCAGCCGGCGCCAGTCGATGGTCAGTTCGCTGGTCACCTGCGCAGGGTGCGGCGGCGGAGTGGCCAGGCTCACGGCCGTGCAGACCGCGACGGAGAACAACCACACCACCATGGCCTGCGTCATGAACGGCTCGAGCCACAAGGCATGGCCGGGCACCAGGGCCACGTACAGTTTCAGGCCGATGCTGAACAGAAATCCGAGCACCACCGCCGCGGTTGCACCGACGGCGTTCACCCGCCGAAACAGGATGCCCAGCAGAAAGACCGCCCCGAACGGCGGGGCGAAAAAGGCGTAAAGGTTCTGGATGTACTCGAACAGACTGGTCCCCAGGAGCGGAATCAGGCGGGCCAGCGTGATGGCAACCATCAGCACGACCAGCGTGGTGATCCGCCCGACAGCCACGAGGTGCCGTTCCGTGGCGCTAGGGCGCAACAGTCGCTGATACACGTCCATGGTGAACACCGTCGCCGTCGAGTTGAGCACCGCCTGCACGGTCGATTGGATAGCCCCGAACAATGCCGCGAGGAACAGGCCGCGCAGCCCCATCGGGATCACCGTCTGGAGCATGTGGACGTAGCCCTTGTCGGCTTCGGGCTTGATCTCGGCCCAGGGCAGCTTCATGATCTCGGGGTGCATGGCGAACAGGATCAGGCCGGGCACGACCACAATGACGGGAAGGATCACCTTCAGGAAGCCGGCCAGCACGATCCCCATGCGGGCGTGGTACATGTCCTTGGCTCCCAACACCCGCTGGATCATGAACTGATTAATGACGTTGTACCAGATGCTCACGGTGAACACGACGAAGATCAGGCCGGTCCACGGCACGATGGCGTGGGTGGCCGGCTGGATGACCGACAAGCGGTTGTACGTATCGGTATGGGCGATGTGTGGCGCATTCTGCCGTACCACCTCCGCGTAAACGCCGCTTTGAGCCTGGTTGCGTTCGACCATGATGCGAACGCCGTCGACGACGGAACCGCTATCGCCGGCCAGTGCCGAGAGGCCCAGGATCGTGACCAACAATCCGCCAACGACCATGATGATCACGGTCAGGACGTCCATCCACGCGACCGAGCTGAGTCCCCCGTAGATCGCCCAGACGCCCGAGGCGATCCCCACGAAAGCGATGGCCAGCCACAAATCCCAGCCGAAGAGTTTCTCGAGCGCCAGCCCGCCGCCGTACAGGACGGCGGCCAGAAACGCCACGACGTTCACGATCACCGTCACGACGGCAAAGAACTGACGCAAGGCGAGGTTGAACCGCTTCTCCATGAACTCCGGCGTGGTGAAGACCCGCGAGCTGAGCAGGAAGGGGATAAAGAACCAAATGAGGATGCTGAACGTCAGCACGTTGCCCCACTCGAACATCGCCACGGAGATGCCGAAGATGAAGGCCGCGCCGATCATCCCGATGAAGTGCTCGCTGGAGATGTTGCTGGCGATGAACGAGCAGCCCACCACGTACCAGGGCAGGGATCGGCCGGCCAGGAAGTAGTCGTCCGACTGAGCCTTGCGGCGCCGACCGGCCCAAAAGCCGATGAGCGACAGCAGCGCGAAATAGCCGAGGAACGCCGCGATATCCCAGGCGGAGATTTGAAACGACTCCATCCCCTTCATGAATCACCTCGAGCGTCAGCCCCCGGCATGCCTGCCGGAGCGCGGGTTGTACGAGCGTTTTTTCGGGGGGGCGTTTTTCGGGGGGCGAGCATCTTGCCCGCCTGAGTGTGCACGCCCCAGCGTGCCGCCAGCCCCTAGCCCCCAGTCCCCAGCCCCCAAAGATTAGTGTTACTCAACGTGCATTCTGCTTCGCACGGCGAGTCATCTCGCGCATGCGATCGACGCAGGTTCTGATCAGTTCGTCCAACGCCGTGCGATCGAACGGGCTCTGCCACACCTGGTAGATGTCCAGATCGTGAAGTTCCGGCGGTGAGAGGTAGCCCACGCATCCGTTGACCAGATTCATGACCACCACGGCGTGATCGGCAAAATGCTCGCGCAGGACGATCTGGAAGTTCGAGTACGCTTCGTTGGGCTGGCCCACGATGAGCGCATCACCGACCCGCCAGATCCAAGCCGGCATGTCGCAGGTCGCCCCTGTGCCCACGGACCGGCGGACCCGAAGCTTGCGGCGCAGACGCTCGGCCATGACGCGGTCGGTGCAGGCGGCGATCTCCTGCTCGATCTGATCGTCCGGCGGCAGCGACTTGAGCGGCAGGCGCACCTGCAGGCACTCGGCGGCAATCGTCGTGGGGAGTTCAACCTCCGTCCGCCTCCACGTGGCCAGCGGCGCGCCCGATTCCACCACGCCCGTGTACTCCAGTGCGATGCGCGGCGGCAGCAGCGATTCCAGCGTCGCCAGCACGGCGAAGCCCAATCGCCGGCCGTTCTGATCGGCGATCGCGGTCTCGCCCACGTACTGTTCGCGCGGGGCCAGTTCGCCGGAAGCACCCTGCAGGAACGCGCACGGCGCCCCGCCCGTGTTGGCTTCCACCACTTCGCGCATGGCCCCCACGTAGTCGGGCGAGATGAGCTGGTTTTCCCAGGCAAGCGTGGTCGGATGACACGCGTAGTTGACAATCGTGCCCATGATCGCCCCACTTGCGTCATCGGTGATGCGTCCGACGAGCAACGTGTCATCGGCAGCGTTGTCAGGGTTGTAACCGCAGACATGGCGGTTGCCCTGCGGGTCGGGCAGGTCGCGGTTGGCGGCCAGGTTGCACTTGCCGTACGCCCAACTCAGCGTGGCCGGACGAGCCGCGGCCAGAGCCTCGCCAACCGCGTCAACCACCGCATCGCGAACGCTTGCGAGGTAGGCGGCGATCATCCCTCCGCCCGGCTTGTCTGCATCGCCGCGACAGATCGACGGACCCGCATGCGTGTGCGTGAAGGCGATCATCAACCGGGCGGCATCGAGTCCGAAGCGATCCAGCACCGCCCCACGCACGAACCACTCATCCTCGGGCAGTTGCCACCATCCGGCATCGACGGTCACCAACACCAAAGGCGCGCCATCATGTGGAGCCGCGTTCGACAAATCCGCCGGTGTGGCGTCGTGCACCCGATCGGCGGGAACGATCGCGATGGCGGTAGCCGTCAACGGACGATGGATTCCCGCAGCCGTATCGTGTGCCGCCGCCCCCCAGGCACGGTTGTAAATGCCCACCGGCGGCGTGATATCCCGCCGTGCCACTCCGATCCGAGCGGATGCGCTGAAGTCCCGTACCGTTCGTCTGAACAAATGAGCCTCCCTGCCCTGCTTTCGGCAGAGCTGTCCCACTGTTGTGGTGCACGCTTCCAGCGTGCACAGTGCAGGCAAGATGCCTGCACCACAATCTCCAGGACGCGTCGAGCGTGGGCTCAACTGCTCTGCGGCCCCGGTGTTCCTTCTTTGACCAGGCGAGCGTACGTCCAGGACAGCACGGCGTTGACCACCCCCAGAGCCCAAATCGCCAAGCCGGCTGCTTCGATGCTGCGAGCGATCCGGGCGTGACGGGCATACCGGGCCGCCAGTTCAGGGGTGGGATCCTGGTACGGAATGCCCGCGAACAACACGTCATACACAAACCCGCCGATCAGGATGGCGAGCCCGACGGCCAGCAGGGCCAGGCACGTTCGCCAACGCATGAATCCAGACTACCTCCAAAAAGATCGACGCGGCGACACGGAGACGCGGCGACGGTGAAGGGATGCCGATACCGCATGCCCCCCGTCATATCCCCGTCTGCAGGTTCCTCTTTCCGCCGCGTCGCCACATCCTTCTTTTGTTTGCCGCGCCCTTCTTCTCTCCTCGCCGCGTCTCCGCGTCACCGCGTCGCCGCGTCATCTTTTATTCCTTCCACCCTCCCGAGCCAAACAGACTCAGGCCGCCGTCCATCACCAATGTGGCTCCGACGTAATGGCGGGCTTCCGGTTCGCAGAGGTACGCGACCTGACGAGCCACTTCGTCGGGATCGATAAGTTGCTGATTGGGCACGCGGGCCCGCGACTGTCGCTTCAGTTCGGGGTCGGCCTTGAAGAATCGTCCGCTGAGCCCGGCATCCACGTACCCCGGAGCCAGTTCGTTGACGCAGATGCCGTGCGGCGCGAGCTCGGCCGCCAGGCACTGACAGAGCATGCGCAGGCCGGCCTTCGACACGCAATACGTGGGAATGTGCTTGTGCACAGCATGGCCCGCCCAACTGCCGATGAACACGACGCGACCGGGCTTCTTCTTTTTCAACAGGCGCTGCGTCGCCGCCTGGGCTAGATAAAAGGCACCGTCGAGGTTCACCGACAGTTCATCCCGCCAGACTTCAGGCGTCAGTTCGCGCACATTGGTGAGGTGTACCACCGCTGCGTTGGGCACGATCAACGTGGGCAGGCCCAGATCGGCCTCAACGTCGCGCACCCAACGGTAGACGGCATCGGCGTCGCGGACGTCCACCCGATCGTAACGGCAGTTGCGGCGCAGCGTCTTGATCCGCCGCAGCGTGGGCCGAGCGTCCTTCTCGTCGAGCACGTCGCCGATAGCCACGTCCGCCCCGCGGCGGGCAAACTCCAACGCCACGGCTCGCCCGATGTCGCCCAGGCCGCCGCTGATGATCCCCACTTGCCCTTTCAACGATTCAGGCATGTTCACACTCCGCTCGATCCGGCCGCCGCGTAACAGCCGCAGACATGCGTCATGATTCCATGACACACGGCATCCGTCCACGAATCACAGACGTCCGTTGACGATTCATGAGCCGCAGGCATCGGCCGGAGCGGTCATTCTACTGCGGAGCGCTGGCGGTTCCAGCGGCGGGCGAGGTGGCGGCGGGTTGCGTGACCGCCGGTGATGTGGCCGGCGGGGCCGCCGGAGCGGGTACCGGCGCCGTCGCCGGCACCGCTTGCGTGGCGGCGGGCTGTGTCGGGGGCACCTTGGGTTGTGTGGCGGCGGGACGACTCGTTGCCGGCTGGCTGGCCGCCGGCTGGCTGGCGATCGGCGCAGGTCGAAGCGCGGCCGCGTACCGCAAGTCCACGCGAACGTCCACAACGTCGGGCCGCGGCTGCCACAGCACATAACTAATCGCGTCAAATAAACGGCACGCAGCCGCGAAGCGGCTCAGCAGTTCCACCGGCGAGCGCAGCGCGCCGTCGCCCCCCGCCCGCGGCATGGGCAGTTCGATCTCGTGCTGCTGATCGCCCCGGCGGACCAGGAACGTCACTTTGTCGGGTTGTCCGCGTTCGGCCACGGCGTCCCGCAGCGACTGCAGCGGCCGGGCCGAGTCGATCTTCACACCATCGACGGCCAGGACGCGATCGCCGGGCAGGAGCCTGCCGCGAGCCGGCCCCTCGGGCAGCGTGTCCACCACTTCCACCGTCCCGCCACTGGCCCGGGCCAGAATCCCGATCTGCTTGCCGGTCGCCCGCTGCCGCTGCAACAGCCGCTCCCACCACTGGGCCTGCAGCAATTCGGGATGGTGCGCGGAGATGTGCTCGATCCAGGTGGCGATCATGGTCGCCCCGGCCTGAGGCTGGGCGAACAGAACGCGTCGAGGCTGGCCCCCGCGTAACACGACGTGCTCGACCACTTGATCCAGACCGGTGATCGGCAACAGCGCATGATTACCCCGTCGAGCCTCCACGAGCCGCCGCACCGTCTGCGAGTGCGTGGCCACGATGAGCCAGCGATCGGCCACGGTCCAACTCAGTTCGAGAGCAGCCAGGAGATCGCAGCGGGTCTTGCCGGTCTGTCGCACGCCGATGGGCAGTGAGTAGATGACCGGCCCACCCGGGCCCAACGCTTCCTGCCGGATGGCGATCGCCTGCTCGGGCCCCGCCTGCGAGTTGAACAGGCGTACCAGGTTACCCGCCACCTGCGGCAGCGCTGCCGCCACGGCGTCGGGATCATCGGTCTCCACCAGGATCGCCCCCACCGGCAGGATGATCTTCTCCCGCGAATCCTTGGCCTCGGCGGTCTGGATCGTCACCTGGTCCACGAGCAGCACGGTGTCGCCCACGAGATGGCCCAGGATTCGCTTCTCGATCGTGCCGGGCTCGAGCCCCACTTCCAGCGAGTCGAAGGAGAAGCCCTCGGGCTCCATCGCCAGCCGGCCCCGCAGCCGACGATAGTCGCCGAGATAATCCACGGCATGCGTCCAGGCGGCGACCACGGAAAGGGGAAGTCGGCGCAGGATCTGGATGGGCGGTTCGCCGCGGGTCAGTTGCCGGCCTTCAGGATCCAGCCGTGCACTCAGTTTCAGGTGAGCCTGCTCGGTTCCCCAAGCCAGGCCGACTGCGATGGTCTTGATCTGCGGCCAGTCGTCAGGCCACCAGGCAGTCAGCGGATTGTACCCCTCCACGCCGCCGGCCCGGGCCTTGCCCACATACGCGATGAGCTGGGCACCGGCCGCAACGGACGCCGTCCGGTCACGGAACTCGGGCGTATCGGCGAGCGTCTCGCCACCGCGCGTCAGCACGTCCAGCGTGCGGGCGTAAATGCTGGTTTTCTTCATTCGCCCAATGACGGCGGTCTTCCCGTCGCAGGCCAGTTCGTGGCCGTTGCCCAAACGGTAGCGACGCACGGGCGCGGATGCCGTCTCGGCGATTCGCTGCGCTGCCAGCGCAGCTTCGAGAGCGGCCGGATTCGCCGGCCACGCCAGAAGCACGGCATCGCTCAGACCGCTCCAACCGTCCGCGGAGAATGCCACCGGGCCGGAAAACAGCATCCCGAGCGCCGCCGAAGCCGGCTCGAGCCCGACTGCGGTGGCGAATAAATGTCGCATGCCGCCTTCGGTGGCCGCCGCTGCAGGGCTTTTCGCTACCGCCTGAGCCGAGTCAGCCGGGCTCGTCGTCGCGGCCGATTGCACGACGGAGATGATGGTCGAGGCCACGCCCGCGCCTGCGCGGTTACCCAGGATGTGGCTGAGTCCGCGAATCTCGACGTAAATGGCCGCATCGGCCGGCAGACGACTCGCCAGCGTGGCAGCCGGCCCGCTCGCCGGAACCGACGCCGGCGCCGAGCCGGCCGGTTGCCCGTGTACGGGAGCCGCCGCCAGCATCAACGCGGAAACACCCACCGCGGCCAGCCCCGCGGCCATGCGAGCGATCCGGACAACAAATCGGGACTGGAGGCTGGCCATCATCTCCCCACCGTGGGCGGACACGACAAACGAGTTCTTAGGACTGCGTCAACTCGCCGATGCCGGAACCGCCGCGAACTGACGGAGTCCCCCAACTGCTGCGGTCCACAGGACAGGGATTCCCCGGGACCGCTTGAAGGCGGCCTGCATCCTCTTATACGTTCGAACTGCCTGGGGAGCTTACAGCGCTTCGATCGTGTCGTCGAACTCGTCGAAAGGCAGGTCCGAATCGATCGCAGCTTCCTGCGGAAGCGAGGGGGCGAACAGGTCCGGCCCGCTGATCTTGGGCGACGAGCTGCCGCTGGGGCTCTTGCGGTCCGACTGCAGATCACGCCAACCGGCGGCCAGCGTGTCGTTGGCGCCGGCGAAACCCAGCCCGATCAGCGACTCGAGCTGCTCGAGGCTGCGTTTCGTGCCGTCCAGCGTCGAGCGGGTCTGCTTGACGATCGGGTCGAGAATCACGTCCACGAAGCCGGCCGGCATCTGTTCCATACGAGCAGCCTTGACTTCGTTACGGCCTTTTCCGGAAGCGCCCACGATTTCGATGGTCGGGTCCGATACCTGGGCGATCTGTCCGGCAAGAAGTCCCTGCGGTCGCTCGCTGGCGGTCGGAGCGATCAGGAAGACAGCCAGCGCGATGCTGGCGGCAGCGGCCAGCGGCGACGCGATGCTGATCAGCATACGCGACCAGTTCCGCCTGGGAGCCACCACCTGCTGAGCGCGGTAGGCCAGAAGAACCCGGTCGGTGAAAGAGGCACTGAGGGTCGGCTCGCAACGATCGTAAGCGATGACGTCCCCATAAGCCTCAGCCAAGGCCAGCTCGGCCTGGCAATCACTGCAGTTGAGTTGATGGGCGTGAAGTTCGGCCTGCAGCGAAGAGGGGAGTTCGCCGTCGAGGTATCGGTCGAAGAGGTGTCTTGCGTGTTGGCAGGTGATCATGACGCCGTCTCTCTAAATGGCCGGACGCTGGTCCAGTCGTTCACCAAGCCGCTTAAGAGATCTCGCAATCGCCCGCGGGCCCGATGGAGGTGGCTCTTGGCCGTGGCCATCGGTATGCCCAACGTCTGGGCGATGGTTTCGCAACTCATCCCCTCGCGGTAGAACAGCATGATCGCCGCCCGTTGCGGAGCCGACAGCTCATCCACCGCGCGCCAGATCTGGTTCTTCAACCGCCGGGCCGCTTCGCTCTCGGCCACCCGGTCCACCGTGTCCGGCTCGTCGCTGGAGATGCCGGTAAAGTCGACCTCTCCCGTCAGCGACTTGCGCCGACGAATCTGATTCAGGCACAGCCGGTACCCGATGGTAAACAGCCACGTGCTGAATCGATACTCGGCCGAGAACGAATCCAGCGAACTGAACGCTCGTAGAAAGGCTTCCTGGCAGACTTCCTCGGACTCGTGATGGTCCCGGAGGATCCGCCACACGAACGCGAACAGCCGGTCCTTGTGAGCGTCCACGAGTATGCGCGCAGCTTCCTGGTCCCCATTACGGGCCTGTGCAACCAACCGCTTTTCCATGCGGCGGGTCAGTCGCGGCGTCGCGCTTTCCACTCGTCTGGTGATCATGCTCGTTCAATTATACCTGAGAAGGCCGACCGGGTTGCAGAAACTCTGGCACCTTGACACCCCGGCCAGTACAATCCCTCGGTCCGAGCGGCCACACGCCGGCCGCCGGCGTTCCAGCAAGTATGTATCGGCTACAAGGGCAGATAATATAATCACTTATGGCAAAGAAGCCAAGCCCTAGCAACGAGCGCCGGATCCTCAACAAGAAGGCCCGGCACAACTACCACATCCTCCAGACGGTGGAGGCTGGAATCGTTTTAACGGGGAGCGAAGTCAAGAGCCTGCGAGCCGGTTCCGCCCAGCTCACGGACGCCTTTGTTCGCATAAATGAAACAGAGGCAACGATTTACAACTTTCAGATCGACCGCTACCCCCCCGCTACCGACCGCAACCATGAGCCTCTGCGACCGCGCCGGCTCCTCCTGCACCGTCGCGAACTGGCCAAGCTGCGTCCACAGGCGGAGCAAAAGGGCGTGACGCTGATCCCGCTGAGCGTCTACTTCAATTCCCGCGGGCTGGCGAAGGTCGAACTGGCGCTGGCCACCGGCAAGAAGGAGTACGACAAGCGGGAGGACCTCCGCAAACGTGCCCACCAGCGTGAGATGGATCGGGCCATGACTCGCCGCCACCGCTGACGGGAGGCGGGCATCCTGCCCGCCTCTTGAGTGGGTCAGGCCCTTGTCTTCCAAGAAAACATCCTGCCCCGTCGGCGGCGGGCGAGACGCCCGCCTCCCAAGGAACTCCGACAGTTCGTCCACTCCTCCGCTTGTCCGCCCCATCGAGACGACAAAACGTCCCATGCTTTCCGTGATCGCCGCCTCCGGGAACCCCTGAATTGCCGGCGCCCCCCCGCCAGCACGATCGGCCGCCGGCCCTTCGGCCGCCCACGGCACGGCGAGTGCTTGCCGTAGGTCGTGCGGTTTCCGTTTCGCGCATTTTCAGGGGGCGAGCATCTTGCCCGCCTCTTCCCCGGACTACGGTCTGCGTTTCGGGGGATAGGCATCGTGTCCGCCTCTGATCGGACGACGCGTCCGGCTTTCGGGAGATGGGCACTTGACCCGGTCAGCGGCGGACAGGATGCCCCTGGAAGCAGGGTGAGGCGGGCGGGACGCCCGCCCGCCGTGGAGATCCGACGTGCAGTCATTAATTCGACCCATCCTGTGCCTTTTGTCGGTCACTTGGGTGACCACTGCTGCGCTGGGCCAGATTCTCGGACCCGTGACCGATCCCTTTCAGCAGCCGGGGCAGACGACGGGCGTGTTTCCCACGCAACCCACAACCCCCACAACCATCGGCGGGACACCATCCACACCCATCGGCGGTACGCAACCCGATCAGGTCTCGCCCTCAACTGGCGTCGTGGCCGGCTTCGGACCGCCGTTCGCGGGCTCGCAGCCCAGTAGCATCGTCCAGACCCGCGAACCGTCGCTCCTGACCACAGCGGTGACCTCGGCTTGCGGAACGGGTTCGGCTCTGGCGCTCGCGTTCAGTGCCGCCGGCATAGCGGCGTTCCGGGGCTGGCGGCATGGCGGGATCGATCCGTCAGTCCCCCGTAGGGCGTCCGGCAGGCGTCGCCCCCGATGGGGCGTTGGTCAACAGCGGGCGGCGTAGAACGCATACATGCTAGAACAGTGCACAATAATAGTCACTACATGCATCGACATTACACGTGAGAGGTGATGACATGTATCCACGTTTGTGCAAGTGGGCGTTGTGTGGCGGCCTCGTTGCCTCGTCCGCGGCGCTGGGCCAGGCGGTGCGAGGCCAAAACGTATTCGTTGACATTGTCCCGCTGGGCGGCACGATCGTGAACCCGGGGCCTCAGCCAACCGTGCTGGTCCAGCCCGGTGCGGCCATTCCATACGAGATCGTGCTCCTCGTGGAGGCCGACCCGACGTTCGCCGAAACCGGCGGCTTGGCCAGCTTCGATCTGAACGTGCTGACCAACGTCGGCGTGGTCCAGAATGACGCGTTCAATTTCAGCCCCGGCATCTCGCCGCTGTTCTCCACCGGCCTGAGCCCGGGCACCGTGCTGACCGACGACATCATCGGTATCGCCGCCGCCCAGAACGTCACCAACGCCACCGGCGAGATCGTCACCGGATTCGGCCTCAACCAGGCGCAGCAGATCGGCGTGGGCCAGATCCTCACGCCCACGTTCGAAGGCGATTTTCAGGTAGGCCTGACCGGCACCGCCGATCTGTTCAGCCTGGGCGGCACGAGAGTGACCACCGTGCCGGGCGTTCTGGCGAACACGCCGGGATTCATCATTCAGACCCGATTCCAGGAAGCCACGGAACCGGACGTGGTCGAGCCCGATCCCACGCCGGTGCCCCCCACTCCCCTCCCGCCGCTAACGGGCGGCTCGTCGGGGCCAGTCAATCCTCTACCCGGCGAACAGGTGGCCTCCGAGGATCCCGGCCCTACGGTCGCCGGCGTGCTGACGCCCGGCGTCTGCGGCTTCGGCGCATTTTCAGCCCTGGCCGCCACTCTATGCGGCCTGGCGATCATGAAGAAAAGGATCTGAAGCTTCGGAGAGTCAGTGGTCCGTGGCCAGTGGTCAGTTGTCGGGTCAATCGTCCGTTGGCCCGTTGTTGATCGGGCCCGCCCGGGGGGCGGGCGCCTCGCCCGCCTTAGATTGTGCGTGCCAATATTAATGCACGCTGTTATGGTGTCTATTCCAATGCGAGAGTCTCGCTCGCCCCTGAGAGGCGTCGGTTAGAAAACCGTGTTAAACCTCTGCCCTTCTGGGCTCACGTCCACGGCTGCTGACTTTTCGCCCTTTGAGGGCGAAACAAGAATGCGGCAAGAGCCCACCCCCGATCTTCACCAGCCTCAGGCCCCCCGGCCCCCGGCCCAACAACTACTGGCCGCTCGCCGGCGCCTCGCCGTCCAGGTGCACGTGCCAACCGCGAGTCTGCGTTTCGATGGCATACAGGCCGGTACGAGCGGTGATGAAGAGCGTGCGATAATCCTTGCCGCCGAACGTGCAGTTGGAGGGTGGCTCGGCCGAAGCGATCACGCCGATCCACTTGCCGTCAGGCTCGAGCACGAGCGTCCCCTCGATGCCGGTGACATAAAGGCGTCCCTTCTCGTCGACGGACATACCGTCGGGCCCCGGGGTATAGGCGATACGCTCGCCCTTGCCGAGCTTGCCCGGGCCGAGGACGGGATAGCGATACAGCAAGCTGGTTCCGTTGTCCACCACGTAGAGCGTCTTGCCGTCGGGCGACAGCGCGATACCGTTGGGCCGAACGAGGTCGTCGATGATGCGCGAGATTTGCCCGTCGGCGGTGACGTAGTAGACCGCTTCCTCCTTCATCTCCATGTTGTCGCGGTTGCCGTAGCGCGGATCGGTGAAGTAGATCCCGCCCGCGGTGTCGATCCACAGATCGTTGGGGCTGTTGAGCCGCTTGCCCTGGTAGCGGTCCACGATGGTCTGGCCGGGCTGCCCCGGCGTGGCCGCTCGCGACACCCGCCGCCCCGCGTGTTCGCAAGCGATCAACGCGCCGGGCTTGTCGAACATGAGGCCGTTTGACTCGCCGCTCTGATCGTTGACGACGCGGGTTTGTCCGTCCTGGTAGCGCACGATGTCAGCATTGGGAATGTCGGAGAAGTACAGCGAGCTGTCCTTGAAGTTCCAGGCCGGGCCCTCGGTGAACTTGAAGCCGCCGGCGATCTTCTTTGCGACCGGCTCACCTTGCGTGATGCCGGGCAATTTCGAGGCGGGCAGGAGACGCACGTTGTCGATCCGCGTGACCACGTCCTGGAAATCGTCGTTGGTGGAGTACTCCCAGCCGATGATGTAACTGTTTGGCACAGGCTGGCCGGTCTTGGGATCGACGGTCGGATAGATCATCGCCTTGTAGGGCTGGTCCTTGAGCCGTGCGTTCGTCGCCGCCACCAGGCGAGGATCGGTGAATACACGTTCATCCTTGAACGCGTCGTTGCTCACCCACAGACCGAACGGCTCATCGCCCGGCTCGATCTCCACGCGGCCGAGATCGAGCTTGGGCGGCGTGAACTGGCCCGACTTCATCTCGGCCTCGGGCTGCTTGTACGCATAGCGCCACGCCTCGTGGATCTCGGGCTTGCCGTCGCGCATGCGGTACCAGCCGCCGTTGGTCTTCTCTTCAAGGCCCAAGGCAATGATGGGCGTGAACGTCACTTTGCCTCTGCCCGCCCGCACGAACAGGTGGGCCGGCACCGCCCCGTCATGCAGCGGGTTGCGCAGGTCGCGCTCCATGTCCAGGTTCCACTGCTGAGCGAGAATGTCCGACCAGTCCGGCTCGTTCGGACCGGGACTGACTTTGGGTTGTGCCGCTTGCGCCGTCGCAGCGAGACAGAGACCGGTCAGTACTGTCCACGTCGTTCGTATGTGTGCCATGTTGTTCTCCTGCGAGCGAGATGTTCGCCGGGCGGCATTATAGCGGCCACCGGTGCTTGCATCATAGCGGCTTCCATTATAATGCACCCGCGTGCCGGATATCCGCCCACGATCGACGCAAAGGAGCCTCCTCATGGCGGTCACGATTCTGCTTTTTCTCGCCACGGCCTGGGCCGCCGAGGCCCCACCCGAGATGACGCGTGACATCGCCTCCACGCAACCGGCCACGGTGCCGCCCGCCACGCCCGGAGTCGCGATGGATTCCGCCACATCCGCCGAGGACGTCGAACCCGGCGACGAAGTATCGGAAGCTGAAGCTCCCGCCGCTGCGCCAGCCAAGCCGCTACCCGGCCCCAAGTACGCCCCGCTGCGATTCAATGATGACTTCAGCTATCTCGCGGGTCCGGAGGGCTCGTACCGCAAGGACTTCTTCGACCCCATCAAGTACATTCGCCTGGGCGACGACGTGACTGCACGGCTGGGCGGCGACATCCGCGGCCGTCTCGAAGCGGTGACACATAAGCGGTACGGGGCCGAGCACCCCACGGAGGACACGTTCTTCCTCCATCGCTACTACGCTCACGTCAACGTCGAGTATCGCAAGCTCGTTCGCGTGTACTTCGAAGGCGTGACCGCGTGGGCCGAGGACGTGGACAACACGCCCATTCCCAACCCGACGGACCGTTGGGACATTCATCAGATGTTCTTCGACGTGCGGTTCCTCGGTGAAGACATCCCGCTGGCGCTGCGGATCGGCCGGCAGGAACTGCTCTACGGAGCGCAACGTCTGGTCTCGCCGCTGGGCTGGGCCAACGTGCAGCGGACCTGGGACGGGGCCAAGCTCTTCTGGACGAGCAAGGAGTGGGACATCGACGGCTTTTACACGCGGCCGGTGATCATCGAGCCCAAGGGCATGAACCGCTGCGACGAAGATCAGGACTTCTACGGCGTGTACGCCACGTACAAAGGCATCGCCAATCACGGCATCGACCTGTACTACCTGGGCCTGCGGAATCGGGGCAACTTCGTGAACTCCAACGAGCCGGACGAGGACAACGTGGGCGATCTGTCGCTCAACACGCACGGCGTTCGTTTCTTCGGCAAGACACCGGTGGGCCCGCACGTGTGGGACTACGACACCGAACTGGCCGGCCAGTGGGGCCGGGCAGCCGGCGACGTGATTCAGGCGTGGATGTGGTCGGTGGAAACCGGCTACACGTTCGCCGACGTGCCGTGGACCCCGCGGATCGGCCTGGGCTTCGATTACGCCAGCGGCGACCACGACCCCTTTGACGGTTTCCATGGTACGTTCAACCAGCTCTTCCCGCTGGGCCACGCCTTCTTCGGCTACCTCGACCAGGTCGGCCGCCAGAACATCTGGGCCCAGAACGTCCAGCTCTCGGCCAAGCCGCTCGACAACCTGACGACCGCATTGGCGTGGCACACATTCTGGCTCGACAAGACGGAAGATGCTCTGTACAACGCGGCGGGTACCGCCGTTCGACGCAGCCTCACCGGCGACGTCGGCGCGGAGGTCGGTCACGAGCTCGACCTGACGCTCAACTGGCAGATCGATCCCCACCTGTCCATCCTCTTCGGCTACTCGCATATGTGGGTGAGCCACTTCATCCAGGACACCGGCCCGGCCAAGGACCCGGATCTGTTCTATATCATGTACAACTACCGGTTCTGACAAGGAATAGCTCTGAGCTGTGAGCTGTGGGCCGGAGTCGGGGGGCGTCATGCCCGCGCTATGGTCGGACAAACAGAAGATGGGTATGACGCGAAGGCGGCGTTCCATTGAACAATAAACGGCACTACCATTGGGCGGCGCATTGGCAAATAACCTGAGGGACATGAAACATGGATTGGCACATTCGATTCGGACTGTTCCTGGCATTCTTCATCCCGGCTGTGGCAACGGGCCGGGCGACGCGGCCGGCCGACGAAGCGCCATCGGCCAAAGCCGGCGAATCTACGCCTGCCCAGGACCAGATGTCGGGCTCGATCGAGAAAGCGGCGGTCACGTTTCATACGCTGGAACTCCCGGACGGCATCCTGCCTTATCGGGCGACCGCAGCCAACATGCTCCTGAAGGATGAGGACGGCAAACGCAAGGGCAGCATGTTTTTCGTCGCGTACGACCGGCTGTCCCGGCCGATCAAACCCCACATTCCTGAGGCCGGCGAATCGTCGAAGGTGTCCGCGTCGGCTCCCGCCATCGCCGAGGATTCGCCCGCGGCGCGGCCCATCACGTTCGTGTTCAACGGCGGGCCAGGAGCGGCTGCGGTCTGGCTCCACCTGGGGACGGCCGGCCCCAAACGTATCGACCTGCCGGAAAACGGATTCGCCCCTCCGCCGCCCTTCCGGCTGACCGACAACCACGAGACTTGGCTCACATACACCGATCTGGTGTTCGTCGATCCGGTGGGTACCGGATTCAGCCGCCCCGCCGAAGGCGAGAAAGCCGAGCAGTTTTACGGCGTGACGCAGGACATTCGGTGGGTGTCGGAGTTCATTCGCCTGTACCTGACCATCTACCGCCGCTGGAGTTCGCCCGTGTTCCTGGCCGGCGAGAGCTACGGCACGACGCGGGCGGCCGGGCTGAGCGACTTCCTGGTGGAGCGGCACGGCATCGCACTGAACGGCATCATCCTCATCTCGTCGGTACTGAGCTTTCAGACGCTGCGATTCGGCGACGGCAACGACTTGCCCTATGTGTTGTACGTCCCGACCTATGCGGCCATTGCCCACTACCACGGGCAACTTGGCGATAACCCGCCCCCACTGGACCAACTCCTGCCGGAGGTCGAGAACTGGGCCATCCGCGAGTATGCCGTGGCACTGGCTCGCGGCGATTCGTTGCCGCCCGCCGATCGCGAACATATCGCCCGCACGCTGTCGCGGTACACCGGCCTCGACGCGGAGCTCATCCTCCGTAACAACCTCCGGATTTCCGCGGGCACGTTCCAGAAGCACCTGCTGAGCAGGCGGCGACGGATCGTCGGCCGCTTCGACGGGCGGATGACCGGCTTCGAGCTGAATCCGGGAGCAGGCTGGCCCGAGTACGATCCCAGCCTCTCGCAGTTCCTGCCGATTTACACCTCGACGTTCAACGACTACGTCCGGCGGGAACTGAACTACGACAGTGTGCTGACCTACGAAGTGTTGTCCGACAAGGTTCGGCCGTGGAAGTATGGTGAGGAAGGCACGGGCTACCTCACGGTCGTGGACGAATTGCGACAGGCCATGGCCAAGAATCCCGCCCTCAAGGTGATGTTCGCCAGCGCCTACCACGACCTGGCGACGCCGTTCTTCGCGACGTGGTACACCGTCAATCACCTCGACATCGGCCCGCTGCGTGACAACATTGTCGAGAGGATCTATCCCGGCGGGCACATGATGTATCACGCCGCTTCGAGCCGCATCCGACTGCAGCAGGACGTGGCCCAATTCATCCGCTGGGCCACGATTCGCGACGGCACGGAAGCGGAGACGCCGAGGGAGTAGACCTGAGGCTTGAGACTTGAGACCTGAGGCAAGTCCGAAACGGCTCGCCGATTGTGCTTTCCTGGCCAGTGCCCTTTAAGTGTCATCCTCAAAAGCGAACCAAAGATGACACCAGTGCCACGGACGGGAAGGGGAAGCCTTCCGCTCTGGAAATCTGCGCCAAATGGCGTCAATCTGCGGACAGTTTTTCCTCTATTGCCTCTGTTCTCCTGTTCACAATTCCTTTCGGCACACCGGTCTTGACGTCCGCAGCGTGCGCAGGGCAGGGCATGAAAAACCCTGGCCGAGCAACACCGGCTCGGCCAGGGAAACCCATACCACCTTATTCGTTCTTGCTTCGCTCGTCGCCTCGTCTTACGGTATCGAGTCAATTGGAGACATATACTTGACGCCCTGATTGCCATTGGGCAACCTGTCGACGTACTTCACGCCGAAGCGCCGCAGCCAGAGGCCGTAAGCCTCGGTAGCCTGCATCTGCGGAGACAGATCGGGACGCTTGGGGGCCGCTTGCAGTCCTCCGGCGTGCCCGTCCATGAAGCCCGCATTCGAGAAACGGTCGAGATGCATATTGAGAGCGGCTCGCCGGCGTTTGGCGGCCGGAGAGTTGGGATTGATCGTATTCACTTCCGGCAAATGGGCGCCAAGCCACACATCGATCGTGTCCAACCCCAAATTGTTCGGGTTGTTGTACACGCTCGGATCATCCCAGTTCAGCGTGTAGTAATTCGAGTATGCAGACAGGACGTCCTGATCCTCCATCCTGTCCATGCGTTCGGCGTCAATGATAAGGACCACTTCCGATGGACGCTTGTAGTCGCTCTGGCGCCCCCACTCCAACTCCTTCCAGCCGGACATCGCGTATCGGTCAGGATGGAGAGCGTTGATCACGTAGTCGGCAAAAGGTTTGGGCTGATATCGTTCGCGCTCCGGACAATGATAGATAGGTCGCTTGTCGACCCTGAGCTGGTTCGGGTTGGTGTAGTTGGTCTTGTCGCCCAGCATCCGAGCCACCAACATCGTCCAGTGCGGCCTGCCGGGTCCCGCACCGCGAGGAACAACCCCTTTCCAACTGGCGGCATAGTTCTCGAAAGCCAAGTTGAATTGATGGAGGTTGGTCAGGCACTGCGTGTTGCGGGCCGAGGCCCGGGCCGCCGACAGCGAGGGCATGAGGATCGCGATCAGCAAGGCGATGATCGCCACCACGACCAGAACTTCGATCAATGTGAAGCCGTAACGCCGCGAACGTCCGGAACGACTGGATGAACCGGCGACCATCGACCGGCTGCGAAGTGTGGGGGGAGCCAGCAGCATGGGTCAGTCTCCTTTCAAGCGGTTACGAAATGAACGCCGCTCTCTTTATCATATCGTTTTAGCGCCCAAATAAAAGCCATTAGTCACGTCAAAACGGCGTTTTTTGCAGACCTTCCCAACCGTCAACTGTTGCAGGCGGTGTCGGCCGGCTTGCCAGGCCCGCTCAGGCAACGCGTGAAGAAGATCTCGAAATCCGCCTGATCGACGTCGTTGTCCGCGTCCAGGCGAGCTCCCGCACACTCCGGGAGGTTCTGGGGGATGCCCTCCCCCGTGTAGCAGGCCTGGAAACGGCCGAAGTCCTCCTGATCCACGTCGTGATCCTGGTCGAAATCGACCGGTGCGAACGGGGGCGGCGTCACGGTTACCCGCACCTGCACCACCTGGGGAGAGTTGGCGGCGAAGGGATCCACTACCGTCAGGTTACTGGTGTACGTGCCGGGTGCCAGCCCGGCGACGTCATAATTGATGGCGACGTTCTGTCCCGCCCCGGGCTCCAGCCGGCCGTTGGCCGTGTTGCAATTCAGCCATGCCGCACCGGTGGAGTTCGTGAAATTAAGGGGTGCCCCGCCGTCATTCGTGATCCGCACCGTATCCGGCGTCAGGGCTTGGCGGAACATCACCTCCCGTTCGATCGTCTGCGGCGACAGGGAGATGACGGCCGGATTGACCGGCGGGATGTCGTAGCCGACGCCGACCACAATGGCCAACAGATCGCGTCCGGGCACCGGCGTCGGGCCGTTGTACAGCATGCCGCCGGCGTAGTTGTCTGCATTGGTGGCGTACGCGGTGAATCCGGTCGGAGTCGTCGACTCAGCACAGATGGGCGCGTTGAGGATCGGCTCCAGCCGCAAGGCGTACGTCTGCCCCGGCGTGACCGGGACCGCGTTGATCGGCCAGTTCACCTGAACGGGGAAGAACTCGATCGCCACCACGCAACGGCTGATGGCCGCCGGGCCGACCGCCGGACCATCCGGACCGCCGGCCCGAATAGTCGCCCGGTACTGGAAGTGAGTGTTCAACTCACGCATCACGTAAGCCTGGGCGCTGACGATCCGGTTGATGCCCGGCGGGACGACGAACGTCTGGGCCTGGTAGTCCGCCCAAGTGGACAAGCTCCACGAGTCGCTGGACGCACCGGGCGGCTCGACGAGCTGAGGGCTGTTGATGCCGCTCACGCGGTCGTAGTGATACACGGGCGTTTGCGGGTAGGTGTAGACGCGGGCGTCGTCAGAGACGTACATCCAGTGCGTCACGAACGAGTAGAACTTGTTCTGGGCCGGGTTATGCCAGTAGAAGTTGGGCGTGTGATCGGTGGCGGTGCCCGGCCGGTAGATCATCAGGTCGTAATACAACGTTCCGACGAGCGTGTCGACTCGATTCCACCCGTCGGCGTTGGTATACCCGAAGATGGCGGTGTGAGGGTTGGACAGATTGGTCAGGCCGACGTTGGCGGCCTTGGTCCCGTCCTCGCGGAACACGTGATTCTCGATGGTGTGATTGCCGGCGTTGACGTGGTTGCCGGTCTGGCGGTAGTACACCAGCATCCACCGCGGATTGCCTGCCATGGCCGTCGAGGCCAGGAGAGACAGCACCAACGGCGGCAGCAGCCAACCGACCGCTCCGCCCGTTTGCCGTGTGCCGTTTATTCGCATCATAGGCTCTCCCCGGAACCGGCCAGGCGGCCCCCCGCCCGGGACCAACGCCCGGGCGGGGACCGTCGGCTTGCTGGAGCTCGATGTCATCGCGCCGTTACGCCGGCACGAATCACGGCGTGCACAACGGTGCCGCCTCGGCCGACCACGGGATCGCCGGACCGGTCGCGCACTTGATGAACTCGACCACGTCCGCGTCGTTGATCTGCTCGTTATAGTCCCGATCGAAGCAGACGCAGTTCTCCGGCAGCGTCTGGCCTTGACCGAGACCGCCACTCGTCAGGCAGGCCTGCAGATCGGCAAAGTCGAGCATGTCCACCGCGGTATCGCCGTTGTTGTCGGCCCAGATATGACGGCCGGAGCAGAACGGAGGCACGTAGCCGCCGGTTCGCACGTTGTCGATCCAGAAGCCGTAGTAGCCTGCACCCGTCACGCCAGCGCCGCTCGTGGTGAACTCGAACATGATCGTCAGGATGGGCGGATCGGTGAAAAACTGCGTGCCGACGGGCAACACCACGTTGTAGTCAGGACTGCTGATCAGGCCGTTGTTGTTGAAGCTGCCGGTGAACACCGTCTCGGCGATCACGGCGGCGATGTCGGACTCGGTGCCGTCCAACAGTCGCATCTTGACCGTCACCGGCTCGGCCTCCGTTCCGCCGTTGGCGGCCACCTCGGCGCGAATGTTATACGGCTGCGTGGTCACGCCCTGGGCGTTCACGTTGGGGGCGGCGATGGTCTGGAACAGCTTCCAGGTGCTCACCGTGTTGGTGATGAAGTCCGATCCGCCGTAATGGTTGCCGGTGATGTTCTGGACGCGGCCGTTCACGCACTCGGGGCCGAAGAAGTGCCCGTCGCGCTTGTGCCCACCGCCGTACTGCGGTCCTTCGGTCAAATCGTCCCAGTGCTTGGCCTTGGGATTGTCCGGCGGCCCCATGGGGCACAGCTCGGTCTTATCGTCCGGTGTCTTGTAACCTTCCTCAAAGCTGCCATTGGTGAGTTCCGGCATGTAGACGAGGAACGCCTTGTTGTAGGCATTCGGCGTCAATGTGGCGCAGGAATCATTGTCGATCCGGAACACCACGTCCCAACGGCCGCCCTCGGCGTTGCTCAGATCGAACGTGGCTTCCAGCTGGTCGCCCACCATCTGAAGATTGGTGGCGTTGATGTTGGACACGCCGTCGCGGAAGTTCGACTTGCGGAGTCGAACGACCGTGAGGTAGTTCAGATTTTGGCCGGTCAACCGGATCTTGTGCGCGGGATTACCGTGCATGCCCCGATCATTCACGATGGTGGCCACCGTGACATTCGGGAAGGAGCAGGCGGTGGTCAGCGCAGCGGTCTTGATGACATCGTCACACCCGGCGTTGTTGTCGCTCTCGCTGCGGTCCACCAAAAGATCGTATGTGCCGAACGGCGTGCCGGTCAGGTCGAACGTGGCCGTGATCTGCGTCTCGGTCTGTGCGGTGATGGTGCCACCCACGACGGCCGGGCCGACGAGTTGCAGCGACTCCACGGCAGCGAGGTTGGTGCCGTCAATCGTCAGCGTCGTGACGCCCAGATCGGGCGGAACGGTGATCGAGCTGGGCGTGACTGACGTGATCGTCGTCGGATCAGGGCAACAGCCCTCGGAACCATCAAGGCAGGTGTACAGCCTGATATCGTCATAATGCGAGGCGAAGTAGATTGCACCATAGGGCCCCGTGCCGTTTTCGCTGTTGCCTTTGATGGTGTGCAACCGCACTTCGATCTCGCTCGTGACGTTGTGCGCCCCCTTGTATTGGTGCAGGAGCCAGGTATTGCGGGTGGGAGCGGTGTTGCTGGAGACTCCGTCGAAGACTTTCACCCCGTCCACCCACAGTTCGATGTGAGCCTCCTGGACGAACTTGAAGTCCTCGCCGCTCCACCACCATGCGTAGGCCTTGGCCCAACCGGAAAGCGAAATGTGGTTCAAGCCGGCCTGGATCTGCCCGGAAGCGACGGTGAATCGCTGGTAGTAGTAAGAGTCGCCTTTCGCACTCATGCCACTGCCTTCTGCTCCGCCGACCATCCAGTCGCCGCCGTCATCCGGCACGGCAGGCCGATCGTTCCCCACCGTGGCATCCGTGAACTGGCCGGTGCCGCTGACCAGCACCTTCATCCACGCAACGTCCGGATCCCCTGGGGCGATGGTTAGGCCGCCATTCCGGACGTTTGGGTTATGGCCGATCAGCAGTTCTGCATTGGCCGGAACCGCGACCAGTCCCACCGCCACCAACACGAGACACAAACGCATCGTCGAACCCTCCTCGGTACATCGGATCCGAGCCCCCCCGGGCGAAACTGATCTGCCGCTGCTCCAAGCGGCGGCAGGACCGACCGTCCAACCGGACGCATCGAACGGTCGTGTTCAGTTCCAGCGGGTAATGCCCTTCCGAAACTCCTACCGGCCCGGGCCGATCCCGGACACAGTTGACTAAAAGCTTTTTATCGCATCTTCTGGCGGGCCCCGCCTCTCAACGTGACGAGGGCCATTGTATGGGGGCCCATATGGGGTGTCAACGGAAAATCATGGCTGCAACTTCAGTTAAAGGCTTTTACTTCAGGGATTATGGCACGTCCCTCCGGGGACGATGAAACCCAAGTGGCGAAAATTGCGCAAGTTAGGGAATTGCGGATCGGACAGGGGTCCGGTCCGAAAACTCCGGACGGACACTGCGTTATCGGCGTGCTCCGCAGCGAATCGGTGAAAGACGCCCCGTGCCGTCCCTGGTACAATCCGCCGCCCGAGGAGGAATGTGCATGAAACCGGTAAGCATCTCGCTGTATGTCCTGACGTCGATCGTGTTGCCGGCAGCGGCGGCCGTCCCGCCGGGCACGCACGCCCGATTTCTGTCGTTGACGTGCAAGCCCCGCACCGCGCCGCCGTTCGCCGTGGTGGATGTGACCTACGGTCCGAACGAGGCGATCGACGGCCAGGTGGGCGTTTGGTGGCAATTGGAAGCCCGAACAGATCCGGATGCCGAGCCGCTGTTTCAACTGCAAGCGCTGACCAATCGCGATCCGTTGCGCGGCACGGCCGAGCCGCTGAGCTTCCACCGGTACATTCTGCACCTTCCCGCGACCAACGAGACGCTCGAGTACCGCAACGTTCACACCGGCCGGGCACTGTTGCCCGGCTGGACCGATTTCAGCCGGCATTTCGTGCCGGTCGCGGCCAAGGGGGCCCGCTCTCCGGACGGCGTTCCGCAAACGTGCGGCTATCTCGGGCATGTACTCACGCTCAAGCACATCGGCCGAGACGTTCCCTGGAAACCGCTGGACTCCGCCAAAGTGCTCGAGCTCAACCCCGAACTGCTGGTTGGTACGTCGCGGAACTTCCGGGACGCCGAGTGCCGCCGGCTGCCGCAGAAGCCCGAACGCCAGAACTACTCGTACGTGCCCTTCGTGAAGGATGAGTATCCGGTCATGATCGAGGCGGGCATCAACTTGTTCATCGTGTCGCCCGAACAGGAGCTGTTCGTCCGCGGCGAGCCGGTCTTCTACGTCCGCCCCATGGGCGGCAAGAAGCCCATGAAGTGGCCGGCTGACTTCTACCGCAGCAACTACTTCGGCTCGCATCTTTATCTCGATGAACCGTCCGTGATCACCGTCGGCGACAAGCTGATCCACAACACGCTGTGGTATTTCTCGGACGCCGCCGCCCTGTTCGAACGCCGTACCCGCGAGCGCTACGACCCCGCATATCCGACCCGGGAGCTGCGGAATCTGGACGTCAATCTCGGCGATCTGGAGCTCCGTCACGAATACTTCAGTTGGGAGACGTACTACGATACCGCGTTCTACCAGATGGCGGCCGGCCCGCTGGGCATCGTCCACGAAGGTCGCTATCAGCTTGAAGACTTCGACCAGAAAGTGGGTAAGTGGCTCTCGACGCCGCGCAAGCACACTGCCGAGCAGTTGCTCCGCTATCACTACGCCTTCCTCCGCGGCGGAACCCGTCCGTTTGGCAAGTACTGGGGAACGGCCATCTACGGACAGTGCGACCCGAAGATCGCCCCGCTGGCCATGACGCTGGCCTACGACATGGGAGCCCGTTGCGTGTGGTTCTGGACGTCCGATCACGACCACCACGTGCCGTGGCCTGAGCAGTTGGAGCTCGCTCGCACGCTCAAAGCGCACGCCGCCGCTCATCCGCGTCCTTCCATCTTCGCTCCCCCGCCCGAGCGCGACCTGGTCATCACCATTCCGTACGGATATTTCCTCTCCCTCGAACATCTGTGGTGGGTTCGCGAGCTGGATGAGGAGGGCAAGAACGAATCGTCGCGGCGTTTCCGCCGCCTCATGGAACGGGCTCACCGCGAGATTGAGGAAGCCCTCGCCCGCGGCGACGACTTCGACATCACCATCGACGACGGCCGCGAGATCACCGGCTATCGCCGCATCATCCGCATCACCGACGCGGAGTGACCGGCCGACGGCCCGCACGAGCGCTCCGCCTTCGTGGCGGAGTTTTCATCGGCTGGCAAAGGGCGCGATCATGACGGGAAAAGAGCGAGCCTTGGCCGCGTTGCGCGGTGAGTCATCCGACCGGCCGGCGGTGATCCCCATCGTGGGGCAGGCGGCGGCGCGCCTGTGCGGCGTCGGCGTCCGGGAGCATGCCCATGATCCCGAACTGCTGGCCCGCTGCCAGGTGCAGTGCGCCCGGCGGTTCGGCTACGACGGCGTGTACATCGCAGCCGACACCTGGATCAACGCGGAAGCCATCGGCTTCCCGCGCGTCGAGCACCCACCCCACGAACCCGCCCGCGGCCACGGCACGTGGATCGAGTCGGTCGACCAGATTCGCGAACTGCCGATGCCCGACCCGAACCGCTCCGGGCGCTGGCCGCTGATGATCGACGCCGTGCGTCACGCCGTGCGGATGGCCGGTAACGACTCGCTGATCATCGCGAACTTTGATCAATCGCCCTTCTCGCTGGCTTGTCAGTTACGCGGGATCGATCGGTTCATGCTCGACCTGGTGGATGATCCGCCGTTCGCCCACGAGTTGCTGGCGTATTGCGCCAGGGCAATCGCTCGCTATGCCGTGGCGCTTGGCCGAGCCGGCGCGCACGTGCTCAACACGGGCGACTCGGCAGCGGGCGGCAGCCTGATCGGGACCCGGTACTACGAGGAGTTCGCTTTCCCGTACGAGAGACAAGTATTCGACACCATCCGCCGCGAGATCGACACCCCTGTCACGCTACACATTTGCGGCGACGCGGGCATGTGCTTGGATCGCATGGTCGAAACAGGGGCGGCCGGCATCGAGGTCGATCACCGCATGGACTTGCGCGACGTGCGGAGGCGTTGCGGCGAGCGCGTGACAGTAATCGGCAACGTCGGTCCGGTCGGTCCGCTCCTGCGTGGAACGCCGGAGGCGGTCCGGGCCGCCTGCCGTGCCTGCCTCGACGCGTTCGCAGGCTCGAACCGGTTCATTCTTTCGACGGGCTGCGCGATCTCACCGCTCACGCCGCCGGAGAATCTGCGGGCCATGGTGGAAGCGGCGGAGGACAAAACGACGCGGTGACGCGGCGATAGGTGAATCGAACAGAAGACCAAGATTACGACTTCCGCTGATGATTGGAGGAGAACAATGCAGCGTTTTGTGACACTGTTGGTTGTGGCAAGCACCGGTCTGGCTTTGACGGCCGGCATCGCACAGGCCGCGGACATTCAACTCGACGGCACGCCGCTGTACAGCCCGACGCTCAAGAGCCGGGCCATCACGGCGGAAAACCAGACCGGCGCCCCCGGCGCGGGCGGCAAGAAGTTGGGCGGACGCAAGGGCCTGCCCTGTCTGTGGAACCTCACGAAGGACCAGGTCTACACCTTCGCCGACATTCAAGGTCCCGGTGCCATCCGCCACATCTGGATCACCGTCCCCAACAGCGGCCCCAAGAAGATGCGCAACCTGATTCTGCGATTCTATTGGGACAACCAGGAGACGCCCTCGGTCGAGGCTCCGCTGACCGACTTCTTCGGCGTGTGTCACGGCAGGACGGCCTCGTTCGAGTCGGCCTTGTTCAGCATGCCCGAGGGCAAGGGCTTCAACAGCTTTTTCCTCATGCCCTTCGGCAAGCGGGCCAAGTTGACCATCTGCAACGAGACCGGCGAGGACGCGGGCATGTTCTTCTACCAGGTCGATTACACGCTGGGCGATCCGGTCACCGATGAGACGCCGCGTTTCCACGCCCAGTTCCGCCGCGTGGCCAACACGAAATTGACCGAAGACTACGTGATTCTCGACGGCGTCAAAGGCAAGGGTCGTTTTCTCGGAGCGAACGTCGGATTGATCGATCGCTTCGCCGGCATGGGCGTGTGGTGGGGCGAAGGCGAAGTGAAGATGTACATCGACGGCGACGAGCAGTGGCCGACCATCTGCGGCACGGGCAGCGAGGATTACGTCGGCTCGGGCTGGGGCCTCGGCAAGTTCAGCCATCAATATATGGGCTCGCCACTCAACGAGGGCAAGTGGATCAGCTACTACCGCCTGCACGTGAAAGATCCGGTGTACTTCTCCGAACGGATCAAGGTCACCGTCCAGCAGATTGGTAACGACGGCAGCTACGAGCCGGCAGACCCCAACGGCAAGCTGGCCGAATTCATCAAGCGCGGCGAGTACCGCAAGGACCACCGCGGCGGCAACTTCGAACGCGTGGACGACATGTGCTCGACCGCATATTGGTACCAGACGCTGCCCACACAGCCGTTCCCCCCATTCCCCGACCGCGAGCTGCGCTCGCTGGGGCTGGAGGGTGAATGAAGAATGACGAAGGGGTTGCGTCCAGGGGGGCGGGCGTCTCGCCCACCCTTCTACAGGTACCGGCTGGTACGTGTTTGACATACCTGCCATAACATTGTGGTACAGGCATCCTGCCTGCGTTGTGCATGCTGGAAGCGTGCACCACAAGATCGCCTGAATCACAGAAACGGGGCTCTTGCCCCACCCGAGGCGGGCGAGACGCCGGCCCGCCAAAATGATGCGAGGGCCAAGCTTTCGCGGGAGTGCGCGCGAGTTGGGCGCTTCGCAAGGAGACGGCGAATGGGTTTCCTGACGACGATCGTGGAATACGAAGGGGCGTTGGTGAACGTGCGGCCGCGGTACTGGGCGGCGCACAAGGAAGCGGTGACCGCGGTGGGCTTTCGCGGGCCGACCGAGGACGAGTTCTGGCGGCTGCTGCGAACGGGCGCATCCGACGGGCAGATGGTGCCCTACGCCAAGACGCCCAAGGTGCTCGAGTACGCCGCCCTTCGTAACCAGCGGCTCCACAGCTCCGACTTGATGGAACTCGACGAGAGCTGGCCCGGCGCGAGCGCAAACCTACAAGTGCTCAAGAACATGGGCACGTGTCATATCGCCTCGCTGTGTCCGAACCGCGACGGTTTGAACGCCGCGCTCAATCGTCTGGACCTGTGGATGTACTTCGATAAAAAGCAGGTCTTGCCAGCTGACTCCGACCGGCGGGTGGAAGTATTGCGGGAGATGACCGGGGGCACCCGCACGCTGGCGGTGGCTGGCACGATTCCGTTCGCCTATGCCGCCAACGAGGCCGGCTGCCGGGTGGTAGGCATGAAGACCGGCCTGGCTTTCCCCAAGCAGTTCCGCCAAGTCGGCGTGGACGTGTGCTTCGACTCGCTCGACGAACTGACCGACGCCTTGGCCCGGCACGATCCCGAGTTGCAGCGCATCGGGGTACTGTGACCGGCACCCGCCGGTAGGATCCGGCACCCGCCGGTGGGATCACCGGGGCAGGTGCCGCGAGACGCCCGCCTCTCGAAAGCAGCCGGCGCCGCTTTGCGGTCCCCGCGCCCTGTAGAAGCATCGCTTATTTACATCCACTTCTTCCATCTGCATCGTTAATGCGCATCGAACCGACTTCTGCTCGCGATCTGGGCAGCAAATCCGGACGGTTCGCCCGTTTATCGAACGTTCATGCCCGTTTTTGAGGCTGTCGGGGCCACTCTGCGGTTCGGCACGAGGCTTGCAGATCCTTCGACGGTGAGGATCCGGCCTCGAGGCGGTCTGAATCCAGCCGAAACTGATGCTCGCCTGCAGCGACGGCCCACCGCCGTGGCTGAACGGCGGCGCGTGACCCGCGGGGATGCGGGAACGAGCGCGGAGGAGGCGTCAGACGTTGTCGCCCGGCGATGGCTCGCCGCGACAGGGACGCGCTCGAGTCGAATCCGTTTGAGAGGTGGAGGTTTATGAAACGTAAATGGTTCAGTCAAGGGGGCGTGGCCATCGGCGGGTTACTATGGGCAGGCGCATCATCCGCGCTGGGGGCCGACGCGCAGGCGCCGGCGCTGGACACGGGGGACACGGCGTGGGTGCTCACCAGCGCGGCGCTGGTGCTGATGATGACCATACCCGGCCTGGCTTTGTTTTACGGCGGGCTTGTCCGCTCCAAGAACATCCTGTCCACGCTGATGCACAGCCTGTTCTGCGCGGCTTTGATCAGCGTGACCTGGGTGCTCTACGGCTACTCGCTGGCATTCTCGGGTGAGAGTTCCTGGATTGGGAACCTCAGCCTGTTCGGACTAGGCTTCCCGGCCGGCAAGAGCATTCTAGGGACGTCGCACGAACTGGCTCCCACCATCCCGCAGATCCTGTTCGTCATGTTCCAGGGAACGTTCGCCATCATTACACCGGCCCTGATCTCAGGCGCGTTCGCGGAACGCATGCGGTTTCCGGCGTTCGCTCTGTTCATGCTGCTGTGGTCCACGTTGATCTACGCCCCGCTGTGCCACTGGGTGTGGGGCGGCGGCTGGATCGGTGCCATGGGCGCGCTGGACTTCGCGGGCGGCACGGTGGTGCACATTTCCAGCGGTATCTCTGCCTTGGTCACCGCCATCTATCTCGGCAAGCGGTTCGGCTACGGACATGAGCCGATGGCCCCGCACAATCTGCCGCTGACCGTCATCGGCGCAGCCTTGCTGTGGGTCGGCTGGTTCGGGTTCAACGCGGGCAGCGCCCTCGGTTCGGGCGAACTGGCGGCCACCGCCTTCCTGAACACCAACACGGCAGCGGCGGCCGCGGCATTGGGATGGTTGCTGGCAGAATGGTTGAAAGCGGGTAAGCCCACCATCCTCGGTGCCGCCTCCGGTGCGGTGGCCGGCCTGGTCGCGATCACACCGGCGGCCGGATTCGTGACTCCGACTGCATCTATCCTCATCGGTGCGGTTGGTGGTGTCGTGTGCTACGCGGCGGTTTCGCTCAAGCCGCGGCTGGGCTATGACGACGCCCTCGACGTCGTCGGCGTGCACTTCGTCGGCGGAACCGTCGGTGCCTTGCTCACGGGTCTGTTGGCCACCAAGGCGGTCAACAGCAGCATCGACCTGGAAGGTGGAGCCGCCCTGTTCATCAAGCAGCTCATCGCCATCCTGGCCACGTACGCCTTCTGCGGCGTCGGCACGCTGATTCTGCTGGTCATCATTAACGCCATCACCCGCGTGCGAGCCGATCAGCAGGAAGAAATCGTGGGCATGGACCTCTCGCAGCACAGCGAGCGGGCCTACGTGCTCGGCGCGGGCGACAACGTCGCGTTCATTGGCGAGCCCAAGCCGGCCAGCCGGCCTCCCAAGGCTCCGGGCAAGCGCTTCACGCTGGTGCTCAACGGGATCGAGCCCGATGCGATGGTCAAGCACTGGCGGGCGCTGTGCCAGAACGGCACGACGCCGCATCCGCCCGAGTTCAAGACCGTTTACGCCCAGGTCTCGACCATTCGCGGCAACCAGTTCCGCTTCCGCGGCGGCGATCCGAAGGAAGCGCAGCGAAACCTCGAGGAGTTGTTCAAACCGGTCGCACCGACCGTCAAGGCCGAACTGGACGGCGCGGCTGAAGAAAACTTGGCACTGGTCAGCACAGGAGCACGAATATGAAATACATCGTGGCGATCATTCGGCCGGAAAAGCTGGAAGCGGTTCAGCAGGCCCTGGCCGACGTGGATGTGTACCTCATGACGGTCAGCGACGTTCGCGGCTGCGGCCGCCAGCGGGGATTCACCGAAGTCTACCGGGCCCAGGAACACGTGGTTCGGCTGGTGCCCAAGCTCAAGCTGGAAATTGCGGTGAACGAGCCCTTTGTGGAAGCGGCGGTGGACGCCATCGTCCGGGCGGGCCGCAGTGGCGACTACGGGCAGGTCGGCGATGGAAAGATCTTCGTGCTCGATCTCGAGGATTGCATCCAGATCCGAACCGGTGAAACGGGGATGGTCGCGATCGGCCCGTGAAAATCGAGACAGCCGTCTCGTCCAGCTCGAGAACACGTTCGATTCCGCCAGAAACACGCAAGCCCACGGATTTCATTCCGTGGGCTTTTTTCATGTCACGAGCATGCTGCTTGTGGTGCACGCCTTGTGGTGCACGCTTCCAGCACATGCAGGCAGGATGCCTGCACCACAATACCCAGAAACGGCGTCCGCCCAGCCGCGGGTACTATGCGACGGCAACGCGCTCGATGCGCCGCACAATGTCGTCGATCTGCTCGCGACTCGAGAAACCGATGGTGAAGCCGCTCACGAACGGTTTGCTGAGCACGAATTGAAGCGATCGGTCGATCTGCTCACCTTTGAACGCGCCTTCGCCGAGGATCTTCATGCCGTAGATGGCCTTGCCCCGGCGATACATGGTCTCGAGGACCTCGATGACCCTGGGCACGTCCTCGGCCTTGTTCACGTCCATGATCTTGCCGAACGGATTGATCCGGGCCAAGTCCACTTCGACCCACGGTTCGTCGGCGGCAGCCTGCAGAGCTTCGAACGTATGACACGAGCAGCCGACCGCCCGCACGTGCTGCTTCTCCTTGGCCTCGCTCAGCGCGTCCATGGCTCCGCGCATCTTCTCGGGCCACTTGCCGTCGGTCATGCAGTGCAGCAGGACGATGTCGATGTAGTCGCTGTCCAGCTCCTTGCGGAAGCGCTCGATATCCGCCCGCACGCCCGCGGCATCCTTGGCGCTGGTCTTGGAGGTGATCACCACACGATCGCGGCGAATCTCCTTGAGCGCCGCCCGCAGGTGCGGATGCGTCTTGTACATGTCAGCCGCATCCCACCAGCAGATGCCCTGGTCGAGCCCGTAGTGCAGCAGCTTGACGAACCCGTCGACGCCCAGGGCCCGCTGTTCGCTGCCGGACCGCGTGCCCGTGCCCATGCTCAACCGCGAAGGCCGAATCCCGGTCTTGCCCAGGACCACTGTGTCATGCGCACGCGGCCGTCTCGCGACTGAGCTTTCCGCTTCCTGCGGACTCGGCCGAGTGGCCACCGCTCCCGCGGACTCGGCCCGGGCCAGGGCTGCGGGCAACCCCGACGCAGCGCCCAGCGCCGCCACCGACCTGCCGATGAATGCTCGCCTGCTGAGTGGATCCATGCGCCGTCTCCTGTGTGGGACTGAGACTGTGTGGGACCGTACAAGATTAGGCCTTCCGCGGAAGCGGAGCAATGTCGCCTTGCAATCGGCCCGATTCGCCGGTATTCCTGGTGTCCGGCAGTGCCGCCTCGCCACCGTTGAGTTTTCCGTAGCGGTAGACAGATTGTGAAGTCTCGTTGCCGGCAACGCCCCGCTACACCCTAACGGCACAGGCCGTAGTTTATCCGGAGGTCAACCGATGCTGAAGTTCATTGCCCCCCTGCTCGTGACCGTCGCTGTCAGCAGCGCACAGGCCGCGGACACCTGCTGCAGCAAGAAGAACCCCACGCCCCGGCCCACGTCGCCCAATGTGGCTCCGGCCGGATTCACCGCGTTGTTCAACGGCAAGGATCTGACCAACTGGCGGGGCCAGGGCCGTGACCTCAACCCCTACGAGATCGCCAAGTGGTCCGAGCAGGAGCGCAAAGAGAAGCAGGCCTCCTTCGATGAGGATATGCGCCAGCACTGGCGGGTCGAGAACGGCGAGATCATCAATGACGGGCACGGCGTCTACCTGACCACCGCCAAGGACTACCGCGACTTCGAGTTCGTCGTGGACTGGAAAATGACGCCCGGCACCGACAGCGGCATCTACCTCCGCGGCTCGCCCCAGGTGCAGATTTGGGATTCGCTCAATAAGGTCAACCCGGCGCTCGGGATCGAAAAGGGATCGGGCGCGTTGTGGAACAACAAAGGTCCCGGCAAGTGGCCGCTGGTCCGTGCCGACAAGCCCGTGGGCGAATGGAACACGTTCTTCATCCGGATGATCGGTGAGCGGGTGACCGTCTGGTTCAACGATCAGCTTACCGTGGACAATGCCCCGCTGGAGAACTACTGGGACCGCAGCAAGCCCATGCTCCCCACCGGGCCGATTCAGTTGCAGACGCACGGCGGCGAGATGCGCTTCCGCAACATCTTCGTCCGCGAAATCGACGCTGAGGAGGCCAACAAGATCCTCCAGGGCTGCGGCGACGAAGGCTTCAAGAGCATCTTCAACGGCAAGGATCTCGACGGCTGGATCGGCGCGACCGATCAGTACAGCGTCAAGGACGGGGCCATCACGTTTACGGGCAAAGGCGGCGGTAACCTCTACTACAAGGAGCCGCTGGCCGACTTCGCCATTCGCTTCGAGTTCAAACTGCCGCCGGCCGGCAACAACGGGCTCATCGTTCGCGCGCCGCTCGAGGGCAACCCGGCGTTCGAAGGGTTGGAAATCCAGATCCTCGATGACGGCCACGAGAAGTACAAGGACCTGAAGGACTGGCAGGTGCACGGCTCGATTTACGGCGTGGCCCCGGCTCACCGCGGCTATCTCCGACCGGTCGGCGAATGGAACTTCGAGGAAGTCATCGTCAAGGGGTCCAAGGTGACCGTGTACCTCAACGGCACCAAGATCAACGAGGCCGACCTGAGCAACGCTAAGCCGGTGGACGACCGCGAACACCCCGGTCTCAAGCGTACGGAAGGCTACATCGGCTTCATGGGCCATGGCGATCCCGTCGCCTTCCGCAACATCCGGATCAAGCCACTGTGATCGGAATAGCTTTGAGCTGTGAGCCCTGAGCTTTGAGCCATGAAACCACCAGCGAGCGGCGGGGCTTGACCCCGCCGCTTCTTTTTTCCGTCCGCAGATTCTGCCGAGAAGGCACCAAAGCTAGCCGTCCCCCCCGAATAGGACGAATAGGTGGTATGACATCGCGAGCTTCTGGTTCGCCCCGAAGGGGCGCCGATCTCTTGCACGCTAAACAGGCGCACGGAACGAAAGCAGACGGGCCGCGGCGCGTTGGCTGGTCTACGAATAGTGGAGATAATGGCTGACGAACACGGAGCGGGCAGACGTTGACCGCCGACCGCGCAGCACAGGGGGACAGAATCCATGCGGCGATACCGAAGCGTGATGGGGTGGGCACCATTCGGGTTGATTCTGCTGACGGCGTGTCTGCCCCAACTACCCGATAACACAACCGCGCCGCCTCCCGAGCGATCTGTAGTTTCGCAAGCCGAGGGCGTCACGTTCTGGAGTGAGCCCGGCATGAGCGATGCGCTGTGGGCCGAGATCGCCCGCCCCGACGGCACCGGTAGCGTCGGTGGCTACTTGTCCACTACGCCCGCGTCGCGGAACTCGCTCATCATCCTGCTACATGGGGCCAGCACGTTCGACGTCGATGGCCGCACCGGAGCGGCGCGACGTTTTCACGACAATCCCGGACGATTCTACCGTGAGGCCGGCTTCGTGACGTTCTCGCTCGACTTTCGCGAATGCGGCACACCATACGGGCAAGGGGACCTCGAAGATCTCGTGCAGGTGATCGATTGGCTGGACGCGGGCGGCAAGCAGGTGCTCGGCGTCGAGCGAGTCTACACGCTGGGCTACTCCGTCGGCGGGACGTCAGTCATCCTGGCCAACCGCCAGCGGCGCGTGACCGCGGCCGCTTCCATCGGCGGCGTGACCCATTCCGCCGAATACCAGAACTCGTGGCTCGCTTTCTCGCTGGCTGGCCTGCTCTATCCCGACAACCAAGGCCTTTGCCAGTTGCGCGAGACCATGGCCGCCTACGGTCCGCCGGGCTCGCCGGGCTGGAGTCTCTTCGACACCGTGGCGCAGATTCACGAACTCACGAGCCCGATGATCGTCGTTCAGGGAACCGAGGATCAGATCTACAGCATCCGCAATGCCCAACTCCTGCAAGCGGCCTATCAAGAGGCCATATCGTCCGGCGCAACGCTACCGCCGCTCGAATTCCTGCTCTTGCCCGGCCAGGATCACTTCGCCCCCATCGCGTCACCAAAGGTTGTCCAAGCGATTATCGCCTTTTTTGATCGCTTTGGCGGCTGAAAAAAGCTTGCCTCGAGCCCTTCTGCGCGGGTACAATCGGTTTGTCACATCAGGGTTCGGCCAGACGTTGAATGCTTGTCCGGTACAATAATGGCTTTTGCTGCCGTCGCAGCCGCCACCCCCCGTATCGAACCGGACGTAGCACGACGACATTTCTCCAGCGACGTCGGCGGACCAAGGGAGGCACTGCCCATGACGGCCAATCAACTCGCCGACACGGCGCCCCTGCCGGAATCCACCGCAGAATTGGACGATCACAACGGGCATGACAACGCCCCGCGATCGCCGGGAGGCTCGAGCGCGGCCATGACTGCGGGTCCGCCGGCCGAAAGCCATGCCTCAGGAAAGACACACACGCCGGCCGCAGCCCCCCGCCACCAGGAAGCCCCCGTTGCCAACCTGGTCATCACGCCCGAGACGGCCCGCTCCATCATGGAGCGTCTGCTCCGCGAGATGGCGGCCGGCGTAACGAACCGCACCCGAGCCACCGACTTGCACATCAACGCAGGCCGGCCGCCCGATTATCGCATCGAAAAGCTTATCCGCAGCGCTCGCACGAACCGGCTCACCGAGCAAGACGTGGTCATGCTGTCCAACGGGATCATGACTGACGTCCAGCGCGCCCGCTTCGAGAAGAATCACTGCGTGGATTTCTCCTATCACGTGGATCGTACGCGGTTCCGTGTCAACATCGTGCAGTCGTTCATCGGCCGAAGCATCTCCATCCGCCGCTTCGAGGAGATCAAGGACTTCGAGGCGTACCATCTGCCCGAACGCTACTTGCGCATCGCCGAGGGTCATCGCGGGTTCGTGATCATGTCGGGCTCGACAGGCAGCGGCAAGACCACGTCGATTGCGGCCATGCTCGACTACGTCAATCGGAATTATCATCGCAAAATTGTCACCATCGAGGATCCGATCGAGTACGTCTACGAGCCCAAGAAATCCATCATCGTGCAAATCGAGATCGGCGAGGACGGCGTGCCCAACGAAGAGGTGGCGCTACGCAATCTCGTGCGCATGGATCCCGACGTGGGTCTGGCCGGCGAGATGCGCGACCGGGCCTCGCTCGAAGCGGCGCTCAAGACCGCCCAGGCCGGCCACCTCATCTTCGGCACGCTGCATTGCGAAGGCGTCGGCCAGGCGTTCGACCGTATCCTGGCCTACTACGACAACATCGAGCAGCAGCGCATCCTCGGCACGCTGGCCGACAACCTCGCCGCGATCATCAATCAGCGTCTGTTGCCCTGCATCAAGCCAGGCACCGACGTGGTGCCCGCGTACGAGATCTTCATCCCCAATCCGCTGACCCGGCGTTACATCCGCGAGCGGCGCTATCAGGACGCGGTGGCCGAGATGGAAAAGCCGGCCATGAAAGAGCTCGGCTGCGTCACGTATATCGACTCGCTGTACAGACTGGTGACCGAGGAATGGATCGACTACCACACGGCCCTCGAACATGCCGGAGACAAGGCCGAGAAGCTTAAAGGGCGCATGATCGGGATCGAGATCAAGTGAACGGGGTCAAGAGGTCGGGAGCAAGTGATCCCAATCGGGAGCCGGCCGGTCCGGACGGGGCCGGTCGCGGGAGGCGAACGGGTTGTCTCTTTTGGGAGGTGTCGCATGGACAGCTGTGATTTGATCGACCACGTGGAGTGCATTCTCCGGGAGGCCGAAGAAGCCATCGTGGAATGCGAGGAGGTCAGTTCAGCCACAGTCTGCCGAACCATGCTCGCCTGCACGCGGGCCATCTGCCACGAGATCGCGGCCCTGCGACGGGTGGTGAATTCCATCGATGCCGACGTGACCAACATCGACTGCAAGATACCCGAGCAGGACTGAGCCGCACCGGCAAGCACTTGCCATCCAACGACTTGCGCGCAACCACGAGGGTCGCGCGGACAGTCGACATCGCCCACGGCCGCCGGCGGCAAGTGCGTCATTCTGTTCGAGGGGGAAATGGAGACGATGGGATTCGAACCCACGACCTACGCATTGCGAACGCGTCGCTCTCCCAACTGAGCTACGTCCCCAGTGTCTCCTAGTTTATCGGCTCGCGGCCGCCCGGGCAAGAGCCCTGACGGGGCCGCAAACGGCGAAATCCGGTTTATCGGTCCCGAGGACGCCTGCGAACCGCCGGGCTTTGCCCCGGCGGTCTCTTTACCCATCAGGTGTCCGTGCGATCCCGGGAGGCGTCCCTGATCGCGCGCACGGGCGACGGCTCCCGTTCGGACAGAGACGGCGGGGTCAAGCCCCGCCGCTCGCTGGATCCCCCATGAGCGGAAGCCATCAGGCCCGGATCGTGCGGAACATGCACTCCTGGGCGATGGCCGTCACCGGTACGGACGGGAAGACCTCGCGGAGACGGGCGGCCAGCTTGCGCATGCCGGGCTCTTCCGAGCTGGCGTGGTTGACCACGATCACCGGGTAGCCCATGTCGATGGCCATGGTGGCGTCGGACCAGAAGGTGAACCCGTCGTCGGTACAGATGGCCAGGTCGGCCTCCAACCGACCCGCCATCTCACGGAAGGGTGTGATCGCGCCGGTGCCGATGCCGATGCGACGAACCCTCTTGTCGGCCGGGCCGATCAACTGCACGGTCTCATGCCCGAACGCCTGGAGCTTGCCCGCCACCGACCGGGCCAACTCGCCCGACGTGGTCTCGGGAATCTCGTACACGTGGCAGAACGTGCTGCGGTTGACCAGCTTGCTGAAGCCCAGGAACTCGCCCCACGCGCCGGGGATGCCGATGCCCTCGACGCGATCCCACACGTCGTGGCAGCGATAGATCACCAGCCCGCTCGATTCGATCAACTGCTTCTTGCGACGTGTGACCTCAAACAGGAAGACGGCGTCGTCCTTGTCGGTGTGGTTGTAGTAGACCGGCTCGTGGCAGACGAGCAGGTTGCATCCCTCGTCGAGGGCGCGTTGAATCGTCCACAGGTAAGGCATCCAGGCCACCGCGATCTTTTTGACCACGGTTTGCGGATCGCCGGCCTTGAACGTGTCCACGGTGTCGTTCGGGTTCACCCACGGACCGAGCTTCAGGAGGTAGTCGCGCACGTCGGCTGCGCGCACCACCGGTGTCTCCTTGCGATCGGCTTGGCCGGTCGCCTTTATCGCCAAGCCCAATCCCGCTGATGCCGCCACGCTCCCGATGAACTGCCGTCGTCGCATGTCACGCCTCCCGCGAATGGTCTGGAAAGTTCGAACCTGTGTATGGTACGCCGCCGGGCCGAGCGAGTACAATCCGGTCTTTCCACGTTTTTCGCTTACCGCCGACGAGGAGGACCGGCGCATGAGGACTCGACGTGGCATGTTCTTCGCCTGCACAACGGCTTGTCTGACGCTGCTGGCCTGGACCTTGCCGGGACACGGCGAGGTCAGCACCGAGTCGCTCCTGGACGAGTTGACGGACCTGGACCGGCTCACCCGCCTCCCGCAACCGGCCTACGTCACGCGGCAGTTTTCGAGCTACAACCGCAATTCGAAGACGCCCGCGGACGCCGAGGGCTGGTTCGCCAATCGCGACATGGGCTATTACCTGCGGACCGAACAGCATGCAGGCCGGCAGGAATACGTGATGATGGACGTTGCGGGTCCTGGCGCGATCGTTCGCATCTGGTCGGCCAACAACAAAGCCATGCTCCGGATCTACATCGACGGCAGCAACACGCCGGCCATCGAAGGCACCATCCCCGAACTGCTCGGCGGGAAGTACGCCGGAATTCCCGAGCCGTTGGCTGGCTGCCGCGCGCGAGGCTGGAACCTGTACTTCCCCATCGCCTACGCTCGCCACTGCAAGGTGACCAGCGAACTCGAACCCATCCACTACCACGTGAACTACCGCACGTATGCGGCAGGAACGCCCGTGCGCAGCTTCGAGCCCGCCGATCTGACGCGATGGGCGCACCGCATCGAGCAGATCGCCCAGCGGCTGAAGACGCCGCGCACGGCGGTCGAACTGCCGGCCGCTCGCAAGACGCTGGAGTACGACGTCGACATCGCCCCCGACGCCCGCGTGCAACTTGCCGAAGTGACCGGTCCGGCGGCAGTGTGCGAGTTCGTCGTGATTCCACACGTAGCCGGGCCGGATCTGGAGGCGGCGTTGCGGGCATGTGTGCTGGAGATCCGCTTCGACGACGCGCGCACCGTCGAGTGCCCGCTCGGCGACTTCTTCGGCACGGCCCCCGGCGCGACGCCGTACGAATCGTTGCCCATGGGGATCACGGACGGCCCCGAGCCGCAGATGTGGTCCCATTGGCGCATGCCCTTCCAGCGCGTCGCGAACGTGCAGGTGCGCAACCTGGGCACGACCGCGGTCAGGCTGAGCGGGCGCGTGGCCGTCGTGCCGCGTGAGTTCGACGCGGCGACGTGCTATTTCCATGCCGGCTGGCGCATCGAGCGCGACATCCCCACCCGCCCCTTCTCTGATTGGACTCACCTCGACTGCACGGGCACCGGCCGGTTCGTGGGCAGCGCTCTGAACCTCATGAACCCGGTCCAGACATGGTGGGGAGAAGGCGACGAGAAGATCTGGGTGGACGGCGAGGCTTTCCCGAGCCACTTCGGGACGGGCTCCGAAGACTACTATGGCTACGCGTGGTGCAGTCCCGAGCGGTTCGTACACGCGTTTCACAATCAGCCACGGTGTGACGGGCCACGCAACTACGGCCACACGTCCGTGAATCGCTTCCACATCATTGATGACATCCCCTTCACACGCTCGTTCCGTTTCGACATGGAGAATTGGCACCACAACGCCATCACGCGAACCACGCGAGCCGCGGTGAGCTACTGGTACGCTCGGCCGGGAGGCACGGCCAAGTTTGCCGCCATCGACCGCGAGCAGGTTGCGCCCGTTCGCGTCCCGCCGTTCGAGTTACCCCGCGTCGCCGGCGTCACCGAGGCGGAGGCATTCACCGTCGTCATGGCAGGCGCGACGGCGGGTATCGCCGGCCCCGACGAACGCTTCAGCGGCGGCCACTATCTCCTATGGCAGGAGGCAGCGCCCGGCGATCGAATCGATATCATTTTTCCGGCGGAAGACGGCGATCGGCAGTTACGAGCCCGGCTCATGCTGAACCGCCGCGGCCCGCAGGTGCGGCTTTATGTGAATGGTCAACCTGGCGGCGACGTTGTGGATCTCTCGCACGATCGTAACACACCGACCGAGAGCGAGATTGATCTGGGACGCCATACGCTCCGCGCCGGCGAGAACATACTCACGTTGGAAGTCGTCGGGCCGGGCAAGAAAACCGGACCGAATGTCACGACGTTCATCGTCGGACTCGATTACCTGCGGATCGAGTAATTGCGGGGCGGGCATCCTCCCCGCCTGATTCCGGTAGGTAGGTATTGAGCGCACGGCAGGCATTGTGGTGCAGGCATCCTGCGTGCACTGTGCACGCTGGAAGCGTGCACCACAATGCGTGCATCGCAAATGAAGCGGGCGAGACGCCCGCCCCCCCGAAAGCGGCATCACGGCATGTGCGGCATGAGACGAACGGGACCGAACAAACCCGAGGGCCGGCGGATCTGCTCGTCGTAGCGGTTGACCAGCGAGTTGGTCACGTCCACTGTCAGCTCGTTTTCACCGTCCGTGAGCTGATCGGTCACGTCCCACGCGAACGGAGCCCAGAAGCGGACCGGTAACTCGCTGCCATTAACGCGAACGACGGCGTAATCGCCGACGCCGCCGAGATCCAGCGTGTAGCGTGCGCCGGCTGCCTTCGCTAGTCTCACGCGGGTGCGGTAGGTGAGCGTGCCGGCGTACCGTTCCATGCCGGGCCATTCGAGCCAGTTGCCCAGCGCATTACCGACCGACTTGCCACCGGAATCGGACACCGACCAGGGCCCGTCGACGACGATGGGATCCGCCGGACGAAGCCGAGCTGCCGGCTCGACTGACACATTGGCGGATGAGGCCGGATCGACGCACAGCACGAGACTCTCACGACGCGGGAGATCGAGTTGCACCGTCGTAGTCTGCTCGCCCTGCCGCACCACACGAACGGCCCGAAACTCGCCCGTCCAGGCGTCGAACCATTCGGCCGCGCCACGATAGCGCACAGTCAGCTCGGTGGCAACGGCGCCTTCGCCTTCGTTTACCAGCAAATAGAAGTGAATCCCATCCCGGACCAGATGCACGTACCGCAGCGCATCCGCGGCCGGACTCGCTGTCACGTCCCGCTCGATTCCGCGGATCAGTTCGGAGCCGGGAGTCTCACCGCAATCGCGGACCACCGCTCCGCCTGCCTCCAGCCGGCGCAATGCCTCGGCCACCGGACCGGTCGCCGGCCGATTCCCATCCACGATCAGCACCGCGTAGGTCATCGGACCGACCTGAATTTTGCCGTCGACGACGCGAGCCTGCTCGACCAGCCGCCAATCCTCGACGTAATTGAAATCCACCTGGTTCTGATAGAGCCACTTGGCCGCCCGCCAGGGAAGATGGTGGTTACCGCCCAGCACGGCCACGTCGCACACCTGCCTGCTGTCGGTGAGCAACCCACACAGCCGGGCGGTGTAATCGGCGAACACTCGGTAATGAGGCCACCACAGATTGTTCGGCCCCACGTCCGGCGGTCGCTCGTGCACGCGGTAGTCGCGGATGGAGTAATAAAACGCATGCGGGAAGAGCAAGTTGACGCCGCGGACCATGAGCCAATCGGCCAGCCACTTCATCTCTTCCATGGTGAGCTGCCAGCCGTACGCTCCATACACTTCGTTGGCGTTGAACCGCCGGCCGTCGTGGCGGGCCACGCTGCTCGAACACTTGCCGATCGCACTGTTGTGGCCTTCCAGGGCCCGGTTGCCGTCCGGGACCACGCCCCGCCAGACGATGTCCTGGCCGGGGATCTGGAAGTAACGCAACGGATGGATTTCGGTCGCCCCCGCCGGATGCCCCGTCAGTGCAATGCCGTTTTTATGGCACCATTCCGAGAGCGGGCGGTAGTATGACTCGTCCAGCCGTTCGGCCAACGTGAGCCGGTAATCAGCCCGGATCGCAGCCGTCCGCTCGCCGGCCTCGAAGAACAACGCCGGCAGCAAAGGCAGCAGCGAGTAGCCGCGCTTGCTTTCGAAGAACTCCGCGAAGCCCTGCGTCCAGGGCTGCAGCCCCCGCCGTCCCCCGCGACCCAGCATGCTCGGCTCGTCCGTGAACATGCCGATCACCGTCTTGCCGAAGTGCTCACCCACGGTCCGGCGGTACGGCTCGTACGCCAGCTCGAGGAACCGCTGCATGGCTTGCGGATTGAGGAGATCCGCAGCGGCCGGAGCTCCCGGCTGGCGATCTTCTTCGCCTTCGTGCACGCCGCGGATGCGGCCGCCGGACGGCACGCAGCCGAACGACATGACCCGCCACTCACCGGCGGGCACCTGAACCGTGGTCGCACCGGCCTCGATCACACGGGCCGTGCTCAAGTCGATTCCCTTCTCGCCTCGCCTGGCCGCCACGACGGTGGCGACGTGGCGGCCCTCGGCCGGTGGACACGGCACCTCAGCCGGACCGGTGGCATCCCGAAGCGACACGGCCAGCCCTTGGGCGGCAAACGCCGGGTTGGACTTGACCACTTCGCCGTGCGCGGAGCCCGACGGGTACATGCCTTCGTCGTACAGGCACACCCGCATGTTCGTGCGAGCCGCCTCCTCCACCGCGAACTTCACCAGTTCGAGCCAACGCGGCCCCATGTAGGCAATGTCTGTCGGCAGGCCCATGCGGGCGTGAATCACGAAGCCGTACACGCCGTGCTCGCGCCAGTCCGCCAACTGCCGGCGAATCTCGGCCTCGTCCAGCCGATCGTTCCAGAACCAGAACGGCATCTGGCTGAACTCCGGCGAGGGTCGGCTCAATCGCTCCCGCCAGTCGCCGGAGTCTGCAGCAGCGTCGCCCGTACCGGCGAAAAGCCCCGCCCCGATGACCCACAACAACAATGACACCGCACCCCGGCCTGCCTGCCGCGCGTCACATCCCATGGCTCACTCCGTGCCCTTATTCCCGCGGATTCCACCACCGATCCAGAAGCTGCGTCAACTCGGCAACGCGATCGGGGTGTTCCTTGGCGAGGTTGCGTTCTTCGGTTGGATCCTCGGTGATGTGATAGAGCTCGGCCGGCTTGGAGGTATCGTAAGGCAGAATCAGCTTCCATTCGCCCTGCCGCACCACCCGGTGCACGAGGCTCTTGGCGGGCTCACCGACGGCCACTTCCGTATGCACGTAGACCTCGCCAAATACGGGCCGGTTGCGAATGTCGTGCTTGCCTGCGATGACCTGCAGCAGATCCACGCCGGTCATCTCCGGCGGCGGCTCCACGCCGCACGCGCGGAGAATGGTCGGGGCCAAGTCGATCGACGAAACCAGCTCTTCGCGCTTCTGCGGCGCAACGCGGCCCGGCCACCGGATGATCACCGGCGTGCGCAGCCCGCCGTCATAGGGGCTGAGTTTGCTCTTGGGCGTGAACCAGCCGACTGACTGCCGAACCGGGCCGGTCTCCTGGATCCAGCCGTTGTCCACGATGAACACCACCAGCGTGTTCTCGGCCAGGCCGCGCCGTTCCAGGTAACCCAGCAGCTCACCGCAAGTCTCGTCGAGCCATTCACACATAGCCCAATACGCCGCCAGCCGCGGGCTGCGCCCCTCGGCGGTGTACTTCTTGAGCAGCCGCTCGGGCGGATTGTGCGGCGCGTGAGGCATGAAAGGCGCATACCAGACAAGCCAGGGCGTATCACCGGACTCCTCGATGAAGTCATAGATGGGCTGCAGGCCGTCACGGCCGATCTGCAGCCCCTTTCGGCTGCCGTGCCGATCGCCTTCGCCGGTCATGCCGTGCGTGAAGCCGGCGTTCTCGTGCTTGCCCTCCCAGAATTTGCCGGTCTGAAAGCTCCGGTAGCCGGCCTTGCCCAGCAGCCGCGGCAACGTGGGCACCTGCTGGATCAAGTGGTGCGTTTTGGTGCGCGGCACGCCGTCGGGAGGATTGTTGCAGTAGATCCCCGTGCGGAATCCGTACTGGCCGGTCATGATCGAGGCCAGACTGGGCCGGCACAACGGCACCGTGACGTACCCGTTGGGAAACACCACGCTCTGCGAGGCCAGCCGATCGAGGTGCGGCGTCTGAACCACCGGGTGCCCCATGAAGCCGAAGTCGGTCCAGCCCTGATCATCGGAGATGATGAGCAGAACGTTTGGCGGTTTGGCAGCTCTCGCCGCGGCGGGGCAGACGACCAGCGCGGCCGCGATGAGCATCCTCACGACAGCCATGACGGGACCTCCTTATCCTCGTTTTGCTTTCCTGACAATCTCCGGCGACTGTACAGGGCTACGAGCTATGAACCAAACATTTAGCTGACCGTCTGATAGCTGATAGCTGACAACTACGTCTCAGTTCGGACAATCCTCCGTCGGCGTCCAAAGGAGGTTCGGACCGGACGCACACTTGATGAAGTAGTTAATGTCGAACTCGTCGATCACGTTCCGCGGCGGCACGTTATCGAAGCACTCGCATCCCGGCATGAGCGGCCCGATCGACGTGGTTAGCCCGTTGAGGCACCGTTGCATGGCTGCGAAATCGTTCATGTCGACAAAGCCGTCGCCCTCGGCGTCCACCGCGGGGTAATGGCAGTTTCGTCCGACCACCAGGCTGCGCCCGAGCACCGCTAGTTCCTCGCCCGGCGCGAACGCCCCGGCGTTGGTCATGGTAACCCAGTCGAAAGCGATGTCGTACGTTCCCGCCGTGCTGCCGGCTCCGAACCCCATGCCGTCGCGTCCTTCAAAACCGCCCACCTGAGCTGCCTCCGGAATGGTGAGCACGGCCACCGGCGAAACATCCTCGTCAAAGTAAAACCGGATGATTCGGTTGCAATTCGCATCGCCGATGGCTGTCATACGGAGGATGTGATAGTTCTGATCGAACCCGCCGGGAAGAATGACGGTGTTCCCGCGATGCATCTCCGTGATCACACCGTCCGAACCGTTGGGGCCCCAGTGGTATTCGGCACTGATATGGGCGTCCCACAGGATCAGAGCCCCACCGCGTGGATCACTGTGATTGCGCACCCGGACCCGTCCCACGACGGTCGCACCGCTGCGGGGGAAGATTTCCGGGTCGGGCAAGGGGGCCAGCCGTGCGGCCCTAAACTTGGTCTTGGTCCCGCCGGTATCGATGATCCGCCACGCCTTGCCGTCCACCGCGTCGGGATCATCCTCCACGCTTCCCTGGTGCGTGCCCTCCGACACGACGAAGTTGTACCCGCTGCCTTCCGGCCCCGCGGAATCAGGCGCGGTCGGATCCACATTGCCGTTGTATTCGTGCACGCTGGTCGCGTCAGGGCCGAGCACATTGATCCGGATGCGTCGGACGATGGGCCCCAGATCGCAGTTCCCTTCGGAAAAGGACAGTGCCGCCGCATTATCGTTCGCGCCCGTAGCGCTGGCCGGGAAGGCTAACTGGGTCGGGTCGAACACGACCGTAACGATGACACTCCCCTGCGGCGGGATGGTGCCCGTCGGGTTGACCACGTTCAGCCAGGGACGATCCAGGGGCGTGAGGTCCGTCGCGTTGGTCACTTCCGTGACCGTGTAGTCGATGGGCGTGGCCCCGAGGTTGACCAGCGTGAACTGGGCGGGCTGAATGACCGCGTTGGGGTACGCCATCGGGTAGCTGCGCTGCACGGTGAAGGGGCCGGTCCGCCGCGTCGTTCCGCAGTTCTCCAGAACTTCCAGTTGGCAGGATCCGAGCGGCAGCACCGTGATGGTTACTTCATCGAACACCTCGTTCAGCGTGTCGGTAGCGGTCAGCCGCAGGACGTACTCGCCGTCCGTGGAGAAGGTGGCCGTCGTCACCACCGCCGACGCGTCCGCGAACTCGACGGTTCCCGGGCCGCTGACCTTCGACCACGCGACGCTCAGCGGGGCGGGCTGGCCGTCGGGATCGATCGCGACGCCCGCGAGATTCGCCGCCGCGGGCAGGACGATGGTCTGATCGGCACCCGCGTCCACATAGGGAACGCCGCCGGCCGGCCCCACATACGTGAAGAGCATCCGATTGAAGGTGATCGAACTGCCCCCCGTGTCGTTCACGCGGATGTAACTGCCCTCGCCCAGATCGAATTCGCCGAGGTCGAAGTTGGGGCAGGAGTTTGTCGCACCGTCCAATTGGCTCTTGTACACAACGTGAGTTCCATCGAGTGCGTGGATGATGTACTCGGCCGGGTACGGGGCTCGGGAAGCCGTGTTTCGATACTCGGCGTTCAAGCGATATCGGCCGGGCGGCAACTGGTTCGAACCCGTGCCGAACGGCGGCGCGTAGTCCACGTACTGCGGACCGTTCGGATCAGGCTCGCCGGGCTCCTGGTAGCTGGAGGTGTACCAGTAGCGTCCCGAACAGCCGCCCACGTGCGCGCGAGCCACGTTGGTCCGGCGGAAATACGGATTGTCGCCGCTCTGACCGTCGTTCGCATCCGTCTTGGGCTCAGTCGTTGCCTCGTCACCGGTGGCCGAATCCGGATTGAGCTGATAGGTGTCGTTGATGGCCAGTTGCCGCGGCGTCGTGTACGTGGCCGCCATTGTGCAGGCCGGCAACCCCACCGCGGCCCCGATCAAAACCGTCCAGATCATCGCTCGCGAACTCATGTCCCATCCTCCCGTTCCCGGTCGCTGATCGCGAATCGCAACGCGGCATCACCGGGTTCCAGAAATTGTCAACCTGCGCACGACGGATCGCCCGGGCGATCGGGCCCGCTCACAATCAGGCAGGCGAGGAAGCGCTCCAGATCCATTTGGTCCACGTCGCCGTCCTTCTCCAGATCGGCCAGCTGGCACGCGTTGCTCACCGGTTCACCCGATCCGGTCAGACAGAGCTGAAAGACCGCGAAATCCTCCATGTCCACGTCGCCATCGTCGTCCAGATCCGCGGGGATGTTGCTCTTGACCACGATGGTGACGTCGTCGCTCGCGCTGAGTTCGCCGTCGCTGGCGGTCAGGCGGAGCAGATAGGTGCCCATGACGGTGAAGCTGGCCGTGGTGACCGCCGATGCCGGATTCAGAAACGTCACCTCGTCCGGACCGCTCACCTTGGACCAGTTGATGGTCACTTCGGACGGCGGACTGGGCAGGCCGTCATCAGTCACCACGCCGTTGAGCTCGGCTACTTCTCCGAGCCTGATGGTCTGATCAGGCCCCGCGTCGACGCTCGGCGCGGTATTGGTGGCCGGGCCGATCAGGCGGACCAGAACCGCCACGTCCTTGGCAATGCCGGTATTAATGGTGCGCACGCCGCCGCCGGCGATGACGCCCAGATTCGCGGTGGCACCGGTGTTGATGTCCAGCCGGGTCGTTTCGAAATTGCCGCTCACGCCGGTGAGATTCAGCGTGAGCGTGCCGCCGCCCTGCTTGAAAATGGCGTAATCGTTGCCGAACTTCCCGCAATGGCCGGCGCTGACCAGATTATTAGCCGGTGTGAACGCTTTGAAATTCAGGTCTTTGTAGAAATCATGGAAGAAGCCCATGCGAATGGCGCCGGGATCGTTCGCGGCCTGGCTGACGTCGGGCGGCGGATTCTGGTTGAAGTGCTGCCGCAGCAGACTGCCCATGGTCGGAAACGCCATGGCGGCGACGAAGTTGCGGTGCGTGTTGCGGATGCCCAGGACGTACTCGTTGTCGGCCGAGACGCACTCGTACCAATACTCCTCGAACCACACCGGCTTGCCGTAAATGCGATAGCTCAGTGCGGTCTGCCACTGCGTCTCGGTTCGCTCGCCCGGCTGATCGATCTGCACTTCGATGTAATCGATGTTCGGGTTGTTCGCGCTGCTGGTGTCGATCGTGTTGGTGTGGCTGCCGATCGGATGGTCGTAAGGATCCTCGTCCTTGACGAGTTGGGCCTTGTGAGCGACCTCCTGCTGCCACGTGAGCCCCCACGGCGTGTTTCGTTCGTTCACCTCGCCGTACAGGCACCACCGGACGTTGTACGCGGTGTATCGGGCCACACAGTAGCGGAACCAGCGGTCGTCGCGGGCCTGCGAGCCCATCTTGCTCCACCAGTTGCTGTTGTCGGGGAAGCCGCCGATGGTCAGTCCCATCATGATGCCGCGATCGTTGGCGTACTGTACCATCTGATCCAGGTGCTGGAAGAACTCCATGTTGGGCGTGTCGGTCTGCGGGTTTTTGTTGGGAAAGGCCTGCGGCACGCCGCTGCGCGAATAGATAGCCAGCCAGATGCAGCCCAGGAACGTGTTGAAACGCTGAGCCTGGCGGGCGTCCATCCAGGTCTTCCATTCGGCCAGCGTGAACTCTTCCGAGAACGACCACTGCGTATCGCCCACCGGCAGGAAAGGCGTCCCGTCGCTGAGCTTCCAGGCGTAGCCGTCTCGCTCGAGGAATCCATGGTAGAGCGGATTGGCGGCGAGTTCGGCCGGTGTGGGCGAGACCGCCAGGACCGTACCGCTAATGCCGTTCATGCCCGCGTCGCTCGAGGCCGTCACCCAGGACCACTCGCCGGCGGCGGTGGGCGCGAAGCGGATCCGCCAGGTGTTGCCGCCGTCCCAGAAGCCCTTCATGACGAGCGTCTTGCCCGCAGCCGCTCCCGATGTGCCCGTGAAGGTAGCCGTGACCGTCGGGCCGTCGACATACGGCTTGGTTCCCGGCTGATCAGCCGATAAGGCCAGTTCGTACACGCGGAAGGTCTTGACGCTGGCCGGCGGCTGCTCGATCAGGCCCGCCCGAGCCATCGAAATCTGGCCCAGGAGAACACAACCGAGTGCCAGACCGCAACTCCACAAGCCACACCGCGGACGCAACAGGCGCATTACTACCACGCACCACCCCCCAGGCAGATGTAAAGACCGGATCTCGACTCTGGATGCTCCATGACGACCGACTTCGACGGTCGCTCAGGAGGCCGATTCATCGTTCAGCGGAACCGCCGACGCACTAACGCCAGCGAAGCGAGCCCCAGGCACAGCAGGCTCGACGGCTCGGGAACGTAGCTGATGTACGGACCATTGGCGGGATCACCCGTGCGGGATCCTTCGCGATCCTCGATCGTGCCCCCCCTTTGGCCATCGTTGTCGGTATTCTTCAGGAACAGCGTTACCGTGGTCCCCTTGTTGGCATTGAAGAAGTCGGTCATGTCCACGGTTCGCCACTGGGGAGGCACCACGTCCTGGCCGGAGTTCCCGCCCACCATGGTCAGTGGATCGCCGATGAGCGTTACGCCGACGGTGCTCTGGAGCGTCGAATTGTTCCACGTGATGGCGGTCTCGTCGAACTCGGCCTGCTTGCCACTGACCTGTAGCTTCCAACTGAGGTTCGACCAGCTCCTCACATGGAGCAAATTCAGCGTGGCCGACTCAACCGTCACGTCAGGCAGCGTGAACTCGATGATCCCGATGCGCTGCTGGCCGCTCTGCCCTTTGATCAAGATCCCGCCGTTGTCCCGGACGGTGCCCCCGCTGGTTTGATCCAGGAATGTGTCGTCGTTCGGCAAAAGGATGAACGACGCCGTCACCGGATTGACCAAGGCGAAGGTCACTAACAGCAGACTACCCATGATTAGACATGACTTGCGCATTGCTCTCTCTCCTCCCTTCAGGCTAGATGTGAATACTTACTGTGTCAGTATACCCACATTCCGCCTTCGATCAAGATATTTCGACCAGAACTGACACATAATTCAGCTACTCGTACACACTTTCAGGCAACACGTATACTCGTGTCGTCGGGGGCTCAGCAATTCGGCTCTCGGTCGGGGCCCCCCATGCACTCGAGGAACTGAGCCACGTCATGGCCATCCACGTCGGTATCCCCGTCGAGGTCCGCGGCCGCGCAGTCCGGCTCATGCACGCCGCCCTCGCCCGACAGACAACGCTGGAGGTAACCGAAGTCCGTCTGGTCCACGTCGTCGTCCTGGTCGAAGTCCGCGGGCGAGCCTGCCGTCGTAAACTGCCACACATCCCCCGTCGTTTTCTCCGTCCCGCTCCACGTATCGATTCGCCAGTAGTACGTGGTCTTGCGGGCCAACGTGCCGGGGTTATAGGTCGTGGTCGTCTGGCTCGAGACCAGGACGCCGGGGCTCTCCGTTCCGAAATACACGTCGTATGAGGTGGCACAGGTAACCGGCGCCCAGCTCAGGCCGGCCGGCGACAATCGAACATCCACCGCCAGGTGAGGCGGGTTGGCCCCCTGCACCTTGGCCGGCACGAATGGCGGCGCGGGATGAGCGGCAATGAAGTTCTGGTAGGCCGTGAACGCCGCCTTGCGAGCATACGCTGGCTCGGGCCCCAGAATTCCGAACGAATACTGGGAGAACGCCTGCGTGTCGTTCAACTCGTAGAAAAAGACTTTGTGGATCCAGGATCGAGCGGGTTGCCCCGTGAACCAGTTGTTCAACAAGCCGGTGTAGTAGTTCGCCTGGTTCGCCTCGCCGACCTCATCGCTCTCCCACCCTACCTCGGTGAGCCAGAACGGCCTCCCGAACCATCCGGTATTCTGCAGCACCTGCTTTACCGACGGCGGATCCCACGGCCAAGTGGGCGACTTTTCGAGGCGATCGGTCACGACCGTGTGGTTGTTGCCGTACACGTGGTGCGTCACGATATCAAGCCGGCTGCCGGCTTGCGTGATGCAGTCCGTGAGCCAGACGTCCCAACTGCCGCTGTTCAGATGAGCCAACTCGGGGCCGCAGACTTTCGCTTCCGGAGAGGCGGCATGGATCGCATCCGCCCCGTTGTTGAGGATCAGATTGATGTACTGAGCCCGTGAACCCGACCAGAATTGGCTGAGGTTCGGCTCGTTCCACATTCCCCAGTGCCGGATCGAATCACGATAGCGTGTCGCCGCACGGTAGCACACGTCGTAGTAATCGGCGGCGTTGGTGGGGACGCCCGTCCCTGCAGGCCCGGTGGTGGCCCAGGCCGGGGTCTGGCTGATGGTGGCGAAAATGTGCAGCCCTCGGGCTCGGGCAGCTCCCACGATGCTATCGTAGATGCTCCACGAAAAGGTGTCCTGGCTGGGTTCGACCCAAGCCCACACCATGTCGATCCTGATCCAGCCCATGCCGCACGACTGGACCTCGTCCATCAACCGGACCAGACTCGACCCCTGAGGTGCGTGGACGTTGATGCCGTAAGGCGATGCCTCCGAGATGCATTGCGCACGAACCGCGGCGACGTCGCCGGCCGTGATCACCAGCGCGCCTGTCAACGCCAGCACCAGGCGGTATGTGCGTACCCGGATGTGCGACGGTCGGTGCATTACCCCCTCCGGTTCGTTTCGGCCGCGTCCTTCTGCGTGTGCTGTTGGGCGGCCCTACCGTGAATAGTGCCAGGGCCATTGAGACTTGAGCCACACCTTGTCGATCGGCGCGTTGGGGCTCTTGAACGTCTTGGGCGGCTCGGCCCTTCGGTCCACCACCTCGCCCCTGGTCTTGGGCACCATTTGTGAGTGCCCATCGGCGAACAACATGTTCATGCCTTCCGAGCCGTGATTATCCCACGGCTGCGGGCAGTTGTTCCCGATGCTGTACGGATATTTGTCCGAATCCAGGCTTCCCTCGCACCCCACGAATCCGTTAGCGAAATTGGGGTCACGGTTGTCGTTATCGTGCACGAGCATCATGTCGTGGAAGGCCATCTTGAAGTGGGTCGTCTTCTTGTGGCGACCGGCCATGGGATGCCGCTGCGCGGCGGGCAGGTTCTCCTCCGGATCATAGAGCGCGTTGTACTCGTAGCTGTGCCCCCCACTGGAATCGTCGCGCTCCTTGGCCGTGACATCGATGTCCGATTGCCCCACCGGAATGGGCCGTCCGTTCTCCTGCGAGGAGACCATCTTCGGCGGAGCCTGGAGCGTGTGCGGCCGAATGACGTTCCGGCTGGCCGGACAGATCAGCACCTTCACATCCGGCAGCAAGCGAGCCTTGTACAACGACCAGAAGCTGTCGGACGTGTTGTTCGGCGTCACCGGGAAATAACCCTTGTACGTCTCAGTGTAGACGGTGAACGCCGTACCCAAATCATGCATGTGAGCCCGGCAGGCAACCACGCGAGTCTGCCAGCGAGCCCGGGCCAGCGACGGCAGGAGAATGGCGACCAACAATGCGATGATCGCCACCACGACCAGGATCTCGATAAGCGTGAACCCTGCGCTTCGCGGATGAACCGCCCGATACGTCATGCGGGCCTGCCTGTGCATGAACCTCTCTCCGCCGTGAACTGCCAAGGGCCGCGGAGGGATCGGCGAACCGAACCCATCCTGAGATGCTGGTAACAATTGTACCGCGAAACTGGAGGCCGAAGCAATAGGTGTAGCCAAAATATCTGCATGTATATACAAGATGTACTGCAGATCGACCTTTCGATCTGCAGTTTCTTACCCTGCAATGGCTTGCGACATGAACTATGCAGCGGGAGGTGCGGTGGAGCCACGCTTCACCAGGCTGCCCTGCAGTAAAAGTGTGACAGGATTGGCGCCCGGACTGGAGATCCGCTGGAGAAGCAGACGGGCGGCTTGCTGGCCGATCCGCCGTTTGGGCTGGGCGTAGGTGGTGAGCCAGGGCTCGTGTTCCGCGGTCGGCACGATGTCATCGAAGCCGGCGATGGAGAGCTGGTCGGGGACACGAATGTGGCGACTGCGAGCCACCATCCCCACGGTCATACCGATAATGTCGTTCGCGCAGAAAATTGCGGTCGGACAGCGGTCCGCCGGCAGGTCGAGCAGGAGATTTGCGGCTCGCCGCCCGGAGTCCTCACCGGCCATCTGATCCGCCTGCAGCCAGGCTTCATCGATGGTCAACCCCGCGCGACGCATGGCCAGCCGATAGCCCCGCAGCCGGTCGTCCACGCTGGCCAGGCCGCCCGATCCGATGAACGCAATCCGCCGATGGCCCAGTTCGATGAGGTACTGAACGACTTCCTCGGCCCCCAGCTCGTTCGCCGTCATCACAACGTCGGCCGGATGCCCCGGAAGTGGACGATCCACCAAAACCAGCGGAACCTTGCGAGCGATTAATTGCTCGAGCGGCCGATGATCGTCGGCCGGGTTGCTGGAGGGAGCAACGATGAACCCGTCCAGCGTCTTCTGGACGAGGGCCTCGACGCCTTTGGCTTCGGCTCCGACGTCAAAGCCGCCGTCCTCGAAGACGGCGTGGTATCGCCACTCGGCCAGTTCCTCGCGAATGCCATCCACCATCGGGCTGAACAGCGGCCCCGACGGCCAGTTGAACCACACGCCGACGAGCATCGTCCGCTGGCTCTTCGCCGGTTCCCGCCGATTGCCCGCGACATGAAACGTTCCCAATCCCTGCCGTCGTTCCACCCAGCCGGAAACGCTCAGTTCGGCCAGCACCTGCCGAACGCTCGACCGGCTGAGCGAGAACTTCTGCATCAACTCAGTCTCCGACGGCAGCCGGCTCCCTAGCGGGATCCGCTGCTCAGCCATCGCCTGAAGTAGGTGATCTCTTAGAGATGCGGTTCGACTTGCCTTGGCCATAATGCCAATTGTACTTATTTAGACAACGCAGGCAATGGGATATACAAGCTTTGACAAGCGAATCAAAGCTATCGGCCCCGCACAACTCGCACTCACCGCCGCTGAGATCCCGCGCCAGGTTGAACCTACGGTTCGAGCAGCCGCCGGCGCGCGTCGGCCAGCGCCGCCGTAATCTCTTCCAGATAGGCCGGTGCGGCCTGATTTCGGGCAAATGTCTCGAAAGCGTCCAGCATCCGGCTTGCTTCCGCCACTGCTGCCGGCACCCGTACCCCCCTGCCGTCCACCGTCACGTATACGGGGCTCGTGTGTGCGAACCGCAGACGGCATGGCCGGCAGGGTAACCGCCCGCCGTAGGCGTGCCCGGCGGCCAGTTCGCTGTCGGACAGCCAATCATCACGCTCGGTGCATCGGGCGGCAATCCAGCAGGGCTCGCTCACCCACCATCGCGTCACCACCTCCGCACGATCGCCCTTGATATCGTCCGCCCGGGCGACCACGCTTCCGTTAATCACGATTTCGAGCGAGGTCAGCGGCTGTTCCGATAATGCCTGGGCGCGAATGGTCAGCTCGACGGGAGAACCGGCTAGGGCAATCTCGTCACCCGGCTGGCGTCCGTCCACCTGCAGAAAGAGCATGGGACCGTTGGTCACGAAGTTTCGGCCCGCCCGCCAGGCCGCCCAGAACGCCGGCAAATCCGGATTCTCGCCCGCCCGAACGTATGCCCGGTTGTAGCCTGCCGGCGTATTTTTGGCACCCTTGGCCGAGCCCGCCCCGGCAGCCAACCGCAAGCCGCAGTTCAGCAGCCGATAGTACGTGTCGGTGTTCATCTGCATCATGCCCTCGGGCGTGTCGGGATACGTGGGCAGACCCGGAACATTCAGCAGATTCGAGTAATTCGACCGCGGCTGGAACTGATGCCGGTGAAAATTGTTGTTGCAGACGTTGACCACATCGACGAGTCCGAGTAAAGCGTCGAGGAGCACTTCGCGCGACCAGCCGCCCTGATAGCAGATGAGCGCACTCGCAGCGCGGGCCTGTCGTAGCAGCGGCAGGTTCGGACGCCGCGCGTCCGAGGGTGCGTCCAGCGGTTGGGGCAAGCCCAACACGTAGGCCGCTCCCCAGTCGTGCTCGAGCTCGTAATCGTAAATGCTGATCGGCACCCGCCGACCGGCAGATTCGACGCTCTGCACGCACGGCGCTGCAGCCTGGACCTCGTACTTGGGCCCGTTCCACCATTGCAGCGAAGTGCCGAAGTCCAGTCCCTCGGCCAGCAGTTGCGGCGCCAACTCCTCCGCCGAGGCATGGAGGTGGTTCTCGCCGCAGACGTAGCCGTGCTGCCGCATGTTGATCCAGCGTTGCAGCCGAACCACGTGTTCCGTGCGTTCCCCCGCCGGTTCGAGCCGCTGCCGATACGGGCGGTACTCGGTGCCACGCTCGACGCGCACATCGAGCGTTCTGGCGTCGGTCCCAACCGGGAGCTCGATTGAGCAACGCCCGGAACAGACAAACCACCGGTCGCGAGCACCGATGTTCACGACCGTGGCGTCGGCCGGCACGATATCGCAACCGCGCGTATCGCGCAAACGCACGCGCGCGTGCACGGGCTCGCCGCTGTCGGCATCGACGACCGTCAGATCAAGTCGGGATGGATTCGCAGGTTGCGACTCGGCCCTCACCGGGCCGGACCACGACATTACAAATGCCGCTGCAAGTACTATCGCTCTGATGCGCATGGGGACAGGCTAACCGAACCCGTGCGATCGTGCCAAGCTCTGCCCCTGAAGAGTCGGCTATTCCGCCATCAGAGGCGGGCGAGACGCCCGCTCCCCGAAAGTGCGTGCCCTACACTTTGATCAGCCGCATCATTTTGCCGATGCTCCGGAGCGTTTGACCGAGACTCGGCCACGGCGGATCGGCACCGTTGTGCTGCAGGAGGAGCAGCGTCATGTCGTCCTCCGGCGGTGCGTGGCCGCGATATTCGTCCAGCGCATTCAACAACGCCTCGCGGAACGCGAGCGGATTCGCAGGATCAAGCCCCGAAACGATCTTCAAGAGCCCTTCCTCACCGAGCAGTTGTCCATCCGGCGAGCGGGCCTCAATGAACGAATCCGTGTAAATGAGCACCACGTCGCCCTTGGCCAGCCGCACCGCGAACTGTTCATACGACGTGGGAGCGATCACGCCGAGCGGCAGGTTGGCCAGCCGGTGCGTGCATTCGGGCAGTTGCGGGCACAGCACCTGCCACTTGTTGGTCTCGACCCGATACCACAGCGGCGCCGGATGCCCGGCATTGACCACCACCAGGTGATCCAGTGGGGCGAAATACGTCGCCAGCACGGCGGTGGCAAACATCCCGTCGTCGGCGGCTCGCGAGAACTCCTGGTTCAAGCGCTGTACAAACTTCGCCTGGTCCAGCGTGTTGATGTACCGCCGCATGAGCGACCGCAGGAACCGGGCCAGCTCCGACGCCTGCTCGCCGTGACCGCTCACGTCGGCGACGACGAAACGCGTGATTCGGCCTGTTCCGCACATGGATACATAGTGGATATCCCCGCCGCTGCGATGGCCCGGCTGCGGCTGGCTGTGTACCCACGCATCGATGCCGGGCACCGACAGAGCCGTATCCCGGGCCTCGTTGCCGCCCCAGATCTCCATGCACTGCATCTTCACTTCCGGCGGCGTCACCGGCCGGTCCGTCGTCTGCGGCTGCGCCACAACGTTTCCTCCTGAACTAGAGCCCAAGCGTGCGTGGTTATTATACGAACCGCCGTCCGCAAGTCGTGCCGACCGCTCCGTGGTCGCCCGTGATTCGGGCGATCACCCATCTCCGGAAAATATGGGGATTGGCGACGCCCCAGCGGGCGGTTAGGATGTCCGGCGTCTCGGAAGAACCGTGTCCTGACAACGCGAGGGCTCGTGCGATGGCAAACATCCAGATCGGCATCAACATGGAGTTCGTGCGGCACCACGACATGTCGTTCGCCGCCGGCGTGGAGAAAGCAGCAGCGTTGGGCTACCAGTTCATCGAGCCGATGGTTCACTGGGGCCGCGAACTGCTCAGCGAGGCCGGCTACTTCCACAGCATCTCCATGTTCGATGACCCTCGCGAAACGCGGGAACTCTGCGAAAAGCACAACGTCCGCTGCTCGGGCTTGAGCGCACACACGCCGCTGTGCCGGCCTGACGTGAGCGTGAACTACCTGCGAATGGCCATTCTCTGGGCAGCCGAACTCAACGCCCCCGTGGTCAACACCGACGAAGGCCCCAAGCCGCCCTTCACCAGCACTGAGGAAGACCACGTTCTCATGAAGTACACGTTGACGCACGCGGCCCGGGCCGCCGAGAAACGCGGCATCTGCATCGGCCTCGAGCCGCATCAGCAGTACAGCAAGAGTCCCGACGGGCTCGACCGCATCTGCAATTTGGTGCCATCGCCGGCCATCGGCATCAACTTCGACACCGGCAACTCGTACCTGGCCGGCGAGGATCCCTACGTGTGGCTGGCTCGCTGCCGCGATCGGCTCGTCCACCTGCACGCCAAAGACATCACCGTCCAGCACAGCGAAGCCGAACGCGGGAAAGTGACCGGCACGCCCGTCGGCTGCGCTTGCGGCGCCGGCGTGATCGATTGGAAAGAAGTGATCAAGATCCTCAAGCCGCTCGACCGGACCATCTGCTTCAGCGTCGAGTGCGGGACCATCGACCAGGCGGCTGCCAGCCTGGATCATTTGAAATCATTGCTGTAACGCGACGGCCCGCTTGGACACTCTATGAGCATTCAGATCCGAGGCCCGCTGTTCGGAGTCGCGTCGCGCTGTGAGCCTGTACTCGCCGCGCTGCCGGACTGGTTCGGCAATGACTCGTCGGTGCAGGCTTACGTCCGGACGATCGACGCCCTGCCCACGTTCATCGCCGAGTACGACGGGCAGTGCGCCGGCTTCCTGGCCATTAAACAGCAGAACCCCTACGCCGCCGAAATATACGTCACCGCCGTTCGCTGCGAGTTGCACCGGCGAGGCATCGGCCGGCGACTTCTCACCGCCGCCGAAGACTGGATGCGCTCGACCGGAATCGAGTACGCCTATCTCAAGACGCTCGGCCCCTCCCGCGAGTACGAGCCTTGCGAGCGGACTCGTCGCTTCTACTTCGCGCTGGGCTACCGCCCGCTCGAAGAGCTCAAGCGATTATGGGCCAACGACCCCTGTTTGATCATGGTGAAGAGACTCGCGGACGGCACGGCGCCGGCAAGAATGACGAATGACGAAGCTCGAATGTCGAATGAATGACGAAGCCCGGATGGCGACGACGGTGTGTGTTCCTCATTCGTCATTCTGATTTCGTCATTCGCCATTGCCTCGCCGCGTCGCCGCGTCGTTCTTTTCACGCCAGCCCCAGAATGCTGTCGGCCAATTGCCGCGGCACGATCTCGTAATGGCTGGGTTCCATGCTCCAGCTCCCGCGGCCGGCGGTCAGGCTGCGCAATTCGGTGGCGTAGCCGAACATCTCGCGCAGCGGCACCTGGGCGTCGATGACTCGCCGGTCGCCCCGCATGGTCGAGTCGGTCACCACCGCCCGGCGGCGGGACAAGTCGCCGCTGACGCTCCCGAAGTTGCTCTCCGGCGTGACCACCTGCACCTTCATGATGGGCTCCATGAGCGCGGGCGACGCGGCTGCCGCCACCTTGTCGAACGCGATGCGGGCGGCGGCCTCGAATGCCAGGTCCGAACTGTTGGCTTCGTGAACCTGGGCGTCCAGGAGCGTGATTTTCAGATTCATCATGGGATAGCCCGCCAGCACGCCGGTGTGCGCGGCCTCGAGCACGGCCGTCTCAACCGCCTTCACGTATACCTGCGCGGGCGACTCGACGGGGATGTTGCTGACGAACGCCACGTGCGGCTTGCCGGGCGGCGGCGTGTACGGCTCGATCCGCAGCTTGACCTTGGCGTAGGCCTCCTTGCCCGAGATCGGCCGATTGAACTCCTCCTCGTGCTCGGCCACCGCTGAGACCGTCTCGCGATACGAGACCCGTGGCTTGCCCACCTTGGCGTCCACGTGCATGTCCCGCTTCAACCGGTTCACCAGCACCTCGAGGTGCAGCTCGCCCATGCCGCTGATGATGGTCTGGCCCGTCTCCGAGTTCACCGAGTACTTGAACGTGGGGTTTTCACGAGCCAGCATGGCCAGTGCTTCTTCGAGCTTGTCCTTGTCCGCCGACGACTTGGGCTCGATGGACATGCTGATCACGGTCTCCGGGAACTCGATGGCCTCGAGCAGTACGGGCCGTTTGGCGTCGCAAAGCGTGTCGCCGGTGAGCGTGTCACGCAGACCCAGCACAGCCACAATGTCGCCGGCCCCGGCGCTTTCGATCTGCTCGCGGCGCTTGGCGAAAACGCGGAACATCCGGCTGATATTCTCTTTCTTATCGCGGGCCGGGTTGTAAACGCGCGAGCCGCTCTTGAGCGTACCCGAGTAGATCCGCACGAAGTACAGGTCCATGGGCTTGTCGGCGACGATCTTGAACGCGTACGCCACCAATGGAGCTGTCGGGTCGGTCGGACACGTGATCTGCTTGTCGGGCTTCTCGGGGTCGTGTCCGACGATGGCCGGTATGTCCAGCGGGCTGGGCAGGTAATCGATCACGCCGTCGAGCAGGCGCTGGACGCCCACGTACGCCAGAGCCGAGCCGCAGAACACCGGCTGGAGGCGGTTTGAGATGGTCCCCGCTCGCAGACCGGCCTTGAGCAGTTCGTTGGGCACGGGCTCATCGTTGATGAAGTGCTCCATCACCGTTTCGCAGATGTCGGCCACCTGCTCTTCCAACGTGTGGCGGGCCCGGCGAGCCGTCTCCTCCAGCTCAGGGGGAATAGGTCGCTCTTCGGGCTTGGTGTCCATCTGCTTGGCCTGGTAGTAGAAGGCCTTCATTTCGACCAGGTCGATGAGCCCTTCGAAGTAGTTGTCGGCGCCGATGGGAATCTGCACCGCCACCGGATTGGCCTGCAGCTTCTCGCGAATGGATCGAAAGCTGGCCGCGAAGTCCGCCCCCACCTTGTCCATCTTGTTGATGAAGCAGATGCGAGGAACGTTGTACTTGTTCGCCTGACGCCAGACGGTTTCCGACTGGGCCTCCACTCCTTCCTTGGCGTCGAAGACGACGACGGCCCCGTCGAGCACGCGCAGCGAACGCTCGACCTCGGCAGTGAAGTCGACGTGGCCCGGGGTGTCGATCAGGTTGATGGTGTGATCGCGCCAGGGACAACTGACGGCCGCGGAGTAGATGGTGATCCCCCGCTGCTGCTCCTCCTGGTCGAAGTCGGTGATCGTGGTCCCCTCGTCCACCTCGCCCATGCGATGCGTCTTGCCCGTGTAGTACAGGATTCGCTCGGTGGTCGTGGTCTTGCCCGCGTCGATGTGGGCGGCTATTCCAATGTTTCGCACGCGGCGAAGGTCAACTGACACGGCAAACTCCCTCTCACTCTCAGTGCAGTAAGGCACGCAGTTCGCAACCGCTGGTGTGGCCCGGGCGCTTCGCCGGTGGATGCCGGGCGTCCTGCCCGGCATGGGGCCACGAGCATGATCCATCCCAGGACTTCGGCGGGACCTGCCGCCGAGCGACCATCACGTGTTGGGGGTCGGCTCGCCCGGTATGGGGACCACTTCCGGCGATGCTTCCATGGCGGCCACCTCTTCGGCCCGCGGCCGGGAACGCAGCACGATCAGCCCGCCAGGCAGCGCCCAAACCAATTGGATGAACCGGCCGAACAACGAGAGCGACAACGCCGCCTCCAGCGTTCCGAAGCCGGCCGCTCCGTGAAGCAACTGCTGGAAGCCACCCTCCATCACGCCGATGGGCAAAGCGCCGGCCAAATAACAGATGGGCACGTACGCCAGATAGACCGGCAAGGAAGCCCACGGCGAGGTCTGAGGATCGATCACCCCCAGCGACCAGCCGGCTAGAAACAGCGATACGATGCTGTTCACCTGCAGGATGTTCGTCAGCACCAGACAGAGCAACACCCGCCCGGGACGATTGCGGAACTCGAACACCGCCCGGTCGATCCGCTGCAGGTGACTGCCCAGCGGAAGCCGGGCCAGCAGTTGATCCAGATGCAGCAGCTTGCGCGTCCAGTTCGAGAAGTACAAGCCCCCGCCGACCACCACCAGGAGCACGAGCACACCGATCGGCCGGCCCCAACTGCGAAACGCCGGGTTATGCCAGTCCAGCAGGAGCACGATGCCGGACATGAGGACCAGGCCCAACACGCCGATCACTCGGTCGAAGAACACCACCGTGACCGCCTCATGTTTGAACGGCGTGTCGCGAGCGATGTAGAAGGCCTTCACCGAGTCGCCGCCCGTCGTCCCCAGCGGCAGCGCGTTGATGATGAAGTTGCCCGCGAACGTGACCTTCACGGCCTGCCAGACCGACAGGCGGACCTGATGCACGTCCAGCAGGAGCTTGAGCCGGATCGCGATCAAGACCGGCGCCGGGGCAAAGACGGCCACGCTCAGCAGGAGCAGTGTCGGATCCGCCTGCCGCCAGGCCCGGATCAGTTCGCTCCATTCCGTATTCCAGGCGATCCAGGAGAGGGCCGCCGCGCATACCGCATAACGAACCAGGGCGGAAGCGTGTTGTCGAATTGCCAAACCCATCCCGGACCATCCTTTGGGACAAGTCGTGTATTGTACTGGAAACCGCAGCCGAGACGAAACGGCCCGGCACATTCGTCAACGACGCTCCGACGCTCGTCCAATAGCGCCCCGTCGCAGGACGGTCGTTGCATGGCGTCGTCCATTAGTTTCGCCCGAGGTTCGCAAGCGGCAACGATTGCTTCGCTCAATACGCGCGAGTCAGGCGTGAGCCGGGGTAGTAGTATCGCAGGATGGCCGGACTACTCCAGCCGGCTCGGGCGAGGGCATCCGCGCCGTACTGGCACATGCCCATGCCGTGCCCCATGCCCCGGCCATCGGTGAAGACGATGGCATCCGGCTCGACGGTCACGGTGAACAGCGTGCTCTGCAAAACGCGTCCGGTGGGATCGACGGCCAGCCGGAAGTTCTCGCCGTCCAGTTCCACCGTGCGGCCCTCGGCGTCGCTGACCGCCACCCGCAACGCCCGGCCGTCCGCCGCGCTCTCGATCACTTCGACCTGCTCGACGCGGCCGAGCCTCTCGAAGCGGGAATAACGGCCGGCCAAACGCTCGGTCATCTGCCATTTGCTGATGCGAGGCTCCTGCGGCCAACGGTAGGCATCGGGCCGACGGCAGTGCGGACACACCACGCCGCCGGCCAGCGGTGGGATCGGGGGCGTGCCGTCCGGGCTGAACGCCGGAGCAGTCAGTCCGCCGCAACGCGATCCGAAGTACGTGCAGAAAATCTTCTCGCCAGCGGGCGACGACCAGGTGCAGACGATCCCCCGTGTGTCGCGGACGGCCTCGACCGCCTGCGGCGCCAACCGCTGCCGATCCAGGCCGGCGTACACCTGCGATTTTTCGGTCGCCCAGACATCCCAGTCACGGCGAAGCCCCGTGGTCTGCCTGGCATACCAGGCGTAGGTACGGGCGGCGATCGCCTGAGCCCGGAACGTCTCCCGATGGAAGCTCCCCGGCAATTCCGCCGAGACCACACTCACGAGATAGTCCTCGATGTCCACCAAGTTGATGACCGCACCGCCATCCCGCCGCGGGAGCATCCGGACGGATCCGGGAAAGTCTTTCCACTGGCTGGCCAGTTTGATCCGCGTGGGCTGTTCGCCCGTGGGCACGACGTCCACGCCGCCCGACTCCAGGTAGACGTCGAGTTCGGGAACATCGATACCGCGGCCGGTGAACGTGAAGGACAACTCCTGCGGGTCTTGGTCGGCAAGGAGGATTTGGCCGGTCTGACAATCCACGAGGTTGAACCGGTCGCGCACCACGATGCTCGCCGATTGGAGTCCGTCGAGCAGGAGAATGCGGATCTGGCGGTCGATGACCGGCTCGTCGGCGGGTGCGGATTGCGTCGCGGCGGCGGGCGGCCCGGCCGTGGGCGAAGGCGCGGAATCACAGGCCTGGAGAAACACACCCAGAAGGACACAACCCAGAAACATGGGGAAGACGGTCCCGCCTCGGCGCAGCCCGCGGCAGCGAAGGAAACAGGGTGAATGCGGTCCGGCCCGGATCCGGTTGCCGCACGGGCAACGAAGTCCAGGCCTGGTTTCGACCGCCTCTGGCATCAGTCCGCTTTGCGAAGCGTCAAGCCCATTTCGGCCAGCTTCGCCTTGATTTCGTTGAGCGAGGTCTGCCCGAAGTTCTTGGTCGCCAGCAGTTCGGCCTCGCTACGGCTCACCAGGTCGCCGACGGTGACCAGATTCAGCCGCTGGAGGCACTTGCGCGACCGGCTGGACAGCTCGATCTCCGACAAATACTTGTTGAGCACCTCGGGCGAACCTTCGGGCCCGCCCGCCCGACGCAGAATGGTGCGCGGCCGGGCCGTCCGCGCCTCTTCCTCCTTCAGTTGGCCGAGCCGAAGCCCCTTCTGCTTGAGCATGGCCTTGATCTCGTTGAGCGAGGTCTCGCCGAAGTTCTTGTAGCCCAGCAGTTCGACCTCGGTGATCTTGAGCAGGTCACCCAGCGTGTGAATGTTCATCTTCTTGAGGCAGTTGCGGCTGCGCACGCTGAGTTCGAAGTCGGTGATCGGCGTGTCGAGGATGGCGCTGCGTTTCTCGCGGCTGCGCTCCTGCGTCTCGTCGTAATGCATGCTCATCGAGCTCTCGACGTCCTTGAGGAACATCTGAGCCCGAGTGTGATTGGGGTAGTCGGCGAGCACGCGCTCGAGGCAGACGTAGGCTTCCTGGTACTGCCCGCGGTCCTCGTAGATCACGGCCAGGTTCATCAGGGCATTGACGTGAGCGGGCTTACGAGCGGCCAGATCCTCGTAGAGCTCGACGGCCCGATCCTCGTCGCCGTAAAGATCGTGCAGGAACGCCAGCCGGAACACCGCATCGGAGTTGCTGGCGTCGAGGCGGACGGCACTCTCGTACTCGTCGATCGCCTCGCCCGGACGGCCCTGGGCTTCCAGGAGCATGCCCCGCTCATAGTGCCACGTGGGGTTGGTTCCCACCTCGCCCTGCCGCTGGCTGAGCGTGGCTTCCGCGTCCGCAATCTTCCCGTCACGAATCAAGTTCGCAATCGTATCCATGTCGTGTGTCTTTGTTCCCGGGTTTCAGTGACTGTACAGGTCGGACCGCGCTTCTTTCCCCTGACTCAGTCGAACCTCATAGTGTATTCGACCTGCCGCGTAATGCAAGGCCCGTGCCAAAGCACGATTTTTCGGGCGGGGCCGCCTTCCGGCAGGCCCGCCGACGGGCCGCGGCGATCACCTGCAACCTGCTGTCACCGCTTCACTTACGTTGACCACGAATATTCAGAACGTCCTTCTTGTAGATCTTGGTGTCCAGGCCGCGGACATACTCCGTCCAGTCGCTCGCGGGGTCGGGATCGGATTTGATCCGGTGCAGGTACATCTGCAGCTTGGCGTCCAGGTTGTCCAGATAGTGAATGGCGACCGCTTCGGGCATCGCCGGCAGTTTCGGGCTGCCGAACTCGTACGTGCCATGATGCGACAGCACCAAATGCTGCAGCGCATCCCGGATCTCCGGCGGGAACGGCTGGCCCATCTCGGCCTCGACCAGCTTGATCTTCTCTTCGATCCAGATCGCGCACTGGACGATGTGCCCGACGAGCTGGCCACGGTTGGAATACTGGAAGCTCGTGTCGTACGTCAATTCCGCCGTCTTGCCCAGATCGTGCAGGAACAGGCCGGCCAGCACGAGATCCAGGCTCACGTCGGGGTAACGCGGGACCACCAGCAGGGCCAGTTCCAGCACGTTGCGGGTGTGCTCGAGCAGCCCGCCGATGAAGGCGTGGTGCATCTGGACGGCTGCTGGGGCCTTCTTGAAGCCGGCCATAAGCTTCTCGTCGCAGACGAATTGCTTGATCAACTGCAATACGTAGGGGTTCTTGATGGACCGTAGGGCGTGCTTGACCTGCTCGAACATCACATCGATGTCTTCCTCAGTCTGCGGCATGAAGTCGCACAGGTCGATGCTGCCGGCCTCGCACGGCCGCATGGCGTCGATGATGAACTGCAGCGCGCCCTTGTAGTTCTCGACCCGGCCCTTGAACCGCATGAAGCCGCCTTCGGGCATCTGGTCGAACATGGGCTGCGTGGCCTGCCAGACACGAGCCAGGATCTGACCGGTCTTGTCGCGGAGCACGCAGTGGATGTACAGCGACCCGTTGGTGGTGGTCCTCAAGTCCTTGGCATCGATCAGGAAGACTTGATCCTCAACCACTTCGCCGGCCTGAAGCTGGTTGACGAATCGACGCGGTCGTGCGTTGGCGTTCTTTTCCATCCCGCCATGATACCCCAGCAGCGCCAGGCGGGCCAGCAACGCATCCTCCGTCCAGCCCAGGTACGGCTGGCTTGGACGTAGATCGATTGCTGGCCATCCTGGGCCGCTGCGTCGTTCTCGCGGCTACTCGAGGTATCCCAGATCGGACAACCGCCGGCTGAGGGCTTCCTTTTCCTCTTCGGAGAAGACCTCGGCGTGCTCGCCGACCTCGATCTTCTGCGGCGGCTCGTACTCCACGCCGAGCTTGGTACTGAACAGATCCGTGAGCACCTGCCCTTCCATGTCGGCGGGCACGCGGAGCCCGATGCAGGCCAGGAGCGTCGGGGCGATGTCCGCGATTTGTGCGCGAATGGTGCCCCCCTGCTTCACGTTGGGGCCGTTCACCACGAGGATGCCTTCCACGCGATGCGTGCCTTCCATTCGCCGCTGCGACGACCAACGAACAGCATCGCGTCCGCGAATCCGCCGGACGACGGCCAGTCCCGCGTAGGGCACGAGCAGCAGGTCGGGCAACCAGGGCTGTTCCTCACGCGAGCAGTTGTAAAGCTCTTCGGTCTTGTGCACTTCGGGGAAGACCTGAATCCACTCGCCGTCGGGCTTGCGGGCTTTCACCTCGAGGAACCGCCGGCGCAGATCGTCGCGGATCTTCTCGTAATCCGCCGGCTCGATGATCCCGCCGGGCTGGCGGCCCTTGAGGCTCAGATACAGGAACCCGTACATGCCCGCATGGACGACGCAAGCCTTGGTCTGCGTCCAATCCAGGTCAATCTCGTGCTCGACTCCGATGTTGGCATCAAAGCGCTTCAAGGTCCGGCCGAACATCCGAGCCACCACGCGTTCGATCCGCCGGCGAGCCTGCCCCACCTGGCTGCGGAGCTTGAGATAGCCCCACTGCTCGAGCAAGGCGTTAGGCTGGGCCTTGCCGTCGAGGCTGCCGTGGCCGTGATCGGACATGATGATGAGCGTGGCGTCGTGCTCGCGGGCATAGCGGGCCAGGTCGCCCAGCGTCTTGTCGAGTTCCTCGAAGCAGTGAGCCGCCATCTCCGCCCGGACCGGGTACTTGTGCGACGTCTTGGGATCCAGGTACTTCCAGGCCTTGTGCTGGATGTTGTCCACCAGCTTGAAGAGCACCATGAGGACGTCCCACCCGAAACGCTCGCCGCAGTACGTCGTCAACTCGTAGCCCTGCGTGAAGCTTCGCTCGATGTGACGAACGTTGCGCTGGAACAGCTCGTCGCCGCCGAAAATCTTGCGTTGCCAGTCCGAGCGATAGTTGTAATCGGGCCAGCGACGCAGAATGTCATGCTTGAGCTCGGGCGGCCAGGTGAACTCGGTGTCCACGCTGGGCGTCTCAAAGCCGGAGATCATGAAGCCGTTGACCTTCCGTGGCGGATAGGTCATGGGCACGTTGATGGAGCCGACGCGAAAGCCCTTCTCGCTGAGGATCTCCCAGATGGTCTTCTCGCGAATCTCGTACGTGCTGTTGAACGTCAGTTGGTTGGTACGGACGTCGTACTTCTCGAAATCGACGATGCCATGGCGGCCCGGCCCCTTACCGGTCATGAACGTGGTCCAGGCGGCCGGCGTGATGGGCGGCTTGGTGGAATCGAGGATGCCCGACGTGCCGGTCTCGATCAGCCGCTTGAGGTTGGGCATCCGACCTTGTTCCATAAGCGGGCGCAGGATATCGAACGTGGCGCCGTCGAGGCCGACGACCAGGACGCGCTTGGCCAGCGGCTCGGTCTCGCGGGTCGGTCCAGTGGTTCCGGCCGGTGCCGGCCCGGTTTGCGCCGGCCGGGGAAACGAGGTGGGCGAGGCTTGGCCACTCGAAGAAGCTTGGCCATTCGATGAACTTTCGCTGGTTTTCATGGTTATTCCTGCTGCGCGGACACTCCGAGGCAAACCCTTGCCGGGCCTGCGGGATCTACCCGTCTACGTCTGCCTCGGGGCAAGAGGACGACCACTATAGCCGATCGAGGCGGATCGTACGAACGAGCCTGTAGTTTGGCGCCATGATGAGCCCCCGGTCAAGAGTCGCAAGCGGATTACGACGCCGAACGGACAGAAAAGCCGTGCAGCACTGTTTGTCGCGGCGTCAGCGTGGCGGCCGCGGCGTCCCAATCGAATTCGACCAGATTGGCGGGCTGACCGGCCGCGCACGACCAAGGATCGTCCGGTCCAGGAACCAGGACAGCGGGCTGCAGTGTCCCGAGCCGCACGGCCTCCACCAGATCCAGACCACCGTTGGCGACCGCCCGCGCGATCACCAGCGGCATCTCGGCCGCCGATCCGGCCAGGTACGGCGTGCCGGGCAGGCAGACCCGGCCTTCCTCCGTCTTGACCACCTCGGATTTGCCCAACGGGTATCGGCCGGGCGGCATGACCGCGGCGGCCATGGCGTCGGTGATCAGCACGGAGCGTTGCGGCGTCTTGGCTCGGAGCACGGCCCGAATCGTCGCGCCGCGCAGATGATGCCCGTCGGTGACGAAACTCGCCCAAAGCCGATCCTCGCCTAGTTGCCACCAGATGTAGTTGTCGTTCCGAGGCAGTTGGGCGTCGGCCCCATTGCCCAGGTGCGTGCACATCTTCGCCCCGGCGGCGATGGCGGCTTCGATGGCCGCCTCATCCGCCCGGTGATGGCCGAGCGAAACGACGACGCCGTCACGGGCCGCCGCCTCTATGACTTCCAGCGCCCCGGGCTGTTCGGGAGCGAGCGTGAGGATCTTCACGCGGCCACCGCTCGCCTCCTGGAAGCGCCGATAGTCGGCCAGATTGGGCTGCCGTACGTGCTCGCGCGGGTGCGCGCCCCGCGGTCCGTCCTCGGGATGGATGAACGGCCCTTCCACGTGCACGCCCGGGCACATGGCCGCGACTAGCGGGTCAGCCTCAATGGCCTGGCGAATGGTCGCCAGCCGCCCGCACATCTCCTCGATGTCGCCGGTGATGATGGTCGGCAGAAACCGCGTGCAGCCCGTGCGTAGCACCGCCTCACACACCCGCCGCACCTCGGCCACGCCCACCCGCGGATCGCCCAGGTCGATTCCGGCAAAGCCGTTGACCTGCAGGTCGTAGAAGCCGGGCCCGACCCACCGCTGCACGCCGGCCGGCTCGTCAAAGCCCGCCGCCGGTTGAATGCTTTGAATCTTGCCGTCAGCCACCTCGATCCGAATCGGCTGCCCATCGGGAAACCGTCGACCGGATAGCACCACACTCGATAGTCTGTCGATGTTGCTCATGTCCCCATGTTCACCGTAACGGGCCACTTTCGTCAACAAGAACCCGATCAGCCGCCCCTCACCCCACAGCCGTCCGCACAGCAGGGAAAGGATTACCGGACATCCACGCCGTACCCGAACAGTTGCAGAATGTCGAGTGTCGATATTGCCCCGATGCTTTGAGGTGACGCCATGGCGAGTCTTAGCGCGGAACCGCAAATCTCGCCGTCCCGGCACGTGGTCCTGCGGGATGTGAGTTGGGAGTTGTACGAGTTGCTACTTAAAGAAGTCGGCGACCAGCACGTCCTGATCACATATGACAACGGGAGCATGGAACTCTTGTCACCTCTGCGGGAACACGAATTCTGGAAGACCTTCATCGGCCGACTCATTGAGGTGCTCACCGAGGAACTCAACATTCCGATTGCCGGCCTGGGCTCGACGACGTATCGTCGCCGCGACTTGGCCAAGGGGCTGGAGCCCGACGAGTGCTATCATGTGCAGCACGAAGCACAGGTTCGCGGCAAGAAGAGGCTGGACCTGCGCCACGATCCACCGCCCGATTTGGTCGTCGAGATCGACATCATCCGCCGGGACATCGCTCATGAACCCATCTACACAAGATTGCACAGATTTGAAGGAAGCTATGAGCTGTGAGCTATAAGCCAGATATTTGGCAGAAAGCTATACTGACGGCTCACAGCTTGGGAATTTGGTGTTCGCGGGTTTTGCCATTGGCAGTCACCCGGTAGACCAGCCGGCCTTCATGGTCGGGCAGCGTGGCGACCTGCACGTCCGGGACGGCGTCACCGATAAGCCAGACGGCCACGAACACCGCCCGCGGAGCGTTGGCTCGTGCCATGAGCATGGGAATGTTCCCTGAATCGGGCTGGTCAGTGACCGGGTAGCCGCAGAAGATCAACCGTTCCAGGCCGTGATTCAGGAGGCTCAGCCCCAGACGATCCTGGCCATCCTGCCACTCGAGTTGAATCAGGTCGGTCGAGTTCGCGGGCGAGGCGTTGGCACCGTTTAACACAACGGACTTCACGTCGCGCAACCAGCGGAACGCGCCGGCGTCGGGCAACTGGAACGGCTCAGCCGCCGCCAGGATCGGGTTGCGATCCGCCGGCGCATCAGCGTTCTCATCCATGATGTGCACGATCCAGTCGATCTGTCGCGGCTGATCGCCCACGTCCACTTGGAACACGTCGAGGATATAGTCGGGCGTCATGGTCAGGCTGCGGCTCTGCCGCACGCCCGGATACAGGATGCCGCGGCGATCGGCCGCGGTAACGCGCTTTTCGTCGGGCAGGTCGCGATACTCGATCAGGTCGAGCATCTCGCAACTGCAGCGCTGATCCAGACCGTCGATCATCACCGTGTTCTGGCTGAGCGCCCCGCGGTTGAGCTCACCCTGGATCTTGCTGCTGAACGCGTGCGGGACCGTCGCCCTGCCCTCCACGTCGGGCACGAGCAGGCGGTTGAGTCCGAACAACATGATGCTGAGCTTGTCGGCATTGGCGTGCACGCCAGAGCGGTCGTACGTGAGAAACGCCATGCGGGCATTGCGATTGTGCCAGTACTGTTCGTCGCGATGGGAGCGCAGAAACGCGTAGCCGTGCTCGGGCAAGAGCACCGAGCGGATCGGCGGCACGTACGCCGCTTTGCCGCTAGTGCCGCTCGCATCCTCCTCGGACGGCAGCGGCGGCGCGAACAGCATGTACGACGTCGGCGCGGGATTCTGCCGAATCAGCCAGGCGTACTGCGGCTCGCGCCAGAGCTTCCAGCAGTATTCGTACAGCGGGTTCGTGTACAACTTGGACCGCGCGCCATACGCGTCGCCGATCGGCGGGATGAGGCAATCGGGCCCCAGCACGTTGAACATGGCATCGTACGACTGCTTGAGCGTTCGCCCGTTGGGGGCCGTGATCTCGTGGATGCCGGGCGGGTCGCTCGGTCCTTTCTTGAGCCGCTGCTGACAGTCGGCCAGGACCATCATGGGGGCGATGGCTGCGAACTGATACGTCAGGCTGCTTTCGAGCCACAGGCCGTCGTCGAGCAAGCCGTCCGTCAACAGCGGCACGAGCCCGCGCCGGCCGTACATGCAGAACTCCACCATCTCAGGCCGATCGTAGAACAGCCCGAGCAGCCCCAGCATGAGCTTGTGCCAGGCGAGATGGTTATTCACGCCCCCGCCGATGTTGTTCTCCATCCAGTACACGTCATTCTTGGCGACCGCCACCGCTGCACGTTCCATGAACCGATCCAACTGTTCCCGCTGCGCAGCAGTCAGTCGCGACCCGAGCAGGTCGTACGCCCGAAGAACATTCATGGCCCAGATGGTGTAGTTCATGCCCACGTCGTAGTGGACGGGTTCGAACGAGTACGGAGCCAGGTTCATGAGCAGCGAGATGGCCTTGTCGGCATACTTGTCTTCACCGGTAAGCCGAAACGCCAGGGCCAATTCCGCCGCCGGCCTGGCCGAGCGCGACGGAATGATCATGGTGTGGAGGTACACGTCGGGATACGTGTCGGCCCAGGGCTTGTCCTTGGCCTGCTCCCACCAGCTTTCGTCGATAGGCGTGACCTCGAGTGCCAAGTGTCGGTCCGCCTCAGCCAGAACACGATCGCGAATCCCGCGGATGAACGCTTCACTCTCCGCACGCTCGTTGGCCCCCGCGATCTCGGAGGGCGTGACAAACAAACGCGGTTCGCGCAAATCGAGCTTGGACGAGTCCAGCCGACCGATGACGAACGGCAGGCCGGGCATGGGATCGGTGGGCGATTCCAACGCCATGCCGGCAGCCGGTGCAATCAACAAGGCAACGACACCTGCGAAGCGAGCAGCGGAATTCACAACTACCTCCAGGAAACGGAAAGCGAGCTCGGAGCCCGCACGAGACAAGATCTGCAAGACCACAACGCTCCGTTTCATCTCGCGATCATGTCGTACAACGGTTGCGGATCGGCCAGATCATGCACCACGACGTCGGCGCCGGCGGCCCGAAGATCCTCCATGCTATACAAGCCGGTGGCGACGGCCAGGCAGGCGCAACCGTTCGCATGGGCGCAGTGAATGTCGTTCGGCGTATCGCCGATCACGATCACGTCGTGATTGCCGATGGCCTGGCCGTAGCGAGCGTGATAGCGGTCGACCGCCAGGCGGACCAGCGCCGGCCGATCCGGTGCCTCGTCGCCGAACGCGTGGATGGGAAACCACGCGGGATCCAGCCCGACCGCGGCGAACTTGATCGGGATGGCGGCGGTGTAATTCCCCGTCACCAGCCCGAGCACGACGTCGGCCCGGCCGCGGAGATCGCGCAGGAGCGGCTCGATGCCCGGCAACAGGTGCACCTTGTCGGGATTGAGATCCAGGTTGGCCTTCAGCTCGCGCAGGTACGTCTCACGGAAGCGGTCATGGTGCAGGTGCGGATCGTCCACGCCGGCCAGGGCGGTCGCCTCCTTGTAGATCAGGGGATCCAGCCCGCCGGCGATGGTCAGGTTCTTGAGCGTGAACCGCTCGCCGAAGCACCTCACGCCGGCTGTCTCCATCCCCCGCACGCCCGCCCCACCAGTGAGCAAGAGCGTTCCGTCGACGTCGAACAAAAGCAGTTTCATGGCCCGAATTGTACGGGAAACGCCGGCGAGCGAGAAATCATATGAGGCTTGAGGGCTGTTGAACAGGAGCATACAGAGGAAACGGAGCGCTGTCCTGCTTCGCGCCGGGATGCGGTCGGATGCTTGACTGTGCCGATTCGTGAAATTGCGACACGGTTTACGAGGGCAGGATGCCAGCCTCCGTTACGCAGCGGATGCGGTCGCGTTGGCCGGGTGCTCGGCAATGAGCCGGCCCACGCGCGACCGACAGAGGCAATAGTAGACGGTGGAGATGAGAATCGACCCGGCATACGTCAGGACTGGGAAAGCAGCCAACAAGCGGAAGGCCGGCGTGAGAAACATCATCCCTCCGCCAGGGATAACGAAACCGTAGATGTAGGACAGGTATGCCGTATTGACCGCCAGGGCCACCACAGTCAGGCTCACGGTCAAGATGCACCAGAAGCGCACTGACTGGTTGAGCCTCGATAGCAAGCAATAAAGATAACAGTAGAGCGGGATCGGCGATGAACCCATCAGGAGCGTGGTGCCGAGAATCAAGCCGACGTGCCATAAGCGAGTCCAGGCTAAAGCCTGCAGAAATGGAAGCAGGAAGCCGGCGAGGAGGGACACATACAGGACGCGGACAACCAGCCTGAGCCGGAGAAGCCCCGTTGAAAACAGATATGGGGGATGCCGGGTGACGAGCAGCGCACCTGCCAAGCTACAACCCGCCACCACGAAGCGGCCGACCTGCAACATAGCGAGAAGAAGTACGGAACCACCACCTGGACCAAGACAGCCGCCAGGCTGTCAGAATTTCTGTGAAGAACAGCACGGTGAGCCCGCGGTGGATGGAGCGCAACCATTTCAGATCGGCCCCGTGGCGATCCATGATGGACTGCCGAACCGGGAAAGCGCACTCGGGACAAATGGCATTGGGTGCGAGTGTGCGCAGGTTGTAGCCGCACGAGACGCAACACAGGTCGGTATCGATGACGTGCCCGTCTGGTTCGAACGCAGGACTGGCGGATGGTTGCATCCGATAGATTCTAATCGTCGGCGGAGCGTCGGCAATTTTTTTCCGACCTAGTGTCGGGCAAACGGAGCCGTCCGATCTAGGTAATCCATGGGCTATCAGCTGTCAGCCGGATGGTCGGCTGAAGACTCACGGATGACAGTGCCGCCGAGTCCGAAAAAAGCGGTCCATGACTACTTCTCGGACGGTGGTAGCGGGATTGCCCCGGATTCCGTTTTGGACACGAGCGATCTTGTTATATAATGTCCTTGGGAGTTGGGGTCTCGCGCACCTCGCGATCCGGGAACCGAGCGTCCCGCCGGTCAAAGGCGGGATAGGTGTTTATCCCTGCCATTTGTGAGGCCGACACCGCAGGCAGTTCCCGTGCGGCCTCAGGCGACAGTTCTGGGGGACACGTCTCCCGCCGGGTAGAGGCGAGCAGGATGCCCACCCGCAAAAAATGCGCGAATCTCATTCTGCGGAATCGACAACCGAGAGTCACGTACACGTCCCGCACGACAGGAGGAGCATATGCGAGTCACACCACGTCTGCTGCTGTCCTGCGCATGGGTTCTGACCACGGCCGGCGCCCTGCCGGCCCAGACGGTTCACGTCCGCTTCTATCAGGGCGACGGTATCGTCTCCGTCCCTCGTGACATACCAGCAGACACGAGCCCCGTCGCGGCGGCAGTGGAAGCGCTGGTGGCCGGGCCGACGCCGGAGGAAGCGGCTCAGGGTATCGTCTCGAGCATCCCTGCCGGCACGAAAGTGGTCGGCCTGGACCAAGGGGAGTCGACCGTTTCCGTCGATCTGTCGGACGACATCCTGGTCGGTTTCGACGAGCACGCGCTGCAATCCATCTTCATGCAGTTCCGCGCGACGCTCGGCGACTTTCCCGAAATCCTCAGCATCCGCCTGACCTGCCATGGAGTGTTGCTGGCCGACTATTTGGCTCCGGCTCCGATGATCCAGGCCGTACCCGACAAAGACCAGCCGCCGATGATCACGGCGTCGCTCAGCGGTCGAAAGATCACCATCGGCCCGTCGCACGGGCGGTTCTGGAACGGCTCGGGCTGGTACTGGCAGCGGTCCGACCCCTGCGGGTTCGGCGAGGCGGTACTCGAAGACACCAACAGTATCCGCCTGTGCCAGTTCCTCTATCAGTACCTCACGCAGGACGGGGCCATCGTTCACGTCCCGCGCGAGTTGAACGAGAACACATGTTGTCACAGCGCCACCGGGCTGGCGTGGTGGAAGATGGCCGCCCGGTACTGGTTGCAGCACAACGGTCTGCCCTCCTATGTCTGGGACAGTTCGACCAGTGACTCAAACGACGACATCCGCGCCCGGCCTCTGTTCGCGGACTATCGCGGCACGAACATCTACATCGCGTGCCACACCAACGCGGGCGGCGGCACGGGCACCGAGACGTTCCGCGATACCGCGATGGCCTACCCCGCCCACGAGGCGGCCAGCTACACGCTGGCCACGGCCGTGAACACGAACGTAGTCAATGCCATTCGCGAGATGGTGGATTCCAGTTGGGCCAACCGCGGCGTCAAGGACTCCAACGGCGGTTTCGGCGAGATCCGCATTCCCAATCAGCCCGCCATCCTCATCGAACTGGCGTTCCATGATCATTGCACCAAGGACGGCGTGTACCTCAAAGACAACTTCTTCCGGTCCGTGGCCGAATGGGGCCTGTACAAGGGGGTCTGTCAATATTTCGGCACGACACCCACGTGGGACAAGTACTCGTGCGAGCTGGTCAGCAACACCATCCCAAGCACCATGACCGCCGGCCAGGTGTACAACGTCAACGTCGTCATGCGCAACCGGGGCGTGGTTTGGAGCAACGCCCGCAGCTTCCGGCTCGGAGCGGTCGGCGACAGCGACCCGTTCACGTCATTCAACCGCGTGAACATCTCCGGCGAAGTCAGGCCCGGCGCCACGTACACGTTCAGTTTCCAGATGACCGCCCCGGCACCAGGCACTTACACCTCCGATTGGCGGATGGTCCGCGACGGTGTGACCTGGTTCGGCCCCACGCTCACCAAGACCATCCAGGTTATCCCCGCCGTGGAGGACAACGAGCCGCCGAGCACACCGACGAACCTGGTCGCTTCGGCAGGCGGTCCCACCTCCGTCCAACTGAACTGGACGGCGTCCACCGACAACATCGGCGTGAGCGGCTATGACATCCGCCGCAACGGGGCCGTCATCGCCACCAGCGGCAGTAACAGCTACGTGGACAACACCGTCGTGCCCTCCACCAGCTACACGTATGAGGTCCGGGCCCGCGACGCATCGAACAACACGTCGGGCTGGAGCAACTCCGCGAGCGTGACCACACCGCCCGGCCCCGTCGTGGTCTTCTCCGACGGCTTCAACGGGAATCTGAACAACTGGACACAAACGGTGGCAGGCTTCGATTACAGCACGGCCGTCAACCACGGCACGTATCCGGGCAGCGGCGCCGCCCGCGTCGGAGCCGGCGAGTCCGACCAGATGGCGCACGTGTTCGACCGACCGTTCGCCGGTGGCAAGGTTTCCGGATGGTTCTGGGACAGTAAGGGCGGCTGGAAGTCCGGGACGTGCGGCAACAGCTTCCGCCAGTCGCTGTCGCTCCGCGATATCAACAACACCGCGGCCATGATCATCGACAATGAGTTCTACAGCCCGACGGGCAATCAGTACTACTGCTATCGCACGGTGGGTAGCGGCGGTGTAGCGCACACAGCGTACGGCACGCGAGACCCGGCCACAGATTGCAACGGCACGTGGGTGTACTTCGAGACCACCGTCACGCCCGGCGCCCCGGGCAGCCTGGGAACGCTGCAACTGAAGGTTACCGACCGGGCCGGCACGAGCATCGCCACGCCGCCCATGACCAGCGACTTCTACTCGCACGGTATCGGCCGCATCACGTTGGGCCTCGGCGTCAGCTCGACCAACGAGGGCTGGTGGGACGACATCGCCTTCGAGGCCACCGCCCCCGGCGTTCCCAGCATGGGCACGCCCGTGGCAGAGTCGAGCACGTCGATCCGCTGGGTCTTCAGCCCGGCCGACAACAACCTCTTCGGTTATGAGGTCGCCGATGCCGCCGGCGCGATCAAGTCGCCGCAGTACCCGGCAACCGGCTGGCTTACCCGAACGGCCACGTCGTGGACCGAGGAGGACCTGCTGCCCAACACGCAGTACACCCGCAAGGTCCGGGCGTGGAACGGCACACTGAACGGCGCGTACTCCGAGGTGGTCTCGGCCTATACGCTCTCCGCTCCGCCCACCGCGGGCAGCGTGGTCGCCGACAGCACGGGCGTTTGTCCGGGCCAGCCCGTCTCCTGGACGGCGGTCGGCGGCTTCGGACCGGGCAAGGTGAGCTACTACCGGTACGTCTGGAACCAGTTGCCCACGCACCAGTTCACCGGCAACGAGCCCATCTGGTCGGAAGGCACACTGGAAGTGTCAGCCAACGCCGCGGGTGCGTGGTACCTGCACGTGCAAGGCTTCAACGCCGCCGACGTGCCCAACGGCACATACGACTATCTGCTGCCTACGCAGGCCATGGTGGCCGCCGACTTCGACGCCGACTGCGATGTGGACACCGCGGATTATCTGTTCTTCGAATCCTGCCTGACCGGTCCCGATCTGGGGCCGCCGGCCGGGAATTGCCGGAGCGCCGACCTCGACGGTGACGACGACGTCGATCAGGAGGATTTCGGCCTGTTCCAGCGTTGCCTGAGCGGCACCGGCACACCGGCCGAACCGACCTGCATGGACGACTGACCAGCAAGGATGCTTTTTGACAGGAGAGAACAGAGATAACGGAGGATGAAGAACGCCAATCGTGTTCCTCTGTTACCTCTGTTTCCTCCTGTTCAATTTCATCCGTGACATCCGCGCCATCCGCGGATGGGTACGGATGGAGAGGAAGAAGAGCTTCGCCCCACTACACCATCGGCGGCAGACGCACGGACAGTGCGGCCGGCTCGACGCGGATGTCGAGCGGCAACGCGCCGGCCAGGTCGCCATCCATCTCCACCGGCACAGGATCGACCGACTCGATTCGCAAGCGTGTGAACCGCAGATAGCGGGCGCCGCCGTACTCCACATGGCACGCGAGAAGCGTCCGCAACGAATGACCTAGCAGTTGGATCTGGTTGCGACAAGGCAACACCAGCAGATCGAGCAGACCGTCGTCCGGGCGGGCGTCGCGCACGACCGGCAACCCCAGCGAATATCGCGACATGTTGCCCACGAACGCCATGCCCCGCCCCTGCCACCACAACGTGTCGTTGTGATAGATGCGCAGCTCGGGCCAGCGATGCGTCCAGAACGTTCGCCAGATGGGTTCGAGATACGTCAGGTGCGTGATGTGTCCGCGCCGCTGACGCACGAGCCGATCGACCACCTCGGCATCGAAGCCCGCACCGGCCACGACCACAAACTTCTCATCGTTGGCCGCCCCGACGTCCAACCGCACGGTTCGGCCAGCAGTGATGCAAGCCGGGATCAGGTCCGCACGGGCCCGGAACCCGAGCGACTTGGCCACCAGGTTTTCCGTCCCCGTCGGCCAGATCATCAGAGGCGCCGTCGTGCCGGCGAGTCCCTCCACCACTTCCCGCACCGTGCCGTCGCCTCCACCGGCGATGACGTAGCTGGCGGTTTCTGCCGCCTCGCGAGCAAGCACTCGGCCGTGCCCCGCATAGCGCGTGGTCTGCACGCGGACCTCGATGCCCATCCCCCGCAAGCGGTCGAGCATCACGCGCAGGGCCGAATGCTGACGAAACGCCCCTGCCACGGGATTGACGATGGCCACCACCTTCATGGATGCCAAGTTTATCCTGAACTTGTGCATCCTACGAGCCGTCGCAAGCGAGCGGTCGCGCACGCGGCGAACGGCCGTCCCTTGTCCGCCTTGACCGAACCGTCCGGCCGCTCGATGATTGGCGGCATGAACAGACGCGAATTCATCCAGCAGGCAGCGGCGGGAGCGGCGATTCTTTCCTCAACCGGCAGACTGTCGGCCCAGACGGCGTCGGACAAGCTGAAGGTGGCCGTCATTGGCCGCACGGGCCGGGGCAACTACGGCCACAACCTCGACGTCGTGTGGAAGCACTTCGACCAGGTGCGAATCGTCGCCGTCGCCGATGAGGACGAGGCCGGCCGCCGGCAGGCCGCCGAACGGCTGGGCGTCACCCGCCAATACGCCGACTACCGCGAGATGCTCGCCAAGGAGAAGCCGCACATCGTCAGCATCGCCCCCCGCTGGCCCGACTGCCATCGCGAGATGGCCCTGGCCTGCGCCGAGGCGGGCTGCCACGTCCTGCTGGAAAAACCCATGTGCCGCTCGCTCGACGAAGCCGACGAGATCGTCGCCGCGTTCGATCGGCGTGGGCTCAAACTCGCCATGGCCCACCAGACGCGATACAGCCCCACGCTGGACAAGATTCGCGAGTTCATCGAGGCGGGCAAGCTGGGCGACATCGTCGAGATTCGCGGTCGGGGCAAGGAGGATCATCGCGGCGGCGGCGAAGACCTGATGGTGCTCGGCGTGCACATCATGGACCTCATGCGAGCGCTGGCCGGCGACCCGCGCTGGTGCTCAGCCCGCGTGCTGGCCGACAGCCGCCTCGTCACCCGCGAAGACGTCCGCGACGGCAACGAGGGGATCGGCCCGATCGCCGGCGACGAGATTCACGCCACCTACCGGTTCGACAAGGGCATCATGGGCTACTTCTCGACTCGTCGCAGCAAGGACGGCGCGGGCGCCCGCTACGGCGTGCAGATCTTCGGCACCAAGGGCGTGCTGGCCATGACTATGAGCGCGTTGCCCACCGTGAAGGTGCTCGAGTCGGTCACTTGGTCGCCCGAGCCGGGCGGGCCGAACTGGACGGTCTTCGCTTCCACCACCGAGCCCGAGCCGGCCAAGGAAGCCTTCGGCAACCGGCTGATCGTCGAGGATCTCATCCGGGCCATCCAAACCGGCGGCCAGACTCAGTGCGGACCACGCGACGGCCGCTGGACCATCGAGATGATCATGGCCGCCTACGAGTCGCACCGGCTCAATCGGCCCGTCGATCTGCCGCTCGAGAATCGAAAGCACCCATTGAGTCTTCTGTAGCTTTCAGCTGTGAATTATGACCTGTGAGCTATAAGCCGGACTGCGCAGCGAGCGGCGGGGCCTGACCCCGCCGTCTCTTTTCGGATTCAGCTTGCCTTCCGACCTACCCCGAGCTGGATTCACCCGCGCTGGGTTATGGTATAGTCATGCCCTCGCGTTGTCGGGCAGGTGAACGTCGCGGACCAGGCCGACGGCGGATAGAGCGCGGATGACCAGCCAACTGACGTCCACTTCCCAGCGTTGCAGGCCGTGCCGCGCCGATCGTGGGAAGGCGTGATGATTGTTGTGCCAGCCCTCGCCGAAGCTCAGCAAGGCGACCCACCACAGATTCCGCGACACGTCGGACGTCTCGTACGTGCGATAACCCCAGGTATGCGAAGCGGAATTGACGAACCACGTGGCGTGATACACGTAGACCAGCCGCACGAAGATGCCCCAGATCACGCATGGCCAGCCGCCCCACAAATATAGCGCGGCCGCCAACACGAACTGCCAATAGACGGTCGTCCGCTCGAAGAACACTTGGCCCCGATCGCGGGCCAAATCCTTGGCGTATCGGCTGTACTGGTCGTAATCATCGAACGAAGGATCGTACGTGAAACACCACAGCACATGCGACCAGAAGAAGCCGTGCCGCGGCGAGTGCGGATCCTGTTCATCATCCGAGTGCTGATGGTGCAACCGGTGCGTCGCCGTCCACTTGATCGGGCCGCCCTGCAGATTCAGGCAGCCCAAGAGCGTCAGGATGTATTCGAGGCCTTTGCTGCAGCGGAAGCTGCGATGCGTGAGCAGCCGGTGAAAGCCGATGGTGATGCCCATGCCGCAGACAGCCTGCAGCGCGAGCGCCGTCAGCAGCGCTTTCCACGTGAACATGGCGGGCCAGAAAGCCAGCAGCGCCGCCAGATGAATACCGATGATGCCAAACATCGGCCCCCAGTTAGGCCGGCCGCCGGCCTTGCGGCTGGACTGAAGAAGCGGTCTGGAGGCGGGTTCCGCAGATTCGAGAACCGCATAGGAAGCGGGCTGAGCAGCCACGCTTGGATCAACAATACTGGGCATAACAGGTCCGAGGGTCTCGCAGTCATACCGGTCGGACCACCTGGCGACGAGCTTCGGAGTCCTGCCGATTCGAGCAGTATTGTAGGCCGCTACTGCGGCACTGACCCGTGAATAATGTGGAATGTCGCGATCGCGGACAGAGTCCGCGGGGACTGGGGCCTGGGACCTGGGGACTGGGGGTTGGGAGCTGGCGAAAGAATCTGAGTCGTCGTAACCTCGTCGGACGACGGTGTTCCCGGGAGGCGGGTGTCTTGCCCGCTTCATGGATGGGATTCCCTTTCATCTTCGCGTGCATGCACGAGATGTTCTGGCGGATTGAATCGTTTCGGAGCTATCGCATCTCGCACCAGCCGACCGCAAGCGGCTCGTGCAGTCGTCTGTCGGCCGGCTCTTTCAGGTGGCGTTACTGTTAAACTGCACCGTCGTCGGCGGCGTTCTGGGCACGCTATCGGGTCTTCTCATCGCTTCCATGCTCGGAATCGCCGGAACCACCATGGCGGTGGTCCTCGCCTTGGTTGCCGCGCCGGTGGGCATGGTCCTGATGTTTCAGCTCAACCTCATCCGCATGCGCGGAGAATTGCGGATATACCTCGAGCAGGTCGCACAAACGCAGCGGCTGCCCATGTGCCTGAACTGCGGTTACGATCACCAAGGTCTGACCAGCGACGTCTGTCCCGAATGCGGTAAGCCGCTCCCGTCCCCCCGTAACGGATCGCCTGACATCTGATCGCCCACAGCCTGTAGCTCTCTTCTCAGTATCGAAACCGCGCTGCGATAGGCATGCGACGACCGATGCCGAACGCACGACTGGTCACTTTGAGCCCTTGAGCGGCTTGTTTGCGCTTGTACTCGCTGGTATCCACCAGCCGAATGACCTTCTGCACCACGTCGGCATCAAAGCCGGCGGCAATGATCTCGTCGAGGCTCTTTTCCTCATTGACGTACTGCTCGAGAATGGCATCCAGCACGTCGTACGGCGGCAAGCTGTCCTGGTCGGTCTGGTCGGGCCGCAGTTCAGCCGACGGCGGCTTGGTGATGGAGCCTTCGGGAATGACCGCCCGGCCCGCCCGCTCGTTGATGTGACGGGCCATTTGATAGACGAGCGTCTTGGGCACGTCGCTGAGCACGGCCAGCCCCCCTGCCATGTCGCCGTAGAGCGTGCAGTAGCCCACACCCAACTCGCTCTTGTTCCCGGTGGTCAGCAGCAGCCAGCCGAACTTGTTCGACAACGCCATGAGCAGGTTGCCGCGAATGCGGGCTTGAATGTTCTCTTCGGCTAGGTCCGGCGGACGTCCCTCGAAATGAGGTCGCAACTCCTCCTCGAACACGTGGTGGATGGCCCCGATGGCGATGGTCTTGAACGTGATGCCCAGGTTTTGAGCCAATAATTCGGCATCCGTGCGGCTGTGGTCGCTGCTATACCGCGACGGCATGGCCACGCCGACCACGTTCTCGGGCCCCAGCGCCGCCGCGGCCAGCGCCGCCGTCACCGCCGAGTCGATCCCGCCTGACAAGCCCAGCACGACCTTCTTGAACCCGCACTTGCGAACGTAATCGCGCGTACCCAGCACGAGCGCATCGTGAATCGCCGCGATGTCCTGCGGATACGGCTCGATTCGGCCGGCGGGCCGGCCGTCAAGGTCCACCACCAACAGGTCCTCGGTGAACGGCTTGGCCTGGGCGATCACCTCGCCGGAGGCGTCCAAAACCATCGATGCCCCGTCGAAAATCAGCTCATCGTTGCCGCCGACCTGGTTGACGAAGACCAGCGGCAGGCCGTGCCGCCGTGCCTGGTTGCCGAACAGGCGGCCCCGGAACGGCTGCTTGCCCCGCTCGAACGGCGAGGCCGACAGATTGATCATCAGCTTCGCGCCGGCCTCGGCCAGCAGGGCCATGGGCTCGCGCTGGTACAGCCGCCGGCCGATCATTTGCTCGTCGTTCCACAGGTCCTCGCAAATGGTCACACCCAGCGGTTGGCCCTGATGCTCAACGATCGAGACCTCCGGCCCCGGCTCGAAATAGCGCTGCTCGTCGAACACGTCATACGTGGGCAGGAGCGACTTGTAACGAACCTGGCGAATCTCGCCCTCGGCGCAGTACGCCGCCGCATTGCGGAGCCGCCGCCCCACCAGGTCGGTGTTCACCTCGGCAAACCCCACGAGAGCGGCAATCCCCGTGCAGGCGCGGGCGATGCGAGCGACTGCCTGCACGTTGGCTTCGATGAACCGCGGCTTGAGCAGCAGGTCGCGAGGCGGATAGCCCATGACCGACAGTTCAGGAAAGATCACCAGCGAGGCGCCGGCCGAGCGGGCCCGCTCGATGAACTGCAGGATCTTCTCCGTGTTTCCGATGATGTCGCCCACGACCGGGTTGATCTGGGCCAAAGCGAGTTTCATACGAGTTCCAGTCGCAGCAAACAGACCCGGGCCGCGGCGGTCGGCGCGTTTCCCGCATTTGGCCGTTGTCCTTGTCGATTCCCCCGGGCGGGCACGCGCCTAATCTTCGTCCCAACGATCGAGGGCCGGCTCCTGGAGGTCCACCGAGTGCACGACCCATGCCGTGCGGGTCAGTTCCACGCCCCGCGTCTCGAACTCCCGCAGCATCGCCTCCCCTCGTGCCTCGTCGATGGCCGCCACCGCGTCCGCTACGATGGAGACCTTGGCCCCCCGCCGCAGCAGCCCCTCGACCATCGTGGCGACACAGAAATCGGTGGCCACGCCGAACACGATGTATTCGCCCACGAGCAGCGTGTCAACCAGCGCACCCAGATGCGGGTTGACGAACACGTCGATGTCGGCCTTATGGAAGATCAGTTGCTGGTACTCGTCAAGGAGCGGAGCCGGCCCCGCAGGCAGGCTGTCGGCGGGCCGGATCACTCGCGAACGGGGCATGACCGTCCAGACCAGCTTGCGCTGGCCCAGCGTGCCCGCCTCGCAATGGCGGCCGAATCGCTCGAACTCCGGATCGCGGGCTCCATGCTCGTCAGCCGTGCTAATCACCGGCACCTGGGAACGCCGGGCGAAATCGAACAACCGCTCGAGCGCCGGCAGAATCCGGGCCGCCCCCGGAATGTACAGGTCGCCCCCGGGGTCCAGGAAGTCGAATTGCGTGTCGACGTCGACTAGAACGAAGTCGTGCATGCGCATGGCGTCACCTGCGCTGCATATTGTATGCCCAAATCGAAGCTATGAGCTATGAGCTGTGAGCCATGAGCCGGACGAGACCGCCCAGCGGGCGGCGGGGTTTGACCCACCGAGCTCTCTTCCCCTGTCAGTGCGGTTTCGTTTCGCCCTCGACGTCTGTTCAGGTGGGTGCGCCAGACCCCGTCGAACTGAGTCCGCCGGGACAAGCCCGGCGGCTCGCCGGTCACGCCACGGGGCGTGTTGTGGTGCAGGCTTCCAGCGTGCACATGCAGGCAGGATGCCCGCCCCCCGAAGTGTCAGAACGTCGGGTCGCAGGCCGGTGAGGCCGCGACGCCCGGGTTGGTCTTGCAATCGATGAACAGCGTGATGTCGGACGGGCCCACGTCGCCGTCTCCGTCCAGGTCCGCCACGTCGCAGTCGGGACTCGGGATGGGCATCCACTCGCCGGCCAGACACGCCTGGACGTGCGCGAAATCTTCCTGGTCGACGTCGCCGTCCTGGTCGAAGTCGGCCCGGACCGTCTTTACCACCAGCGTGACGGGCAGCGTCACGGGTGAGTTGATCGCCGGCGGCACGCTGCCGGCGTCGCTCACGATGATGTTGCCCTGGTAGGTCCCTACCGCCAACCCCGAGCAATCCAGCATGACCGTGATCGTATCAGCCTCGTCGGCAGCGGAGCCGCTGGTGGGCGTGACACTGAGCCAGGGTTGATCGGTCTCGATGCTGTACTGCAGCACGTCCACGCCGCTGTTCGTGAGCGCGAACGAGGTGTCGGCACACTCGCCGCCCAGGACCACCTTGGCCTGCAACGCCGTCGGCTGCACGGCGATCACCGGCGTCTGCAATGGGACGATCTCGATGTTGCGGACGATGCTGGCCTCGTTCATCATCGCGTCGTATACGCTCACGCGAGCCTGGTAGTGGCCGAGCGGAACGGACGTGGCGTCCCAAACGATGTCGAAGTTGGACGGCGGGTCCAGAACCGTCGCGACCAGGATCTCCTCTGGATCCGTCACCTCAGTCAGCGACACTTCGTCAAACCAGACGTCGGCCTGGTTGGTCCCGCAACACGAACCGGCCTTCAGCACGACGGTCATGTACTCGCCGGTGGCCACGCGGACACCGTCGCGATCGTTCCAGCAATCCACCGGTTCATCGTACTGCGTGTGCGTCCACGTCCAGTCGAAGCTGGCGGTCAGCGGGTTGCCGCCCGGGCAGTTGGGCGAGCTGTTCGTGTCGTAGGCGAACATGTGGTTGTTGAGCACGACCGACTCGCCGGTGTCCGCCTGGAACACGTCCCACGGCCCGTCGATCAGCATGATCTCGTACCACTGGTTCACGCCGTAGCGATTGCCTTTCCACATCGCGTCGATGCGATAGGCCTTGCCCGGCGTGACAGGCACCTGCTGATATACGGCAAAGCTGTCCTGCAAGCCGGCGGGAATCGACAGGTGCAGGGCGTTGTTGCCGACGCGGCCCGCCACGGTGCTGGCGAAGTTCACCTGGCCGCTCTGACCGCCCCAGTTTGAATGATACACGCTCCAGCCGGTCGCCCCCTCCTCAAAGCCGCCGTTGATCAGCAGGTTCGGCGGAGCCGCCGGCTTGAGAGTCAGTTCGGCCTTGATCACACCCACATTGTCGGTCACGCCCGTGCAACTGACCACGGAACCGGGCTGAGCGACGACCTTCTGCCCTTCGACCAGCGAGATGCCACCGAGCGTCGGCGGAATCGACTCCGCGCGGTACGGCGTGGCGTAACCCTTGGGATGCGAGAGCGAAAAGTCCACCCGCACGTCCTTCACGTGATGATCGCCCACCACGCGGATCAGCCGGCGATCCATCACCCCCAACGCCTGCGTGTTGTTGGCCATGTTCAGGCACGGAATGCGGTCGGGATCGTATCCCATGACCAGCGCGCCGATGGTGTCCAGAGCGAGCGAGTCGCGACTGGCCATGATCGACTTCACCCGCGTACTGGGCTCGTCATAGTTCAGCGGACCCGATTCGCAGCCGACCAGCGCGTCCAGCACGACGAAGTCATGCGGCCGCACCAGGTTCAGGTCCACCAGCGAACGCTGCACGCATTCCGGCTCGCTGGTCGGCTTGGTTCCCACGGTCCACGGGAACCGGACCGAATCCACGTTGTGCATCTCCCAGCGAAGATACGGCTCGTCGGAGCAGCCCAGCCAGGGCGCGAAGTAGATGTCCTGCGGGGCCGTGCCGATGCGCATTTTCAAACCGAGCGTCACCGTGCCCAGATCGTGGTTCTTGATGCAGGGTATCACGATCATCGCATCCGTCTTGAGCAGTTCGTTGTGCACCCAGTAGCTGGTGCGGGCGACGGCAGCACCCGGGCCGCTGGTCGGAAGCGTGATCTGCGTCACGTTGTTGTACTGCACGAGTCCGGCACACGCGCCCGTCGTGCCGGTGTCGTTCAAGTCGATCAACTCCACGCGCGGGTCGTGGTCGAGCAGGCCGTCACCGTTGGTGTCGTAACCTTGCTCCATGAAAGCCGTCCAATTGTCACCCGTCGCCGCCCCGCCGAGTTTGACCGACTGGGCGCCGGCCTCCCAGGCCATGTCCACGATGGTATGGGTGATGCGTGGATCGGTGTTCAGACCGGGCTGCAGACCGGACATGTTCGGGATGATGATCACACTGAGATGACCGTCCGGGCTGTCCCAGGGTGCGTCCCCGCCACCGCGCTTGTCCACGATCACGGATTCCAGCCCCCCCGCCAGCGCGACCGCCCGCCGCACCATCCGGTCCAGCTCGGCGTCGGTGTACACGCCGTCTTCGTCCTTGACGATGGAGACCACCGCCGGCACGCCGGTTCCGGAATTGGCGGCGGCCAGTTGCGGCGGCTGACCGACATTACCCGACGAGAAGAACGCGATTCCACCCGAGATCAACGCCGCCGACATGCCGGCCAGGCAAACGCCGCCCGACACCACGGCGAACGCCCGCCGCCGCGGATCGGCATGCCGAGAACGCAAGCGCGCAACGCCCGGGATGAACGGGATGGCGAAGATGCCGAGGTTGGCGGCCGCCGCCTGCTGACACGGATACGACAGCCGCCGAGGCTGCGAACCGCTCCGCCAGATCAGCCACACCAGCGACGCCAGCACGATGGTGCCGCGGTTGTGGAATGCGAAGTAGCACAGGTATCGCAGTGCCCACACCGCACGCGCGCCGATTCCGCCCGCCGGTCGTTCGGGCGGGGCCGCCTGAAAAGACCCGCCATGACCCGTGTGGCTGCACGAACAGCCGGACTTCCTGCGTTCCGAATGCGAGTGCGACATGGGCTTCGTTCCTCTCTCGCAAAAGGTCTCGCGCGCCGCCTTGCCGCGCGACCGATCATGAACTGTGCGACTGGAAAGCGTCCCCGTCAGATGGTACCAAGCGTACCATGATTCTCCACGGGCGGGTAGAGGATTTTGATCGAAAATCGCCGATTTTAGGCTTTTAGTTGCGTGCCACGGCGCCCGGCAACAAACAAAGCGCCACGATATCGCGACAATGCCCGAACATCGGGCGACGCACTATAATGTGCATCCCGATCGGGCCAGTTCAGGAGTCAGCATGAAGATACATGAATACCAATCCCGTCGTCTGCTCGCCGATGCCGGCGTGCCCGTTCCTCCTGCCGACGTGGTCGAGTCCGTCGCCGACGCCGTCGCCGCCCACCAGAAGATCGGTGGGCGAGTCGTCGTCAAAGCGCAAGTGTTTGCCGGCGGCCGCGGCAAGGCGGGTTTCGTGAAACTCTGCGACACGCCCGACCAAACCCGGCAGGCCGCCGAGTTCATGCTCACCAACAAGATGGTGAGCAAACAGACCGGGCCGGCCGGCGTGCCGGTCTCACGACTCCTCGTCGCTGCCGCTGTGGACATCGCGCAGGAATACTACGTCGGCATGGTCGTCGATCGCGCTCGCCGCTGCCCCGTGATGATGGTCAGCCGTGAAGGCGGCGTCGAGATCGAAGAGGTCGCCGCTCGTCATCCCGAGGCCATCATCAAGGAGTGGCTGCACCCGCATCTGGGCTTGCAACCCTACCAGGTGCGCAAGCTCACCCAAGCCTTGGGGTTCACCCGCAAAGAGCACGTCCAAGCCGCGGCCAAGGTGTTCCTGGGGCTGGCCGATGTGTTCCTCCGCTACGACGCCTCGCTCGCCGAGATCAACCCGCTCGTACTCACCCGCGACGGCGAGTTGATGGCCATCGATGCGAAGATCAACTTCGACGACAACGCGTTGTTCCGCCATCCCGATGTGCAAGCCATGCACGACCCGACGGAGGAAAACGCCTCGGAACTGCGGGCCAAGGCCGCCAACCTCTCGTACATCGCGCTGGACGGCAACATCGGCTGCCTGGTCAACGGCGCAGGCCTGGCCATGGCCACCATGGATCTGATCAAGCTGCACGGCGGCGAACCCGCGAACTTCCTCGACGTGGGCGGCAGCGTCACCCGCGAAGGAGCGGTGGAAGCCTTCCGCATCATCCTGGCCGATCCGAAGGTCAAGGGCGTGCTGGTCAACATCTTCGGCGGCATCGCCAAATGCGACACCATCGCCGAGGCCCTGGTGGCCGCCGCTAAAGAGGTCGGCTTCCGCGTGCCGGTTGTGGTGCGTCTGGAAGGAACGAACGTCGAAAAAGCTCGGCAGATTCTCTCGACCGCCGACGTGCCGGGCCTCATCACTGCCGCGGATCTCACCGACGCGGCCAAGAAGGTCTGCGCCGCCGTCTAACCGGCTCGAATTGAAGCCCGCAAGCGACGGATGTGATGCAACTGCACGGCGGTGGAAAGTCTTCCCAGACCGTCCAGCAAGGCATGCTCGGATGGCAAGGGCGCTAAACCGTATTGGTGCAGGCCGTGCCGGCACAGACGATGATTGCGAACGCGGGCTCGGCCGTGCAACCGATGGTCGCCATACTCGAGCCGGAGTTCCACCACCTCCCCGGGCAGATACTCGGCCGACGTGATGACGCTGAGTCCCGTCGCGCTGACATCGGCGAGCGTACCGACCGTCCCGTCGCCCAATTCGACCGGGAGTTGTGCAGCCAGAATGACGGCCCGATACGATTCCCGCTTCTCCGCGCTCCGAGGAGGCGAGCAAAGCTTCACGCGAAGCAGGTCGCTCGGCCTGGATGCCGCATAGCCCTGAACAATCCCTTCGGCCTGAAGAAACTTCCGCCCCCTGAAGTACTCGATTTGGACCGAGGTCCCTGTCTCCGGGCGGATGGGATACGCGAGTCGAAGAAGCACCCGTTCATTGACCGCCGCAAGCACCGTTGCCTCCATACGCCGGGCGTTGGGTGACTCGGTCGGGATCACCACAAAGGCATGAGCACCGGCTTGGGGCATGGACGGCCTCCTGTCAAGTCGCTTCTGACGCCACCATGCGGAATCGCACTAAGGAAGATGTACAATACGCATGAGGAGAGATACCAGGAGGTATTTGCCCCATTCGAATGGTTATTGAGCCGCCGCAAAACGGTGCGGCCCAAGGAGCCCGTAGTAGACGAGCATCTCTCTCCTCTCGGATTGGTCGTGCCAATAATAATGCACGTGAGCCAGTCCTGTGCCGGCGCGAGCCGCCAGGCTTTGGCCCGACGGCGGCAAGCCCCGCCGTTCATTAGGAGACGTGGAATCGATTGAAGGAGCGCGATCCCGTCCACGAGGCGGGCGAAACACCCGCCCCCGCAAAACCGCCGCCCGCAGAAGATGGAACAAACTAAGCTCTTTCCGAGGCTGAGTTCTTTCCCAAGGGCCCAGCCCCCAGTCCCCAGCCCCTAGCTCCAGGCCCTCTCCCCACGACCCCGGCGTTTCCAGAAGCGGGCCTCGCCGTTGACAGGTACCCCCACCGGATTTATCATCCGTCCTTGGTCGATTCCAAGGGCGCGGCCTGCGCCGGCGGAGATACTGTGACCCTATCCGGCAGCTGGAGCGTAAGTTCATGGCCCAGGTGGTCTTAGAAAAAGTCACCAAGATCTACCCGGGTAACGTGAAGGCTGTGAACGGGGTGTCGCTGGAGATCCGGGATCAGGAATTTGTGGTCCTGGTCGGGCCCTCGGGGTGCGGAAAAAGCACCACGCTGCGGATGGTGGCGGGGCTCGAGGAAATCAGCGAGGGCACGATCCGCATCGGCGACCGGGTGGTCAACGACATCCCACCGAAAGACCGCGACATCGCCATGGTGTTTCAGAACTACGCCCTGTACCCGCACATGACGGTGTACAAGAACATGGCGTTCGGTTTGAAGCTCCGCGGCGAGCCCCGGGCGGAAATTGACCGGAAGGTACGCGAAGCAGCCAAGCTTCTGGGGATTGAAGGCCTGCTGGACCGCAAACCGAAAGCTTTATCGGGCGGGCAGCGGCAGCGCGTGGCCGTCGGGCGAGCCATCGTGCGAACGCCCAAGGCGTTTCTGTTCGACGAACCGCTCAGTAACCTCGACGCCAAACTTCGCGTGGAAATGCGGGCGGAACTCAAGCGGTTGCACCGGCGGCTCGCCACTACGACGATCTACGTCACCCACGACCAGGAAGAGGCCATGACGCTGGGTGACCGCGTGGTGGTCATGAAAGACGGCGTGGTGCAGCAGGCGGCGGCTCCGCTGACGATCTACGACTATCCGGCCAATCGCTTTGTGGCCGGCTTCGTGGGCACGCCGCCCATGAACTTCCTCGACGGCAAGATCATGGGCGAAAACGGGCACCTATACTTCTGCAAGGGAACGGCTCGTCTGCGACTGCCCAAACGCCTGCATCGCTGTCTCGCCGGCCGGGAAGGAATGCCCATGGTCCTGGGGGTGCGTCCCGAGGGCCTCTCCGACACGGCGGAAGGCCGATTTGCCGGGGAAGAAAACGTGTTGACGGCAACGGTCCAGGTGACCGAATTCCTGGGCGACAAGATGGACGTGTTCGCCCAAACCCCCGACCACGATCGCCTCGTGTGCCGGGTCGACGCCCGACGGCCTCTCCAGGAGGGCGCGCGGGTGTTGTTGCATGTGAATATGGACCAGGTTCATCTTTTCGAGCCGGGAGACCAGGGTGTGAACGTCAGTCTGACCAACGTTGGAGATCGGGCCAGTGCAGCCTAATCGGTTACAGCACTGGACCCATGGTCAGTCGGCACGCCGGCACGCAGTCGCCAGGAGGATCGCGATGCGTTGACCGAAAGTCACCGCACCTTTGCGTTCGGTCGGGCTCCGCCCTCGCGGACCGCCCGGCCACCTCGAAAAGTGGGCTTGGAATCCCACTTTTTTGTTTGCCCAAAAAGGCATGAACGCCGTCGCGTGCGTTCGACGGTTGAGGAAAGCGGCCGCGGCCGTGGCAATCCGCGGGACATAGGGACGAGCACAAGCGATCGGCGGAACCGGCCCCGAGCGTCCCGTACGAAAAAACGAGGCAGTGATATGAACGCTGAATTGATTCGCATTGTGGACAGCATCGCCCGGGACAAGAACATCGAGAAGGAATCGGTGCTCTTGGATCTGGAACAGGCCATGGTTTCGGCCATTCGTAAGGCGTACGGCCAGTTGGATGAAGTGTCCGTGAGCATCGATCGGCTGACCGGCGACATCGAGGCCACACGCAACGGCACGCGAATCGACATGCGCGAACTGGGGCGCATCCCCGCCCAGACCGCCAAGCAGGTGATGATCCAGAAGATTCGCGAGGCCGAACGCGGCAGCATCTTCGACGAGTTCGCCGAGCGCAAAGGCACCATCGTGACCGGGACGGTCACCCGGTTCGAAGGCGGCGCCCTCATCGTCAACCTGGGCCGGGCCGAGGGCTTCCTGCCCAAGAGCGAGCAGATCCCCGGCGAATCGCAGCATCCGGGCGAGCGGATCCGGGCGTTGATCCTGGACGTGCGCGAAGCCCCGCGTCAGGTGAAGATCGTGCTCAGCCGTTCGCATCCGGACTTCATCCGCCGGTTGTTCGAACTGGAAGTACCCGAGGTCGCCGAGCGCATCATCGAAATCAAAGCCCTGGCCCGCGAGGCGGGCTACCGCACGAAGATCGCGGTCTCGTCCATCGACATGAAGGTGGACGCGGTGGGAGCGTGCGTGGGCGTGCGAGGCAGCCGCATCAAGAACATCGTGGTCGAACTGGGCGGCGAGAAGATCGACATCGTCCGGTGGAACGAGTCGTCACAGATTCTCATCGGCAACGCCCTCAAGCCGGCCGAGGTGGCCGAGACCGCCCTGTGCTTCGAGCTGGGCCGGGCGACGGTGGTGGTGCCCGAGGACCAGTTGTCGCTGGCCATCGGCAAGCGCGGCCAGAACGTCCGGCTCGCCGCGCGGCTGACCGGCTGGGACATCGATATCCTCACGCCCGCCGAATACAACCGCAATCTGGAAAGCCTGGAGAAGGTGCTGTCGGCCATCGAGGGCGTGGACAACGAGAAGATCGACAAGATGATGGCTCTGGGCATCGTCTCGCTCATGGACCTGGAGGAGATCGGTGTCGAGCCGCTGGTTAAGGACGTTGGGTTCGACGAGGAGACGGCCAAGAAGGTGATCGAGATCGGCACGGCGGAAGGCAAGAAGCTCGCCGCCGAGGCGGAGGCGGCCAAGGCGGCCGCGGCCAAGGCCAAGGCGCTGGCGGAGGCGGAAGCGGGCGAGGCGTCCGGCGAGGAAGCCGGCCCCGCTGCAGTGGCAGCTGCTGCCGTGGAAGCTGACACCGCCGAACAGCAGGAAGCTTCGCCACAGGCCGATACGCAGCCTGAGCCGCCCCTCGAGTCACCTGAGATCAAGGACGAGGCGACAAAACCTGATGAGGCTCCGCCTGCATCGGCGGCGCCCGAGCAACCCTGAGGATGTACCGTCCGGCTCCGAGAGAGCCGGACTTTCGAAATGTGATGAGCCTGGTCGCGTTCGCGTGAGAAGGTGGCGGGCCGGATCACGCGGGTAAGTAATGACGACCTTTGAGGCCATGGAGGTTTGGTTTTGGCGGAAAAACTGCGGGTTCACATGCTGAGCAAAGAGCTGGGCGTCACCAGCAAGGCGATCCTCGACAAGTGTTCGAGCGAGGGCGTCGAAGGAATTACGAACCACATGTCCACGGTCTCGGCCGGCTTGGCGGAGACCATCCGGGAGTGGTTCAGCGAGGGTGCACACAAGACGGCGGTCGAGGAGTCGGCCCCGGTGGATCTGAGCAAGGTCCGCGTCCGCCGGCCGCGCAAGAAAGCCGAAGCGCCCGCGCCGCCGCCTGCCGAGGAAGCCTCGGTGGCGGTCGCACCGCCGCCTGCCGAGACGCCGGCACCGGCGGAACCCGCGACGACGCCGGAGCCGCCGGCTCGCGCGCCGGAAGTGGAGACTCCCGCGGTAGCAGCCGAAACGACGGCTCCGGTGGAGCCGCCGGCCGTGGCAGCGGAGAAGGCAAAGCCTGCCGCCGCCGAAAAACCGAAGGCCCCCGCAGCAGCGCCGTCCGAAGATGGCAAGGCTGCGGCGGCGACTGCCCCCGCCGTTCCGGCCGTCTCCGCCCCGGCCGCACCCGCAACGCCTCCGCTTCCGTCCGCTCCGGCCGAAACTCCGCCCGCCACGGAGCAGCCGGCGCTGGCTCCGGCCGCCAAGGCTCCCGAACCCAAGAAGGAAGTTATCAAGCCCGCCGGCCCGCAGAACATTCCCGCGCCCGTCCAGATGCGCGGCCCCAAGATCGTCGGCTACGCCAAGCCCGACCCGATCCGCCCGCCGATCTCTCGCGGCCCGCGTCCCGGCCCGGGCCCCATCTTGGAGCCGGACCTCGAGGGACCGCGCCGAGGTCCTCGGGGCAAAGGCGGCGGTGCGGCGGCCGAAGAAGCCCGGCGGCGTGCCCGCGCCAACCCGCGACGTTCCGGCCGGTCGCTGGAGGAAACGGGTGAGCGTCTGCGTGAGTGGAACGATCGCGATCTGCTCGAGCGTCAGGAACGGCTTCTGGCGGCCAGCGGTCAGGGCATCCACGCCCGCCGAGCCCGCGAAAAGAGCGCGTCCCGACCGTCCACGCAGGTCGCCCCCCGCAAGACCAAGGCCCAGATCCAGGAACCGATCATCGCCCACGAACTGTGCGCTGCCACTGGCATCGGGCTGCAACAGTTGTGGCCGAAGTTCAAGAGCGAACACAATCTCATGGTCACCCGCAACTCCGTCATTCCGGCCGAGGTTGCCCAGATGGTCCTGCTCGACTTCGGCGTCGAGCTGGAGGTGATCAAGCCCAAGACGGAGTTGGAAAAGGTGGTCGAAGAATTCGCCAACCGGCCGCGCAAGAACCTGCAGCCGCGACCGCCGGTCGTTACCATGCTCGGCCACGTCGACCACGGCAAGACGAGCTTGCTCGACGCCATTCGCAAGACCGCCGTCGCGGCCGGTGAGGCCGGCGGCATCACGCAGCACATCGGCGCCTACCAGGTCGAACGTGGCAACCTGAAGGTCACGTTCCTCGACACGCCGGGTCACGAGGCGTTCACCGCCATGCGGGCCCGCGGCGCGAACATGACCGACGTGGTGGTACTTGTGGTGGCCGCCGATGACGGGCTCATGCCCCAGACCATCGAAGCGATCAACCACGCCAAAGCCGCCAAGGTCACCATCGTGGTCGCCCTCAACAAGATCGATCTGCCCGGCGTGGACGTGAACAAGATCTACGGCCAACTGTCCGAGCAGGGACTCGTCCCGAGCGAATGGGGCGGCGACGTGGACGTGATCAAGACGTCGGCCCTCACCGGCGAAGGCGTCGATCAACTCGTCGCCCACCTGGCCACGCTGTCGGACCTGCTCGAACTCAAGGCCGACCCGACGGTGCCCGCCACCGGCACGGTGGTCGAGGCCAAGATGGAGGTCGGCATGGGGCCGCTGGCTCGCGTGCTCGTGCAGGAAGGCACGCTCAAGACGGGCGATTTCCTCCTCTGCGGCAGTGCGGCCGGACGCGTCCGGTCGATCAAGAACGACCGTGGCAAGACCATCAACAAGGCCGGCCCGGGCATGCCCGTGGAAGTCGCCGGCCTCGACGAGGTGCCCAACGCGGGCGACAAGTTCTACGTGCTCAAGTCGCTCCAGCAGGCCAAGCAGGTGGCCGAGGACATCAAGGCACAGCGCCGCCAGCAGACGCTGGCCCAGGTGGCCAAGGCGACCAGCCTCGAGGACTTGTTCCAGCAGCGCGAGAGCGGCAAGCTGCCCGAGCTCAACCTCATCCTGCGGTCCGACGTATCCGGTTCGGTGGATGCCATTCTCAAGATGCTGCACGAGATCCCGGACAAGGAGGTCAAACTCAACATCCTGCATACCGGTATCGGCAGCGTCTCGGAGAGCGACGTGGTCCTGGCCATGGCCAGCAAGGCCATGATCGTCGGGTTCAACGTGTCCGCGGAGCCGGGTGCCCAGAAGCTGGCCGAAACCTCGGGAGTCGAGATCCGGCTGTACCGCATCATCTACGAGGTGATCGACGACATCCGCAAGGCCCTCGAAGGTCTGCTCGCCCCCGACGTCACCGAAGAAGTCCGCGGCAAGGCGGAGATTCGCGAGATCTTCCACGTGTCGCGGGTGGGAACGATTGCGGGCTGCTTCGTGACCGACGGCGTGATCGCCCGCTCGAACAACGTGCGCGTCCTGCGCGACGGCAAGATCATTCTCCCGACGGCCGAGGACGTCAAACACAAGCGTCACCGGACGATCGCTTCGCTCAAGCGATTCAAGGACGACGCCCGCGAGGTGCGCCACGGGATGGAATGCGGCATCCGCATCGAGGGCTTCGACGACGTGAAGCCGGGCGACATCATCGAGTGTTACGAGGTCATCGAGCAGGCGAGAAAGCTGTAGTTGAGGGTCTGGGGTTCGGGGACTGGTGGCTGGTCAGGGTGTTTGTTCCAGCCTACTCGGTCTCCTGCGGCTCGGACGGGCATCTTGCCCGCCTCAGCGGCGCGTGGCCGGTGACCGGGCGTTAGGAGCGAGTGGTTCGTTGTCGGCACTGGTGGCCGGAATGTTATGTCCCGGATGGTAATAGGCGCACTGCGCCTGAGACTGGTGGTGTTCGGCTCGGTTTCGCTCAAGGACAAGCGACGAGCCATCAAAAGCCTCAAGGAGCGGCTGATCCATCGATTCCACGTGTCAGCCGCCGAGGTGGGATCCCTCGACCATCACCAGCATGCCGAACTGGGCGTGGCCATGGTCGCCAACGACAGCGCGTTCGTAACCCATTCGCTGGACAAGATGGTGGATTACGTGCGCCAGGATGCCGCGGCGTCGCTGGTCGATTACGAGATTGAGGTGTTCTGAACACGGAGCGGTCGCGGTCGCCGAAAAACGACCGGCGAGGTGGATTCCCCCACCATCAGCGGGGCCAGGCCCCTCCGCTCGTGCGGCGTGCAACCGAGCACCTGTTGACGACGTAGATATGAAGTCATACCGACCCGAACGAGTAGGCAACGTGATCCGAGCGGTGGTGAGCGATGCCATCGCCAACCGGCTGAACGACCCTCGCATCGAGCCGCTGTCCAGCGTCACGCGCGTGGAGGTCACTGCGGACCTGGAGTATGCCAAGGTCTGGGTCAGCGTCATGGGCAGCGAGGGCGCCCAGCGAAAGACGCTCGCCGGCCTGCGGTCGGCAGCCGGTTACATGCAGAAATTGGTCGCCGGGGAGTTGAACATCCGGACCTGCCCCCGGCTGAGCTTCCATCTGGACGAGTCGATCAAGCGAGGCGAACAGACGCTTCGGCTGATCGAGCAAGTGATGGCTGAAACACGGCCCGGCAACCCGCCCGCGGAGGGGGAGGAGCAGGCCGACGATTCGCAAGAGCAGTCTTCGAGGGATACCCAATGAAGCGCGGCAGCGAGTATGCCAAGCGCGTCAAGCAACTGTACCAGCAGATGGTCCGAAAACACGGCAAGCCCGAAGTGGGCCCGCCGACGGATCCCATTCACCAGCTCGTCGTCGCCATCCTGTCGGAGAACACCGCCGAAGCCAAGGCGACCGCTCTGTTCAAGCGCATCTGCGATCAGATGGTGGACCTCAACGAGCTGCGGGTGACGCCGCCCATGGAACTGGCGGAACTCATCGGCAACGCCGTGCCGCAGGGACGCGAGAAAGCCCACCGCATCACGCGCGTGCTGAACGAGATTCGCGCTCGCCAGGACTCGCTCGACCTGAGCTTTCTCAAGCAGCGCGGCCGCCGCGAAGCCCGCGAGTATCTCGAATCGCTGGAAGGGGTCGGCCTGTATGCGGCCGCGTCCGTGATGGTCTACAGCCTGGGCGGCCACGCCATCCCCGTGGACTATCTGACCATCTACGTCCTCCGCAAGGAAGAGATCGTGGACCCGTCCGCCAACCAGGCGGAGGTGCAGGGCTTCCTCGAACGAAACGTCGCCGCAGCGGATGGGCCGGTGTTCGTACGATTGCTGAACCGTCACGTGGTGACCGAGGGCGCTCGCGTGTCGGTGGCCAAGTTGCCCGATCTGTTGGGTCTGGCCCCGCCCGAGCTGCCCAAGCCCAAGCGCCACGTCATGGAGAAGCCCGCACTGCCGGCGGTCAAGGGAGACGAGGACGTCCCGGACCTGGAGGCAGTCGATCTCGAAGACGGCGTTCTCGATTTGGACCTGGAGATCGATCCGGATCTGGCCGAAGCGGCCCCCGCTCCGCCCGCCGGTGGCGGCAACTCGCATAAGAAGAGCGAAAAACCGCCCGCACGAGCCGCGGCCGGCAAGAAGAGCGAGTCCAAAGCCAAGTCCAAGGCGGCCGAACCACCGGCTCGAAAGAAGAAGGGCTAGTGCGCGGTTGCTCGCTTGGAAAGGGCAGTAGCCGGTAACGTGGAACAGGTCTAGCGTAGAGGGCTTTGCCGCAGAGGGTATTCGCCCCGCAGGGGCGGCGTGAGCCGCCTCGGGAGAATCGCGCTCGCGAAAAGAAGCGAGCAGGATGCCCGCCCTTTCGGGGCGGGACAGAATATTGTCGCTTGACAGGTATCGCCGAACGCACCGGACCGGCGGCTTGCGGCCGGCGCTCGCACGACGTGGAGAGAGGGCGAGCATTCCGCGATCGGTGGTTTATCAGGAGATCAGTGTGGCAGACAAGAACGTACTCAAGCTGGGCATTCCCAAGGGCAGCCTGGCCGATTCGACCATCGACCTGTTCGCTCGCGCCGGATTCAACATCACCGTCCCGAGCCGTGGATATTACCCGGTCATCGACGATCCCGAGCTGAGCTGCATCATGTTCCGGGCCCAGGAGATGAGCCGCTACGTCGAAGACGGCGTGCTGGACTGCGGCCTGACCGGCTACGATTGGATCCGCGAGAACGACAGCGACGTGATCGAGGTCTGCGAACTGGTCTACTCCAAGGCCACCAGCCGCCCCGCGCGATGGGTGCTGGCGGTGCCCAACGAGTCGAGCGTGACGCGGCCCGAGGAACTCAACGGCGGCATCATCTCGACCGAGCTGGTCAACGTGACCCGGCGCTACTTCGAGAGTAAGGGCCTGAGCGTCCGGATCGAGTTCAGTTGGGGCGCCACCGAGGTCAAGGCTCGGCTGCTCGACGCCATCGTGGACGTGACGGAAACGGGCTCGTCGCTCAAAGCCAACAACCTGCGGATCATCGACGAGATCCTCACCTCCACGCCGCGGTTCGTGGCCAACCGCAAGGCCTGGGAGGATCCGTGGAAGCGCGAGAAGATCGAGTCCATCGCCCTGCTACTCCGCGGCGCGATCGAGGCCAAGGCCAAGGTCGGGCTCAAGCTGAATGTGGCCCGGACCAACCTCGATGCCGTTCTGAAGATTCTGCCCGCGGAGTTGTCGCCGACGGTCTCGTCGCTGGCCGACGAGCGCTACGTGGCCGTCGAAGCCATCCTCGAGTCGCACACCGAACGGCGGATCGTCCCGTTGCTGCAGAAGGCGGGCGCCTCGGGGATCATCGTCTATCCGCTGAGCAAAGTGCTGCCCTGACTTCGGGGTTGATCGCAGGCGGGAAGCCTGCACCATCGATCGGAGGTGCCGCGTGGCAATGGCGCGTTTTTCACATGGCGTCGCGTCCGTGAAGATGGGGCCGGCAGGCGTCGGCCTGCTGGTGTTCGCGCTGGTGGGCGCCCTTGGTGCGGGATGCGCGATGCAGCCGGCCGCCGGCGAGGTGGGCAATGCGACCGCCGGCTCACCCGCCCCTGCGTCGATCGCGGCCCAGCCCTCGAACCCGTTTGCCCCCCCGCTGCCGCCTAATGGCTTCGACCCCGAGCGAGCGTTCCTGACGCTCAGCCAAGTGCCCGACGCTCCGCCCCCCATCGAGGCTGCCCCGGCCGACGAACCGGAATTGCCGCGGCAGGCCATCCGGCACATGGAAGAGGCGCGTCGGCTGTTCGCCGAAGAACGCTACTCCGAGACGGTGGTGCAGGCCGGCAAGGCACTCCGGTACAACCAGGACATCGTCGAGGCCCATCGGCTGGCCGCTCTGGCCTCGCTGCTCCTGGGCAAGATCGCCGAGGCACAGACGCACGCCGACGCCGCCATCGCGGTTCGGCCCGACGACCTGGCCTGCCGATACGTCCGTGGCCGCCTGGCCGAGAAGGCTCAGGAGCCCAAGGCCGCTCTGTTCGAGTACCGAATCGCCTTGAACTGCCCTGCCCCCGACCAGAGTGACGAGTTAAGGACACTCGTTCATCACCAGTTGGGGCTGTTGCTCAACGAGATGGGCTACTACCGGGCCGCCGCCGATCAGCTGAAGGCCTTTGAGGCCGCCGCGCAGAAGATTGTCGAGCCGAAGCATCCGGAGTTGGCCTCCATCCTGCGAACCAAACGGACGGTTCCGTTGCTGGCCCTGGCCGAGGCGCAAGAGGCTCTCTCCGAATTCGGTCCGGCCGCCGACACGCTGCTTGCCGTGCTCGATCACACGCCGGACGATCACGCCATCCGTGTGCGTTACATCAAGGATCTCGTGCGAGCCCATCGCTTCGACGACGCCCAGGCCGAGGCCACTCGACACGCCGCGGCCCGCCGGGACCTGGCCTCGGCCGAATTGCTGGTGGCCGTCTACCGGGCGGGCGGCCAGCCAGATCTGGCCATCCCCGCCTTGCAGAAACTCGCTGCCGACAATCCCGACAATACGGAACTCGCGCTGTTTCATGCCGACACGCTGATCGCCGCCAAGCAGTTCGATCGGGCGGCTGCCGCTCTGAACGATCTCATTGCCCAGGGCAAAGATCCGGCCGCCGCGCGATGGAAGTTGATCGCCTTGCACCGGGCCCGCGGCGACTATCAGGGCTGGATTCGAGCCATGGGCGCCCAGTTGGCCGCCGACCCGGCCGACGCTCCGCGCGGGCTGTCCGAACTGGCGCGGATCGGACCCGATGAGGCAAAATCCATCATCGATCAAGCCTTGTCGCGCCGCGCGCCCGTCGCGACGCAGCCGGACGATTCCGACGCAGCCGCGCTGGCCGGCTACTACTACAGCCTGGGGTGGCTGGCCGCCAAGCTCAACCGCCCCGCCGATGCTCAGACGCTGTACGCCAACGCGTTGGAGGTTCGGCCCGACTTCACGCTGGCCGCCATCGGCACGGCCGAGCTGTACATCGAGCAGTGTGCGTGGGAAAAAGCCCTGGCTGTCCTGGAGAACATGAATGCCGAAGCGACGGCATCGGAAGCAACCGTGGCCCGGCTGACCGGCCGATGCTATGACGGGCTCGACAAGTTGACCGAGGCCGCCCGGCATTACCGTCAGTCGATCGACAAAGACAACAACCTGGCGAGCATGCTGCTGCTCGGCCGGCTCTATCAGCGCTTCCAGCAGTTCAACGAGGCAGCCCAGACGTTCGAGCAGGCCGTTCGCGCCTACCCCGACTCCATGGAAGCCCGCGAACTGCTCATCCTGGCCCGGCTGAGTCGCTGGAGCGAGGACGACAATCTCAAGAATTTGCTCGCCGAACTAAAGGAGATGCAGAAGATCGCCCCCGAGCATCCCGCGACCACGCGAACAACGGCGCTGGTCCGGCTGCTCATGCGGCAACCACCCGACCTCGAGACCTACGTTGGCGTGCTGGCCAACCTGGTCGAGGCTCGACCGGAGGATCAGACATCCCGCCGATCGCTGGCCGCCGGTCTGATTCGCATGTCGCACTACGACGAAGCGGTCAATCATCTGACCGAGTTGCTCAAGCAGAATCCCTGCGATTCGGAAGGCAACGAGCTGCTGGCTCTGGCGTTCATGCGGCAACTGAAGATCGAGGAGGCCGCGGAGCATTTGGCCCGCACACTCGAGCGGTACCCCAATCGCGAACCGCTGCTCCGCAATCTCGGCGAGGTTCGGCTCGTGCAGCAGGACTACCCGGCGGCCATGGAATTGTGGCAGCGGTTGCTCGCCCTCGAAAGCAACACCGAGCGGCACGCCGCCTATCGCGGCCGGGTGATCAGCACTTGCCTGCAAGCCGGCTGGTATGATCGGATTCGCCAGTTCGCCGAGGAGTGGCTCCGCGACGCCGAAGAGGACGAGATCGCGGTCATTCGCTCCTATCTGTTGCTCGCCGAAGCCGCGCAACAGAACCATGCGGCTTATCTCGAGCACTGCCGAAAGTGGCAGGCCGAGAACCCCAAAGATCCCCACGTTAGGCAGTGGCTGTTGGGCATCGGTCCGCTCGCCGGCCAGACGACGAGCGGCCTGATCGGTGCCGGCCGTGCCGACGAAGCAATCGCCCTGGCCACCGCGTGGGCCGCCGGTGCCCCCGGCGACCCCGTCACGCAACACCTGTTGCTCCAGACGCTGCGGGCCACCCGCCGTTATGACGACATCATCGAGATCTGCAAGGCCAACCTGGCCCTGGCCGAGAAGCCGGCCGAATATCTCGCGCCGCTCCAGATACTCGCCGATGCGCTCCTGCGAGCTGAGCGCTATGACGAGGCTATCGCCGCGGTCAAGGAAATGGCCACACAGGCCGGTCAACTCACCGAAGCGGACCTCGGTTTCCAAATGGACGAGCTGATGATCAGCTTTCTGGCCCAGGCCAAGCGCTACGACGACGCCATCGTTCTGGCCAATCGCATGATCTCGACGCTGAACGACAAGGACGCCCGGCTCAGCCAGTTGATCGCCGAGAACGCCGACGATGCCGCCCTCCGCGTGCAGGTGCTCAAGGCTCAGGAGAAAATCCGCGAACAGCGGGCGGACGTGCTGCGGTCGCTGTCGTTCGTGCACGTGCGGCAGGACCGCCGCGACCAGGCCATCGAATGCCTGAGACAGGCGATAGAGCTCACGCCCACCGACGCGGGGCTCAACAACGACCTGGGCTATATGCTGGCCGATGCGGGCATGCATCTGGACGAGGCCGAGCGCATGCTCGTGACGGCGGTGAGCGAGGTGCTCTGGAACGGCGTGGGCGAAGACAACCGCCAGGCCGCCTTCATGGACAGCCTGGGCTGGCTCTATTACAAGCGCGGCAACTTCGAGCGGGCCCACCGCTGGTTGGCGCTCGGCGCGAAGATGAAAGACGGACAGGACCCGGTGATCTATGATCACCTGGGCGACGTGGAATGGCGATTGGGCCATCGCGACGAGGCCGTCCGATGCTGGAACCGATCGCTCGAACTGCACGACCGAAAGGTCAAGGAAGAACATGAGCACCCGGACGAGAAACTGGTGGCCTCGGTCAAGGCCAAGCTGGAACAGGCCGAGGCCGGCGGCAAGCCCGTCGTCGCCACCGCCACCGCGGATTGAACTGCCCGAGATACCGCCTGAGGGTGCTGCTGGCATCGGAAGGCCTCCGCCAAGATAGGGATCGTCTCGCCTTTTGAACCGCTGGGTGCGCGGCGTGTGCCCGCGCGAGGATCAGAGTACAAACCAACAAACCCTGACCGTCCCCATGCGGGACAGGACTGGGTTGAGCAAAAGCGAGAAGGAGAACGATTCCTATGGCAGGCCATTCCCATTGGGCCCGGATCAAACGAAAGAAAGGCGTGACCGATGCACGCCGCGGCCGGTTGTGGAGCAAGTTGTCGCGAGCCATCATCGTGGCGGCCAAGGCCGGCGGCCCCGACCCGGACGCGAATCTGGCGCTGCGTTACGCCATCGATGCCGCCAAGGCGGCCAACATGCCCAAGGACACCATCGAAAACGCCGTCAGAAAAGGCGCCGGCGGCACCGAAGCCACCTCGTATGAGACGGTCTACTACGAAGGCTACGGCGCCGGCGGCGTAGCCGTGCTGGTCGAGGCGCTGACCGACAACCGCAATCGCACGGCCCCGGAAGTCAAGAAGATCTTCGAGCGCGCCGGCGGATCCGTCGGGGGATCGGGCTGCGTGAAGTGGATGTTTTCCTCCAAAGGCATCATCACCGTTCCCCAGTCCGCGGCCGACGAGGATCGGATCGCCGAGATCGCTTTGGAAGGCGGTGCTGAAGACTATCAGCTTCAGGGGGATGTGTGGGAGATCACCTGCTCGGCCGAAAGCTACGAGCCCGTCCGCCAGGCCCTGGCTACGGCCAAAATCGAGATCGCTTCGTCCGAGCTGACCATGGTGCCCTCCAACCGCGTCACCGTGGACGCCGACAACGGCCAGAAGGTGCTCAAGCTCATCGAGGCCCTCGAAGATCACGACGACGTCCAGAACGTCTACTCCAACTTCGACATCCCCGAAGACGTCATGGCGACGCTGGGCTGAGAACGGGTTGACCGACACAAATCCCGCAAGATGAAGCGCATCCGCGAGAAAGCCCCGGGCAGGATTGCCCGGGGCTTTTCTTGTTCCACTCACCGGACCCACATAGCCCGGCTCCGATTACATTCTCTCCCCCCGAGCGTGATCCTCCGTGAACAAGCAGGATTGCTGGATCAACCGGCATCGTATCACCGTCAGTCCTCGCCGATCTCGCGCAGCACTTCGGTCACAAGCTTGTCATCAACGGAGAGGCCCGCCCTGCGCACCTCCAATATCGTCTGCTCAGCCGAGGTGGTTAGATTTTGCAGCTTCGCCCGCACCAGGATACCGATCGTCCCAAGGGGGCGGACACCAAGAGTTCGTGCGGCGGCGCGAGCGGCAGCATCGTCGAGGATTGCGGTACACGGCTGATGCTCCAGTGCCGAAGCTGTCACGTGGGTCTCGCCCGCCCCAAGACCGTACTCGAGAACAGATGAGGGACATTGGGGTGGCGAAGGCCGTCGCCCCCAACCACCTGCTATCGCGTGGCGAGCAAGGTCATCAACTGGACCAGCGAGAAGCTCTTCCGCGACCGCATCGGGGCGCGTCGCCTCTCGCCTTTTCTCCCCTTCGCCGCGTCACCGCGTCGCCCCCTCGCTGCGTCGTCTTTTCCCCTTACGTCGCCGGCTGACCGTGAACCAGAGCATATAAGCCGAGCAAAGTTAGGCCGTCCCAGGCCGCTTCTTGGCAGGCCTGGCTATCGCATGCGTGCTGAATATAAGTCACGGCCCAATGACGCTGAGCCAGCCCCGGCGAGACGGCGGAAAGAAACTCGAGCGCGTACTCCTCATCACCCTGGTAGCCGTAACGCAGCACCAGCAGGTGCAGGGCGATCTGCCGCAACACGCGCAAGGCTTGTTTCCAATTCTCGGCCTGCACCAGCTCTAGGAACGACTCGATCCGGCTGTCGAGTTCATCCAGGAGCTTGCGGCGGGTGGTCCGGTCGGGAACCTGAGCGGCCGCGTCATTCCGCGGTAGCATCCGGGCCTGGCGGCGCAGACGGCGGGCGAGTTTCGCAAAGCTGCTCCCCCGCCAGTGCCGATCTTGTCGCCAAAGCTTGTGGAACTCACTGGCTTCGCCCAGCAGGTCAGCCAGGCCCACGAGCATCTGGGCACGCACGGTGCTGTTGTCCGATTGCAGCGCCAGATCCAGCATCTCGCGGACGGCCCCGAACTCCTTGAGCCGCGACAGCGCCACCGCGACCGACATGAGCACTTCGCCGTCGCGCTCGCCAACCAACATGCTCCGCAGGTGAGAGGCCGCTTCGCGATCGCCGTCTCGGCCCAACGCTTCCACCGCCGCTCGCCGCACGCGGCTGTCCGGATCGTGCAGAGCCCGCTTGAGCAGGTCGACGCGATCGGGCGTGCCGGATTGGGCGATGGCCTCCAGCGACTGGGCGCGGACGGCGGCATCCGGGTCGTACACGTACCACCGCAGCAGATCCAGCGCTTCAGGCGTCCCCAGGCGCCCCAGGGCGAGCAGTGCCTCGCGTCGCAGCGTCACGTCGGGGTCGTCCAGGGCGGCCACGATCTCGGGCAGCATGAGGTTGCCGTCGCGGCGGTTGATGCGACGAATGGCCCGCACGCGTCGCGGCACACCCAACGCCGTACCCAGCACACTGATGTTCCACGCCACCCGAAGCAGATCGCCGCTGAGCAAGCGTCCGAACCATGGCCGCAGGCTCGTGCCTCGGGCGTCGGGTACGCGAGCCATCACCAGGCCCACGGTCAGGAGGATGCCGATGAACGAGATGACCAGCAGCAGATGGATGTAGCTGGCGGGCTGACCGCTGGGTAGCGCAACGGAATGCATCACGTGGTAGCGGTCGGCCAGCCAGCCGCCGGTGATGGGGCCCAAGGCACCGATGATGTTGACCACGGCCAGATACATGGACGTGTAGAACTCACGTCGGCGTGGCGGAGCCATGGACAAAGCGAGGTTCTGCGCCGCCACCTGCTGACCGGCGAAACCGGCCCCATAAATCGCGGCGTTGAGCAGAGCCAGCCACACGTAGTTGCGCTCGTTGATGAAGAAGAACGAGATGTGGGAAAAGAAGCCGAACGAGCTGAGGATCCAGACGATCCGATGGCCGATGCGGTCGGCGAGCCGGCCCCACTGATTGGCAGCCAAAGCCGTGGCCACCGCGTACACCACCATCACCAGCGAGAGCAGCCCGAGCGAAGCGCGGCCGCCCAGCCAAACGCCTTCGTATTCCTCGCCCCGCAAGAACAACGGGAAGAACACCAGCGGCATGTTGTAGAAGAACATGTACAACCCCGCCCCCAGGAGCATCAGGGCGAAGCCGCGATCGCGGATGGGCCGCCAGTATTCGCGAACGAGCGAGGCCAGCGTGCGCCGACGCGGTTCGCCGCGCACGGGCTCAGGAACGAGCAGGAACAATAACGGATCGATGACGGCCAGCAGGGCCGCCATGCTGAAGATGCCGAAGAACGTCAGCCGTTGCCACTCGGGCCCGTGCACCCAGTCCAGCAGTTTGCCGGCCGCGATGGCCATGAATGACTGGGCCAGGAGCATCCAGCGATAGCGACGGCCGAAGAAGCTCCCCCAGATCGAATGCGGAATGAGATCGGCCATCCACGCCCACCAGCCCGGCGACGTGAACACGCCCCCCGCCTGCACCCACAACAGGCAGAGCATGAAGATCCAGGTCAGCTCGGTGTGCCATTCCCGATGGTGAGCCAGCAAGGCGACGATGGCCGGCCCGAACATGAACGCCCGGGCGGTCGCGGTCATCGCCACCCATGTCTCGCGCCGCCGGCGGATGCGGCTGAAGAACCACGCCCCCGGCAAGGCGGTGATGGTGGCCACGCCGACCAGCGTGAAGTTCAACCCGATGAGCGTCTTGGACGCCCCGAGCCACTCCTGGAGAAAGACGGCCGTGATACTGGCGTTGGGCCAGAGCACGGCCAACGTGGCCATAATGCACGAGCCGGCCACGATATTCAGGTTCATCGCTCGCGACAGACGCAGCGGACCGATGGGCCGGCCCGAGTAATCCATCGCGCGTTGGGGGGTGAGACCTGCAAGGTCCCGCGTGTCTTTCACAGTCAAATACCTCGGGGCGGCATGCCACGGCATGAGCCGTGTTTTTTAACGGCGAGGTTGCGACGCCCGCGCCGAATCAATCCCTCTTGTTGTGCTTGCGGAGAAACTTGGCCAACTCCCGCGTGTTCTCCTCGGCTATGTCGTCCGCCCCGTATTCCAGGGCCGACTCACTGACTCCCTCGATGAACACGACGCCGACTTCTTCGTTGGATTCGGCGTCCACCAGCGTCACCAGCCAGTCGAGCCGCCCTTCGCCTCCCAGCAGACCCTTTTCCTTGTAGATGCGGCACTGCACGTCGAACCGCAGCGTCTTGCCGCCGCCGGGGAACGCCTTGATCACATCGGCGTGACGCAGGCCTTTGCGGATCCCGCCGCGGACCATGGTCAGCACCTGCGGCGTGCAGATCGGCGGCACGTCCGTGGTGACTTCGCCGAGCTGGAGTGTGCGGTAACCCGCGAGCGAGCCCGGCGTGCCCATGCGGATCGGGGTCACCTCGGCCTCCGCTCCGCGAATCACTTTGAATGCAACCTTGCCGGCCGTGCCGACCATCGAGATGGGATTCCCGCCGCCGCTGCAACCAACCATGCTCGCCGCGACCGCCGGGATGATCATCGCCATGATCGCGCGCACCCTGACCCTCCATGACAAACCCCATCCTCCCGGACCGCTATTTTAAGGCGCGCTGCCGCCCTCGTCATCGGCTGGTACTTCAACCTGCGTGGCCGTGTCCTGCACTGACGGCCTTGCCGCGAACTCGTTCCGGATCATCTCGGCCAGTTCCACCGCATCGGGCAGGTCCGCTGCGTCCAGAAACAGTCCCGTCCGCTCGCGTCGACACAGGAAGTGGCTCACCAGCCAGATATCTTCACTGAGTTCCTGCAGCCGCTCGGTGTCGCTGCCCGCGGCGGGTTCAGGTAATTCCGCCTCCGATCCCTGAAGCGCCCGGATCCATTCGGGCACGACCGTGTCGAGGTCCTTGAGCCGGATGGTATCGCCTGGTTGGAGTCTGCCCGCCCGGACGAAAAAGGGCTTCACGCGCGTGCGTCCCCCGCCCCGCTGAACGATGAGCCAGGAGAACGCCTGGACCGGCCGGACGAACCGGTAGGCGGCATGGTCCAGGCCCTTGACCCGGTCGATGCGCTGTTTGATGGCGGCAGCTCGCTCAAACGCCAACGTGCCGGCGGCCTCGCGCATCTGCGCCTCCCATTCCTCGCACTGGCCCCGCCGTTCGCCGGCCGCGAATCGCAGGGCGGCTTGGATCATCTCACGGTACCGCTCCATGGGAACGAGCCCGCCGCAGGGCGCGGGGCACCGGCCCATCTCATAGTACGCACACGGCTGCCCGTGCGGAGCCTGCTCGAGGATGTGTATGTACCGGCACAGATCGAACGCATCCTCGAGGATCTGCACGAACTTGTTGGCGTCGGCCTGCGTGGCGACCGGGCCGAGCGTGGTGCCCGGTCCGGACGCGACGAGTTTGCTCACCGTGAAACGCGGGATGCTGGCCGCCGGATCGACGTGCACGAACCACGCTGGGCCGAACGCGACATTCTTCAGGTACGTGTCCGGCAACACGCATCGGCTGATCCGTAAGTACTCGTATGTGATCTCGAACGCCGAGTGAGCAGGCTGCCAGCGAATCCGGCGGACGATCTGGCTGAGGTCGGCCCGGCGTTTGGCAGCGCTGGACGCGGGAGTGGGCGGCTCTGCGGGTGCTGCAGCCGGTTCGCCGGCAGATGGCGCCGGTGGTTCCCCGGCTCCGCTCGCTTTGTCTTCGGGTTGAGCCGACGCCGGCATCAGTCGATTCAGAATTGCCCGCTTTAGATCCGCCGCAGACGCCAGTTGAATCAGCCGGTCGTGCTCGTCGGTAAGCAGGTACACGCCCCCACCCGTCGGCAGCGCAGGCCTATCCGCCGCGGCCGGATCGTACTCGACGACATGACTGAACAGGTCAACCCACTGCACAACCGCTAGTGTATCGCCGGAGCCAGCCCCTTCACCAGTTCGAGAACATTGATCAAGCGTGATATACTGTCTACCATGGAGGCTCGATTTGATCTTTTCGCGAGGTTCGGACCGGCAGGTGCGCTGAGATTCCTGCAGCAATACTACGGCGGTCAGGGCGACTATACGCAGGAACGGCACGCCTGGCTGGATGGGCTCAGCCTCGAAGAGGTCGTCGAGAAGATTCAGGGCGGGAAACAGGAAAACAAGCGAGATGAGTGACCACAAACCTGATGAGAATGCCCGGACCGAAAGGCCGAAGTCCATCTGGGACAATGATCTGCCGCCGGGAGATTCACCGCCGCTGCCTCGCTGGCCGCTGACCGCTGCGATCATCGCCTATTCGTGCTGGGCGCTGTTTCTCGTGGCCATGCTGATCGTGCGGCTCACCACCGCCTAGCCCTCGGACCGTCCACGACCCGCCGGGGATCCACCGGATGGCGGACACGACACCGACACTCGATGCACGGATCTTCGAACGCAATCTCCGCGCCTGGCGGCTCAGCCATCCACACTTGGCCGAAGCCATCGACGCGGCCCTGCCCCGCTTGCCAGAGGTAACGCTCGCCCCCACGCGCGATGGCCGCCTGAACTTCCTCCTGCCCCAGCCCGATGGCCGCCCAACATGGTTCGGCCGAACGTCGATCCCCCACGTGCGGGCCGCCGCACTCGTCGAGCGGTTCGAGCTCGGCAACACGAACGTTCTGCTGCCGGGCGTAGGCGAGGGAACCGAAATCGGACTCCTGTTGCAGCGACTGGGACGGCACCGCGCCCTATTCGTCTGGGAAACAGATCCGGCCAACCTGCTGCTCGCCTTTCAACTGCACGACCTGGCCGAGCCGCTGCGCGATGGTCGTCTGGTGACGATCCTGTCGGACGCAGCCAACCTCACCCAAGCCATAGTCGAGACGTTCGAGCGGTTGCCCGGCCACTTCCTGCCCGATCGCGTCATGGTCTGGCCTTGGCAGACACCGCCCGAGATCACGTCGTTGCAACGTGCGGTGGAAGCTGCCTGCCGAACGATTGAAGAGAGACGCGCGGCGAGACTAACCGACCTGCAGAACCGCCTGGTCGCCCTTCCGCCGACGCCGCCCGCGGGTCGACCACCGGTCATCGCCCTGCTTTCGATCCGCCCGGACGACGAGATGCAGGCTTGGACCGACGGGATGATTTCGGCGGCCGACGAAGTGGGCTGGGCGACGGCGACGGCACTGGTCCGCGGTCCGGCCGACCTCCACCCGGTCGCCCGGGCTGCTCGACTGGCCACCGGCCTGAAACATGCGCCGGACTTCGCCCTCCTGCTGGACGTCTGCCGGGGAGACGTCGCCGACGTCCTGCCGGCCGCGGTGCCCGCCGTTCACTGGCTGAGCCATGCGACGCCCGTCGACGATACGCTCCCCACGCGCATCGGCCCTTCTGACCGGTTCGTCGCGGTGGACTCCGTGGTCGCCGATCGGCTGGTCAGCGCCGGCGTGGATCCGGCCCGGATTAGCGTCCGCCCGCAGCCCTGTCTGGTAACCTGTGACGAGCCACCGGGCTGGGACGAGCGACCGATCGACGTGGCCATCGTGGCTGACCTGTTCGCGACCGACTCGCAAAGCCACGGATTCGATCTGCCGTCGCATATCGCCATTTGGAACGCCGTCCTCGAGTTGATCCGGCCGAACCTCGACGGGTTTACCGACGGCGACATCGAAGCCATGTTGGTCCAGACCGAACGCAGGGGCCGCATGCGGATCGAGGATGCATTCGTCCGCAAGCAGCTTCTCGCCACGCTGGCCGGCCCGGTGGCCGGCACGCTCATCTTGCGAGCCCTGGCCCAAGCACTTGTCGAATCAGGGCTTACCGTAGCCTGCTATGGCACTGGCTGGGCAGACGTGGCCGGCCTGACCGCAACCGGCCCGTTGCCGAGGTTCGCCGATCGAGTCCCGCTGTATCAGCAAGCCAAGTGCGCGCTGTTCGCTTCGGCCACCGGCATCGTGACCGCTGACGTCCTCGCCGCCGCTGCCGCCGGAGCCGCGATCCTGTGGCGGGCTCACCCCCGCGACAGTCGCCCGGGCGGCTTCGCCACCATCCTGGATCCGCGACAGGAAGCGACACGGTTCGACCGCAACAAGTCGGTTGTCTCGCTCTGTCGGCGTCTCCTGGCATCAGCGGACGAGTGGCGGACTATCGTCACCGCCGCGCGGCACCGCTGCCAGTCCGAGCATGTCCCTGAAGTCGCCCTCGCCAAGTTTTGTCGGTTCACGCGGGGTTTTCTCCCCTCCGCCGGCGCCTGAGATAACCTCCGCCAACCCAGAAACTTTAGTTGTTATAAGACCTGTAAAGTTTTGCGCGTCGTGCGACCGATAAAAGCGCAAGTCCTGGTTTAAGGCGACTTGATCTTTTCTCTGCGGCGGCATTGGTGCGATTTTCCTGGGCCATCCGCCGCCGGCCAACGAAGGTTGCCGTAGCTGGGCTGCGGTCCCGGGCGCGACGGGCGCCCATAAGTGGTCCATCAGGATCTGGTAGGTACGACGATCATGAGAACAGTCGCGATCGCCAACCAAAAAGGCGGATGTGGCAAAACAACCGTGAGTATCAACCTGGCTGCGTGCCTGGCTCGGGAGGGCCGGCGCACGCTCCTGGTGGACATGGACCCCCAAGGCCATTGCGCGTTGGGCCTGGCGGTGCCCGAGGAACAGATCGAGCTGAGCATCGCCGATGTGCTGCGCAGCGCCACCAGCAACAATCCGGTGGACATCACGCGGACCATCTGGCAGATCACGGCCAACTTCGATCTGTCGCCCTCGACGACCGCGTTGTCGGAATTCGAGATGCAGGTCGGCTCCGCCGGCGATGCCGAAGATCGCTTGGCCGCGGCTCTCTCCACGGTCAGCGACAAGTATGACTTCGCTATCGTCGATTGCCCGCCGCATATCGGTCTGCTGACCCGCAACGCTCTGCGGGCAGCCGGCGAAGTGATCATCCCGGTGGACACTGGCTACTTCTCGCTGCAAGGGTTGACCAAGCAGCTCGAAACGATCGAGGCCATCCGCGCCGGCCGCGAGGAACCGCTCGAGATTCGCGTGCTCGCCAACCTGTACGACGTGCGCACGAAGCTCGGCCGCGAGATCCTCAACGAACTGAAGCGCAAGTTCGAGCCGCTCATGTGCCACTCGTTCATCAACTTCAACACCAAGCTCCGCGAGGGCGCGAGCTTCGGCCAGCCGATCACGGAGTACGATCCGGGCAGCATGGGCTTCCGCGATTTCGTGCGGCTGGCGCGCGAGCTGATCGCTGCCGGCGGCCCCGATCTCATCCCGACCACGCTCCTGCGGCAGGCCGACGACCTCGCCGCCAAGGCCGAACGTCTCCTGGCCACCTCCAAGCCGCTGTTCGGCAAGAACGGCGTCAACGGCAACGGCAACGGCAACGGGACGCAAGCGGTCTCCACGCCCGAGCAGGTGCAGGAGAAGATCGACCAGATCTACGGCGTGCGGAACACTGCGGAAGGCGTGCTGTTCGTGACCGAGGCTCCCAACGCCACGCGGGTCAGCGTCGCCGGCGACTTCAACAACTGGTCGCCCGAGTCCACGCCCATGATCCCCAACGGCGACGGCTCGTGCTTCCGGGCCATGCTCCCGCTGGCCCCAGGCCGGTATCGCTACCGCTATGTGATCGACGGCCGCTGGACCCGCGATCCGTACAACGACCTGTGCGAAGCCAACCCCTTCGGCGACGTGGATTCGGTGGTCGAAGTGCACTGAGCCAGAAGACCTTAGGCTTTAGATCTGAGACCTGAGTGAAATACAACCCATACCCAGTGAGCGGCGGGGTTTAGCCCCGTCGCTCTTTTTTTTTGACCCAAGTGTGCCGCTGCCGCATGATCTCCCGCCGGACACGATTCCCCAAGAGCAGGCGTGCGAGATACACCCCCCAACGCCCCCCCCGGCGTGTTGACCCGCCATGTGATTCTGGTACGCTACACCTTGGGATTGCGATAAGTACCGCTTTTCCAAGTGGATCGGAACGGCACCCGGAGTTGCCCGCAGAGATTTCGAGCCAAACATGAAGATCGGTTTTAGTTCATCGGCATGCCCGGATTGGGACCTGCGAACGATGCTCGAGCAGGCCCGGGCTCTGGGCTATGAGGCCATCGAGTTGTGTGCTCCGCGCGACCGGCAACAGTCGGCTGTCTGGGCCGGCCTGGCCGAGACGTCGAACGCACGACAAGCCATCGAGCAGGCAGGCATCGAGCTGACCTGCCTGGCCACCGACTGTTCGCTGCATGGCCCCGACGGCCGCACGCTCGAGGAGCAAAAGACCCGCGTTCGCCAGAGCCTGGATCTGGCCGGCCAGTTGGGCTGCCCGTACGTCTCGATCAAAGCCGGCACCGTACCGCGGTTCCACCGCCCGGACGTCGTGCTGCTTCGCATCGTCACGGCTCTGCGCGAGCTGGCTCACCACGCAGCCGAGCGTCGCACCACGCTCCTGGTGGAGAACGACGGGAGCTTCGCCGGCAGTCGTGACCTATGGTTCATTCTGGATGCGGTTGCCCATCCCTCGGTCCGAGGCTGCTGGAACCCCTGCCAGGCGCAGGCCGCCGGCGACATGCCCGGCCGTGCCGTCCCGCGCATCGGGCGCCACATCTGCGTGACGCATATGCTGGATGCGATTCTCGAGCCGGGGCAAGGGGTCAAGCAATACACTCCCGTGGGACAAGGCAACGTGGACCTGAGTCGGTATCTGGTGCTGATGCACGGCATCCACAGCAACACGCGGCTCATCGTCAGTTGGCCAATGCCGGGCAGCCCGCCCGAGCCGCGGGAGCTACTGCCCGCTTCGCTGGAGTGGATGAGGAAGGAGCTGGCGAAAATTGCCGAAAGTCCGGATCTGTCCGCGTACAAGGGGGACAAGAACGCTCCGCGATTCGCTCTCAGGTGATGTTACGTGGGCACGTCTCGGGAGGCGGGCGTCTCGCCCGCTTCTTAAGGCGGGCAAGATGCCCGCTCCCCGGAACCGGCAGCTTCCCGGTTGCGGTTCGGATGGGGCCCCGAACCGTATCGACGAGGTACGGTGCCATATAGATGTCTGAAGGCGAGCGCGGCTGCCCCGCGCGTGTGGAGATGAGTCAAACCCGGCCCGCCCTCCGCGGCGGGCCTTGAGTACCTGCATGCCCGACCCTATTCGTAACAGCGACGGAGTGGCGGAAGTGGTGTCCGGCCGGTTTCCTATCGGACTGACAGCGTCCATGTTGACCGCCGCGATCTGTCTGGGGGTGTTCGCCATCTGTGGCAGTCTGCGGTGGCCGTGCGATAACGCTTATGAACGGACCGTCCACGTCGCGGCCGGCCTCTGCCTGATTTGGGGCATCCTGGCCCATCTGTTCAACCGGATCCGCCCCAAATCGCTCACCACGCGGACGGGGCAGGATCTGCAAGCCGTGCTCAACGTGACTCAGCTCGTGCTCGGGCTGATCGCCGTGGTGGTCATGCTGTTCCTGGCCACGACCGCCGTGCTCACCCGCATCCCGTCGCTGCCGTTCTTCAGCTTTCGACCGACCTGGCAGGTGCGCATCTGGCCCGTCGGCACCATCGACGCCGCCCTGATCGCCATTGCCGCCCTGCTCAGTTGGTGGCGAACCGGCAACGGCGCGATCATGACCGGCCTGATGTGGGTTCTCGTCCTGATGTCGCTTTGGTCGGCCCTGCAGATTCCCGCTTCGGTGATCGAGGAGGAAAACGGAATCTCTCGCGCCGTCCTCGTGGACTGGGTGAGTCCGTTCGTCTTCGGCACCGCTTTGTCGCTGGCGGCGTTCGTGACCATCGGCGGCCTGCTCGCCCACCGCCGGCGGGTGGAGGCCTGGCCGGATCGGCTGGACGACCTGCTCACGCCCCCGCCCGCGTGGCCGGGTTTTCACTACAGCGCGGGGATCCTCGCGGTGACCGTGCTCGTTCTCGGCTGTATGTTCATCGTTTCGCCGCTGACGCCGGTGGCCGCCTTCCTCGCCGGCGCCTCCATTCTCGTCCTGGCCGCCCGCCGCTGGAATGAAAACTTCGCCGACGCCGGCCTGGGTCTGATCACGCTCGGCGTCCTGTCGCTGTTCATGCTCGGCACGCCCGACATCCGCGGCAGCAAGGCCGAGTACTTCGCTGCCGTGTTCACTCGGGCGTTGCTGGGGCTGGCCTTGATGACCGGATTTTGGCACTGGCTCGCGAGTGTCTGGCTGCAGCAGCTCGACGGCGGGCACGCCTGGACGACCGCAGGCCGCCTCATTCACCCATGCCGGCGGCTGGGCTTCCTGCTCGGCGCCATCGGCGTGCTCGTCTCCTGTCAGCTTGCGTTCTGGCCCAAGCTCCCCAACGTCTACATCGGCGACAACAGACTCGGTCGCTGGATTTGGAGCCTCCTGGCCAACTTGCTCCTGATCGCCGTGCTCACCGGAGCCGCTCGCCGTACGGGCAAATCGACGCTCGGCTGGCTGGCGCTGTCCGCAGCGGCTTCCACGGTCGCGTTTATTGTGATCCGGGCCGAGGGAACATTCATCTATTCGGGATTTCTCGGGTACTGGCCGCTGCTGCTTGCCGTGACCGCGGGCTTGCTGGCCATCCTGGCCGACAAGGCGAGCCATTCGGAGAAGTGGCAGCCGTTCCGTGAGCCGCTGTACGTACTGGCCGTGCTGGTCCTGCCGGTCATCGCCATTTTCGGAGCGACCGCCCTGGCTTCGCGGGCGATTCCTCCATGGGTTGCGCCCGCGACGTTCGGCATACTGACAGTGTCCTACAGCCTGGCCGCCGTCTGGCCCGGCCCGCGTCGCTTCTACATCCTCACGTTCGTCTGTGCAGCGGCGGCCGCGTGGCAACTGTTGCCTTGATGCCGGAGAGGAGAGCATGCGAGCCACCGTTCAACGTGTGAGCGAAGCCAGCGTGACCGTCGAGGGTCGCGTCGTCGGCGCCATCGGCCAGGGTTTGCTCGTGTACCTGGGCGTGGCCGTGGACGACGGTCCTGCCGACGTCCAGTACATGCTCGACAAAATCTCCAATCTCCGCATTTTCGTGGACGATGCCGGCAAGATGAACCGCAGTGTGCAGGACATCGGCGGCGGCGTGCTGGTCATCAGCGCGTTCGCTCTGCAGGCCGATGCCCGCAAAGGTCGCCGGCCTTCTTTCGACGCTGCCGCACGGCCCGAACTGGCTCGGCAACTCTACGAACAGCTGTGCGACGAACTGGCGCGTATCGGTCTGACCGTCGAACGCGGCATGTTCCGCGCCCACATGGACGTGGCCAGCGTCAACGACGGCCCCATCTGCATTCTGCTGGATTCGAAGAAGCAGTTTTGAGGGCCCTGGGGACCAGGGGCTGGGGACTGGGGGCTGGTGAAGACTCAGCATCCGGAAATCTTTGCGCTGCAAAAAAGCGAGAACGTGCGAAAGTGACCAGAAGCGATCTTGCGATCGCACATTCCCACTTTCGCACGTTCTCACCTTCCCACGTGCGGCCCGCTTCACGCGTCGGCGCCCGCGAGGAGCGGCGGCCTGCGACGACGACGACGCTTCTTGGGAGCGCCGGGGATCGGCACCGGATGCTCGCGCGGTTCGGCACTGGCAGCGACAGTCAGGGCTTCGCTGGCGTTGGCCGCGAACAGGTCGGCGTTGACTTCCTTCCACAAGCCTTCCGCACGGTTGAACACGCCTCCGGAAATCATGATGTTCATGGTGGGGTTCACGCCCACGCCACGGATGAGATCGATCAGCTTGCGAACGTTGGCCACGCCCGACGGCTGCGTCCCGAAGATGAGGAGGATTTCCGGCCGCAGTTGGCCGACCAATGAGAGGATTTCGTCGTTCGGCACACCGCCGCCCACGAAATACACGTCCCACCCTTCCGCCTCGAACAGATCGGCACACATCTGGGCACCGAGTTCCTCGGGCTCCCCATCCGCACACGTGATGAGAATGCGCCGTCCATTGGGGGCCTGCCGCTCCAGCTTTGCCTGCAACTGGTCGGCCAGGGCCCGGCTGATCCGCGTCGCCATGTGCTCGGTGGCCGTGTTGATCTGGTCGGCCCGGTACATTCGCTGCAGCGTTTCCATGGCCGGCCAGAGCACTTTGCGGTACACAGTCTTCGGCTCAATCCCACTGGCCAAAACCTCGGCCAGAACGTCACGGCAGGCTTGCCGCTGACCCGTCAGGAGCGTCCCCACAAACCGATCGACCATGCGTTCCGCGTTCATCGTCATCTTCCTTTCCCAGGCCGTCGCCAAGGCGCGGAGTCTCCCTGAGCGGGTGCTCGGTCCCGCTGACTACCGCCTGTTCACCCCATGCATCCTGCTTGGAGGGAAGCTTCCGCCTGGAAGTCCAAAAAACCCGCCGGTAGCTCCGCACCGGCCTCTTGGAAGAGTTGCTTGTCACCCGCCGGCCACGCCATGCCGACGCTGTATCCGGCCCCCAGTCAACTCGCCCGTTATCCGTCTGTTAATTTGGGCAAGCTGGATAGCTTGGAGACCTTGGTATCGGCGGACGGCCGCCAATTCCTCCAGCCGATCTCGTGAATTTGGACAAAATGGGCAAAGTCGCGCAAAATCTGGCCGACGTCCCATAAAACCAGCCCCTAAGCACTCGCCCAGCCTCGTCCCAGGCAGGCCTGCCAATCAGTTCTTGCGCGAGGACGGAGGAATCGCGCCCCCCTTCACGCACAGCGGAGCCATTCGATCAGCGTTTGCGGGATACTCTTCTCGAGCTCATGCATGTTGCATGGGAGCGTCGGCGGGTCAAAGTGCAGCGCATGCAAAAGGCCGCGCTCGGATCGGAGCACGGCCTTGAACGGAGAGGGCGGGATTCGAACCCGCGGTACAGATTTTTATCTGTACGCCGGTTTAGCAAACCGGTGCATTCAGCCACTCTGCCACCTCTCCAAGCTATTTAATTGTAGGCAGTTACGGCGACGGACCGAGGTCGGGAGCGCACCGAGGCGGCGGATGAGGCGCCGTCGCCGGGCGGCCGCTGGATGGCCCAGCCGTTTACTGCCGGAAGGTATACGGTATCAGCGGAGTTGGTCGCGGTCAAGGCCGGCTGAACGGCGGAGCGGGGATGCGGGCGGAAGCAGGCCGGCGGGCGGAGATGGAGAGTCGCTGAGCCGCGCCCGGCGGGCGTCGAGCCAGCGGCCGGCGTCCATGAGGACCAGGTCGTCGACGCGACCGACAACCGCGTCGGGCTCGAGCAGATCGCGGATGACGTACGGGGACATGGTCGACTCGTTCAAGAGAATCCACCGGACGCCGTAACGCTGCAGGATCTCCTGGCGAGTCAGCCAATCGCCGGTGGCGAAGAAGGTGAACACGTCGCGATCACGGGCGGGCTGACCGGGCGTGAAAGTCTCGTAGTGCAGCGCGGCGACGATTCGGCCGCGCACCGACGGGACGGGCCACGACGTGACGGCATCGCTCAGCACCACGTCGCGCCGGCCGACCGGCTCGAGCAGTCGGTCGAACCGATCCATCAGGTGCAACCGCTTGTCGGGCTTGGCCAGGATCGGCGCGATATAAGGTCGGGCCAACGCCGGGTCGCGGGCGATGAGCACGATCTGCGGCACGAGGCAGTAAACCAGCGCCGCGACGAGGAGCAGATTGACGCCGGCGGGCAGCGAGACCGACTGCTCGAAGGAGAGCACATCGCGAACCGACCGGCTCCACGACCGGGGATTCAGCAGCCCTTCGGACCACAGATAGCCAGCCACGGCCACATTCAAGAGTACCAGCGCAGGCATGGGTAGTCTGGCCAACAACGACGAGCGGGCCGGAAACGCCAACAGTGCGAGGCCGTAGCAGACGCCCGCGGTGAGCAAGCACATACGGATGAGTTCGTTTCGACGCAGGCTGATCACGAACGGCACGCAAGCCAGCGCGGGCAGGCTCCAGACGGTGAGCATCCGAACGGAGACGAACGGGTTGAACCAGTACTCCCGATCCTGCACGTTACGCACGGCAGCCAGGAAGTCGAACCACGGCCAAGCCATACATAAGACACCCGATAACACTGCCACGACTGCTATCCGGCGAAACAGCCGGATGCGGACGTCGGCCGGGCCGGCCAGTGCCGCTGCTGCCATGCCGATGAACGCAAACACGCCGGTGTGCCCGTGCGTGAGCACGCAGGCCGCCCCCATCACGGCGAGAGCAAGTACTTCCCACCACGCATGGCACTTGTGTGCCCCTGCCCGAAGCGCAGCTACCATGAACAGTGCGAGCGGGAAGCTCAACGCCGAGGGATTCACCTGGTGCCAAGGCAGGTCGGCCAAGGCATACGTGTTGGCGTATCCCGGCGCGCTGCCGTAAAAACTGACCATCACGATCAGCACGTACGGGCCGATCGCGGTCATTCCGTACACTGCCAGCAGCAGGTAAAGACTGACGATCAACAGTGCGGTATTGACGACAGCGGCACCACTCAGCACGGCGTATGGATCAGCCCCGGTCCAGCGACACAGTGCTGCCAGCGCGATCGAATAGGGTGAATAGCGGATCGAAGGCTCATCGGTAGCATAAGTCGGGTTTCCTGGCCACCATCCCTCCTGCGTCAAGGCCACGACCGCCCGATGATGCTCCCAGGCATCGGCCTCCCAGATGCTGTCACGGTGAGGCGTGCACAAACCCACGTAGAGTACGAGAGCGGCACCGATCACCCCGTATGCAATCCGCGAGGTTCGCCCGTGCGGCTGCGGCAGAGACGGCGCGTCCTGCTCACGGCTGATCGATTCCGTTTGAGCCATCGACGAACATGGCAAGGACGCTGTATCTTTCGGAGTCAGACCGGCTCGAGCTGACGGATTCGCCTCGGCGGTACCTGCACCGGCGGCGGCGCGGCCGTGGGTTTCCAGCTTGTCAGCCATCGCGGGCTCGGCCCCAGCCGGAGCAAGATGCGAACGGTCTGCCAGATAATCTGCGCGTCCAGCCATAGAGAACGGTCCTGTACGTACTGTGTGTCGTAATGAATCCGCTCTTGAGGATCGATGAGACGGTCGTCGGTCCGAGCGACCTGCCACAGGCCGGTGATCCCGGGCCGCACGGACAAACGAATCCGCCGCCACGCGGGGCAACACCGGGTCACGGCGTCGGGTGCAGGCCGGGGCCCCACCAGGCTCATGTGGCCGAGCAAAACGTTCACCAGCCGAGGCAACTTGTCGAGCTTGGTCCGGCGTAGCCATCCGCCGAGTCGAGTCAGCCGCGGATCATGCTGCAGCGCGTCCGCATCGTGACTCGTGGTTCTGAACTCGAGGCAGTCGAATGCGATGCCATTGCGCCCCTGACAACGACGGCGAGACAACACCGGACCGTGAGAAGTCAGCTTGATCGCCAAGGCCACTACCGCCAAGCAAGGAGCGAGCAACAGCAAGCCGGCGGAGGAGACGGTGAAGTCGCGGATGCGGCGGATACGCTCGGCGAACGAAGGAACGATGGCACGAGTAACTCCACTGAGAAAGTCCGTGTCGTACAACTCGCCATCGGATCGAAAAACCTCGCCGCGGGCTCCGAAGACGCGATTGTGACAGCAATGTCCTCCGGCCAGCGATTCGCCCGGCAGAATAATGCTGCGGCTCACCACGGCATCGGCGCCGATTCGCGCACCGTCGCCCAGTGCGCTCGGTCCGATGATCACCGCGCCCGCGCCGATGGAAACATCCCGTCCGATCCGCACCGCACCGTGAAGTCGAACGCCCGGCTCGACACTCGCGATCTGGTTCAGGGGGCCGACGTCCGACGGTTCGGCCGATTGCTCGATCAGCCAGTGCAGTGCATCCAACGGCGTGGCATGACAACGCAACGCTGGATGGTGACACCATCGGACCTTATCGCCCGCCCGTCCCAGCCTCGTCTGCAAGTGATCGGCGATCGCCGCAAAGTGACCGACACACGTACCCGGATCGGGCCGAAACGTCCGCCGCGATAACACGATGAGAACCGGATTCGGCTCGGCGTCTTCGATCGAATCCGCATAATGGCGTATGGGACGTTCGATGAGGCCGCCGGGCCCCGATCTAACAAGCTCGCGACAATACTCGCGCTGACCCGACCCACAGAATACGGACATGGCCGCCCCACTACGGCGATGGGCAGCCAAAGCCGCGGCGAAATCGATGGACGGCAGCCGAGTCGCATCGAGAATCATGGTCTCGGACGCCCGGTGGGCCGGCTCGGCGCGGCCCCAGGTGCCGTCACCGAGATAGCGCCGGTACGTATGAACGACAAGATCGTCCCGGAGCGAAGCCTCGATCCGGTCCGCCAGCCAGGCCGGCATGATCAACTGGACGCTTCGGACGCGACTAGCGACCCAGCGCGAGTACTCAACGATCGCCGGCTCGCGAACCAGCGGCATGCGCCACGCCCGCTCCCAGGCATCGGGCGACGCCGCGCGGCGCGAAGCGGGTGCGACAACGATAAACGCCTGTGTGCTCATCGCAGCGACGGAATGAGTGTCCGACGGGGGCAGCCACGAAAAAGCGGCGACCGGCTCTCAACTGGGGGCATACGCGTAACGGCTGTAGTAGTGAGTCCGATGCTCCACCCCGTTGAGCACCGCCCCCATGATGCGTCCCCCCATCTGGGTCAGCTTATCCTTGGCCGCCAGCGCGTCCTCCCGTGAAGAATGCTTGACGCGCAACACGACCAGAACGGTATCGATGTACCGGGCCCAGATACAGGCGTCATTGCTCAGCAGAACGGGCGGAGAGTCCACCAGCACCAGGTCGAAGTCGTCGAAGGCAGCACGCACGCGTTCGAGCTGACCCGGCCGCACCAGTAGTTCGCTGAAACGGTCGCTGATCGCCCCGGCCGGCAGAAAGCTCAGCCCGGGCGTGGACGTACTCAGAATGAAGTCTTCGGGATCCTGTCCGTCGGCGAGCAGTTCGGACAAGCCTGGCCGATCGTCCGCGCCCAACTGATGCGTGAGATCACGCTTGCGGTTGTCCGCGTCGATGAGCAGGACCCGCCGGCCGCTCTCAGCCAGAGCGATCGCCAACTCGCCTGCCGTGTGCGTCTTGCCTTCGCGCGGGTTGGGACTGGTGATGAGCAGACTGCGGAAATCCTGACTCCCGCCAGCAAAGAGCACGCACCCGCGGATGCCGCGAATCTCTTCGGCCACCGTGGCGAGCACGTCCTTGTCGGTCCCCTGCCGCCAACTGGGCATGGATCGCGTGCCGAGCACGGTCAGGCCCACGTTTTGCCGGACATCCTCCACGTTTCGGACGAAGGTGTCCCGCGAGTCGACGAGCAAAGCCAGCGCGAGCCCCATGAACAGGCCGGCCGCGATGGCGACGGCGGTGAGCTTGGGCCGCTTGTCGCGGGCGGGAGACGTCGGCTCGCTGGCCCACGAATCGATGCTCACCCGGGCGGGTCGCTGCTTCTCGACTTCCAGATGCTGGATACGTTCGGAGACCTGGCCGTGCAGTTGCTCGGTCAGCTTCGTCTTGCTCTGCAGGGCCTGCAACTGAACCGCGTTCTTGCCCATGGTGCCCATGCGGTTGAGATCGTCGCGCACAACCTCCTCCAGCGCTCTTTCCTTCTGGGATGCTTCGTCGAAGGCCTGTTCGGCCGCCCGGCATTCCGCCTCAAACAGCAAGCGAGCACGCGCCTCGGCGAGCGCGTTGACGGACTCGGACAACGCTCGCGTGCGCTCGGCGATTCGGCTCTTCAGTTGCTCCACCCGCTCGCGAGTATAGCGCAGATCGCGATGATCGGGTCCGAGTTGCCGGGACAGCGAGATGAGGCGTTGCTCGTCCAGTTGCCGGGCCACGTTCAGTGACGCGAGTTCATCATCCGCCAAGAGCACCTGCTGCTGTAGGTGATCGAACTCAGCGGAGGACAGCGGCGCGGGGCCGCGCCGACGCAGCGATTCCAGCCGAGCCTGGGCGGCGACGCGGGCGGCCTGGGCCTCCTTGAGCTTGACCTGGATGGTTTGAATGCCCGCGGCGGCGGCTTCTTTGTGGTCACCCAAGGACAGCGTCCCGACTTCGGTTGCGAAGCTGTACAGCTCTTTGTGTTGCTGCTGCAGCTCCTGTTCGAGCTTCTCCTGCTTGTCGTACAGCAGTTCCAGTTGGGCTGTGTCATCACTTTGATTGTCGGCGAGAACCTTCTGCTCGTAGGCCCGCAGCACGGCATTGACCGTCGGAGCCAACTCGCGCGGATCGGGCCCCATCATGGACACGGCGATGTATTCGCCGGCATCCGGATTCTCGATCTTGAGATGTTTCGAGAGATACGCCACCGGATCGGAAGTCTTCGACACCCATTGCAGAGCCTGGACCTCGGGCGCTTCGACGGCCCGCTTCAACACCGTCGCCGTCTTGATGTTCTGCATCTGGGCGGCCATGAACGCGTTGTAGAACGGCAGGAAGCCGCTCTCCTCATCGCGAAACAGAATTGGTCGAATCACCGGAGCCACCCGAACGAGCCCCACCGCTTCGTACTCGATGTGGAACTGCGTCCAGATCAGAGCGGTGAGTCCGCCCGTGACCACGATCCAAGTCGCGAGGATCAACGCCCAGCGCCGGCGCAGCGTGGCCGAGAGCGACACGCTCGTTCGCGACTTTTCCTCGGTCTGACCGGGATACGCCGGCATGAGCACCGGAGCGTCCGGTACCGGTGAGAGCCGGCTCAGTGCCTGCAGTTCATTGGTGATATCGGACATGGCTACTGCTCCCCAACTGAGACAAAACGCGTCGGCGAAATCTCGAGGCGAACGCAAGGCGATGCCCGGCGGCGGATTCATCGGCCGGTACCACAAGAGCGCGATTCACGCATGCAGTGGCGGGCACATACGCCTTCGCCCAGATCACGCCTTCGGTGATGATCGCGTTCTCGCCGATCCAGGTCTCGGGCCCGATGCATGCCGGGCCGATCACGACCGCACCATCCAATATCTTAGCGCGAGGTCCCACGATGACCGGTCCGAACAACCTCACGTTTCTCCCGATGCTCGCATCAGTTGATACCCAAACATCGGAACCGAGCGATCGATACTGACCGGGGCAACTCGCCAACTCGTCGGGCAACCGACGGTTGAGCCACTGAGCATGAACGTGCAAATACGATTGAACGTGGATGACTTCTTCGGTCGCTCCATGCAGCGACAAAGCACCCACGCGAAGTCCTCGATCCAGCAATCGGGGAATGAGTTGTTCCTTGATGTCGCAGTATCCGGCCGCCGGGATATGGTCGAGCACTTCGGGCTCGACGACGTACAACCCGCCGGGAGCACGCATTCGCGCGTTGCAGAAAACCGTCAGATGGTTGCGCTGTCGATGGTGACGCTCGACGAGCGTCTCAACCGGATCGTCCAGCCAGCATGCAGCGTTCACGGCGAGGAAGGTCTCGCCTCGCACGAACGTCTCGTTGTCCTTGAGACATCCGGCCGGCCCGCGAGGCATGGCGTCCTGTACAAAGCACAACTCGTCCAAACCGAGGTGCTGGCAGCCCAACAGGCCGGCGTAGAGTGAAATTTGTCCGTTCGCACAAACGCTCAGGGCCTGCGTTCCACCTTCGACCAGCCGATGGACGAGCCGGAGCATCAACGGTCGCATGGCCAGAGGCCACAACGGCCGCGGCAGTCCCAGTGCACCGCCCGGTCGATGATGGACCGGCCCGCCGGCGAGGAGAATGGCCCGCATGACAGGACTCCCGGATGACTTGGCTCGACGGCTACTCTTCCGTTTCGTGCGCTTCGTCTCGACGCGCCCGGGCCAGAGCCAGCATTTGCTCGTCCTGTTCCTGCGAGCTCTTATCCACGTCTTTGAAGTCTCTGATCTTCTGGGCCATGGTGTGCAGTGCCTTTTCGAAGCTGTCCGAGAGTGTCCAGCCCTCGCGATTCCCGAAACGCGGGTCAAACCGGCTCACGTGTTCGAGCAGGCCCATACGCCGCATCTTGGCCCGCACGCGTTCGAGTGTGCGGCGCGACACGCCTTGCGCGGTCACGAACTGTCCGAGATTGGGGACAATGCCTTCCGTGCGCCATTTGAGACGCACCCAAATCACGAGAAACGCATACTGCTGATTGCGGTTTCCGGGAAAAAACATCTCGGCGAGCTCGATGATGTTGGCGAGCTTGGCGATGCGCCGATGGGAGAAATCGATCTTGGTCGAGATCATCTCGGAGGTGTTGCTTTTCTTCGCGTCCATTTTTGTGACCCCGAATACGCGGAATGAAGATTGATAGCGCCGACATGTCGAAAAACGCGAGCGTTCGAACGGACCGCTCCGCAATGTTGCATTTGGGTTCACCAACAAGCGGGCCAAACCGTGTGTCGCCTGCGTTGTTCCCAATGGTTTTGCCTATTTTTGCCTGGGGGCACTCTTGAATTGACTCTCCTGCCCGGTAGGATTGGACAGGAGTTATGGGAACCTCGACCAGGAGCAACAAGCCGAGTTCTACTGACCACCAAGACCCCCTGAACCGGGCGCTGGGCACGACGAGGCCGACGCCCCCCGAACCTTCGCTCGAGCGAGGATTGCGGCGCGGCAGTCCCGGCGAGCGGTAAAGACGATCAGCGAGACGGCGGTGTTTCACGCCGGCCGTCCGGTGGCCGTGCGGAGGGTGGGCACCGCCCTACAGACAGGACTTGTGGATAAACTGGCCCGTTTGTCATGCAGTTAGCACGGGCCGGGATCACTTGTTCCATCAAGACGATGGAGGAGGAAAACATGCTGCAAGGATTGCCGAGTCGCGGGCAGCCGAACAGTCGGGACTGCCGTCCACCCACCCGCCGGAGGTTCACCGGCGGGCTGGCCGGTATTGCCGTACTGGCCGGCCTGGCCGCCGCGCTATCGACCGCGGCGCCGGCTCGGGCCCAGTGCCTGACCGGCACCACGACATGGGCGACGGCGCCCATGACCGCGCAGACCGGCACGTTCACCGCCACGTTTGATGCCACGCCGAGCAGCGCGAACGCTGACGGACTGGTGGGACTCTCGACGAACGAAGGCAGCACTTTCGCCCACTTTGCCGCCATAGTCCGATTCAACATCGACGGCACGATCGACGCTCGCAACGGAAACAACTACGGAGCGAACCGCAGCATCTCCTACACTGCCGGCCGAACGTATCGGATCCGCATGGAGGTGAACGTTCCCGCCCGGACCTACTCGGCCTACGTGACACCACCCGGCCAGAGCGAACAACTCATCGGCCAGAACCTGCTGTTCCGCAGTGAACATCAGCGAGCGACGAGCCTGAACTACTGGGGCGCCTACGCCGGCACGGGCACGCTGAACGTGTGCTACGTCAAGGAGCCGACTCCGGGCACGGGGTGCCACGAGGCGAACACCACATGGACCGCCACGGCCATGGGGCCGTTCGACAAGACGTTCACCGCAACATTCGAGGCCACACCCAAGGCCGCAGGCATGGACGGCCTGATCGGCATTTCTCAAGGCGCCGGCGCGTGGTTCACCGACTTCGCCATGCTCGTGCGCTTCAGCACCGCCAACACCATTGACGTCCGCAACGGCGGGACGTTCGCGGCCCGCACGACCGTGCGGTACTCGCCGGGGGTGAAGTACCGCTTCCGCATCATCGCCGACGTGGCCTCTCGCAAGTACGACGTCTACGTGCAGCCCACCGGCGGCGCGGAGGTGCAACTGGCGGCGGGCTACGCCTTCCGTACCGAGCAGCAAGGCGTGACGCGCGTGGACAACTGGGGCTCGTACGCGGACATGGGCGGCATGGAAGTCTGCAACTTCGTGGCCGCCGCTCAGAACGCGGCCCCCAGCGCCAAAGCCACCGCCACTCCCGCGTCGGGCCAAGTTCCGCTCACCGTCCAGTTCGACGGTTCGGGCAGCACTGATCCGGACGGCACCATCACCAGCTACACGTGGAACTTCGGCGACGGTACGACGGGCACGGGCGCGAAGGTGAGCCACACGTACACCACGGTCGGAACGTACAAGGTGATCCTGACCGTGACCGACGACAAGTCGGCCCAGGCCACCGCCACCGTGACGATCGTCACGAACCCGCCCAATCAGGCCCCCAAAGCAACCGCCAATGCCACGCCGACCACCGGTGCCGCGCCGCTGACCGTCAACTTTGACGCCAGCGCGAGCAGCGATCCTGACGGAACCGTAACCGCATACGCCTGGAACTTTGGCGACGGCACGACCGGATCGGGAGCCAAGGTCAGCCATACGTACACCAAGGCCGGGACGTATTCGGCCAAGCTCACGGTCACCGATGACAAGGGTGCGACCTCGACCACGACGATCAACATCACCGTTCAAGAGTCGACCTGCGGGACGGCGTCACTCGTGTGGCAAAGCGTGAAGATGGAGTCCTTCACGGATCTGATGACCGCGGAGTTCGACGTTACGCCGGGCTCGGCCGCCCTGGACGGTCTGGTTGGCTTGTCGTCGCAGCGGATCCTCGGCTTTGCTGAGCTGGCTGCGGCCGTGCGCTTCAACATCGACAACACCATCGACGCCCGTAACGGCGGCGCGTACGCGGCGGTCAGCGCGGTGCCCTATACGCCGGGCGTGAAGTATCACGTCCGCATGGTCGTGGACATCCCGGCCCGCACGTACGACGTGTTTGTGACACCGGCCGGCGGAACCGAAAAGCAGATTGCCGCCAACTACAGTTTCCGCACTGAGCAGATGTCGGCCACCAGCCTGAGCGAATGGGCCGGCTACGCGGGCTTCGGCACCATGGAGGTCTGCAACTTCGTGGCCAAGGCCAAGGTGCGCAACAAGCCTCCGGTGATTTCGGGCACGGTCACGCCGACCAGCGGCGAAGCGCCGCTGGCCGTTCAGTGCAATGCCACCGGCACCAGCGATCCGGACGGGAAGATCGCCGGCTACGAATGGGATTTCGGCGACGGCTCGGCCAAGGTCACGACGATCACGGCCTCCCACACCTACACCAAGCCGGGCAGCTACAAGGTCGTGCTGAAGGTGACCGACGACGGCGGTGCGTCCTCCACCAAGGAGTTCACCGTCACCGTCACTTCTCCGCCGGGCGCGTGCGTGAGCGGTTCGGCCGGCTGGCAGAACACGCCCATGGCCGCCCAGCAGGGTGCGTTTACGGTCGAGTTTGACGCCACGCCCAGCACCGCCAACATGGACGGTGGCGTGATTCTGTCCGCCGGGCCGGTGGCCGATTACGCCGACTCCGCCGTGGCCGTTCGCTTCAACAGCGCAGGTCTGATCGACGTCCGCGGCGACAACGCCTACAGCGCCGATCTCAACCTGGCCTACACCGCGGGCAGGACGTATCACTTCCGGCTCGCGGTCAGCGTTCCGTCGCGTTCCTACAGCGTGTACGTGACGGCGCCCGGATCGACCGAGAAACTCATCGCCGAGAACTATTCGTTCCGCGCTGAGCAAATGAACGTCACCTCACTGGCGAACTGGGCACCGTGGACCAGCTCCGCTACGCAGTCTGTCCAAGTGTGCAACTTCAAAGTCGGTCCGGCCGGTGCGCCGACACTCGCGGTCAGCCCCCGCGTGCTGGATTTTGGGCTCAGCACCACAAATCTCACATTTGAGGTGTGGAACTCGGGCGGTTCGACACTACATTACACGTTGTCGGACAACGTGGGTTGGCTGACCCTTTCCGCAACGAGTGGAAGTAGTGCCGGAACCCGTAACAAGATCACGGCCACGGTAAACCGGACGGGACTGACTCCCGGCACCTATCAAGGAACCATCACCGTGACGCCTTCGACTGGTGCGGCAATCACTCTCTCCGTGATCATGCAGTTCGCTAACGTTCCGCAGACCAAGCTCAAGCCGATCGCGCGGTGGGACACCGTCCCCTACCAGCGGATCAACCCGTCCGGGACGCTGAACGTGGGCGTGGTAGCGTTCTCGAAGTACGGCATCGCCCGCGTCCGATTCAACATCTACGGGCAAGGCTACACGGGTCCGTCGCCGGTTGACGTGACGGAGATGACGCTCAACCCGCAGACCGGCGTGTACGAATACTGGACGCCGATCAGCGCCAACAAATTCACCAGCGACGGTGTGTTCACGGTCGAGGCGACGGTCTACGGCAATGACGGCGGCGTCCGCGACAAGAACACGGACGGCGGCGGGCTGGGTCTGGATCCGCTCCGGCTGGTCGTCAACGCGACGGGCAAGCTGCCTCAGCCTGAGGCATGGGTCAGCCCCAACGGCAACGACAGCACGGCGGTGGTGAACGACAGCACGAGGCCGTTCCGGACGGTCGGCCAGGCCATCGCGAAGATCCGCGCCTACCGGAACTCGCTCGGTCTGGGCAACAACGCCGACGGCGGAATCGTCCGGCTCACGCCGGGCACCCACGTCTGCAGCGCCGGCGGCGCGAGCGGCCCCATCGCGTGTGACAACGAGTGGCTCACCATCACCACCGCGGCGGGCGGCACCCGCAGCAACACCATCCTGACGTCCGGCGGCATCGTGGCCACCCGCAAGATCGCGGTCCGCGGCATCACGCTCAGGGGCTCGGGCGTCATGGGCATGAGCTACAACGATCGCAGCCAGGTTGTGGTGTGGGCGGATGACTGCACGTTGATCGGTGCCGGCCGCGGCATCACCACCGCTCACCCGCTCACCTCCGAGTACAAGAACCTGTACTACACCGGGTGCTCCATCACCGAGGTGCACCAGGCGACGTCGGGTTCGGACCTGTGCCGGGGCCTGACCATCACTCGTATCAGCGATGACGCCTTCCAGAACGTGCCCTGTATCTTCAACTGCGTGGTGGATGACGTGGATCCGCTCTCGACGGGCGCCCACGCCGACGCCTGGCAGCACGCAGGCGGCTGGAACGACCACAACGTGATTGTCTACAACCTGCGGGCCACCAACCTGAAGTACCAGAGCCTGTTCATCCGGTCGGACATCAACAGTCCGCCGGATTACGCCCAGGGCATGGCGTTCGTGAACGTCTACATGCAGATGCGGAGCGATTCGCATGGCTGGGGCGGCTGGTACCGCTGGGTGGATCACATGCTCTGGTGGCACTGCTCGTTCACGGTCAAGGGTATGGGCATCATGCCCGACACCTATGCCGGCACGAAGCAGGACTGCCGGATCCGAAACATGTCGGTCAAGGGATGCGACTTCGCATTCCTCGCGATCGGCGGCAGCGACGCGAACATCGACTACTCGGACTGGAGCCACAACCATTTCGTGGATCCCAGCGTGACCCGCGGCACGAATGTGACCACGGGGGCCAACCGTCTCGACTCGGACGGCGTGCCGCAGAGCAACTCGCCGTTGGTTGATCGGATGTCGCCTGTCGTGCCGGTCGATGCCCGCAACAAACTGCGGACCGGTCTGGCGGACGTCGGTGCCTATGAGCGGTAATCCGCGTAGCGTCATGTGAAGACGATCTGAGAGCACAACCCCGCGGCCGGTCTCGGTCGCGGGGTTGGCGTTTTTACGCCCCCCGCATCACCTGGCGGACGGCCGCCCCCCAACTGCGCCGGTCATCATAGAATTGCTCCCGGAGCGCCAGGCAAGCACGACGCTTCCGCTCGTACTCCTCGCGATCGCGGGTCAGTCGCAGTATAGCGTCGGCGTAGGCTCGAACATCGTCGGGCGGCACCTCCACGATCGCGTCCCGCACGTACTCGACCGCAGGACAGACCGAGGAGGTGATCACCGGCCGTCCCGTCAATACGCCTTCAGCCGTCACCTGGTTAAAGCCCTCGCCGAAGTCGGAGCGGGTGGGCACAATCACCACGTGGGCCATCGCGTACATCTCGGCCAGACGGGCGCGGTTGCAGTGGCCGTACAGATGAAATCGATCGGGCAAGGGGGCGCGACCGGGTGATTGGTCCTGGTTCACGCGCGAGCGCAACTCGGCCAGGGCCGAGCCGACTCCGCACACGTGAAAGTGCACGTCGTCCAGTTCGGCCCAGACCATCCGAGCCGCCTCGAGCAGGTCGAACACACCCTTGTTCGGCTCGATCCGTCCGACGAACAGCACATTGAACGGACGCCGGCCGTGATCAGCGGGCCGAATCGAATCGAACGTCGCTCGGCGGTACAGCGGCAGGAACTCCACGATGGGCAGGCCGGCTCTTCCCGACAGCCGCTCGACGTCATCGGCAATCCGTCGCGAGGCGACCAGGATGGCCGCACAGTGCAGGCGGAAGAACCGACCGTTCAGCCGGTCAATCCACCGCCAGAGCAGGTGATCCCGTCCCCGCCAGCGCAGCCGCACGTGCAACGAAGGCACCAGCCGCACGCCCGCCCAACTCAGCGGGGTCAGCATGAACCATTGCACGCCCTCGTTGATGATGGCCACGTTCGCTCGAAACCGCAGTACCGAAACGATCAGTCGCAGGCCGTACCAGAACTGGGCGAGATGAAACAGCACGCCTCGGGCATCGCGCCCGGCATATGGTCGATGTTCGATTCGCAACGATCCGTCGCGAACGCGATCGCGCCGAGGACAAGTCGAAAGCACATAGGCTTCGATGCCGTATTCTCGACACAGATCGTAGAACTGGCCCGAGTAGGCGACGACCGGCTCGCCCGGATCGTCCTGCCCTTGCTTCCAATGGCGGTACGTGCCGATGTTGTCGCCCGGTCCTGAGGCGTAGAACACGCGGAGAGGCCGCGCCGCCAGATGCACTGATGTACCGGACAGCGTCGCGCTGCGATCGTTGTGAGTCAGCGTATCGGTCATGTTCAACGCACCAGAATGGCTTCCGCCGGAGCGGTTCGATGAATGGCGAGCGCTTCCTGCAAGGCAACGCGCCGTCGCCGGCCGACTTGCTGCCAGGTGTATTCTTGGGCACGCAGGCGTGCCTGACACCCGAGGCCTTCCCGCAACTCCGCGTCGCCGGCCAACCGGCGCAATGCTTCCACCCATTCGTCGACGGCATAGGGGTCCAGGACAATGCCTTCGCGGCCGTTGCGGATGATCTCACCCGCCCCCATGGGCGAAACGATACACGCCAGGCCCGATGCGATCGCCTCGTAGCTGACCAGCGGACTGCCCTCCTCGAGGCTGGGGAAAGCGAATATGTCGGCGGAACGATACACCGCGGCCACGTCCGTGCAGTACGGCAAACGCACGACATCGGGCCGGTTGAGCTGATCGGCACACCGGGCAGCCACATCGGCGGCAATGTCGCCCGCCAGCACCAGACGACCTTCAAGTTTCGCCCGCGACCAGGCTTCCAAGAGCAGGTGAATGCCCTTGCGAACGCAGGCCAGCCCGACAAACAGGACGGTGATGCCGCCCGCCCGCTCCAACGCGCGGTGCTGGCCGCAAAACCGCTCCGGGGCCCAGCCATAGCTGGTGGCCAGCAATTTCTCCGCCGGCACGCCCGCCGCAAGCATGGATTGCCGCACCAGCGGACTGGGGCAGAAGACCAGGTCGGCCAGTTCCAGCTTGTACTTCTCCTCGGCGATGTGCTCTCGCCGAATGCCGTGAACCGCCGGCCAGCCCAGCTGATCGTAAGCCTCCTCGAGAATCCGGTACGCGGTGGCCCGATGACAGTTGATTCGCTCCATGACGATGGTGTGCCCGCGGGCTTTCAACTGCTCGTATACTCGCGGCGATGTTCCCGGCCAGATGTAGGCGATCTCTTGCGCCTTGAACTGACGGAGATACCAGCGCTCCGTGCACCAGTGCCTCAGACCGTGCAGCGAGCGCCGGCAACTCAAAGTCCGCAGCATGGGCGGCACGGCGTCCCGCACGAACTCCCGTCGGTCCGAAGGTTCGCTGGATGGAACGGTCAGCCGCACATCCATTTCGGTATCACGCATGTGCTGGCACAGCGACATGCAGATGTGGCCGATCCCGTTGTCGGAACAGTAAATCGGATAGAGCGTTCGAATGAGGGTCATGGCACCAACTTTCGATCTCGGTTCAAAGGGGACTGATGGGCCAACTGCAGCTCAGCCAATGCGGCCCAGATCCGATCGACATGCCGATTCCACGCACAACCGGCGACGCGAGCCCGGGCGACACCGCGGCCATGGCTGTTGCCGGCCAAAATCTCGCGAATCGCAAGCACCCACAACTCGGGCTCATCACTGATATACACCAGATCCGCGAACCGCTCGGACGCGGGCGTGCGGGTGGCCACCACCGGGCGATCGGCTGCGAGATACTCCATCAGCTTGATGGGCTTGCAATGAAGTCCCCATTCCGTCCGCGCGGTGGGAAGCATGCACACGTCGAACGCTCGCACGTAGTCCAGAATCCGGTCGTGCGGTCTGGGGCCGAGAAAATGCACGTTCGACAAGCGCCGCAGGCCGTCGGCATTCTGGTGATACGGGCCGATGATCACAAAACAGCAGTCGCTCAATCGCTCGGCCGTGGCCCGCACGAGTTCGGCGTCGAACTTGTGCGGTTCGAGGTTGCCGACATATCCCAGGATCGGGCCGCGGCCCACCGGTAGGTCCGCCGGAACCGTCACCGGGCCGTCGGCTTCCAGGAAGCGTTCGTCCACACCCTGCTCGAGCAACAGTGCCGCGCGAGCCAATCCTTGAGTACGAACGTGCAGCCCTTCATCGACGTGCAACACAAGGTCAGCCGTCCGCAACAGTTCGCCGTCCACCGCCCGCACGTAATCGGCATTGAAGTTGTCGAACCGCAACTCCGCATACTCGTCCGTCCGCTGGTACACCACGCCTCGATGTCTCAAGTGCTTCACCACCGGCCAGCCGGTCGGCGTATTGATCCACAATAGCGGGTTGTAAATGCTCAACCGTGAAAAGACAGTGCGAAGCTGAGCGCCCAATAGGGCGTGGTTGAGCGACCGGCCCCAGCTCCACTGGTACAACGGCAGCGGCAGCGGGCTGTACACCCACAGGTTCTCGCTGTCACGGCGAAGCTGATGCTTGACGCTCGCCAGCTTGTTGCGGATTCGCGTCCAGAACTGAGCGTCGCGGCGCAGACTGGGCATGCGCATGCCGATGGAACAGATGTACAGCACGCGGCAGCGCCGAGCCATCCGCTTCATGACCTGGATGTCGAAGTGGGCGTGACTGTGATAGTACCAGTCCTCGCCGCCCATGCAGACGATCCAATCCGGATCGCCGGGCAGTCGTCGCCGGCGACCGTGGTCCTCGGGGCAGTCCGTAAGCAAGCGGCCGTTGTCCGCGCCGCGATGCCGTATGCCAGTCTCTCTGACGATCACGAGAATCCTCAGGCGATGCCCGCCGCCGCGGGCGCGATGGCGTATTGCTCGATGGCCGGATGCTCCTCGGCGAGGAAGGCGTGGACGGCCGAGAGCAGATGAGGACACGCCGACGTGACGGCCCGCTGTGCACATCGCTCGGGCTTGTCGGCGAAAGGACACATGACGCAGTGCGGCGAGGCCCTACCGTCGGGACCTGGCGCTGCCTGCAGTTCATCGATCCGCTCCAGCTTGGCCGCCAGTTCGTGCTCGTCCATGGCCACTTCGACGAGCCCGAGCGCCCCGAACTGCCGAGCCGTGGCCACCTGGTGGTCGTTGCGCGTCTCCCCCAGATCGCTCCGCCGCGGCATGACCAGGATAGGCTTTCGCCGCTCGACGGCGGAGATGATGCTGCCCATGCCCGCGTGGGCGACGACGGCGTTCGCCGCCTCCAGCGTCGCATGAAACTCGTCGGGCCCCATGGACTCGCAAGAACGGATGTGCCGCGGCTGATACTGTGCCTGACCGATCTGTGCGAAGACATCCGTGCGTTGATGCCGGCCGGCCCATTCGTCCACGACACGGATCAGCCGATCGAACGGCATCTGAGCCCCCACGGTGACGAAGATCATAGAACCGCCCCCATGAAGTACGGTCCACCAGGCCGGGCCAAATGCACCCACTGCGTCAGCCAGAGATCTGCGTACCGGCCGACCAGTTGCCCGGTCATCGACAGTTGCTCGACGTTGGCGATGCTGTCGATCCAGATGGTGCGGCGTCCGAGCAATTTTCCCAGCCGCATGGCGAAGTAACCCGGAGCCGCCCCCGTCGAGACCACCACGTCGGGCCTCTCCCAGAGCATGATCAGCGCGATCTGCACGGCCTGTACGAGCAGAGCCACCCTATTCCATCGCGTCGCGTCGCGGATGACATAAAATCGCCGCCCCGGCACTTCGCTTCGGTACTTGGGAGAGACCGTCGCGTACGCCACGTCACAGCCATCGAATGCCGGCTCGAGCCGCAGCAACTGCACCCAATGGCCTCCGCCGGAAGAAATCGCGAGCACCCGCTTACTCGTTCTGCCGTCCATTGCTTTGCCTCGACGCCAAGATGAGCTCTTCCAAACGTCCCGCTTCAACGGATGCACGGTGATTCCGCATCACGCGACGGCGGCCGTTGCGGCCCAGGCGGTCGAGCTGTTCCACCGGTGCGAGCAACGCTTCGCGCAAGGCCTCCGCGAGCTCCTCAACGCTGCCCGCGGGCACGAGCCAACCGGTCTCGCCCGGCCGAACCAGTTCGGGAATGCCCGCCACGTACGTGCTGATGACCGGCCGACCGAGGGCCATGGCTTCCATGATCACGACGGGCAAACCCTCGGCGAAGCTGGGCAGCACCATGGCTCGCCCGGCAAGGACTTGTTCGCGCACTTGCGCCTCGCCGATCCAGCCGGTGATATGAACGATGCTTTCCAAACCCAGCTCGGCGATGCGGCGCTCGATCGCGGGTCGCATTTCGCCATCGCCGGCCAGCACGATTCGAAAGCTCAGGCCCTCGTCGCGCAGGCGAGCGGCCGCCTCCAGGAGCACGAGCTGTCCCTTCTGGGGGCAGAGCCGCCCCACGCACACGAACGTGCGCGAATCCGGAGGGATGGGTGCGTAGCCTTCGAGAAAATTCTCGCTCACGCCGCACCGCAGGACGTGGATTCGCGGCCAATGCTCCGGAGCCGCCCACCGTCGCAGTTGTGCCGAGCAGTAACTCGTGATCGCCACCACAAACGCCGCGTCGGCCTGCTTGTCGCCGAGCCGCCAAGCTCGCGGCGCGTCGAACTCGTCGGGGCCATGCACGGTGAAGCTGTACGGCGGGCCGCCCAGGCAGCGGATGAGCCGAGCCACTGCCGCCGCGTTGGTCCCGAAGTGAACGTGCACGTGTTCGATCCGATGCCGTTGCAGTTCCCGCAGCAGGTACACCGCCTCGACCAGGTAGGCGAAGTGGCGCGGCAAGCCGCGTTCGGTTCGCCGGCCCATCCGAAACGCCATCCGCGCCGCACGAGCCACCCGCACCGGATGGCGGCCAATGCCACGAAGGAATGCCGCCAGAAGTTGACGGCGCGGCCGAGCGAGGCAATGCAGCGTGCGTCGGGCCTCCTCCAGATCGGCAGGATCGACGATGGCCGAGTCCGCCGGGCGGATCGCCAGCCGCAACACGTAGTGGCCGCGGGCTTCGAGTTCGCGCAGCTCGCGACGGATGAACGTGTGGCTGACCTTGGGATACTGCGTGGTCAGGTACGCCAGGCGGAGTTGCCTCCAGCCGGGCTTTGTCCGCTCGCTGCCGGAGATCGCCGAAGGCACCACTCGTGCGGCTGCGTGTGTATCTGCCGTCGAGATCATCTTCAAGCGTGCTTTTCGAAGACGAGAAGATTGTCGGCACAGAAGCGAGCCGGCAAATGCAGCCGGTTATACGCCCGGTTGCCCCACAACATGGCCGATCGTAAGGCGCCGTTGACGCGCCGCTGCAGTTCGGTGAATTGGCCGCCCGTCCGGGCCACGAGCGTCATGTTGCGACCTTCGAGGTACTCGATCAGGGCCGGGATATGGATGTGCCAGACCCACAGCCGATCGGCGCCGGTCTCGTGCCAACAACCCCGTCCCATGGGGAGTAGGTAAGACGGGACGGGCGTCTTGCCGAGGATGCGACGGCCGGCACGCAGAATCCAATGGTCCAACGCCGCCTTGTTGGTGACGTACAATGCGAGACGTCCCTTCGGCCGCAACACTCGCACCAGCTCGTCGAGCGCTTTTTCGATGGGCCGAATGTGGATGATCACGCCCCAACTGAAGATGGCCTGACATGACTCGTTCGACAGGTTCAGGCGAGTGAGATCGCCCTGGAGAAACGTGATTCGGTCCTCCACCCCCGCGGCCTGGGCACGGCGGCGAGCCTCTTCGAGCACCGTCGCGGAAATGTCCAGCGCCTGGACGTGATAGCCTTCGCGAGCGACGCGGATACTGTGTTCGCCCGGCCCGCAACCGGCGTCCAGGATGGTCTGGCCGGGTGGACAGGCCAGGTACCACACCATCCGCTGGACGAGACGGTCGTACAAGGGCCGGGCCAACGGATGGTAGTAATCGCGATCCCAGGTCTGAAACAACTCGAGATCGTCGAACACGGCTTGCCCCGGCTGGCGTGGCCCGGTGTTAGTTGCAGGCAACGGTTGGCTCATTCACTCATCCTCTACAATCTGGAGCTTTCGGGAGAACACACCGGCCCGGCCGGTGCCGTGGGCGCCGATCGCTCGACCAGATGCACGTGAATGCCTCGCTTGAGCAGCGTTTCACGATCGCCGGCGGGAGCCCATCCCAGCCGCTGCTTGGCCTTTGAGTTGTCGAAATGCGCGGAAGCCACGCGGGCTTTCCACATGCCGTAGGTCGGCACGTACCGTTCGGGCATTCTCAGGGCGATCTTGGCCAGCCATTTGGCGATGTCCGCGACATAAAGCTGCCAGATCACCGCCCGGAAGATCTGAATCTGCATGCCGGAGAACCGTGCAATCTCCTCCACGTATTCGCGGGCGGAGATCAAAGGATCGTCCACCAAGTTGAAGCTTTCGCCTTCGATGCCGTCGGTCTGCATGGCTGCGATCAGGCCGCGAGCCACATCCTCGACAAGCACGAACGGCAGTTTCCCACGACCATCACCCCACAACGTGCAACTGCCCAGACCGTTCCACGTACCCACGCCGCCATGGCACAGGTCGCCGCCTCGACCGATGACCATGCCCGGCCGGACGATGACCACGGGCAATGCTCGCTCGCGATGGGCGGCCATCAAGACCGCTTCCGCCTGAGCCTTGGCTCGCGCGTACTTGTTTTGCCGACAAACGGCAGGATCGAACGGCGTGTCTTCGGTGATGGGCCCGGAGCCGTCCAGGCGATAACCCACGATGGACGACGTGTACACCAGCCGCCGGATGCCCACGTCGCCGCACAGTTGTGCGAGCTTCTGCGTGCCCAGCACGTCCTGCTCGTAATAGTTCTTCCAACTTCCACCGGGCGACCGCGCCAGGTGGTATACATCGCGAACACCGTCGAACGCACGCGTCAGGTCCACCGGATTGCGCACATCACCGGTGACGATGTCCAGGCCGTCGTGATCCGCATCCAGCGGCGTGCATCGCGAGCGTGATAAGACGCGAACGGTTTGGCCGTCAGCGAGCAGTTGTCGCACCAGCTCGCGCCCGATGAAGCCGGTCCCGCCCAGAACAAGCGTGTCGGCGCGCCGGCTCGATCGGCCGTGCTTGATCCGCGGCCGCGCGGCCGGACGCGGCAGGTCCGCCTGAGCGGCCATGCGAATGCACTGCTCGACCACCTGCCGCCCCAGTTGCCCCGAGCAGCGGGCATCCAGCGAACCGGTCAGTCCGCGATAGAACGCGCGGATGCTCCACGTCATGCTGGCCGCGTACGCGTTACCCGACTCGCAGAGTCCGGCCTTGGACAGCAAGTAGCGAACCAGATTGCCGCGAGCCTGGCGCTGCAGCGAACGACCGGCGCCGGCGAGGATCTCGTACTTGCCGAAATCCTGTTGGCGCCGGCCGTGCCGCTGCAGCACATACGTGTTGCGCTCGAGATCGGTCAGCGCGGTGCCCAGCAGCCCGCTCGCCTGGACCGTGCGCCGAGCAAAACCGGGAGCGAACGAGAAGTACACATCCACCGCGGTTGGACCGCAAAGCATGGAGATCTGCCATCGCCGAAAGAACGTGACGCCACCGGGCAATTGCACTGCGTCGCTCGGCCGGACCGTAATCTCTTCAGGCACGGGCGCCAGATCGAGCACCTGCGAGATCGCGTGCGAGCCCACTTCCAGCAGGATGTTCGCCGGATCCCGCAACGCCCACATGTCGAACGGGCCGTTCTTGACCTGCGGCAACTCCAGCGCCCAGGTGATGGCGATGTGATCGAGCGAGCCGATCAGTCCGCTGCGAACGTCACCCCGCAGCCGCTCGTATGCGGGGTGAAATAGGAAGTTGTGGTTGGCACCGACGCGCAAACCGCGTTGCTCGGCGACGTGCAGGAGCGAGTCGCACTCGGCCAGGTCCGTGCACATGGGCTTTTCGAGCAACAGATGAGCACCTGCGTCGAGGATCAGCCGCCCCGCTCGGCCGTGGTCCGGCGGCGGCGTCAGCACATGCACCACGTCGAGCCGCTCCCGGGCGAGCATGGTTTCGAGCGATGTGTGCACGCCGGCAATGCCATACGCGGCGGCGAAATCGCTCGCTCGCGAGCGGCTCAGATCGCAGACGGCAGCCAGCCGCACCGAAGGCATGCGGCACAACGCCTTGGCGTGATAGTGCGCGATGTACCCGGTTCCGGCCAGGCCCACGTTGTACTGGCGTTCGCTCATCTCGTGTTCCGATCAGGTCCCCGGCGATGCGTCCGGCTCGCGCGGCGAGGCCTCGCACAGGCCGGGATCGATCCGCGTCTCGGGCCGCTTGTGCTCGATCAGACGCGTCCGGCGACCCCGTAAGCGGTTCCACCCGTAGAGCATCTGCCCGTGCGCTTGCGGAAACTTGGCCAACGTGCAGTGACTGCTGTAGGCGAGCGCGTCAGCACGGGTTTCGCCGCGCCGGCGCAGGCCCGCGTATGTCTTGACGAACTGAACCGGGTACACGCCGAGCAAGGCGAGCGACCAGCCCCCCGTCGGCCAGGCGAACGCTACCGCGCCCAGCGGGATCAGCGTGCCGAAGAGAAAAATGCGCCGAGCCGACCGCGTGAACAGGCAACTCGACCTTCGCCCGTGCCGCACGGCCCCTTCGGTCATCGCGTGGCCGGCTCGCACGGCCCGCCGATACCACTGTGAGAATCGCAGCATGGCCGCGTCGTGAACGACCATGTCGGTGTCCACGCTGAAGATCTTCCAACCGTGCATCTGCAGCCGGGCGCACAATTCGGTGTCCTCGGCCGCGATCACGTCGGGGTTGAACCCGCCGATCTCGCGAAACGCCTTGACCCGCATGAGCATGTTGCCGCCGCAACCGTCGATCTCGCCGGTGGCTTGCTTCCATTCCAGTTCGCACAAGCGGTTGTAGATGGACGCGTGCGGGGCCCGCTCGCGCACGCGGCCACACACGACGGCGACGTCCGGCCGACCGTTCATGACCGCCGCTCCGCGTTCGAGCCAGCCGGCCGACAACTCGCAGTCGCCGTCCACGAACTGCACGAACTCCAGATCGCCCCGCCGCTCGAGCAACCAGTCGAATCCGGCGTTGCGAGCACGAGCCGCGGTGTAAGGTTTCGAGTCATCCAGCTCGATCACGTCCACACCGTGTTCGCGAGCCAACTGCACGCTCTGGTCCACCGAGCCGGAATCGACGTACACCAGCGGCGTGCCCAGGTCGGCCACCGAGGCCAGACAAGTCCGCAAACGCTCGCCTTCGTTGCGGCCGACGACCACGATCCCGATGTGCGACCTGTGCGACTCGCCGGACGCGTGCGCGTGAGATAATGCCGGTTCGTTGGCTTGCGTGGAATGCAAAGGACCGACCCGATGTTTCGCATGCAGGGACGTCGGCGAAGAGGACAGGAGGCCCACCTTCCCGAAACGTCACGACGGTTGATCCACGGACACGGGTTGCGGCGGCCAGAGGCGCAACCATTCGCTGCTGAGTGTGGGGAAGCCCCAATCGACGTCGGGTCGCAGCGCGTTGGTCCAGATGTCGCGCCATTCCCGATCGCAGGTGTGCGGGCGTTTGCGACCAACGATCTCACGAAACAGACTGACGCTTCGCCCGGCCATCCACATGAGGTTGGTCAGCCACAGACCGGGCATGCCGTAACACTTCGCGAAGTATCGCGAGCGTGACCCATAGTAGTAGCGCGGCCGGCGCCGCCGCGCCATGGTGAGCGAGACCACCGGATTGCTCTGCCCTATCAGGTGTACCACGCGCGCCTGCGGACAGTAGAGGATGCCCCACCCCGCCCGGCGTGCCCGCCGGCAGTAGTCCGGATCGTCGTAATACAGGTAATAGCCTTCGTCGAGGTAGCCGACCTGCTCGACGACCTCACGGCGAATCAGGGCACAGGCGAAGCTGATCCAATCGGGTTCGATCGAAGTATCGGCGGCGGCGAGCGGCACTTCATAGCCGGCCAGCAAGCGAGTGAGCGGACCCGTGCGGGCGGCTTCCAGAAATTCGCTCACCGGTGTGGGAGCTCGAAAACAACTGATCTGCGGCTCGCCGTCGGGATGTTCGAGCCGCGGCCCGACGATGCCGACGTCCGGCCGCGCGCGCATCGCCGCCAGCAGCTGACGAATGGCGCCGGGCCGCACGATGGTGTCGGCGTTCAACAGCAGGAAGTACTCCGGCGGGTAGCGCCAACGCATGGCATCACGAAGGATGGCGTTGTTGCCGCCGGTGAACCCGCAATTGGGCTCGATCACTTTGAGCGAGACCCAGTCCTGGCAACCCTCTTCGCGAAGGGCTCGCGACAAGCGATGCACCGCCTCAGGACCGGTGCCGTTCTCGCACACGGCGACCTTGGCTCCCGGGATGGCGGCAATCTCGCTCCGCAACGAACGCAGACACTCGATGGTCAGCTCCACGGCCCGGTAACAGACGATCACCACCAGCACCGAGATGGGCTGATCCTGTCCTATCGACGGATATGGACGCATGCGTGGATGTCCTCCAACAAGCAGGACGATTCACTCAAGCCGATTGGAATTCGGATGCGGCAGCCAGATGCCAGGCCGGATCGAAGTCCGGGTGGTTGCGATCCTTCTCGGAGATCAACACCGGCTCGAGAGGCCAGGCGATCTTGAAACGGGGATCGTTCCAACGGACGCCCCGCTCATGCTCCGGTGAATAGAACTCGTCCACCAAATAAAACGACTCGGCGTTCTCCGTGAGCGTGAGGAAACCGTGCGCACAACCTTTGGGCACGTACATCATGCGGCGATTGGCGGCCGACAGCTCGGCCCCGAACCACTTGCCGAAGGTGGGCGAGTCCTCGCGCAAGTCCAGAATGGCGTCCCAGAAGGCCCCGCTGATGCAGCGTACAACCTTGGTCTCCGATCGTGGAGCCAGTTGATAATGCATGCCCCGCAACGTGCCCCGCACACCGCTCAACGAGTTGTTCACCTGGACGAACGCAGTCTGGAGCCCCCGCTCCGCGAACTCGCGGGCACAGAACACCCGGGCGAAAAAACCCCGGTCGTCGCCGCGCTTGTCCAAGTCAATCAGGTACGCTCCTTCGATCGGCGTCTCGATGAATTTCATCTTGTCTCCTTTGCAGAGTGCGGGCGGGAAGGCATTGATTGCTTTCATGCGCGCGTAAGCGCCGGCTGCGGGCCCGGCTCGCGCTGAGGCTCGGCCGACTTTCGGCTACGGGTGGGAGGCGTCATCCACGGCGCCTGGCCCGACGCCCAGATCTGGTTGAGGTAATCCAGGTCCCGCTGCGTATCCATGCAGGCCCAGAATCCGTGGTGCTTGTACAGCGACAGCTCGCGATCCTCGGCCAGCCGAATGAGCGGCGTCTTCTCCAACACGCAGGATTCGTCGGTGGACAAATACGACAGGAACCGGCGCCGGAAAAAGAAGTAGCCGCCGTTGATCCATTCGTCCGTGAACTCCGGCTTCTCTTCAAAGCTCAGGACTTCGCAGCCGTCGGTCTTGATCTGCCCGAAGCGCGACGGCGGGTTGACGCCGAGCACGGTGCCGATCTTCTCGCTCGACAGGTGCGCTTCCAGCTCGTCCAGCAGATCGGCGTCGGTCAGCCCGTCGCCGTAGGTTACGGCGAAGTGATCGGCTCCGTTGAGGTAGCGTTCCGCCGCCCGCGCCACGCGAGCCCCGGTCATCGTCGTCTCGCCGGTGTAGGCCAGCGTCACTCGCCAGTCCTGATCGTGGTCGATCGAGTGCACCTCGACTCCGTTGGTCTTCAGCTCGACACTGAAGTCGCTGTTCATGGAGGCATAGTTGAGGAAATAGGATTTGATCACCTCCGACTTGTACCCCAGGCACAGGACGAATTTGCGGAAGCCATGATGGGCGTACACCTTCATGATGTGCCACAACATGGGGCGATTGCCGATGGGGACCATGGGCTTGGGAACGCGGACGGTCTCCTCCTTGAGCCGAGTTCCCTGGCCGCCGCAGAGCACGAACACCGGTATGTCGCGAGGATGAATACTCATCGTCGATTCACTCCCGTGGTAAGGACGCTTTGGGCGGCGAGCGCTCTGTCGAGCGGGTCCGTATGGAAATCCGCAGTCCGCGGGTGCATGACGACCCGTGCCGCCGGCGCGGCGCGGGCGGTCGCCACGGAGATCAGCCCGGCTGCCGCCATCACGTAGACCGGGTTGAACATCGAGTTGAACAGATTGTCGATCATGTAGAGCACGACGAGGACAGCCGCCGCGGCCACCGGCGCCACGCGGGGATCGAGCCATTGGCGGGCCGGGTAGCGTCTGAGCAGCAGCGCGGCCGGCAACGTCAGGATCGTCGTCAGGGATGTCAGGCCGACCAGTCCGGTGACGCCCAGGGTGATGATCCACAAGCCGTCAGTGACGCAGATGTCCTTGCCGTTCTCGTCGTAGATGCGCGATCGGCCCCAACCGCCCCACCCGAATGCCGGCCGCTGCAGCGCCTTCTCGGCCAGCATGGAGTCGTTGTCAAGACGACCCTGGAGAGACTGTCCGCGCTTGGGGTGGATGGCAGATGCCACTTTAACCATGGAGTCGGCCGACCACTTGCCGGTCGCGCGGAAGCCCATGTACGCCGGCGCGGCCAGAATCAGCGCATAGATGATCCACGAACGCTTGATGAGCCGAATCGAGAATAATCCCGCCAACCCGAAGACCAGCAGTGCGCAGGCCCCCAGATTCTTGCATCCGAACGCCACGAGCACGAGCCCGCCGCACAACGGCCCGACGGCATATCCGTACAGCCGCCGCAATGCGCCCGTGTACCACAGCCACACGCCCATGATGCACGCGGCGGTCATGAACGTCCCCAAGGCCAGGCCGCTGCCCATGAACACGCGCGGCCGCGAGCCCCACACGCCCAGCTCGCTGGCGTATTCGCCGCCGCCTCGCCCGAACCCGAAGCCGTACACGTACCGATTCAGCACCGGGCTCATCCGCATTTCGAAGATGCACAACGGCGCGTAGATCAGCCCGCCGATGAACAGCATGACCGCCAATTCGCGAAACGCTTCCAGATTCCGCAAGTACACGCGGCCAAGCACGTACGGCAGACCCCAAGTCACCACGGTTTGGAACACGGCGGATACGCCGTCGTACACACCGAGTCCGTTCGTGTATGAGGAGGCAAACGGGCATACGCACCAGACCGCCATGGGCAGATCGGCCCAGGTCGGCCGGAAGGAGGACACCGCCTTGAAATCGAAAAGGAACGCGCCCACCGCCGCTCCGATGGTGGCAGCCATGGTCTTGCCGTAGTCTGGCAGCCCGGGAACCGGAAAGCTCACTTCGGGCAGGAACATCCACCCCGCGAGGTACGAAATAAACAGCGCCCTGCGCGGCGGGAGCATGGCGAACAGCATCACGCTCACCAGCGGCCAGCCGAGGATGGCCAGCATCACTGTCGCGGACATGTAACGGGAATAGTCAATCATGGAATACGACTCGCACGGTCAGGCTGTCGGGCACGGCATGTCGGTAGGTTCGATGCGTTTTCGCCTCGAAGCATGACGTCCAGGCGGCTGTCGCCGTTCCAGCACCTGGTGGTAGAACTCGAGCGTCCGCAGTGCCACCGTCGCCGGGCTGTACTGTGCCGCGGCATCCAGGAGCGCTTGCGTGCCCAGCGATTCCGCCATGGCCGGACGACTCATCAGTCGGATGATTGCCTCGGCGAGACTGTCGGGGTCGCCGGCTCGAAAGAGCAATCCGTTGCGCTCGTGACGGATCATCTCGCTGATGCCGCCCACGTCCGGAGCGATCACCGGGCAACCGGTGGCCATGGCTTCCAACGCGACCATCGGAAAGCACTCGTAACGCGAGGCCAGAACACTCACGAAGCACGCGCGGCGCAGAGCCGCGACTTCCGCCGGCGATCGCACGCCCAGCCATTCGAATCGGCCCCGCATCCAGGGCTCGGGCAGATAACGCTCGACGAACTGGGGCAACGACCAGATACGGCCGGCATCGTCGATGCAGCCGCGATCGGGCCCCGCGAACGTCAGTTTGGCTTGCGGCTGGTGTTGCAGCACGCGGGCAAACGCCCGGATCATGATGTCACCGCCCTTGTGACGATCGAATCGGCCCACGAAGAGGATGCGCTGCGGATCGCAGCCGACCGGCGACCAGCGATGCTCCGCTGCCGCCAGCGCGATCGGGTTGGGAATCACCACGGCCTCCCGCAACTCCAGTCCGTAATGCTCGCGCACCCGCCGAAGCACGTCGTGCGACACGGCCGAGACGCCGGCCACCTGCGTGAACGATGCGTACTCGCGCCGCACCCGTGCCCGAAAACCGCGGCGAGTGACGCCCTGGACCATCATCCCGGTCGTGAACCACGGGCCGTGTATGCGCGTGACCACCGGCACGTCGGTCCAACGGTGCAGCCAGCCGGCCGTCCCCTGCGAGTCCTCGATTTCGAACAGTTGCAGGCCGGCCTCACGCTGCAGACGCGACACGGCACGAGCGGTCATGGCCGCGTTCAATCGCACGCTCGTGCGCTGAGGCGCACAACGCGAACTCAGCTTGATCCACGCCCGTTTGAGCGGCGAGCAACCGGTCTGCCAATCGGGCAGCGTCGCGACCCACCGATCGCGTGCCTCGGGAGCGACCTCGCTCGCGACCACGTAGGCTTTCGCGCCGGCTTCGCGGATGGCCGGCACCAGCGTGGCCGTGTACGTCACCACGCCGTTGGCGTGATGCGGCAAGCCCCAGGCATGCACGCCGTAGCCGACCACCAGGTCACAATCCGACATCCAGCACCTCGACTCAGTGACCCCGCAACGCACAGACCAGCAAACGCCAGGAGTCCCACGAAAAGAAGTGGTTTCGCAGCGACAGGAGCGCATGCTTGCGAGCCGTCCTCACGTGGCCGGCTTTCAGCGCCCACCAGCCCCACTTGCGATGAATGCCGTTTGAATCGGTCGGTCCGCCCGCGTCCGGCGGAAACACCGGCGGCTCACCGGGCAACCCACGCCGGGCCCACGCCGCGGCGATCACGGCTTCCACGTCGCTCCGCAGTCGCACGTCGCGTGAGTGGCACGAACTGCGGACATGCTGCCGGTAGCGGTACAGGACTTCGGGAATACACGCCACCTTTCCTCGTTCGGCCAGTCGCAAGAACAGATCCCGATCCTCAGCCAGGGCGACTCGTTCGTCGTATCCCCCCACCGCCCGCACGGCCTCGAGCCGGGCCATGTACCCACCCGTCACCGTGAAACTGTTCAGCGCCAGATGGGCGGCGTCGATCTCCTCGTGCGTGGTCTCCTGGTTGATGATCAAGAGCGGATCGCCTTGCGGGTCGGTCAACTCCATGCGACACGTGACGATGAGGCAATCGTCGTGCGTATCGAGATATTCCGCCTGCCGCAATAACCGGTCGGGCAACGACACATCGTCGCCGTCCATGATGGCCAGGTACTCGCCGCGGGCCAGCTCCAGACCCTCGTTGCGGGTTCGCACGATGCCGCGGTTCTCACGGCTGATCGCTCGAATGCGTGCGTCGCGTCGGGCGTATCGCCGGATCGTCTCGAACGAACGGTCGGTCGAACCATCATCGATGATGATGAATTCCATGTCCGCGAGCGTCTGGCCGAGAATGCTCTCGATGGCCTCGGCCAGGTACGGCTCGCAGTTGTATACGGGCATGATGACGGAGACTTTGGGCATGGCCGGTTCGAAGAGGCACTCGCGACCCCTTAAGCAAGGTCTCCTGAGCCCGCGCCGACACCCGCATCCTCGTGCATCGACCCGTTGTCACCCACGCCCGGTCCGGCGTGCTTCCAACGACACGGCAGGAACACCAACCCGAAATACTTGGCCATGCTTCGACCCGAGTTGTGCACGTCCGCCGCTTCCACGTCCAGCGTCAGGCACAGTTCGAGCTGGTCGTAATATTTGGGCCCCACGCTGGCCAGCCACAACGAAAGGTAATACCGATCGGGATTCAGACTCAGCGAGCCGACGTTCACCTCGATGTGGCCCGGCCCGGGGCCCAACGACTCCAGGTTATAGCCCGTGGTCCACGTGTTGATCGAGGTGACCAGCGTGCCCGTATTGGTGTAGATCTCGACGCCGAAATGAGGCTCGTGCACGCGCCGGTTGACGTGGTAATGCAGCCGGATGGTGACTGCCTCGCCGCTGCGGATCACGTCGAGCGGCCGGCCGGTGCGGTCGAGAAACTCGATACGAGTGAAGCGGGCTTCACCCGATCCCTTGCGAGTCTCCACCTCGGTCAGATCGGCCTGCAGGCTCGAGGCTTCCGCAAACGTCTCCAGGTACGACTGGATGACTTTTCTCGAATCGCCGTCCTGGCGAATCCGTCCGCCGTCGATCCAGATGGTGCGTGGGCACAGGTTTTCCACCGCAGTCAAATTGTGCGACACGAACAAGACGGTCCGACCGCCCTCGTTCAGGTGACTCATGGCCCCGATGCACTTTTTCTGGAAGCCGGCATCTCCCACCGCCAGCACCTCGTCCACCAGCAGCACGTCGGGTTCGAGATGCGCGGCCACCGCGAAGCCCAGCCGCAATCGCATGCCCGATGAATAGCGCTTGACGGGTGTATCGAGGAAGCGATCCACGCCGGCAAACTCGACGATCGAGTCGAGGTGCTTGTCGATCTCCCTCTTGCGCATGCCCAGGATCGAACCGTTCAAGTAGATGTTTTCGCGACCGGTCAGTTCCTCGTGAAAGCCCGTCCCCACCTCCAGCAGCGAAGCCACCCGGCCTCGCACCTGCATCCGCCCGGTAGTTGGATACGTGATGCGCGACAGGAGCTTGAGCAGCGTGCTCTTGCCGGCCCCGTTGCGACCGATGATGCCCAGGACCTCGCCTTCGGCCACTTCAAACGAGATATCGCGGACCGCCCACAAGGTCTGCACCTCCTGGTGCTCGCCACGGTACATGCGCCGGAACAGATTGGCCAGCACCTCGCGGAACAGAACCCGCCGATTGAGTTCCCCCAACCGGTACTGCTTGGAGAGACCGTCTGCGATCACCGCTGCTGCCATAGAAACTCCCACACGCTAGCGCCTTCACCGGGGGCGGGCATCTTGCCCGCCTCTTTTCCTATTGATGTCAGTGTTGCCGGCATCAGCACACAAAGAAGAGCGCAGCTTTTCCCGACTGTTCACGGCGCCGGCAGTTAACACTCAGCAGACGAAACGCCTGCCTCCCGATGCCGCCAGACATCCCCACAAGGCGGGCGAGACGCCCGCCCAAGTGCTGCTCAGATGATGTCCGCGAAAGTCCGAGCCGTCCGGCGGAAGTACAACGCACCGATCGCGAAAATGATCAGCGTCACGGCCATCGATATGCCGAACAAGGCCAGGTTCAATTCGTGGGTCGGAACCACGCAGGCTCGGAACGCCTCGATGAGCCCGGCCAGCGGATTGAGCCCCAGCACGAGCCGCCACCGCTCGGGCAGCATGCTCACCGGCCAGATGACCGGCGTGACGAACAGCCAGAGCTGAACCATGAACGGCAGGATGTGCTGCACGTCGCGATACTTCACGTTCACCGCGGCGAAGATCATCCCCACGCCCATGGCCAGGGCCATCAACGGCACGAGCAGAACCAGCCACAGCACGAACGTCCAGTCCGGCGTGTACCGGTAGTACACCATCATTCCGATCAGGAGGGTCGAGGCGATGGCAAAGTCCACTAACCCGCGAATGGCTCCCGCGGCCGGAATCGTGATCCGCGGAAAGTACACTTTGGTGATAAGGTTTTGATTGTTCACCAGGCTGTTGCCCATCTGCGTGATCGTGGTCGAAAAATACGTCCAGGGCAGCAGCGCGCTGTAGGAGAAGATCGGGTACGGCACGTCGCCCGATCCGATTCCCGCCAACTTGTTGAAGAACAGCGTGAACACCACCATCGTGGCGAACGGCTGGATGATGGCCCACAACCCACCGAGCAGCGACTGCTTGTAGCGAACCTTGATGTCGCGCCACACCATGAAATAAAACAGCTCGCGGTACTGCCACAACTCGCGAACCGCACCGGGTGACGTCACACTGATCTGACTCATTCGGTCTCCATCAAAACAGGATGCGGACGGGTCGCCGCCGGCACGCGTCGCACGGTCACACGGGCCGGGTGCGCTGCACGTCCGCCACACTGGCCGCGGCCCGGTGGTGCAATTCGCACTCGCTGGCGTACCACGCGTCGAGCAATTCGCGCGAGGCGGCATCTTTGCGACGGCTGAGTCGCTCGACCACGAACTGCAACAGAGCCAGGCGGACCGCCGGCGAGGGAAGCGACACCGCCAACTTGAGGCAGGCGGCATCGCGGCGTTTGATCCCGGACATCAGCGCCCATAGTCGATGCGGTAGATAGCCCAGCATCCCGCTTCGCAATGCCGCCACCGAGTATCGCTCCCACACCGCCTCGTACAGTCCCAAACGCAGTTCCTCGAACAGCATTCGCCGCGACCAGTACTCCGCGAAGGGCGTCGTGCGAAGCACTCTCAAGCACGCATGCTTTTCGCGAAGGCCGATGGGAGCGCGACAAACCGCCTTGACATGCTCCCAGGCCAGCCGCATTCGCGGCAGCACCAGACGGCCGGACCGGTTGGTGTCGAACCACGCCGCTCGCTCTTCGATGTCGGGCGTCGCGTGCAGGGAGGGCGAAGATCCCTGCACGGTCCGCCGCAGGAACAACGGCTCGGGAACCTCGCGGAATTCGCCGCGCAACGCCAACTCCGCGAGCAAGGTGTGATCCGCACCGGGATAGCTGCCGACCAGCTTCGTGGTTTTCAGCACGTCGGTTCGAATCAGCCCCACGACGGGATGACACCAGGTCATGTGATTGGACAGCAGCCGACTCAGCCGTTCGCTGGGCGTTGCCCCGCATACCACCGGCCCTTCGTCGTACTCGCCGTAGACATGACCGGCTTCGTCGATCAGCAACGTGTGCGGATAGCACAGCACGACGTTCGCCCCCGCTTCGTCCAAGGTCTCGACGCATCGGCGCAGATACGAAGGCCGGTACAGATCGTCATGCGGTGCCCACTTGAAGAGAGCGCCTCGGGCCAGCTTGAAAACGCGATTGTAGTTCGGAGCCGCCCCGAGATTCCGAGAGTTCCGATAATAGCGAATGCGCCGGTCGCGCCGGGCATAGGCCCGGCAGATCTCCTGCGTCGCGTCGGTCGAGGCGTTGTCGGATACGATCAGCTCGAAGTCTTCGAAATCCTGTCCGAGCAGCGAATCCAGCGTCGAGGTCAGATAGGCTTGCCCGTTGTACACGGGCAAGCCGATGCTGACGCGAGGAGACCTATCGGTCATAAGACTCCTTTGGTACTGTCTCCGCCCGATCGGTTTTGCACGGATGGCGGTCTTCGGGGGGCCGGCATCTTGCCCGCCTTTGACCGTGCATGCCACCCGCGTTTGTCAACCTGAGGGCGACTTCGCCGCCCTCAGGTTGACAAGGGGATGAGAGGTGGGCGAGACGCCCGCCCCCTGGAACTGCCGGCGCTACCGCGCCGCCGCGGGCTCGGCGCGGGCCGGCCGCATGATTTGGCGCGGCGCCGCGGGCTGGTCCGACGGAACTTCCCAGCTCTCCTGGAGAGCGGGCGGATCCGGGAACTGCTGCGCGGGCTTGGAGAAGTCGGGCAGCGAGTAGTCCAGCACAACCGAATCGCCGATCAACTGGACGCGAAGGTTCTTCCAGTACTTCGCCCCGCTTCCCATGCACCACACGCCGGCCGTGCCGGCCAACAGGCGGTTGGCGTGAGTGTCCACGCAATCCACTTGCCAGTTCGAAGGTTCGGTCGTGCCTTCCGGCCAGACCTTGGCCTGCACGCGGACGTAATCGTCGAATCGCTGCGCTCGCATCCGGAACGAGTACCAGACGTTGGGCTCCGGCACGACGCCCGAATCCGTCGTTCCGTAACTCATCATCACGATGCCGTTCGGGTGCGGCGCCATGTGGAAGCTGTAACCCGTATACCGCCGCAGGCGATAGTACGAGTCGCTGTTCGGGAAGTCGGAGAACAACGTCACGCCGATGCCGCCGCTCGGGCTGGTGATCATCATGGCACCCGAGTACTCGTAGTTGGTCCACGTGTACGCGAGCGGCCCGACGTAGTGGGCGTGAATGTTCGAGGCGGTCGAGACCGTACCGAACACCGTCTCACCGTTCACCGTGTGCATCCCGAACAGGCTCGGGTCTTCGGCCAGGCTGTTGTTCGCCGCCGTTCCGACCCAGCCGGTGGGCAGCTCGGGCAGCGCGTTGCACGCCGTCTCGGCGACGCCGCAACCGCAGATACCGGGTTCGAGCTTCGCCGCATCCAGCGGGCAGCCGTCCTTGCAGTCCACCGTCCCGTCGTTGTCGGAATCGACTTCACAGCCGACGGTGGTGGTGAACGTCAGATCGCCGGTGGTCACGCCGATCCCTTCGGCACTGATGGCCACGATCTCGTAGTGGTACTCCGTGCCCGGCTGCAGACCGGTCAGCGACACGCTGTGCTCCGTGGTCAGCTCATCCACGAACAGCGTCTGTAGCTCGTAACTCGAAGTGACACCATACTTGAACCGCGTGCGGGCCGGCTCGCTGGTCTGCCATGTTATCGTCACTCTGTAATCCAGCGGTGCAGCTTCCACGTTGCTGATCACGACCGGCGGGCTGTCCTGGAAGGGACCCGGACGGGCGATCACTGCGCCGAAGCTCGCATCCACGTGGTGGGCCAGGAGCAGCACCGAGCCGGCTTTCGGATCGTCATTGTTCCGTTGGTCGCCGACGATGTTCCACTCGTAAGGCTCGTACTCGTCGGCCAGCCAGTACTTCAGGTAGTAACGCGACCGATCAATCTCGGGCAGCGTCTCCACCCGCATCCGGAAGATGTACGTCTTGCCGAGCTCGAGTTTCTGATCGAGCGGCGCCGAAGCCAGGATGGCTCCTTCGTTGCCGAAGAGCTGGAAGCGTTCGTAAGTGTCCGTCCAGCGATACATCCCGATCGCACCCAGCGGATACACGCCGCTGGCCGGCTGGGCGCCGTCGTCGGAGTGCCCGGGCCACCGGAAGACCAGGCCGACACCCGGACCAAAGCTCGGCGCGTTGTAGCCCAACGGATCGATGGACCGCACCGTCACCGGAACCGTCACCTCGTAATCAGTCCACGTGAGGTCACCCAGGGCGATCAACCGGTCGTAGGCCAGCACCGTGGGTCGCACCGAGTCCGCCTCGCACACCCACTCGCCATCCACCACCTGGGCGACGTCGTTGGGTGTGGTGGCCTGGCTCCAGTCCACCGTGCACGGCAACGGCCAGGGCGACCCGCTGGAGTTCACCACGGTCACCACCGTCGTGCTGGTCTTGCCAGTCAGATCGGTGGCCGTGAACACCACCTCGTTGTTGCCGGGCAACAACGACGCAAACGGGATATCCACGTTGAAGTCGCCGGGCATCGTCAGCCGCTTGAGATCCGGCCCGAGCGACAACGTCCGCGGCGGACCGTTGTTCAGCGAATACACCAGCGAGGCCACGCCGTCCACCGGATCCGCCACGTTGCCCAGGATGTTGATCGCCGGCTGCGGCATGCCCAGGTGGCCGAACTCCTGTGTCAGTCCGTACCACACGTTCACCGTCGGGCCGTGGTTGATGCGGGTCGTCTGGACCACGATGTCGTCCGATTCCCCGATGTTACCGCTGCTGTCCGCCGAATTGATCTTCAGATGGTACGTCGCGTTCTCTTTCAACCCGGTGATCGTCGCCACGTGCACGGTGGTCAGATTGCTGTCGCTGTAGACCCCCGCCTCATACTCGGTGGTCTCGCCGTACAAGATCACCGAGGTGGACGGCTCGTCGGTCAGCCACGTGACGGTCACCGTGACCTCGTCCACGAGCGTGTTGATCTGCGTAAGGTTGGGCGGATTCGTATCCTGGACGAAGGTTCCATCCTCCGGATCGATCGGCCCTACCAAATTGAAGAAGTAGTCGATCAGGCCCGTGAACGTGGGAGCGGGCGCTCCTTCATTGGCGATGAACGGCCCGACCGCCGTCACCGTCATGGGGAAGTCGAAACTGGCCCCGCTGGTCCAGCTCGTCCCGTCGTTGCAGTACAGGACGTCCCAATGGTCGCCGGTGCGGATCACGCGCATGTACCACGGGAAGCCCAGACTCAAGGGCTGGTTCTTGACGATCTCCATCTGCCCATCCTGGAACGTGGCCACGAGCAGCAGAATCCCGCTGCCGTTGCTGTAGAACTCGGATCGAATGAACGTCCGGTCGTCCTGCTGGATCAACAGGCCCTGCATCTGGTAGGCCCGGTTGATCACCGACTCGAACTTCACCTCCATGCCTATATCCACGTTGCTGGCGTTCTGCATGACGCGCGGAGCGTTCAGAGCGTCGGCCGTGATGCTGTGGGCCAGCCCGCCCGGCACCTGGATGCGCAGCCGTGCGTCCGGCGTGTTGGTCCCCACGAACGAGAACTCGGAATCACCCATGGGATCGACCATTCGCCAGATACGCCCGTTCAGATTGAACGCGTTGAAATCATCCGAGTTGAACCCACCCGGCATCAGCGTGTAGAAGGGATAATCCGTGCTGATGAACCTCTTGCCCAACGGGTCCGTGCAGTTGATCGCGATCCAATACAACGTGTTCGGCATCAGGTCGGTGATCTCGATGGCATGATTCGTTCGGTAGCCCGGAAGGGAGATGACCGGGCTGTACTCCGTGATGCCGTACATGAGGGAGGTCGTCGTCAGCTTGTTGGTCCTCCAGGTCACCTTGACCGAGGTTTCCGTGGGGATGATCTTGAGGTTGCTGATCTCGATGTTCCGCAAGTCCATCACGAACGTCGCTTCCACGTTGCGCGACTCGGTCATGGCCAGCGTCTTGACCGGTTCGCTGCCGGACAGATCGCCGCCCCACTCCTCGAACAGCCAACCCAGCGCCGGTTCGGCCGTGAGCGTGACCGTTTCGTTGCAGTAAAACTGGTTGGTGGGCGGATCGACCACCACCGTGCCTTCACCGACAATGGTGGTCACCAGCTCGGCCGGCGTGCCGCCCGCGGGCGTTCCGTCCTCCGGATCGATGGGGGACGCCTGGTTGAAGAAGTAATCCACCTTGCACAGGAATTCCGGCGCCGGCGAACCCATGGTCCCCGCGAACGGCCCCGCCCCCGTCACCACCAGCGGGAACGAGAAGGAACCGGCGGGCGTCCAGTTGACACCGTCGAGCGAGTGCTGGAGCACCCATTCGTCTCCCTCGCGGTAGACGGACATGTAACTCGGACTGCCGTCGGTGATCGGGACAATGCTCCTGGCCGAAGCCGATCCGTTCACGACCGACGTCGCCACCGCCCACGACTGACCGTCAGTGTTGCGGAAATCGAACCTCAAGTACGTATTGTTCGTGCCTTCCACCAAAACGCCCTGCAATTGGCCCGAAACCAGTTCATCCGAGTCGAACTTGACGCGGATCTCGAACGTCGTGTCGTTCGCCGGCTGAATGAGCCGGGGCGACCGGTTTCCGGAAGGCTCGATGTCGCGGGACGGGCCGGCCGGGATGAAGAACCGTAACGTGGCGCTGTCGCTGCCCGTGCCCTTCGTGCTGATGGTGGCCGCTCCGCCCGGATTGATCACCTGCCACAGACCGGTGTTTACCGAGCAAGCGTTGAAGTCATCCGAAACCAGGATCGAAGGATTGACCACGAAGTTCGCGGTCAGGAAGTAGCTGGACGACATGTCCAGCTCGATCGGATTGGTGGTGCCGGTCACGTCGCCGGTCCACTCCGAGAACAGCCATCCCGGTCGAGGCACCGCCCGAACGGTCACTTTCTCCTGGCAATAGTAGGCCGGACTGTCGGGGGTCTTTTCGATGGTTCCGTTCCCGTTGACACTCATCACCAGGTGCGACGGGTTGCCGGGTCGCGGGCCGTCCTCATCGGCGAACGGAGCGGCTTCGACGAGGAAGTAGTCCAGCCGGGCCGTGTACGCCGGAGCCGAGCCGGTCGAAGAGTTCCCGGCCGCGATGCCCACGGCATTCACCTCCAGCACTTCAGTGGTTGACGTCAGGTTCGACCACGAGCTTCCGTTCAGCGAGTACCGCAGCGTAAAGGAGTTCCCGGCACGGCGAATGCCCAGCCAAATCGGCCGCGAAGACGGCAGGTTCTGCGTGCCCAGGACTCTGGCCGAATTGCCTCTGACCACCGCCGCGAACAGCGATGTGGTCGTGCCATCGAACTGCACGTCATAACGCAGCCAGTTGTCGTTGTCCTGCTCGATGAACAGACCCTCGCGCTGGAAGCCTGCGTTCGGCTGAGACTCGGTTTTGAGTTCGACGTCGAAGTCCGTGTCGATGGCCGGCTGCATGAGCCGCACGGAGTTGTTGTATCCCACCCACGAGTCGCGCGACGCGCCGCCCGGGATATGGATGAGCAGATGAGCATCCAACGAGCCGGTGCCCACCGTCTGTACGGTCGCCCCGCCCAAGGGATCGACCAGCGTCCACACGCCGGTATCCAGTGAGCAGTGGTTGAAATCATCGGACACCAGGCCCGTGGGATTGTTGGGGGTGACGAACGTCAGATCCCCGGTCTGGCCGGTATCGCCTCCGCTGTCAACCGCGGTGATCTTGAAATGGTATTCCCGTTCGGGCTGCAGACCGGTCAGTTCGACCACGTGGGTCATGGTGAAGGTTGGATCGACGACTTCGCCCATCTCGTACGCTGACGTCGTCCCGTACTGCACGAGACTTCTCGCCGGCGAGTCGGTCTGCCAGTGAATGCGCGCCGTGTACATGCCCGGCACGACCCGGATGTCGCTGATCACCGGTGCAAGATTGTCCGGCTCGAACGTGGCCGATATCGTCTTCGACGACGACATCACCAGGGTGGTAGGATTGGTCGTGCCCGACAAGTCGCCGCCCCACCCGGTGAACGCCCATCCCGGTTCGGGAACGGCCGTCACTGTGACCACCTCGTCGCAGTAGTACGCGTCGGCCAGAGGCTGCACTTCGATCTGGCCGTTGCCGGTCACCGTGCGAGTGATGGTCGCCGCGGCCTCGGTGATCGGGCCGTCCTCCACCACGAGTGGGAACGTCGCATTCTCAAACCAGTCCACTCGGCAGGTGAACGCCGGTGCTACGCCCGGGTTGTAGTTGCCCGCAAACGGGCCGACTCTGTTCACGTCAACCGACCACGCGAACGTGGCGTGCGTGGTCCACGAGGTCCCGTTGAACGAATAACGCAGCGTCCACTGGTTCCCTTCCCGGATCACGGACAACCAAATCGGCCCCGCCGAAGGGATCGCCTGGTTGCCGCGGACCGTCGCCTGCCCGGGCCCGAACGTGGCCGAGAACATGAAGGCGGAACTTCCGTTGAACCCCGCATCGAACCGCAGGAAGGTCTGCGCGTCCTGCTCGACCATGATGCCTTGCATCTGGTAACCCGCGTTCGGCTGCGACAAGAACTTCGCTCGAACCTCGAAATCGACGTCGGCCGCGTTCTGGAGTGCCCGCACCGAGTGGTTCCCGTCCGTCCACAGGTCGTGCGACGCACCGCCCGGCACGAAGATCTCCAGGAAGGCCTCGTCGCTGCCGATTCCCTTGACCACCGCCGAGCCGCCGCCCACCGGATCGACGACCGTCCACACCGCTGTATTCAAGGCGCACACGTTGAAGTCGTCGGACACGACTCCCAGTGCATTGCCCACCGTCCGGAACACGATGTCCGCCGTCTGACCCTCCTCACCTTGCGCATCAGCTGAGGAGATCTGAACGTGGTATTCCGTGTCCATGTCCAGGCCGGTCAGCGTGAGTGCGTGCGTCGTGACCAGCGTGTCGCTGGTGACCGCGCCCAGCTCGTAGGCAGTGGTCTTGCCGTAGCGCACCCGGCTGGTCGCCGGTACGTCGGTCGTCCAACTGACGGTTGCCGAATTCAGCGTCGGAGCGATCTGCACGTTAGTGATGACCGGGGCCAGCCCGTCGGGCACGAAATGAGCCACCACCGTGCGGGACTCGGTCATGGTAAGCGTTTGCTGCAACTCGGTGCCGCTCAGGTCCCCGCTCCAGTTCTGGAGAATCCAGCCTGGAGCCGGCACCGCGGTCAGCGTAACCGTTTCACCGCAGTAGAAGTTGGTCATCGGCGGATCGGCTTCGATGGTTCCCTCGCCGGTGACGCTGGTGGTCAGCGTGGCCGGTGTTCCCTCGGGCGTGCCGTCTTCCGGACTCAGCGGATCCGCCACGTTCAAGAAGTAATCCACGCGAGCCGTGTGGGCTGGCGCAACACCCGGCGAATAATTGCCGGCGTACGGGCCGATCGCCGTCACGGTCATCGGGAACGCGAACGTCGTGAATGGCGTCCAGTCGCTGCCGTTCGTCGAGTATTGCAGCGTCCAGTTGTCGCCGGCCCGCTGGATGCCGAGCCACATCGGAGCCACGTTGGGCACGTTCAATTCCCGCCTAACCACGGCCGTCTCGGCGTCGATGGTCGCGGAGAACAGGTACGTGTTCGTGCCGTCCGAATAGGCGTCGAACCGGAACAGCCGCGTCGCATCCTGCTCGACCAGCAACCCCTGCATCTGGTACGGCGCGGTGACGGCCGAATCGAACTTCACCTGCACCTCGAAATCCGTGTTCGGCACCGCCTGGAGTACGCGCACGGCGTTATTGCCGTCGCTCCAGACGTCATGCGTCGCCCCCCCCGGCACGTGAATGAGCAGCTGGGCATCCTGTGTGCCCATTCCGGCCACCACCGCCGACCCGCCCCCGAGCGGGTCGACCAGCGTCCACACCGCCGTGTCCAGTGTGCACGTGTTGAAATCGTCAGACACAATGCTCTGCCCGAATGCCTGTGCGCCTGCGAAGCCCAGGACCAGTGCGCACACACAGGCCCGTCCAGGCGCGCGGTGACCTTCGCCCTTCATGGTTAGTCTCCTCTTCCAATTTCCCTGCAAAACTGCGTTTGATGGGAACCCGATTCACGGATTAAATGCACAGCAACTCGGCACGCACCCCCATGATGTCGAGCTGGTGCCCGATTTCGTCTCGGTAGACAGGGTTCATGACCAGGACCACGTCGGGATGCCTCGTTCTCAGCGCGTCCGGCGGCTTGATGCGCTTCCCCGACCCCGGCAGGAACTTGTTCTGCTGATGCGGGTTGATGTCGATCACGGTCTCGACCGCGTCTTCACATCCCAGTGAACTCAGGAAGGACACACACTTGGATCCCGCCCCCCAGACGGCCACGTGCCGATTCCTGGCTTTCAGCGTCGCCAGTCGTGCCTTCCACTCCAAAAGGATCTTGTGGACTCGTTCTTCGAACACGTGCAGGCGATCTGCCAGCTGGTCCGGCGTCTCTTCCTCCGGAAGAGCGTCCTCCACCATCCGCTCGGCCGGACGGGCCACGATGGTCAGATACTGATCTTCGAATACCCGCCGCAGTTCCAGGATCTCGAACCGGTTTCGGCGAAACAACCGCGCCAGCGAGCCCGCGGTGAAATAGGAACAGTGCTCGTAGTAGATGTCCCAGAACGCCGCATCCGAAAAGACTCGTCCGGCATCGGGAACCTCGAAGAACACTAGCGCGTTACGTTGTCCGTCTAACCCTTGACGCACCAGGCCAAGAAACTCGTCCGTCGCCGGCAGGTGCTCCAGCGTGTGCCGGCAGACCAGCAGATCGCAGGGCAAACGCCAGTGCTCGCGCGAATAGTAGTCGCGCAGGAATCGCACCCGGCCTTGCGGATCGTCCTGGCCCGAATCACTCCGGGGATCGATGCCCACACCACGATTGTCGCCCGCTCGGCAGAGCTCGACGAGAAAGTCACCCTTCCCGCAACCGATCTCGACCACGTCTTTGCCGCGAATGGCGAAGCGTTCGACGAGATGCTGAACGAGCTGCGTCTGAAACGCTTGGAACCGCTTCGAGAATGACTGTTGGTCCTGATACTCGCCGGCGTAATTTTGCACCGTGGCGTCGAACACCACGTTGGACACGAATCCGCACGCCGAGCAGAAGCCCAGCGTGATGGGCCGGCGGGGAAACTCCCGAGCCGCCTGCTCGTCGTCCAGCATGAGGCAACTGTGCACCGGCACCGGGCCCGTGCGATAGAACTCGCGCATTCCCGTGCTTCGGCAATTCGGACAAACGTGATCGTGTGCGTCTCTCATGCTCGCATGCGTAAGCTTCTTCGCCAGCCCCCAGTCCCCATCCCCCAGTCCCAACAACTCTTCATGCCGGTTGCAGCTCGGCGGTTCTCCACCGCAACGTCTCGTCGAGCTGGCCTGACGCCATGAGGTGCTTGATGCGCTTGATCCGAACGTATTTGTGCCCGTTGAAATCCTCGTCCTCGAGGCCCACGGCCCTGAACGCGTGATAGAGTTCCTCGATTCCTCGAAACGCCGTCCACACCGGCTCGAACGCAGGCAGGACTCGCCGAATCTTGCTGCAATCCACGCGGTAACAACGCTTGTCCGGCCCGCCGCCCGGTGCGTATTCGATCGTGCTGCCCGGCACGACCTGCCGCACCATCTCGGCCAGCTCGCTGATCCGGTAGTTCTCTTCGTTGCGACCGACGTTGAACGCTTCGTTGCACACTCGCTCGCGCGGCGCTTCCAAGACCGCCAGAAACGCACGCGAGATGTCCTCGATGTGCACGAGCGGCCGCCACGGCGTTCCGTCGCTCAACATCACAATCCGCTTGGTCAGATACGCATTGCCCACCAGGTTGTTGATGACCAGGTCCGCCCGCAGCCGCGGCGACACGCCGTAGGCCGTCGCGTTCCGCAGGTACACCGGACAAAACGAATCGTCCGCCAGCTTGCTCAGCCCCTCTTCCGTCTTCACCTTGGAAACTGCATATGCCGTCACCGGATTACACGGCGCGGTCTCGTCGAGCATGTCCTCCGTGCTCGCCGCGCCGTACAGGCTGCACGACGACGAGAACAGGAACCGCTGAACACCTGCCTCCTTGGCGAGCTGCCCCAGCCGAAGGCTCGACCGCAGGTTGATCTCGTACGTGCACTCCGGGTTCAAATCGCCCACCGGGTCGTTCGACAAGGCGGCCAAGTGAATGACCGCATCGAAACCCTCCAGATCCTCGACGGCCAGGTCGCGGATATCCTTGCGGATGGTGGGCACGCCGTTGACCGGCGGCCCGAACCAGCAATCGCGGTACAGATCCGTATCGAGACCGACCACCTCGTGGCCGGCTTCGGCCAGCATTCGGGTCATGACCGTGCCGATGTACCCCAGGTGCCCCGTGACGAGTACTTTCATGGCGCCTCCCGTTTGAAGAATCCCCACCGGACCCGCCGAGCCCGGCTCCGGCGTGATGCGACGGCCGCCTCACACGATGCGCGGTTCCGGGATGGGGATGATGAATTTGCCGCCGGCTTTGCGGTACTCGGCCTGTTGGGCCAATACTTCGTCCGCGTAGTTCCAGGCCAGAAGCAGCACGTAATCGGGTTTGTCTTCGAGCAGCTTTTCGGGCGGGTGAATCCGCAGTCGACTGCCCGGCGTGTAGCGCCCGTGTTTGTGCGGGTTGATGTCCACCGCGAACTGCACGAGATCGCTGTCAATGTTCACATAGTTCAGCAGCGTGGTCGCCATGCCGCCCGCCGCCCCGTATGCAGCCACCCGCTTGCCCTGTCGCTTGAACGCGATCAACATCTCCTGCAGACTGCGTTTGACCGCGTGCACCCGCTCGGCAAAACCGCGGTAGTACGCCTCGCCGGTGATGCCGCGCTGCCGTTCGGCCTCCAGCAGAGCCTGCACCGACTCGCCCGCCCGCTCGATACGCGATGCGAACACTCGCACCGAGCCCCCCATGGTGACCGGAAGGTGATCGACCTCGTTGATGAACAGCCCGTGCGTCCGGAACAGCCGGTCCAGTGCGGTGAGCGAGAAGTAGGCCGTGTTCTGGTGGAAGATGTTGTCGAACGCGCCGGCTTCGATCAGGTCCACCACGTAGGGCACCTCGATCACCGCCAGCCCGTCCTCTCGAAGCAACTCGCGAATCCCCGCCATGCAGTCGCCCAGGTCGGGGATGATGTTGAGCGTGTTGTTGGCCACCACCACGCTGGCCGTGTAGTCGAGCTTTCGCAGGATGCGAGCCAGCCGAGCGTCGAAGAAATCGCAGATCGTGCGCACGCCCGCCCGCTCGGCGGCCTCCGCCGGCCCCTTGGCCGGGTCCACCCCCAAGACGGGAATGCTGCGCTGAGCGAAGTTTCGCAGCATGTAACCGTCGTTGCTGGCGATCTCGACCACCAGGTCGTCCTTCCCCAGCCGCCGCCGGGCCATGATCCGCTCGGCCGATTCGCGGTAGTGCTCGAGCAATGCCCCCGACAGCGAGCTGAAGTAGGGATAATCGTCCACGTAGATCATCTCCGGCGGGATGACCTCCTTCACCTGCACCAGCGTGCAGTCGGCGCAGAACACCACCTCGAGCGGAGCGACCGGATCCTCGCGATCCAACTGGTCGGGCCGGATCAGCAGGTCGGCGACGGGCAGCACGCCTAACGAGATCACGTGCCGCAGGTCGGCCGAGCCGCACGCCCGGCAGCAAGTTGTCGTCTGTGTGGTCATCCGCACGCCGGTTTCCTCACCACATGACCTTGCGGGCATAAAAGCCTTCCGCGTAACCCGTGGGCGAGCCCACCTCCACCCCCCGCAGTCGCATCACCGATCGAAACGTCTCTTCGGTGAACCAACGATGCGATCGCTGCGACTCGTAGCACTGCATGAGATACTCGCCCTTGCGCCGGCAGTGTGCGTCCGTGATCGGCACGTAGAAGTTGGGCGAACTGAAATCGCCGTCATACTTGGGGATCTCGTATTCCAGGATGAAGTGGTCGCGGAAGGTGTTCCACGTCAGGTTGTTCACCAGGCGGTGATCCTGATGCAGGTCGTCGCGATAGTGCGTGAAGATCACGTCCGGCGAGATCTCGCGTTTGATCCGTTCAAACGCTTCCTTGACTTCCACGCCCAGGTAGGGGAGAAACCCGTCGCGAAACTGCCAGGTCGTCACTTCGAATCGCGCGGCCCCGGCCAGGAACAACGCCGCACTGCGGCGACATTCGGTCTCCCGCTGCTCGTTGGACGTGGCCACCACCCAGTGGCAGTCCATGCGAATGCCGGACTCGGCCAGCTTCAGCAGCGTGCCCCCGCAGCCGATCTCGATGTCGTCGCAATGAGCTCCGAAGCACAAAACGGTGCAACGCGAGGGCGTCTGCAGTACGGGTGCAAAACTAAGCATTGCCCACCTTTTCCTCTTCCGGGGGCGGGCGTCTCGCCCGCCATATTATGGGACAGGCATCCTGCCTGCACCTGCACGGTGAAGCGTGCACCACGGAAACCGCCACTCCCGCCGCGGTCAGTCGGCGATGCCGCTCATCTGCACATCTCTCGTTTCGCGTGAAGCAGGCGCGATGCTCGTCCCCTCGACGCTGCCGTGCGTCGCCTGGCCGTTCTTCCACACCTCCCAAGCCGCCTCGCCCTGCAGGTAGAGGTCATCGAGCTGTTGCTTGTCTTTCAGCGTGTCCAAACACGCCCAGAAGCCGGTGTACTTGTGCGTCATCAACTGCTGCTCGGCGATCAGCCGAGCAAACGGCTCGTTGACCAGTTCCTCGCCTTCGCGGATGTAGTCGAAGATCCGACGATCAAACACAAAGTAGCCGCCGTTGATCCAGATATCCGTCTTGCCGATGTCCACGATCCCGCGCACGTGACGTTGGTCGGCATCGAACGTCACCACGTGAAAACTCTGCCGCGGACGCACGGACAGGAACATCGCGATCGGACGGCGAGCCTCGAAATCGGCGATCAGGTCGGGCAGATGCAGGTCGGTGAGACTGTCCGCGTAATTGGCCAGGAACACCTCGTCGTCCTTGATGTACTTCTGCACCGCCTTGAGCCGTTGCCCGATGTTCGCGGTCGGACCGGTGTCCACGCACGTGATGGACCAGTCGTCGATGTCCGTGCTCATCAGGTCGATCTTGCGTCCCCCGCCCGAGAGGGTGAAATCGTTCGACACGCACTCGTCATAGTGCAGGAAATAGTTCTTGATCGCGTCCGCCTTGTAACCCAGGCAAAGGATGAACTCCTTATGCCCGAAGTGGGCGTAGTACTTCATGAGATGCCAAAGCACGGGCCGATACCCGATGTTCACCATGGGCTTGGGAATCGCTTCGGAGTAATCCCGCAGCCGCGTGCCCTGCCCCCCGCAAAACAGAACCACCTTCATGGTCATCTTCTCCGTCGGTCTGATCCGTGTTCGGGAGTCTCTTTGGCCAGTCCCCAGCCCCCCGTCCCCAGCCCCTCCCCGCTAACACACCTGCACATCCGGGATAGGAACAATGAACCGCCCTCCCCACTCGCGGATGTACTCCAACTGCTTCATGATCTCTTGTTTGAGATTCCAGGGCAGGATGAGAACGTAGTCCGGCCGCGTCTCGCGAATGCGGTCCGGGTGCAGAATCGGAATATGCGTCCCGGGCAGAAACTTGCCCTGCTTGTAGGGACTGCGATCGACCGTGTAATCGAGGAAGTCGGTCCGGATCCCGCAGTAGTTCAGGAGCGTGTTGCCCTTGCCCGGCGCGCCGTAGCCCGCGATCGATCGTCCTTCTTTCTTCAAGCCGATGAGCAGCTCCAGCAGCCGGTGCTTGACCGCCACCGCCCGCGGAGCGAACGTGAGATAGTGCTCGATGCAATTGAACCCCGCCGACTCCTCCCGTTGTCGCATCTCCCGCACGCGGTCCGTCACCGGATGCGTTTCATCCTCGGCGTGTCGGGCAAAGATGCGCAGCGATCCACCGTGCGTCGGTAGTTCCTCCACGTCGAACAGCGTCAAACCGTGGGCGGCGAAGATCCGCTCCGTCGTCAGGAACGAAAAGTACGAGAAGTGCTCGTGGTAAATGGTGTCGAGCTGATTCTCCCGCATCAGGCAGTCCAGGTGCGGGAACTCGAGCGTGATCACGCCGTGCGGCTTGAGCACCAGCTTGAGCCCGCGAACGAAGTCCCGCAAGTCCGGCACCTGGGCCAGTACGTTGTTACCCGCGACCAGGTCGGCAGTCTCGCCGCTCTCGGCCAGCCGACGCGCCAGACGCTCGCCGAAAAACTCCACCAGCGTCGGCACGCCACGCCCCCGCGCCACCTTGGCCACGTTCGCCGCCGGCTCGATACCCAATACGGGAATGCCCTTCGCGACGAAATACTGCAGGAGATAGCCGTCGTTACTGGCGACCTCGATCACCCGGCTGCTCGAACCGAGGCGGAAACGCTGAATCATGGATTCCACATACCGCCGGGCATGCTGCAGCCATGAATCGGAGTAAGACGAGAAATAGGCATATTCGCTGAAGATCTCTTCGGCCCGCACGTACTCCTCGAGTTGCACCAGGAAGCACCGCCGGCACACGTGCACGTGCAACGGATAGAACGCCTCCATGTGATTGAGCTTGTCCGCCGACACGTAGCTCTCGCACAACGGCGACATGCCCAGGTCCACGAACGTGTGAGTCAACAGCTCACCACAGAAGCGGCATGTCGCCTGCGTGGGCTTGGCCGGAGCCTGGGAACGGGATGCAACCTGAACCTGCTCAAATTCCGTGACTGTGACCATGTGTGCTCCATGGGGTGGACGGCACCACGGGACTCAAAGCTGCGCCGCCGCGTGCCGCTTGACGAAGGGCGAACGCCCTACTCCTTGGTCCCGTGACGATGCTCGGCGATCTTGGCCAGAGCGCTCTCAATCAATGGCAGCTTCTGCTCCGACCAAACCCGGATGATCCCGACACGGCGGTCCGGGGCTATCTTGTACTGGTCGATGGCGTACTTCAGCCGGTGCATGGACACATCGAGGCACTCGGCGATTTCGCCGATGGTGAGCAATCTCGGAATCGATCCCGGGACGGCGTCGCGCATACGCTTCGCCTCCTTGACAGGACGCCCTTCAGGGCGAATGGGTGTGGTCCCGGCGTCACGCCGGTGTGATTGCGAGCCGAGCGCCGGTGCCCTACCGAGGTGGGCATCGAGAACGGCCGGCCGCCGCTATGCATAGAGGAATTCAGACCGCAGGCCGAGCGACTCCACCGACACACGGATCTCGTCGCGATAGATGTCGTTCATGACGATCACCACGTCCGGACGATACGCCGGCAATGACGCCGGATCGACGATCCGGTGGCCCGTGCCCGGCAGAAACTTGCCCGCCTTGTTCGGATTCACGTCCACGACGACCGGAATGTCCGCCGAACCCGGCACGAGATTGAGAAAGCAAACCGCTCGCGCCCCTGCCCCCCAGACCACCGCACACTTGCCCTGTGCGCGAAACGTGTCCATTTCCTTCTGCCAGTCGCCCAGCTTGTCTCGGACCTTGGCTGGAAACGCTTCCATTCGATCCGCCGCCGCGAGCTTTTCGGCGGATGCCACGCGAGGTGCGACGCCGTCGTTCGGTCTGGCCTCAATCGCCAGGAATTGCTCGTCGAAACAGTCGTACACTCGCGACACCGCAAATCCCGCCTGTTCGAACACGTATCGCAGCGAATCGCGAGTGAAGTAAGAACAGTGCTCGTAAACGATCGTCCAAAGCGCCAGGCGGTCCAGAACGTATTCGAAGTTGGGAACCTCGAAGAAAACGACGGTGCTACCGTCCTTCATCGTCGCCCGCAGTTCGAGGAGAAACACCAGCGGGTCGGGTATGTGTTCGAGAACCTGCCGGCAGGTGATCAGGTCCGCCTCGTGCGGACCGCCGACACCGGGGTAATAGTCGGCCACCAACTCAACCGAGCCATCCGGCGACGAGCTGCTGGAACACTCCGCTGCTGCCAGGCTCGGGTCGAACCCGATCCCTCGGTTGCCGCCCGCCCGGCAGAGCCGCTCGAGAAACCTGCCGCGGCCGCAACCGATCTCGACCACCCGTTTGCCCCGCAAGCCATGCTCGCGGATGAGCCGCTCGACGAGTTCCCGCTCGTATTCCTGATAAACCGACGAGAAGCCCAGATCGTTATCGTAGGGTTCTTTGTAATCGATGATTTCACTGGAAAAACCGATGTTGCTGACGAAGCGGCACTGCGGGCACACCGCCAGGTGAATGCGGCCGAACTGACAACCGAGCGCCTGCTCCCGCGTGGCGTATTGAGCGCCGATGCGCGTCGGCACCTCGCCGAGATCGAGGAACGGCTCCAACTCACCGGCCCGGCAACACGGACAGCGCGTGCCGCTTGGGGCAGAGACAGGCTCGGCCACCGCAACCGTTCGGGAAACCTTCGCGGTCATCAGTCGAGGGGCTCCAGGAGTTCGGGATCGATTTCCGTCGCCACCGCCTGGCCCAGCATCTCGATCTGCAGCACGAGGCGGGTAACGCCGCCCCGCCGCACGATGATGCCTTGGATGCCCGCAAGCGGTCCCGCCTTGATGCGGCATCGGACGCCTTGCTTGAGATACGGGAACGGATCGAGCCCCGACGGCGACACCAGCGCTTGCTCGATCTGCGCCAACTCGTTGACGAACCGCTCCTGATCGACCACCGGGATGACGTTGGCCACGTGCGACGTGGCCAACGCGCGATATCGCGCCGACGCGTCCCCCACAAAGAACACGTAGCCCGGGAACAGCGCCAGCATCCCGCGGAACCGCCGGCCCCGTACCACCAGCGTCCGTTCCACCATGGGCAAAAAGTAGGGCACCTGTTGAGCCAGCAAATCCACGGCCAGAGCTTTTTCGTGTCGTGAACGGGTGTGAGCCACCCACCAGGGGCCTGGCAGGTCGCGAATCGAACGACACGCGGGACTCACGATGGGCGGATTTCTGTGTAACGCGATCATGATGGTGTCTGGGCGGACTTCGTCCCTCTCGGTTACCCTGCACCGGGCTCCGTACAACAATCCCCGACCCCGCCGGGCAACCCCCGCGAGTCGCACCTTCCGGCCGTCTGACGCATTCAGGTCTGAACGCTCACGCGTCCGCCCCGGCTGACTTCATCGCTTTGTCGCGCCCGATTCGAGACACGACCGGACCGTCGTGGCCCGCCATCAGCCGCCTGTAATCAGGACCTGGCCTGCCGGCGGGCACTCAACAACCGCTTGGTCCTCGAGTTCATTTCGTGTGTCAGCTTGTCAGACGGTTCCCTTGTCCCAACTCGATGCGATCCTTCGGCTCAGATCCGCACGCCCCGATCGTGTCGTTGCTTGGCCCCGAAATCGAGAAACACTATACGAACGGGCAACACGCTTCGGTATCGCGCTTTTGCCGACCGGACCGCCTGAACGCCGCATCGGTGCGCCACCGAGGGCGTTCTCCTGAGTCCGCGAGAATCCTTCTCCTCCGCAGCGAGTTACTCGTCGATATCACGCGTTCGTCACCGTCCATGCCCGCGCCATGCTGTCCGGAACGAGTTGATTCCCGCTGGCCACGCCAGTCAACAGTGAGCATAAACCAGCCTCTCGCGCCGGACCACCGCATGCGCGTTCCTGACGGGTGAGACCTGCCCCTATATGACATAATTATGTCTCTGCAAGATATCGCATGCGTGCCTCTGAAACTTCGGTCAGACAGGCTCTTTTCGAAATGGATCGGCCTGCTCGCCCCTTTGAGATCCCGGTGGCATGAATACGGAGGGGCACCGAAATTCGGCGACAGCCCGGGCGAACGCTCGGGCATTCCCCGGCTTTCCCGCGGATTCCTGCGAACGGATGGCTCGCTCGTCGCGCGCGATCGCGCACTCGCGCGGTGAGAATTCCGTCCGCATCGGCCTGCCTCAGATGCTCCCTTAGGAAGGGCCGCCGTGATATCCAGTGATTCAAACGAGTCAGCTCAGCAGAAGTGATGCCAGCTCGCGTCGGGCGTACTCGAGATCCTCGGGGAAGTCGATCTCGCCGCAAGGCAGATCGCCGATGTCGATTCCCATGATCTCGTGGCCGACCATGCACAGCCGATCGATCGCGCTTTCGAAGAGGTCGCCCACAATCCCCTCATGCTCCACGCAATGGGTCAGGATCTCCCGGAATGCCGGGATGATTCCGGCACCGAATCGCGCCGGACCGATGAACTCGCCCCACGCCCGCTCCGGATCCAGGTGCTTGCCGATCCGCGCGATGCGAGCGTGCGAGCCGTCCGGCGCCAGCCCCGGCTCGACCGTCACCTTCACTTCCTCGTGGCCGCAACGTCCCGGCTTGACCGCCATCACCGTCGCGTGGGTACTCTCGGCCAGCCGGCTTGCCAGCCGCCGGTCGAACACCACGTCGCCATTGGTGTAGAAGAAGCCCGAGCCGAAATGATCGCGAGCCAGGTAGAGCGAGTACAGCGTGTTGGTCTCGGCGAAGCGCTCGTTGACCACGAACGTGAATCGGCCGGATTCGTCCGCGATGTGCTGCCGGATCTCCTGCCCGCGATGACCGATCACGATCACGAAGTGCGACACGCCCACCGTGCGAAACGCCCCAATCTGCCGCTTGAGAATGCTCGAACCGGCGATCTCGATCAGACACTTGGGTACGCCCATCGCCAGGCGTCGTCCCATGCCGGCGGCGAGAATGATCGCGGTCATGGTCTCACGTTCCAAACGGGCCTGCGTGCTCGCCCGGCACAACCGAACGCGGCGTGCCTCCTCACACCATCAGCAACCCGGATATTCCAGGAGAACGCGCTCGAATCCGGCAATCGTCTCCTCGCCGGGATTCTCCACGATCGCCGCAATCGCGCTGAACAGCGGCACCCGCAATCGCAGCGCGGCCATCTCACTCACCGCCGACGCCGTCATCGCCCCCTCGACCACCATGCCCACGCGATCCAGGGCTTCGGCCAAGGGAACACCCGCCGCGAGGAATTCGCCGAGACGGAAGTTGCGGCTGTCCGGACTGAAGCACGTGGCCACCAGGTCGCCCAAGCCGGTGATTCCGAAGATGTGCGAAGACGAGATCCCCAGGAATTTGCCCACTTCGGCAATCTCCCGCAGGCCAAACGTCATCATGAGGCCCATGAAGTTGGCCCCCATCTTTCGCTGGGCGATGATGCCGGCCCCGATCGCGAACACGCCTTTCATGGCCGCGCAGAGCTCGAGGTCCACGGTGTCGCGAGTCATGTCCAGCCGGAAGCGGTCGCTCCGCAACGCCTGCGCGACCTTGATCAATGCCGTGACGTTCTCGCATCCCACCACCGCTTTGGCCGGGCGTCCCTCGGCGATCTCCTTGGCGATGTTCGGCCCCGAAATCACCGCGACCGTCGCCTCGGGCAGCACCGCCTTGATGACCTGGCTCATCGTGCGGAACGTCTCGCGCTCCAATCCTTTGGAGGCGGTGACGAGGATCGGATAAGGGGGCCCCGTCTGCTTGAGCCGCCGGGCGACCGGCTCCACCTGCGACGACGGCACCACCATCACCACGACGTCGTCGGCCGAGAGCGGCGTCGAAAACGCCAGTTCGACCGTGATCCCCGGCCGATCCGCCCCCGCCACGTGCTTGAGCCGGTCTTTCGTCCGAGCGATCCAGTCCGTCGATTCACACCACATGCGCAACGGCTGCCGCGGATTCACCAGACCGGCCAGCGTCGAGCCCCAATTACCTGTTCCAATAATGACCACACCCATGACGGCAAGAGTAGCATGACGCCGACGGGTATGGCAAACGTCAGCGAGTTACCACGACATTGCCGGCGATTCGCCCGCCGGTCAGGGCACGATGGACCGCCCGCCGTCCAGCGTCAGCACGGTCCCGGTGATGTAGTCACCGCTGGTCACCAGGAATCGGACAGCCGCCGCCACTTCCTCCGGCGTGCCGGGCCGGCCCAACGGAACCCGCTTCGTCAGTTTCTCGCGTAGTTCGACGTCGTAGTCATCGGGGAACACGGCAATGCCGGGCGAGATCGCGTTCACCGTGATGTCGGGGGCCAGTTCCCGGGCGAGTGATCGCGTGAGGCTGATCAAAGCCGCTTTGGATGCGCAATAGGCGGCGAAGCCCTTGATCGGACGCTCGGCCAGAATGTCGGTCAGATTCACGATGCGTCCGCCACCGCCGCGTCTCATGAACCGAGCCGCCGCTCGCGCCGCCATCGCCGGCGCGAACAGATTGACCCGGAAGATCTGCTCCCAGTGGGAATCGCTCCAGTCGTCGAACTTGGCGGCGTCGAAAACCGACGCGTTGTTGACCAGAATGCCCAGACCGCCGAGTGCCGCGGCCACCTCCTCGACCAGCCGCTCCGGCGTCGCGGCATCCCCCAGGTCGCCCGAGACCAGGCACACCCGCCGCCCCAGCCTCCGGACCTCCTCCGCCACTTCCGCGGCGGCGTCGGCCGACCGGCGGTAGTGGACGGCCACGTCGCAACCCGCCCGCGCCAGTTCCAGAGCGATCGCCCGCCCCACTCGCCGGGCCGCCCCGGTCACCAATGCCACCTTGCCCAGTGTGTCCATCGCCGCTGCTCCCGGAAAACCCGCGCCGAGTCTATGCGTTCGGTTTCGCCCGGCCAAGCCGCCACCCGGCCGCCCTGTACAAGACGGACATCCGTCATCGCCAAGCCGGCATTCCCCGGCTAACCTTCTCCCATGATCTGCGTCTGGTAAAAGAGCGGTTGCCCGTGTCGCCAGGGCGCGAACGGCACGGGGATCGACAAAAAACGCTGTATCTGCCGTAGTTTACTGGACCTACGTGCGAAAAACGGTCGATCTATGTAGGTAGACAGGCGATCGGATCGGCGGGTATACTTGCTTATACCCGAGATGATCGCACAGGTTGCTGCGACGGTGAACGCCGGAAGTGACCGGATCGTTTCGCCTGCGGGTCGCCTCGGGAGGTCAAAGGGATCAGGATGAGTCGGAGCCATTCTAAGCACAGTCTGGCCCATTGGTGTTTGCTCGGTCTGCCGTTGCTGCTCCTGGCCGGCTGTCCCGCGGCCGACGGAACCGCTCCCAAGACTCCCGTCCTCGGACTGACGCTCAAGGAGGACCATCCGAGCGGGACGGCGATCGTCCCCACCAACAACGACGTCCTGGTCGAACAGGTCCTCCGGCTGATCAACGAACGCCGGACCCGCATCGGTCTGAACGAGTTGACGCTCAACCCGGTCCTCACGCGCGTGGCCGAGGACTATTGCGTTGAAATGATTGAAAAGGGGTTCTTCGCCCACGAGAACCCCTACACCGGCGAAGGCCCCGGCGAACGGGCTTACAAGGCGGATTATGTCTTTGTTCAGGTCGGCGAGAACCTCGCCGCCGGCCAGGAGACTGCCGAGCAGGTCGTCTCCGAATGGATGGCTTCCCCTGAACACCGCGAGATCATCCTGGGCATTCACTGGCGGGAGATTGGGATCGGCGTGCGCCTCGGGGGCGAGTACAACGTCTACTGGGTGCTCGAATTCGGAAACCCGCCCTGATCGCCGGCCGCCCGGCCACTTGGCCGCCCGGCCACTTGGCTGCCCGGCCGCTTGGCCGTCCGCTCTAAGCTGTCAGATTCTTGACAGCCGATGAAACCTCCTTACAATCCGCCCCGAGATGACTCTCAGTCCGACAGCATGGATGCGCCTGGTTCTCCTGGCCGTGTGCAGCGTGGTCCTCGGTTGCCGGTCCACCGGTCCGAATCGCATGCCGACCGAGCAGGAGCAGTTGGACATGCTCGCGCTCATGCTGCCCCAGCGTATCCAGATTCAACCCTTCACCAAGATCAAAAGCTTCAACGATGACGACGTTCCCGACGGCATCCTGGCCGTCGTTCGCCCGCTCGACAAGTTCGGCGACCCGGTCAAGGCGGTCGGCCTGTTCTATTTCGAGTTGTGGACTTATGTGAATGCCTCGGGCATGCAACGCGGTGAACGCCTGGCGTTCTGGGAGCGCGAGATCACGACCGCTGAGGAAGTACGCCTCTACTGGACCCGCGCGGAAATGTACGAGTTTCAGCTCGCCTGGACCGCCGGCGTCGAAGCCATCCAGCCCGGCCGCAAGTTCGTCCTGACCGCCACGTATCGTGCGCCCTGGGACGAGACCTTCCAGGACGAATACGTCATCGATTTCCAACTGCCCCCGGGCCTGCTCACACCGGCGGCCCCCCGCCCGGAGTGAACGGCCGGATTTGTGAACCGGAACGCTGTGCAGGCTTCCTGCACCACCATGACCGAACACCGGATGTGAACCTGACCTCTTGTCGATCCGCATGAGGAGCACGAACATGAGAACGTCCTACCTGGCGGGCTTGTTGCTGGCTGCTGGTGTGGTACTCGCTTGTGGTTGCACCAAGCTGACGTACGAGAACTGGCAACGCATTGAGGTCGGCAGCGAATCCCCTGAAGCCGTCGAGGCTCGGCTCGGCGAACCCTGGAGAAAAGTCGAGCAAACGTGGATCTACAACGATCTCGACCGCGGCGTCACGGCCATGATCAAGTTTGCCGACGGAAAGGTCGTGGGCAAGCGGTGGGCCGACGTCGAACACGGCCTGGAGACCGTCGGCGAGCAGCCTGACGAACCGGGCGAAACCGAAAAGATCGAAATCCGCACCGTGGAGTGAGTCACGCCAACGAGCGTCAAGGAGCGTCAACACGCCGCAATGAACCGCGGGCACTAGTCCGCGTGAACCCGTTTGTCCCAAAGCTGCAGGCTTGAGCCTGCGCGGAACAGTGCTGAGGGAAAAGCATGTCATCGAATTCGGCCCCGAGCCGAACCTGTTCGCCTTTTGCCCTGATCGCGATTGACCTCGACGGTACCCTCCTGACTTCCAGGAACGAATTGTCGGCCGCCAACCGCGCCGCTCTCCGCCGCGCGCACGAGGCCGGCATGCACATCTGCCTCTGCACCGGCCGAAGCCTCGTCGAGTCCCAATCCGTGATCCAGCAGATCGGACTCGACCTGAGCGCCGGCGTGTTCGTCTTCGGCGCCATGGTGGCCGACGTCGCCTCGGGCGAGGTCCTCTTCCGAAACGCCATGACGCCCGAGTTGGCCGACCGCCTCGTTGCCTTCCTGCGCAGCCGCGGCCATTGCGTGCTCGCGTTGTACGACCCTTCCCAGAACGGCTGCGACTACGTGCTGATCGAAGGAACCCGCAACCGCGACGCGTACGAGAAATGGCTCGAGATCACGCCCGCCCGGGCCGAGCGCTGGCCCGAGTGGCATCCTCGCGACTATACCCCTCTGCGCATCGGAATCATCGAAAACCCCGATCATATCGAAGAGACACTGCGCGAAATCCGCGCCGCCTTCCCCGAGGATCAGGCGAAGATCAACTCGATCTACGCGCCCAACTATCGGCTACACGTGGTCGAGTGCTTTGCGCCGATGGTGAACAAGTGGTACGGCATCACGCAGCTCGCCGGCCGCCTGGGTATCCCGCTCGAACGGGTGGCCGCGGTCGGCGATGACGTCAACGACCTGGAGATGATCGCCAACGCCGGCCTGGGCGTGGCCATGGGTAACGCCATCCCTGCCATCAAGGCCGTCGCCCGCTGGCAGACCGAGACCAATGATAACGACGGCGTCGCCGTCCTCATCGACCGCATCCTCGCCGGCGACTTCGTCCCCCCGCAGCCCAAGCCCTGATACTCACCAACCGCCCTAGCCGGGAATCAGCGCCGGGCTGTCTTCAACCCAATAACGCCGCTCTGACGACCACGCCCGCGCGTGCCCCCTGTCCTGCACTCGCGCGAGTGGTCGCGCTGCCGTTTTGGGGTCCGCCCCAAGATCGTATTGACCTTTTGTCCCAGCCTCGATATTCTAATTCAGTAGAAAAACGGGTGAAAGTCCCCAAAAAGCCCCATAGCGGCTTTATGACGGGGACACCGCTCACACGCTCAAGGCTCATCGCCTCGATCGGGAATCCTGGGGGCTCGCGAACCCGGCCAGCAGTGCACAGCTCAGTGTCAATTTCCCGGGGATCAAGGAGCCGATCTTCCAACAGACCGTGTACAAGCGGGTCACAAACGGGCAGACGCAGCAGTGCGATGAGCTGCTGCCGCCACTGCCTCCAGGCCAGTACTACGCGACCCTGTGGGGAGTAGGAGCCAGCCCGGCCGAGACGGAACGCGTGAGCATTCCCTTCGTCGTGACTGAAGCGACTCCGGACCTTGACTTGGGGAATATTGTGTTGTCGGCCCCGCGGCATTCGAGGTTCCAAGGCAAAACGGCGCCGGAGTTTTTTGAGGTCAGGAACTTTTGCGACAACACACCGATGCGTCTAGAGGACGCGAGAGGCAAGGTGGTGCTCCTTCACTTCTCGCTCGGGCGGACGCGTCCCGAACGCAAGGCGGCACTGCGACGGTATCACGACGCATATCACAAGGCCGGGCTTGAAGTGGTGGTCATCCACCCTCCGGACGCAGACATGTCCGCCATTGAAAAGGGCTTGCCGGATGCCCCGTATCTCCAGGCGGTCGACGGCGGCGGCCGGACCTTGGTGGAGGGCACCAACCGGCATGTCTCGGGTGTTACGGGCGCCTGTTACGGCGTCCAGAATTCTGTCACGCTCTACCTGATCGACCGCGAAGGCCGGCTGGTTACTGCCCACGTGAAATGGGACATTCCAGGTGCGGCCGAGGAGTTGCTGGAGGGCATGCTGGGCCTGCGATCTCGGGGGACTGGATTCGCTCGAGGAAAGTAAGCTCGACAGCCGATCCAACGCCTGCCCCCACCAAGCCTGGTCGACCGGCATTCGTCCCACGCAATCCCACTATTCCCACGACGCCGTATATTTTCGTTTGCCTTGTACCGAGCGCCCAGGTAAAGTGGGGAAAGGACGCTGGAGCTACCCAGTGTTCGGCTCGACGGAGGTCATGGCATGCTGCTCTGGATGGCCACCCAGACCGGACTGAAAGCCGGATTGGGTCAGACCGACGTGGTGACCGCCTGCCGTCTGCAAGCCCGTCGCCGCTGGCTGATTCGGGCCGGCGTTTCTTTGACGCTGTCGTCGCTGCTCCTCGTCCTGTTTGTCTGCCTGCAACGGGATCGAATGACGGTCCGCAGTTGCCTGCGAAACATGGAGCGGCATGTCGTCGCCCTGCAAGCCGAGGTCAGCGAACTGGGCCAGTTGCCCGCCGAATTGCCCGCGAGTTCGAGCCGTTTCACACTCGTCTACGCCAGCGACTTGGTCCGGGAATACGCCCGGCAAGTCCAGGAGCCCGTGATTGTCGGGCACTCTGCCGTTCAACCGCTCATGCTCGGCCACGACGGCCACGGCGTGCTCATCTACGAGAACGGCACCGTCCGCAGCGAGTGGTGGCCCAGGCCCAAGCTCCTCGGCCAGTGGCAGGCTCAATCCCTCCGCATTCGCGATTGGGACTTCCGTCGCCATCTCACGCCGCCGGAGCTCCCTTAACTCATCGAGGCCCCCAAAGCGGGCTGGACAGTCGTCTCCCCCATCGTCGGCAACATGACGACAGGCTGTGAGTAAACCGCCCTAGGCATGACCGTGCAGGGGGTGGCCATCCGGCCCTCAACCCGGATCGTCCGCGCGAAAGCCTAAGACCGCGCCCTGTTCCTGTACGGCGGTTTCACCGCCGGCCGGGTCATGCCCGGCAACGCGACGGTTGTCGAATTGAACGCACAAACCACAGAATCCTGCCCATGCGGATTTCGCGAGGGAATCTGGAAAAATTGGGGGATTTGCAGCAGAATTCAATTCAAATCCTGGACCTCGCCTTCCGAAGAGATATAATTGAGAGGACTGAAGGGGATGAGTTGATTAGACATAACAACGGTCCCAAAATGGGATCGATCATAGACTTCCACTCGCTGCGGCACCCTTGACCGCGCCAATACTTACAGGGTGCCGCACGCCTTTTTTACACCGCTCTGTTACCCAGACCTGACGCCAGTTCGGCGAAAAACTCACAGGGTGCTAGCCGCGCGCACCACTATGCCGATCACGCAATCTGTTGCACGCTGCGTGACGGTCCCGACATGTCCTCGCGTTACATGGATACGTGCGTCAGGCGGCCTGATTCTTCAGGAAGGATTCGTTGTCGGGGTACTTCGACAGCGCGTCGATCAGCGTCAGCATGGCCTTGTCGTTGGGCATGCCGGCGATCTGCCGGCGAATGCGGGCGATCTTCTCCACCGCCGCAGCCCCCAGAAGGAGTTCCTCTTTTCGGGTACCCGACTGTTTCAGGTCCATGGCCGGCCGAATCCGCAGATTGGCCATCTCCCGGTTGAGCATGATCTCCATGTTCCCGGTGCCTTTGAACTCGTTGAAGATCAACTCGTCCATCCGGCTGCCGGTCTCGATCAGCGCTGAGGCGAGAATGGTCAGCGAGCCGCCGCCTTCGATGTTCCGGGCGGCGCCGAAGATCGCCTTGGGCTCGGTCAACGCGTTGATATCCACGCCGCCGCTCATGATACGCCCGCTCGAGCGGACGGCCTGATTGAACGCGCGTCCCAACCGGGTGAGCGAATCCAGGAGAATCAGCACGTGCTGGCCGGCCTCGACCATCCGCTTGGCCTTGGCGATCATCAGCCGGGCGATCCGCAGGTGGCTCGCCACGTCCTGGTCGTTGCTCGAAGCCACCACCTCCCCCCGCACCGTCCGCCGCATCTCGGTGACTTCTTCGGGCCGCTCGTCGATCAGCAGCACCATCATGTACAAGTCCGGATGGTTAGCCGCGATGCCCGCTGCCATCTGCTGGAGGAGGACGGTCTTGCCCGTTCGCGGCGGCGCGGCGATGAGCCCGCGCTGGCCCCGGCCGATGGGCGTCAACAGGTCGATCACCCGCATGCTCATCGGCCCGCCCGGCGTCTCAAAGCGGATCCGCTCGCGGGGATCCACCACGGTCAGGTCATTGAAAGGCGTCAGCCCGATGCGCTCCTCCGGCGGCATACCGTTGATGCTCTGCACCTCGGCCAGCCGGAACTGGCTCTGGACGGCCCCTCGACGGTCCCCGCCGTTCCGCTCCTTGAGTCCCACGATCTGCTCGCCGCCCAGCAGAGCGTACCGCCGGATCAATTCGGGAGACACATAGGGATCGGTGGGGTGGATTGCATAGTTCCGCTTGGTCGAGCGAAGAAAGCCGAACCCCTTTTCGTGTATTTCAAGTGCGCCGTCTTCTACCAATTCTGCCATCATCGCATCCTGGTGCTGAGGGGGCGAACCCCGATTTGCGCGGCCCCGGAAGATTGCCGGAACAGCATGTCCCCAAATGAGTTCTGATTACCTTGGGAAGGCATAGGGATCGTAGCGGGGCTGTCTCGGCACGTCAACAATTTCAGAACGCCCCCGGAGCCGCCGATATCGGACTTGAAGCGGTCTACCACCGCTCCCGCGGGAGAAGAATCGCCATGGCGTGGCTCTCTGAAGAACAAGCAGCGACGGCGCTCGGAGTCTCGTTCCAGACCATCCGGCGGCGGGTCGGCAACGGCTCGCTGCGCTCCGCGCTCCAGGGCAGCCAACTCATGGTCGAGGTGGATGTCCCGGACGGTGCCGACGCCGCGCTCAAGCTGCACACAAGTCGCCGGTCGGAGCTGCCCCCGGAGCCTGCATCCGCGCCTTCGCGAACGCCGTTCGTTGCCCCGGCCTGCGAGCGGGAAGTCTGGCCCGCCTCGACGATGGCGACCCGTGCCGCCTCAGCCGCGCCCCTCACTCGGGCTCGACGCTGGCCCATCGGTGCGTTGTGGCTGACCGTCACGCTCGCCCTGTTCGCCGCCGCCCTGGGCGTGCTGCAGGCCCGTAGTGCAGCACTGCCGCCGCAGGACGCCGAGGCGGAGCACGAGCCGGCGGTCGCGGTCGTCCAACCGCCCCCGCTCGAGCCCTCCCAAGACCTGGCCGCGATCACCGCCGCCAGCGCGGAGCGAGAACGCGCATTGACGGCGGAGTTGAACGCCGCGCGAACGCAGGTGGAACAGCTCACCGGCGAGGTGCACACGCACCGACAGTCCGTGGCCGACCTCACCAACCGGCTCGACCAGTTCGAGAAGGAGATGGCCTCCCTGCGGGACCGACACGAGTCGCTGACCGATCAGTTGGCGGCCGCCAAGGCCGGTGTGGCCATGTTGAAGTTCAAGTCATCGATACTGGACACGGTCCGCCAGTTGGCTGATCGGCTCGAGCAAAGTCTGGCCCGCAACCGTGAAGCCATTGTCGCCGCCCACCGGCTGCCGGTAATCATTCCCGTCGATGCCCCGCGGGACCGCCGGCTGCCCTCAGGCCCCGTGTCCGAACAGGACCACTACGCCGTGAGCTTGCGCCCCATCGTCGGCCAAAGCGACTGACCGGAGGACGGGCATCTTGCCCGCCTCGATCAGTCCTGCTGGAGATCGGCTGCCCCTTCTGATCAGAAGGCGGGTGGGACGCCCGTCCCCCGATCACAAAGCGGCCAGGAGAACCTCCCGTAGCTCGTCGCGGGTCAAGACGATCGGGTTGCCCTTCATGCTGCTGGCGGCCATTGACTTTTCCACGATCGCGTCCGCGTTCGCGGGCTCGATGTCGTAGGCCCGCAAGCTCGGCACGTTCAGATCGGCCACCAGTCGTGCGACCCACTCCACGCCGTCTTCGATGCTCGCCTCCGCTCTGCCGGTCACGATCCGGGCGATCCGACCGTAGCGTTCCAGCGACGGACTGTCCGGTTGCCGCTGCCGCAGGGCCCGCACGTTGGAGGCCATGACGTGCGGCAGGAGCGCAGCGCAAACCGCGCCGTGCGGAGCCGGATACATCCCGCCGATCGGTCCGGCGAAGCCGTGCACGGCACCGAGTCCCGCATTGGCCAGGGCCAGTCCGCCGAACAAACCCGCCAGCGACATGTCCGCTCGAGCGTCCAAATCATCGCCGGCCTGGTATGCCCGGCGCAGCGACCGCGCGACGCAAGCGATGCCCTCGAGACAGATCGCATCGGTCAGCGGGTTGGCTCGCACGGACACGAACGGCTCGATCAACTGCGTCAGCGCATCGAGCCCCGTCGATGCGGTGACCGCCGGCGGCATGGACAACGTGAGTTGCGGATCGACCAGTGCCACACGCGGCAGCATGTGTGGGCTGCGAAGGCTGACTTTGACCCCATGCTCCTCCGATCGCAGGACGGCATTGCGGGTGACTTCCGCACCCGTACCGGCCGTGGTGGGAATCGCGATGTAGGGCAGGCTGGGATGGGCCAGCGCCTGGCCTCTGCCGATCACTTCGAGGTAATCCAAAGGATCGCCCGGATTCGCGGCCAGGGCCGCGATGGCCTTGCCGGCATCGATGGCGCTCCCCCCGCCCAAGCCCACGACCAGACCGCAGGCGCGGTCCATCGCCAACTGTGCGCCGACCCGGGCCAGCTCGACGGTCGGCTCGCCGGGCACGACAAAATTCAGGCATTCGATGTCGGCCGCGTCCAACACTGCACGCAGCCCGTCGGCTCGCTTGGTATCCTTCCCGGTGACCAGCAACGCCCGAGCGTCCGCATCCGATCCGGCCAAAATCTCGCAAGCCAATCGACCGGCCTGCTCCAACACGCCGCTCCCAAAGACAATCCGGCCGGCGGTCGCAAATTCGAAAGGCATGGGAACCCCTGAAGAAGGAGACAGAAGTCAGAAGTCAGGAGACAGAACTCATCGCAACTGGCCGGTGGCCTACCAGCCCTCGTCGCCCGGGAACACATTCGCGTATTTCACGCTCACCCGCGGCTCGGCCATCATGTCGGCCACGGTGTCGCGCCACTTGGCGTAGTGCGCGGTCTCCTTGTGCAGCGTCGCGTCGTTGGGCGTACGGTAGACCTCGACGAGCAGGAACCGCGTCGGGTCGTCATGCTGCTGCAGCACGTCGAACCGGGCGATCCCCGGCTCGCGAACACTATTGGACGCGTTCTCGATGGTCGCCTGGCGAAAGGCCTCGACGCAATCCGGCTTCACGTGTACGTGGACCTGAACGATGTACATGCTCGGCTCCTCTGGAAAAAACCTCTTGCTACCGGGGGGGGGCGGGCATCTTGCCCGCCGTTTTCCGGTTGATGATGCGAACCGGCATCAACAAGGAAAATGATGACGACGTAAGGCGATCCGTGGGCTCACGCCCACGACTACTCACTTCGCGCCCGTTCAGGGCGGCGGCAGCAACGCCTGCGACTCTTTCACCAGCCCCCAGCCCCAAATTCGCGCGATCCTGTCCATAGTCTAACGCGATCTTCACTGCCTTGCCCATACACGAGCGCGGCAATAGCGGCCCCACGGCCCGCCGGATAAAATGGGCCCTGCCCCGGGGTGGGGACCAAGAACGGGGTTTCCTGACGGAGATCAAAAAGATGTCAGTTCGTCGTTTGTGTGCGAGCCTGGTGCTCGCATGTCTGGCTGCTTGCACGACTCTCGGTCTTGCCGCCGCGCCGGCTCAGTCGGTCGATGCGGCTCGACCCAAGCTGGTGGTCCTGATCGTCGTGGACCAGTTGCGGGCCGACCTGCTGCCTCGCTTTGGACCGCATTTCGGCCAGGACGGGTTCAAACGGCTCATGCGGCAGGGCGCGTACTTTCCCAACACCTACCTCACCTACGGCGCGTCTGCGACGGCCGTCGGCCACGCCACCATCGGCACCGGCCGACTCCCTCGCCAGCACGGAATCACCAACAACGGATGGTTTCTCGACCCCGACGTCGCCGAGGCGCAAGCTGTCTCGTACGATAAGGACGCCCGGACGGTCGGCCTGGCCGAGAACGAGTCCGCTCCCGCCCACTCGCCGCGAAATCTGATCGGCCCGGCCCTGGGTGACCAGCTGAAGCTGGCCGACCGCCGTTCTCGCGTCTTCTCCGTCGCGCTCAAGGATCGGTCCGCCATCTTAATGGCCGGTCGCAATCCCGACGGCGTTTTCTGGTGGGACCGTACCACGGGTAAGTTCGTCACCAGCACATGGTACACCCAGACCCTCCCGCCATACGTGGTTGCCTACAACGAGAGCCGCTTCGCCGATCGGTACATTGGTCAAGTGTGGGACAAGGCTCTGCCCGCCGAAGCCTACGCGGCCTGCCAGGCCGTCGACCCGGCGTGGATCAAGTACGACGGCTACGTCGGCAAGACCTTTCCTCACAAGCTGACCAAGTCCGACCCGAACGACGCGGGCCGGCCCTACGACGCCATCTTCGCATCCCCCTTCGGCAACGAGATCGTCCTGGAGATGGCCAAACGCATTCTCACGAACGAACAACTCGGGTGCGGATCGGCTACGGATATGCTGTGCGTGAGCTTTTCAGCCAACGACATGGTCGGCCACATCTTCGGCCCCACCAGCGAGGAGGTGCTGGATATGACCGTCCGCACCGATCGGCAGATCGCCGAGTTGCTGGCCGAGCTGGATCGCCAGGTTGGGCTCGACCGCTGCGCCATCGCCCTGGCGGGCGATCACGGCGTGAAGGATCCGCCGCCGATCTCTGCCGATGCGGACTTGGGCGGCGGCTACCTGGACGTCAAAGAACTGACACAGGTGCTGAACCAGGGGCTCGCCGATCAGTTCGGCCCGCTGGACGACGACCAGCCCTACGTTCAGGGGATTCTTCTGCCTTGGCTGTGGTTCAGTCCGGCTGTCCGCGCGCTCGATGCGGACAAGCAGGTCCAGGTGCTCTACGCAACGGTCGATTACCTCGCCGGCGTGGAGTGCATCGCCCAGGTGTTCACGGCGGCCGATCTCGAGGGCCCCTCACCGTTGGCCACGGACACCACGTGGTGGTTGGCGTGGCGATCCTATTGCCCCGGCCGCTCGGGCGACATCTACATTCACCTGGAGGCCCACTGGGATGTGGCCCACGCCAGCACGACCGGGCACGGCACCGCCCACTCCGCCGATCGGCATGTGCCCATCATCCTTGCCGCCCCGGGTGTGCGCCCAGGCCGGTACATGAACGCGGCCGACCTGGTGGACATAGCGCCGACGCTCGCGGCGATCATTGGCATCGAACCGCCCCTCGACACCGCCGGCCGCGTCCTGTACGAGGCATTCGCGAACTGATTCGCCCTCCGCCGGATGCGTCAGTCATCGTGGACGCAAGTCTGCGGTGACATATATGCGCCAACCTTCTCTGTGGTGCATGCTTCCTGCCTGCGCGCGCACGCTGGAAGCATGCACCACAAAAAAGGGCGCCACACGTGAAAAGAGGCGGGCAAGATGCCCGCCCCCCGACAGCCGGAAGCGGCGCTATCATCCTGCATGAACCGCGCGACATCATCGCCGCGAGCCGCAGACTCACGACCACAGCTCGGGCTCGTCTGCATGACGACCGGCTCTGAGGTCCGGTTCCGGACCATCACACGCACTCATTATCTGTCTCTCTCGCACGCCGAACGGCAGACCAAACTCGAAGAGTTGTACCTCGACAACCTCTCGCGTCTGCGGGCGGCGCTGGAATTCTGCCGGGCACGGAACATTCGGCTGTATCGAGCCATCTCCGGCCTGTTCCCCATGAGCGACGAGCCGTTGGGCGAGCGAGTTCTTTCGGGTATGGCCAAGGAGCTGGCGGCCGTCGGCAGACTCGCGCGGCGCTATCGCATTCGCGTCGTGCAGCATCCCGATCAATTTGTCGTACTCAGCTCCGTGTCGGAACACGTGGTTCGCCAGAGCATCGACATCCTGCGCAAGCACGCGCTGGCGTTCGACCTGCTGGGCCTGCCTCGCTCGGCCTGGTCGGCCATCATCCTGCACGGGGGCAAGGCCGGCCGTGCCCGCCAGTTGTTCGAGATCATCCCACAGCTACCCGAGAACGTGCGAAGCCGCCTCGTGCTGGAGAACGACGAATACGCCTACTCCGCCCGCGAAATCCTGGAAATCTGCCACGGCACCGGCGTGCCCATGGTCTTCGATGCGCATCATCACGTAATTCGGGAGAAACTGGACAGCTACGAGCACCCCAGCGTGACCGAGATGACGCAAGCCGCCGGGCGAACCTGGCCCAAGCCTGATTGGCAGATCGTGCACTTGTCCAACGGCATCAGTTCCATCGCCGATCCGCGGCACAGCGAACTGATTCACACCGTACCCAGCGCATTTGCCCACGCCCCCTGGATCGAAGTCGAAGCCAAGGGGAAGGAACGGGCGATCGACGAACTCCGCCGGATTTGGCCGCTCGTGCGGTGACTTCTCCGGGCGGCGAACGATCGCGATCATGCGCCACGAACGGACAGAAAACGCTACTTGCGCAAGGCCAGCGCCCGGCGGATGCGACGGAGCGTCCGATCCTTGCCCAGCAGGACGAGCGTGTCGTAGATGGCCGGGCTGACCGTGCCGCCCGAGACGGCGACGCGGATAGGCTGTGCGACCTTGCCCATGCCCACCGACTGCGATTCGCAAATGCCCGTCAAGAGTTTTTCAAGTCCCTCGGTGGTCCACGGCTCGTGCGATTCGAGCACGGGCAGGAGCGAGGCGAGCATGTCGAAGCCGCCCTTTTCGAGCACCTTCTTGACAGCCGCCTCCTCGTAGACGATGGCATCGTCGGGCACGAACATGAAGCCGCTCTTCTGATCGATGTCGCGGAACGTGCGGAACCCACGGTTGATCCGGAGCAGTTCGCGACGGGTCTCCGGCGTGGGATTCGCCTTGCCGATGGGCGAATCGCTGATGGCCAGGTAGTCGTCAAAAGCCTCCGCCAGTCGATCCTCGTTCGCGCTGCCGGCGGCATCGGTGTTGAAGGCAAGCAGCTTCTCGCGGTCGAACTTGGCGTTCGTACGGCCGATGCGATCGAGGCTGAACAGCTCGATCATCTCCTGCTTGGTCATCTTCTCGCGATCGCCGCCGGGCGACCAGCCGAGCAGCGCGATGAAGTTCAGCAGCGCCTCGGGCAGATAGCCCGCCACACGGAACGAATGCACCTCAACGTCGCCGTCGCGTTTGGAGAGCTTGCGCCCCTTCATGTCCATGATGAGCGGCAAATGCGCGTAGCGCGGCGTGGCAAAGCCCAGCGCCCGCTGCAGCGCGATGTGTCGCGGCGTCTGGCTCAGGAACTCCTGGCCTCGCATGACCAGATTCACGCCCATGGCCGCATCGTCGACCACGTTGGCCAGATGATAGACGGGCATGCCGTCGGCCTTGCGGATGACGAAGTCGTCCAACTCGCTCGCCGCTACGGTGACGTCGCCCATGACTTCGTCGTGCACGGTGATGTCCTGGTCGGGCACCTTGAACCGCACGATTACCGGCCGGCCCTCCTCGCGGGCCTTGCGAGCATCGTTCTCATCGGGCAGCCGGCTCGGACGAGGGTACTTGAAGGCCTGCTTGCGAGCCTCGGCCTGAGCCCGCATGGCCTCGAGCTCCTCCGGTGTGTCGAAGGCGTAGTACGCGTGGCCGCTCTGCAGCAACTGATCGATCTTGCTGTTGTACAGGTCGAGCCGTTGCGACTGAAAGTAAGGCTCGTGGGGTCCCCCGACGCCGATACCCTCGTCCCACTGCAGGCCGAGCCACCGCAGATCGTCCATGATCTTCTGCTCGGCGCCGGCCACATTCCGCGCGGTGTCGGTATCCTCGATGCGCAGGATGAACGTGCCGCCGGTCTGGCGGGCCAGCAGGTAGTTGAACAATGCCGTCCGCGCCCCTCCGACGTGGAGATAGCCGGTGGGCGAGGGAGCAAACCGAACCCGTAACGCTGAAGTCTGGCTCATGATATCTGTCTAACCGGTGGGGATTCCGTGTGACGGTCGGAGCCGCCGGCATCCTGTCCGCCCCGCTGATGGTCGCGCCACTTCTGGATGCCCCAGCGGACCAAACCGCTCAAGACGAAGATCCAGGCGACCACGGTGAGCGTCTGCTTGGTGTACAGCACGATCAGCGGCAGGACCAGGAGCATGGGAATAATGTGGCTGAACGGCCGCCGCTTGAACAGCCAGCTCGCCGCATGCCGATACGGGACCTGGCTGACCATGAGCAGAGCCACGCCGAGTGCACAGAACGGCAACACGTATGTGATCGCATCGGCGAGCCAGATCCATCCGCCCGTCTGGTCCAGATGATCGTGCAGCCACACCATGGACAGGACATAGCCGCCGGCGCCGGGCGAGGGCAATCCCTTGAATCCCTCGTGCGATGCGTCGGCCATGGAAGTTTCGACGTTGAACCGCGCCAGCCGCAGTGCCGCGCACGAGGCGTAGATCAGCCCGATGAGCACGGTCAGTTGGCCGAACCGCTCATACCCGAACGGGGGCTGCCCCCCCCACTGCCAGATTTCGCGGTTCACCATGGTGACCATGATCAGCGCCGGCGCAGCGCCCCAACTGATCATGTCGGCCAACGAGTCCATCTGCTCGCCGAACTTGCTTTCCGCGCCGGTCTTGCGAGCCACTCGGCCGTCGAGGGCATCGCAGATCAACGCGCCCACCAGCATCCACACACTGATGGACAGATACGACGGAGCCATGTACTCCAGGAACTCGCTGTTCCAGGTCAGCGCGTCCTGCGGCTTGCGGTCCCGGCCCAGGTCGAGCATCTCGCGGTTGCACATGTAGATGGCCGCAACGCCCAGGCAAAGATTGCCCAGCGTCAGCAGCGTGGGCAGCATCCCGATGCGCCGCAGGCGCCGCTTCTTCCTGGCTGCGGCTTCGGCCGGACTGACCGGGGCGGACTTGACGGGTCTGAGCATGGGTTAAACCCTCGCGCTGGCCGATGTGTCTTGCGCCGGATGGCCGGCCGGCTCGCGGCGGGCCATGATGGTCACCGCCCCGCGGGAGATCTCGCCCACCTGCACGCTGGGCCGATACGGCGAGGAGGCGGAGAAGATTAATTCCGTACGCGATCCGAACTTGATCAGCCCGATCCGCTGTCCCCTGCGGACTCGGTCGCCGACCTTGAGATTGCAAACGATGCGGCGGGCGATCAACCCGGCGATCTGGCGAACCACGACGAGCCCGTCGGACGGATCGTCCGGCTCGATGACGATGGTGTTGGCCTCGTTGACTCGTCCGGACTCGGGGTCACGCGCATCCAGGTAACGGCCCGGCTCGTACCGCATGAGCCGCACCACGCCGTCGCAAGGACTGCGGTTGATGTGAACGTCGAAAACGCTCAGGAAGATGCTGATCCGCCGAGCCGGTCCGCCGATGTCCGGATGATAGTCCAGATCCACGGTTTCCACGACCCGCCCGTCGGCCGGGGCGACCATGATCCCGCTCTCGGCCGGCACGACCCGCTCAGGGTCACGGAAAAACGCCAGTCCGCCTGCCCAGGCTATGAGCAGAACGATGCTCACCGGCCAGAGCCAAACCCATCCTGACGCCGCCCAGACCAGCGCAGCAGCCGCGGGCGCACCCAGGAGCAGCGTCAACAACAGCATTTCCCGCGCTCCACCGCGGGCCAGGGGAACACGCATGTGGGTCAACCCTCGTGAAACCACTCATCTTACCGTGGAATCGGCCCGGACGCCACGCCAGCCATCGCCAGATTGTATGGCAAGAACGACCGGATCGCGGTGGCCGGTGGGCATGAAAAAAGCCCGTCGATGTTCATCGGCGGGCGAAGTCGGTAAGCGCGGCCGGTGAACCGTCCGAGACTATTCGCCGTTGTCCAGACCGAAGGCGGTGTGCAGCGTCCGCAGCGCGATTTCCGCGTCCTTCAGGTCGACGATCACGCTGATCACGATCTCGCTGGTCGAGATGTGCTTGATGTTGATCTTGGCCTCGGACAAGGCGTTGAACATCTTGGCGGCCACCCCGGTGTGCGTCTTCATGCCGATGCCGACGATGCTCACCTTGGCCACCTTGTCATCGACCTCGATGGCCTTGATGGGCACTTCTTTGGTCAGTTCGCGGCAGATGACAGCGGCTTCCTTGGCGTCGTCGGTCGTGGTCGAGAAGCCGATGTTGGCCTCGGCGCCCTGGCTGTAGATGTTCTGGATGATATCGTCCACGACGATGTTGTGCTTGGCGATCTGGGCGAAGATCTTGGACGCCATGCCCGGCTGGTTGGGAACGCCCTGCAGGACCACCGTGGCCAGATCGCGTTTGAGCGTCACGCCACGGACTACGATATCTTCCATGCCTTTGGTTTCTGCCACGATCATCGTCCCTTCGGTATCGGTTAGCGCACTGCGCACGTGGATCGGCACATTGTACTTCTTGCCGAATTCGATCGACCTGGAATGCATGACGCCGGCCCCGAGCGAAGCCAGCTCGAGCATCTCGTCGTAGCTGATCTGCGTGACCTTGCGGGCCTGCGGCACGATCCGCGGGTCGGTCGTGTACACGCCGTCGACGTCGGTATAGATCTCGCAGACTTCCGCCCCGATGGCGGCGGCGAGAGCGACGGCCGTGGTGTCCGAGCCGCCGCGTCCCAGTGTGGTAATAGCGCCATCGGGCGTGACACCCTGGAAGCCGGCCACGATCACGATTTTCCCTTCATCGAGATGGCGGCGGATGCGGCTGCCGTCGATGGACCGGATCCGAGCCTTGGTGTGGGCGGCGTCCGTCACCATTCCCACCTGCCCGCCCGTGAAGCTGATCGCCTCGTGCCCCGCGGCGTGGATGGCCATGGCCATCAGCGAGATGGAAACCTGCTCGCCCGTGGTCAGCAGCATGTCCAGTTCCCGCTTGGGTGGGTTGGGGCTGACTTCTTTGGCCAGGGCAAGGAGTTCGTCCGTGGTATGGCCCATGGCGGAGACGACCATCACCACCTGCTTGCCCGCCAACTTGGCCTTGATGGCTCGCCGGGCAGCCCGGTGAATCTTCTCCGCGGTGGCCACGCTGGTCCCGCCAAACTTCTGTACGATGATGCTCATGGGGGCGAAATTCTACCGGCCCGCCCGCTGGAAATCCAGACGCCGCCCGTCGCCGCGACGCGTCTGCCGGTACGGCGTGCGCTTCACCGAATCCGAGCGCCGGCGCCGCTTGCACGTGTTAATTGAAGCATCAGGCGAATATGTCGCGATCGCTTGCCGGTTTACCCCGTGATCATTGCCTTTCGCCGCGGTTGCGGCTGTGAGCGCCACTCGTCCACCGCCGAACACCGGTGCCCCGTCATCCCTCGAGGCACTCCGCTCACGCCGTTGAACCGAACCGATCTTGGTCGTACACTCTCGCCAGGTCGTCGTGACTTCTGATTCTGATGTCCCCTTGCATCTCGGAGTAGAAATCATGGCAGAAAACGAATCCGGCGCGTCGCCCGCCCTCAACCCCGTCCTGGGTGTGAAGCTGTCCATCATGATGTTCCTGCAGTACGCGGTCTGGGGCTTGTGGATGCCTATCCTGGGCCGCCATCTCGTGACCCTGCCCGCATTCCAATTGCCGAACGGAGAATTGGATCTGACCAAGGCCGGCCTCATCTACATGACGCTACCCATCGCGTCGATTATCGGGCCATTCGTCGGCGGCCAGATCGCCGACCGCTACTTCGCAGCTCAACGCTTCTTGGGCGTCAGCCAAATCCTCGGCGGCATCGTGCTGATGATCGTCGGCAGACTCACCGGTTTCGCCGAAGTGTTCGTGGGCATGTTGATCTACAACCTGCTGTATGCCCCGACCATCGCGTTGACCAACTCCATCGCCTTCCAGCATTGGCCGAATGACCGTTTCAGCCGCATCCGCGTCTGGGGTTCGGTGGGCTGGATCGCCATCGGCTTGGCCTTCGGAGCCTGGCTCGGCAAGGTTGGGTATCTCTTCCATACCCCCACGGCTGGTGACTGTCTGCTCCTCGGCGGCATCATCTCCATCCTCTATGGTGTATATTCGTTCTTCCTGCCCCACACACCGCCGTCCAAGCAAGCCGGCAACCCGCTGGCGTTCCTGGACGCCGTGGCCATGTTGAAGAATCCGGCCTTCGCGATCATGGCCCTGGTCTCGTTCTTCGGGGCCATCAACATGCAGTTCTACTTCGTGTGGACGCAGAACTTCCTGAGCGACCTGGGGATTCGTGAGAGTCTCATCAGTCCGGCCCAGGCCACCGGCCAGGGATGCGAGATGCTCATGATGGTGCTGCTGCCGATCATGCTGCACAAGTTCGGATATCGCATCACCATGGCGGTGGGTGTGGCGGCCTGGGCTCTGCGCGATTTCATCTTCGCCCTCGGCGAGCCGACCGGCCTGGTGCTGGCCGCCATCAGTCTGCACGGCGTCGGTTATGCCTTCTTCTTCACCACGATCTTCATGTTCACCGACCTGGTCGCACCGAAGGACATCAAGTCCAGTGCCCAGAGCTTCCTGGCATCGGTGACCATCGGCTGTGGCATGCTCCTGGGATCGCTGCTGGCCGGTCCGGTCCACAACCTGATGGGCAACGTGTGGCAGAGAGTGTACCTGGTGCCCGCGCTTCTGTGTGTGGTCTGCTGCGTGCTGTTCCTGGTCGCCTTCCACCCGAAGACCGACAAGGCCGGCGAGATTGCCGGAGAGGCACAGACGGCCTGAGTGGAAAAACCACGCGACCACGCGGTGACGCCGAGACGCGGCGAAACAGTTGAACAGAAAGGGCCGGGTTCGCCCGGCCCGTTTCTTGCGCGAGTTCGCCGCTCGTTTCTGGATCACAGTCGAGGTATAAAGAGCGGATGGCCAAGCGCACCATCGACATTCTGCTCGAAGATGAGGACCTCATCGCGGTCAACAAGCCCGCCGGCTTGCTCACCGTGCCGGGACGCAACGGCGGCGTGTCGCTGCGCGAAGTGATCGGCTCGGCCGCCGGTGTGAAAGACTTCCTTCTCCTCGTGCATCGGCTGGACCGCCAGACCAGCGGCGTGCTGCTCCTGGCCAAGCACAGCGATGCTCAGCGGGCGTTGCAGAAGCAGTTCCAGGAACGGACAGTGCACAAGGAGTATTTGGCCATCGTTCGCGGTCAGCCCGTCGAAGACCGTGGCCGCATCGAAGTGCTCATGGCCCCGCACTCGCGGGTGACCGGCAAGATGGTCGTCAAGCAACACAAGGGCAAGCACTCGATCACCGAGTGGGAAGTGGCCGAGCGTTTCGCCGGCGCCACTCTCCTGCGCTGCCATCCGCTCACCGGCCGTCAGCACCAAATCCGCGTGCACCTGGCCCACATCGGCCTGCCTCTGCTCGTCGATCCACTCTACGGCGGGGCCGAGGCGTTCTTCCTGTCGCAGCTCAAGCCCGATTATCGGCCCAGCTCGCGTCACGAGGAGCGGCCGCTCATCCAACGGCTCACGCTACACGCCCATGTGCTGGCCTTCAGCCACCCCCGCAACGGCCGGCCCATCCGTATCGAAGCCCCCGTCCCCAAGGACTTTCGCGCCACGGTGGAGCAACTGCGTAAGACAGCACGGTAGGCCGCCGTCCTCACGCACTGCAATTCGGATAGAGTCGGCGGGGTCAAGCCCCGCCGCTCGCTGGGGTGTCCCTTGGACAATTGAGTCCAACCCGGGCGGACTCGTGACCGAGCTTTCGCCGTGTCTCTGTGCCACTTCTCCCGCCTGGGCCGCGACCTCCCCCTGGCTCCCGTCTTGCATCTAGGTATCGTCGTGCATACAGTTTACGATCTGCCGGACCCTCGCTGAGCGTCCATGGGTCCGCGGGCGATGGAGGGCCGGGGTATGGGCAAGCGGGTGAACGTCGGGCTGATCGGATGCGGCGTGGTCGGGCAAGGGGTAGTCCGGTTGATCCAGGCCGAGGCCGACGAAATCGAGCGCAAGACGGGGCTGCGGCTGGAGATCGCGCGGGTGGCCGACAAGGATCCCGCCCAGGCCCGCAAGGCCGAAGTGCCCGAGGACCGCATCACCACCGACGCCGGCCAGATCTTCGCCGATCCGAACATCTCCGTCGTCGTCGAACTCGTCGGCGGGACGGGCATCGCCAAGGAGTTCGTCCTGCAGGCCTTGCGGTCCGGAAAGGACGTGGTGACCGCCAACAAGGCCCTGCTGGCCAAGTACGGCAAGGAGATCTACTCGACGGCACGCTCGGCGGGCCGATGCGTCGCGTTCGAGGCCAGTTGCGGCGGCGGCATCCCGCTGATTCTGCCGTTGCGCTCCGGGCTGATCGCCAACCGCATCAACGCCATCTACGGCATTCTCAACGGCACGTGCAACTACATCCTGACCGAGATGGGCCAGAAGGGTAAGAGCTATGCCGAGGCGCTGAAGGAAGCGCAGGAGGCGGGTTTTGCCGAACTGGACCCGACACTGGACGTGAGCGGCGGTGACACCGCACACAAGTTGGTGATTCTCGCGTCGATCGCCTTCGCCTGCGACGTGGACATCGAACAATTGCACGTCGAGGGAATTCAGCACCTGGACGCCGAGGACCTGGCGGCCGGTCGCGAGCTGGGCTACGTCTGCAAGCTCCTGGGCATCGCCGCCCGTACCAGCGCGGGACTGAGCCTGCGGGTGCACCCGGCGTTCGTGCCGATGAACCATCCGCTGGCCACCACGACCGGCTCGTTCAATGCGATCAGCGTGTACGGCAACTGGGTGGGCCACACGCTCTTCTACGGCCGCGGAGCCGGCAGCAAGCCGACGGCCAGTGCCGTCGTAGCCGACATCGTCGAGATCGGCTTGGGCAACGCCGCACGCACGTTCGAGCAGGTGCGCATGCTCAACGACGTGACTGAACCGCCCATCTATGCCAGCATGGACAACCTGCAGACGCGCTTCTACGTCCGCATCATGGTCGCCGACCGCCCCGGCGTCATGGCCCAGATCACGAAGGTTTTCGGCGATCGCGGCATCAGCCTGCGGGCGGTCACGCAGCATGAACCCCACGACGGCGGCCCCGGCGCGACCGTTTCGGTCGTGGTGCTGACGCATGAGGCCGTCGAGGGCAGCATGCGACAAGCACTCGAGGAGATCGCCGCCCTGGCCGATGTCCGGGACAAGCCTGTGATGATCCGCCTGGTCGAGGAACACGAAGAGTACACCGCATGAAATACGCCCTGATTTTGCCGGATGGAGCCGCCGACGAGCCCATCGCCGAGTTGGGCGGCCGCACGGCCCTCGAGGCCGCGAACCTGCCGAACATGGATCGGATCGCCGCCCATGGCCGCGTGGGCACCGTCCGCACGGTCCCGGCGGGGTTCACGCCGGGCAGCGACGTGGCCACGCTGAGCGTGATCGGCTACGACGTGACCAAATGCTACACCGGCCGGGCACCTCTCGAAGCGGTCGCGCGGCGCATCTCGCTCGAACCCGACGCGCTGGTCTTTCGCTGCAATCTGGTGACCATCGCCGACGGCAAAATGATCGATTTCTCCGCCGGGCACATCTCGCAGCCCGAGGCCGACCGGCTCATCAGCGATCTGCAGGCTGCCCTGGGCGATGAGCGCATCCGGTTCTACACCGGTGTCAGCTATCGGCACCTCATGACGCTGCGCGACGCCGACTGGATGAAGATCGAGGCCACGCCGCCGCATGACATTCCCGGCGAGCCGATCGCGAGCTACTTGCCCACGGGCAAGGGCAGCGACGTAATTCGTTCCATCATGGAGCGAGCCGCTGAGATCCTCGAGACGCACGAGATCAACCAGGTCCGCCGCGACCTGGGCGAGAATCCCGCGACGGGCATTTGGCTCTGGGGACAAGGGCCCATGCCTCGCGTCGAGCCGTTCCGCACGAAGTTCGGCCTGACGGGCGCGGGCATCACCGGCGTGGACCTGTTCCGTGGCGTGGCCATCAGCGCGGGCTGGCGCATGATCGACGTGCCGGGCGCGACGGGCTATCTCGACACGAACTACAAAGGCAAGGGCGAAGCGGCCGTGGCGGCACTGGACGACGTGGACATCGTGGCCGTCCACATCGAGGCACCGGATGAGGCCGGGCACAACGGCAATCCGGCGGAAAAAGTCCAGGCGCTCGAGCGGATCGACGAGTACATCGTGGGGCCGCTGCTCGAAAAGTTGAGCCGGTTCGATGAGTGGCGCGTGATGGTCGTGCCCGATCACCCCACGCCTTGCGCCAAGCGAACGCATACGGACGTGCCGCCCCCCTTCTGCATGGCCGGCACGGGTATCCCCGCCGATCAGACCGCCGAGTTCCATGAGGTCGCGGCCGCCGAGAGCGATCTGCACATCGATCCCGGCTACGAGTTGATGGAGTACTTCCTGCGGGCCGGCAGGAAGGCGTGAGGCACCAACCTGCCGCCGAGCCTTGGCCGCGATCGGCCTCGCGCGATCGTCCCAGCCCGTATGCCATCTCCAACCGATCGCGCAGGATTCCGGCGTGAGGGTCACCTCCGCCTCAGTTTTCCTGCGCTCACTCAGTCGCACGATAACCAAGCCCATTCCAACCCGCGATAACGGACAAGCGGGTTCACTTTCACAAAACGAGGCAGTATGTCCACTCGGATTGGACCTACTGCCTTTGAATCTGCTTCGTCGTGTTGCCCCTGTTTCGCGACGTGGCGGCCCAGTTGCCAGGGCCACATGGTGCGGGTACAGTTGTGACCGGGAGAGCGTCCCGGCAGCGTCTCCAGGTTAGGCCGGTGTTCGCCCCCTTGATTCCACCGAATCGTCGCCCCCGGGCGACCAGGAGATGGGCTCGATGCATAACGCAACGTTCGTCCGCCGGTTACTGACCCTGTCGGTTCCCCTCACGCTGGTTCTTGCCGGAGCGGGCTGCACGGGCGACGGTACCATGAACAGTGCGCTGGGCGTGATCCTCAACACGACCAAGCAGCACACGCTACTCGTCCGCGTGGTCAATAACACCCAGTCCGACCTGGAAGTGGACATCCGCGTGGACGGCGAAATCAAGCAATTGCCGCTCTGCACCGCCTTGCAACAGACGTGCGACTACATCCTGTCGTCCTGCCCGACCACCATCGAAGTCATCCAGGAGACTCGCCGAAACGCCGACGGCCAGTTCATGGGCGGCCGCAACTTCGAGACCAATCCCGCCTTCATCTTCACGCAGGGCGAGTTCGAGTGCGGCGATACGCTCCTCCTGGAGTTCAGCGTGAACAGCGCCAGCGCCCAGGCCCTGTGACCGGCGGGCAGTTTCACTGCCCCGTGACAGTAGCCCGTTGTCCGTGGTCGGCCACATGCACCAGTAATCAAAGAAAGCCCCAGGCGAACCCGCCCGGGGCTTCTTGTTTTCCGACCACTGACCACTGACTACTGACTACATGTGCTCCACGATGGCCTCGCCGAACTCGCTGCACTTGACCAGCTTGGCCGGCTGGCCTTCCTCGACCATGAGCCGATGGAAGTCGTAGGTCACCGTACGGGCGGAAATGGCGCCGTCCATGCCCTTGATGATCAGATCGGCCGCTTCCGTCCAGCCCAGGTGCCGCAGCATCATCTCGCCGGAGAGAATCACGCTGCCCGGGTTGACCTTGTCCTGGTTGGCATACTTGGGGGCCGTCCCGTGCGTGGCTTCGAAGATCGCGTGGCCGGTGTCATAGTTGATGTTCCCGCCGGGCGCTATACCGATGCCGCCGACGGTGGCCGCCAGTGCGTCGGAAATGTAGTCGCCGTTCAAGTTCATCGTGGCCAGCACATCGTACTCTGCCGGCCGGGTCAGGATCTGTTGCAGGAACGCGTCGGTGATCGCGTCCTTGATGATGATGCCGCCCTTATCCTCAGGCAACTGGCACCAGGGACCGCCGTCGATCTCGGTGGCGCCGTAGCGCTGCTTGGCCAGCTCGTAGCCCCAATCACGGAAGGCCCCTTCCGTGAACTTCATGATGTTGCCTTTGTGGACGAGCGTAACGGACTTTCGCCCGCCCTTGATCGCGTAATCGATCGCTGCCTTCACCAGCCGGCGCGAGCCTTCCGCGCTCACTGGCTTGATGCCGAAGCCGGCCGTCTTGGGGAACCGAACCTTCTTGAACCGGTCCGGGAAATGCTCTTCCAGCAGCTTCTTGAACTGCTCGACTTCGGGCGTGCCGGCGGCAAACTCAATGCCCGAATAGATGTCCTCGGTGTTCTCGCGGAAGATCACCATGTCCACCAGTTCGGGATGGCGCACCGGCGAGGGCACCCCCTTGAAGTACCGCACGGGCCGCAGGCAGACGTACAGATCCAGCAGCTGGCGCAAAGCCACGTTGAGCGACCGGATGCCACCGCCGACGGGCGTGGTGAGCGGTCCCTTGATGCCGACGAGGTACTTGCGGAAGGCCTCCACCGTCTCGTCGGGGAGCCAGTTGCCGACCGCATTGAAGGCCTCTTCGCCGGCCAAGACCTTGTACCAGGCGATCTGCCGCTTGCCGCCGTAAGCCTTGGCCACGGCCGCGTCGAACACCCGCTGCGAGGCCCGCCAGATGTCCGGCCCGGTGCCATCGCCGGCGATGAACGGAATGATCGGCCGGTCGGGCACTTCCAATCGCGAGTTCACCATCCGAATCGGTTCACCGGCAGGCACAGTCACGGCCATCGTTCACACCCTCTCGTTTCCTATTGGATCCCGCCGAACATGGGCGGTCGAATACGGACCCGGGACGCACACTCGCGCTTCCTCGGGACGTCCAGTCCCCCGTTTTACCGGATTCTCATAGTAGGCTGAAGAGCGCCTCGCAGACACGATCCACTTCGGATTCCGTCAGATGGCCGTGGAACGGCAAAGCGATCGTACGATCCGAAAGCGCCTCACAAACGGGCAGCATCCCCCGCTTGCACCCGAGTTCCTCCACGTAGAAGGGCTGCAGGTGAACCGGCGGGAAGTAATTGCTGGCCCCGATCCCCTGCTTGCGGAGGTTTTCGATGATCTGATCCCGCTGGGCGGGCGTGTAGTCATCGTTCAGCCGAATCACCATGACGAACCAACTGATCCGGCAGTCGGGAAGGATTTTCTGAAGCCGGAATCGAGGGTGCCCTTTCAGCCGGGCGACATACATCTCCGCGACGTTCCGCCGGTTGGCGAGGATCTCCTCCAGCCGGCCCATCTGGGCGATGCCCAAAGCACAGTTGATGTCGCTCAGGCGGTAGTTGTAGCCGAGCCGGGCGTGGCCCAGCCACCCCATGCCTTCCCGCCCCTGGTTCCGCATGGAGCTGGCCAGCTTGTAGATGGCTTCGTCGTTCGTGACGATCATACCCCCTTCGCCGGTGGTGATTTGCTTGTTGGGGTAGAAGCCGAAGACGCCGGCGTCGCCCAGCGTGCCCGCCTTGCGGCCCTTGTAGGTGGCCCCCAGAGCCTCGCAGGAATCCTCGAAGACTCGCAGACCATGCTTGTCCGCGATCCGGCGGATGGGATCCATGTCGGCCGGCTGGCCGAAGACGTCTACCGGAAGAAGAGCCTTGGTCCGGGGGGTGATGGCGGCCTCGATCTTGGCGGGGTCGATGTTCCAAGTATCCGGATCGACATCCACGAACACGGGGCGGCCCCCGTCGAACATGATGCAGTTGGCGCTGGCGATGAAAGTGAAGGAGGGAACGATCACCTCGTCGCCACGGCCGATGCCCATGGCCCGCATGACCAGGTGCATGGCGCTGGTCCCGCTGTTGACGGCCACGGCATACTTCACGCCGAGATAGTCACGGAAGGCCTGCTCGAATTCGGGCACCTTGGGGCCCAACGACAGATTCGGCGTCATCAATACGGCTTGAACGGCCTCGCGCTCCGCCTGGGAGATGTCGGGCCGGGAAAGGGGAATCTGCATTCTTTTCTCCAGGACAAAACTGGTCACCACGAGCCGCGACCGTGGGGGAGCAGGCACGCTCGATCGAGCGAAGCGCGATCCGGCGCCGGGGACATCGGTCCCCCGACCTGCCGCGTTTCAGCATAGGTAAAAACAGATCGGCATTATAGCGGACCTGACTTTCGGCCGACATATTCCTTCAAGGCCGGCTGCAGCCCCGGCCATGGCAGGCCAGACCCTGCAGGCCCATCTGGCACCCCAAGCCGGCCTTTGCCAATCGGGGGCAACGGCGCGTATAGTGGCCAGCCCGCCGGGCAACGGAATGCCGGTAAGGCCGCCCGGAAACTGTTCGCAAGGAGCATCAACTTGTACGACGCACTTCTCAAAAAGATCGACAAGAAAGAGGCCAAGGTTGGCATTCTCGGTATGGGCTACGTCGGGTTGCCGCTCGCCGAGGTGTTCTGCGGGGCCGGCTTCCCCACGCTGGGCTTCGACATCGACCCCGAGAAAGTCCGCAAGCTCAACGCGGGCAAGAGCTATATCCAGCACATTCCCACGCCGCAGATCAAGCAGATGCGGGAGAGCGGCCGGTTCAAGGCCAGCAACGACCCCAAGACGCTGCGGGACTGCGACGCTCTGATCATCTGCGTGCCCACGCCGCTGTCCAAGTCTCGCGACCCCGACATGACCTACGTGATCCGGACGGCCGAGACCATCGCCGGCCAGCTCCGCAAGAACCACCTCGTCGTCCTGGAAAGCACGACCTACCCCGGCACCACCCGGGAAGTGCTCGTGCCCATTCTCGAAAAGACCGGCCTGAAGGCGGGGAAGGACTTTTTCGTGGCCTTCTCGCCCGAGCGCGAGGATCCCGGTCGCAAAGACTACACCACCAGCACGATCCCCAAGGTGGTCGGCGGCCTGGACCCCAAGAGCAGCAAGCTCGCCACCACGCTGTACGCCCGCGCCGTCAAGGCGGTGGTGCCGGTGTCCTCGTGCGACATCGCCGAGGCGGCCAAGATCGTCGAGAACGTTTACCGCTGCGTGAATATCGCCATGGTGAACGAGCTCAAGATGGTCTTCGACCGCATGGGCATCGACGTGTGGGAAGTCATTGAGGCAGCCAAGACCAAGCCGTTCGGCTTCCAGGCGTTTTATCCCGGCCCGGGCCTGGGCGGCCACTGCATCCCGATCGACCCGTTCTACCTGACGTGGAAGGCGCGTCACTTCGGCATGCCCACCCGCTTTATCGAACTGGCCGGCGAGATCAACACCAGCATGCCGCACTACGTGGTCGAGCACGTGATCAAGGCCCTCAACACGCGAAAGAAAGCCATCAACGGCGCGAAGATCCTCGTGCTCGGACTGGCCTACAAGCCCAACATCGACGACATTCGTGAGTCACCCTCCATCGAGCTGATCGAGCTGCTCAAGCAGGCGGGCGCCAAGGTCGATTACAATGACCCGCATGTGCCGACCACGCACAAGCAGCGCGAGCACGATCTGCGGATGAAGTCGGTCCCGCTCACCCCCCGCAAGCTCGCGGAGTACGACTGCGTGGTCATCTCGACCAACCACGATGCTTACGACTACCAGATGATCGTGGACAACGCGAAGCTGGTCGTTGATACCCGCAACGCCTGTGCCAAGGTGAAAGGACCGAAGAAGAACGTGTTCAAGGCGTAAGAGCCTGGGCGATCCGGGAATGTCGAATGACGAAGCCCGAATGCTGGAAGCAATCACCTGTTCCCGCATTCGGGTTTCGTCATTTGTACTTTTTCGACATTTGGTCATTCGACATTCGTCATTATCGTCGCAGGAGCGTCAGGCCCTGCAACCAAACGGTCCCACGTGCCGCCCCAAGTGCTCCTTCAGCACGGCATAGTGCTCGTCCTCATGATCGAGCAGGCAGGCGTACAGAGCGTCGCGGAACAGATAACGGCCATCAGCTCCCTTGGTCGTCAGCACTGAGCCGAACGTCACGTGCAGGAGCTGCCGGCCGTGATTGTCGTTCAGGATCGAGGCTTCCAGTTCACTGTCTTTCAGTTGCGTTGACCGCGGGATGGCCGTCAACTCCGCGCTGATGTGGTAGCTCGCCTTGTCCGTATCGAATCGCTCGAAGGCAAAATCGAGGATACGCCGGAACAACGCCGGATCCTTGCGGGCCACCACGCGCAGAGCCTCGAGGTAGCTCGTGCCTGCCGTCTTGAGATGCACGAGACCGCCGGCCAGCTCGGCTGCGATGGGATACACGCTGAACTTGTCGCTGCCCGAGTGCAGGCTGAGCTTGTACGGACCGAGCGTGCGGGCGATGGCCGCATGCTGAGCGAACGAGGCGCGAAACTGCCCCAGGTCGCCTTTGTAGTCGATCCCCTTCTCGAACTCGCCCACGAGCCGCGGAGCAAGGCTCACCCACTTGACGCCGAGCCGTGTGAGCTCGCTGGCGATCAGATAATGCTCGGCCACGGTCGTCGGCGTGGCGGTCTCGTCCACGGAGACCTCCAGCTCGAACGGGCATCCGTTCCGCGTACTCTGCAAATGGCGATACATGCGTGCGGTATGCAGGATGGCCCCGCTGTATTTGACCCATCCGCGCAGAAGCGAGACTTCGTCGAACTGCACCGTCTCGCCACCCTCCAGCGCGAACGTTCGACCGAGATAGCGTTTTCGCAGATCCGCCTCGGTCGTCTCCAGGTCGCTCCAGGCGATGCGACCCGCCGCGGCCGCCAGCGACGAAGCGTCCATGGTGTCCGCTTCGCTGCACACGTGATCCCCCGGGTCGATGGTGAACATGGTGAACCCGGCGGCACTGCAGGCGTCGAGGTCGGCGGTCGTTTTGAGGTGGTCGGCGTCGCTGCCGAACCCGCTGTGCCAGCCGGCCTGAAACACGCCCCACACCGCATCGTCCATCACCTGCTGGGCACTGCGCTGCGTCCGCGTCATCTCGCGGATGGACTGCTGGGCGAGGAACGGCACGACGCCGCTGCGTTCGATGGCCTGCAGATGTCCGGGTGTGGCCAGGCCGAGCCGGTCGCCGAGGCCCGCCGACGTCGCCAGCCCTTGCACGACCGGTGCCGTCCACGGCAGGAGTCGCCGCAGGCACTTGGCCGTGGCCGCACAGGTCTCCAGGACGCCCACGCTCAACTTCGTTCCTTCGATTTCCTTGCGAGCCACCACCGGCGCCTGACACATGGCGATGTGCTGAGAATCGGTGGCCACGACTAACCGCTTCGCGCGCCCGTCCCGAGCCAGCGCCAGGACCTTGCCCTCGGCGTACGACACCGAAGCTTCGTACACCGCCAGGCCGGTGGCGGACTGCAACTCGGACGCAAGTTGCTGCCGTTGGTCTTTGCTCAATTCCGACGTCGCCGATTCAATCACGCGCTGGACCGTCTTCATCGCGGTTGCCTTTACAAGCTCTCAGAATCCTAGGGGATGCACATCTCGCCCGGCTTCAGGCGGGCGAGACGCCCGCCCCCCGAGACCGGCCAAACATGTTACCACCAAGGTAACGGTCAGTGAAACGACGCCAGATCGCTCGTGTGCTCCGAGACCTCACGCCTGATGCTCCAATTGTCCACAGATTACAAGATTGTGCAGATGTGAAGAGCAAAGGCTGAAGCCCATAGTAACAGCAGCTTGCTTTCTTGAATTGACGAACCACAGAGGCCACGGAGAAGCAGAGGGGACATGACCCTCTGTGTTCCTCTGTGCCCTCCGCGGTTCGCTCGCAACGACAGCGATCGATGTAGGCGTCTTCTCGAGACCTGCGGCTTGAGACCTGAGACTTGAGGCTTGAGGCTTGAGGCTTGAGTTGAAGGTTTCGGCGCTACAGAAGATCGGGTCTGCATATCCGGCTAACCTTCTTCATCCGTGCCCGTCGGTGCTATCTGTGGTTCTCGTATCGACCGCTTGCAGATGAAGGCGCCGACGATGACCAGGCCCGAGGCAATCCATAGATCGACGCCCATGGGCACGCCGAGGTAGATCGAGCTGATCAGCGTGGAGAGTAGCGGCGTGAAGAACGAGAGGCTGCTCACCAGGATGATGTTCCCCTGTCGCATGGCGAAGTCCCAGAACACGTACGCGAGCAGCGTGGGAAAGAGCGTCAGGTAGGCCAGCTCCAACACAGGGCGAAGTTGCCAGTCGAGGTGGTAGCCGCCGCCGCGTACCGCGTGCACGATGGCCAGCGCGACGCCGGTGGCGGTGAGGAACAGTGGCGCGCCGCTGACACCGCGCTGCCCCGCCCATCGCCTTGCCAGGTTGGAATAAAGGGCCCAGCTCATGGCCGCTACCAGCGCCAGCGCATACGGCCAGGGATTCGTGTCCAAGCCCACTCGAAACGATGCCCACGAAAGCGATCCACCTGACTTGGCAAGGAAGGCGCCTGCCGTCGCCACGATGAGACCGGGCACGAGCCAAGGACTCGCGTTCTTGCCCAGCACGGGCACGGCCAGAGCGAGCGTCAACGCGGGCCAGAGGTATTGAATAAGACCGACTTCGATGACCTGCTGTTCGGTGGCAGCCGCCTGCAGGGCGGGATAGAGCGCGAGATTGTAGAGGACGAACAGCGCGCCGCAGCCGAGAAGGTAGTTGCGAGGCAGCCGAATGACTTTCTCGAGATAGCCGGTCCGCATCTGGGCCACCGCGACCGCCAGCCCGCCACCGACGAGGTTGGCCAATGCCGCTGATGCCAGCACTCCCAGGTGCTCGCTCGTACCGCGAGCCACCGCCACCAGGCTCGACCAGATGAGAATGGCCGCGATGCCTAAGCACGTGCCCGTGAGTTGTTCGCGAGAGGAGCGGCTCATAGGCGTGCCGTGCTGCTCGAGCCGCGGAACCAGTTGCGAAGGCGAAGGAAACTGGCCATCACCGCCCCGACGAAGCCCATGCCCACGATGCCGTTGGGGCAGGCCTGCGTTCCGCAGCAGGGGCAGACCGCGACCATGGCCACCAGCCCGGACATGCCCACCCACCAGCCGGCAAACCGCCCCGCCGCCCCCCACCAGCCGAACCGCTGCGACCGCGCCGGCGTCGAGCCCGACACGTGATCGTGCTCACACTCGCATCCGGCATGCTTGCCGCAACCGCAGTCGCGGTCAGGGGTGATGTCGCAATCCGCCATAGACGTCCCATCATACTCGACGCAAAGACCGCCAACCAACCTCCGTGTCCTTTGGGGGACGGGCATCTTGTGCATGTTTGTCCAGAGCGAGCCGCCGGGCTTGTCCCGGCGGACTCAGTGCGACGGGGTCCGGACGCCCTGCGCGAACAGACGCGTCTGCAATGGTCACTCACAGCTGATAGCTGACAGCTGAAAGCTGATCGCTGATAGCCACTCTTTCAACTCTGCTTGGGTTCGGGTTCGGCGACGGCGGCGCGAACTTCCTTGAGCAGTTCGTCCACCTTGAAAGGCTTGAAAAGAACGGCCGAAAGCCCCTCAGGCTCGGCCCGGATGATGGAGTGGCTGGGGTCGTAGCCGAAACCGGTCATGAAGATGACCGGACAGTCGGGGTGCACGTCGCGGACGGCCCGGAACACTTCGTAGCCCGTCTTGCCCGGCATGCGGATGTCGGTCAGCACGAGGTCGAAGCTGTGCTGGCTGATCATCGCGGTGGCCTCGTCGCCGTCGCGGGCGGTGTCCACCGCACAACCGAACTTGGCCAGCACGTCGCGAACGGTGTCGCGGATGATCTGCTCGTCGTCGATGACCAGCACGCGTTTGCCGGACAGCAGCGGGTCGGCCGCCGGTTGCTTGGGCCTCGCTCCCAGGATCCCGCCGTCAGGCTTGGTGACCTGCTTGACCGACTCCTTGATCTTCGCCACGTTGTCGATGATCGCCTGCAACCGATGCCGCAGGTCGTCGTGCCCGATGTAGTCCTCCATGAGCGTGCTGGCGTCACAGAGGATGTCGGCCAGTGGTGTGGCGATCTCGTTGAGCACGTTGTCGGCCAGGCGGCCCGTCGTGGTGTGCCGCTCGACCACCAGCACTTCCAGCATGTGCAGCGAGATGGCGATGTAGCGACCGAAGATCTCGGCGAACTGCCGATCATCTTCGGTGAACGCGGCCACGCTGCGGGCCTCGATGTTGAACGTGCCGATTACCTGGTCGTGTAAATAAAGAGGCACGGTCAAGCTTGACCGTGCCTCCTGAATACCGCGCAGGTATCGAGGATCATTGCGAACGTCCGGACAAATATAGCTACGGCCCGTCGCCGCCACGTAGCCGCTGATCCCGCTGTTTTCCGTGGACGCGTAAATGTCGATCTGCTGCGCCTCCGGCGGCAACCCCGCACAGAGCACGATTTCGAGCTTGTTCGTCTCTTTGTTCAGCAGCCGAATTGCGAAGTTGTCGAAGTTCAGCAGTTCGCGGGTGTAGCGGAGGATCTTGCGTTCGAGCAGGTCGAGGCGCTGGCGGATGTTCAGCTTCTGCATCTGCTCGGCATCGAAGCGAACCAGCTCGCGGCCGGCGTTGTCGATGGCGTCCATCTTTCGCTGCAGCCGGCGAGCCCGTGTGGATTCGGTTACCACCACGACCATCCGATCCGGCATCTGAGCCTCGCGAGCCAGCGGCGTGACGGTGGCATCGAAATAACGTTCGTCTTCGGTCGTCAGACTGATCGAGCGAGCCCGGGACTGCTCCGAATCGGCGGATGAATCGCCGAAGGCTTCGCTGCACAGTTGCTGAATGCGGGTCCGCACCTGCTCGGGTAGTCCATTGTAGCTGGCATTCGACCAACTAGGACAGCCCTGCAGGTCGAGCATGCAGACGCCCTGGTCGATGGCATCGAGCACGGTGGCCAGATGAACGGTGGCGGCCTGCCGGGCTTCCAGCAACTGCTGGGCGGGCCCGACGACCAGGTCATACTGACCGGATCGCAGTTCTTCGATGGCGGATGGGAAGTCGGGAGCGGTTCGGACCGTGCCTGCCTGACTGAGAAGATCGACCAGCGAGCCGGCCGGCTCACCGGAAGTCGGCAGAATGACAAGAATCTTCTCGGCCACGGCAGGTATCGCGCCCATCGGTATGAATACCAAATCTCGTGCCACGTAAACCACTAAACCTTAGATGGTATCCGCGGCGGATTCCCGATACAACCCAAAAGGGCATCGAACACGCCAAAACCGGAAAAAATGCACCCGGCCTCCCGCGGTTTGGGTTGGTTCCGGGCGCGAACCGGCGTCGTGCCCCTACTCAAAGGATTATTGTCCCCCTCCACCGGCGGGCACAGGTCCGTGCCGCGAATCGTCACGAGGCCGGTTCGGACGCTGCAAATCAGGTCCGGCGGTCGGCTGCACGTTCATTTGGGCAAGCATAATGGGGCACAACCACTCAGCTACAAAACGGCGGTTAGCCCAGCCCACGTGTCCGCCCATGTGCCCGGACTCGGCCATTTTCCGCGAATACGGCTGTTGCCGCAGGTGAGTCGCGTAAAGACGCCGTTCCTCCTCATCCAGCCCCCAGGGCATTTGGAACCCCACCGCACCGGCCGCACTGGTGTGCCGGCCGTCAATGGTCCCCATCAGGAGCGTGCCGGCTTTCAGGAAGCCGACATCGTGACGTGAATAAAAGTTCCACACGCCATGGCGAGTCTTGCGCAGCGCTTTCGTCAGGTTGTAATCTGGCGAAATGGCCGGAGCCAAGAGAATGGCCGACGTGATCCGCCGCCCTTCGGGCAACGCTTCCAGGGCCAATACGGCGACTCCCCCCCCGCCGGAATGTCCGATAATGTGAACCGGCCGCCCCGGATATTTGGTCTGATAGGCGACAATCTTTTGTGCGATGCGGCGGGCTTCGTCTTTGTTCCGTTCCAACGCTCGCAGGTTCACCGGAAACAGCAGTACCGAACCGGCCGTCCAGTCGTACACTTCCAACGCCCCCGGCCACCCGCCGTCCACCAGCCCCTTGGCAACGTCGGCATTGAGCGTGCTCGTCCCCTCGATGCCCGGCAGGATGATCGTGTAACCACGCTCCAGACGCGCGGGTGTGAGTTGCCGAGCGGGCGAGCAACCGGCCAGAAGTGGAACGAACAGAACGCCGCAGACGCCCAGCAAATCCTGCCAACACCGTTGCAAAGCAAGGGGAATGCGCACCATGGAATGATCGTGCCCACGAATGAAAGGCATCTTGTCAGAACCCCTCGCGGCTGAGTTCTCGGCCCGGCTGATCGGGCTCTGGCGGCCTTGGGATCATAATCGCCGTCATTGGGCGCAACAAGTGAGGCATCCGGTTGACTCGTGCAGACCGGCCCACCAAAATCCGGCGGCGGTCTGCAGCGACGAGTCACGAGTCAACACAATTTCCTTCGGGGCGATCTCATGAGGCGATGGGCGAACGGAAACACGAGACCGGGAGCCATGACAATCTGGCTGTCGGCGGGGCTTTACTGCCTGCTCGGCTCGGCGCCCCAGCCCGCGGCGGCCGAACCCACCATCGACTGGTACAGCCTGCGGTCCCCCGGTCCGGCCGGGCACGATATCGAGCAAGGCTCGGGCCTGTGCTTCGGAAGCATCGGCAAGCGGGACGGCCTCTGGATCGTCTGCGACCGCAATGGTGGACAATCGGCCGGTCGGATCTACCGTATTGGGCCGCAAACGCTGGTCGCGGCCCGACGCGGCGAGGCGCTCACGGCCGACGAGGAGTTCGTCATCACGCCGCCGCGGGAGGGCTGGCCGGCGTTTCGTGCCGCCCACCCCAACTTGGGCGACATGGCGACCAACGCCGAAGTGCTCGACCACCTTCAACAGCGCGTCGAAGCCGGCCTTCGCGGGACCGACGGCCCGCGGCTGGACCTCGAGGCCATCACCATCGGCCCCGGCGTCGGATCGCCGGCGGAATCCCACTTGTTCGTCGTCGCCGAGGAGCCGTACTCGCTCGTTTTGGAGCTGGCCATCGCCGATCCGGAGCCGATTGCTGGTGCAGACATGCCGAACGGCCCCTCGCAAGCCCGGCTGGTGGCCACCTACCGCTACATCGAGGTCGAGCAAGACCGCGGCGCGGACAGCAACGACGGGCTGGAGGGCATCGCCTATGCCGGATCGCCGGGCCGATTCTGGTGGGTAGAGGAAGGCACCCGCCTGCACAAGCCGGATGCGCATCCCCGCCTGTTCTTTGCCGAACCGCGTCTGGGCCTCGCCCGCCTGCTGCCCGGGGGATCGATACAGATCGACGAGATCAGCGACCGGGCGACGCACGCGGTCCGCAGCCAGAGGGTGGGCGATGCTCAGACGTTGAACGCACTCTGCCGAACGCGGGATGGGCAATTGCTGGCCGTCGATCGTAACGGCGGCTGGATCGTGCAGGTGGACCCGAAGAGCGTTACGGCCACCCGCTGGCTGAACCTCTATGATCTCTTTGGACAAAATCTGCGGGAGCTATTGGCAAGCTTTCCCGGTCCACGCCGGATGCCGTACGTGAGCATCGAAGGGCTGGCCGTCGACGGGAACGCAGATCTATGGCTGCTGGACGATCCCGCCATGCCGGAGGCGTTTCGGGCTTCGTGCCTCGTGCGGATTTCCGGGGTGTATCCGCCGCCCACGACGGATTCTCGTCCCCAGTAGCCAGGACTACTGAGACAAAGGCCGCTGAAAGGCAAGCGGCAGCGTTCAGCCCCCGCCGTTCTTTCGGGCAGTTCCCGAATCCGGATGCTCCTTGACAGGCGAGTAGTCGATCCGGTATAGTTGCCGATCTGCATTGCGGGGTGGAGCAGTTGGTAGCTCGCGAGGCTCATAACCTCGAGGTCACAGGTTCGAGTCCTGTCCCCGCTATTGACCGCTTCAGGGCCTCGGCTTCGGCCGGGGCCTTGTCGTTTCCGGCCGGTTCGCTGGCGTCCTTTCGCACGATCTCCCCGTCCGCCGTCAGCACCATCGGGCCAACGAACTGCTCGATGAAGTCCCTCATCTCGGTCGGCGTGGCCACCGTGGCAAGCGACTCTTGCGCTTCGGTGAGGGCCTGCCGCACCGCGGCGGCCAGCCGGGCGGTGTTATCGTTGGCGTCGCTGGCCAGTTCCGCCATGGCGTTCTGGAGTCGCTCGCGCTGGGCTTCCAACTCCCCGACCTGCCGCGATACCGCCCGCTTGGCCGTGGCGTCGATGTCCGGGTCCACCAGGAGCCGGGTCATCGAGCCGATCCTTTTGTCGAGTTCGCCGATCTGGCCGCGAACCCGCTGGAGCTGGTCGCGGTTGGATTGCACCAGTTTCCGCGCTTCTTCAATGGCGTCTTCAATGATCGAGTCGGCATCGGCGAAGACCTCCTGGTAGGTCGCCTTGATCCGGTCCATCAGCAGGTCTTCCCGGATGTTGGCCATGTTGTCGCAGGCGTCGCGCCCGTTTCTCTGACGGCAGCCGCATCCGTAGTAGTAGTACTCGCCCTTGCGGTTCTTGCTGGTCCACCGATAACACACGCTGCCGCACTTTTCGCAGAAGATCAACCCGGTGAACGGCCGGTAAGCCGGGGCAAGAAGCTGGCCGGTGTCTCGCCGCGGTCGCGCGTGCAAGGCCAGCCGATTCTGTGCTTCGGCGAAGGTTCCGTCGTCAATGATCCGCAGGCGTTCATCACTCTGCACGATGTGCTCTGACTCATCCCGCCACACCGGCACCCGTCGGCCGGTCCGTTTGTTGAGCTTGAAGCGTCTGCGGTTGTAAACGATCCGGCCAATGCAGATATCGTTCGTGAGGATTCGCCGAACACTCGTGTGCGTCCACGTCGGGCAACGCCGGGTTGGAATACCGCGCTTGGCCAGCCGGCGAGCAAGAGCCTTCAGACCAATCGACTCGCTGGTGTAGACTTGGAACAGCCATCGGACGACCGCCGCTTCCTCTTCGTGAACGGCGAGCCGGTGCAGGCCATCGGCTGTTGTTTCGATCCGGTAGCCGTAAGGCGGTGGTCCGCCGGTCCAAGCCTTCTGCTCGAACCGCTTGAGCAGCCCGTCCTTCGTCCGCTCTGACAACACCCGCGAATAGTGCTCGCTGATTACGAGGTGCATCCCGCGGGCCAGTGCGTCCCTGCCCTCGGTGACGCTGACCACCTCGACGCCGCCGTCCTCAAGCTGCGCGATGATCGCGCTGGTTTCGGCGAGGTTGCGGCCGAGCCGGTCGAACTTGTAGACCAGCACCCGTTCGATCTGGCCGGTTTCGGCGTCGGCCAGCAGCCGGAGCAAGGCTTCACGGCCGGCCATCGAGCGGCCGGTGCGGGCCCGGTCAACGTATTCGCGGTATGTCTTGGGCTGGAGGTCGCGGCGGCAGGCGTCGAGCTGGACTTCAATCGACGTGCCGCCATCCTAGGCGTGGGACGAGTAGCGCGCGTAGATTGCCGTCTTCTTCATGGGCCGGTCTCCTGGGCGTTGAGGATGTCCACGGCGCGGCGGGCGATGACCCGCACCAACCAGCTTCGGGCGTTGCGAATCTGCCGGCGGCTCGGTTGGAAAAGCTCGCGTGGGCCATCAACATAACCCCTTTCCTGGTTGTATTTTACGTCAGAATCGGCCGGGTTGAAAGCCCTTTCCGGCCGTTCCGCGCAAAAACCAACTTCGGCGGCACTCGGCTTCATGCTGAGTGCCTACCGGAACGGTTGCGGAGTGGCTGATGCACCGGCTCATCGCTCGCGATGTCCACCGTCTTCCCGCTGTGGCTCACGCGCGAGTTGGGAAAGCGTTTCCCAGTCGGGCATGGTGCCGGCGGTCTGGTAGGCTTTGCGGGCTTCGCGGATGGCGGCGTGCAGGGTGGGGAACTCCTGCGATTCGTCCTCGGCTTCGTGCAGGTGGCCGATGGCGCGGAGGCGGTGGGCGTAGCCTTCGCGGGTTTCTGTTAGCAAGACCAGGGCCGCGCCGAGGTGCTTCTCGATGCACTCAAGGCATGAGGCGCGGGTGACGGGTGCCGTGTCCGCCGCCGAGTTGATGGCAGACGAAGCTTCCGCCTTCGGTGGCTCACTGCTGGCGGATAGAGGGGTAGCGTCGGTCTGCGAGCGCCCGCGGCAGCCGCAGCCGCCGGTCGGCTGGGTGACGACCGGCTGGACTTGGCCGGGCTGGCGACGGACGATGGTGTTGACGCGGCGGCGTGACAGGGCCTCGGACGTGTTGATCCGGCGATGCTCGAAATGTTCGCCGATGCGCTGGGCGTACAGAACTTTGTTGCCGAGGATGGTGCACTTGTAGGCCGGCAGGCCGTCGCATTCGAGCAGGTGTTGCTCGCCCGTCCTCAGATCGTACTCCAGCGCGAACACGTCGCGTTCTGTCTGCCATGCACCGCTGATCAGAAGTGTATCGGGTTCATCCGCGCGGTAGGACACGCGATAAATGAACGCGCCGGGCAGTTCAATGTCGAAATCGCCCGACGGCTGGCGGACGTAGATCAGGTTCTCCGGGTCGGCGTGGACCAGCCGGTCGCCGTACACGAAGGCCGCACGGGTGGCATGGATGGCCACGGGCTTGCTCAAGTCATCGAGGTCCGGTCCGTCCATGCGGTAAAGGCGGTAGAGCGGGCTTTCTGATGCGCCACCGGCGATGAACGTTACGTGCCAGCCGGTGTCATCAGACCAGGCGGTGGGAGAGCACTCGGTTAGATCGTCGGGCAGGCCGGTTTCCAGTCGCCGCGGCGGCCGGTCTCCGACCGCGATCCACAGCTTCCAGCGCCGTGAACCAGCCGGAACATCCACGTCCTTCGGGCCGGATCGGCAGTAAAACAGAACGAGTTTCCCCTGATCGACGATGGCCTCGGCGTCTGAAGACGCAGCCAAGCGGGTCAGGAAGGGCATGTGCGTCAGCACGTTCTCTTGGTGAATAGCATCGAGTCTCATCATCTTCTCCAGATCAACACGAATACACGCTGGTCGTCGTTTGGCACGTCCCTGGCCAGTTGATCTGCGTGCCGGAAGCCGAGCGGCAGCCGATCTGTAGCTGCATGTAGCCGTTGTAGTAGTAGCTGGAGCAGAACTGACTTGGCAGGCCGACGAGTTGTCCGGCGTGGTTCACGCATCCCGTCCCATACCACGGATAGGAATACGGATAGCACGAACCGGTCTCGATCAGCCGCCAGAAAGCGCAGGGAGTCGCCTTGCCCGGCCCCTGGTACGGCGTCAAATCCCAGCAGGGCGTGCTGCTATTGGTGGTGAACGAGGCCAGAACGTACGGCGTGCAGCATTCGGAGCAGTGGCCGCCGGCGTTGAACAACTGCGCCTTGCCGTTGGTGCGAAGGGTGCGCTTGCCGGCTTTGAACAATCTGGCCTTGCCTGTCGTGGCCATCGTGCCGCTTCCTTAACTGGTACATGCTTCCTGCTCAACCATCTCGTTGATCCAGCCGAGCACGAGCTGGCCCTGGGCGTTGTAGTGGGCGTAGCCGAACGTGGCGGCGATCATCCAGCCCGCTGAGGGGCGCTTCCATTTGTGGGGCGAGGCGGTGGGATTGACGCCCGTCGCGAGCGTCTGGTTCGTCACGGGATCGACCACGCTGTAGGTCCAACTGGCGGCCGTGGTGCTGGTGCCTTGCGAGCCACCCGTCTGGGTCAGGTTCACCGGGAACACCGTCGGAGACCAGCGGCCCAGACGCACGACGGCCCATCTGACTCCCGTGCCGGAGTCCTTCCACAGGATTTGCGCCGCTCCGCCGCCGCTGCTCTTGAGGTAGGCGGCCGAGCCGTCCGCGATGTCGGCGTGCCAGTGGTTGGCGTTGGCGATGTCGATCTTTACTGGGCAAACGCCGGATACCCAAGCCCAGCCGAGTGCGCCATTGCGTATCGGCTCGGCCAGGACGCCGAACTTGCCCCAGTGATTCGCCGCCGTCGGTGTCACACCTGACAGCGCTGGCCGGTTGACAAACTGATCGAGGTTGTCGGCCGGCTGGATGAGCGGCGTGTTGATGCCCAGAATCTCGAACCGCGCGCGATCCGCGCCGCTGATGTTCTTGAGGAGCACCATGCCGCTGTCATTTGAACTCGACAGCGCTGTGCGCTGCTGGCCGAGTTGGCGGTCCTGGTAATCCCTGGCCGCGTCAATGAAGGCGTTGAACGTCTGGGCCGGGATGACCAGCGGCGAACCGGATTGGACTTTCTTCAACTCGCCCATCGCTCACACCCCGATCCCCATCAGGCTGAAGTCGCCGTACTCGTACACCCGCTCCACGTAGGCGGCCAGCGGGCGCTTCACCAGAGCCTTGGCCGCAGTGTCTTCCGTTTCGGCATAGCGAATCCACAGGTACTCCCACCCCTTCTTGCTGATGCCGCTGATGGAGCCGACGGTGATGTTGGACTTGTTCGGCGAGGCGGCGAAACGATAGGTGATCTCCCAGGCCTGGAGGCCCCGCTTGGTGCCGGATGCTCCGAGGAACAGAACCTCGCCGGTCGCGAAACCCTTCCACGGCAAGCCGTTGACCCGACCGGTGAGGTTGAACAGCGTCGCCTTGTAGGCCGGGGCAACCACGATGTCCGGCAAGAAGTGCGTCTCGCTGAAGTGATAGACGGGGACGGTGATGTCCACACCCTCGACGTTGTCGTCGGTCACCCCGATGGCCCCACCGAAGTTCGGCGGCGTGCCGACCGCGCCATAGGCTGCGACCGTCTCCAGCGACTGGGTGATGTGCGTCGTCCCGCCGCCGGTGTCGAACGAGAACGTCGATTCGTTTTCCTGGGGCACGATGCCGTAGCGAACGATGCCCTCCCAAATGTCGTTGGCCACCGGCTCCACCGAGGCGCTCTCGCGTGGGATGACCCACAAACCGTTGCCGTAGAAATCATAGACCAACGGGCTGGCCGCTTCGAGCGCGACCCGCGCGGCCACGTCGTCGTTCGTGCCGCGAATGTTGTAGCGCAGCTCAGCCGAGGGGTTGGTGCCCATCGTGACCTGCCGGCTCTCGAATCGTTCTTCAACGGTGATCGGCACGGTGCCTCCTTATCAGGCGAACGTCAGCCCGCCGGTGACCGCCGCATCCGCGAGACGCTTGGTGTGTTTGGCCGTCTGCTCGCTCGCGGTGGCCGTGCGCTGGGCGGCGTCGTTGCCGGCGGCCAGGCCTTGGACCGCTACCGGGTTGAACGTGCCGGTGACGGTAATCTTGTTGGCAATCACGTCGCCGAGTCCTTCCAGGCGATCGGCCAGCCCGTCGAGCAGACCGCGCGGGCCGGCTTGCGGGGCCTTGTCTTCGGCCTCGATCTGCTCGCGTTTCTGTTTCGCCTCGGCCAGGGCATCGGCCAACTGCCGGCGGGCGTCGTCGAGTTGCTGCCGCGTCTGATCGAGTTGACTGTCTGTGGCCTGGTCGAGTTCGGCCAGCGCTTCATCCTCGGCCTCGATGATGCCGCGCAGGCGGGATTCGTGGCGCTGCTGCTCGGCTTCGCGTTTCTGCTGGCCTTCGCGCTGAAGTTGGCCGAGTTGGGCGTCCTTGTCCTGCTCGATCCGCTGCTCGGCGGCCACGAGCGCCTGGTCGGCCACAAGGTTGGCCGCATCCACGTCGAACGTCTCGTCGAACAGGCCCTTAATGTGATTCAGCGTCTTGGTCGCAACGTTCTTGATCGTGGCCCAGGTCACCTCCAGGAAGCTGGTGAACCGCTTCCAGGTCCGCGAGATGAACGCCGTGGCCTCGATCCAGCCGACCTTCAGTCCGTGCCAGACGAACTCCGCGCCGCTCAACACGCCGGTCCACATCTGCTGGGCCTGCGTGAGCATAAACCGCTTGACCGCAAGCCATGTGCGGTTCAGGGCGGCCACGCCTTCTTGCCAGGCGAGCTTGAGGGCCAGCCACAGGATGCGCGCGGCCAAGGCTACGTCGCCGGCGGCCAAGGCGTCGGACATGCCGGTCACCACCCTGGACACGAAAGCATGAAGCCGACCGAACTGCTCGCGCAGCCACTCAAGGGCTTTGCCGGCCGCGCCGCTGTAAATGAAGACCGCCGCACCAAGGGCCGCGACCGCCGCGATGACCAAGCCAATCGGCGAGAGCAAGGCCGTGAGCGCGGAGCCGACCACGCCCAGAACGGTTCCAACTCCCGATGCGACGGCGGCCAGTCCACCGAGTGCCGCGGCCATGCCGGACACCACCCAACTCAGGCCGATGATGGCCACGCCGGCGGCGGCGACGGTCGCTGCGACCTTGGCGACGGTGACCACCACCGCCTTGTTCTGGCTGATCCAGTTGGTGACAGAAACAACTGTTCGGGTGATGGTGTTTGATAGCTCGACCACCGCTGGGGCCAATGCCGAGCCGACCACGAACGCGCCCTGTTTCACGACGCGCCACAGGATGTTCAGCGTATCGTTGAGTACGGCGGCATCCTGGGCCGTCCCCGTCGAGACAGTCAGGCCGAGCGCGCGGGCCTGCTCCCGCAGTTGCCCGATGCCTCTGGCCCCATCCTGCATCAGCGGGAGCAACTGCGTTCCCGACCGGCCAAAGACTTCCATCGCGGACGCTGCACGCAAGGTCGGGTCTTGAATCTGACTGAGCCGGTCAGCGATGAGGGCAAACTGTTGCTCGGGAGCCAGGCCCTGGAGCTTTGCCAGCGTCAGCCCCAGCTTGCCGAGTGTGTCGCCCGCGGAGGCCGAGCCGTCAGCCGCATCACCGATCACCTTCTGCATCCGGCGCAGGCCGAGTTCGAGCGTTTCCAGGTCCGCGCCGGATTGCTCAGCGGCAAATCCCAGTTCCGAGAGCGCCTCGCTGCTGACGCCCGTCCGGGCCGCCATCTTGTTCAGCGTGTCGCCGGCGCTGGAAAAGTATTTGACCGTTGCCCCGAGTGGTGCGAGCACTGAGGCGGCCACGGCGGTCATGCGCGTGCCGATGGAGCGCAACCCCTCGCCGAAGGCCCGCAATTGCCGCTGCGCCCGACGCAACCCGGCGGTGAGCTTGTCGCTCACGCCGAGTTCGACGAATGCTCGACCGGCTCGAATGCCCTGTGTGCTGGCCATTGCTCACCCTGGCCGAATACTGTTCCGCCACAACGCCGGGAACTTCGGCAGTTCCTTCTCCATTGCCGGACCCATGTAGGGTCGCCTTTGAATACGAGCCCGCGCGCGGACGCGGCGACCGCGCACGCGTTGTTCGATGACCGTCGTGCCGCCCAACTCCAGCACGCGCGGTGCTTCGCCCGGTTTATTGAGCCTCACCGGTCCGACCACGACCGAATCGGTGCCACGGTCGTAGCCGAACAGGATGAACCGGCGCAGCAGGCCGGTGTGCGAGTAAGGCGGACTGCCCGGCGACGATGTTCCTTGGCGCTTGCGGATGCTTGTGCGGGCGGCTTGACGAATGAACGCGCCCGCGCGCGACAGCACCCCACGCTTGGCTTTGTTCACCGCCCGCGCGACCATTGGCCGGTCGAAGAACAGTTCTTTGATCCGCAGGTCGATCATTCCGTCTTGCCATTCTTCTCGACCTTGCCGACGGCCAACCGCATGGCCGCACCGGTCAGGCCGGCGATGGTGGTGCCGATGGCGACGTACTGCTGCTCGGTGAGCCAGTTGGCCGCGCCGTCAATCAATACGTCCAAACTCCAGACCGCGCCCAGCAGGCTGAGAAGCAGGCTGCCGATGAGTGTCTTCTTGCCGTCCAGCCACGTCAGCATGAGGTTGTGCCTCCAGTACGAACCCCGGCTCGTCCTTGGCCGGGTCGTTCAGATAGTACTTGCCGCCCAGATGCACATGCAGCGTGCAGCCTGCGAGCAACAGGCCGCACACGCACGCGAACCATGTCACGCGATGCCGTTTGCTCACGGCTCCTCCCGATTCGCCGGCTGCGTGGCCGAGCCGCCGCCTGTGGCGTGCGGACTCGTTTCCGTCTCCTCGTTGCTGGTGCTGGAGACCTGAATCTGTCCCGCCACGCCTTCGACGCCGACGGTCGCCCGGCCCTCGATGCCGACCACCCACTTGCCCTCGAAGCTCACAGCGTAGGTCGGATTGATGCCCTGTGCTCCGGCCTGGATGGAGAGCTGCTCGACGCCCTGCGTCAGCCCCTCGCGCACCGCCGGGATGATCGCCTCGTCCGCCAGCTTGTTGGCGAACGCCTCAATGGGCGGCTGGGGATTCAGGCTGGCGCAGCCGACTAGCGCCGCGTGGATCAGACCGATGATTGAGAACTCCGCGAATGCTACGTTCTTCATGTGTGAACCTCCTGCTTGGGAATGCGTCCATGCACAAACACGTCCTTGAGAACCTCGACGCCCACGATGGGCGGCTGACGACTCTTGACGAACGGATCGAAGTCGCTCGGCCGATACGGCGGCGTTTTCTTCGGGTCGCGATGGCAGTTAGCCAGCAGGGCCATCAGCGAGCTGGTCCGCGACCAGTCGTCCTTCATGCGGGCCTCAGCCATCGCCAACAATTCGCGAAGCGTCAGCCGCTCGGGCTCGACGCCGACTATGCCGGCGCACCGCCAGATGAGTTCGTGGCAGTCGCCAGCGCTTGCTCGACCACCCGGTCGAGTTCGCCGCTGGTCAGTCGCGCTTCGACCACGTCTCTCGCTCGATCCATCGCCGTCCACGTCGCTTCGAGCACCCGTTGGAGGTTCGCCCGATCTCTCGGGCTCGGGGAAAAACCCACGAGTTCCTCCAGCAGCGCCTTTGTCGCGTGCTCGATGGCGTCGCCGGCCATCGCTTTGCCGAACTCCTCGTCGCTGACACCCTTGGCATCCGCTTCCGGCTTGCACACCGCGTAGACCACATCGCACAGCAGCACGGGATCGCGGATGAACCGCTCGATCAGCTTGCCCTCGACTACTTCGAGCAGGTCCACCTCCAGCAGCCCGCGCACGCGCTTGATCGCACCCACGTTGATGGCGAGGGTCCATGTCCGGCCGGCGTTGTCGGTAAAGCTTCGCATGGATTACGTTCCTCCTGCGGTCTTCCAGGCTGGGGCCCGGGTCGAATAGGTCGGCTTGGCGGTCACGCTGACGGTAATCGCCTCTTCCAGCGGCTCGTTGCGGCTGAAGTTGGTGATCGAGAAGTCCGCGTCGAGGCCTTCGCCGTTGGGGCCATCGAGAATCGCCAGGGCGATTGACGTGTTGTTGAAGTAGGCGTTCTTGATCGCGGTGAAGCCCGCGTTGCCGGTGTCCCAGATCATCTCGAACTCAACGGTGCCGCTCTTGAGCGTAGCCACCGTCGCCCGCCAGCCCTGGTTGCCGCGCGTGGTGACATCCGCCTCGCCCGTCTCCAGATTCAAGGTCACATCCTTGACGTTGTTCAGTTCGGTGTTGGCCGTCGATCCGGCCGGCCCGTAGTAGAGCTTGGCTTCCATGCCCAGTTTGATGGCCATAACCTTCTCCTCATCTCGCCGGCCCCAACGTCCGGCGTCTTTCTACCGCTGCACGCGGTACGTCACGGTCAGTACGCTCGTCAGCACATGCTTGGAGTCCAGATGCTCGGCCGCGAAGATCGGATCGTGCGTCAGGCTCAACCAGGCCGCTTCGGGCGCATCGTCCAACCGCCGGCCCCGCAGATGGGTCATGAGTTCATCGACGAGGCCCAAGAGCGCATCCGCCTCGGCCTGGTCTTCTGGGTTGACCTTCTTCTGCACGCCGATGTCGATGGCGCAATCGAAAAAGCCGCTGTCGCGGGTGGCATTGGTGATCGACACCGATTTCGGCACGACGGTGACGCGGAGCGTCTCCATCTCAGCCAGGGCGAACGACGGCTGATACCGCCGCTGTGCGGTAAACGACTGGCTGAACGAGCCGCCATTCAGGCTGGTCACGACGGCATCGGCGATCTGCGTGATGACGCTCATCTCACACTTCCTCCCGGGCAATGCATGGCCGCGAGATGATCTTGTCATGCAGCGAGCGATTCAGGTTCAGCAGATCGCCGGTCGTGCGGGTGAGGTCGCGAATCGCCTCGGTGTTGGCCGCAATGATCCGGTTGTTCGCCTCCAGCACCTCCAGCAACTGACGAATGAGCCAGATCACCACGCCCAGCAGGACCACGGAGAAGCCGAGGAAGCCGTACTGCACCACGGGTTGAATCATCCAGTTCTCCACGTGCGGTTACTCCGTCGCCACATGCTTGGTGTGAATCCTCAGCGTCCGGCGGTACGCATCGCTGTAGCGTCAAGGCGGTTCATTGCCCGGGGCCATCACCTCGTACACAAACGTCTGATCACCGGCGGGCTCTCTGATCCAGTCGCCGGCCTTCGGCGGCGTCTGATTGCCCGCCAGCACGAGGTCCGCTGCCCGCACCAGGAAGTCGCGCGATTCGGTCCGATGGATCACGCCGAACTCGTCCGCCTGCTCGAAGACGGTTCGACCGACCGTCGCGGCCACTTCCACGGACTCGCCGCCGCGCTGGTAGACAACGGTCCGCGTCAGGTGCGTGTGACGCTGGTCTTCCAGCCAGTTCGATCCTTTCTCCAGCAGACCCGACATCTAAAACCACCGCAGTCTGACCAGGACCGTCGTTTCGGCGCTGGGCGCGTCCGCAATCACCATGCCGATGGGCGTGCGGACCGCCGGGGAACCGGGCGACTCGCACAGGGCCACGTCATCGAAGGACACATCGACCACCGCCGTGGGCGAGGTGTTCTGGCCTACCTTGAGGACCAGGTACATCGTCGCCGCGGTCGCGGTGAACGTGAGCGACTGGGCCACGGAAGCGCTGGCCTGATCGCCGTTCCATCGCGCGCCGACGTATGTGTCCCACTTGGCCAGAAGCAGCCTTCCCCCCGAACCGCCGGCGTAGTCCTGGCCGTTGACTGGCACGGGCGTGCCGATCAGCACTTCCGCCCAGGCAGCGTCCACGGTCGAAGCCAGGTCGCGACACAGGACCCGCAACGTGTAAGCCCGGCCCGGCGTCAGCGTCACCGCCTGGTAGACGCCGCCGTTGAAGTTGCCGGTCTGCCAGATACGCAGGCCAGGCGCTTTACCACCGGCGGGCACCAAAGGTGAGTTGAAGTCCCGCGAGGCGCTGCCGCGCTCGGTCCAGTTGGTCCAGTTGGCGTTGCCGGCAAGGAAGCGCCCGTTGACGACGGGATTGCCCGCGCAGCCCAGCAGGGTCGGCGAGGCGACGATCTTCTGTTGGAGAGCGTCCCAGTAGACCTTCTGTCCGGCGACCAGGTCTTCGGCCGCCTTGGGCAACTGGAACACGCCCTCGACGGCCAAGGCACCCTTCACGCCGGCCGGCACCGGTCGCGGCGCGACGCCGATGAACCCACTCCCGTCCGGCGTGACGATAGAGACCACCTCGCCGGCGGCCAGGTCGGTCGCCGGCGTGTAGTCAATTGAAGCACCCTCATGCACGAAGCTCGCGGTCATCTCTGTCCGTCCTCACTGCGACATCCGCACGCGGACGGTCGTATCCGTATCCGCGGCGGCCTTGACGCACTTGCCGATCAGTTTGTTGCCCGAGGCCGTGGTCGTTGCCCGCTGGTTGGTTGCGTCCCAATAACACAAAGCCCCGACGGAAATGGCCGAGCCGGTTGCCTTGGGGAAGTCGAAGATGCCATCAACGGCCAGCGCCCCAAGAGTGTTGGCCGGAATATCCACCTTGGCCACGCCGACCAGTTCGCCCTGGATGACGACCGCGCCCGCCGTCACGGCCGAGCCGGGGGTGTAGTCGATGCTACTTCCATCGTGAATGAACGTTGCCATGTCGGTTTGCTCCTATGACTGCGAGGCTTATGCCTCGCCCTTCATCTTCACGCCCGCCCGGTAGTCCTGGAGGGCGACGCCGAAGTCGAAGTACCCGCGGAACTGGATGCCCAAGACGTTGAAGTCGGCGTCCGCCCGCTCCACCGTCGGGGTCTGCTGCCCGTTGAGGAAGGCCACCTCGACGACCGGCAGGTCGTCGGGGTCGGCCAGCAGATACCATGCCTTGGCCGAGTAGCCGCTGATACTGGCGTTGGACAGGTAGGCCGAGTGGACGACGCTGAACTTGCCGGCGTGCGGGTTGCTGGTGACATACTTGCTCGAAGCGGCGTTGTCGCGCAGCTCCATAGAGTTCATCAACTGCGTGCCACGGACCAACAGCGCCGGCGGGACCAGCAGCACCTTGGCGACCAAGGCCAGTGGGTTGCCGTCAGCGTCCTTCTGCTCCAGGAAGAGCAGTTCGGCGTCGGTCAGGCCGTCCACCGAAAGCACCGTGTCCGCCCCGGCCTTGTAGTTGCCGCGGCCGGTGGTGAAGAACGAGCCGTTGTTGAGGAAGGCCGTCCAGAAGACCTTGTTGAGCTTGAGCGCCCCACCTCGGCCAATCCGCCGCGGCAGTGCCGTCAGCGCGCCGAGGTCGTCATTGATGAGGTCGGTGCGGGTGATGGAGAACATCCGCCCGTAGGTCTTGGCCTGATTGGTGAAGGTTTCCTCATCGACCGCGCCGTGCTTGAGTTCGCCCGTCGGGCCGACCTCTTCGTACTCGAACGCGCCGGAGAGCCGGTAGCTGGTGACGGCCTTGAAGTCGCGGACGCTGCGCGTGGCGGCGATGCGCTTCCAGGTGTCTTCCACGCTCTCGAAGCCGGCAAGGAGGAACTTGTTGGCGACGTTGGAGAGGATGCCCGGCAGGCGGAAGGTGCTGAACGCCGCCTGGAGAGCGCCTTCCATGTCGGACCGGAAAGACCGGCCCTGGTAGCCGTTGGCCCAAGCCGCTTCCATGACCAGTTCCTGGAGGCCGATGCCGGTGCGGAACCGACGGCTGGCGGCTTCGAGCACCTTTTCGTCGAAGCGCGACTCGTCGGGCTTCATACCGCCGCTGAGGCAGACGGCTGCGGCGAGCACGTCGGTATCGACGTTGTTGTCGCGGATGTGCGCGGCCGGAGCCTTCGGCCGCTCGGCGCGGAGCACCTCAAGCTCGGTTTGGCCCGCGTCCCAGCCTTCCTCGATGGCCTTGGCTTCGATGTCCGCGTGCCGGCCGGCGCACACCTTGCGGATGGCGTCGATCCGCTTGGTTTCGGCCAGCGCGGCGGCGCGGATGTCCGCTGCGGAATCGGCGACGGCCGGGGAGGCGTCCTTGCCAGCCCCGTCCGTCTGCGCCGCGGCCTCGACCTTGCCTTGCTGCGTCTGAGTGACTTCCTTGTCTTCCATGAAGGTGTTCTCCTTCGCCGAAGCGGCGACGCTTGCTGAGGTGTTCCCGTCGGCTCCGAGGTCCACGAAACTGATTTCCCCCAACGTCGCCCTGCGGACGACGTTGACGGGGCCTTTGAACTCGCGGCCGTTGACCAGAACGGCCTGGTCTTCACGCACGAACTCGAACTGATCGACCGACGCGCCCAGCGACGCCTGCCACGGGAAGCCGTTGCGGGCTGACGCGACGATCTCCCGCGCCGCCACCGTGTCACGCGAGACAACGCCGGCGGCGACGAGCTTGCCTTCGGCAACGGCAATGCTGTCGGTGTGTCCCACGCCGGCCGTGGCGTCGTGGCCGAAGCGAATCGGCCGAGACTGTGAAGGGATGGTCAGACCGGCCAGGTCCACGATGACCGGATAGCGCCAGCCGGCGATGCGCATGGCCCCGCCGGTGTATGCGACCATCGAGAAGCGCGGCAGCTTCGGCTTGCCGTTTGGGCCGGCGGCAACATCCGCCGCGGCTTCGATGGATATCGCGCCCGGCTCACATACGAACCGAAGCGTCTTGTGATCGTCTTTTTCAGGCAGCGGCACGGCTGTCCTCCTCGTCTTTGGGGTCTTCGTCGTCCTTGTTGCCCTGCGAGGGCATCTGCGGGGCAGCCTGCGCGAACGTGAGGCCGAGTTCCTTCATCAGCGCGGCTTCCTTGGCGCGCTGGCGAAGTTCGGTTTCCCAGTCCTTGCCTTGACGGGCGTACTCGCTGGCCAGCGTGGTCGTATGGCTGGCGAGCCGCTGAGCCTGCGCGGCAGCTTCCTTCTGCGGGTCCACGTGTTCGTGGCCGTCCCAGAACCATTGATGGGTCGCGTCGCCGACCTCGCCCAACTCGAAGACCTTCACGGCCTCGGTGAGCCATGCGGCGAAGATGCGGTCCAGAACAACCGCCTCGATGTGGGCCTGTTCGACCCGGATGGACTTGTAGTAGGTCTGGTGATCCAGCCGCCCCGACGAGTAGTTGTAGCCCGACGAATTGCAGGCCGCGATGTTGTACGGCATGTTCAGGCAGCGGGCGATTTCGTTGAGGATTTCCCGTTTGAACATGTCGTAGGTCGTGGCCGGCTGCTCGGCCTTCACCTGCGAGGGCTCCCAGCCTTCGGGCGTGAAGACGGCCATGTTCGGGGCGAACTCCATTTCCGTCATGGGTTCGACCTCGGCCGCTTCTCCGCCGGCCGGCGCGTTGGTCTTCATCAGCACGGCGATGTTCGCCGCGCTCTCGGCCGCGGCGATGACCGCCAGCGTGTACCGCCGAAGCTGGGCGAACAGCGGCAGGGCCGGCAGGATGTCCGGCAGCCCGCGGTTCTGGCCCGGCCGATCGGCGCGGAACCAGTGGATCATGCCGGCTGCGGCAACCCGGTCGTACTGCGTCCCGGCCGAAGCCGCATCGCCGCCGGGGTGCTGCTTGAGCAAGTGGTACTCGACGGGGTTGCCGAACTCGTCCAGCACGATCCCATCGACGGCGTTGTCCTTGGCGAACGAGAGGTTCGGGGAGGTAACCTGGTCGGCTTCGATGAGCCGCACGTCGAGCTTGACTTGCGATGCGAGCCGGCTGTTGCTGAACAGCAGCGCGAACGCCTCGCCGTCCTGCGCCCGCGCCTGCCGCATGGTGCGGAGCTTCTCGGCAAGCCCGACAACCTTGGCCCACCGCGCGAACTCCGCTTCGATGGTGCGGTTGGCTTCGGCGGACTCGGTGAGAATCTGGAGCCTCGGCCCGGTCCCGATGACATCATTGGCCAGCGTGAGCACGATCCCACGGGCGTAGGAGTTATTCGCCACTTCGTAACGGGCACGGTTGCGGAGCGTCCGGCGGACCTCCGGCGAAGCCGCGGCGTCGGCCGAGAGATGGTCGGCATTCGCCCAGTGCTTGCGGTTGTCCGGCGTGGTCTGCGCGGCGTCGAACTTCGCCCGCACCAGCATCAAGCTGGCCGCCTGCACCTTTTTCCGCTTTGTCCAGGGCCACAGTCCCATGCGTTACACCGTCCCCGGAGGCACGATCTTGACACGGGCGAACCCCTTGGCCGGATTCCGTGCCGCCGCATCCTTCGCGGCCAGGTACTTGTCCGCGGCGATCTGATCGGCCAGCGAATGCTGCTCGACGTTCACGCCGTCCGTACTCACCTGCTTGGGGCCTTGGGCATTCTGCCGGATCGCGTCTTTCAAGTCGTCCGCCATCGCGTCACCTCGCCGACAACCAGCCGCGCGGCCCAACAGAAAAGGCCATGCCGGGTATGCGGCCCCGCATGGCCTTGGTCCGTGGCTTCGCGTCGGGGATCAGCCGACGCGCCGCGCGTCCTGGTTGTCTGCTCTCACCCTACCGCCGAAGCTGCGCCCCGCGAAGGGCCTTCCGGCTTGCGGCGGCAGATTGTGCCATATCTGTCATTCGCTCCGGTTTTCCGGGGCTCTACGCGGTCACGTCGGCGAGCTTCGACGGCGTGACTTCGTAGGTCGTGACCCGCCGGCCACAGTGCCGGCACTGGCGGTAGCGGACGATCCGGCCCATCGAGCGCCGGGTGTTGAGCACCGGCAGGTGGGCGCATCCGCACTTGGGGCAGACGACGCCTTTGGGCTCGTCCGCCGGCGGCCAGCGCTTGCGTGTGCTCTCGCTCGTCATACCACTCGCCTTCTCAGGTCTTCCTGTGTATACCGCTTCCGCTGGCGGGTGGTCGCGCCTTCGCCGGGGACTTTCGCGCCGATCATCGACGCCGCCACGGTGCAGCCGACGAGGCAGTCGAACCAGTGGTTGTCGGGTTTCGACGGCTTGACCCGCCACTCGTGGACCGTCCGGCCTTGGCCTTCGGTGACGACGTAGGTTTCGGCATCGGCGACATGCTCGGCGAAAAGCCGGTGGTGCTCGGGCTTCTTGCCGAACAGCGACAGCGAGCCCTTGTCGCCGGCGAGCGTCGCCAGCCGCGCGTGAAGGAAGGTCTTCCAGAAGTTGGCGTCGAAGGCGACGTGGCGGAACTCGCTCGACCTCGACACGTTGGGGATGTACCAGTTGTGCCCGTGCCGCTCGCCCGGCCGGCGCGTATAGGCAGCCATAGGCTTGTTGCCGGCCCGCAGGCCCATGCCCTTCGATAGCAACACGGCCGGCCCGAGCTTGACGGCGACGGCATTGCATACCGCCGGCAGGTAGCCCGAGTCGATCAGCATCCGTTCGACGCAAAGCGCCGCGCCGTCCGTCCGCGTCCACGGCCGGGCGAGCAGCTCGCTGGCCAGCTTCTCCAGACCCGCCTGGACCGCGCCTTCCTTGCCGGCCCCGCGGAACGCCGCGGCGAGCGTGTGCGTCGCATCGCGGAGCGTGAAGTATTGCCGCTTCTGGTCGGGGAACGTGCCGTAGTCGATGACGTAGCCGGTGAAGTCTTCCTCCCACGCGCAGACGCACCAGTACAGCAGCTTGTCGTGCACGTCGATGAACGCCGTGAGGCGCGTCGCCGCCAGCGGCACTTCGCCCCGCGGCCGGCCGGTGATCTTCTCGGCAACCTGGTCGGCCGTGAGCCGCTTGTCCTCGAACTGCTCCGTCGCCGGCTCATTCTGATACTCCGCGGCGAACGCCTCTTCGTCGCGGAGCTTGAGGTTCATCGCGTGCTGGATCGCCGAAAGCTCGGTCTTCGCGTCGTACCGCGCCGGCCAGGCGACGACGGCCCCGGCGTCCATCGCTTCGCGGTGCGCGGCGTAGAACTCCGTCGCGGGCGCCAGACCCTTGCCTTGCCGCAAGCCTTCGGCGCGGACGCGGGCGTACTCATCCCAGAGCTTCTCCGCGGTCGGGAAGGCGTAGACCAGCTTCGTGCACTCGCCTTGCCATTCGGGCGTCTTCTGCCGGTCGAGCACCTGGTCGGCGAGGTCGCCGGCGTAAATCTTCGTGCACGTCAGCACCGCGGCGATGGACTCGCCCGGCCCGGCCATGCCCAGCACGTCGCCGGTGAGAAGCTGGAGCCGGTAGCGTGTCTGCGAAGGCGAGCGGGCCGACTGGCGGGTCTGTGGATCGTCCAGTAGCACCAGCGACGGGCGCAGCGTCCGGCCGTCCATCGTGGTGTGCTGCTGGCCGCGCATGTTGGCGTCCAGGCTGGTCACGGTGATGATGGCCCCCGACGCCTCGTTGTACGGGCCTTCGACCGTCGGGAAGACCAGCTTGTCCGCGGCCCACGTGCAGTAGGTCGGCCGGCCGTCGATGTGCTGGCCGATCTGCCGGCGGGCGTTATTCTGGAGCCGGTGCAGCGGGTAGATGGCCGTGGGAAAGTCGGCCAGCAGCAGCGGATTCTCCAGGACGGCCTTGCGGATCGGGGCGAGCAGTTCGACCGCACGTTCCTGCGAGCCGCCGATGAGACAGACGAACGGGCGGTAGCCCGACAGAATCGCCCACAGCGCCGACAGTCGGGCCAGCGTGGTCTTGCCCGACCCGCGCGGCATGGCAAACGCGAACAAGCCGCCTTCCTTCACCGCCCGCTCGATCTTCTCAATGACGCGGAGGTGGTCTTCTGACCAGCCGCGATAGAGGGCGCTGGCGAAGTAGGTTTCACAGAAGAAGCGGAAGTCGGCCCGGGCGCGTTCCCGCCGCGTCATGTCGGCGATGTCCGGCAGCGGCGCGATGTTCTGCGTCCGCCAGGTCTCGGTGTTCTTGCGTTCGAGGTCGGCGGCGCGGGCGTCGATCTTCGGCTTGGCCGGCCGGTCCACCTCGCGGATGAGCCAGCGCAGGTACTCCAGCAGCCGGATACGCCGGCCGTCATGCCAGCGCCGGCCGGAGCGGTTCATCTGCCGGTCCAGACGCGAGCGCGTAATCGACTCGCCCAGCGCCGTCGAGTTGAGTAGCTGGACGAGTTCGTTGCGGCTCAGCTTGTTCGGATCAAGCGCCATCGTTCTGCCGGTTCTGTTCCTGCTGGTTCAGCCAAGCCCCGTAGACAATCAGGTCAATCCGCTTGTCCACCAGCGGCAGCCCGCGGCGGATGTGCTCGCGGATCGTCTTCGGCGACACCTTCAGCAGCTTCGCCGCGGCCGTGACGGACAGAGAGCGGATGTCCAGTTCCTCGCTCATGCCGTGCCGCCTTCCGCCGGCCACGGCGCGCCGGCCCGCTTCCGCGCCACGGCGTCGATGTTCTGGAGCTTGTCGTTCGGGATGTACGAGGCGAGGTATCGCGTCGGTAGTGTGTCCCAGGTGTAGCCGGCGAAGAGACGGGCGATATCAACGTGTCGCTCCAGCATCGCCGTCTTGTGCGCCATGCTGGCATTGCGGAACTTCGTCGAGCCGGCCAGCCGGGCGATGGTCTCGGAGTCGTCTTCGAGGCCGCGCAGGACCAGCGCGTCGAGGATGACCGTTGGCAGGCTTTCGGTCCCGCGCGATTCGGCCGCCCAGAAGCGATTCCCCCGGTAGAAGATGCCCTTGTACTCGCGGTGCTTGCCTTGGCTGAGCACCTTGACGATTCGGCCGCGGTAGTTGATCGGACTCATCGGCCAGCAGGCGCCCGGCGTCGCAGGCATAGGCCGGAACGGTGTGGAGTGAACCTCGATGCCCCATTGCGGGTCGATCTTTGTCCAGCCTTCATCCGCCGCCGCCAGGTCTTCGAGGAACTCGAACCAGTCGGCTTCCGTCTCGGTCGGGTAACCGACGATGTTGTAGATTTTCATGTGGTTCGGCGCGACCTTCGCCGCGGCCAGTCCGCGGAAGAAGCCGCGGAGCATGTCCCGCGTGATGGGCTTGTTGACCATCCGCCGGAGCCGCTCGGAGAAACCGTCCAGGCCGACGATGCGAAGCTTGGGCAGGCCCCATGTCTCCGGGCGGGCAAGGTCCAACTCGAAGATGGTCTTCTCGGCCGAGCCGCCCCAAAGCACGTCGCCCGCGCCGGCCTCGTTCTGCAATCCGCCGACGTGCCGGCGATGCCAGGTATAGGCGCAGAACATGCACTTGCGCTGACAGCCGTAGGCGCTCTCGCGCCAGGTCTTGCCGTTGGCCAGCGGCACGGCGTGCGGATACAGGCCGGTCCCAGCGTCGATGCAGTAGGTCTTGTCCAGGCGAAAGTCGGCCCCGTAGATGACCGACGGATGCTCCAGCTTCTCGCCGGCCAGCGCCGAGCGGACCAGCGGCACGATGTAGTCTTCCGCCCGGCCCAGGCAGAAGACATCGCACCAGCGAAGAAACGGCCGGACGTTGAGCAGCCCCGCGCCGCCGGCGATGACCGTCGGCCGCGCCGTCGCTGGCCATCGGAGCCGCTCGCCGACGAACGGATACCAGTCGCAGCCGGACGTGATCGACACCAGCACGACCTTGTACCGGCCGGCCGTGGCGGACGAGCAGTAGTCCACCTCGATCCCGCCTTGCCGCAGGGCGTGACAGACCATCTCCAGGCCGGGCCACGCGCGGACGTTGTAGCTCTCCACCGTGTAGGCGGGCTTGGCGTACTTGCTTTGGACGTAGACGGCCGTCTCGGCGCTCATGGCGGTTACTCCAAGGGGAACTCGTGGCCGCACTTGGGGCAGCGGATGGTTTCGGCGGCTTCGCTCGCGTCGGCGTCGCCCTCGTCAAGGTCGGTGTCGAACTCGCGGAGGTACTCGGCAAGCTCCTTGTCGGTGAAGCCCAGCAGCTTCAGGTCCGCGCCGCCGTCGCGAAGCTCGCCCAGTTCGATGGGCAGCAGGTCGATGTCCCACTCGGCATTCTCGGCCGAGCGGTTGTCGGCCAAGCGGTAGGCCCGCGCCTGCTGGGGCGTGAGGTCCGCGGCCACGTGCACCGGCACGGTCTTGAGGCCCAGCTTCAGCGCGGCCTTGTACCGTGTGTGGCCCACCACGATGACGCCGGCGTCGTCCACCACGATGGGCTGGCGGAAGCCGAACTCACGGATGGAGTCGGCCACGGCCTGGACGGCTTTGTCATTCCGCCGCGGGTTCTTCTCATAGGGCTTGATCCGGTCGATGTCCCATGGCTCGATCTTCATGGCTTACGCCTCCTTGCCTTGTGTGCGCGCCGGCGAACGAAACAAACCTGTTTCGTGACCGTTCCCGCCACGGTTGTCTTCCGCCGACTCGCCGGAAGGACCCGCGACCCCTGCAACCTCTGCATGAGGGCTTCGAGGCCAGGCCCATACGTCCTTGCTGATCTGCGGTCCGTGGTAGTCGGCGCAATAGTGCCACGTGCTCGGTTCGGGCTGACAGAACCAGATTCGACATGCCATCGGGCTACTGTCGCGCACCTTGAAGCGCAGGCAATCAGCACAGCGGCAGTGTTTCAGCAGCGTCACCGCGCCGGGCACGTGCAGAGGTCGCAGGGTTTGCACGGGTCCGGCGTCTACTTGCTGCTCACGGGCGCGCGTGTGCGCGCGTGCGTGCGCGGGCGTATGCGTCAAGCTACGGGAAACCTCTGCAACCCCTGCGGGTGCTTCGCAAGTCGAATTGCCTGAAGGACTTATCGCTGCATAGGTCGCGCTTCGACCTCTGCACGACCCCTGCAACCCCTGAGCCGCCTTCGCGCGCAGAGCCGACGCGGAGCCGCCGCGAACCTCTGCGACCTCTGCTTGCGATAGCCGCTGGCGGACATTCTCAATCCCCATGGGCGTCCTCCAGTCGGTAGAGCGCCTGCCGGGCCTTGCGCTGGCGGATGCGCCAGTTGCCGATGGGTGCGTTGATGTGCCGGGTGAGCAGCTTGCCGAAGACCGAGCCGCGGGCGGCGATGCCGTTGCGGGCGAACACGAAGCCGAACAGGCCGTTCTGCTCGGCCAGGTTCATCAGGTCCAGCGCGGTCACCTCGGATGCGCCGAAGGCTTCGTGCCAGACCTCGACGAAGGTCTCCATCTCGGAGCCGTGCGGATTCGCGACCTTCCGCCAGTCGCCTTCGTTGGTCCGCCACGCCCGCAGGCCGTTGACCTGGAGGATGCCGCCGACGACTTCGGACCAGTTCTCGAAGCCGCCCAGGCGGTTGGGGTGTTTCGGCCGGCCGGCGGCGGTCCAGTTCTCCACCAGGCCGAGAAGGCACTCCAGCACCGTCCGCCGCTGCTGCCGGACGTAGGCCCGGATGTCCGGGTGCTGGAAATCGGTGCGGGCCTCGGGGTTCGCCGACGCCGGCTCAATCATGATGGGCACGATCCGCTTGGCGATCTCCCCGGAGGCCTGGGTGTTGTTGCCCGTGCCGACGACGGTGAGGTGGTTCGGTAGAGACACGTTCCGCGAATAGCCCAGCAGCCGCCCCAGGAAGCGCTGCGTCGTCAACAGGCTCGCCAGCGCCGGCGAGTCGATGTAGCTGGGCAGGTTGTCCAGGTGCATCAAGGTCTCGCCTTGGAGCAGCATCGCCAGGATGCGCTTCTCGCGCTCTTCCTCCCGGTCGGTAATCTGCATCGAAGGCGTGTCCCGCCCGGTGACGATGCCGCCGAACACCTCGTTGACCAGCTTGCTCTTGCCGGTCCGCTCCAGCGGCGCGTTCAGGAGGTGCATCGGCCGGTTGCCGTCGAGCGCCGGCGCGATGATCGGCGTGAGCAGCAGGCCGAAGAAGTTCTGGCGGTCCGCTTCGCCCTTGAAGGGGAAGTCCACCACCAGATCGTGCAGCACGTTGTGAATGACCTCGCAGTCGGTTTCCGGGCGCAGGTCGCGCAGCTCGTCCGGCTCGTCGTAGTAGAGGCCGTCATGCCAGCCCGGCTCGACGCGCACGAAGCCCGGCCCGTAGACCGGGTAGGAAACCATCAGGTAAAGCTCGCGGACGCCGACCGCGCCGGTCGCGTGGGCAACCACCAGTCCCGCGGCGTCCTTGTTGCACGCCTGGTACAGAAGGACTTGCTCCTTCGTCTGACGGTGCGTGACCCACTTACCGAGCTTGGCGTGACTGTCCACGACGATCCGCATTCGGTCGGCCGACAACTCCACCCATTTCCGCCGGCCGGTTTCGCCGATGACCTCGCCGGGGATAAAGTCCCGCCGGTAGATGGCGTCGGCCGGCAGGCGCTGGAGCACGTCGGACGCGAAGTTCACGCTCGACTGCTCGATGTGCGCATCCTGGTCGTCCTTGTGCGGCCCCGGCAACAGCACGTACTCGGCCGGGTCGAAGTCGCTCTCGCCGTCGCACCGCGGCCGGGGCCGAAGCTCGACGGTCCGCGGCTCCCGCGTGCCGGCGTCCAGGCCGGAGCGGAGCGTCGCGTCGATCTCCCGCGACTCCAGCCCGACCGACTCGGCCGCGCTGCGAAGCGCCGCCTCGACCTCGGCCCGGACCAGATACCCGCCGCCGATCAGCCGGCCCAGGCTGAACGCCGCCCGGTTGAGCGTCTGGTTTCGCGTGCCGTTGGCGGCACTGGTCAGGGCGTGCAGTTCAAGCTGCAAGGCCCGCTGGGCGTAGCGGGCGGCTTGGGCGTCTGCGCGGCCTTTGGGCGCTCGTTCACGCGCGGACGGTCGGCTATCCGGCTCGACCGGGGTTTCGAGCGCCGCGGGCAACGCGGCGTGAGCCGCGGCCTGTTTCGGCGCGTCGGGCGACTGGAGCAGTTCTACGATGTGCGCCGGCAGTTCGGCAAGCTCGACGTTCCACGGCTCCCGGCCTTCCGCCCATGCATAGACCGCCCCGGTGTCGGGGTGGACCGAGCCGGGGAAGACCACCTGCCCGCCGTCAGCCTTCACGTCGATGTTCGGCCCAAGCCTCTTCGAGGTGTTTCGCAGAGGCTCCCGATGCCAGAAGTAGAGGTGGAACGCGTTCGGTCGCCCGGACATCGCCGTCACCGTGCCCGGCAGCCCCAGCGGTTCGATATCGCCGCCGGGGTCCACGTCGATGACGACGATGCCGCTGGCCTTGCCGGTGCGCAGGCCGACATTGCCCTTGCCCGCCCAGGCGAGCGCCTGCTCCATCGACTCGCGAGGTACGGACTGCCAGCGCTTCAGGACCGGCCGCTTGCCGTCCAGCGGCGTAAACGACCAACCCAGCCCGTAGCCGTAGCGGACATTCGCCGCCAGCGCGCTATCCGAGCCGCACGCCCCGGGCGGCAAGCTCCCGCCGCACGTCGTCAACGGACCTTGCGAGGATGTAGATTCCATGGAACCTCTCGATCATGTCTTGAAAGCTCCGCTGCTCGGCCGTCTGCCGGCCGGTTGCCGCCTTGACCTCGATTTCCAAGCGCCGGCCGTCCGGCACGATGCCGGTGAGGTCCGCTTGTCCGCGTATACCGAAACGGACCACACGCTGGCCCATGCGGGCGACGCCGACGTTGGCCCGCCACAGGCGCAGGCCGGGCAGTGTGCCGAAGGCGCGGAGGATGGCGTTCTGGAGGTGCTTCTCCGTCACGCTTCGCCCCTCCGCGGCCAGTGACCGAAAGCGTCACGGAAGCGGTAGGCCGCCCAGCCCGGCTTGTAGCCCTTGATGGCCGCGATCCGCAGGAACTCGCGATAGACCTCGGCCTTCTGTTCCGAGCTTGCGGCCGGCGGATCGACCAACTCGCCGCCGGCCACGATTGGCGCAACGCCGAAGCGGTCGAAGAATCGGTAGTAGCTCCAGCCGGCCTTGTAGCCGGCGGCCTGCCGCTGGGCTTCGATCTGGACCCACACCTGCCGGCGGTAGTCGAAGGAAGAGTCGTCGAACTCGGCCAGTTCACCTTCGCCGTGAATTGCCGGCCGGCGGCGCTGCCCGCCTTCGCCTTGCGGCTCCCAGCCGCACTCGGGACAGCAACGCTCGCTCGTCTCGAACAGCAAGCCGCAGTTGCCACACCGGCGCAGGCCCAGCGGCTCCGAGAAGCCCACCTTCTCATCGCTCAGCGTGTAGTCGAGCCGGCGCGTGACCAGCCCATGCACGTGGTGGTTGCCGGCGTGGTCGAGGACAATCGCACCGTCCTTGCCGTCGCAGGCCCGCATCACGCGGCCGATCATCTGAAGGTGCAGGTTGAGTGAAGCCGTGGGCCGGGCGATGATCGCGCACTCCAGCGCCGGTAAGTCCCAGCCCTCGGTGAGCACCATGCAGTTGGACACCACCAGTGTCTTTCCTCGCGCCAGGCGGTCGAGGATCGCGTCGCGCTCGGCGCGGGCCGTGCCGCCGTCGAGGTGTTCGGCCTCGACGCCGGCCTGCCGGAACGCCTCGGTGATGGCCTCGCTATGCTCGATGTCCACCGCGAAGACCACGGTCCGCTTGCCATCGGCGCGCTTCCGCCAGGTCTGCACGATGTCCGCGTTGAGTTCCGCCGTGTTCGTCCGCTTGGCCAGCGCGCCGATGCTGTAGTCGCCGGCAACAACCCGGACGCCGCGCAGGTCTGGGGCTTTCGATGCCCAGACCCGCGGCTTGTGCAGCACGCCAGCGGCGCAGAGTTCGTCCGGCCAGGCCGCGACCACCAGCTCGCCGAACAGGTCACCCAGCCCGCGGCCGTCCAACCGGAATGGCGTAGCGGTCAAGCCTACAAGAGCGGCGTCGCCGTAGTCGTCCAGGATGTTCTGGTAGGTCTTAGCCGCGGCGTGATGGCACTCGTCCACCACCACCAGCCCGGCAGGCGGCTTGTCCCGACGCACGAGCGTCTGGACCGAAGCGACTTGCACCTGCGCCGCCGGGTTGCTCTTGTAGCCGGCCATGACGATGCCGACATCCAGGCCGTGCGCGGCGAGCCGCTCGGCGGCCTGGTCGATGAGTTCTTTGCGGTGCGCCAGCCACAGTGTCGGCAGCCCCAGCCGCTCGACTAGTGCTGTGGCCATCACCGTCTTACCGCTACCCGTTGGCGCGACGAGGATCGGCCGGTTGCCGAGCTTTTCGATCACCGTTTCGACCGCCCGGTCCTGGTAGTCCCGAAGCTGTTGGCGTGATGCAGCCGCGATCATGACTCGGTCCGCAATCGGGCGCGTCGTCGCCCGCCCGGACCGAGCGGGGGCCGCCTTGCGGCAGCCCCCGACCCGGCCGGACAAGGGGAGACTAACCCACAGGCGGGTGCCGGAATCGAACCGACCAGAGCGAGGGAATGAGCCTCGCAGGCCCACCAGGGCCTAGGGGTCCCCGACGCGGTTCATCGCGTCGGGGTGCCCCCTCCAACCCGCCGCCTTCTCAGAACGGGATGATTTGTGCCGGTCCTTGGTCGCGCATCGCCGCCCACTCGGCCGGCGTCAGTTCGTCGGGCTGCTTGCCGGGGAACAGTTCGGCGATGATGCGGAACCACTCGGCTTCCACCGCGGCCTGGTCCCACTTCGGCGGCGCGCAGTGCTTGCAGAACTCGGCCCACGCCTCTTCCATCGTGGCGGCTTCGGGGTCGCGTGCTTGCTCGACCGGTGTGGCCGATTCCGCCGGCGGCGCGGGTTCAGGTTTCGGAGCAGGTGCGGCCGGCGTCGGCTGCGCCTTGGGCTTGGCCGGCGGGAGCTTAGGCGGTCCGGCGGGTTTCGCCGGCTTCGCGGGTGCCTGCGCCGGCCCGGCCATCGCGCGGAGCTTCGAGCCGAGCCGGTTGCTGATCGTCCGGCGCGTGGCGTCGTCGGCCTTGCTCACGCCGCCGCTTGCCGTGCTGCCAAAAGGGTTGAGGTACTGGACCTTGATGCGGGTCTTGCCGCCGTATTCCTCGAAGCCGAGCTTCACCTGTACCGGATGCCCGGACAGGTCCGTCTCCTGGAGCCAGAACGGATCGCGCCCGTCCCAGCCCAGCGCCGCCTTCAGCGCGTCGAGGGTGAGCGTGTTGAGCGAGCCGTCCTTCTTTTCGAGGTAGAAGTAGCCCGTGATCTCCCAGTTCTCGTCAGCGCAGTTCGCCCACTCGCCGTCCGGCTGGAGTTCCTCGTAGAGGTCGAAGCGGATGATGCACGTGGCCAGGTTGTTGGGTCCGGTCTCGTCGATGCCGATTTCGACCGGGTACGCATTGAACAAACCTTCGCGTGTCGGAAGCATGTGGAGGTCTCCTTACTCGGCCTGGTCGGCCAGCAGCTTGTTCCAGAGGGTCGTGTCGAACTGGACCAGCTCGACGGGATCGGCCAGCGCGCGGCTCTTGGCCATGCACCAGGGCATCTCCGTCGGGTAGATGGTGCGGCTGCCGTGGCCTTGGGCCTTGCCGTTGTGGTGCTTGGCGCACTCCACGTCGTAGCCCACGTACAAGAGGTGATCGAGCCACTCGCGGACGCGCAGGCGGATCGACGCCTTGCCGCTGCTGGGGTTCTGGAGCCGCGGCTCCCAGCGGATGTAGTCCTCGCCCTTGGGGTTCGGGACTGTCGCCGTGCAGTCGTGACAGATGAGCACGACGTTCCGGCCGGCGCGGACGTGCTGGTCGAGGTCCGAGAGCAGCGGAAGGAAGGTTTCGTAGAGGTGCTGGTAGCCCTTGCCGAAGCCGTAGTCCTCGATCCGGCGGACGACGACGCCTTCCTTCTCATGCCGCACGTTGCGGAGCGTCCATTCCAGCGCCAGTTCCTCGGCCTTCGTCGCCGAGTCCAGCACGATGGTGCGAACGTCGTCCCAGCCGTCGCTGTGCAGCGCGTCGCGGATGTCCTGCCAGCCGGCGATGCCCGCCACGCGACGGATATCCAACTCGCCCAGCGACGGGCGAAGGATCGGCAGCGAGTCGTCCAGGTCGATGAAGGCCACCGGCCCGGGCGCGGTTGCCGCCAGCGTGGTCTTGCCGATGCCGCCGGGGCCGAACAGCCCGACGCGATGGCCTTGCGGTTCGATGGCCCCGAAGGCGACGCGCCGGACGGGCGGGCCGTAGGGCGGGCGAGCGGTTGCGGTGGAGGTCGTGGTGCTCATGCCAGCACCTCCGCAACCAGCCGGCGAACGCCGAAGGCGTCCCGGCCGAACTCTTTGACGGCAAAGACGGTGAACACCGCGTTGACGATCTGGCCGACGGCGGTGGAAGCGTCCACCGTCACCGTCCGCGCCTCGCGGTCCGTGCTGTAGGCCCCGTCCATGCGGACGCGGGCCTCGCCGAAGACCCCTTCGGCGGCGAGGAACGCCAGAAGCAGCGTGTCCTCGACATCGCGAGGGTCTACCCCTTCGCGGAACTGATACCTGTACGCTCTGGTCATGTCGTTTCCTTTCATGCCGGCCCCGGCTTTCCCGTGGGGAGTGCCTACCGAGGCCGGCACGAAGTGGTCGCGCGGTCGGGTCAGATTTCCGGCAGGTAGTCCGCCAGGCCGGCCGCCTCGAAGTGGCCGCGGATTTCGGCCTTGATCCGCTGGAGCCAGCAGCGCGGGACGTGAAGCCCGCGCGACGCCTCGCGGATGCCTTGGCCGGCGAAGACCTCGCACCAGGGGCGCAGGTGCTCCGGCAGCGCCGCGACTGCGGCCCGCACGTCGGCCCGAAGGTCGCGAAGTCCTTCCTCGCTGCGCCCCGGCCGGCGGGCGTCGCCTCCAAGCGTCTGGTGAAGCTCGACTTCGCGGCCTTCGGCGTCGCGGATCGGCGCGTTCAGCGACTGGGGACGCCGGCCGCCGTTCCGCTTCTCTGCTCGCCGGCGTTCGAGGATCGACGCCACGCATCGGCGGACCACCATGGCGATGAAGGTGTGGCGGTTTGACTTCGCCGGGTCGAACCGCGGCAGGCGTTGCAGGACATCCATCCGAATGTCCTGCTCGATGTCTTCGACATCGCTGGGTGTGAACCCGGCCCTACCTGTCAACTGCCGGGCCTTGCGCGCAATGAACCACTCCTCGAACCGATCCAGCCGTACCTGCTGAGACATGGGCGTCTCCCCGCGGGCGCGGAGAGACGCGCGTTGATGTGGGCGGCTGGGCTGTCCCCGGTGTCGCCTTGCTCATTGCCGGACCTCCGCGCGTCGCGCGAAAGGCCCCCGCGAAACAGGTCCGGCTGGGTTGGTCTCACGGGGGCGGGTTGTGGTATCCGCATCTGCCGGACCCGCCGAAGCGGGCGCGGCGAAACTTCACGGCGGACACGAACACCACTGGCGCTAGCGCGCAGAAATAGCGGCGCAGGAGGTTGCGCAGGATCAACTTACGGAAGGAATGGAGTGGGAAGATTTCCCGCGATTACTGCGAAGTCGGCCTGTGAATATTCACAGGCTTCCTTCCTCGGCGGTCAGGATGAAGCGGGTGCTCCATCCCCCCTTGCCCGAGAGAATGAAGGGGTCGCCGTCGATCTTGAAGAACTGCCGCAGGGCCTCGGCCAGCAGTTGCTTCTGCTTCCGATGGGCGTCCCGGCGGTTGCCTCGCTGCTTGTTGGCGGCGTGCTCGTTGGTGAGGTCTTCCAGAGCGACGTACTTGGAGGGGTCTTTGCGGCTCTGTCGGAGCAAGTCGTTGCGCTGGGCCAACTCGTATAGAAGCTCCCACTGCTTGTTGGGGCTTCGGTTCTTGCGGTTGGCCATGCCCATCGCGGTGTAGTTGAGCACGCGCTGAATCCCGCCCAGCGAAACCGAAACCGTGTGGGCGTCCTTGAAGACGATGGCCAGGTCGGTCCACTGGACGCCGGGCGGCGTCGGGAAGAACGCCGTGCCGCCTTCCGCTTTCGGCTGGGGTACGTGGGCGGCGTGGAACTCGGCGAAGACGCCGGCCGCGGTGTGACCGTCCAGCAGCGACAGCCGGCCGTCGCCATCGCCGACCAGTTCGTCGAGCGACAGGAAGAGCGAATCGGTCCGCTTGAGCAGATCAGCCGCGGCTTGGCCCAACGCCGACCGCGTGGGCGCGATCAGAATGAACGGCTCGCTCCGCGCGGCCAGACCATCCACCACGGAGCCGAGAATCTCCGGCTCGCCTGCGAACGTGAGGCAGACGGGGAAACGATACTTGGCGAACGGCGCGTAGTCGCCGATCTTCCACACACCGGCGACATTCGGGACCGCTTCCGCCGGCAGAGCTTCGAGGCCCAGCGACGCGGCGATCTCACGCGCGAAGCCAGCCACGTCCAGGCGGTGGACGGTTACTTCGTCTCTTGACCGCGTGGCCGTCTCGCAGCCGTCGGGGCAGACCTCCAGATACTCGCCCTTGTGCTTCCTGATTTCGTGGATGCACGTCCGGCCGGGCGAGGTGGACTTGACGGACCCGGCGATGCGCCGCGTCGGCAGAAGGAAGCGTGCGACGGCCTCGTGGTCGTCGCCCAGGAGCGAGCGCCACTCAACCGGCACGCCGGCCAAGTCGGGCACTTGCTCAAGTGCCGACCATAACCGCTGTAACCGTCGGCTCATCCTTTGCCTTGCCCTTCTTGACGATGAAGCCGCGAGCCTTCAACCACCGCTCGACGATCACGCTGTCGGCGTCCCGCGTGTACTGCGCCACGTTGGGCGGCTTGATCGTCACGGTCCGCGGCGTGTCCGAGTCGGAGAACGTGACGCGGAAGCACGCCTTGATGATCGGGGCCTTTGCCGGGAACGTCCGGCCGCGGTCCTTGTAAGCGGCGAAGATATCGTCGGCCTTGCGGATTTCGCGCTCGTTGTGGGAGCCGCCCCAGAGGAAGTCCACCTCGGTCAAGCGCACATCATCCATGCCCTCGACCGGCGCGATGGCGTCCTCGCCCTTCTCGCGCAGCGGCTCCAGCGTGTACTTGCTCTCGCCGCCGAAGAAACCGTCGTCCTTGTACAAGTGCCGGCCGAAGACCTTGCGGTATTCCTTCTTCTCGCCCTTGTTCCGCGCGTTGATGCGCAGCTCGCCTACGACCGGATCGAGGACCAGCACGTCGAACTTCTCCGGCCAGTAGTACACGCCGACCGACTCGCCCTTGTCGTCGATGGCACCTCGGCGCTCGAACGGGTCGCCGTGCCGGACCAGGAACCAGACGCTATCGTCGCGGACGTAGGGGAAGACCTTGGTGTTCCGGCCGCGTTTCTTCTTCTCGAAGAAGTCGTCGAGGTCCTTCTTGATCTTGTCGGCCCGCGCCATGGGGTCGCGGTACTTCGGCACGGGCGACACGGCGGTCCCGAACGACTCGAAGGTCCGCGGGTTCCGAAGGAACTGCTCCGCGTGCTTTCGCTCCAGAAGCTCGCGGTCCTTCAGCCAAACCTGGACGGCCGCGTCGCCGGGCGTCGGGCCGGGCGTCCCCACGATCTCGATACCGGCTTCCTCCGCGGCTGCGAGCAGACACTCCATCCCTTCCGGCGTTGCCATCTCATGGATAAAGTAGAAGGCCTCTCGCAAGCCCGTCGGCAACTTGTCCGGCTCCATCAGCAGCGAGGTCAAC
>JAKPHF010000026.1 GCA_029550525.1 Planctomycetota bacterium
CACCCGACGAGGTCTTCAAGGCCATCGAGGAATGCCACCGCCAGGCCGGCGACCGCTACATCGTCGGCGCCGGCTGCGAAGTCTGCCGCGACACGCCGCTGGAAAACGTCCGCGCGATGCGCGACTACGCCCGGTCGCACAGCTAAGCGCGGCACGCGCGGCAATGGAACCCGAAGCGCAAGCGAGGGAATGAACAGGAGGCAACAGAGAGAACAGAGACTGTCACGCGGACCAGACTGCGCGAAGAAAGCCGATTGAGACGGCCATCCTCACCGCTTAACGCGCGGCACGAGTTTGTCGAGAGACTCCGCCGCTGCCTCATACTCCCCTTCCGTGCGGAAAGGATGCAATGAGAAGCGCTTCACCAGTTCCAGATAGTCATCCTGGCGGGAGGGGCTATTCCTGTTTCCGCCAGCCGGTGATTGACGGCTCATGGTGCATCCTTTCATGGATTCCTCTTGTATGCGGAAAAAAGCCATATTTAACCGGCATTCTTCGCCCGATATCTCAACCCACTGGACTTTCCCGCCGATATCACCTATACTGACCAAAAATCGAGGTGTCTTGATCCCATTGGACGTAAGAGCCATTGGAGACTGCCAGGTACCGATGGCTCATTAGCGACGCGGCTTTGCGTCCGGCACATCCCGTCCTGGGGACCCCCGGAAGAGGACATCATGAAGTTTTCCGATTTGCGGCTCATTGAGCCGATCCTCCGCGCTGTGGCCGCGGAAGGGTACACCACTCCTACGCCTATTCAACAGAAGGCGATCCCCCACGTGCTCGAAGGCCACGACCTGCTCGGCTGCGCCCAGACCGGCACTGGCAAGACGGCCGCGTTCGCCCTGCCCATCCTGCAGCGGTTGATGCAGGCCAACCGCCCCGAGAGTACAAATCATGAACCCACCTTCGGGGAAGGTGGGCCTCCCCGCGGGTCTAACGGCCATGCTCGCGCCGGCCGCAACGCTCACGCCCGCAGCCCGCGAAACGGCCACGTCCGGCGGATCCGCGTGCTCGTGCTGGCCCCCACCCGCGAACTGGCCGCCCAGATCAACGACAGCTTCCGCGCCTATGGCCGGAACACGCCCCTGCGCTCCACCGTCATTTACGGCGGCGTCAGCCAGCATCCCCAGACGCG
>JAKPHF010000066.1 GCA_029550525.1 Planctomycetota bacterium
CTTGAGGGCGCCTTCGGCCCGCGACTCGATCATGTCGGCCAGCTCGTCGTAGGCGTGGGCGCTGGCCGTGGAGAGATGGTCGAGGGCGGTGTTGAGGGCGTCTTCGTCTTCGGAGCGCAGCAGGTTGTCGACGGCGTCGGCGAGGCGCTGGTCCCAGAAGTGGTCTTCGGCCCGGCTGCTCGAATCAGCCAGACCATTGGCGAGCCACAGAAGCTGTTCGGCGTCCCGCGGCAGGCCGCCGCGGCGCCCGAGTCGGTTGCGTTTCATCGGGGCTCTCCTTTTAGGTTATGAGGGTTGGACAGGCTGCAGCGGCCGGCGATCGGCCTGCTGCCATTAGTAGGAGGGCGGGTCGAGGCGGACTTCCTGGAGGATGATGGTGGAGATCTCCTCGATGGACTTGGCGGTGGAGTCCAGCCACTTGATGCCCTCACGCTTCATCATGCGCTGGGCGGCCTCGATCTCGTGGAGACAGTTCTCGATGGAGGCGTAGCGGCTGTTGGGGCGGCGCTCCTGGCGGATCTGCGACAGGCGGTCGGGCCCGATGGTGAGGCCGAACAGCTTGCCGCGGTAGCGGGTGAGCTCGACGGGCAGCTTGTTGCGCTCGAAGTCTTCGGGGATCAGCGGGTAGTTGGCGGCCTTGATGCCGAACTGCATCGCCAGGTAGAGGCTGGTGGGCGTCTTGCCCGAGCGGCTCACGCCGACCAGGATCACGTCGGCCTCGGCCAGGTCGGCGTGGGAGACGCCGTCGTCGTGGGCCAGGGTGAAGTTGATCGCTTCGATGCGGCGCTTGTAGTCCTGGCTTTCGGCAATGCCGTGGAAGCGCCCGGCGGCATGGGTGGAGCGCTGCCCGAGCTCGTTCTCGAGGGGCTCGATGAACTTCTCGAAGAGATCGAGGAAGAGGGCGTCGGCTTCGCGCAGGCCAGCCACCGCGTCGGGGTCGACCAGCGTGTTGAAGACGATCGGGCGCTGGCCGCTCTCGACGGCGGCGTCGCGGATTTTCATGGCGCAGTCGCGGGCCTTGTCGGGGGAGTCGACAAAGGGCATGCGGTGGGGGCGGAAGCGGGTATCCGGGAACTGGGCCAGAAGACTGTGACCGAGGGTCTCGGCCGTGATGCCGGTGCCGTCTGAAACGAAGAAAACGGGGCGGGTCTGGGTCATGGAAGTGCCAACAGGGAAAGGACGATGATGCTTGGCCCGGCGCCGCCGGGCGATGCTGCATCTTATCCCATTCCGGCCCCGAGGGCAGGCCACAGAGGGCTTCCGGCGGGCGTGGAGGGTTCCACGCATTAGGATAAACCCTGGATGCGGCATAGCAACATTGGTCTTAGAATACGGTCCGAATAAATATCAAACGCCGTTTTCTTTTTCTCCCAGGAAGATCCCCCATGGCCCGCAATGTCATTCCGTTCCAAGAACTTCGCATGAGCGACGTCGAGCAGGTTGGCGGCAAGAACGCCTCCCTCGGCGAGATGATCAGCCAGCTTCCCGCCAGCGTGCGCGTTCCCGGCGGCTTCGCCACCACCGCCGACGCTTATCGCAAGTTCCTGTCCCATCAAGGCCTGGCCGAGCGCATCCGCGCCGCCCTCGAGAGCCTCGACGTGGATGACGTGGTGTCCCTGGCCCGCTGCGGCGCCCAGATCCGCCAGTGGATCGTCGACACCCCCTTCCCGGCCGAGCTCGAAGCCGAGATCAAGGCGGCCTACGACCAGCTCACCGCCGAAGGCGACGGCAGCTTCGCGGTCCGCTCCTCCGCCACCGCCGAAGACCTGCCGGATGCGTCCTTTGCCGGCCAGCAGGAATCCTTCCTGAACATCCACGGCTACCAGAACATCCTGCACGCCATCAAGGAAGTCTTCGCGTCGCTCTACAACGACCGTGCCATCGCCTACCGCGTGCACAAGGGCTTCACCCACGCTGAAGTCGCCCTGTCGGCCGGCGTGCAGCGCATGGTCCGCTCCGACATCGGCGCCTCCGGCGTGATGTTCACCATGGACACCGAATCCGGCTTCGACGGCGTGGTCTTCATCACCGCCTCCTACGGCCTCGGCGAAACCGTCGTGCAGGGCGCCGTGAACCCGGACGAGTTCTACGTGCACAAGGCCACCCTGGCCCAGGGCAAGCCGGCCGTGATCCGCCGCAACCTCGGCTCCAAGCTGATCAAGATGGTCTTCGCCGACAAGAAGGAAGCCGGCAAGTCCACCCGCACCGTCGACGTCTCCGAAGCCGAGCGCAATGTTTACTCGCTGACCGACGCCGACGTGCTGGAGCTCGGCCGCTACGCCATGATCATCGAGCAGCACTACGGCCGCCCGATGGACATCGAGTGGGGCAAGAGCGGCGACGATGGCAAGCTGTACATCCTGCAGGCCCGCCCGGAAACCGTGAAGAGCCAGCAGGCTGGCCACGTGCTCGAGAAGTACCGCCTCAAGCAGTACGGCAAGTCCCTCACCCACGGCCGCGCCATCGGCCAGAAGATCGGCGCCGGCCAGGTCCGCGTCGTCAAGGACGCCTCCGAGATGGACCGCGTCAAGGCCGGCGACGTGCTCGTCACC
>JAKPHF010000067.1 GCA_029550525.1 Planctomycetota bacterium
GGCGCGGCACGCGGGGTTGATCGCCCGCCTGGAAGCCGCCGCCGCCGACATCGAGCGCGGAGTGGACGCCGAGACGCTCACCGAGGCGCAGATCCTGGCCGAACTGGAGGCGTAAATGCTCGACCTGTCGTACACGGTCTATCCCGACCTGGATGGCACGACGTCGCCCACCCACCACAGTCTGAACGCCGCCGGCAGGCGCGTGGCCTTCATTGCGCGCCCGCCGAAGCTCGGTAGCATTCGCGACGTGATTTTCTGGTTGCGCTCCACCACCACGCCGGACCCCATACTGGTGTCGTTGCAGAGCGTAGATCCGAAGACGGGCCTACCAAACGGCGTGGTGGACCAGAGCGGCACCGTACCGGAAGCCGAGTGCAAGAGGGGCTGGGTGACGGCTACTATGAGCGCGGATCGCGTGGTGACAGACCTCACGGAGCCGCTTGCCGTGGTGTTCGAGCTAAGTCCATACGTGGACGGAAACATCATGATCGGCATTACCACCGGGTTGCCGGCAGGTAGCGCCTACAGCGCTACCTACGACGGCGCGGCATGGACGAAACGGACTAACGGCCCGGTGGTGTTCTTCCGCTACTCCGATGGGTCCTACGGCAAATCGTTTGACCTGCCACACGGAGCAAACAATTATGCCACCATGAGCAGCGGCTACACGTGGAATGAACACGGGGCCGTGTTTCAGTTACCCACATCCGTGCGAGCGGTTGGGGCGGAATGGCTGGGGCGCGATTTGGACGGCGATGTCGTTGTCACGCTTTACAGCGAATCGGACCAGGTGTTGGCGCAGGCCGCGCTGCCGGGTGCGTTCCTGACCGGTCTGAGCTATCTCAGAATGCACCGGGTGACGTGGGACTCTCCCGTCACCGTCCGGGCAAACACGACCTACCGCCTGACTATCAGGCCGACGACCACCACGGGCGTGCGCTACTACTTTGCAGATGCCCCGTCGAACGCGGCGATGGAGCAGCTCCCAGGCGGGCGCCTGTGGTATGGCACGAAGCGGACCTTCGGGGGCGTGTGGGTGGATGAGCCGGATAGACGTTACAATCTGGGTCTAGTTCTAGACGGGG
>JAKPHF010000072.1 GCA_029550525.1 Planctomycetota bacterium
CGCCCCCGCCTTCACTCCGCAGCCGCTGAATGGCCCCGGCATCCAGGAACGACGCATCCGTGTCCAGCCCGCTCGGGAGATTGCGTCGCACGCCGTAGGCCGCACTGGTCGTCTTGATGCGGTAGTCGCCGCCCGCGTAATCCTCGAACGGATCGGTGGCTAGCGTCGTGTTAGCCTGCATGGGAATGATGGTCGCCGGGTACGCACCCGACGTGTTGCCGTAGAAGAAGTTCCCGCCGCAGTTCGGCAGGTAGACCGTGGGCCTGCCACCGATCCCGTTGCTGATACCGTAGCCGCTGTTGTTGGCGATGAGGTTGCCCTTGCAAGTCGCTTGGGCTGCAACGCTATCAGCCAGGTGAATACCCGATGCGTTAGAAATTAGCGTGCAATCGATCACTGAGCAGCCTTGAGTGCTCAATCTAACGGCCGGTCCGCAGCCCGTAACCAATGTCCGCGTCATCTGGGAGGATTGTTCTAGCCAGACCCCTACCGAGACTCCATCGCCGTTACCTCGTACTACGCAATCGATCAATGAACCGTAACTCCCCACTCGCAGCAGTTCGTTTGGTCCGTCGTAATCCCGCCAAAACAAGCACCGTTCAGCTACCCCCACAACACGCTGGGCGATCGGGATGTTCCGTCCAGAACGCTTCAGGGAACAGTTTTTCAGGTTCACGCAACTGGTCCCATTCAGTATATGACCGTAGCCGCTTGTGCTCTGCCGCAAATCGAGATTCAGTAACGTAATCCATCTGTGAGACGGATCCGTCGGCGACATGGCATGCACCACCACCGTCCCCCAGTCGATCACCGCCCGCGTTGTCGTCGTTCGCCAGTCTAGATCGCCGGGCGTCGAGCTGAACGCCTCGATCACAAACGGCAGCCATTCGTTGGGCGTGCCGAAATCTGCCGCCAGCACGCCCACTGTCTCGTTGTAGGCCGCGCCGCCGTGGGCCTTGATGTTCAGGCGCGGAGGCGGCGTACTTGCGGGCCAGTTGAACGCTGTGACGTTGGCCCCGATCGCGGCAATGGCGTTACGGAAGCCGGCGAGGTGCCCGCCCACAAGAATGTTCTTGTTGGCCCCGGCTGTCATCGCCCGATGCACCGTGATGTTGGCCCCGTTGATGTCGATGATCATCCGCCGCTCGGTCACGCCGATATAATCCCAGGTAAGCCAGTCGCCGACCGCAACCAGCGAGGTGTTGACCGCACCGACACAGGTGATGACCGTCGGCGTACCTGCGTCCACCGTGCCGGTCGTGCCGTAGGCGGCCTCGCCCGTAGACGGAGTCTCTACG
>JAKPHF010000003.1 GCA_029550525.1 Planctomycetota bacterium
CCAAGCAGTTCGAAGATGATGCTCTCGGTGGTCGTCACAATCGCGCCGGCCTGACGCATGCGGTGTAGCGCCATCTCCCGGTCCAGCGGCTTTCGCGAGCCCACCGCGTCGGCACACACGAACGGCGCGAACCCGAGCCGCAGCAGGTCGAGCACGGTCTGCTGGACGCACACGTGTGCCTCGATTCCCACGACAATGACGTTGGGCCGGTCCGCCTCTCGCAGCCGTGTGAGCAGATCTTCGACGCAACTGCTGAACCGGGTTTTCTCGATGACCGGGGCGTCACCCATGGATTCGCGGATCATCGCACACGTGACGCCGAGCCCTTTCGGATACTGCTCCGTGCACAGCACCGGCACGCCCAGCACGCGAGCCGCCTCGATCATCCGCCGGGCACTCTCCGTGCACGCGGCCGCGTCATGGATGGCCGGCAGCAGCCGCTCCTGGATATCCACCACCAGCAACACCGTCGAGTCAGGCTGCGCGAACGTCACCGAGCCGGCCATATGAGTACTCCTGGGTAACAAAACCGATCCCACTGTAGCCAACTGCGCGACAGCAGGTCAAATCCATCATAAGTCTCCGCGCCGCAGCATCTTGTGTGCCGTCAAGCCAGCCCCCCTGAATCGCGTTCCCGGCGATTCCCTCGAGAGGCGGGCAAGATGCCCGCCCCCCGACCGCAATCTGCTCTCTGGCTCACAGCTCATAGCTTAGAGCTTATTTTTCATTGACACGCTGCCGCGCGACCGATATAGTTCACGGAATGAGTATCGCTCACGTCCAGTCCCTGTTTCGCGCCATGCTCAGCCTTCTCGGGCTGCTGCTTAGCATGCGCGTAGGGACTTCGGTGGGCTGATACCCGAAAAAGCCAGTCAAAAGCCGAAGAGCCCTACGCGAGAGTCGCGTAGGGCTTTTTTTATAGATGGACCGCGTCAGCGTAAACGCGGTCGAACGTGTAGGAGGAATTTGAATGTCGGCAGCTCAGGAACGGACGGTAGAGGATCAACCGGTCATTCGCATTTTCGACACGACGCTGCGGGACGGCGAGCAGTCGCCCGGCGCGTCGCTCAACATGGCCGAGAAGCTGGAGATTGCCCGTCAACTCGAGCTGCTTAACGTGGACATCATCGAGGCCGGCTTCCCCATCAGCTCGCCCGACGACTTCGAGGCCGTTCGGGCCATCGCCGGGATGATCAAGAACTGCACGGTGGCGGCTTTGGCTCGCTGCACGGAAAAGGACATCGTGCGGGCGGCCGAGGCAGTCAAGGAGGCGGTCAAGCCGCGTATCCACGTGTTTTGCGCCACGTCGGCCATCCATCGGCAGTACAAGCTCAAGCGGGCCGAGGAAGAGATCATCAAGCTGAGCGTCGAGGGCGTGAAGCTGGCCAAGAGCTTCTGCGACGACGTGGAGTTCTCGCCCGAGGACGCTTCGCGCACCGAGTTGCCGTTCCTGACGCAGGTGGTCGAGGCGGTGATCGAGGCGGGGGCCACCACGGTGAACATTCCCGACACGGTCGGCTACTCAACGCCCGTGCACTTCACCAACATTATCCGCCATTTGCGCGAGAACGTCCGCAACATCAACAAGGCGGTGATCAGCGTGCACTGTCACAACGACCTGGGCCTGGCCGTGGCCAACTCGCTGGCCGCGGTGGAAGCGGGGGCCCGGCAGATCGAGTGCACCATCAACGGATTGGGCGAGCGGGCGGGCAACGCCAGCTTGGAAGAGGTGGTGATGGCCATCCGTACGCGGGCCGACGTCTATAAGTGCCGCACGCGGGTGAACACCAAGCGCATTTATCCGACCTCGCGGCTGGTCTCCACGCTCACTGGCATCCACGTGCAGCGCAACAAGGCCATCGTCGGCGAGAACGCCTTCGCTCACGAGTCGGGTATCCACCAGCACGGCATGCTCGCCAACCGGGCGACGTATGAGATTATGAATCCCGAGGATGTGGGCATTCCCGCTTCCAAGCTCGTGCTGGGCAAGCACTCCGGACGTCACGCCTTGCGCGACCGGCTCCAGCAGTTGGGCCATGATCTGGACGAGGAACGTCTCGATCGCGTTTTCGAGCAGTTCAAGATCCTGGCCGACCGCAAGAAGGAGGTTTTCGACGAGGATCTCGAAACGCTGGTCAGCCACGTCGTCGAGGAAGCCGACTCGACACGGCGGTGGGAGCTGGTTTCGCTCCAGACGACGGCGGGCACGGGCGTCGTGCCGACGGCCACCGTTCGCCTGCGCGACTTGCACGGCGGCCAGGTAGTAACCGACGCCGCCACTGGTGACGGGCCGATTGATGCGACCTTCACCTGCATGCTGCGAATTACCGGAATCGACGCCGTCCTTCGCGAGTACGATCTGCGGGCGGTGACCGGCGGCCGCGACGCCCAGGGCGAGGTGCATTTGGAACTGGTGTCCGACGGCAGCACGTTTCGCGGACGTGGTCGTTCGACCGATATCATCGAAGCCAGCGCCCAGGCTTTCCTCAGCGCGATCAACCGCGCTTTGATAGCGAAAGGCAAGCCGAAGCCCATCACGCCTGAGAACGGACACTGACGCGGCCGTTACGACTCGTGACCGCAAACGAGTCACAGTCGGACACGACCGGTTGATGCATTTCGAACCGGGCTCCGCAAGCCGGGCCAACACGATCGCGTGTGTGTTGGCCGGGCGCGCGGAGCCCGTCGTTTTTTTTCGCGTCGTTCAGCAGGGGATCGCAGCATTTTGTGTCTGGCACGCCGCTCGCGCGGCGGTGATCCCATAAAACACATCTTTCGCACGCACCGACGCGATGATCTTCGGACCTGTGAAAACAGGCAAACTTTTCGGCTTTCTTTGTTTGCTCGCGTGCATTTTGTTTTTTATGTATTGGCTGTTCGCTCGCAAGCATGAGCACGCGAATAGCAAGAGGCGGCGTGAAGTAACCGATGAACCGAGCGTTGCCGCTGCCGAAATTCGACGCGGCCCGTCCGGGGGATAGCGTGGAGACGCGGCCAATCATCTGAAACGAATGGAACCGGCGAGGGACTCGTCGGACGAAGACCGGATGGGTCCGGTCATAGGTCAGTCAACGACCGCAGGAGCGGTCAATGGCAGCGGTTTGTGCCGCAATGGGTTTTGGAAAGGAGAATGCAATGAACTTGATCAAGCGATTCCTGCAGAGCGAAGACGGCCCGACGGCGACCGAGTACGCGGTGATGCTCGCCCTGATCATCATCGTGGCTCTCACCGCCATCTCGACACTGGGTGAGAAGGTCCAGAGCATCTTCACGAACGTGGAGGGCTCTCTGCCCGACGGCTCCGCCGCCGGCTGATAAGCATGCGATCGGGGGTAAACGCCCGTCGTCTGCGAATCGGAAAGGGGGGCCCGTTCGGGGGGACGGGTTCCCCTTCTCCGTATCGGCCAGATGACAGGAGCCAGCGCGACCGTCAAAGGGGGCGGTCGCCGCGAACTTGACCGGCCGCGTCTCTGAGAGAGCGGCCAGCGATGAAAACCGTTGAACGACAGCGTCCGGGACTCCGGGCGAGACCAGCAGGACGGAGTGGAACATATGTCTGGATACGTGCTGACGACATGCGCGATCATGGTGCCCGGGATCCTGTGGGCGTCCTGGATTGATTATTCCGAGCGGCGGGTGCCGAACTGGCTCAACGCGTCCATCGCCGCATTGGGCTTCATGGCTCAGGGGTGGTTTTTCGGCTGGAGCGGACTGGCCGCCGGTGCGCTCGGTTTGCTCGTCGGTTTCGCCACGTTGATCGTACCGTGGCTCATGCATGGCATGGGGGCCGGCGACGTCAAGCTGATGATGGCTATCGGCGTGTGGCTCGGACCGTGGCTCACATTCCTCAGTTTCTGCGTCGGTGCCGTGGTTGGCGGCATCATCGCCGTGATCATGATCCTAGCCACCAACCGGCTCTATCAGGCCTACGGCAACCTGGTCACCATCTGCCAGAAGGTGTCCAACCGATCGACCATCTTCAGCGAGTTCGGATCGGCCAAGAGCTTCGGTGAGACCTCGCAGCTCCTGCCGTACGGCGTGCCGTTGACGATCGGGACGCTGATCGTCTACTTCGGTCAGTTCTACTGGCCCATCTGACCCGGCGAATGATGCGGGAGGGGAGTTCAAATGCCAAGGCGTTTGAAAAGATCCACAAACATGCGCAGGGGAGCGGCGACGGTCGAGATGGCCGTCGTGACTCCCATCCTGCTGGGGCTGCTGTTCGCGATCATCGAATACGGCTGGATCTTCATGCTCCAGGCCAACGTCACGAACGCCGCCCGTGAAGCCTGCCGCGTCGGTATCCTGCCCGGGGCCACTGATGCCGATATCAGGGCCCGGTTCGCCGAGGCTATCTCGGGGACCGGTCTGAGCGAGGGCGCCGGCTATCAGCTCGAAATCGAGCGAAGCGGCACCGGCCACCAGACGTTGACCGTGCGGGCGCGCGTGCCCTGGGCCAAGGCCAGCCTCGTCGGGGGCGGCATCCTGCCCAATCCACGCCGGATGTTGGCGTTATTCAAGGGCGGCAGCAGCGGAACGCACCGAACCAGTGACATGGTCGCGTCGTGTTCCATGTTCCGAGAAGGCTCGAGTTAGTACCGCACGCATGCCCGGCCACGAATCGGCCGGAAGCTTGCGGGTGGAGTCTTATGTGTAACCGTTGGACAGGGGGACTACGACGCCGAGTCGTTCCCTTGCCCGCGCGGGGGCAGGTTGTGTTCGCTCCCGCTTGCGACAAGGAGTTTGGACGATGAAAGGTCGAGCAATCATTCCGATGGTCGTGGGTTTGGGGGTGGGGTTTGTCGCCCTCAAGATCTTCGTCAACGTGCTGCAGAACGCGAAGGCTTCCACGACCAGTGAGTTGGTTCCGGTGGTGTACGCGGCCACCAACATCGAACCGACGCTGGAAATCCAGGAGTCCATGATCGAAATCCGGCACGTCAGCAAGGAAGCATTTCCTGAGACCGGATTCAAGGACAAGTCGGAAGTGGTCGGCCGGGTGACCATGTACCCGGTGCCCAAGGGGACGCCGATTGCCGCCATGCTGCTGGCGCCCAAAGGCACCCCGCCGGGCATGGCGGTCATGATCGAAGAGGGGTATCGGGCGGTCGCCGTCAAGATCGATGAGTCCGCGGGCGTCGCCGGCTGGATCAAGCCCGGAAGCCGGGTCGATGTGATCGTGCTCCTGTCCAACCCCGATCGCAGCCAGGGCAACCAGTCGTTCAGCAAGGTCATCCTCCAGAACGTCGAGGTGCTGGCGGTCGGCCAGGAATTGGGCAAGGCCGGCGACACCGCCGCCACGGTGACCAAGACGGTCACGCTCAAGGTCACGCCGGAGGACGTGCCCACGCTCCACTTGGCCGAAACCAAAGGCAAACTGCGGCTGGCCATGCGCGGGCAGAACGACAAGAGCGTGGCCCAGGAAAAAGTTACGACCGATAACGATTTGCTCGGCCGCGGTTTAGCCGGACTTACGGGGCTCAAGAAGCCAAGAAATTCAGTTGTCGAATCATTCTTGGCCGCGCAAGCCAAGGTCACGCCCCTCCAGACCGATAAAGACAATCAACCCGGCCGCCAGAGCACGACCGAGCCGCAGACCTGGACCGTCGAGGTCCTCAAGGGTCCGCAGGAGGTCGAAACGGTGAGCTTCCAGCGCGGCCAGGCCAAGCAGTGGCAGCGCGTCGGAGAGCCGGAGCGGCTCTCGGCGCCGGCACCGCGTCCGGCCAAGGCGCAGCAGCCGGTTTCGCTGTTCGCGCCCGTGCCGGGGTCGCCGGCCGACGCGGCCAACTCGACAGAGCCCCAGGCCATGGGCCCCGTGGCGGGAGGTCCGTCCGGGACCTGGTGAGCCATTAGTAGTAAAGGATGACGGACATGGATGGTTGTCGGACGGTCGGGTCACGGAGGAGTATGCGGGACTACCGGGCGGCAGCGAGCGTGATGCCCGCGGCGCTGCGGATCGTCGCGGTCGTGGGATGGGCCTGCCTGGTGACACAGGCGGGACCGGCCCACGCTCAGGAAACGCCAGCACAACAGGCGCAGGCATCCGGTCGCTCATCATTGATGGTCAGCCTGCGACCCGTCGCCGATGCGGCCGGGGAAACAATCCGTATGCCGGTCGGACGGGGCACGCTGATCGATGTCAACGAGCCGCTGGTCCGGGCATCCGTCGCCAACACGGAGATCGCCGAAGTGCAGGTCCTCTCGCCCAACCAGTTGCTGCTGACGGGCAAAGCCCCCGGCGTGACCGAACTGGTGATGTGGGGTAACAACAACGCACAGTCGGCGTGCAGCGTGGTTGTCGAGATGGACGTCACTGAGATCAGAGAGGCTATCGCCCGGGTGGCTCCCGGCGTGCCGATCGAAGTGATTGCCGTTCGCGACAGCCTCGTGCTGAGCGGCACGGTGCCGGACGTCGATACGGTCAGCCGCATCATGGAGATCGCGCGTCTGCTCACGCCCAAGATCACCAACCAACTGAAGGTCGCGGGCGAGCAGCAGGTGCTCTTGCGCTGTACCGTCGCCGAAGTGGACAAGCACTCCACTCGCCAGCTCGGAATCAACGGCTGGCTGGCCGGTGACAACTTGCACGACATCTTCGTGGTCAATCAGATCGACCAGATCAACCCGGCCAACATCGGAGCGACTGCCTTCGGCCCTATCGGCGGACCAAACGCACCGCGCATCCCGTTCGCCACGGATAAAGACGGCATCTCGCTGTTGCCCTCTACCACCATGAGCCTGGGTTTCCCGCGCATCCAGATGCAGCTGTTCCTCCAGGCCTTGCGTGAGAACGGGCTCATACGCGTGCTGGCTGAGCCCAACATCGTCGCTCTCAACGGCCAGGAAGCCAAGTTCATCGTGGGCGGTGAGATTCCGTATCCGCTGCCCTCGGCGACCGGCACGCCCGGCATCGAGTTCCGCGAGTACGGCATTCAGTTGCGGTTTATCCCCTCCATTATTGGACGGCAGATGGTCCGCCTCACGGTATCGCCCACGGTCAGCGAGCCCGACTTCGCGCTGGCGACCCAGGGCGTGCCCGGACTCCGCTCGCGGGGTGCCACGACCACCATCGAATTGGCCAGCGGCAGCACCATCGCGATCGCTGGTCTGCTCAGCGACAACGTCCGAGGCGTGGCCAAGAAAGTGCCCGCGCTCGGTGACGTGCCTGTTTTGGGTGCGTTATTCAGTTCGGTCGATTACCAAAGAAGCACGACCGAACTCGTGATCCTGGTCACGCCCGAACTGGTCAGCAGCATGCAGCCAGACCAGGTCTCGGCCGTGCCCGGGCAACATACGACGTCGCCGAACGATTTCGAGTTGTTCGGCTTGGGATTGCTGGAGGGGAAGCCGGATCCCGACGAATTGCCGCCCGAGGCGGCGCTGGAAACGATGGTCGACCCGCGCGTTCGGAAATTCTCGAGTCCGCCTGAGCAACTCTCGCTCCACGGGCCCTGGGGGCATGCTGATCGCGTGGAAACCGCCCAGTAATCGGACCGGAATTGACGCTTCCCTCCCATTGATCTCAGCCAATCGTCGGGCGACGGCTGGCTGGCAGGCAACGGGTGATTCCGAGGCCTGCCCAGAGGTTGATGGGGGGGAAGCATGGGGGGGAAGCATGGCATCGCACCAAAGCAGAAAGCAAGCGGGAGTCTGTCGTGGGCATCCCCATCACCGACGGGGTGCGGTGGCCGCGCAAGTCGCGGTCGGTATGGCCGTGTTGATGGGTTTCTCAGCGCTGGTCATCGATATGGGTATGCTCTACAACACGAGGACGGAACTGCAGCGGGCGGCCGACTCCGCCGCTTTGTCGGCCGCGTCCAAGCTCAGCGGAGCCGCCTCCTTCGATGTCATCCGCCAGGCCGCACAAGAGGCCGCCAATCGGAACCGAGTCCTCAACGCGCCCGTCCTGCTCGACGAGTCCGACGTTATTCTCGGGCGGGCGTCACTCCCGGTTTCGGGTGAAAAGTACTCCTTCACTCCGACGCAGGAATTCCCCAACGCCGTTCGCGTGCGACTGCGACGCACTGCGAACTCGCCGTCCGGGCCGGTGCCCTTGTTCTTCGCCAATATCTTCGGCCGGAGCCGCGCCGACGTGTCGGCGCATGCTACCGCTCTCCTCACGCCTCGCGACATCGTCTTCGTGCTGGATCTGTCCTCGTCGCACAACGATGATTCGTCGCTGCGGGCGTACAAAAAGACCGTCATCGACAACGACGAGGTCTGGCGATACCTAAAGGATCCGCTGGGCCCTCGGACCGACGGCTTGGGCTTCACGTCGCAGGTCAACGTGACCAGCAACGGCGACGGAACCTCCACGGTGACCATCCAATTGACTAGCGACGGGTCCACATCCACGGCCGCTCTGAGCCACGTGACCTTCGGTCTGCCGCCCGGCGCTCAGGCCATGGCGGCCGCTACCGCCATGAGCAGCGGGGGGTATCCTGTCGAAGTGGGGACCGACCCCACGACGGGCGTGAACGGCCTCAAGTTCGACGAGACCAGCCTCGGCGAAAACGGGAAGGTCGAGACCGACACGTTCCAATTCACCATTCCCGATGAGTACCTACGCGACATGGTGGTCGGGACCAAAGCCGGTAAGAAGGTGGACGTTTCCGTTCGTCACAATCTGGCTCCGGGTCCGACATTCGGCAACATGAACACCTGGGGCGATGCGGTGACCGGACCCGGCTGGCAGTTCGCTTCGGATCCCGGTCTGGTACGGCTGCCCCGCAGCTCCAGTTGGTCGCTCAGTTCGGCGTACGTCAGCCAGACGCTGCAGGCCAATGGTTATCAGCCGTACACCACCGCGGAAATGAGTGCCATCAATTCATCCCAGTACGATGGCACGACCGCCGATTATCGCCGCCGAGTCATGGTCGCGCTCGGTCTTGCTCGTTGGAAGAGCGGCAAGAAGGGGGGGCAAGCCGGTGGCAACGGAGATAACCGCATTGATGCCAACGAGCTGGAATTGCTTGTTCCTTATCCGAACCAATCCTCCAACCCGGTCAGCGGCTCCAAGAAAGTGGGCGGCAGTTGGGAAGCGTACATCGACTACGTGAGCAACTCCAACTCCAGCATGAACCGCTATGACGGGAAGGAGTACTTCGGCGATCCCGGACTGCGTTACCGCTTCGGCCTGAAGACCTGGATCGACTATCTCCAGGAAATGGAGGAAGGCACGAGCAGTTCGCCCGGCCTCAACGGCGCGCCCACGCAGCCCATGGGGGCGGTCGCCGACGCCGTCCAGGCCTGCTTGAACATTATCGACGAGTTGGAGGGTGACGACCTGGTGGGGCTCGCGTCTTATGGGACCGTGGGATATGGACCGCAGGAAAAACCCAACCACATGAGTTGGCTAGTCGATGATGTATCTGTGTTGCGCGATCGTGTCAGCGTGCTGCAGGCCGGCATGTGGAGCAGCAACACCAACGTGGCCCAGGGAATCGATCGCGGCGTGGAGGTGTTGTTTGACAGTCCGGCGGCGCGACCGAACGCGGCCAAGGTCATGGTGCTGCTCACGGACGGGATCGCCAACCAGACGCGCGGGAATCCGACGTCCTCGAACCAGACCCGGGCCGCTCAGGATGCACGGCAGGCCGCTCTCGATGCTCGCGCCCGCGGTGTCCGGATTCACACCGTGAGCGTTGGCGTGAACGCCCAGACTGAGCTGATGGACGATATCGCTCAGATCGGCGGTGGGGAGCACAACCACGCGGAGGGCAGCATCGACCAGTACGAACAGGAACTGCGGAGGATCTTCGAGGACCTGGGCAGCAAGCGGCAGGTGGTCCTCATTGAGTAGCTTGGGGGCGCAGATCTGAAGGGGATGCGGGCAGCCCTCATGGCAGGGCAGGATGCGTATCGCCGACGCGTCAGGAAAACGCGACCGGCTCGGGGCGTCGGGGGCGGTTTTCGCCCGGGCGCCCCGCCCCGGCAGGATTGTGTAGAGACGCCATGAGACGTTCGGTTCGAGTCATTGTGTTTAACGCCGAGGAGGATTACGCCGTCACTCTTCGGTCCGAACTGCTGCGCATTGCCGGCGTGCAAATCGTGGCCGAGGTCGATGAGCCCGGCATGATCGAGCAGGCCGTCACCCAGTTTCCCGCTGAGGTGCTCGTCGCCCACCTCGATCCGGCGCCCGATGTCTGTCTGCCCATCGCGACCAAGATCGCTTCCCAGCATCCCGAACTCGCGGTGTTCGTGATTTCGGAAAGCACCAACCCCCAGCACATTCTCGCCGCCATGCGGGCGGGCGTCCGCGAGTTCCTCACCAAGCCGCTGGACTCCCAGCTGCTGACCGAGTCCATCGACAAGGTTCTTTCGCAGGCCACCTCGGCGGTTGAACTTGGCAGTCTCATCTCGGTGATGGGGTCCATCGGCGGGGCGGGAGCCTCCAGCATCGCCACCAACCTGGCCGTCGAGCTCGCCTCCATGACCAAGGGCAAGCCGGTCGCGCTGGTCGATCTCGATTTTCGCTACGGGCAGCTGGGGACCATGCTCGACCTCCAGTCGGACTACACCATCGCCGACCTGTGCGAGACGCCCGAGCAGCTCGACGAGGGCATGATTGATCGCGTGATGGTCAAGCACAGCAGCGGCGTCCACCTGCTGGCCCGGCCCAACAACTTCGCTCAGGCCGATCAGATCACCGCCGCTCATTGCGCGTCCGTGCTCAGCACGCTCCAGCATTTGTACGAGTACGTGATCATCGACGGGCCGACCCGCAACGACAGCGGGGCCTTGTGCGTCCTGGATCTCGCCGATGTGAACCTGCTCGTCCTGCAGTTGCTCGTGACCAGCGTCCGCAATTTGCACCGCATGCTCGAAGCCCTGCGGGACAACGGTTATAACCTCGATCGCTTCAAGCTCGTGTGCAACCGCGTCGGGCGGGAGTCCTCGCACTTGTGTGTGGAACACGTGGAAGCCACGCTGGGAATCAAGGTCTTTCACCAGATTCCCGACGACTGGAAGGCAGTCAGTTCGTGCATCAACATGGGCGTACCACTGTCCGAAGGCGCCGCCAAGAGCCGTACCCGTCAGTCGATTCGTGAACTGGCCGAGAAACTCGCCAATCCGCATGAGGGCGATGAACCCGCCGAGCACAACCGTGGTGGTCTGCTCGGGCGAATCTTCAGTGCGACCTGATCATCAGGAGATGAGCGTATATGTTCGGAAGGGTGAAAACGCCACTGCAGCCGAAGACACTCAGACCGGCCGGCAAGCCGGTGTTGGGTCCGCGCCCGGTCGACGCGCCGGCTCCGTCGGGTGAGGCGGGAGCCGCTGCGGCGTCCGAGACTCCGGTCGCGCCGGCGAAGGTGCCCACGCCCACCCCGAAGGTGGTCAGCGACGACAAGCTCGAAAAATACTACGCTCTCAAGACCCGCATCCATCGCAAGTTGGTCGAAAAACTCGACCTGGCCGCTATTTCCGCGGATGACCCCACCATTCGCGACCAGGTGGGTGCGGTGATTCTCGAGCTCACCGAAAAAGAAAACGCCCTCCTGAATTACAGCGAGCGTCAGCAGCTGGTCAAGGAGGTTCTCGACGAGACCTTCGGGCTCGGACCACTCGAGGTTCTGCTCGCCGACCCCGCGGTCAGCGACATTCTCATCAACGGGCCCCGCAGCGTGTACGTCGAGCGCAAAGGCAAGCTCGAACTGACCAACGTGCAGTTCCGCGACAACGATCACCTCATGCACGTGATCGACAAGATCGTCAGCGCGGTCGGCCGCCGGTGCGACGAAGTCAGCCCTATGGTGGACGCCCGCCTGAAGGACGGCTCCCGTGTTAACGCCATCATTCCGCCGCTGGCCATCGATGGGCCGAGCATGTCCATTCGCCGGTTTGGCAAGGACCCCATCACCTGGGAGGACTACCTCAACTTCAAGTCCTGTTGCCGGGAAATGGTGACCTTCCTCGAGGCATGCGTCATCGCTCACCTCAACATCCTGATCATCGGCGGCACGGGCTCGGGTAAGACGACGCTGCTGAACAACATGTCGTCGTTCATTCCGCCCAGTGATCGCATCGTCACCATCGAGGACGCGGCGGAATTGCGACTCCGTCAGCCTCACGTGGTGCGACTGGAAACGCGGCCGCCTAACATCGAAGGAAAGGGCCAGATCACCATCCGCGATCTGCTCATCAACGCCCTGCGTATGCGGCCCGACCGCATTGTGGTCGGCGAGTGTCGCGGTGCTGAAACGCTGGACATGCTCCAGGCCATGAACACCGGCCACAGCGGGTCGCTCACCACGCTCCACGCCAACAGCACTCGCGACACCGTGCAGCGTGTGGAGACCATGGTGCTCATGTCGGGATTCGAACTGCCCGTGCGGGCCATCCGCCAGCAGTTCGCCTCGGCCATCGACCTCATCGTCCAGGCTCAGCGTCTCACCGGCGGGCCGAGAAAGATCGTCAGCATCACCGAAGTGTCGGGCATGGAAGGCGACGTCGTCACCATGCAGGACATCTTCGCCTTCGAGCAACTCGGGATCGACTCGAACGGGAAGGCCTATGGGCAGATCGTCGCTACCGGCATCCGGCCCGGGTTCATGGACCGCCTCAAGCAGGCGGGTTGCAACATCGATCCGGGCATGTTCGAACGACAAGTCCTTCTCCGCGACAAGGACGACTGACGTACGTGCATGCGCGACGATGGAGGATGGGCACAGATAAACGTAAACGGCTGAGCGACGAGGCTTGGCCGCCACCCCGAAGGGAAGCAGGTTGGGGGTCAGGACGAGGAGTATGGTGCGGTTATGAAATCAATGTCGAGCCTTTTGTTTTTGTTGCTCCCGCTGATGGGCTCGGTGCTGGTCGTGTACGGCATCTTCCAGGCCGTCCTCGACCTGCGCACGAGCAAGAGCCGCAAAATCATCGATCGTCTGAAGGAAGGCGGCCAGTCGCAGCATGATCGCAAGCTCAAGGAGTCGATCCTCCGTCGGCGGGCGAGCGAGTTGCAGGGGGGGGCTCTCGAAGGTCTGCTCTCCCGCCTTCAGGTCGTCTCCAAGCTCCAGCGAGTGCTCGATCAGGCGGACGTCAGCTGGTCCGCATCCCGGCTGCTGATCAACCTGAGCCTGGCTTCGCTTGGCGTCACCGCCCTCATGCTGTTCCTCCAGATGAGCGCCATCAGCAGCCTCGCCGCGGGAGCCAGCGTGCTCATGCTGCCCATCTGGTACCTCCTGCACCGCCGAAAGAGGCGCATCCGTCGCATCATGCTCCAGTTGCCGGACGTGTTCGATCTCATGGGCCAGGCTCTCAAGGCCGGACACTCGCTCGCCAGCGCCATCCAGTTGGTGAGCGAACAGTTGCCCGAGCCTATCTCCAAGGAGTTCGCCCAGGTCTTCCACGAGCAGAACCTCGGCATCAAGATCGAAGAGGCGCTCCTCAACATGGCCAACCGCGTGGACCAGATGGACGTGCGCTTCTTCGTGACGGCCGTGCTCATCCAGCGGCAGACCGGTGGTGACCTGGCCGAAGTGCTCGAGAAGATCGGGAAGGTCATCCGGGAACGCATCCAGCTGTTCGGCATGGTCCAGGCCCTCACCGCCGAAGGCCGCCTCTCCGGCTGGGTGCTGCTCATCCTGCCCGTGCTGGTGTTCTTCACCTCGTTGGCTATCAATCCCGATTACGCCCGGGTGCTTTTGGATACCGGGCCCGGTCGGATCATGTTGGGGTCGGCCATCGCCATGGACCTGATGGGACTGGCCATGATCAAGAAAATCGTCAACATCAAGGTGTAATGATGAACGAGATGATTCTGCTTGGCATTCTGGTGGCCGTGAGCATCGGGTTGATCGTCTACTCCCTCATGCCCGGCCGGGACGACGAACGCAAGCAGGTGCTGCGCCGCATGAGCGGGCAGCGGCGCGACGGCGAGCAGCCCTTGGTTACCCGCACGGTGGCGCCTCCTTCCGCCGCTCGGCAGGTGTTGGACAAGGTCGCGCCCTATGCCATCAAGCCGGTCATGCCCAAGAGCGACGAGGAGATGTCCACGCTCCGCGAAAAGCTCGCCCAGGCCGGCTTCCGACACGAGTCGGCGTGCAAGTACTTCCTCGCCAGCAAGACCATTACCGGCATCGGCCTCGCGCTCGTCGCCGTCCTCATCAGTCTGGCTCGCGGAGCCGACGCCCAGACCGTGTTCAGCATGGCCGCCTTCCTCGGCGGGCTGGGGTTCATGTTCCCCAACGTCTGGCTCTGGCTGGCCCGCAAGCAGCGAGCGGAGAAGATCAAGAATGGCCTGCCCGACTCGCTCGACCTCCTGGTGGTGTCGGTCGAATCCGGCCTGGCTCTCGACGCCGGCCTCATGCGGGTGGGCGACGAAATGGCCCACGTTCATCCCGAACTGAGCGAGGAGTTGCAGATCGCCACGCTTGAAACGCAGATGGGTGTGCCGCGGTCGGAGGCCCTCGAACACATGGCTCGCCGCAGCGGCGTCGAGGAAATGCGATCGCTCGTGGCCGTCATCTCGCAGGCCGAGAAGTTCGGTACCAGCGTCGCCAAGGCTCTGCGGACGCAGGCTGACACGCTGCGCACCAAGCGCCGGCTGGCTGCCGAGGAGCGGGCGCAGAAGACCACCGTCAAGCTCATGCTTCCGCTGGTCCTGTTCATCTTCCCGTCGATCTTCGTGGTGCTGGTCGGCCCGGCCGGCCTCCGCATCGCCGAGACCCTGGGACGGGGAGGGCCGCTGAGTAAGTAGCTTTGAGCATGAGCCATGAGCGGTGGGCCAGAAGACAGGAGCCAGGAGACAGCAGACAGGAGACAGAATAAACGAAACCGGGGCAGGCGACGCGCCTGCCCCAGGTTCTATATTCGGCTCATAGCTCAAAGCTCACAGCTGATAGCTGACAGCTATATTCCGTATTCCTTCAGCGCTGCTTCCAGTTTCTCGCGATTGGCCGGCGCCATTTTGCACAGCGGAAGGCGGAACTCCTCGGCCAGCATGCCTCGCATGGCCATGGCCGTCTTGATCGGGATCGGGTTCACTTCGATGCTCAGCAGGCCCTTGGCCAGCTTGAACATCTTGTGATGCCAGGTGCGGGCGGTGGCCCAGTCGCCCTTCAACGCGGCATCGGTCATGGCTTTGACGTCCTTGGGCACGATGTTCGCCAGGACACTGATTACGCCGATCGCTCCGATGGACATCAGCGGCAGCGTCATCGAGTCGTCGCCGCTGTAGACGGCAATGTCGCTGCGGCCCATCAACTCGCTCGCTCCGTCCATCGAACCGGTGGCATGCTTAACGCCCACGATGTTCGGGCAGTCCTGCCGCAGCCGGCAGATGGTGTCCACGCTCATCTCGACGCCGCAACGTCCCGGAATGTTGTACAGCACGTGGGGGAAGTCCACCGCATCGGCGATCGTTTTGAAATGCTGGTACAGCCCCTCCTGCGTGGGCTTGTTGTAGTAGGGCACCACCAGCAACGAGCCGTCCGCGCCGTTCTTGCGGGCGTTGCGCGTCATCGCCAGCGCTTCGGCCGTGCTGTTCGAGCCCGTGCCCGCCAGTACCGGGATCCGCCCTTTGGCCCGCTTGACCACCGCCGCGACCACCGCGTCGTTCTCCGCGTGCGTGAGCGTGGGGCTCTCGCCCGTCGTCCCGCACGGCACGAGCACGTCCGTGCCCGCCTCCACGTGCAGGTCCACCAGTGCGTCCAGCGTTTTCCAGTCCACCTCGCCGTCCCGGAAGGGGGTGACCAGCGCTACCATGCTGCCTTTGAACACCGTCGATCTCCGTTCCTTCTGATGCCTTTGCGCGGCGCCCGCGCTGAACCGGCCCCATAATGGGGCAGAACACCTCATCATACTCCCCTCTCTATGCGTCCGCCAGAAGGTCGCACAACGGCGGGATGGCCGCCAATCCACCGAGAGACCGCAAGACTGCCGGGATGGCGGCGAACTCGCGGGTGGACCGGGGGAGCGAAAGGCAGGGCAGTCGGTCAGCGCAAGAAAAGAAGCCCTCGGCCGCTGCTACGGCCGAAGGCTTCCGGGAGAGCTCAGTCTGCTGCCGTCTGATACTTACCGGCGCCGGCGCAGCAGGGGCAGACCGGCCACGAGCAGCAACGCCGCTGCCGGTTCGGGCACCAGAACCACGTCGTCCACCCGGATGTTGCCGGCATTCAGCTGGTCGTTCTGGCCGAACTTGAAGGCGATGGTCACAAATCCGGTCGGCGAAGTGATCGTTCCCGTGACCAGTTCCCAATCCTGATTGGGCGTCGGGAGGAACCCACCCGGCACGCCGTCCTTGCCGCCCCAGCTGTCCCGCTTCCAGACCAGGTAGGGATCGGAGTTGTTGTCGATCTGCGTCGCATCATCGGTGACCGCGAACGGGTAGAGCAGCACTTCGGCCCAATTAACCGGATACGAAGCGCCGGGAGCCTTCACCCACGCACTGAGCGTCAGCGGCGTGTTCGCGGGGACCGCCACCACTTGCTTGACGCCGAGGCTGCCGTTGGGCGTCGTGCGGATCCGCAGGCCGTACGAGCCGCTGTGGACGCTGGCCGCCGTATCCTCGACTCTGACCTCGCCCGAGCCCCAGCCGATCGGGCCCCATTGCGTCCACCCCTCCAGCGTCCCGGCCTCAAAGTCCCCGTTCGTGACGTAGTTGGCCAGGCTCATCGGTGCAGCCAGGCCAACACACAGCACCGCAATCGTCGTGAGCTTCTTCATACGTTTTCTCCTCCGGTTTCTTTCTGGCGCGGCATCCGGACCCGCGGAAGTGAGATTCCGCACCGAATGAACGTACGCCAAGGCGTAACCGCCGCCCTCCTCCGGGCGCGCAGTAGAAGCGGCCCCCCTGAATCCAAATTCTGCGTGTGCCGAATGCGAAAAGATTCTGCCTCGACGTGCGCGGCAGACTCCCTCCCACGCTGCAGGCATGCAACCGCATGGCAGCTTGTTCGACTTTACCCGCGCGCTTGACAAAAAACAATCAAAAAATCCAATCTAAACGCATTTAATTCGTTTCGCCGGACCCACGCCAACCCCAGCCCGCGCTATGGTGCTGCGGAAGAAAAACGCCCCTGGTGCTACCGCCAGGGCCGTTCTTCCGCACTGTCGTGACTCCATTGGCCCTTTCTCTTTCCCTCTACGCTGGGGTGAACCACCGCCCGTCAGGCCCGACGATCCGCAGATCCCTCGTTGTCTTCCGCTCAAGCCTCGGATTTCGGGTGTAAAGCCGAAACCTCGGTTGATGTGCATCACCGCGTTTTGTCGCCTCAACCTCTCATCTTCGGAAAGACCGGTTCGCCGTGTCTCGAGCAAGGCGTGTGAAGACCGGAAAAGGAGCACGCGAAGGACATCGATCGTGTCGTCCCATTCGTTCAGCGCGAAATTCGAATCTTTGATGAAAGCTGCGATATCCGCTCCCTTTTCCTTCCTGAAGTGAACCAGGGTTAGATGATCGGCGGCGTCGGCATGGGCGCCGGCGAACAGCGTTGCGCAAGCAAAAGCCTCCGGCGGGCTGGCCGGAGGCTCGCAGGTGTTCCGGAAGCGCGGTGTCGATCTCACATGACGGTGAAGTACACTTCGGCCGCGAAGTCGAGCATTTCCTTGTCCATTCGAGGCGGCACGCCGCGGTATTGGCAGTTGTTCTTAGCCAGCGAGAGCAGGTCGCGCGGCTGGCAGCAGCGGAACGGCCGGCCGGTCTTCTTGTAGTACTCCTCGATTACGTAGCTGACCACCTCGTCGTCGTATTCGATCCCGAAGATCCTGGCCATGATCCGGAAGAGCTCGCGGAACTCTTCCTCGCTGGGATCGCCCACGTTGATCTTGTACGGAATCCGGCGCAGGAACGCCTCGTCCACCAGGTCCTTGGGCTCCAGGTTGGTCGAGAAGATCAGCAACTGATCGAAGGGGACCTGGATCTTCACGCCGTTGGCCAGCCCCAGGAAGTCGTAGCGCTTTTCCAGCGGCACGATCCAGCGGTTGAGCAATTCGAACGGGTTCATCCGCTGGCGGCCGAAGTCGTCGATCACCAGCGTGCCGCAGTTGCTCTTCAATTGCGTGGACGCCTCGCTGATCTTGGTGGTGTGATTGTACCGGACCTCCAACTGGTCCATGGTCAATTCGCCGCCGACCACAATGGTCGGTCGCTTGATGCAGACCCACCGCTCGTCGTACTCATCCGCCTTGAGGATCGAGTTCTTGGGCTGCGGGATCTCCTCGTGAATCTCCGCGTCGAACAGCTTGATGATGAATCCGTCCACGTGCAGGGCCCGTGGAATCCAGATTGTGCTGCCGAAGCATCGCGTGATCCGCTCGGCAATACTGGTCTTGCCGTTACCGGGGGAACCGTACAGGAACATGCCGCGGCCCGAGTTGATGGCCGGCCCCAGCGTCGCGAACATGCGATCGTTGATCAGCAGATCCCCGAACGCTTCCCGCAGGTGGGCCTCGTTCGGCTGTTCGTGCGTGATGGATTGGGCTTTCACCGCTTCGCAGTACGCGCTCAACGGCACGGGAGCCGGGCCGATGTACAGGCTCTCTTCCATGTATTGGCGGGCCCGCTCGCGACCGGCATCGCTCAGCGTGTACGTGAAGTCACCCAGCGAGGCTCCGCCCACGTACCCGACCAACTGCTGCCGTTTCAGATCCGACAGCCGTTCCACGACCAGCGGGTGCGGCAGACCCAGCAGCGCCGCCACCTGCCCGCCCGTGGCCGAGCCCGCGGTCATGAGATACTTGAACGCGATCGCGTCCACCATCTCATCCGTCAGCCCCGCCTCTTTCAGCGACTTGGGTGGGGCGGGCTTGAACTGAATTCGCGGGGGCGGCGCGTCTTCGATCGGTTCCGGTTCATCCAACAGGGCGGTGCCCGCGTCATTCAGCGGTGACGAACTCGGCCCGATCGGCTGCCTGAACCCAATCTGAGGTCGGTGGTACGGACGCTCTTTGAACATCTGGCTGTCCACTCCCATCAACAAGGGTCGCACGCGGCGGGCGGGGGGGAGGTACGCTTTCGCCGAGCCTCCGTCATGTTGCCGGTCGCCACGTGGGCCGGCCGCTGCGCGCTATATCTCTCACTGGGGATTCATCGAACCGGCCGCCTGACGGCTTGAAGTCGCGACTGTCCGATAAGCGCCCCGCGCGGTAAGCTTCTCGCTCGCTCGAACGGGGATCCCGTGGCGTTGGCGCCTCGGGCATCCTCTCGACACCTGGAGTGTACAATACGGCTGAGAAAATAGGGGTTGCAGTATGGCTTGCGGGCGAGCGTGGCGGACGGGACTGGGATGGCTCGCGCTGTGTGCGCTGCCGGCAACGGCGTGGGCGGTTTCCGGCGATGTGCCCGTCGGCGGTGCGGATCTGAAAATCGCGCCGCCGCTGCCCGTGTGGCCTTCGGATTATGAGACCATCACCGAACACCGCCCGGCGTTTCGCCTCAACGGTCGATACCAGGCTACGCGCTATCGCGTGGAACTGGCCCGCGACGCGAACTTCACTTCGCCCATCACGCTCACCGCGCGAGTGGTCATCGACAGCGGCATCACTCCGGTTGCCGTCGCGCCCTACACCGGCGAGCCGCTGGCTGACGGGCAATACTTTTGGCGAGCCTTCGCGGGTGATGACGACGGCTTCTGGACGCCGCCCGCCAACTACCGGACCTTCTTCGTCGCCAGCGAGCCGGATCGCATCCGCGTGCCTGCCGAAGTCGTTCACCCGCGGCTGATTCTCTCGGAACGCGAACGGGACGCTTTCAAGAAGCGTGTCGAAACGTCTCTGCGCCTCAGCCCGGGCTGGCAGTACATCCAGAATGCCGCCCTCAGCGCTCTCGAGGCCGTGCCGCCCGACGAAGACTACGCCCGAGCCGCCAAGGTTCAGCACGGCAACTACAGCATCGCCGCCACCTGGTATCACCGGCATCTCAGCGACGTGGCGTTCGTCGCGTTTGTCACCGGTGACGAACGCTTGGCCGCCAAGGGCGTCGAGATGCTGATGGCTGCCTGTGCCTACGAACGCTGGCTCGGTCCGAGCTTCCTCGACACGGCTCATTTCGACCCGCCGTGGAACTCGGCTCTGGAGACGGCCATGATGACCACCGCCGTCGCCACCGGCTACGACCTGCTCTATCCGTACCTGACCGACGAACAGCGGGCCCGCGTTCGCGAGGCGCTCGTCGAAAAGGGCATCCGGCCGCTCATCACCGATTGGGCTGATCCCGTCACCGCCTCGCGGCTCCCGCGGCATCAACTGCCAACCGGCAACTGGGTCATGGTCTGTTCAACCTCGGCGGGCGTCGGTGCCCTCGCTCTTCTGGGCGAGCATCCCGAAGCCCCCGAGTGGGTCCGCATCGTTCGCAACCGTGTGCGGGCCTGGCTGCGCGATCGCGGCGGCGACTGGTTCGTAGACAATCCCTGGGTGCATGACCGCCCGACGCCCATCCCCGTGATCGGCCCGTCCGAGCCGAACTTCGGCATCGACAGCGGCTACAAGGAAAGCATCGGGTACATGAACTACGCCATGCAGTACGTCTGCTGCTTCGCCGACGGCCTGCGCCGCATGACGGGTGAGAACCTCTTTCTAGAGGTACCGCCGAAGTTGCTCGACCACGCCGCCTGGAGCATCCTCGCCTGGCCGGAGGACGGGCAGGTACGACAATCGCTCGTGCCTTTCGGCGATTGCGGCACGACCGCCGCTTTCCCGCTTCTGTACGCGGCGCTGACCCGGCATCGCCGAGATCCGCTGGCCGCCTGGCTGGCCGAGCGCGTCGTGCCCGTACCGCAGGACATCCGCTCGCTCGTCTGGCTCGATGAATCGGTGCCTGGCTCGCCACCCGACACTGCCGTTCCGCTGGCCGTTTTCCGCGGGATCGGCCATGTGGTTCTTCGCAGCGGTTGGGGGCCCGATACTCCCGCGGCCGCCATCAAGTTTCATCAGAACCGCGGCCACCTGGACATCGGGACGTTCTACCTGTTCGGCGGTGGGCATCCCACGCTGACCGACTCGGTGACCGCGCCGTATAGCTCGGCCATCTACCGGGAATACTCGTCGCAATCCGTGGCCCACAATCTCGTCCTCGTCGATGGCCAACCCCAGACCCGCGCGGACGGCAAGCTCCTGGCTGCCGTCGGCACGTCCCGGATCGCCGCTGCCTCCGGTCAGTTGGCCGCTGCGTACCCGGGTGTGCTGAACTCGTGGACGCGAGATTTGGTCATGCTGCCCGGCAACGTCGCCATCGTCTTCGACCGTCTCGCAGCCAGCGAGCCGCATCGATTCGACCTCGTTCTTCACCCGTATGTACCGTTCCGGTTTCCGCATCCCACCGCTTCGCCCGGCGAACTGCTCATCGGCGACGGGCCTGACGCCACTCGCGTGTGCGTCTACAGCGAAGCCGAGATCACCGTCAGCGAGCAGGACGGTTATTACGGCACGACGCCACGCAAATACGTGCGTTTCAACTCGCCCGAGCCTGCGCGGAATCGGACGTATTTGATGCTCTGCGAGTGGCCGCCCGGTCGATCCGAACGGCCTCAGCGGCTCGAAGTGGATGCCGTCCGCCCGGGGCGCTGGCAGATTCGCAGCGTCGGCGAGAACTGGCGGCTCCTGCTCCGCACCGGCGCCGAAGCCACGCCCGCCGACACTACCGACGCCCGGCTGGTGGCCGTCTGGGATCAGGGCGAGAAGAGCCGCGAGCGTCATGCGCTTGTTTTGGGGGGCAGAAGACTGGGCGTGGACAACCGCGAGATCATGCGGGCAACCCGGCCCGTGCACGCGGCCATCGAGTTTGGCCGGCCGCTCTGGGCGCACTTTTGGGCTGCCGAGCCCACTCGCGTCGCCCTCGCCGCCGAGCCCGGTTCGGACTACGTGTTTATCAACGGCCAGCCCGCCGACGTCGCGCGCGGAGCCAACTCGGTCAGCTTCGATCTGCCTGCGGGTCAGAGCACCGTCACCATGGGCGAGGCTTCGCGGTTCATCCCGCGTCCGCCCGCGCTGGTGTCTGACGATTTGTTGGCGGTCTCGACGTCCGTGAATGCTCCGGCCTTTCGCCCCGGTGTGATTGCCCGTGCCAGTTCGTTCGTGCCCGAGCCGTTGTTGGCGATCGACGGCGATGCCAACACCGGCTGGACCGCGCTGCCCGGTCTGCCTTTGCCGCAATGGATGGAAGTGCAATTGCCCGAGCCGGTGCGGATCTCGTCCCTTCGCATCGAGCCCGCCGGCGCCTGCAGCGGCCACGTGGAACTCTGGGATCGCGACTCAAAGGAGTTCGTGAACAGTGGCGCGTTCGAGACCACGCCCGAGCGTGCTTCCGTTCGTTTGACCGTCGAGCCGCGTGAGACCGACCGCATCCGCGTGACCATCACCCAGGTCGCTCCCGGCGCTTCGGCCGGCATCAACACGCTCGATTGGTCCGAGCCGTAGAAACGACGCGGGGACACCGCGACGCGGAGACGCGGCGAAAAGACTCTTGTTCGGATGGGCGCAAGCAAAGAGCACGCCGGACCGACAGTCCGACGTGCTCGGGAGTTCTATTCGCTTTGCGTACGGGCCGTGCTCGGTCAGTCGGCCTTCTTGACCGCGTCCGGCTTCCACGTCCGCTTGGGCGGCTTGACGATCATTCCTTCGCGGATCGCCTTGGTGCTCACCCGCACCCGCGTGACCACGCCGTCCACGACCGCCCGAACCTTCTGGATGTTCGGCTTGAACGTTCGCTTGGTCTTGCCGGTCACCTTACGGCCGACGCCACCCAGGTACTTGGCCTTGCCGCGCCGGGCGTAGCTGCGGCCAACTCTCGTCCTCTTTCCGGTCATTGGGCAAACGCGAGACATCACGCACCTCGTGAGGTTGAATCCCAGTTAAGTCGAGCCACGCATTATAACCGCACGATCGGCATTTACAACCGGCCTGGGAACTACGCCATCGGCGTGGGGCAGGGCTTTCGTAAGGGGAGTGCTCCTGAATACGTGCAAGTGGTTGTGTATGCGTCACTTGTGTTCGAACATGGCTTCGTGAGACGGCTGGATGGCGGCGAGCCGTCCGGGCGCCTCGCCATCGCCGCTCCATTCAGACCCGTCCGATTCCAGCCGATACGGAAAACAATGACTCCAACTCTCGACTCGAGCGTTGCCTCCGCCCACGCACCCTCGACTGGCGTGTCCCTGGAGGTGCTGTGCCGGCGAGCCGAACGGTTGATCGACTCCGTCCGGCTCATGGGCGAGCAGGTCGACAGCCTGCTCCGCCGGCCCGATCGCGCCGTGGCCGACGCGAATGATGCCGCCGATCGTCTTGTTCAACTCCGCGACAGCCTGGACGGGACCATCGAACAGGCCCGCCAGGCCGAGACCTCTTGCCGGTCGCAGCTCGAGAACTGCCAGACCCTGTTGCCGTCCATCCAGCAGTCCGCCGAAGCGCTCGTTCAGCGGGTCGCACGGGCTCGCGAACTGAGCGAGATCTTCGCCGGGCTGATTGAATCGGCCGCGGACAAGATCGCATCCATCGGATCAGCCGCCGACGAATCGCGCAAAGCGCGCGAGTCGATCGCCGCGGCTACACAGGAACTCGCCCGCATGCAGCGAGCCGCCGACCACTGGGCCGCATCGGTTCGCCAACTCAGCGCCCGACAGGCTGAGTTCATCGCCACGGGCAACGCCACCGCGGCTCGATTGCGGACACTGAGCGACGCCGGTGAACGTCTGCGGGAGTCCGTGCGGGCGGACATCGTCGCCCTGCGGGAGTTGCTCCGCGAGTCGCGGCGCGAACGGTTGGCCTGGGAGCAGTTGCTGGCCCGAGTGCCCGCCCATTTGCCCACGGCGGCGGAGGCTATGGCGCCGACCGCCGGGCGACCCGCGACTGCCGCTCTGGCCGACCGCGTGCGCCGATTGACCGACTTCATCCGTCAGGCCACTGAGCCGCCTCGCAGTTCCCCCAACGCGGATCGCGACGAAGCGATTCCAACCCGGACGCTGTGACCTATTGGCGCCCGCCTCTTCTTTGTTCCTGAAGCCTCGGGTCTCAGGCCTCAGGCCTTTCTCTATTTGAGTCGCCTCCCGAGTTGCCATACAATCTCGCCCCATGGCGCGATCTTCTGAACCTAACCCGACCCGTGCTTCGGATCCTCACGCGGCCGGCGTGGCGAACGCCAAGCCCGCGCGGATCCTCGTCGTTCTGCCCAATTGGGTGGGCGACGTGGTCCTGGCCACGCCGGCGCTGCGAGCCCTACGCAACCATTACGCCGATCAGTACATCGCGTTCGTGCTCAAGAGTCACCTGGCCCCGATCCTCAGCGGCGGTGACTGGATGAACGAGATGCTGTTCTGGCCATCTCGCGATTCTTCGCGTCCGCAACGCCGACGCAGCTTCCTCGGCTTTGCCGCCGAATTGCGCGAGAGGCGGTTCGACCTGGCCATCCTGTTGGCCAACTCGTTCCGCTCAGCGCTGCTCGCTCGGCTGGCCGGCATCAAACGGCGGGTCGGCTACGACCGCGACGGCCGAGGCCTGCTTCTCACCGACAAGCTCCTGCCCGAGCGGGCCGACGGCAAATTCGTGCCCGTTTCGATGATTCGGTACTACAACGCCACCGCCCGCTATCTGGGTTGTCGCGAATGTCCGGACATGCCCGAGTTGTTCACTACGCCGCAAGACGAGGCGGCCGTTGATGAGGCCCTCGCCCGCGCGGGCATCAAGCCCGATCAGCCAATCGTGGTGCTCAATCCCGGTGCGTCGTTCGGGCCCGCCAAGTGCTGGTTGCCCGAGCGTTTCGCTGAAGTGGGCGACCGCCTTGCCGAGCGTCACCATGCGGCGGTGATGATTTCGTGCGGCCCCAAGGAGATCGACGTCGCCCGAGCGGTGGCGGGACGGATGCGTCACAAAGCCGTCGTGCTCGACAACCCGGTCATGGGGCTCGGCCCGAGCAAAGCCTTGATTCGCCGGGCCGCGATGTTGGTCACGAACGACACCGGGCCCCGGCACTTCGCCAATGCGTTCGGCACGCCGGTGGTCACCATCTTCGGGCCGACCGACCCGCAATGGACAGCTACTAACGCGCGCAAGGAGCGTTTGGTCATGGTGCCGGTCGATTGCGGCCCTTGCATGAAGCGAAAGTGTCCGCTCGACCACCGGTGCATGACGCGCGTCACCAGTGACATGGTCGTGGCCAAAGCGGAAGAGTTGTGGCCGACCAGCCAGTAGTCAGTTGTCAGTGGGCAGTTGTCGATGGTCAGCAGTCGGGGCCGTGGTCGCGGGGGATGATTTGTATCGAATCGATCGGAGTCTGGAGCCCGCGTTTACAACGGACCAAAGGAGCAAGGACCCAACAACTGACAACGGACAACAGGCCACTGACCACTAACTCTTGTAGAGCACTACCTTGTCCATCCAACCGGACCAAGCCCGCCTCCAACACGCCGTCGCCTCACTGGCCGGTGCGCGCGTGGGCGTGGTCGGCGACTTGGTAGCCGACGTCTACGTGAGCGGGCTGAGCGATCGTGTGTCACGCGAGGCGCCGGTTCTCATCGTCCGTTACGAACGCGAGTGGTTGCGACCGGGCGGAGCGGCCAACGTGGCCGCCAATATCGCCGCTCTCGGCGCGACCGCCTGCCTGATCGGGCTGGTCGGCGACGACGACATCGGCCACAAGCTGCTCACTCAGTTGCGAGCCGGCGGACAGCATCGCGATGCACACGCTTGTGCGGGCGATGCGGGCACTGGCGCGGGCAACGGCGGCACGAAAGGGCGGATCGATTGTCGCCACATCCTTCGGCCCTCGGGCCGATCGACCATTAGCAAGACGCGGTTCCTGGCCGGAGCCAAGCTCACGCAGCGGCAACAGGTGTTGCGGCTCGATCGCCAGCCGCCCGAGCCGCCCGACGATCGGCTCGTCGCCGCCATCGCCGAGAAGGTGGCCGAGGCCGACGCTGAAGTCGATGCGTGGGTGGCGAGCGATTACGGCTACGGCAGCTTCGACGACCGGCTGCGCCGCATGCTGCGCGAGATCGCCGGTCGCAAGCCGGTGTTGGCCGATTCTCGTTGGAATCTGACTCATTTCACCGGCCTGACGCTGCTCAAGCCCAACGAGGAAGAAGCGCGGGCGGCTGCGCATGAGCTCGGCGTTTGCGCGGCCGATGAAGGCACGCTGGCGTGCGAACTGGCGAGCCGGCTCGAAGCCGGTGCCGTACTGGTCACGCTGGGCAACAAAGGCATGGTGCTCAGTGTTCGGGGCAATGTCACGCGGATCGATGCCGTGGGCACGGAGGAGATCGTCGATCTGACCGGGGCCGGCGACTCGGTCGCAGCCACGCTGGTCACCGCCGTCGCCGCGGGTGTGGATTTTGAGACCGCTGCTCGGCTCGCCAACTACGCCGGCAGCATCGTCGTGATGAAGGAAGGGGCTGCAACCGCCTCACCGGAGGAACTGCTCGCGGCGATTGAAAGTGAGTAGCTCGGGTTTGGGATCTCGAATCAATTGACGTTCCATGCGTATTATCACTGATCACGAACAACTTCGTCGCATTGTGGACGACTACCGCGCGGCCGGCCGAACGATCGTGTTCGCCAACGGGGCGTTCGACATTCTTCATGTGGGCCACGCTCGATTTCTTCAAGGAGCGGCCGCCGAGGGTGACCTGCTCGTGGTCGGCGTCAACAGCGATGAGTCAATCCGCAAGTACAAGGGCCCCGATCGCCCGCTGCAGCCGCTGGCCGAACGCATGGAAATGGTCGCCGCTTTTCGCTGCGTGGATCTGGTCACCAGTTTCGACGAGCCGACCTGCGACGCCATCCTCGAAATCGTGCGGCCCCACGTGCACGCCAAAGGTCCGGACTACACGCCGGAAAACCTGCCGGAATGGCCGACACTGCAAAGGCTCGGCATCCGTCTGGCCTCCGTCGGCGATCCCAAGAATCATTCATCGAGCGAACTGATCGACCGCTTGCGCTCGGGCAAGCCAGGGGCTGGGAGCTAGCGCCGGGGCCGGGGGACTAGGGCCTGGGGGCTGGGGTCTTGGGGGGCGGGCGTCTCGCCCGCCTTATACGTGGGATCGGTCTGTATCGCGTGGGACGAGGATCTTCTCGTCCGGCTCAGAGCTCATAGCTCACAGCTTATAGCTCACATCAGGTCAATCTCAGCACATAGGCCTGGTCGCAGCTCGACAGCAGGCGGTCTGCATCAGCGGCCACCGGCACGAAGCCGTGGCTGAGGTACAGTCCGATGGCCTCACTCAGCGTGGAATTGGTTTCGAGCCACACTTCGCTGAACCCGCTGCGACGGGCGGCATCGAGCATGTCGTTCAGGAGCCGCTTGCCCAGGCCGCGACCGCGAGCGGGCTTCTCGATGTACATCTTGCACAACTCGGCCCGACCATCGCCCAAGGGGCACAGACCTGCGCAGCCCACGATGCGGCCGTCCGCGTCCTCGATTACTTCGAAGCAGCCGCCGCGCTCGAAGTAGTTCCCGTTCAGGTCGTCGAGATCGACGTCGGCCCGGCCACTGTCATCCAACACACCGTATTCGAGCCGCACGTTGTGCAGGACGCGCCGGATCGCCGGCAGATCCGCCATGTTGGCCCGCCGAACGGCAAATGCGCTGCCGTTATGCTCGCGATGCTCGGATGGCATATTAATGGCCCTTCTTGGTGCCGCGGAGCTGCGTGGTCGAACAACACCGGCCATTGTACACCAACTTCTTGTCGAAGTGGGCCCAGTGCGATTTCCGCCCAGTCAGTCTCGCGTGGACAGGGTTCGTCGTGCACGCGCGTTTCTTCGATCAGAGGCGGGCGAGACGCCCGCCCCCCGAAAACACCGCTGATAGAAAGGGTTCATCAGCCGGCCGAACCGCATGATGGGCTAGTGCGTCTCGCCCGGTCGGAGCCGGGCAAGATGCTCGCCCCCCGTCGCATCTGGCTCACAGCTCAGAGCTCATAGCTCACAGCTTCTTCATCACTTCACCGGCGGCGGTACGACCAGCGGTCCGTCCCAGGTGGCGAGCTTGCGGCAGATGCTGTCCTGGAGGGTGTGGGCGGACATGCCTGCTGACCGGGTAGTGTCGTTGCAGAGGATGGCGAACGCATAGCGGCGATTCTTGGGACCGGTGACATAGCCGCTGAGCGTGGCGACGCCGGCGATGTGGCCCGTCTTGCCGAAGACTTTGCCTTTCAGTTCGCGCATCCGCTTGCGCAATGTGCCCTCGCCGCCTGCTTCGGCCAGGTTGGACAGCCATTCTCTCTGACGCGGATGGCGATCCATGTACACCAGCACGCCGGTGAGCACGGCGGCCGTAATGCGGTTCGAGTGACTCAATCCCGATCCGTCGTCGATGACGCAACCTTCGTGCTTCAGCCCGAGCTTGTCGAGGAACAACTCCATCACCTGTCGGCCGCTCGCATAGCTGCCCACGCGAGGATTGTCGATCGCTCCGACGTATGCGCCGACCGCCTTCAACAGCGCTTCGGCGAAGAGGTTCTGGCTGTCCCTGTTGCTGCGCTGGAACAGCTCGGGCAGCGTCTGTTCGTGACGAGCGATAATATCGAGATCGGGGGGAATCCGGCCGTCACCCAGGCGGATGCGCTCGCGGCGGATCTGGCCGTCGATGGCGATGCCTTTGGCGGCCAGGACGGTGCGGAGCGTGCTGGCGAAGAACATGCCCGGATCCACGATGGTCAGCGACGTTGCGCTCTCGGCACTGCCGGCTTTGGACACCGAACCGCTGACGGTGACGGTGACCGGGTTGGAGCCGGTCCGGCGGATGACGGGCTCGCCTTTGGCGGCAGTTTTGCAGGTGTTCTTCAGCTCGACGTAAGGCGTGTTGGGAATCAGCGTCACCACCGCCGGCGCGCCGATCGCTCCGCCGGGCTTGACCACCACGTCCACGCAGTTGTCGTTGAAATTCAAGCCGCCCACCGGCGCGACGTACCAGTTCTGCATCTGATTCTTGAACTGCGTGGCCCAGCTGGGATTGACGTGCTCCTGCTCGAAGACATAGTCGTCGAACAGCAGGTCGCCGCGGATCCGGGTGACGCCGGCGGCTTCGAGTTTATCGGCCCATTCGTGAAACACGCTGGTGATGGGCTTTCCCGCCGCCCGCGCCAGTTTGGGGTCGCCGGTGGCCGGATCGCCGGCTCCGATGACGACGAGGTCGTTGCCTCGGCGGGCCAGCACGGTGGTGAACTTGAAGTCGGCCGGCAGCAGGACCATGGCGGCCGCGGTGGTAAGAATCTTCTGGTTGCTGGCCGGCTTGAACGGTTCGTGGGCGTTCAGTTCGTAAAGGATCGTCGGTTGATCATCGAGCACGACGATTTGCACGCCGACCCGCATCTTGCCGATTTTGGGCGACGACAGCAGGGCGTGAATCTCACTGGCCAGCGAGGCGGGCGGGGCGGCGTGGGCGACGGTGGCCGCGAGCAGCAGAACCACGCTCACGAGGATTGGCCGCGAGCGATGCGGAAAGGGGACAACGGTTCGCACGACGACTCCTTTCATTCGGCGAACGGCACTGTTCCTGACGGCCGCTATTTCGTTGACCGGCGCCGTCCACAGGGATAGACTAGTATCAGGTTACGCCCCACAACGCAACACGTTAAATCCGCGAAAACACGCATTTTCCACGCGTGTTTCGCGGGCGATCCGAGGGGAAGTCGGTCCGACGGGGGGCGGGCTCCGGGAGCCAACCATGCCGGTTGCCAATCAGCGCCAATTGCCAGTCATTTACGTGGCCGGTTCCGCCCGTGAGCTGCCGGCCGAGGTGCAGGATTGGCTGGGCCGGGCCGAGACCTGCGCGGTAGCCTCGCCGCATCTCTATGACATGCTCGCGCAATTGGCCCGCGGCAAGAAATTCGCAGCCGTCATCGTGAATATCCAGTCAGTGGACTGGAGCGAGATGGAGTTCTTCGACCATGCGATGCGGCTGAGTCGCCATACGCCGATCTATGTCGCCGGGCCGGTCCAGCAGCGGGCCAAGCTCGAGGCGGCCTGTCGGCGCGGGGCGCGCCTGTTCGACGCGTTGGGCCTCGAAGAGCACTGCCGGTCGATCGCGGAGAGTCACCCGCCGAGGTCATGCGAGCGTGCGGCGTCCGAGCCGCACGAGGCGGCCGCGGCCGCGCCGTCGGTTGAGGCCGAGGCCGCGAGCACGCAAGCCGTGGGCGACGAGTGGGGCGAGTCGCCGGTCGCACGCTCCATGCCCGTTCAATCCTGCAAACCGTGGTCGTCGCCGGTCCGGCTGGCCGAACCGTGCGACGAGGCGGCGGACGAGTCGGACGGAATATCCGTCGAATCGGATGCGGAGGCGGCGAGCAGCAGCCCGCCGGAAGCTGCGGAAACCATCGTTGACGAGGCCGCGCAGGCATTAAAGGAGACGGTTCAGCCCGCCTCCGGAAACAAGTCTGAAGAAGGCAGCGATGGGCCGACACCGGCGGAGGAACTCGCGGGATCGGCGCCGCCGGCGGACGCGGGTCAAACCCCGCAGGATTCGGAGCAGGACCGGGAAGCGCCAGTGGTGTTTCCCTGGTCGGTGGTCCCAAATCGACCCAAACGCACACCGCCGAGCGCGGTGGTGCCGGCGGACACCGATAAGCCGCCGAGTGGTGGGCCGGCCAACGCGAGCGGGCAGGCGGGCGCATCCCTGACGAGTCAGCCGGCGCGGCGGTCCACCGGTGCCAACTGGGCGGATCCGCCGTTTCGGAGTGTGCGTTTGACGGCTGAGGAAATCGCCGCACTCATGGGCCCGACGCAGCGGCCATCATCCCCGGAGGCTCACACATGATCCCGCGCGACTTGGGCCTGCTCGCTCGCGAACGGCTGCTGGTGGTGCACGATCCGGCCGACCTGGCCCGCATGGTCCGCAACCGCTATCCGCAGTTCGACGTGATCAGCAGTGACAGCTATATGTCGGGCATCGCGGCGCTGGCGGGCGAGCCGGTGCGGGGCGTGCTCGTGGGGGTCGACCCGGCGGCTCGCAAGCTGGACCAGGCGATTGCCGGCCTGCGCAAGGCGGCGGGCAACTCGTCGCGATTGGTCTTGTGCTGCCTGCCGAGTGGCGAGCCGTTGGCTCGGCAGGTGGTTTCGGCAGGCGCGGACGACTACCTCATCTATCCGCCGCTCGGCCGCGAACTGGATTGCGCGCTGGCCCTGCCGGCAGCGGGCGAATTGGCCGTCGATTCGGCCGCCGGCGAAGCGTTGCCTTCGTGGGAGGAACTGGTATCGCTGGCCGACGCCCTGTCCGAGCTGGGCGGAGGACGCCGTCCATTGCTCGAGCGTCTGTGCCGCATGATCGCTCAATCCATGCGAGTGACCAGCGTGCGGATCCTGGTCAAGGACGACACGGTTTACGTGGGTGATCCGAAGACCGAACCTGCACTGGCTGAGCCCATCGTCTCTCAGGGCCGACCCGTCGGCAAGATCCTGGTAGGGCCTCGCCAGCGAGCACCATTCTCGGTAGGCGAGGTGGAGAAGATTCGGCATTACGGCCGGTTGATCGCCCACTTGCTCGAAGCCGCCGATCGCCAGCAGCAGTGGCAAAATCTGGCCATGATTGACGAGGTCAGCGGGTTGCCTAATCGCCGCTACCTCTTGAAGGCGCTCGAGGAGCTGTTGCGTCGGGCCAACACTGAACGCTTCCGGGTGACGGTCCTGTTTTTCGATCTGGACGGCTTCAAGCACTTCAACGACACGTACGGGCACAGCGCAGGCGACGCTGTCGTTCGCGAAACCGCCCAGTTGCTCCGCAAGCATTGCCGCAAAGACGACATCGTGGCTCGCTACGCGGGCGACGAATTCGTGGTGGTGTTCTGGGATGCGGAGGAACCCCGGGTAAGCGGCTCCAAACACCCGACCGACGTCCTCATGGTTTTGCGGAGGTTTCGCAAGGCACTCGAGTCGCACGAGTTCGGCAAGCTTGGCCCCGAGGCCATCGGCCACATTACAATTAGTGGCGGGTTGGCGAGTTATCCGTGGGATGCCAACACCGCGGAGGAACTGATCGAGAAAGCCGACCGGGCCATGCTCGAGGCCAAGCGGGCGGGCAAGAATCGCATCTATCTTGTGGGCTCGCAGGAGGAGGCCTAGGCGAGCGGCTCCGGCATCCGATTTGCGTCGGAGTGTGCCATGTACGATGGAATCGATTGCCCCCGTTGCGCCCGCCGCAATCCCGGCCGGGCGAAATTCTGTGCGAACTGCGGCCTCAGTTTTCTATCCGCCGGCGTGATCCCGGACACTCGTCGAGAGCCTGCCAAGGGCGGGGGTTTGGTCGGCGTGCTGGCCGGCTTCGTGCTGGTCTTTGTTCTGGTGGCGCTCCTGTCGTTCGTGCGTGCGGTGCTGCCCGGCCCCGGCGACTTCCGTGGCCGATGCCTGCTCCCGGTTGAACAGGAGCAGGTTCGTGTCCTGCCCGGCGAACGCAACCGCCTTCTTCATCACGACGCCGACTGGATCGTCGAGCCGCCCCGGACGGTTACGCATCTGCACCGGCCATGGTGACCGTTGGGAGCTTTCAGCTATCAGCCATCAGCCATGGGCCATGAGTGATCCGCTCTCAGCCGGCTATTGCCCGCCGCCTTTGCAACGAAGACGTTGCCCAAGCTAAGCAGCTGCGTCAAATATATGGCTCAAGGTCCACAGCTCAGAGTTCATGGCTCATTGAGAGCAGAGGCCCCGGAGAGGGACTTGACCGGCTGGACCGCTGTCGATAGCCTGCGCGGCGCAAACGGGCGGATTCACCTTCGCCCGGTCCTCCAGTGCCTGTTCATGAGGGAGAAGGATGTTCGTGCGTGCAGGAAAACACGCGATCTGTCTGGCCATGGCGACGGGGCTGACTGCAGTCCTGGCGGGTTGTACGGAGAAGCCGCCGGTCGGCTTGCCGGTCGAGCGGGCGTGGGAATCGCCGCCTGCCCCATCCGTGGCCGCTCAAACGCCCGGGAGTGCGGGGGCGGGGCCGGCGATGACGGCCGATCCGGGCGAGACCTCCACGCAGCCGGCAGGTGCCGGTGCTGCGGACGGCGGCGTTGCCGATTCGCGTTCGTCCACGGTGGTGGCCACGGTGAACGGTGAAGCCATCACCGAGGCCCGCCTGTTCGACATGCTCGTGGACAGCCACGGTTTGGCCGTTCTCGAGCAGCTGATCTTGCTCACTGCGGCCAAGCAGCGGGCCGCCGAGCTGTCGGTCACCGTGACGCCTGCGGACATCGCCGCCGCCGAGGACGAGGCCCTTCGGCGGATTGCCGCGCCGGTGGGCGACCCGCAAGCCGCCCCGCTGGATCGCCCGGCCGCCGAACGGCTCCTGGCCGAGTTCCTGCGGCTCAAGGGACTCTCGCGGACGGAATGGGATTGCCGGATGGAGCAGCGGGCTTATCTGCGAAAGATCGCCGAGGCGGAGGTCGCCAAGATGGAGGTGACCGAGCAGATGTTGCGCGATGAGTACGCCCTGGCCTACGGCGAACGGGTGCAGATCCGGCACATCCAGACCTCCAGCCACGAGGCAATCAACCGAGCGGCCGCCATGCTGGTCACGACGTCCTTCGAGGAAGTGGCCAGGCAGTTGAGCGAGAACGCCATCACGCGCGAGCAGGGGGGGCTCATGCCGCCGTTCACGCGGCACGACGGAGCTGTGCCGCCGCTCATTCGCGAGCAGGCGTTCACGCTCGAGCCGGGCAGCACTTCGCCGCCCATGCGGGAGGGCGCCTGGTACCACATCATCAAGGTGGAGCGCAGGTTCCCGGCCAGCGGCGTGGGATTCGAGAATGTCGAGCCCGACACGCTGCGCAAGTCGTTGACCGATCGGCTGACACGGCAGCGCACGGACGAACTCGACGCGGAGTTGTTCCAGTCCGCTCGCATCCAGATTCGCCATACCAAACTGGATCAGCAGTTTCGGGAGCGTCACCGCCAGCGCCAGGCCGCGCGGTGAGCTTGCTTGGCGTCGGGCGGTGTCATTGTGATCCAGGCAGCCTGCCTGCACAGTGCACGCTGGAAACGTGCACCACATGAGCGTGTGCCACAAGTGCGCGAACGACCGGCAGATCGCACGCGGCGTGCGGGCCTAAGGGCAGGCCGCCGGGGCAATCAAATGCGTGGACGAGAACCTCGCGCCGCATGTGCTGGTCTCGCAGGTTGTATCACTTCCCTGGTACGTGCCGCCAATGAGCTGACAAACGGTTGGATCGAGATCCAGGCACCCGCCATCCCCGTGGCAGCACGCACCAACTGACGGCGGCGAGAGACAACTCTGGCAGGAACTGTACGGTCCCATCCACATTCCGTCCTTGGCGGCACATTCCGCTTCGGTCATTTGCTCATTGCATTTGTCATCGGGCAGGCAGCAGGCGCCGACCGGGGGCGTGCAATACGTGGCGTGCAAGTCGCAGCGGGTGCACGATCCCAGCGGGGTTCCTCCGAGAAGGATGCAGGTGTCCGGCGTGAGATCCGAGCAACTGCCGTCGTGCTCGAAGCAGCACGCCTCAGCGGCCGGACAAACGGCGACATCGCAACTGCTGCCGGGGCCTTGCGTGACGCCGCCACTTTCGCGGCATACAACCGGGTCCAACTCCGCGCAGCTACCGTCCGGCAGACAGCACGCCTCCGTCGGCGGCGCACACAGGTCGGCGGTGCAGACACTGCCAGGGCCTTGAGGCGTGCCTTGCCTCTCGACGCATTCCGCCAGTGGCAGATCGGCGCAGATGCCGCCCTCCAGGCAGCAGGCTTCGAGTTCCGACGGCTGATAGCAGGCCACGGTCGCACACGTGAAGCCAGAGCCCCACGGCGAGCCGCCGGCCAGCAGGCAGTCGTCATATGGCAGATCCTGGCAGGTGTCGTCGGGCAGGCAACAGGCGAACCGTTCCTCGCAGTCGTCCGGAGTGCCGTTACCGTTGGCATCGGGGTCGCACGCGTCGGGAACGCCATTGTGATTGCAATCCTGGCCGGTCAGTTCGCATGCGTCGGGGACGCCGTTGCCGTTACAGTCGGCGCACGAGGCGTCGCCCGGCGGACAATCAAGAATCGTGCAGGCATCGCCTCTGTTGTCGCCGTCGCAGTCCTCCTGGGCTGGATTGGTCACCGTGGGGCAGTTGTCGCAGGCGTCGCCCAAGCCGTCGCCATCCTGATCGGCCTGATCGGGGTTCGCTACCCCCAAGCAGTTGTCCTGCGAATCGGGCACGCCGTCCTTATCGCTGTCCGGGATCTCCTGGCCAGGAGACTCGAGGCAATCGGTGATGCCGTTATTGTTCTCATCGACGTCGGGCACGCCGCAGCCGCAGACCCCTGGTAGTTCTTTGGCCGGGTCGTCCGGGCACAAATCGAACGGATCGGGGATGATGTAATCGAGTACGTCATTTTCGACGAAATCCTGGACGGCCAGCCACACGGTATGCGGCGTGGGACCGTGATCGACGTAGCTGCCGACGACTTCGACCCGGGTCGTGCGGTCGGGACCGACGGCGCTCATGGTGGTCTGCGGTGGGACACGCAACTGCGAGAGATGGACTTCGAGATCGGATACAAAGAATCGGATGGTTACATCCGCGGCAACACGGCTCCGGCTCACGACGCGCACGCTGACCGGCAGACCCAACTCGGGGAGGTTCTGGCCCGCGGGCGAAGCAGCATTGATGGCGCCGTAAGTCGTGCGACCGCCGTTTGACGGCTGGTTCGTGCCGGAATCGGTTTGCGGATCACTGTTCCCATCCCAAGCGGGCGACGAGGAGAAGCCCAGTTGATCGAGGAAATCGCACGCTTGAATCAGTGCGAGCAGGGCTCCACACAACAACAGCACACACGCGGAATACCTCATGTGAACCTCTTCCCCCTACGAACGGAATCGCGGCCGTCCGAGAGTCCCTGCTCCTACATCCTCATGACACTCTATTATAAGGAATTACAGCAGGCCAGACAGCAGGAAAATGCACGAGAACCGCGGTTGAGCAGGCCCAATAACCTACGCAGCCGCTCAACACGGCGAACGAACGATCGTGAATGCTCGTGTCACTCAGCGCCCAGCGCCAACCGCCTCGGTCTCGGCGTCCTCGTGGATCGTGGCGCCGTAGCGCACGAGACGCTCGAACCAATCGGGATGAGCGTCCCGGTAAACTCGACCTCCATCACAGTGGTTGGGGCAAGGATAGTCACGGTCCGTGGCGGGGTCGTGGTGAAAACCCGTGCAGCCGCAAATATGGCACAGAACCCATTTGCGCATAGCTTGTTTTCCTTCCCGAAGAACCGGGCTTGGCGGCAGAACGACGTGATCCGCCAAGAGATGCGCCTTCAATCTAAGGCGCGTGAACAGCCGAGTCAAAGAAAAATCGGGATCATGCGCCGCATTTGAGAAGCGCTTCGGCGCTCACTGCGAAATATCAGACGCAGAGGTGACTCGAATCCGACACATCCAGGTCGGCAACGCGCAAGGACCGGCGGGATAGGGTTGTCGACAGAATCCGATGTATGCTGTCGTCCAGTTTTCAGGCCTGAGTCAGGCTCATGGAGCGTTCGGAGATGTGCGAACGGAGTAGCCGGATGGCTTCGTCCGGCTTGCCGGCGAGGATGGCATCCAAGATGGCTCTGTGTTCCCGGACGGTTTGCCGGACAGCTACTTCCCATTCCGGGCCGGTCGTCTGTTCCGGAATGATCAGCGGCAGCGGCGCGTGGTGATAGACCGAGCGGAGGCGGCGGTTGCGGCTGGCGTCCACGAGCGCGTCGTGGAATTGCCAGTCGGCTTCGGCCACCTGGATGATGTCGCCTTCGCTCGCCAATCGTTCCATCTGGTCGCAGGCGTCCCGCATGGGCTGGAGGTGCTGCGGCGTGTTGAGCCCGCAGGTACACACGATTTCGATGGCCCCGGTCTCCAGCATGATACGCACGGCCAAAATTTCCCGGATGCTGTGGCGATCGAGTGTGGGGACCACGTAACCGGTCTTGGGGCCAGCCTCGATCAGACCCTGGGCTTCCAGCCGGGCGAAGGCCTCGCGAAGGGCGGATCGATTCACTTTGAGCCGGGCCGTCCACTCGGCCTCACGCAGGCGCTTGCCGGCGGGAATCTGTTGCAGAATCAGCATGTGGCGCAACTGGCGGTAGGCGCGCTCCCGCATCGCCTCGGAGCCCGGATTCTCGTCTGCTCCCAACTGGTCGGATGCTGCTCGGCTCATGGAATCATTTATACTGGTCGTGGAGAGGCTTGCCAACCCTGTTAGACCTTCCTGAGGCCCGCTGCAACTCGCGAATTGCGGCGATATTCGCGAGGCGGGGCAATCCGTGTTTTCCGGAGCTTGCCGTTGCCGGTCGAACCGAGCTTACAATCCGATAGGGCACTAGATCCCCTCGTACTTGCTCGGTTGTGGAACTCGAGAACGCGAGGCAGTGCCCGTTTCCCGAATGACGCCGGTAGATCGACTAAGAAAACGGATTCGGTCGTGGGCTGGTCGCCTTGCGGGCAGGGAGGATTCTGCGCGCGATCGGCGAGGTGATCGGTCGGCGCCGCCGAAGAATGCAGCCGGCACGTCGAGCGGAGAAGAACGTTTTTACGAACTAGTCAACCATTTGCCCAACGCGATGGCCTACCGTCTCGTCGGCAGACCGGACGGCGCTCGAGAATTCGTCTACGTCAGTCAGACGGTGGAGACTTTGCATGAGGTATCCGCCGCGGATGTGCTCTCGGATGCCTCTATCCTGTACGACCAGATCCTGCCGGAGCAGCGGCCGGGGCTGGAGGCGGCCGAGCGCGAATCGATGGAGAATCGCGGCCCATTCCGGTATGAAGTCGCCTGTCGGCTGCCGAGCGGCCGCGTTCGATGGTTCGAGCTGCATTCCATTCCTATCTTGCTGCCCGACGGACGGACGGCGTGGGAAGGTCTCGAGATCGACATCACGCCTCGCTGCCAGAGCGAGCAAGCTTTGCGGGCCGGCGAACAACGGTTTCGGGCGTTTTTCAACACGTCGGGCGTGGGGATGGCCCAATCCGACGTGACGACCAACCAACTGGTGGATGTCAACGAGGAATTCTGCCGGATCAGCGGCTACGCGCGTGGCGAGTTGATCGGCCGGCCGATGGAGGAGCTGACGCACCCCGACGACAGGGCCGCCGAGCAGGCTCAGTTGCAGCGATTGTTGGCGGGCGAGATTCCCTGCTACACCATCGAGAAGCGGATGATCCGCCCTGACGGCGAGGTGGTGTGGGTGCGCCTGACGTCTTCGTTGACGGCCCCGCCGGATCGGCCGGGTGTGTGGCGCATCGGCATCCTTCAGGACGTCACCCACGAGAAACAGGCGGCCGACGAGCTCCGTCGGCACGAAGAGCGGTTTCGTTCACTGGTTCAGGCCACGGCGGCGATCGTGTGGGAGACGCCGGCTTCGGGGCTGCTCGAAACCGATCAGCCGGCGTGGCGCGACTTCACCGGCCAAACGTGGGACGAAATGAAAGGCGCCGGCTGGCTGAATGCCGTTCATCCCGAAGACCGCGAGCGCACGGCTCAAGCGTGGTCGCAGGCGCTGGCGAATCGCCAGCCGTACCTCTTCGAGTATCGGCTCCGCCGGCACGACGGGGTGTATCACCAGGTGCTCGCTCGCGGCGTGCCCATCGTGGATGCGACCGGCGAGGTCCGCGAATGGATCGGTACCTGCACGGACATCGAACAACTTCGTCTGGCCGAGCAGGCCGTACGAGAGAGCGGCGAGCTGTTCCGCACGCTGGCGGACAACATCGCGCAGCTCGCGTGGATGGCGGACGAAAAAGGATCGATCTTCTGGTTCAACAAGCGCTGGTACGATTACACCGGCATGACGCTCGACGAGGCGCAGGGCTGGGGCTGGCAGGCGGTGCATCATCCCGATCACGTGCATCGCGTCCTCGAGAAGTTCAGGAGTTGTTTGGAGACCGGCACGGCCTGGGAAGACACATTTCCGCTTCGGGGTCGCAACGGCGAATACCGCTGGTTTCTCGCCCAGGCCATTCCCATCCGCGACGCTGAAGGCAAGGTAGTGCGGTGGTTGGGCACGAACACCGATGTGACGGAACAGCGGGAAACCGAGCGGCGGCTCCGCGAGAGCCGGGCGTTGTATCGCAACCGGCTCGCCGAGTTGCAAACCATTTATGCGTCAGCTCCCATCGGCTTGTGCGTGCTGGATCGCGAGTCTCGTTTCGTGCGCATCAATGATCGCCTGGCCGAAGTGAACGGGCTGTCCGCGGCCGAGCACATCGGACGGACCGTGCGTGAGGTGGTGCCCGGCCTGGCCGACCAGCACGAGCCGATTCTTCGCGAGGTGATCGAACGAGGCCAGCCGGTCGTTGATCGCGAGATCAGCGGCGAAACGCCCGCCATGCCCGGCGTCACGCGGCACTGGATGATCAATTATTTCCCGTTGCTGAACGAGGCCGGAGAAGTGACGGGCGTCAACGTGACGGCTCAGGAGATCACCGATCGAAAGCACACCGAGCAGGCGCGGCAGGAACTCCTGGAGGCCGAGCAGGCGGCGCGGGCCGAGCTCGAGCGATACAACCGGCTGAAGGACGAGTTTCTCGCGACCGTCTCGCACGAACTGCGGAACCCTCTTAACGCCATCCTGGGCTGGACGCGGCTGTTAATCGAGGGCAAGGCGGAGACGAAGCGCGCCTTGCAGATCGTCGAGCGCAATGCCGCCAGCTTGGCCCAGATCGTCAGCGACCTGCTGGACATGAGCCGGATCATTTCCGGCAAGATTCATCTTCAGCGCAGCCACGCCGACCTCGGACCATTGGCTCGCAGCGTCTTGGAGTCCGTGCAACTGTCGGCCCAGGCCAAGAACATTTCATTGAATTCATGGATTGATCCGCGGCTTCGACCGATCGTGTGCGACCCCAGTCGAATCCAACAGATCATCTGGAATCTATTGACCAACGCGATCAAATTCACGCCCGGCGGAGGACAGGTGTGGTTGCGGGTCGCTCAAGAGCATTCGCAGATTCACATTTCGGTGCGCGACACCGGCCAAGGTATTTCGCCGGAATTCCTGCCGAACGTCTTCGGGCGTTTCCTGCAGGCCGATGCTTCCACCACGCGCAAGCACGGCGGGCTTGGTCTGGGGCTGGCCATCACCAAGCAACTCGTCGAACTGCACGGCGGCACCATCGAGGCCTTCAGCGAGGGCGAGAACAAGGGGGCGGTGTTCACCGTCACGCTGCCTTGCCCGCCGGGCGAGGTCTCCGAGGCGGGTTACGCCGACATGCAGAGCCACATTCCCGCCGGGCGCGGCGCGGAGGCTCCGGAGAGCATTCTCGCCGGCCTGACCGTGCTGGTGATCGACGACGATCCGGACAGTTGCGAATTGACGGGCCGCTTACTCCGGGAGGCCGGGGCTCAGGTCCATACCGCTCACTCGGCGGAGGAGGGCTTCTCGATGCTGATGGAGATTCGGCCCGATGTCCTGCTCAGTGACATTAGTATGCCGCAGCAGGACGGATTGGAGCTCATCCGGAAAATCCGGTCATGTGGAGGTTGGTGCACGGAGTTGGCCTGTATCGCCCTGACCGCGCTGGCCCGTCCGCAGGATCGGGATCGCGTGCTGCAGGCCGGCTACGACGAGTACATCACCAAGCCTTTTGACGCCAGCGCGCTGCCCACGCTGGTTTCGGCCATGTCGAGCCGTTCAGGCCGGGCGTCCACGGGAACAGGCGGTGCGGAGGAGCCGGCGGCCAGGACGCCGGAAACAAAGGTCGCGGCGACGGATCAGCGCCGGGACGAATCGGCGTCGAGGCACGTCCTGCTCGTCGAGGACAACCAGCCGGTGTGCGAGATGCTCCGCATGTTCCTGGAAGGCAGCGGCTACCGCGTGAGCACGGCGGCCACCGTCCGGGACGCCTTGGACATCGCCCGGTCCAAGCCCATCGACGTTCTCCTGAGCGATTTTCGCCTCGCGGACGGGACGGGCTGGGATTTAATGCGGGAACTGCGACCCATCCAGCAGGTCCCCGGCGTCATGCTCAGCGGCTATTCCGACAAGATCTACGTCGATCGGAGCAAGGCAGCCGGCTTCTGCCGGTACCTGGTCAAGCCGGTCGATGAAGAGCAGCTCCTGGAAGCGGTCGCCAGCGCAATTTCCGCCCGGTAATCAGCCTTTCATTCTGTAAGATACGTACAGAACAAGACTTACATTCTATCGATCTCCTCTCCGGCGGAGGGTGATCGTCATCGTGAAAGAGTTCTCAAGAAAAAATATTTAACATTCTCAAACTTTTGGCGTGGGTTGCCTGTCTGTACCGGTGAACACTCGTCCCGAGCAGCAACGGTGTTCGCCGGGGCGGGTGGAGGTCCCCTCCGTGCTGGAGCTGAACAGGAGATTGCACATGAGGGCCAGAATTCTGACTGCAAGCGCAGCGTCCTTGATGATGACCGCAACCGCCGCCTGGGCCGCCTCGGCCACGGCGGTGTCGGTGGCGACCAATGGTGGGTCGAGTTCGTCCAACGCCACTGCCTACGGCAACGCGGACGCGACCGCTTACTCCGGGGCCACCAACGGCGGCCGGTCCATCGCCAATTCGACCGCCTACGGGAACCGTTACGGCTACGCCGGGAGCGATGCGGTGGCGGTGTCCGACCACGGCCTGGCGATCAGCAACTCCCGAGCCGATGCCCGCGGGATGTATGGCGGGAGCGCCTTGGCCAGCAGCGAGAGCCTGGCTGGTGCGGTGCACGGCGTGGCGATCAGCAACAGCGTGGCGGACGCCTGGGGTATGTATGGCGGTACTGCCGAGAGCCGCTCGTACTCCACCGCGCTGAGCCGGTACGGGTACGCCGACAGCAACAGCCTGGCTCGCAGCCACGGCAGTTGGGGAGGCCGGGCGGTTAGCAACAGTGACTCCCTCGCGGACACCTATGGCGGCGTGGCTCGGAGTAGCGTGGTTGCGGACAGCCGAGCCGGCTGGCGAGCCTCCGCTCGAGCGGATGGGATCGGCATCAGCCGCAGCGGGCCCGCCCGGGCGAGCAACGTGAACGTGCGGTCCATCAGCCGGACCAGCATGTACGGGAACGGGCATTCTCGGGGCGTGGCGATTGAAGTTCGGTAACAGGACATGAGTGGTGCAGGCATCCTTGCCTGCGAAAGCATGCGGAAGGCCTGCACCACAGACGGACAGAATTCCACCGGCAGACGAAAAAAAGAGGAGCAGGAGCCATGAAACGGTTCTCACGATATGCCGCGGTGATGATGATGGGGATGGCAGGGGCAGGCAGCGCTTGGGCGGGCGAGGCGAGCACCAGCGCGTCGGCAACCAACGGTCTGGGGTATCCGGGCACTGCGTCGGCGACCGCCAACTACACCGGTGTGGGCGGGCAAGGCTACGCCCGAACTCGGACCGACACTGCCGGGCCGGTGACCATCGGTCGAGGCCTGGCCGTGGGGTTCGACGGCAACTCCCTCGATGTCTCGTTCAGCCATGCGTTGGCTCCGGTGGTCGGGCCGGCGTACGCGGGGACCTTCAACATGAGCATCGGGACCGATGGGCATGTGGCCACCAGCTACGGCGGCACCTTGGCGGAAGGCGGTCTCGTGCGGACCGCCGAGGCGGGCGGGTCGGCCGGCTCCCACGGTGCGACCGCGATGGCGACCGGTCACACCGCTCCTGGCGGGAGGGTGACCAGCCGAACCGACTCCTACAGCAGCCCGGTGATCCATCGAACCGGCTACGCAGCGACTCCGATGGTCCGCAATGTCCCGGCGAGCTACAGCCGGCCGGTCGCCAACGTCGCTCCCGCACGGGTCCAAGGGCCCAGGCCGATCAGCATCCACCGGTCGAGCCTCGGCGGCTGGGGCCGGTAGGACGGGGACAGCCGGCACGATCGAAACCAAATTCCACGACACGGGCCTGGGGTTCGGTGCTTTGCCCGGGGGGCGGCACCGGATACCCGGGCCCGTGCAGGTTGTGGGGCGAGGTGCGACGGGGTGGGGCGGACTCATTGAATTGCTCGGCGAGGTGAGTATACTAATCGGATTCCGGTCCTGCGGGGCGGCTGCGCCCCCGGTTCGGCCGGACGGGCGGGCCTGCCCGCCGATGATTTGACGCTGAGTAAGCGGAAGGACTGATATGAAAGCTGACATTCATCCCAAGTACGTCGAGTGCACCGTCACTTGCGGTTGCGGCAATACGTTCAAGACCCGTTCGACCCGGCCTGAGCTGAAGGTTGAAATCTGTTCGAATTGCCATCCGTTCTTTACGGGGCAGGAGCGTTTCGTGGACACCGCCGGCCGCGTCGAGAAGTTCACCAAGAAGTTCGGCGGCGAGTACTTCAAGGGCTCGAAGAAGAAGGCAGCCAAGGCCTAGCCTCGCTCTTATGGCCTGCCGTGCGCCTCGATGTGGGCACTGGCAGGCAGCAGTCGAGGCCTGGGCGCTGCATCGATAGATCACCACGCCGGATCGGCAGCGTTTGGGGAGTCTCCCGTGAGCGCGTCCGATCCGGCGTGGTGTTTTTGTATCTACGGACGATCCCGCAGCGGTTGGAACCATGGCCAGCAACGCGACCACCGAACGGCTGATCGAGAAACTCGAGGACCTTCGTCGGCGCTACAACGAGGTGTCGGACGAGATGAACTCGCCGGAAGTGGCGGGGAACGCGGCACGCATCGTTCAGCTCAACAAAGAGCACGGCAAGCTGCGGCGGATCGTCGAGCCGTACCTCGCCTACCGCAAGGCCCTGGCCGACGTGGAGGAGAATCAGAGCCTGCTCGAGGATGCGAGCGTCGATGCCGAGCTTAAGGCGCTGGCCAAGGAAGAGATCGCCGCCGGCCGTCGGCGTTGCGAGGAACTACTCGAATCGCTGAAGAAGACGCTGGTTACGGGCGAGGACGCCGCCGTCGGTTCGGTCATCCTCGAGATCCGGGCGGGCACGGGCGGTGAAGAGGCGGCCCTGTTCGCCGGCGACCTGTTCAGCATGTACCAGCGGTTCGCCGAACGGCACGGGTTCAAGGTCGAAGTCTTGGACGCCAGTCCGTCGGATCTCGGTGGCTACCGCGAAGTGGTCCTCAATATCAAAGGCGAGGGCGTCTATCAGCACTTCGGGTATGAGGGAGGCGGTCATCGAGTGCAGCGTGTTCCCCAGACCGAGGCCCAGGGCCGCATTCACACGTCCGCCGCAACCGTTGCCGTCCTGCCCGAGCCCGAAGAGGTGGACGTGCAGATCGACTGGGAGAAGGACGTCATCGAACACGTGAGCCGGGCGGGCGGTCCGGGTGGGCAGAACGTGAACAAGGTTTCGTCGGCGATCAAGCTCGAGCACATTCCGACGGGCATCACCGTCTCCATGCGTGACGAGAAGAGTCAGCACAAGAACCGGGCCAAGGCCCGCCGCATCCTCATGTCGCGCGTGTACGACCATATCCTGACCAGTCAGATCGCCCAGCGCGACGCCAGCCGCCGCACCATGATCGGCTCGGGCGATCGCAGCCAGCGCATCCGGACGTACAACTTCCCTCAAAACCGCTGCACCGACCACCGCATCGGCATGGATGCCAACCTCGATCGGGTCATGCAAGGCGATCTGGACGACATCGTTTTCGCCCTGCAAGCCCGCGACGTCGAGCAGCGAATCCAGAATCTGTGAGAACGATGGAGCAGGCAGAGGTCGCCCCGCTCGCGAGACAGAACGCACTACCTGTCGATATCGGGCCGCGATCCGGGCCGGCCAGTGCTCGAGGGCTGCCTTGACGCGGGGCACGGGTGTGGGACAATCGTGATCGGTCGCCAGGTTTCCACCACCGAGGCCCGCATGGGCCGGGAGGCTTGAATGAGGTCTGTCGCTCGTGCCGCGTTCGTGTGCGCAGCGGTATTCGCGCTGCTGGCTGGGGCTCCGGTGCTCGCCCAGAATCCGGCAGCCGCGCCGATGGCCACTGCTGCCGACGATGAGGTGGTCGTGGTGGAGGCGGAGGGCGAAGGTCTCGACAAGGACCAGGCCATCAAGGCTGCTTTGCGCGAGGCGCTGGAAAAAGGCGGCAAGGTCGAGATTTTCTCGCAGAGTCAGGTCGAGAACTTCCAGCTCATACACGACACGATCATCAGCCGGGCCGAAGGCATCGTGACCGATTACCAGATCGTCAAAGGGCCGACGCCCGTGGTGGGTGGCGGCACGGTGAAAGTCTGGATCAAGGCCCGTGTCTCCAAGAAGGCCATGGTCGATTCGTGGGGCGCCATCCAGAACGTGCTGAACCAGATCGGTCGGCCCAAGATCATGGTCCATATCGTCGAAAAGATCGACGGCAACACGGAAGCTCAAAGCATCCTCGAGACCAAGATTGAAGAGCGGATGCTCAAGAGCGGGTTCGATCTGGTGGATCGTAATCAGGTGCAGGCCATCGCCGAGAAGGAGAAGGCCGACGCTGCCGTCCAGGACAACCTCGCCAGGTTGCAGGCCATCGCGAAGGATTTCGGCGCTCACATCCTCATCACGGGGACGGCCAACGCCAACCAGGCGGGGATGGAAAATCTGTACGGCACGCCGGTGGCCTTCTACAACTGCGACGCCCAGGTCAAGGTGTTCTGGACGGATACGGGCAAACTGCTGGCCAGCGTAGGGTTGCCGCAGACGCGCGGTGGAGCTCGGGGCCGCAAGGAGTTCAGCCCTCAGGCCGGCAAGCAGGCGCTCGATATCGCCGGGCAACGGGTGGTCAACGAGATTTATCAACAGGTGCTCAGCCAGTGGTCCACCGCCCTGAGCGCCGGGGGCGAACTGATCCTGGAGGTCGAGGGACTGAAAGCACCGGCGGCCATCCGACTCAGGAAAATGTTGAGTGAGATCGAGGGCGTCGAGAAGGTCAACTATGATATGACCGGAGGCCTGGTGAGGTTCCGCATCAACGCCCGGATGGGTGGTCAGGACCTGTTTGAACGGCTGGCTGAAGGCGAGTTCGAAAAAGCGATCGAACTGCTGGACCTGAAGCCCAATCGCATTCAGGCCAAGGCCGTGGAGGCCAAGTAGGAGACTCGCAGACTGTTGACTTCTGACCTCTGACTCCTGTCTCCTGTCTTCTGTCTCTGATTTTGGAGTCTGACATTCATGGACATTCTTCCCGCGATCGATCTTCGTGAAGGCAAATGCGTTCGGCTGCTGCAGGGCGACTACAACCAGCAGATCGAGTATTCGAACGATCCGGTCGCGGTGGCTCGGCAATTCGAGCAGGCGGGGGCGCGCTGGCTGCACGTGGTCGATCTGGACGGCGCCCGCGAGGGCAGCGTGCGCAATCTGCCGGTGATCGAGGGCATCCTCAAGGCCACCAACCTCAAACTGGAGGTCGGCGGAGGTCTGCGGGACACGGCGACCATCGAAAAGCTGTTGAACGCCGGGGTGCAGCGCTGTGTGGTGGGCACGCAGGCCCTGGAGGACTGGCCGTGGTTCGAGCGGCTCGTGCACACGCCGGCCATGAAGGGCAAGATCGCTCTGGGGCTGGACACACGGCAGGGCAAGGTCGCGGTGCGGGGCTGGACCGAGGAGCGGCGTGAGACCGCGCTGCAGATCGCCGAGCGCGTGGCCGACTGGCCGCTGGCCGCCATCATCTACACCGACATCGGTCGCGACGGGATGCTGCTGGGCCCCAACATGGAAGCGACCAAGGTTCTCGCCCAGGTCTGCCCGGTGCCCATCATCGCCTCGGGCGGCGTCACCGACATCGAGGACGTCAAGCGGCTGGTGCAACTGCCGCTGCTGGGCATCATCATCGGCCGAGCCATCTACGAGAAGCAGCTCGACTTGGCCGAAGCGGTGAAGATCGCCGCGTCGGCCTCGGGTAACGCCTGAACGCCCAAGGCCGTCCGCCGGAGGCATCTGCCGTGATCCGCAAGGCCCTACTGTTCGTCCTCAGCGTCGGCACGCTGCTCTGGCTGGGGCTGTGGGCGGCCAGTTACGGGCAGAGCACGAGCCATCTGGCCGTGCGTGGGCTCAGCGCGGGTATCGTTCCCTTTCGCTTGCTCGCGTACCCGCTGCGGCGCGTGGATCCTTCGCGCGTTCACGTCGACGAGAATCGGATTCAACTGCTGACGCGAAGCGCCGCTCATCCTTCACGGCACGAGGATCACCTGCTCGTGCTCGTCCCGGGCCGTCTATTGTACATGGTCACGTACCGCAGCTACTCCGACGAGGCGATGGTTCGGCCCGACCATGTCTTCAGTTTGCTCGGCTTCGAGTGGCGGACGGTATATGATCCCGCTTCCGGTCCGCTTCGCATGAGTCTCGTTCGTACGGGGATGACACTACCGCTCTGGATGCCGACAATGCTGTTCGGCATCGTGCCGGTGACGGCTTACGCCCGCCGCAGATGGAAGCGTCGCCGCCGTCGCCGCCTGGGGTTGTGCGTGGAGTGCGGCCACGATCTTCGCGGTAACACGACCGGCATCTGCCCGGGATGCGGCCGCCCCACATCCGCGACGGAATCTGTCGTTTGATCGGGGCGCGATCGCGAAAGCAGTCCGACAGGAGCAAACAGAGATAGCAGAGGCGGCCGTTCATGGATTGCAAGGGTCTGTTAAACCTGTAATCTTGCAATCTGCGGATCATATCCTCCCGTCGCGGAAGCGGATGTGTTGGTGGTTCTCACCACTGGCAACTGACAACGGACAATTGGCCACTGGCCACGGGCCAGGGAGGCAACCATGCTCACCCGGATACTCGCGTTGCTGCTGTTCGCTTCGTATGTTCACGCGGCCACACCGCCGAACATCGTGCTCATCTACGCGGACGATCTGGGCTACGGCGACGTGAGCTGCTACGGCGCCACGCGGATCAAGACGCCGCATATCGATCGGCTGGCCGAGCAGGGGCTGCGGTTCACGGATGCGCACTCCACGAGTGCGACCTGCACGCCGTCGCGGTACTCGCTGCTTACGGGCGAGTACGCCTGGCGGCGCAAGGGCACGGGCATCTTGCGCGGCAACGCGCCGTTGATCATCGAGCCGGGCCGTGCGACGCTGCCGTCCGTCCTTCAACGTGCCGGCTACAAGACGGGCGTGGTCGGCAAGTGGCATCTCGGTCTGGGCGACCCGAACCTTGACTGGAACGGCCAAATCAAGCCTGGCCCGCTGGAGATCGGGTTTGATTATTGCTTTCTGATCCCGGCCACCGGCGACCGCGTCCCTTGCGTGTACGTCGAGAACCATCGCGTGGTGGGGCTGGATCCCGCCGACCCGATCACGGTCGAGTATGATCAGCCCATCCCCGGCGAGCCCACGGGCAAGGAGAATCCCGAGCTACTCAAACTGCATCCCAGTCACGGGCACAACCAAGCCATCGTGAACGGCATCAGCCGAATCGGCTACATGCGCGGCGGCAAGTCGGCCCGCTGGGTGGATGAGGATATGGCCGATGTCATCACCGACAAGGCGATCGCGTTCATCGAGAACAACCGATCCCGGCCGTTCTTCCTGTACTTCGCCACACACGACATTCACGTTCCTCGCGTGCCGCATCCGCGCTTTGCGGGCAAGAGTGGCATGGGACCGCGCGGCGATGTCATCTTGCAGTTCGACGCGTGCGTCGGCCGCATCGCCGAGACGCTCGATCGGCTCGGGCTTGCCGACAACACGCTGCTCATCGTGACCAGCGACAACGGCCCCGTCGTCGATGACGGCTACCAGGACGATGCGGTTGAAAGGCTGGGGGATCATCGACCGGCCGGGCCGTGGCGGGGCGGCAAGTACAGTAACTTCGAGGGCGGCACGCGCGTACCCTTCGTGGTTCGCTGGCCCGCTCGCGTCAAGCCGGGTATGAGCGACGCGCTGGTGTGCCAAGTCGATCTGGGCGCTTCGTTGGCTGCGTTGGCCGGTGCGAAGCTCGGACGCGGCGAGCTCCCCGATAGTCTCGATCAACTCGCGGCGCTGCTGGGCGAGGACCGCGCCGGCCGTGAATATCTCATCGAGCAGGGCTATGTGCTCTCGCTGCGTCAGGGGCCGTTCAAGTACATCTCACCGGGCAACGGCCCTCAGCGGAATCAGAAAACCAACACCGAGCTGGGCAACGATCCTGCGGGGCAACTGTATCACCTCGCCGATGACCCGGGCGAACAGCGCAACCGCGTTACGGAGGACGAGGCTCGGGTCCGGGATATGGCCCGGCGGCTCGAGCAGTTGCGCTCAGCCGGCCGATCGCGGCCGTGAGCAGCGCGTCACGAAGGTTGCTCCGGCGAGCTTTGTGCGGCCGGGTCAACGGGGTTGGGCGCCTGTCGGGGGTAGGCGCCATTCGTCCATGTGAGAGGCTGGCGCGACGCCCGCCCCCCGAAGCAAGATGTCCTCCCCGGCGGCTGAAAGACGCTATTCGTTCGGTGTCCCAGTGGTTGTGTCTTCTGTTGTTCCCGTACCGGTCTGACCGGCGCCTGTGCCCGTACCGCTTGTACCGCTCGTGCCGCCGGTGTCGCGGGGAGGCACGCTAATGCCGGAGTCGGTATCGCGCGGGGTCACGCCCGTACCATTGGGGGGCGTCGTCCGGTCCATTTCGCCTTGCGGGGTTGTCGATTCGGTCCCGGTTTCCATTCCGGTACCTTTATCTTGGGTGCCCTCACGGCCTCGGTTTTCGCAGCCCAGGGCAAACAAGCTCAGGGCCGAGATTAGCAGTGTACCCATCAGAAAGCGAGTCATGGCAATGTCTCCTTGAACACGCGCGGCCGGCCACCACGACCGCCCGGCGCACTTGCTGCATATGAAGCCTCGATTGAGCCGTCTCCCGGACCGCGTTCGCGCGTCTCGGGACGCGGCCGTCCGCACGGGACGGGCTCGGCGGAAACGTCATCCCCAATCAGCGCTCGGTTTCCGACCTCCCGCGTGGCGTCTCTATGTCCAGGCCTCGATCGTTGGGGAGCGTCTCTCGCTCACGCTCACGTTCGATTTCCCCGGACGGCGTCGTCTCGCGCTCCCGTCCGCGCTCGCAGCCGACTACGGTAAAACCCAGTCCCAAGACGAACCACAAGACCAATGCCATGCGAAACATAGATCTCTCCTGCAAAGATGCGGGCAAACGCAGCGGTCCGGGCTCACCCGGCCCTTCAGCCCGCCATGTCGTGTTTTTTCAAGCCATCCGAATCAGTCACGATCGCGTGCATCGATGTCCACGCGCACGCCGGTCTCGTCTGCATCAACGTTCACGTCTGCTGCGTCCGGCTTCTTCACGCGTTCTTTCTGTTCGGTTACGTTGCCCTTGTCGTCGATTTCCGTCTCTTGCTCCCGCAATTCGTATTGGCCGTTCTTTTCGATGAGTTCCTTCTTCTCGATTTCCGTACCGCCGAAGAGCTTCTCTTTGACCTCGGTGTCCTCAGCCACTTTCCGATCCGTGGCGGTGTCACGATCTCGGCAGCCGGCCGTGACGACACTGATGGCAGCCAGCATGAAAACAAAAATAGGAAGCCACTTCATCGGATCCTCCTTTCACAAAATCGATCCATCCAAACCGTAGGCGGTTCGGACGGCGAGTTTCCATCGGGTCGCGTTCAATAGCGGTTTTGCCCCATGCGCTTGGGAGCAGCCGCTAAGTCATTTGCCCAGTGCGCGTGGCGATATGGGCAGCCGGTCATAGTCAATGACGCGATGCATGGTCGGGCCGGTCATGATCTTCAGGAATTGTCGGACGTCCGGATTGCCCCCAGTGGTTTTTCGCTGCTGTTGCCGACGCTTGCGTTGTTCTGGGGGGCGTCTCGTCCGCCTTCAACCGCGCGGGCCTATCATCCTGCACGATTGCGGTGTGGAGGCGTTCCGCGCGCGGTGTCGAGCGGGATGCCGCCCATAGCGAGTGCGCGATGCAACCAAGGATCCTGATCCTCTGGAATCCGTCCGCCGGATCGGCCGGCAAGGCCGAAGCGCTGCGCGCCGAGTTGCTGAGCCGCTCCGGCGTGGTCCTGCGGCAGGTGTCTTCGCGGGATGAGGTCGTTCGGGCCGCCACGGAAGCGGCCGAGGCGAAGTTTGAGCTGATCGTGGCCGCCGGTGGCGACGGGACGGTGAACGCGGTGGTCAACGCGCTGGCCGAGCCAGGGCGGGAGCTGCCGCTGGCCATCCTGCCGCTGGGTACGGGCAACGATCTGGCCCGGACGCTGGCGATTCCGCCGGACCCGCAGCAAGCTGTCGAATTATTGGCATCACCGCGAGTGGAGCGGATCGACCGGGTTCTGCTCGAGAGCCCGACGCGACGGATCTACTATGTGAATATGGGGTCGGCGGGCTTCAGCGGGGAAGTGCTGCAATGGGCGACGGAGGAGGTCAAGCGATGGTGGGGGCCGCTGGCGTACTTGCGGGGCGTCGCTCAGAAGCTCGGTGAACTCAAGCCGTACGAGGTCATCCTCCAGTTCGATGACGGACCCACGGTGCACGAGCAGTTGTACAATGTCGTGCTCGCCAATGGCCGGACGACCAGCGGAGGCATGATGCTGGCTCCTTACGCCGATCTGCAGGACGGTCAGGTGGAGGTGCTGCTCGTGCGGGCCAACGGCCTGACCGATCTGGCCGTGCTGGCGTCACGATACTTTGCCGGCACGCATCTCGAGGACGACACCATCGTCTACCGCCGCGCCGGCCGCGTGCGCATCCAGGCCGAGCCGCCCATGGCCTTCAGCCTCGACGGCGATCTGGTGACGGACGAGCCGGTGACCATCACGGTGGAAAAGCAAGTGGTGCCCGTTGTCGTCGGGCCGGAATTTGGAAAAGCGGTGAGCTCTGAGCTGTGAGCTACGAGCCAGACATCAAATACCGGCTCAACCGGCCGGGAGCGGTGCTAATGTTGGCGTGGGGGGCGATTCTCGCTGTGTCACGACGGCGATGTACGCGTTTAGGGGCGGAGGTTAGTGGCCGGCGGCGTGAGCCGCCGGTGTGGCCGGTGTCAGACCTTGCCTCCTGTCAACCCGAGGGCGGCGAAGCGGCCCTCGGGTTGACAGGAGATGGATCTCGGGAAGCCGGTGGTCCGTGGGCTCACGCCCACGGCTACTAACTTCGCGTCCTTTCAGGGCGGAAGCAGTACTGACGTTGCACTCTTTCGGGGGGAGTCACTACCGGCGTTGTGCTGAGTTTTCGAGGCGCTGCGCGCGGACGCAGACGCTCGCAGCACGACCACCGTTCGGCGTCTGGCTCAAAGCTCACAGCTCATAGCTCAAAGCTCACAGCTCGCATTCACACCTTCATATGTGGCGTGCGTGCGGCGACGGTACCGTCGGGCAGTGGTTCGAACGTGTAGTCGCCGAACAGGTGGGGGGCCACTTCCTTTACAACCCGCAGGACGGCAGCGGCGACCCGCCGGATTTCGACTTCGGCGTATTCGTTGCAGCGCAGCTCGATGAAGTGACGCAACGCTCGGGCGTTGGCGGTCACGAAGATTTTGGTCTCGGTGGCGTTGGGCAGCACGGAGCGGGCGGCCTGCCGGGCCATCTTGCGGCGAAGCGTCTTGTCCTCGATGCTCTGGAACCGGCTCATCAATCCCTCGACCAGCTCGCAGTAGGCTTTTTGGCTGGTTTCAATTGCTCGCAGCCAAATCTCATGCAGACGCGGATCTTCGGCGATGCAGTCGGGCTCGACGTACTCGGCCGTCGATTCGTCCACGTAACGCTGCGACAGCTGCGAGTAGCCGAAGCCCGCGCGGTGGCGGATCAGCTCGTGTGTGAAGCTTCGCGACACGCCGGTGATGATGAAGTTGAACACGGCATGCTCGAGCACGCTGCCGTGACCAACCTCGAGGATGTGGCCCAGATACGCTCCGTTGCCGCCGGGCCGAGGCTTGGCGAAGCTCATGTAGCAAATGCGGCCGGCGATCTCGGAGAGCTTCTCGCCGGCGACGGTCGTATCCGTCGTCCAGTGTGATACGCCGTGGTCGGCCAGGAAGCGGTCCACCTCCGCGTCGTTGACCATCTGCATGCCGACCAGATACACCTTCGGTTCGCGTATGATGTTCACTGCCTCATCCTCGTGCAGATCATCTTTCACGTATACGAATTCTCACGGACGAGTCGCGTGCCCGTCCTCCTCTTCGGGGGGCGGGCATCTTGCCCGCCTCGGATCGCGCATGTCGAGCATCTTGCTCGACACCGTGTACGCGTTCAGCGTGCGGCACCGTTTCGCCCCGCAGGGGTGCCGGTCAATAGCCGGCGGCGTGAGCCGCCGGTGCTGGGCCCGCACTAACACCTCCTGTCAACCTGAGGGCGGCTTCGCCGCCCTCAGGTTGACAGGGGTATAGCTTTTTTGGCGCCCGCGGTCCGTGGACTTACGCCCACGGCTACTGACTTCGCGCCCCTTCGGGGCGGAGCTGCGCGCTTCTCTACTGACTTCGTGCGCTGTCAGGGCGGAGCCAAGTTGCTCTCTTGCGTGCTAAACACGTACCGGGCGTCTTGCCCGTCCGAGGGGGCGAGACGCTCGCTCCCTTATAGTCCGCCCTGGGACTCATTTCCAACGTATACGGCGTCTCTAAAGAGAGGTACCTGTGAGATTTGGGAAGAGCTGTGAATGATGAGCTGTGGGCAATGGGCCGGAGATGGGGCCTGGAACGCATTAGCTGTCGGGTTTCGTCGCCGGGAGTTCGCATTCTGCCTCGATGCCCGGCTTGACAATCACATCGTCCCAGATTTCGTACATGGCGAGCGAGTCGCGGGCGAGCTTGTCGTTGGGCCGCAAGACGAGGTCGAATCGGTCGCAGCACGCACTCCGCGATCCTGGACTCCCAGTCGGGATGGCGGACGCGCTTGATGTAATCGGCCGGTTTGAGATATCCGACACTCCTGGTATTCTGAGCGGGCCGGCGGGGTGGGTGTCTTGCCCGCCTCGGATGGGCGGGACGCCGTCCTCCTGTGCCGGCCGGTCGGGCGGGACGTATCCCACGGCTGGTAGCATTTCCGCAACAAGAAAAGGGCGAATGCCGCGAGGTTGACCATGGCAATCACGGCCGAGCAGTTCAAAGGCAAGGTGACCATCGCCGACGGGGCGTGGGGGACGGAACTCGACAAGCTGGGCTGCCCGGCCGGCTACTGCCGCGAGGAGTGGAATCTGGTCAAGCCCGACACGGTCCGCAAGGTGCCCGAGGCTTATGTGGCCGCCGGAGCCCAGATCATCCTGACGAACACGTTCGGCGCCAACCGCATCACGCTGGCCAAGCACAAGGCGGAAGGCCGCGTCCGCGAGATCAACCGGGCGGGGGCGGCCATCAGCAAAGAGGCGGCGGCCGGCAATGCGCTGGTCTTCGGGTCCATCGGACCGAGCGGCAAGATGGTCATGATGGGCGAGGTCAAAGAGCAGGAACTCTTCGACGCGTTCAAGGAACAGGCCGAAGCTCTGGCGGAGGGTGGTGCCGACGCCCTGGTGGTCGAAACCATGACCGAGCTGGCCGAGGCGGTGGCGGCGGTGCGGGCGGCCAAGACCACGGGCTTGTTGGTCGTGGGCTGCATGACGTTCGACTCGGGTCGCGACAAGACCGCGACGGTGATGGGTGTGACCGCCGAGAAGGCGGCGACCGAACTGACGGCGGCCGGGGCGGACATCGTCGGGTGCAACTGCGGCATCGGCATCGAGAACTACATCAAGGTGACGGCCAAGATGCGGGCGGTGGTGTCCGTACCCATCTGGGTGAAGGCTAACGCCGGTTTGCCCGAGATCGATGGGGCCAACATCGTCTACCGCATGACGCCCGAGGAGTTCGCCGCCAAGTCCAAGGAACTCGTCGAGGCTGGGGCGAACATCATCGGTGGCTGCTGCGGGACGACACCCATGTTCACGCAGGCGCTCAGCGTGGCGTATAAATAGAGCAACGGTTTGCATCGAATCCGACGCAAAGCAAGCGGTGGGGCCTGATTCTGCCGGCTCTTTTGGACACGACGATCACACGCCATGTCCGACCAACGCGCAACCACATCCTGGTTGGTTAGGCTTTTGGCCCGCGTGCGAGACTGGGCCATCGGCCAGCCCGTGCTGTTGATCACGCTCCTGGTGATCGTGCTGGGCGTCTGGGCGTTTGCCGAGCTGGCCGACGAGGTCATCGAGGGCGAGACGGTCACGTTCGACGAGTGGGTGACGCTCAAGCTGCGCACGGCGGACGCGCCGGCCGAGCCGATCGGGCCGCCCTGGGTCGAGCGGGTGGCCATGGATATCACCGCTCTGGGCGGGTACACGGTGTTGACGCTTCTGGTCCTGGCGGTGGCCGGCTATCTGCTGCTGGCCCGCAAGCGCCACGCGATGTGGCTGGTGCTGCTGGCCAGCGGTACGGGCTGGGCACTGACCATGGGGCTCAAGGAGATCTTCGGGCGGGAACGGCCGTCGATCGTGCCGCATCTGGTGCAAGAGCAGTCGCTGAGCTTTCCCAGCGGACACGCCATGATGTCCGCTGTTGTATATATGACACTCGGCGTATTGCTGGCCCAATTGGTCGAACGCTGGACATTGCGAATCTACTCATTGCTTCTGGCCGTCGCCGCCACGTTTCTGATCGGCCTCAGCCGCGTGTTTCTGGGCGTGCATTACCCGACCGACGTCCTGGCCGGGTGGTCGGCGGGGCTAACCTGGGCGGTCCTGTGCTGGCTGGTTGCCCGCTCGCTCCAGCGGCGCGGCGTGCTGGAAAAACCGCAGGAGTGAGCTATCAGCTGTCAGCTCTCAGCCGTCAGCTATCAGCTATCAGCGTCAACCGGATGTCTGGCTCATAGCCCGTAGCTCACAGCTCATAGCTTCCTCAGGAGCGCTTGCGTTTTCTCGAAGGCGGTTCGCGCGACCAGGAGCGGATCCTGCCGGTAGTATTCCGGATTGAACAATTCAATCGAAAGCGGGCCGCGATAGCCGATGATCTCGAGGTCTCGCAGCAGCTTGTCGAGCGGGGCGATGCCATCGCCGGGGTAGACGCGGTCGCGGTCGGCGATGGTCTCGCGAGGCGGCTGGGCGGGGTAATCGTTCAGATGGAAGCCGGCCAGGAGCCGGGGGTTGAGCAGGGCGATGCCGTCGAGGTCGGAGCCACCAGCGTACAGATGATAGACGTCGGGCAGGACGCAGGCTGCCGGATGGTGAGCTTCCAGGGCGACATGGACGGCCTCGCCGAGTCGCGAAAGTCGGGCCGCCCGCCCCCACACTTCCAAGGCGGGGATCACACCCATGCCTAATCGCTCGGCCAACTCCAGCAGCTCGCGATAGCGTTCGGCGGCGGCGAGGAGCTCCACGCCGGCCAGATCACCGGCCGGCGGCGCGGCGATGTGCGTCCCGCCGAGCTGGCCGATCTGCTCAATTCGCCGCTTAGCCTCCTCGAATGCACGGGCTCGCCGTTGCGGATCGTTGACCGCCCACTCGTAAAACGCGATGGCCCCGGTGACTCGCAGACCGAGGTCTTCCAGTTCCTTGCGGAGATCCTTCAGCGTTCCGCCGGCCTCGATGTGGCGGTCGAGCTCATCTGGCCAAGGCTCGATGGCCTGGTAGCCGCACTGGGCGGCAATGCGGATCGTCTGCGTGATGGGCAGCTTGTGGCCGCGAAGTGTGCTGGTGTTCAACCCGATGATGAACGGGTGCCTCTCGCGCTGTTGCCCGGGAGAATCGGTTGCGGCCGTGACGGTCCGGATCGACGCACCCGTGGTGGCGGCCGCGGCAAGCCCGGCCATGCTGTGTTTGCAGAAATCCCGACGCGTGATCATGGATGGTCGAGCCCCTCAGCCTTCACATCAGATACCGGGTACCCCTCACACCATCTTCCAGCGGTGCAGCCACTGGTAGTGCGCGGGCAGATGGGCGTGGAAGTTCTCCGTGCATTCGAGTAGTGCCTGCTTGTCCTTTTCCGTCAGTGGCTGGTCACGCTCGTAGCTCGCCCGGACGTTGGCGTCGAGCTGTTCGGGGACGGCCACGCCGGGGATGATGGCCGAGACGCGTTTTTCGGCCAGCATGGCTTTGAGCAATGACGTCGCTCGCGGATCGACGTTGCCCTCGAACTTGATGGGTGTGCCGCCGACGAACGTCGCGCCGGCCGCGAAGGGCTTGATCCCGATGACACCCACGTTCTTCTCGGCCGCCAGCGCCAGCAAGCTGTCACCGCCGAACGACTTCGTCAGGAACATGTACGGGAAGAGAATCACCGAGAACTGCGGGTATTGATTGAGCACGCGTTTGAACACGCTCGGCTTATGGGCGGAGATGCCCAGGAAGCGCACCTTGCCCTGCCGATGGGCGCGGTCGAACGCCTCGACCACTTTGTCGAGCGTCTTCTCGTTCACTTCCCACATGGTGTCTTGTTTGGTCTGGCCCTCACCCCAGGTGGCACCGACGGGCCGCCACAGGTCGAGCATGTCGGTGTTGTACGCCTTTAGCCGGGCGTCGATCTCCGCGAGCAGACCCGGCACGGTGATCTGGTCCTCGTACTCGCTGGTGAGCTTCTCGGGCCAGGAGGCAAAGCCGATGTAGAAGTGCTTGCGCAGATCCTTGCCCATGGCCCGGCCGTATAGCGCGCACTCCTCGACGATATTGTTGTCCACGTAGTTCATGCCCAGGGCAATGGCTCGTTCGAGCACCGCACGGCGGACGGCTTCACTGTCGCCTCCGGGTCCGGGATGTCCGCCGAGGCTGATCTCCGAGATCATGAGTCCGGTCTTGCCGAGCCGTCGATAGCCCATCTTGGAGTTGTAGTTGAGGATGGTGGCGGGATCGACGGGGCGATCAGCATCAGCCGGCCGGGAGGCTGCCGTCTGCGATGCGTCCGCCGTCGCCCGCGAACCGCACCAGGTCGCCCCGGCCACTACCGCGGATCCGGCTTTCAAGAAATCGCGTCTCGTCTGCTCGTGACTCATGTGCGGCCTCCTGCTGATCGCTGCCGCCGTCCGGGTTCGCCCGCACGCATGCCTCGGCCGGAGCAGTCGCCCATTGACTTGCGTGCACCAGGATAGCAGGAATCGGCCGGCGCGGACACGTTTTTCTTGCATATGTCGTGCGACCGCCGTGTGACCCGCCGCGGAAGCGGGCAGGGCGGCGTGATTCGGGCTCTCGTGCCGGCCGGTCTCATGGCCGAATCGTCGTCGCTGTCCTGGCGGTGTCACGACTGGCGTCCGGCGACGGCCGCTGTATCATGACGGGCATGATCACCCCTGAACTCACACTTGAACAGGATCGTCAGACGCGACAAGCCGGTCGCAACCCGTGGGCCTGGGTCCCTTCGCTCTACCTTGCCCAGGGCATCCCTTATGTCATGGTGATGACCGTCTCGGTCATCATCTACAAGCGGATGGGCATTTCCAACACCGACATCGCGTTGTACACAAGCTGGCTCTATCTGCCCTGGGTCATCAAGCCCTTGTGGAGCCCGATCGTCGATGTGCTGGGCACCAAGCGGCGATGGATCGTGGTCATGCAGGGACTCATTGCGGTCACGCTGGCCATGGTGGCATTCTCCATTCCCGGTCCGCGATTCTTCCAGTACACGCTGGCGTTCTTCTGGCTCATGGCTTTCAGTTCGGCCACGCACGACATCGCGGCCGACGGGTTCTACATGCTGGGTTTGGAGCAGCATCAGCAGGCAGCCTTCGTCGGCGTGCGCAGCACGTTCTATCGTATCGCCACCATCGCCGCCCAGGGCTTGCTCGTCGTGCTGGCAGGTTTCATCGAGACGCACAGCGGCCTGACGCCGGTGGATCTGAACGTCGTCGTCACGGAGGACGCGGCCAACGCGCCCATCGTGCTGGCGGACGCCATGCCGGCCGGCGCCCCCGAGGCGTCGATTCGCGTTCTCGCCGAGCCGGCGAAGGTGGAGATTTCGACCGTTCCGCGCGACAAGGCCGAGTTGGACGCGGTTCTCGAACAGGCCCGCCAGGCCAACATCGCGAACGGATTCTGCGCGGCGCCGGCCACGGCCGCGGCGGGCAAGAACGAGCCGTCCTGGTGGAGCGCTCATGTCGCACAGCCGATGGAGAACTTCCTTCGCGAGCGGTTTGGGGATCCTCGGCTCGCGGCGGCCAAGCCCGGCGGCAACATCGGCGTGGCGACGGTTCGCCTCTCCGGCAAGCCCGAGTCCGGCAGGAACATCGTCGTCGTGCTCAACCGCAAGTCGGGCGATGAGTCCATCGAGGTCGCCGAGGGCGCTCGGCTGGTATTCAACGAGCACAACTGGGACAAGCCGGCCCATGTCGTCTTCAAGACCAACCCGCGGCTGCAGACAGCGGCCGAGGCGTCGTTCAGCGGCACGTCTGGCAACATCCCGCTGGCCTGGAGCACGGTTTCGGGCGTGCTGGCCGTGCTGTTCCTGCTCTTCTGCGTCTACCACAAGTTCGCCTTGCCGTACCCGGCCTCCGACGGCCCCACGCGGTCCGAGGGCGCCAACAGCATTCTCCGCGAGTTCTTCGCCACGTTCGTCGAGTTCTTCCGCAAGAACCGCATCAGCATCGCGATCGCGTTTCTGTTGTTCTTCCGGTTTGCCGAGGCCCAGCTAGTCAAGCTGGTCTCACCGTTCTTGTTGGATTCGCGGGACGTCGGCGGGTTGGGGCTGACCACCGAACAGGTGGGTTGGGTGTACGGCACGATCGGCATCGGCGCCCTGATGGCCGGCGGTCTGCTCGGCGGCTACGTCATCTCGCGGCAAGGGTTGCGGTTCTGGCTGTGGCCCATGGTCATCATCATGCACACCCCCGACCTGGCGTTTGTGTATCTGGCATATGCCCAGCCTGAGCATATGGCCGTGATCACCGGCGCGGTCGCCCTCGAGCAGTTCGGCTACGGGTTCGGCTTCACGGCCTACATGCTGTTCATGATCCTGATTGCTGACGGCGAGCATAAGACGGCTCACTACGCCATCTGCACGGGCTTCATGGCCTTGGGCATGATGCTGCCTGGCATGCTCAGCGGTTGGATCCAGGAGACGGTGGGTTACCCGCATTTCTTCGTGTGGGTGGTGATCTCGACCATTCCGGGCTTCATCGTTGCCGCCCTGGTTCGCATCCCGCCGGAGTTCGGCCGCAAGGCCGCGGCGTGAGGCCGCGAGCCTGCCCGAAGAGATGACGCGCCGACACGGCGATGAGGCGATGGAGGCGGAGTGTCATGAGCGGTATTCGAACTCTGCTGGTCGTGCTTGTTCTGGCCGGAGCGATTCGTTCGGCTCTTGCCGCCGATGCTGCGTTGCCCGCGCGGCCGAATATCGTGCTCATCCTGGCTGACGATCTGGGCTTTTCCGACATCGGCTGCTATGGCGGCGAGATCGCCACGCCCAATCTCGATCGTCTGGCCGACGACGGGCTGCGCTTCACGCAGATGTACAACACCGCGCGGTGCTGGCCGACGCGGGCGGCCTTGATGACCGGCTATTATCCGCAGCAGGTCAACCGCGATCCCGGCAAGCAGCGGCCGGCCTGGGCGGTGCTATTGCCCGAACTGCTCAAGCCCGCCGGCTATCGAAGCTACCATTCGGGCAAATGGCACATCGACGGCAAGGTGCTCGACGGGGGCTTCGACCGCTCGTATTCGTTCGCCGACTGGGATCGCTACTTCACACCCCGCAAGCATTGGCTGGACGACGAGCTGCTGCCGCCCGTGGACCGCGACGCGGGTTACTACGCGACCACCGCGATGGCCCAGTACGCCATCGACTTCCTCCGCGAACACGCCGAGACGCATAAGGATCGGCCGTTCTTCCTGTATCTCGCCTTCATCGCGCCGCATTTCCCGTTGCACGCGTTGCCCGAGGACATTGCCAAGTATCGCGATCGCTATCTGGCGGGTTGGGACAAGCTGCGGCAGGAACGATTGGATCGCATGCGGGCCAGGGGCATCTACGACGGCCCGCTCTCGCCGCGCGATCCGGCGTTCACGCCGCGGTACTGGAAGGACGATCTGCTCGAAAAGGTCGGCCCCGGCGAGGCCAAACACGCGGTGGCCTGGGAGGAACTCACGTCCGCTCAACAGCGCTTCCAGGCGACCAAGATGGCCATTCACGCGGCCATGGTCGATCGCATGGACCAGGAGATCGGCCGTGTGCTCAAACAGATCCGCCGCATGGGGGCGTGGGACAACACGCTCATCGTGTTCCTGTCCGATAACGGCGCGGACGCGACGCTCATGGTGCGCGGCGACGGGCACGACCCGTCCGCCGATCCGGGCTCGGCGGCATCGTTCCTCTGCCTGGGGCCGGGCTTCGCCACGCTGTCGAATGCTCCGTTCCGCCGGCACAAGATCTGGGTGCACGAAGGCGGCATCTCCACGCCGTGCATCATGCACTGGCCGGCCGTCATCCGATCGGGCGGGGCATTGCGCCACGGGCCGGCGCACGTCATCGACTTCGTGCCCACCGTATTGCAACTGGCGGGCGTCACGCCGCCCGAGCGCATTCGGGGCCAGCAGCGGCCCATCTTGCCGGGCAGGAGCCTCGTGCCGCTTCTTCGGGAGGATGTGAGTCTGCAGCGCGATTGCCTGTGGTGGCACCACGAAGGCAATCGCGCCATTCGCGTCGGTGACTTCAAGCTCGTCAGCGAGAAGGAACGCGGGGGCGTTTGGGAGCTCTACGACTTGGCCACCGATCGCATCGAGTCGAAGGATCTGGCCGCCCAGTATCCCGACAAGGTCAAAGCGATGGCCGAGCGGTGGCAGCAGCTCGAAGACCAGTTCGCCCACGACCGCGGCGCGGAGCCGGTCCCTGGTGGGAATCGCGTTCGGCAGCGTTGAGGCCCTGCGGTCAGGTCGAGGCCTCGTGACCGGTCAACACGGGTTGGCGTGCCGGGGCGTCCAGAACCCCGTCCACGCGCAAGAGGCTGAGCAGTTGCAGGTAGCGTGGCCGAACATCTTCATGGCTGGGCGGCGAGAACGGCCGCAAACGCCAGTTGATCAGATGAAAGTGGTGGAAGGGCCAGTGACCCAGCTCGGTTCCCCATCGCGCGCTGCTGACCGCCACCAGGCCGTCGTTCTCGCCTTGTTCACGAAGGATGATCGAGTACGCGTGGTGCAACCACGCCGGCACCCGGTCCGGCGAACATGAAGCGGTGACTGAATAGTAGCTCACGCCCGGCACATCCGGGACGTCTTGGTTGAATTTGCGCGTTTGGGCCATGGTGACGTCCCAGAACGCCCGCACATCGACAGCGAGATCGCGAAGAAACGGCACCCGGCCCAGCCGACCCAACCGCCCGATCAGGTAGTCGTAGTACGCACTGCCTCGATGCGGCGTCGAGATGGTGACCAGCGCGTTGACGTGATCAGCCATGCCCAGATGCGTGATCATGTAGCGGGCGTCGAGGCCGCCCATGGAGTGGGCGATGATGACGAGCCGGTGGGTCTCGGGCCAATCCGACATGGCTGAGAGCAGGTCGGCCTTGAGTTCTTCCGCTCGCCGCTCGATGCCGGCGGTGGGGTGTACGCGGGTGATGAACACCGGATAGCCCGCTCGCGAGATGGTCTCGCCGATGCCGTCCCAGTAGGCGATCCGCGCCGGTCCCAGGCGAAGTGTGTTGTAGCCCAGGAGCCCGTGATGAAGGACGATGGTGGTCATACTGGAGTCTATCGCCCGGGCGAGGTTGAACCCATCGGTCGAACCGGCAAGGCGAATGTCTGCTTTGTGCACCGGGTTCTCCCGTATCCGGTGACGCCGCTTCGCGTATAATCCACGGATGGAAATCCTTCTGAGTTGTCGGGATTTGACCAAGTCGTACGGCTTGCGCGTGCTGTTCAAGGGCATCACGCTGGGGCTGTTCAAAGGCGAGCGCACGGGCCTCATCGGGCCGAACGGCTCGGGCAAGTCCACGCTTCTGCGCATCCTGAGCGGGCAGGAAACGGCCGACGCTGGGGAGCTCACGTTCCGCCGCGGGCTGCGCCTCGGGTATGTGCCTCAGGAAGACACCCTGGACGCGAATCAGACGGTCGAACAGTCGCTGATGGCGGCGATCCCCGGCGAGCCTGACGATCACGAACGGCACGTGCAGGCGGCCATCATGATGACACAGGTGGGCCTGGCCGACCCCGAGCAGAAGGTGGGTCAATTATCGGGCGGGTGGAAGAAACGGTTGGCCATCGCCCGGCAGCTCATCGGCAAGCCCGACCTGCTTCTGCTCGACGAACCGACGAATCACCTGGACATCGAAGGTATCGCCTGGCTCGAACGCCTGCTACAGGATGCGCCGTTCGCCTGCCTGATGGTCAGCCACGATCGCCGGTTTCTCGAGAGCGTGACCAACCGCGTCATTGAACTGAACCGGGCTTATCCTGACGGATTCCTGAGCTCCAACGGCACGTACAGCGACTTCCTCCGGACGCGCGAGAACTTCCTGGACGCTCAGGCGAGCCGCGAGCGTTCGCTGGCTAACAAGGTGCGGCGCGAGATCGAGTGGCTGCAGCGCGGCGCGAAGGCTCGCACGACCAAGGCCAAGGGCCGCATCGACCAGGCGGGCCGGCTCATGGACGAGTTGGCCGAAGTGAAAGAACGCAACGCCCAGCAGGTCACGGCCCTGATCGACTTTTCGGCCACCGATCGCAAGACGCGAAAGCTCCTGCAGGCCAAGGGCCTAACCAAGAGTCTGGGCGACAAGGCGTTGTTCGCGGGTGTGGAGTTCACGCTCGGCCCGGGCAGCCGGCTGGGACTGCTCGGGCCCAACGGCAGCGGCAAGACGACGCTCCTGCGGCTCATCACAGGTGAACTCGAGCCCGACGCCGGCGAGATCTGGCGGGCCGAAGGGCTGCGCGTGGTCGTGTTCGGCCAGAATCGCGAGCAACTCGACCGAACGCAGACGCTTCGCCGGGCCTTGTCTCCCAACGGAGACCACGTGACGTATCGCGGCAGCAACGTGCACGTGACCGCGTACGCCAAGCGTTTCCTGTTTCGGCCGGATCAACTCGACATGCCCGTGGGCGAGATGTCGGGCGGTGAGCAGGCTCGCATTCTCATCGCCCGGCTCATGCTGCAGCCGGCCGACGTGCTCATCCTCGACGAGCCGACGAACGATCTGGACATCCCCACGCTCGACGTGCTGGAAGAGAGTCTGGCCGATTTCCCCGGCGCGCTCGTGCTGGTCACGCATGATCGATATCTGCTGGATCGACTCTCCACCGAGTTGCTGGCTCTCGACGGCAAGGGTGGGGCGGCCATGTATGCCGAACTCGCTCAGTGGGAGCGGGCCCGCGAGACGGCCGCTGCTGCCGAGGCCGCTGTGGCACCGCCCGCGGTCAAGAAGCCCGCTCCCGCTCGGCGTCGCACGCCGTCGGTCAAGAAGGGGCTCAGCTGGAAGGAGGAGGAAGAGTACCAGGACATGGAGGAGCGGATCATGGCCGCCGAGCGTGAAGTCGAGCAGTGGCACCAACGGATCGCCGATCCCGCGGTGGCTGCCGACCATGTTCTCCTCGCCGAGGCATGCGAGTCTCTCCACGCTGCCCAAGCCCGCGTCGAGGCCCTTTACGCCCGTTGGGCCGAGCTGGAAGCCAAGCGTGAAGAATAAATGGCATCCGAAGCCAGCCGCGGTTGTGGTGCACGCTTCCAGCGTGCACGTGCAGGCAGGATGCCAGTACCGCAATGCCAGCATCAACAGGAAAAAGGCGGGCGTCCCGCCCGGCCCCGATGGAGTCACGGTTCACGCTGCGTACAGCGGAGGGTGGCTTCCCATTCGCTGATGACTTGGCCGGCTTTCCAAGCACGCTCACCCGGTAGGTAGTTGAGGAACAGAGTGTCGGTCACGCGCGACCGCTGGGGCGTCGTGCCCGCCCAATAGCACACGCGGAGGGGCTTGACACCGGCAATTCGCAGCACGTCGTCGATGACAATGTCGGTGGCGGCCTCGTTCTCGATCCGCTCGCCTGACATGGCCGGGATGACGTGTTTGTCGTTGCCGATCCTGACATCGCGGCGGCCGCGCTCGTAGATCCAACGTGGGTTATTGAGGAGGCCGATCAAGCCGGTGGCGATTTCGGTGGTGCTCACGTCTTTGACGGCGACCAGCCGCTCATGGATGGTGAAGCTGCCGTCAGCGTTCGAGCGAAACTGCAGCTCGGCCCGGATGGTGTTGGGGCCGTGCTCAATGACCAACTCCGCGGAGAACGTCTGGTCATCGTTGTCTATACGGGCTTCGATCAGCGAGACGGGAGCAGGTTTGTCCTGGGCGGCTAGCACGATGTGCCCGACGCCGCTGCGGTCATGGGGCGAGATCATGCGGTCGAGTTGCATGGGCATGCATTGGGCCATGATCTTGTGGCCCCAACTGATCGCGTGGACGGCCGACGGCGTGCGGTTCAGGATGATCCGGGCCGCGTCCAGCCGACGCACGCCGTGGCGTTTCATCTCCTTCACCTGCAGGTCCTGGACGAAGTGCAGCGCCAACCAACCGCGGGCGAACTGGGAGATCTTGTCGCTGTGGGCGGAGGCGAAGAAGTTCTCCTCGGGCAGGTAGATCGCCCCTTCAGGCGAGCGTGCCTGCATCTTCTCGAGCACGTCGAGCGAGCGATCGAGCAGGCTCCAGGCCTCGGCGTCGCGTCCGCAGACGGCCGCCAGCAGGTTGGGGTAGAGCCAATCCACTTGCCGGTACACCGCCCAGTCCTGACCGGACGGGTACACGAAGCCGCCGTCGGGCAGGCAGAACCACTTGAGGTTCTCGTAGATGCCGGCCACGTTGTGCAGGAGGGCCTCGGGCGGCTTGCGGTGCGTGAGCAGGAACTCAACCGAGCAGCCCAGCGAAAGACTCCAGGCGGTCATGTAGTCGGGGTGGACGATATGATGGTTTTCGAGCGTGTAGTCGTCGTGGATGTTGGCGCCGGTGAACTGCTGCGAGATGGGCCGGCCATCCACGAGCATCGATGCGTGTTCGTCGGCGGGTCGCAGCCAGGAGGACAGCGCCCACTTGTGGAAGGCTTTCTCCCATTGGCCGCGCCGCGGATCATCGGGCATGAGCACGATGGCGGCCGATAGAATCTTGCAGTTCCAGGCGTTTTCCTCAGCCTTGGTGTCGTTTTCGATCTGGTGCGGCGGCTCGGCGTTCACGAACCGGCCGGCTTCATGGGCGACCACCCGGCGCACGTCGGCGGCCACGTCCGCGGGCAGATCGCGGCCGGTCCACCAGGCAGCCATGCCCAGCGTTTCGGCCCAGTGTGCCGATTGCCACGCATCTCCCCACTTCTTGCCGTCGCTGGTCGGGCGCGAGCCGGTCACGTGCGTGGCTGTGAGGTAGCGCATCATGGGCACGAGCTTGCTTCGCAGCAGCTCCGCTCGCGAGATGCCCACGATCTTTTCGTCGTAATCGCCGAAGCGGTAGAGAAAGGCCAAGCCGGCGGCCGTGCCGGCGTTGGGCCGAACGGAGTGCTCGCCGCTTCGGCTCGGGGTGAGCAAGAGCAAAGCAGGATCTTCCGCCCAGGGATGCAGTTCGCCGAGCAGGTAGCGTCCCAGCCGTTGCGTGGCGAGGTACAACCGATCGGCTCGTGCCTTCACGGCCGGGTTGGTGATAGCTGGCAAATCCCACGGCATGCCGTCGCCTGCCGGCGCGACCGATTCTCCGGACACGGCACCGGTGAGGGCAAGCAACACGATCCCGGCGATGAATGCGCGCATGGTACTTTCTCCGTGATTGGCAGGATCGATCGGTACCAGGCAGGAGTGTTGATGAAATCCGCCGTTGCGTCAAGCCGGGTGTGGACAGATTTGAGACCTGAGACCTGAGGCTTGAGGAATGAGGCAGACAGAGACCACACAGCGTGGCCTCGAGTCACGACCCAATGCAGGGAACCACAGAGGCGCCGGGGCACAGAGAAGACAAATTGTCAGAGACAGTTTTTGCCCTGCAAGGGGGCAACGGTGAGTAGCCGGGCGGCGTAAGCCCCCGGTTGGCGACGGGGAACCCATTCCGTTTCCTCTCTTCTCTTTCATGGAGTTCCAGTAGGGGCGACAGATGCAATGGAGTGCCGAAGCGCGGCCGATGTTGTCGCATGGTGCGTTGGTGGGCTTGTGTTGGTCGTGGGTCGCGGCCGGACTGTCGACCCGTTCGGAGCTGACATTGTCTGCCCACGATGAGACAGGGACTGACGCCCCCGCCTATTCACTGCGGCCCGCTTGCGGGCCGGCACGGACGAAACTTATGCCTCAAGTCTCAAGCCTCAGGTCTCAAGCCTTATATGTGTCACGCTGGTGCGGCCACGATCTTGCGCTGGCGGAGGCGGCGGGTTTCGGGGGCCTCGGTGATGCAGTGGCCGAGGATGCGGATGCCCTCAGTGATGAGCTGAAGCGTGTTGCGGTCGAGCTTGGCAGCGCCGGTGCCGACGTCGGACCAGCCCTGCTCGTTGGGCACGAGCTTCTCCCAGTTGGCGAAGAGGCGGCCCCACTCGCTGGACAGAATGCGCTCCACGCGTTCCTTGCCGTTGCGGGGGTACCAGTACAGGTCGTGATACAGCACGCTGGCGATGTAGGCCCAGGGGGCCAGCCAGGTCTTGAGGCTCCACTCCACCGGCTTCTTGAGCGGTCCCCAGTAGATCTTGTGCTGCATGGAGCTGGCGAAGGTCATCTTCTTGAACGGGCCGACGAAGTGCCAGTTCTCCTCGGCGGCGTCCAGGTCGCCCACGATCTCGATGTCGCGCGGGTCACCGCAGCCCAGACCTCGCTCGTGGGCCAGCCGAATGTACTTGATGCTCATCGGGTCAAAGCCCATGAGCCTGGCGGCGGTGGCGTCGATGGCCACCTGGTCGGCCGAGGCGAGGATCACGTTCTTGACGTCGGGGACCATGCAGCGCGGTCCGGGGCCGTCGCCCACGAACGTGCCGTCCATGACGGCGAACACGCCCCGGTGAATCTTCTTCTGGATCATCAGCAGATCCACGAGCGTCTCGTGGATGACCGGATGCGTCCAGTGCCGGTGTTCGTTCAGCAGCCCGCCGAAAGCGTTCTTCATCGCCCCGGTGTTGGTGGTGAAGACGTGCGTCTTGACCGTCGGCAGGTGGATGATGTTCTCGCCGATGAACCGCTTGGGGATCGAAAAGCCCTTAGGGTAGACCTCGTTGAGGCAGAGGAATTCTTTGGTCAGGTCGCCCACGGCATCGCGGATGTTCACCCACTCTTCGCCTTCGTACAGGTGCACGTTACGCAGACCGTGAGCTTCGATGACGTTGAGCTGCTTGTTTTCTCGCTCGCCGAAGTGGGCGTCGATGACCACGGTGCGGTTGTGGCAGGCATGGATGAGGTTAGGATCGTAGCCGTCGGCCTTCATGGCCCGGATCACGCCCTCTAGCTGCCAGGGGGTGGTGCTGCTGCCGGGGTAGAAGAAGTGCCAGGAAATGTTGACCTTCAGCGCGGTGTCCGCTGTCCGATCAATAACATCCTGATAACCGGCGAGATTCATCAGCCGGTGGTAATCGGCCAGGACAGTGGCCGGGCTCGTCCGCAGGATGGCAACTTTGGATCGACTCATGATTGTCTAGTATACGACATCAACAGGCGAGCGAGCCGAACGAGCCGCCCGGAGAGTTGACTCTCCGGGCTCAGGGCGCACGAATTCAGGACAAGCGTCCGGAAGACCCGCCGGCGCTTACGCCTTGGCGAGGAGCTTCTCGACCGATTCGACCAGCCGATCCATGCGGAAGGGCTTGTTGATGTAGTCGTCGGCACCGAGGCTCTCGGCCCAGGTCTGGTGGCGTTTGCCGGGGTTGCCGGTGATCATGATCACGAACGGCTTGGAGCCCCGGGGCTTCTTCGCCTTGAGCTTTTCGAGGACCAGAAAGCCGCTGCGCTGAGGCAACATGGCGTCCAGGATGAGCAGGTCGGGCTGCTTTTCGAGGGCCGTCGTCACGGCGGTGTTGCCGTCGGTGGCGGTGAGGATCTCGGCTCCGGTCTCCTTGAGTGTCGCCTCAATGGCGGTCAGGATATCGGTGTCGTCGTCCACAATAAGAATCGTTTTGCCGTCGTATGGCTCTGCCATTCCGTCGTCCTCCGCGGGATGCTACGGGTTCGATGCTGTTTCGTCGGTACGCGCGGACTCAAATCAGCGTGGTACTTTGCGGCATCGTGAAGTCTGCGGTATATGCCCAAGAGTATAGAAGCAGGCGGTCCGGATTGCAACGGCCGGCGCGGGCGCAAGTGATTGGCGTACAGGTACAAACGACTCGTAAGGACTCGCCGCGGCCGAGCCGGCGAGCGTCGGTGTCGGCTGACGGGCGAGTGTCGGTCGAACGTGGTCAGTTCAGGGTTAAGTGACAACCGGAAATGGGCTTAAGTTTACCGTCTCGAAAACCAGGCGCTTGACGGCTTACCTGAGCGGCCAAACCGTCATTGAAGCCACGTTCGGAGGATTTCAGCAAGTGTTTCTGCGTTTCGGGCGGCGGGTAGCATGCCCTCATCTGACCGACGAAACCCAGCCGCCGCAAGCCGTGCTACCGTCCTCGGTGGAGATGGTCGCGATTCGTGTTGAGCCGTGCGAGGAGGCCGATAGGGACGATGGACAAAGACAACTCGTCTTCGCACAGCAGCCCGGTGGTCGCGTCGTCGGCGTCTGATGATGCGACCGATCGTCGCATCGGGGCCATAGCGTGGCTCTTCTTCAAGCTGGGCACGGTGGCCTTCGGTGGCCCGGCGGCACACCTGGCGATGATGGAAGACGAGGTCGTCCGGCGGCGACGGTGGATGACATCGCAGGAGTTCCTCGACCTCATCGCCGTGACGAATCTGATTCCCGGCCCCAATTCGACGGAGATGGCCATTCACATCGGCCATCGGCAGGCGGGTTGGCGGGGGCTGGTGGTGGCAGGCACGTGTTTCATCCTGCCGGCGTTCGCAATCGTCCTGGCTTTGAGCTGGTTGTACGTGCGATACCGGTCGCTGCCGGTGACGACGGGCATCTTGTTGGGCGTGCAACCGGTGGTGATCGCGATCATCGCCCAGGCGCTCTGGCGGCTCGGGCGGACGGCCTGCAAATCGCGGATGCTGGCCGGCCTGGGCGTGGTCGCGGCGGGTGCGAGCCTGGCGGGCGTGCACGAGTTGCTGGTGTTGTTCGGATGTGCCGTCTTCGCCGGGGGTGTGTACTTGTTTCGGAAGCGCATGCAGTTCGGCGACGGCGCGACGCTGCGAAGCCTGGCGCCGTTCGTGCTCGGCGCGGCATCCGGCGTGCCGGCCTCCGCGCCGGCTGCGGGACTGGGCTCGCTGTTTTGGATCTTCGCCAAAATCGGCTCGGTGCTCTACGGCAGCGGCTACGTGCTGGTGGCCTTTCTGCGAAGCGACTTCGTCGAGCGGCACGGCTGGTTGACCGAAGCGCAACTGCTGGACGCGGTGGCGATCGGCCAGGTCACGCCAGGGCCGTTGTTCACCACTGCGACGTTCATCGGATACGTGATCGCCGGGCCGGCCGGGGCAGTCTGGAGCACGCTCGGCATCTTCCTGCCCGCGTTCATCTTCGTAGCGATCAGCGCACCGTTCGTTCCCCGGCTGCGCTCATCCGCACTGGCCGCGGAGGTCCTCGACGGGCTGACCATGGGGTCCGTGGCTCTGATGCTCGCCGTCACGTTGCAACTGGCGTATGCGAGCCTGACCAGTCCCGTCTCATGGGCGTTGGCGCTGGGCAGCCTGCTCGTCCTGTTATGGTTCAAGCTCAACGCAACGTGGCTGATGGCCGCGGGGGTTGTCGTCGGAGTGCTCTTGTTCAGATAAACGTGCACTCGAACGAAGGGCTAGCCGCTCGGGGCCAGCCTGCCGCGCGTCTCGGACTGGGGTCTTCGATCAGGTCTCGAGTTTGAGGTCTCACGCCGTCTTTCTCGCCGTCACTTCGATGCTGGTGATGAAATCCGCTGGCGTGGTTCCGGCGGGCAAGGCTTCGGCGATCTGGCGGTAGAGCGGATCCTGGAATTCGGTGAGACTGGCGACATATTCGGGCTTGAGCCTCAACTCAATTTCCGAGAGCCCGGCCGCCTCGATGATGGCGCGGTACTCTTCGATCATGATCGCCCCGGCGATGCAACCGACCAGTGCTTCGACCATCTGCCGGACGGACTGCGGCAACGGTCGGAGGAGCGCCAGGTCCGACACCGCCGCCTTGCCGCCCGGCTTGAGGACACGGGCGATCTCCCGCCAGACCTGCGGCTTGTCGGGCGAAAGATTGATCACGCAATTACTGATCACCACGTCCACGGTGTTGTCGGCCACCGGCAAGTGCTCGATTTCGCCGAGCCTGAACTCGACGTTGTTCAAGCCCGTGCGCTGGCGGTAGCTGGCGATGTTGCGGCGGGCCTTGGCGAGCATGTCGGGCGTCATGTCTACGCCGATGACGCGGCCCGTTGGCCCCACTTTGGGCCCGGCGAGGAAGCAGTCGAAGCCACCGCCGCTGCCCAGGTCGAGCACGACCTGCCCGGGCGTGAGTGCCGCGATGGCGGTCGGATTGCCGCATGACAAGCCCATGTTGGCCCCTTCGGGTAGCAGGGCCAGCTGTTCGTCCGAGTACCCCAGCTTGCTCGCCAGTTGTGCGGGCGACCATGAAGATCCACAGCAGGATGGCGTGGGCCCGCAGCAAGTTGAGGCAGTCGTTGGCGC
>JAKPHF010000023.1 GCA_029550525.1 Planctomycetota bacterium
GTTTGAATTGTCGGAGGAGTACACGGCCAACGTGAACAAGCGGCTCGACAGCATCCGTCCGGGCGATCCGCTCGAGGGCGCCGAGGAGCCGTTGCGCAGCGCGCCGCCGACTGCCGCCGGCAAGCGTCTGGCCGACAAGAACGCCCGCGCAGCCCGGCGAAAAAATCAGACGCTCGGCCTCTTCGGCGAGCTCGACGCCCCACCCCAATCCAACGTCGGATGATGAGAATAGCTGTCAGCTCTCAGCTTTCAGCTATCAGCCATCGGCTATCAGCTCAGAGCTCACAGCTGACAGCCTCCGGCTTATAGTTTGGAGCTCATAGCTTACAGCTTGTTGTCAGTATTGAAGCCCGTTCGACCGCAGATGCACATAGGGCCGCTCGTCGCCCTTGTACGACCCGCCGATGACCTCGCCGATGTACAACCGGTGATCGCCGGTCTCGACGCTGTTGACCACTCGGCAACTCAGGTGCCCCGCGCAATCCTGCAGGATGATGCCCGCCGGATCGGTCTGCGTGGACAAGCCGTCGAACGCCGGCTCATCGAGCCGAAAGCCCCGACCGAAGTGACGAAACATGGAAAGCGGATTCTCGTTGACGTGGTTAAGCACGAAGTGCCCCGACGCCTCGATCAACTCCTGGATCGGCCGCCCCTGCTTGACCGCGACCGTAACCATGGGCGGATCAAACGATGCCTGTTGCACCCACGAAGCCAGAATGCCCGTGGCCCTGCCGCCGTGTGAGGCCGTCATCACGAAACAACCGCTGGGAATCTGCCCGATGGGCCGGGCCACCTGCTTCTTGACGTCGCCGTTCATGGGCTGTGAACCTCGTCGAGGCCGAATTGTCCTACACTCACGTAACCGCTCGTGCGTCCGTCGCGCGCGCCACGAAGCCGCTGCTCTCGGAGCGGTGGCAGCCCGTCTGGACGCACACGGGAGTACTATAGGCAGGACATGGAGAGTTGGTTAGTGGGAAACAGGCTTGGGTGCAGGCTCGCCGAGCGGCTTGACCCATGCCAGGCCCGCCCCGCCGTAGACCGGATCGACGTAGGGCACGACGGCTCCGCCCATGATTTCGGGCTGATGCTCTTTGAACACGGTTTCGCCGACCACCCAGCCCAACACGGCCCCGAACACGACATCGGACAGCCAGTGCTCTCGGCTGTCCATCCGCTCGACGGCCACCAGCCCGGTCAGGCCGAACATGGGCACGCCGACCAGCGGACCATACGCCCGGTTGAGCACCGTCGCGACCGTCATGGTGCTCGACACGTGCCCCGACGGCCACGCCCCCCACTCGCCGTTGGGGGAGTCGTCCCACGCCGCCACCTTCAGGCCCATGGTCGTCACGCCGTTGATGATCAGTGCGCTGAACAGCTTGCGGCCAACCTCGTACGTCTTGTCATCCTGCATCTGCTGGCCGGCCAGATACCAGACGCCGGCCAGGGCAAAATGCGTCGCCGGGTTGCCTATCGCCCCGAACGTGTCGGCCCAGCAACTGTTGAACGTGGGATGGTTCCGGAAATTGCGATCGGCCTGATCGTCGGCATCGGTGGTCCGCAGTGCGATGGATGCCCCGCCCGCACTGGCCAGCAGCAGAAGATTCCACGGATTGCCGAATGCCGCTTTCGTGTCGCTCCACAGCACCCCGGGCATCTCGCGCAGATCGCGTTTGACTGTCTCGCCGAAGCCGGGCAACGGTCCGCGCTGCACGGGCTCGGCCTCTGCCGTCACCGTGCCTTCGCCGGATGGCTCGTCGGCCGGCGACTCGGCCGGCACTGATGCGTCGGCGGGAAGCGTGGCGGAAACCGCAGCTTCGCCGGTGCTGCTCTCCTCCATCGCCGCCAGGCTGAACCGTGGAAATTCGATGCTCGTCGCCGGCGTCTCGACCGTGCGATGCCATCCGGACGTTGGAGCCACGCACGCGGTCGAGTGCGAGGACAACCGCATGTTCGCCGTGGCTTCGGCCCGACCAGGCCAATCGTTCCCTGCCACCGATCGGGATGCACAACCGGCCAACAGGCCCCCCCATCCCGCCAGCACCGCCACTGCGATCCTCATGCTACTGCCCGTCATCGGACAACCCTCCCGCCGCACCGAGCAGTACGGCCTCTTCTCCCTGCGCGGGTTTGTCGCGGTACTTTTCGATCAACGCTCGGATCTTGGGCTGGTCAGGATTGATCTCCAGCGAGCGATGCCAATGCTCCAACGCCATCCGGCGAAGCTCGGCTTTGGCCGGATCCTGCAGGAACATCGCCATCCGCACCGCGCCCAGCCCGGAATGAGCCTCGGCCATGCGATGATCGAGCAGTATCGCGTACTGGTATTGATTCAGCGCGTCTTCGTATTCCCGTTCGCGAAAATAGCAGAAGCCCAGGCGCTCGTATGCCCGGGCACACGTGGGATCCAGGTCAATGGCCTTCTTGAACGCTTCGCGGGCTGAGCCGATCCGATCCTGCCGGATCATGACCGTGCCCATGCTCACCAGCACTTCCGGCTGCGCGGGGTCGCGCTCGAGCGACGCGTTAAACTCGCGCAAGGCGTCGTGATCCTTGCCTTGAGCCTCGTAAGCCATTGCCATCTGCGCGTATGCCGCCGGATCGTCCGGGGCCAATTCCGCCGCTTTGGTAAAGCAGGCGATGGCCTCGTCGTACTGCCCCGCCTCGCGATAGCAGATGCCCAGATTTAGTCGCGCGTAATAACTCTGCGGGTCCAGGTCGCACGCGTGCAGATACGCCCGGACCGCTTCGGCGAAGCTGCGCATCTTCTGGTAGACGCCCGCCAGCGCCACCGAATAGTCGAACCGCTGGGGGGCGAGCTTCACAGCCTCGGAGTACGCCTTGGCCGCCGCCGGCAGGTCGCCCCGCTGCTCCTGGATTAGGCCGATCTTCTCATGTGCCGACGCCAGCCCCGGATGCAGATCGATCGCTTGTTCGAACTCCGCCAGCGCGGCCTCGTAATCCTCCACCTGCAGCAGTTCGTTGCCGCGTTTGGCCGCCGCATCCGCCCGCATGGCCGCGAACGGCACCAGCTTGCTGCCCGGCACGCATCCGCCCGCCGCCAGCATTGAAAACGCCGCCCAGACGACGTATTGCCTTCGCCGCCTTGTAGCCGCCGATCGCACTACCGGATTATCGGACATAGCCATGTTTCTTTCTATCGACCACGCCCCGCCCCGTTCTTCACCCGCGTGCGAATCCCGAAGTGCCAACCGCTGCTCGCTTCCCCAGCCACGCCGGCGATACCTTACTGCCCTGCCGCCCATCCGCCAATTCGCGCCCCGTGCCACCTGACGCTTCTCCGTCCGGGCTACATCTGCCGCCCCTGCCGGGGCTCCATGGAAAGAGAGGGGGAGAAACGAGTGGAGCTTCGCCGCTAACCGGGGGCTTACGCCGCCCGGCTACTGACCCCTGCCCCATTCCGGGCAGAAAGAACGAGGTTTCTTGCAGAACTGTGAGCTATCAGCTCGGAGCCGTGAGCCATGAGTCGGGGGCAGTGGGCTGTGAGCCAGACATCCGGCTGATAGCTCATAGCTGATAGCTGACAGCTGAGAGCTGAAAGCTCTTGCCCGTGCCTCTCCGTCTCTGTGGTTCCGCGCGACCCATCACGACGTGAGGCGATGGCCGTTCTTGATCACCGCCGTGGGACGCGGGCGGCAGCGGATGGCTTCGTGCACGCTGTCCACCGGCAGCACCACCAGATCAGCCCGGCAGCCCGGCTCCGTGCCATAGTCCGTCCGCTGCATGCTCCGTGACGGATTCACGGTGATGCAGTCCATGGCCGCCTCGACCTGGTGCGGCAGCGACAAATGGTCGGCATGCACAAGCAGATGGGCGACCTCCAGCATCTGACCCGTGCCGAACGGATAGAACGGATCCTTGATGCAGTCCTGCCCGGCCGAGACGTTCACGCCGGCTGCCATGAGTTCGCGAACCCGGGTCAGCCCTCGCCGCTTCGGGTACGTGTCGAACCGCCCCTGCAAATGGAGGTTGACGCCCGGGTTGGTCACCACGTGGATGCCCGCCTCGGCGATCAGGCCGATTACCTTGGCGGCGTGCACGGGCTCGTAACTCGACAAGGCACAGACGTGCGACGCGGTCACACGGCCCTGCCAGCCGCGCCGAATGGTCTCGGCCGCCAGGTACTCCACGCAGCGGGACAGCGGCGAGTCGGTCTCGTCGATGTGGCAGTCGATACGGGCGTTGAACTCCTCGGCCAAGTCGAACAACAGCTCGATCTGCCGCCGGCTGTCCTCCGGCGTGCGTTCGTAGTGCGCGATGCCGCCAATGATGTCGCAGCCCATGCGCATGGCCTCCCGCATCCGGTCCACCGCTCCGTGATCGCGGATCACGCCGTCCTGCGGGAAGACGACCACCTCGATGTCGATGAAGTCCTTCATCTGCTCACGAGCGGCCAGGACGCCCTCGCACAGCCGAAGGCCCGCTGTCGAGCCGACATCGACATGGTTGCGGATGGCTCCCGTGCCGAACGAGATCTCGTCGCGAATGGCTCGCACGGCTCGCTCGCGAACGCTGTCCGGCGTGAACGTCTTTTTGGCCTCGGAATACAAAGCGATGGCTTCGAGCAGCGTGCCGCTCTTGTTCTCGGGGACAATCTCCAGTGAGTAAGCCAGGTCCAAGTGCAAATGGAGGTCGATGAAACTGGGCAGCACCAACCCGCCCGCGGCATCGACGCGATCCGCGCTCGGCGGCGAGCCCGCCGTGGGCTGCGGGTCCACGCTCACAATCCGGCCGGACTCCACGCCGATGGTGTACAGCCCGTCTCGGCCCCGCAGCCGGGCGTTGTCGATCCGCGAAATGGGTTGGCGAGTCATGCGATCCTCCAGGAACATGCAGAATGTCAGTCTGAAAACCAAATTTCCGTAAACGGTATACCTACCATCGGCAGAAAACGACTTTCGAGCCAATTTGCGAGAACGCGGCTTGATTCGCCCGCAATCTCCGGATATCAAGCAGTGAAACATCGGGGGGAAGTTTCAGGCTGCGCGGTTCAGCCCGCGCGGTCGCGTGGTATCGATGACATCAAGATGAGTCGTGCTCCGGCGCCGTCGGAGCAGGTCAACCGGCACGCGGTGCGCGGTTGCCCGCCAGGGCCGCAACGGTCCGGCCGCTAGGTTGCGCGAGACCGAATCGGGCGTTCGATCCGAGGGGGCGGGCCGGTTCCGGTGCGAGCTTTACGGCAAGGATGGAGGGTTTGAATGCACGGCAAGCGTCCACCATGTGGACCATGGATGGCTTGCGCCGTCGCCGCACTGACCTTGTGCTCACCCGCTTGGGGCACACGGGTCAACTACACGGTGGATCCGGCGCAGAGTTCGCTGGCCATGAGCGGCAGTTGGAACGGTTTGCGTTTGTGGGGAAAGCCGGCGGACAGTCTGATCACCTCGTACCAGGGACAGATCAAAGCCGAATTGACCAACGACACCATCGAGCTGGTTAGCGTGACGCTTGACGCCGAACCCGGCGGATCTTTTCGGCCGCGTGCCTGGGGCGGCTGCGGCCGGCAGCAGGCCGATTACGCCGGGTTCCACTGCCTCGGCCTGTTCGGCGACGTCTACGTGGCGTTCCGCAATGTCGCGCTGGACTTGTCCGGCCCGACATTGGCTCTCACGAACGGCCGGTTCGACGCGTCGCAGCTGACGGCCACCGCAACGAGTGGCAGCATGGACTACGCCGGAGCGGGCCTCGTGTGGCTGGCGACCGGCCGTGGCCGTGTTCCACTGCAGGGCACCGACGTCGCCAACGAGGTTTCGACCGCCGGCACCGTCACGGTGAACGGCTCGGTCGAGACCATCACCATCCCCGTGAACAGCACGTTCATGGCCAAGATCGATTCGTGGCTGCCCAGCCGCTGCGAGTGGTTCGAGATAACGCTGACCGGCTCCATCGTGGCCACCCGCACGGTGAGCAGCGGCGACTCCGGTCACGTGATACCGCCGGACATCAAGCCGGAACCGCAGGTCCCCGAGCCGGCCACGCTGTCGCTGCTCGTCCTGGGCCTCGGCCTGGCGCTGCGTCGCCCCGGAACCAAGCGGTGAGATAAAAGCTATGAGCTGTGAGCTGTGGGCCCTGAGCTGTGAGCCGGACCTCTGGCTGATAGCTGAGAGCTGACAGCTGATAGCTAGAAACGATCAACCCTCGTCGGAAGCGACGGGACGCAACGTCTCGCGCCGATTGCGCGGCGGCCGGTCCATCAGAACCACCACGCGCTGGATGTCCGCGGGTTTGAGTACCTGCAGCAATCGCCGCTTGGCCTCGGCGATGCCCGTGCGACGAGTTATGTGGCTGATGACGACGTACTTGCTGTTCAGCCTGGCCAGCACGCCCGGCAAGTCGTTCACGTGCGTATGCTGCCCCAGGTAGGCCCGGTCGATGTGGTCGCCCTCGAAGAACGTACACTCGATGATGACCACCTCGGCATCGCGAACATGCGGGTGATCGAGATAGTCGCCCGGCGCGCTGTCGCCGCAGAAGGCCACACGCGGAATCTCGAGCCGATACTCGACCTCCTGGCCGCTGCGCTTCAGCTCCGCGATCTGCTGGCCCGACAGCTCGGCCAGCTCGGGCCGCAATTTCTTGCGCACCTCGATCACCGAAAAACCCAAGGCGGATCCGGAATGCCGAACGCGGAACGGCCGAACCAGCAGATCCCGCCGGATGGCCACGTCCTCGTCCTCGTCCACGCCGATGACCTGAGCGGGCGTGACATGGCCTTCGATGCGTCCGTAGACCTGCATGAGATCCTGAATGGCCGGCACGAGCCGATGGTGGGCCAGCACGCAGCCGGGCGGGAGCCCCTGGAAGTTGCGTTGCGAGAAGTAATAGGCCAAGCCGGCCGAGTGGTCCATGTGCCCGTGCGTCAGGCACACGTAGTCGATGTTGATCAACTCGCGAGGAGCCCGGCCCACGTCGAACGCGACGTTCATTTCCGGCAGGATGATCACCGTCTCCTCGCCGGCCATGCTGAATCCGAGCAGGCGATGCGGTCCGACCGTCTTTTCGATAAGTCTTGATGCCATACCAGTATTCTTGCCCAACTCATCCGGCGAGGTGGGCCCGCCACCCGCTCTCGGCCTGGGCCTTGCGTCCGAGCCGCCCCGAAAACAACAAGTGGGACCGCCCGCGGCCCCAACCGAACAGGAGACATTTCCCCCCGGCCACTATATATTGTGGCCTGATTGCTGTTATACTCCAATGCGCCGGAAATCGGAAATGTGCGACCCACGCGCCGGGCGTGCGGGGACGAGCCCTTTCCGCCCGGACGCTCATCGCCGATCAGCCGCCAAGGATTATGAGATCGTGCCCCGGCGAAGCGATGCCGGCAAGACCGGCAGGCAGGCCGAACGGCTGAACGGCCAATCGGAGCCCGGTCTGCCCCCGTCCATGCGAACCCGGCCAGGCGGGCTCACGGTTTCGCCCCGGCCGGCAGGCGTGCGGCGAGCGGTGTCCGGCAAGTGGGAACGGAAGCATCGATATGCGTTGCCCCTTCTGCAAGGAAACCAACCAGGACAAGGTCATCGACTCGCGGCTCAGCGAAGGCGGAGACGTGATTCGCCGCCGTCGCATGTGCCTCAAGTGCAAGAAGCGATTCACCACGAAGGAACGGGCGGAAAACGAAATTCGCGTGACCGTCATCAAACGCGACGGCACGCGCGTCCCCTATGATCGGTCCAAAATCCTGCGCGGACTCCAGCGAGCCTGCTGGAAGCGTCCGGTGGACGATGCCGCACTCGAGCGGTTGGTGGACAACGTCGAGGACATCATTTTCCGCAACAACGAGCGAGAAGTGAGCAGCCAGTACATCGGGTTGCTGATTGGCGATCACCTCCGCGATATCGACCAGATCGCCTACGTCCGCTTCGCCAGCGTCTACCGCCATTTCGAGGACCTCGGCGAGTTGATCAACGAGGCCCAGGACGTCATGCACCGCCGTGCCACGCAGGCTCCCGGCCAGCAGCGCCTCTTCGATTGAGGGCATCCGGCGGAAATCCAGTGTACTGAACCGAAAATGAGACGGCGTAAAGAGTTGCTCTCCGAGGGGTTGTTCGCAAAGAGAGCAAGCTGCATCCGAACAGAGTCAGCAGGGTCAAGCCCCGCCGCTCGCTGATGAAAACGCACGTCCGTGCACAACCGACGAGCCGGCGGGCTTGTTCCGGCGGACTCGGTTCGAATGGGTTGCGGGCGATTCGCATGAGGCAGATGCCCGCCCCCCGAATTCCACCGAGACTTGATTAAACGGCGCGCGGGGCCTATACATTCGCCGTCATGCCTACCAAACGCGAGCGAGTTGAGGCGGTTCTGCAAAACCGGCATCCGGATCATCCCCCGGTCTGCTTCTGGCACCACTTTCCGCCGGACCAGGCGACCGGACAGGCGGCCGTGGACGCACACCTGCGGTTCTTCGAGACGTACGACCTCGATTTTCTGAAGGTGATGAACGACCACCTGTTCCCGCGAGGCGAGGTCACGGTGGTCCGCACGGTGGAGGACCTGAAGAAGCTTCGGCCGGTGCCGGGCGACGTGGCGTACGGCGGACAACTGGAAGTCCTGCGAAAGCTTCGAGAGAAGCTGGGCCCCGACGTACTCATGACCACCACGCTGTTCAACGCATGGGCCGTGCTTCGCTACCTCACGCAGCCGCCGAGCGACGTGCATGGCCCTCCCAAGATGCATTCGGAGGACGATCGCGACGAAACCATCACCGCCCTGCTGCGACAGGATCGCCAAGCCGTCCGAGCCGCCCTGCAGGCCATCGGTGAGACGCTCGCGGATACGGCTCGGCAGTGCATCCTCGCCGGAGCCGACGGCGTGTTCCTGTCCGTGCGGGACGACTGGGTCAACCGCCCCGCCAACGGACCGGACACTTACGACGAGCTGCTCCGGGATATTGATTTGGCCATCCTGGCGGCGGCGTCAGCAGGCACGTTCAACTTCGTCCACGCGTGCGGGCGGCCGCAGAATTTCGCCGCCTTTGCCGACTATCCCGCCCAGGTGATCAACTGGGCCGATCGGAGCGGCGGGCCCAGCATCGCCTACGCCCGAGACCGCGTTCGGCCAGCAATCGCCGCCGGCGTGGACAACCTGCGAACGCTCCCGCAAGGCACGCCCGAGGCGTGTGCCGCCGAAGTCCACGACGCCTTGCGGCAGGCCCAGACTCGCCCCATCATCATCGCCGCCGGCTGCACGTTCGATCCGCAGGCCGTCCCGCCTGAGAACCTGCACGCCGTCGTGGCCGCCGCGAGATCCGTCGCCGGCTGATCACGAAGGCGCGGCCGGATTGCCGATATGTTTTTTCCCCACCGGACGGAGTTGAACGCCCGGCGGTGGGCTGTCTTCAGTCGTCGTGCAGGCTTCCCGCCTGCCTGTGCAGGCCATCTGCCTGCGTCGCAAAGCTTTGTCGATCATCAAGGAGACTCTGCGTGGAGCGGACACTCATCATTCTGAAACCCGATTGCGTTCAGCGGCGTTTGATCGGCACGGTCATTCAGCGATTCGAGCAGAAGGGCCTCACGATCGCAGCCATGAAGCTCATGCAGATCACTCGCGAACTGGCCGAGCAGCACTACGCGGTGCACAAGGGCAAGCCGTTCTACCCCGGGCTCATCGAGTACATCACGTCGGGACCGGTGGTGGTCATGGTGATCGCCGGCCCCAACGCCATCAGCATCTGCCGCAAGCTGATGGGCAAGACCTTCGGGTACGAGGCCGAACCGGGCACCATCCGCGGCGACTTCGGCTCAAGCCGGACGTATAACCTGGTCCACGGCAGCGACGCGCCGGAGACCGCCGCCTTCGAAATCAACCTCTACTTCAAGCCGAGCGAGATTCTCGACTACACGCCGGCCGACTACGCGTTTGTCTTCAAGCCCGACGAGAGATAACCGGCACTCGGGGGGGCGGGCGTCTCGCCCGCCTCTCTGGCCCCCAGGCGAGCAAGATGCCCGCCTCCGCAGCACCGGACCTGATGGCCGCCCCCCGCATCAGTCAGGCTTCTTGCAGTCCATCCTGCGCCCAGCCATACTGGTCGGCCCGGCCGGCCGAGGCGGCAGGACCGGGCAAACGAGGCCCATTTGCCGGAAACGACCGTTGAACGAACCGAGCATCCAGTTGCTGATCCTGGACGTGGACGGAGTCCTGACCGACGGCCGGATCTTCATTGACGACACCGGGCGGCAGACCAAGGCGTTCCACATTCAGGACGGCCTGGGACTGACCCTGTGGAAGGCGGTCGGCCGTCAGGTCGCCCTGCTGACCTCCAAGAACTCCCCTGCCGCGCTGGCCCGAGCCCGCATGCTGGGCATCACGCTCATCTCGCAAGGAGCCGAGGACAAGCTGCCCGGCCTTCAGAACCTTCTGGAAGCCGCCGGTGTAGACAGTTCCCAGACGGCCTACATGGGAGACGATCTGCTGGACGCACCAGTGATGCGGCGAGTCGCCTACCCCATCACGGTGCCCAACGCCGCGCCGGAAGTGCTTCAGTTGGCGAAGTTTGTGACGCCGCGCCCCGGCGGCCACGGCGCCGTCCGCGATGCCGTCGAACACCTGCTCCGCCGCGAGGGCCTGTGGGCCGACGCCCTCCGCCACATCGGGGCCGACCGTTAGCGGTTCGTGCGGCGGGCTGGTAGAGTATGACCCCGGACATGAACTCGTGATCGAGATCTGAACGCGGACTCCGCCGCCCGGCCCCACGCCGCGGCCCGGCGGGAGCCCCGCGGTTCGGAGGACTGACTTCGTGCTCAAAAAAATCGTCTTGATCCTGACGTTCTTCGGGTTGGCTTGCGCTGCCTTCCTGGCCTCCGTGTGGTTGGACAACAGCCCGACGGTCCCCACGGCCCGGTCGTCCGGACAATCCGGGCCGAGAGTCAACCTCCTGCAGACCCGCCCGAGCAGTCAGCCCACGGGCACGTTCGCCTATCGCGGCGCCGAGATCCAGCCGGGCGACGGCTTCATGATCCGCGTGTTCAACCCCGACGGGGAAGCCCGCATCGTCTTCCAGGCCACCAAGTGCAATCCGCTGAGCGACACGGAGTTTCACGTCACGCAGCCGACCGCCCGCGTCCTGCTGCCGGGCGGACAGTTGGCGTACGTCCGCGCCGATGAGGGCCACATCGTCGTCCAGCGCGACGACCGGAACAACTACAACCCCAAGCGCGGCAAGCTCGTCGGGAACGTGCAGCTGTCTATCGACCGCACCAAGCCGGAATGGCGCAAGGCCAATCCCGAACTGGCCGAGCCCGAGGATCATCCGGACGCGATCACCAAAGTCTGGATGGACGACGTCTCGTTCGACCTCGACCTGGCTCGACTGCACACGGACGGGCCGTTGCTGGTCCAGAGCGTGGACGCCACCATCGAGGGGCGCGGGCTGACGCTGGTGTGGAACGAAGCGAATCGCCGCATCAAGCTGCTCCGCATCGCCGAAGGCAAGCGAGCGATCGTTCAGATGAAGAGCCTGATGCACCTGGGCATCGGCGGCGCGCAGAAGGACGCGGAGGCGGCGGTACTCGCGGCGCAAGAGGTTGATATCGAGACCGCCCTTGCGGACCGGCCGGTGGTGCTCGAGGACGAGCCCGTCGCCGCGGATGAGGAAGCCGACAGTGCCGGCGACGGCGAGCGCATTCCCACCATCACGCTGGCCGATCTCGAAGACACCGAAGAGCCGCTCGACAAAGACCGCATCGACACGTATCGGATCGTCTTCCGCGGCGGAATCGTGGCCGAGCAGCGGCAGGGCCTGCGCGTGGTCGGCCGGATGAAGGCCGAGCTGCTCGAAATGCTGCGCGACTTCGGCTCGCAGGAGCGCTCGGCGGTCGAGCATGCCCCGACGGCCGCCGGCAGGAAAAGCGCGGCGGGACGCGGCGAAAAGCGCGCCACGCCCAATCCGGCCGTCGGCGGGCGGTCTGTCGCGGGCCCCATCGCGGCCAAGCCGGTTCCGCATGATGCACCAACAGCAGCGCCGCCGTCTGCGGCCGGTGGAATGGTCAAGGCGGATTCAACGCTGGTATTGCGATGGAGCGGCGAGTTGGTCGTAACGCCCGTCGAAGCGACCGAGACTCAGCCGGCCACCGGCAGTCGCTTCCACCTGATCGCGGAAGGGAACCCGCTTCAGTTGCACGATCGCGAGTCCGGCGATGCCACCTGCCGTCGTCTCGAATATCGCGACGAGACGCAGGAAGTATGGCTGTTCGGCGACGCCGAGCGTCTCGTGACGTTGCAAGCTGACGCCGATCGCCAACTGGCGGGCGAGCGCATCTTTCTCGATCGCAAGAACGGCATCGCCCGCGTCGAAGGCCCTGGCCGCATGACTGATGCCAGGACCACCCAAGAGCGGGAAGCCCAGGACGAGTGCATCCGAAACGAGTTGGCCAAACTGGCCCGACAACATGGCGCGGCCAAGAAGACCGAGCACGACAGGGACGGAATCACCATCACCTGGAAGCATGGCGTGGAAGTGCACTTCGCGCCTTTGGAATCGAGCCAGACACAAGGATTCGGAAAGACGCCGGGCATCGCCGGCGGCAAGGAATACCTGAAATCCGCGGTTTTCCGTGGCGAGGTGTCGTTTGATCAGCCCGGCCAGAGCATGGCGGCGGATCGAATCGACATCGTCTTCGCCCCGCCCAAGGCTGAACCGGTCGAAGGCGAGCACGGCGTGGCAGCCGAGAGCCTCCTCGCCCAGGGCAACGTTCGCATGGCCAACGACGAAAGTGTCATCACCTGCGATCGCCTGGAAGTGGAGATGACCACCGACGATACGGGCCGCAACGTGCCGCGGATCGGCAAGGCCAGCGGCAACGTCGTGGCCCGCCAGGGCAAGCAGGAGATTCGCGCGTCCGACCAGATGATCGTCACGCTCGAATCGCTGCCCAAGCCGGTCGATCCGCAGGAGCGCGAGCGGCTGGCAACGGCGGCCCAGGCTTGCGGCTACACGCCCGAGTCCGAAGCGTGGAAGGCCATCGAGCAGAAGCTGGAATCCCGCCGGCGAATCATCGTGCGGACGCTGAACGCCCGCGGGGATATCGCCGTGCGCGACGCCGATGAACAGGTGGATGTGGGCGCCGACGTGCTCGACTGCGCGTTTGACGACGATCAGCAAATCTCGCGAGCGCTGGTGATGGGCAGCAAGGAATCGCCGGCCCACGTGGCCATGTCCGACTTCTACATCCGTGGCCCGCAGGTGAACTTCCGGCTGAGCGATCAGACGGCGGAAGTGCCGGGCGAAGGCGTGCTGCGATTCTTCACCAAGCAGGATTTCTCCGGCCGGCGCGTGGATGAACCCGTGCCCGTCGTGATCACCTGGCGCGAAGGCATGTCCTTCCGCGGACAGCAGAACATCGGCCGGTTCAGCGGTGCGGTGCGTGCCGTGTCCGAGGGGACGATTCTCGACTGCCGCGAATTGACGCTCCGATTCGAAAACGTGCCGGAAGACAAGACCGCCTCGCGTCCGGCCGAGGAAGGGCCCGATTCCCGGTGGATCGCCGGCAAAGTGATCGATCTGATCCGCGATCGCGACAAGGGGGAATCCAGCGCGTCGGCAGCCTCCATTTCCAAAGGCATTCGCAAGCGGCTCATCCACATCCACGCCATCGGCGATGCGGTGGTAGCCTCGAGCGAGTATGCCAAACCCGCACGGCAGTTCGGGCCGTTCTCGGGCATCATGGCCGCCATCATGCCCGACGCGCTGCAGCCGCAGGCCCAGGAGCCGTCGCGTGAGGATCAGAAGCTGCTGAGTTTCGTGCGGATCAACGGACCGCGCATTACCGTGGATTTGAACAACGAGCACATGGTGGTGGAGGGCGCGGGCAATCTGCTCGTGCTGGACTACCGAATGCCTGAGGGCCGCCCTACCGCCACTCCGCCGCAAAGCGGCTTGGCTCCCGCGGCCGTGGGCTCATTGCGCAGCAGCGGGCCCAGCCAGACCGTGTTCACATGGCAAAACTCGATGTCCTACTTGAATCGCCGCTGCGTGGCCGTGCTCGACAACCGCGTGATCATGAAGCACGTGGCCGGCTCCGAGGTGGCCATGCCCGACCAGGTCGCGGCGGCCATGAAGATCGATCCACGCAGCTTGGCCTCGCTGAAATCGCGCCGGGCCGAACTCACCTGCGAGAACCTGGTGGTGGAGTTCGCCCGCAACCGAAACCGCGATTCGCAGGAATCCTCGTCGCTGTCGTCGGCGACCGAGCTGAAGTCGTTCCAGGCCTCGCACCGCGTCCGCATGCAGGAGAACAACCGGGCCGTCGAGGGCGAACTGGTCACGTACGACAGCGGCACGGGTTTGATACGCATTCAAGGCTCGCCGCAACTACCGGCCTGGGCTGCCGACATCGACGAAAAGACGGGCGCGGTCCCGGGCTCCTGGCGCGGGCAAGAGCTGGAATGGAATCTGAACACCGGCGTGGTGCGGGTGACCGGCGCGAGCATCACTGCCCAGGGACGGTGACCCGAATCGGGGGCACGCATCGGGTGACGTTTTGCACCGATGCAACCTTTCATTAAAACGGGTCGATAGAGCAGTTTTTTTGTCGGTCCGGATTTCGGCCTCTTGTCTTACGCTTGGTGTCCGGAATAATTGGAGTGAACTTGATGCGGCGGTTTGTACGGTCGCCGCGGCCGTTGTCGTGCGGAGCCAGTCAGTTCGTGAGGATCGAGACGGCGGTTGTTCATTTCACCCCGCGATCGCGGGCAGCCATTCGCTCCGGTTGCATTTTGGGATTCGACAGTATTGGTGTTTCGGTTGCTTTCCGGTGGTAAGTGCCTCCTCTGGGCCGGCTGGAGGAAGGCCTGTCGCCGCGATGCCGACATCCGTTACGGCCGCGGTGCAGGCAGGAAGCGAAACGGCCTGACGGCACACGCCCGGGAAAAGAAGCGTTTGCAGAGGTTCGTTGGTGTTGGGGTGCAGACAGACGTCGGGGCACGGGAACTGGAGGGGGAGCTCGGTGGTGGAACTGCGACCTGACGGGTCGGGGAACGGTTCCACCTGGTATCATACGCAGTAACCCTTACCCCGCGGCATTCAGGAGGGAGATCGGCGCTGGCCTTGTCATCGCCGGTCTCCTTTCTTTTGAGAGCTGTAAGCTATGAGCTATAAGCTGTAAGCCCGACACTTGACTGAGGGGTGTGCTGCGTGGTGGGGTTCGGCGTTACTGCGTCGTCGCGCTGCTGCGCCGAACCGGACGATAGAGAGTGTCACGCTCCACGGGCTCGCAGCCTGCGGCGCGGATGAGTCGCCGAATGCGATCGACGGTCAACTCCTGATGCGTCGTGCCGCCGCCCTCCCGCTTGGTGATGTCGTAATGAACCACCGTGCCGTCGAGATCATCCACGCCCCAATCCAGACTGACTTGGGCCAGCTTGGGCGACTGCATGATCCAGAAAGCTTTGATGTGGGGAATGTTGTCGAGCATGAGCCGGCAGATCGCCAGCGTCTTGAGATCATCCAGACCCGTGGGGCCCGGCAGATGAGCCAGCTCGCTGCCTTCCGGAATGAACGATAACGGAATCACGCAATTGAAGTGAGCCGGACGCTCGCGCAGCGACACGTCCTGGTGATCGCGCAGCTTGATCAGGTGACCGATGCGCTCGGCCGGCGTCTCGACGTGGCCGTACAACATGGTCGCGTTGCTGAAGATACCGAGCGAATGCGCCTCGCGATGAACGTCGAACCAGCCCGCCTCGCCAACCTTGTTGCGAAACGCCTCGGCATGCACGCGATCGTCGAAGATCTCCGCCCCGCCGCCGGGCAGACTGCCCAGCCCCGCCTCCTTCAGCGCGATCAGCACTTCGCGAATGGTGCGCCGCGGCCGGCTGATCCGTGTGAAGTGCACGATCTCGATGGCTGTGAACGCCTTGATGTGCAAACCCGGACAGGCCTCGCGGATGCTGCGGCACATGTCGAGGTAGTACTCGAAGGGACGACGCGGATGCAGTCCGCCAACAATGTGCACTTCCGTCGCCCCGGCCGCGTGAGCCGCCCGGGCCTGCTCGACGATTTCCGGCACGCTCAAATCGTAGCCGCCGTCAGAAGCGGGCTTCTGCCCCGCGACCGGTAACGAAGTAGTGGCTTCTCCATCCTTCGGAAGTGGCCGATAGAACGAGCAGAACTTGCACCGCAGGACGCAGTAGTTCGTGTAATTGATGTGCCGGTTGATGTTGTAGTACGCCTTGCGCCCGTGGAGACGCTCGCGCACGTAGTTGGCCATCTCGCCGAGCGTATGAATGTCGGGCGATGCATAAAGTCGAAGGCCATCTTCATAGCTCAGCCGCTCGCCGTCCCGCACCTTGCGGAAGATATCGTCGAGGCTGCCGTTGATCGAACCCATCTTTCTCCACCCCGGCCGCCGCTCTTTGAGCGGCGGAATGACGAAATCCAAATGACGAATGACTGAATCACGGCCTCGTGACTGGAGCTCGCGTCTTCCTGTTCATTCACCAAGCCCTAGCCCCAGTCCCCCCCAGCAAACGTATCATATTGCCGCGCACAGTGCTTCCAAACGATGCCGTTCGGCGGCGAGTTCTTCCACGGCATTCGACGCGGAAGTCACTTGCGGCACCAGGCTCAAGCTGTTGATGCCGCCGCGATCGCGTGCATGGGCAAGAATCGATGCCACGTTCATCTCTCCCTCGCCGAGCGGCACCTGCCTGCAGCCGATGGCGTCGGCCAGGATCAGGCGATCCGCCCGGTCGGCGAGTTCGTCCACCGCAGCGCGGGGATCCACGCTGGCCCGGTGGAACTCGAACGTGTCGATCACGACACGCAAGCGCGGGTCGGCCACGCGGACGAACAGCTCCCGAAAATCCTCCAGTTGCTCGATGCGACGCCCCAACCGATTGATCACCGCGCAGTTCATGCCGGCGCAGGCGGCCAGCACGCACTGCAACCGGCTTGCCAGTTCCTGGATCGAGCCCTGCCGTCGCTCGCCGGTCACCACGGTCCACGCGGACACGCCCGCTTTACGGCTCCAGTTCAATGCCCGAAACAAGAGCGAGTCGCTCGACTCGTGGCCGGGCCACTCGACGGTCACGCTGTTGATCGCCAATGCGTTCTGCCGCATGACGGCGAGAGCCGCGTCCATCTCGGCCTCGCCGGTGAACGTCAGGTCGATGGCCGAGTAACCCGCTCGTACAACGAGGTCCACCGCCTGTTCGAGCGGCCACCTTTTCGCCCAGGTTGTGCCACAACTGATTCGCATGATCGGCGCGATCACTCCGTCCGCCGGTAGAACACCATGAACGGCTTGGCGGCCCATTGCATGGGCGCAGCCCCATCCACACTCTCGACCAGCTCCCACGCGTACCGCGATGCCCATGCGTCCGCGGGCGGCGATTCGGGCCGATCCACGGTCCGGACCACGACGTCGGGAGCATCGGGATCTGCCGCGGGATCATAGTCGGCCGGAAGCAAAAGCACCGGCCCGCTGAACAGGTTGACCGGCGGCACGGCATAGGGTGCGGGTTCGGCGAACACGCCGACCGTGCCATCCGCATTCGGTCGGTGAGCCGCAACCCGCGCGGCAACCAGCGTCCGCGACGTCGGCTGCGAGGCATCGCTGACGAACCCGGCATAGTAACGGCTGCCGGGAATCGCCGCCGCCAGACCCAGGGCGACCAGAATCTCTGGCCGCCACTCAAACCGCTGGAACACGAGAGAACTGCCCACCACCGCTGCCATCATCAGCACGATGGCCGGGAAGATTCCGAACCGCGCATACTCGGCGGGCTGACCTCCGGCAAAAACCGTGAACTGCGCTGCGGCCAGGAGCGCCGGGGCGATCACCAGCCAACCTGCGTGACGCGTGGCCCACGTCCGGCGAAGCAGCGCCGCGACGATCAGGGCGCACATCGCCAGCCCGCCCAGAACGACGAACGTGGGCGAGGCGGCCTCGGCGAGCAACCGTACGGCGTTGATCACGGCATCGCCCGACAGGCCGAACTGAAACATCCGCCGCGTGTTCCCCAGGTTGGACGCCAACAGCCCGCGGTTATCGAACAGATGGATGAGCACGTACGGGTTGGTCGCGAAGTAGGCCACCACGGCCAGCCCCACGCCCCACGCGCCGGCGTGGAGACGAGATCGCCACTCCTGTCGAACCAGCAGAATCGCCAAGGGCAGCACGGCGAGCACGGGCCAGGCGGTCAGCACCATGCCCACCGACAAGCCCGCCAGCACGGCGGCCAGCAGCCACCAGACGTGCTCGGCCGTCCGCACGTAGCGCACGGCGGCCAGGATCGACAGCAGCATCAACACCGCCCCGGGCAGATGCGGCTTGGCCTCGTGCGACATGTTAACGACACCGGGCATCATCACGTAGCAGAAACACGCGATGCAGGGAGCCAGTATCGAGCCGCCGGTGAGGCGCCGCGTGAGTGCAAACACCGCCCAGGCTCCCACCACCGCCCAGGCCACCACGTACAAGCGGGCCGCCACGTAGAACCGTCCGAAAGCCGCGGGATGGTCGAGGTAATACGTCAGATCGGGTGTGAGCTGAACGAGCCGCACGGCCGAGCCGAGGCGCAACAGCCCGCCCACCGGGTAGATCCACAAGCCGCCGTACTGGTACAGCCGCGGGTCCCAATCGCCCTGGCCCGGCCGCATCTGGGCCAGCGACATCAACGTGACCATCTCGTCCGGCTGATACGTGAACAGACGGTATCGCCGAACGATCTCGGCCCGCTGCCGGTCGGTGCCGTTGAGCGGGATCTTGCCGAAAGGATCGGCCAGGCGGTCGCGGTCGGTCAACGGGTCGCGATCGACGTCGGCGCCGACGTTCGCGTCGGAGCGACGCTCCCCGGCGAGCGAGAGGATCTCCTGCCCCGACCACGACGGCCGGCTTCCAAACAGGAACCGATCCGTCTCACGCGACGGCAAGCCCCAGGTGATCCCGCCGGTGAAGACCGCGATCGCCAGCAACAGCAGCAACGTGATGGCCGTCCGATCGTGGCTCCGGCGTCGCCGGACGCTTCGGACTCGAAGGGATTCGCCGCTGACGGGAAGAGGTTCAGGCATAGTACGGATGCGATCTCACCTGCTCGTGCTCGCGGCGGCAGCCCCGCAGTGCTACCGCGCGTGCTGCGACAAGAGAAGGCAATCGGCGATCGTCAGTACGCCCAGTAACAGACTAATCACGCCGTTGACGGTAAAGAACGCCAGATTCACCCGCGAAAAGTCGTCCGGATGCACGAGCGCGTTCTCGTAGACCAGCAGCCCGGCCACGATGATCACGCCGGCGGTGTAGAGCCCTCCCAATCCGGCCGCCGGGATCATGGCCGCCAGCAACACCACCGTCACGGCGTGTGCGGCGCGGGTGATCCACAGTGCCGCCGCCGGTCCCATCCGCGCCGGAAGACTGAACAACCCCTCGGCGCGATCGATCTGGATATCCTGACAAGCGTAGATCACGTCGAAGCCGCCGATCCACAGCGTGACCGCCCCCATGAGCAACAGGGCGGGCCAGCCAAGCGAGGCGGGGTGGATCGCCAGCCACGCCGCCACCGGCGAAATCGCGATCGCGTTACCAAGCACAAAATGCGACCATCGGCTGAAACGCTTGGTATACGAGTAGAAGCACAGGTAGGCCAACACGGGCACGGCGAAGATGATCGGCCACGGATTGGCGTAGAACCAATAAAACCCGGCCGCCCCCAGCATGAACAGGCCGGATGCCGCCAGCAGGAACACGATGGCCTGTCGGCGGGTGATCGTCCCGGCGGGAATCGGGCGCCCGGCCGTCCGCGGGTTGCGGGCGTCAAGCGCCGCGTCCACGATGCGGTTGAACGTCATCGCCGCCGAACGAGCCGCGACCATGCAAACCACGACCAGCGCCAACTGCCCCGCCCGCGGATACGGGCCCGGCGCGTCGCCCGCCAGCCACGCCGAGCGCGCGGCCAGAAACACCGCCATGAGCGCGAACGGCAGCGCGAACACCGAGTGGGCGAACTTGATCATCTCGCCCCACCGGCCGATCAGCCGCAAGAAGCTGCTTGCCTCCAGGATCTCAGCCATGCTGAAATCTTAGCGGGATGCTGGCGAGTTTGCCATGCCGGTGCCGCCTGGACGACCTGCGGGCGCGCGTCGATGAGCCCTCGCGGTTCCGCCCCGCGCTGAGCCCGAACGGCGCTATGACCAGCGAACGTTCAGCGTGTGTGGCACGTGGAGCAGATCGAGGACGCGGCCCACGACGAAATCGACCAAGTCGCCGATGGTCTTGGGTGCCATATAAAAGCCGGGGTTCGCCGGGCAGATGATGGCCCCGGCCGCCTGCAACCGCAGCATGTTGGACAAGTCGATGTGGCTCAACGGCATCTCGCGATGCACGATGATCAGTCTGCGAGCCTCCTTCAGCGTGACCTGAGCCGCGCGGGAGATGAGATTGTCGCCCAGGCCCGAGGCCACCGAGCCGAGCGTGTTGCTGCTGCAGGGGCAGATGACCATGCCCTCGGTGAGGAACGAGCCGCTGGCCAGCGGTCCGCCCAGGTCGCGATAATGGTGCAGCTTCAACCGCGTGGACGGGCGCCCGAGCAATGATTGAGCGTCGAGGTTCCGGATGCCGCACTCGTCGGCCAAGAGCCGTTGACCGTAGGACGAGACCACCAGATGCACGGTCACGCCCGCGGCATCCAGACAGTCGAGCAACCGCACGGCATACGGACCGCCGCTCGCGCCCGTGATCCCGACGACGATGTTCCGGATGGTCATGCGGTCTTCCCACCTCCTCTTGGTCGCACTTTCATCCTCACACGCCAGATGCACACTCCAGTGTGCACGTGTGCAGGCAGGTTGCCTGCACCACAACGCCCCCTCAAGTCTCAAGCCTCAAGCCTCAAGCCTTCCCCAACTACCGATTCCGATCCGGCATCATGCCCATCTCAGCCAGTTGCCGCTGTGCTTCCAGCGCCCACGGCGAGGACGCGCGCTGAACCACGATGGCCTCGAACACCGCCCGCGCTTCGGCAGGTCGGTTGTCCGCCTGATACGCCACGCCCAATTCGTAGCGGGCCTGCGGATACGCGTCGCTGTCCGGCTCACTAGCCAGCTTCGCCACGCACGCTTCCAGGGCCCGAATCTTCAAGCTCTGTGACGGTTCTGCCGCGGCAATCAACACCTCGAGATTGTCCCGCAAGAGCGTCAGCGGATACTTCGTTTCAATATCCCGGAGCAATTGCTTCAGGTTGCGCACGTACATCGCGTCGCGTGGATCGAAGCTCATCAGCGTGCGAAGCGCCATGTCGGCCTGTTGAGGGTCCCGGTTCGACTCGATCAGCGCCAGCAGCTTGCGGCCTTGCATGGCCACCTCGGCCGGAGCGGTGCCCAGCGAAACCGGGCCCGGTCGTTTGGCCAACAGCGACCAGACGCTCTTGACCTGCTCCGGTTGCGTGGTCTGCGGCCCGCCGCCGGAGAAGCGATCCACCAGCTCGCGCAGGATAGCCACCGCCTCATCCACACGGCCGGCCCGCACTCGCAGAATCGCCAGCCGATGCATGGCCACGCTGGCCAGCGGCGAATCCGGATAACGGCGAGCCAGCATCTCCCACGTATCCGCCGACGCCATATTGGGGAAGTCCTCGTAGTGACGCAGAATCCCCTTGCGGCGGAACAGATCCCGGTCAATGCGCATGTCCAGGGCGCGGCCCTTGAGATACAACACGTTGGGCACGTACGTACTGGTCGGGTACTTGGCCAGGAAGCGATCACAAGCCGTCACCGCCTCGTATTGCTGCTCCGCGCACGCCGCATAGCCCGTGTAAATCACCTCGTTCCAGTCTTCGCGCAGCTCGCCGGACTGACCCTGCAGAAGCCGGCGGACGTGCTCTTCCATGGCCGTTTGGCTGAGGTGCTGGTCGGCTCCGATCTCCCGCCGCTTGCGAGCGATCTGCTCGATGGTTTGTGACGCATCGATCTGATCGACGAAGTGCGTCGTCGAGCCCGGCCCGAATTTGTGCTCGATCAACCGGTAATACAGCTCATCCTGGCCCACCTTCACTTCGAAAATGGCGATCGGCAGCACGAACAGCACGGCCATGAGCGGCGCGATGGCACCCGGTCGGTCGTTCACCAACCGGGCGATGCCCAACACGATGCCCATCACCGTGCAAGCGGCGATGATGGCGAACACCCATGGCAGATAGAGGTTGGCGATCTGCACCGGCGTGAGGTGTTCCAGCGCTTGGTCGCTGCCTCGCGTGGCCAGCACGTAGTACACGATCACCGGCAGCATTGACAGCAGCGCGGTGGCGAAACGAAAGCTGAAACGGAACGGCCGCCACCGTGCGATGAAGCAACTCAGCGTGACCGTGATCGCCAACCACGGAAACACCGCGACGAAGCAGATGATCGCCGTGAAGATGAGTGCGAACGGGAACCGGTACAGCATCGAGACCAGGATGGGGATGGCGGTCATCGACGCCAGCACCAGTCCCAGCACGATGGTCATGATGGGGACCTGGTCCACCGGGATGGGCCGAAGCAGGAAGTCCAGCAGCGTGACCTGGCGTTCCGTCGTGGGATCGAAAACCTCCCACCACGCGTGCCAATAGTTTTCCTCGGAAAACGGCCCGTACGCCCCGGTGCGCAGCCAGAACGCAAAGAAGCCCAAGCCGGCAAACAGCAGGGCGTTGACCAGCAGAAGAATGACCGTGCGCCAGCGATACTTCGGCGCGGTCCAGCGCCATACGTCTCGCGGGGCCGCTTCGTCGCTGGCCCCGATCGCCGTCCGCCACAGGCTGCGGACCAGGCGATGCGTCTCCCGCCGGGGATGCTCAATGGCCCGAAGAACGGGTTTGACCAGTTTGGGCATCGACACGCGTTCCGAACTTGCGCCGACTCCGGCAGTGTGACGCGGCGGTCGTGAAAACCCGACCGGCCGCAACCTCGAGCACGGAGCCTCAAGCGATGTGGCCGGCCCCGCGCCACATCAGGACGCCTTGACCGCCACGTAAATGGACACGATTCCAAACGTTCGGGGGTGGACCGACGCGCGTTCGAATCCTGCCGCGTGCAAGGCCGACACAACTTCACCCGAACAAGGAAAGCTTACCACCGACCGCGGCAAATAGCGATAGGCCCCGCTTCGGTCCCGACTGATCCAGGTGGCGATGGTGGGCATGAGGCGGTGAATATAGAACAGGTACAAACCCCGAAGCCACGCGGCCTGCGGCAAGGAGAACTCCAGGATGACGGCCCGGCCGTTCGGCTTCAGCACGCGGTGCATTTCCCGCAGGCCCGTCGCCAGATCCTGAAAGTTGCGGATACCAAAGGCGCATGTAACCAGCGTGGTGCTCGCGTCGGCGAAGGGAAGCCGCAACGCATCGGCCTGGACGAACGAACCGCCTGCAATCGGTCGCCCTGCCGCCAGGATCAGCATGCTGGCCGAGAAGTCGGCTCCGATGATTTGGCGCGGACGCACGGCCGCCTCCGCAAACGTGCGGGCCACGTCGCCCGTGCCGCAAGCAATGTCGAGCTGAATGTCGTCAGGTCGAACCTCGGCCAGGCGGACCATCTCGCGTCGCCAGTAGCGGTCGCGACCCGCGCTCGAGATCGTGTTGACGCATTCGTACGTCGGAGCGATCGCATCGAACATGCGCTGCACGCGCCGGCTCTTGTCCTCCTGCGTGTGCGGCGACGCCAACCGCGCCGAATCCCACACCAGCGCAATCTCGTCGTGACGCCTACTCTCCGAATCGCTTCCCATCTTCTGTTTCTCTTCTCACCGCGTCGCCGCGTCGTTCTTTTCAGTCGATCCCCAGCTCTGGCCAGCGGCGGGTCACCTGCTGCTTGATCGCTTCGCTCATCTCGAGTTCCGCCGGCCATCGCCTGATGGTGCCTTCCCCGGCGATCTTTCGCGTCGCATCGATGCCCATCTTGCTGCCCGCTCCTTCGACGGGCGATGCGTGATCGAGAATGTCGAGCGGCCCGTCCACGATCACCACGTCGCGGCGCGGATCCACGTTGGCTCCCACATGAAACAGCACATCCTGCTCGTTGTGAACGTCCACGTCTTCGTCGACCACCACGATTATCTTGCAGAACGACATCTGACCGGCTCCCCAAAGGGCGCTCATCACCCGGCGAGCCTGGTACGGGTACTCCTTGCGGATCTTGACGAAGACGCAGTTGTGAAACGCGCCGAACTGCGGCAGGTCGTAGTCGATCACGTCGGGGACCATCATCTGCAGCAGCGGCAGGAAAATGCGTTCGGTCGCCTTGCCCAGGTAGTAGTCCTCCATGGGCGGCTTGCCCACGATGGTCGCGGGATAAACGGGGTCGCGGCGGTGCGTGATGGCGGTCACTCGCAGCACGGGATACGTGCCCGACAACGAGTAGAAGCCGGTGTGATCGCCGAATGGCCCCTCGATGAAGCGTTGCTTGGGATCGACCCAACCCTCGATGACGATCTCGGCGTTGGCGGGCACTTCGAGGGGCACGCTGACCGCGGGCACCAGTTCGATCGCCCCGTCATTGAGGAAGCCGGCGAACAGCAATTCGCTCACACCCGGCGGCAGCGGGCACGTCGCAGCATACGGCAGCACCGACTCGCCGCCCAGTGCGATGGCCACCGGCATGGCTTCGCCTCGAGCCGCCCACTTGCGATAGTGCCGGGCCCCGTCGTGGTGCATATGCCAATGCATGGCCGCGAGCTTCTCGCCGAAGACTTGCACGCGGTACATGCCCACGTTGCGGTCACCGGTCTCGGGATCCTTCGTGTAGACGCCGCCGAGCGTGATGTAGCGACCCGTGCGGCCTTCGGCCCCCGGAGCTTCCACCACGCCGGCATGCGTGGGACGCCCGTCCGGCTCGGGCGGTTCCGAGGCCAAGTCGCCGTCGTGCGGCCAGCATTGCAGAATGGGCAGCGCGTGCAGACTCGCCCGCTCCTTCTCCACCACCTCCTGGCAGATACCTCTTCTTCCGACCTTGGGCGCGTAACCGGCCAGTTTGACCAGATCGGGCAGCTTCTTCATCTTGGCCAGCAGCGATGCAGGCATCTCGGGCTTGACCAGTTGCTGAACGCGGGCGGCCAGCGCCTCCAGATCGTCGCAACCCAGGGCCAGCTTGATGCGGGCGTAGCTGCCGAACAGGTTGATAGCCACCGGCATGGACGAGCCGCGCACTCGCTCGAAGAGCAAACCACGTCCGCCACACCCGCCGTGCACGGGATCGGTCGCCGGCGCCCCGGCGAGGCCCTCCGGGCTGGGCGACTTCATCACCCGATCGGCGATCTCCGTGATCTCCAGCACCGGGTCCACCTCGGCCCGCACGCGACGAAGCTGGTCGCGCTTGTCCAACTCGGCGATGAACTGCTGCAGGTCCCTGAACGGCATCCGGCTCTCCTTATCTGGCTGATTCCGTGCGAGAGCATAGCGTTCGGCCCGCGAGCGAACAATGTTCTGTCGTGGACTTCGGAACGGGCCGTCTGATCGCTCCCAAGACCATGGGCGAAAGAAAAACCGGCACCAGCGTCCTTGTCCGAACGCTGGTGCCGGTGGGATTCTCGTTTGATGGGGCCGGCGATTACCGGCGGCGGATCAGAGCCAGGCCGCCCACGAGCAGGAACACGACCGTAGCTGGCTCGGGAATGGCCGACGACGTGAACGAGGCCGTCGTCGTGATCCAGCCGAACCCAATCTCGTTGAAATTGGTGAAGCTGAACGCAAACGACTCCTCGCTCAGATCCGGCACAACCGGCAGGCCGTGATAGATGATGTTCACGTTGTTGGGGTCGGTGGGGCGATTGCGGGCACCGAAGCCAAACTCGGTCAGTCGAGCCGACTGGAAGGTGATGGTCATCAGCGCGTCGACGCCGTCATTGAACTGGATCCAGCCGGGGCCGGATGCGCCGGTGTCATCGATGCTCAACTGCGGCATCTTGAAGGTGACGTTGTGGAACACCTGGCCGGTGAACGGCACCTGGAGCGTCAGGCCCGGCCCGAAGTACTCGGCCCGAACCAGGGTGAGATCTTCGTTCATCCAGAACATTGGGGTGGCCGCGCTACCGGACGGATCGGCAAACGTCGCGAACGTCAACGTCGTAGCCGAAGCCACGTTGACGACCAACAGCAAACCCGCCGCCACCGCGACCACGCCGGAAAACCTTCTCATGGACCTTCCCCCAAATGCGGCCGCCAGCCCTCCGCACGGGAGGAGACAGGCGCGTTGTGTCGGCCCCCGATTGCTTCCGCCTTCTTAAGGGTGCTGCCACCCTGGAGATGTCTAGCCAACGATACGGTGACGTTTTTACACCCGCCAAACACGCGAGTCAATCCCAGATATCGGAAAAATCCCAGGCCGGGATAATCACGAAATAAGGGACCGCAGACCGGAGCCAAGGTCCGATACATGGGGAAGGGAATGCAGGAGCCAGAAGACAGAAGACGGTCTGGCTCACAGCTCATAGCTCATAGCTCAGAGCTCATAGCAGAAAGCTGAGAGCTGATAGCTAGCCGTCAACAGCTCTCCGGGTTTCTACACCCCCATGGTGTTGTAACCAGCGTCCACGTAAAGGTTTTCGCCGGTCACGCCGCTGGACAGGTCGCTGATAAGATAGACGGCCGACTTGCCGACTTCCTCAGTGTTGATGTTTCGCTGAAGGGGCGATTTCTTCTCCACCCACTCGAACATCTCATCGATGCCGCCGACGGCCATGGCCGAGAGCGTGCGGCAGGGACCGGCCGAAAGCGTGTTCACGCGAATGTTGTAACGCCCCAACTCGGCGGCCAGATACCGGGCGGAAGCCTCCAACGCAGCCTTGGCCACGCCCATCACGTTGTAACCCGGCACCACCTTCTCCGCCCCGTAGTAGCTCAGGGCAAGAATCGAACCGCCGGCGGTCATGAGCGGCCGAGCGTGTTGGGCCATGGCGATCAACGTATACGCCGAAATATCCAGAGCTTGCGTGAAGACGTGTCGCGGCGTGTCCGTGAACCGGCCGATCTTGAGATACTCCTTGTCGGCGAACGCCACCGAGTGCACGACGAACGAGAGCGTGTCGAAGTCGCGCTTGGCCGCCTCGAAGACGGCCGCAATGTCCTCGTCGCGGCTCACGTCGCACGGGAACAACCACGGGTCCTTGATGCCGCCCCGCTCGATCGTCTGGCGCACCCGCCGTTCCATTTTCTCGCCCGGCAGGTGCGAGAATCCGCAGATCGCCCCCTCCGCCACGAGGCTCTGAGCGATATGCCAGGCGATGCTGCGTTCGTTCGCCACGCCGAAGATCAGTCCCTTGCGTCCGTCGAGCAAACCCATTCCGCAATAACCTCGATAAACCCAATTGCAACGGCCGGATTCGGACTCCATACCGCCCGGCGAGCCGGACCGCCCGGTACACTGCGGCAGTCCTCAAGGCCCGGGGTTTCCGGCAACGACCGGCCTCCGCCCACGATCGCTTCGGCCTTCGCCCGCCCGCGCCAATCGCCTATTCTAAGCCCGCCGGCAGCCTCGGCCCACGATCCAAAAGCCCGGCAGGCTAGGAACCTGCGCCTATTTTGGCAAGGAGGGTTCGCGGTCGCGTTCAGCGAATCCGTCGACGTCGGATCCGGGCTGGATCAGACGGGACCATCTACGCTCGAGAGAGCTGTGTTTCGTCAGAGCCGCCCTGCTGACAGCCGGACTTGCCCCCTACGAAACCTCGGCCCCGCGACGCATCGTATAAGCGATAGGTCCACCGAGACACGGCCTCCGCTGTATCGAAAGCGAGGCGGAAGATATCATGGTCAGATTACGAGGCGCGTCCGAGACCGGCCCGCCCTGCAAGAGCGGATGCACGGTCAGAGGATGATCGCCATAGAACGATCATGGGGTTCTGACATGCCGGTGTATGAGTATCAATCCAAAGATCCGGAGGGTAAATCCTGTTATCGTTGCCGGGACGCATTTGACGTCATGCAGTCCATGAGCGATCCGCCGCTGACCGTCTGCCCCGAGTGCGGCAACCCGGTCGAGCGGCTCATCTCGCTGCCCAACGTCTCGACCGCCCAATCCGTCCGCTCCATGCTGAGCGACAAGAACCTCAAGGCCAAGGGGTTCACCAAGCTCGTCAATGAGGGCGACGGCAAGTTCCGCAAAATCTGAAATTCTCACAGTCGGCGTCGGATTTCGAGGCTCGCCATCGACGAGCGGTCGTGCCCTGCGCGACCACCGTCCCCAGACGATGGGGTCGCGGCGCGCGACAGGCCGGCGAAAGTCGCTGACTTTCGCCGGCCTGTGTTGATTCGATCACCTTTTTGTGACCCGATCACGGGACGGCCGGGATCTTGGAACAACCCCGCCCGCCGATCGGCCTTACCGGGCGTACTCGACCGAGCGCGTTTCCCGAATCAGCGTGATCTTCACTTCCCCCGGGTAGGTCAACTGCTGCTCGATCTGCTTGGCGATGTCGTACGCCGTCTTGGCAGCCATGCGGTCGTCGAGCTTGGTCGAATCGACGATCACGCGAACCTCGCGGCCCGCCTGCACGGCATACGCCTGCTGCACGCCCGCGAAGCTCGACGCGATGCCTTCCAACTGCTCGAGCCGCTTGACGTAGCGTTCCAGCGATTCGCGCCGGCTGCCCGGCCGCGAGGCACTGATCGCATCGGCGGCCGCCACCAGCGGCGTGTACGGGCTGGTCGCCTCGATATCGCCGTGGTGACCTGCAATCGCGTTGAGCACTTCCTCGCGCTCGCCGAACCGCCGGCAGATGTCCGCGCCGATCTGCGGGTGGCCACCCTCGACCTCGTGATCCACGGCCTTGCCGATGTCGTGCAGCAAACCGCAGCGTCGAGCCAGACCCGAATCCAGACCGAGTTCGTCGGCCATGATCTGGCACAGGTAAGCCACCTCGATGCTGTGCTGCAGCACGTTCTGGCCGTAGCTCGTCCGGTAGCTGAGCCGCCCCAGCAGTTCGATCTGCTTGCGGTTCAGGCCGCCCACGTTGGCCTCCACGCCGGCCTTCTTGCCCCGCTCGACAATCTGGGCCGCGACCTCCTTGGAGACGTCGGCCACCACTTCCTCGATCCGGGTCGGGTGAATGCGGCCGTCCATGATCAACCGCTCGAGCGCCAGCCGGGCAATCTCCCGCCGGACGGGATCGAACGCGCTGACCACCACCACGCCGGGGGTGTCGTCCACAATCACGTCCACGCCCGTGGCCTTCTCGAACGCGCGGATATTGCGGCCCTCGCGCCCGATCACGCGGCCCTTCATGTCGTCCGACGGAATGTCCACCGTGCTGACCGTCGCTACGCTGGTGTGCTCGGTCGCGTAGCGCTGGATGGCCGTGATGATCACCTCGCGAGCCTTTTGCTGGGCGGTGTCCCGAGCCTCGGCGAGCGTCTTTTCCACCAGGGCGGCGGCGTCATGCTCGACCTCGTGTTTGATGCGGGTGAGCACTTGTTGGCGGGCTTCCTCCACGCTCATGCCCGAGATCTTCAGCAGCGTGGCCCGCTGCTCTTTCAGAATCCCGTCAAGTTCCTGTTCACGAGCGGCCAGAGCCGACTCCTTCTGAGCCAGCCGGGCCTCCGTCTGGTCGAGCGCCCGCTCCTTGGATGCCAGCACATCCAGTTTCTTGTCGAGGTTGTCCTCCCGCTTCTCCAGCCGCCGCTGCTCTTCTTTCAGCTCCTCCCGGATCTGACTGCTTTGCTTCTCAAACTCCTTCAGCTTGGCGATGCGTTCTTTCTCGGCGTCAATCTTGCCTTTTTCAACAATGACCTCAGCCTGATTTTTCGCCTCATCGATGACCTGGAGGGCCTGCTGCCTGGCTGCCGCGAGTTGCTGCTTGGCGATAAAGTTCAGCAGGACGTACACGATCCCGCCGCCAGCCAACAGCCCGATAGCCAAGAACACCAGGTTCATCGACAGGGCGTCTGCCAGAATCGCAGACGGTCCCATGATGCCACCTTCCTCTATAGAATTCACCACGGCCCGGTCGCCGCCAAACGGATGACGGCCAAGCCCGAACCCGTGGTTACACGTTCAATCTGTGTGGGAGTTCCAGGCGGTGAGAAGTGAACGGGGAACGCGAGAGGACCGCCCGAAGCATGCGGACGACGAAGACAGTCACCAGGCCCGAGCCGAGCCAATGATGTCAGGCAAGCGAGTGTTCAGTTGGGTTTTCGGCAGTTCAGGTACGGTTGACCGGCTGGGGAGTCGAGTATCCCCGGCACAGACATCACGATGTTCAGCGGAAGAAGAACTCACCTCCTACTGTGTTGATCCCGCCGTACCTCAGGCTCGTCCAGGACAGGTCGCCTGCCGCAAAGCCTGCTGAAAAACTCACGTCGGCAAAGCCGCCCGCGACCGCCGCACGCAGGGGCGGCCGCAACCCTGACACAATTCTTCCCGGCTGTCGTGGGGTGCGATGAACCCACGATGTCGCCCCCCAAGCAGGGGCAACTTGATGCACTGTTTTGACAGCCTTTGGTCACCTTGCCGGCACCTCGGCGCCGGCAACGCGTTCAACTGAACCGTTCTCCTTGTTCACCCGCGGTCGGCCATGCGACCACGCGACCCTGTGTTCCCCGCGCGACCCGCCACTCGCGCAAAACCATCCGACAGATGGATCGGAAAAATTGCGAGAGTGCCGTGCAAAATCGCGACCAAGAAAAACTGACGCGCGCAGTTTCCAAGCGCGGTCCGTTAAGGGTTTATTATAAGGCGACCCTCCACGCCGTCAAGGCGGAACCAAGATCAAGATCATTCCCAACTCTAAATCCTCAATGGGTTTACCGGATTCGCCGAGACCGTCGCCCGATCCGGAATTACAGCCAGACTACAACTAAGATCATCAAAACCACGAGGCGCGTTCCCGAGATTGTGGTCCGGCCCGTCGTATTTACTACAATAGGCCCCGGCCGGTTTTGTGGCTTTGCCCCGACGCTCCGGAGCAAAATATCTCGCTGAATACCGGGAAGCTTCGCGAGGAGTGGCTCATGCAGCGTGTTCGTCGCCCTGGTTTCACAGCCCTTTTGGCAGCTCTGCTTGTAACGGTATCAGGGATCGCCGGCACGGCGTACGCTCAGCTGCCCTCACTGCCGGGGCTCTCCGGCCGTACAACCACCACCGCTGAGAAGCCCGAGGTGACGGCCGAGCTTCTGGCCGACCAGACGGCGATCGTCCCCGGCGGTGCGGTGGAGCTGGCTGTCCGACTCACCGTTCCCGAGGGCTGGCACGTCTACTGGGTCAACCACGGCGAAGGCGGCCTGGAGACGACATTTGAATGGAAGTTGCCGCCCGGCTATGAGGTCGGCCCCATGCGGTTCCCGCCGCCAAGGCGGCACGTGGACGAAGCCGATGCTCACACATTCATCCTCGAAGGTGAACCGACCTTCTTGACCACGTTGAAGGCCCCGGCTGACGCCCGCCCCGGCGAACCGGTCACCATCGGCGTGGACGTCAATTGGCTGATCTGCAAGAAAATGTGCTATCTCGGCAACAAGTCGCTCTCGATCGACCTGCCCGTCGTCGCATCAGCTGATCAAGTCAAGCCGGCCAACGAGAGCGACTTCCGCTATGCCCGCAAGCAGTTGCCCGTCGAGGCCGGCAAGGCCGCATACCTGAAGAACCTGCGAGCGGTCGCCAGTGTGGAGAAGGTCAAGCCCGGTGCGGATTTCTCGATTGCGGTCGTGTTCGACGTGGAACCCGGATACCACATCAACTCGCACGAGCCGCTCGAGGAAGGGCTGATCCCCACCGACGTTTTTCCCGAACGCGTCGAGGGTGTCGAGATCGGCCGACCGGCCTTCCCGCCCGGCAAGATCGAGGAATCCAGCGGCCAGAAGCTCTCGGTCTATCGCGGTCAAACCATCATCACGCTGCCGGTGAAGGCCGACGGCAATCTCTCCATCAACACGCTTCGTTTCTCGGGCGTGCTGACGTACCAGGCCTGCGATGATGAGAAGGGCACCTGCTATCCCCCCACCGCTGCCGAGTGGTCGCTCGAAGTGCCTGTTGCCGGTGCGGACGAGACGCCGGCGGCTGCGCATACGGACATCTTCCAAGCCGCCGCTGCCCAGGCAGCGCCTGCCGCGCCGGGTGGGCAAACGGAACCGTCGCAAGCCCCAAGCTCCCGCGGCTTCACGCTCGACAGCGACATCCACGCCACTCGCGTGCAGGAAGAGCACTCCATGCTCGTGTGGCTCATCCTGGCATTTCTGGCCGGGCTGATTCTGAACGTCACGCCCTGCGTGCTGCCGGTCATCTCGATCAAGGTGCTCAGCTTCGTGCAGCAGGCCACCGAATCTCCCGCTCGCGTGTTCAAGCTGGGATTGGCCTTCTCGCTGGGCATGATGATCGTGTTCAATGTGCTGGCGATCCTGGCCACCGCGTTGGGCATGGTGTGGGGTCAGCACTTCCAGAGCCCGACGTTCACCATCACCATCGCGAGTATCGTGTTTGCGTTCGGCCTGAGCCTCTTTGGCGTGTTCACGCTCGGCGTACCGCAAAGCGTGGGCGACCTGGCCGTCAAAGCCGAGCGCGAGGGCTACGCCGGATCCATCGCCAAAGGTGCGTTGGCCACGGTGATGGGCACGCCCTGCCTGGGGCCGTTTCTCGGCCCCGTGCTGGTGTGGGCCACCGCTCAGCCGCCCGCCATGGTGTTCCTCGTGTTCAACACCATCGGCCTGGGCATGGCCTTGCCCTACGTGCTGTTGACCGCCAATCCGCGCTGGCTGCGCTTTGTCCCGAAAGCCGGGCCCTGGCTGAATACGTTCAAGCAGGCCATGGCCTTCCTGCTTATGGGCACCGTGGTCTACTTCCTGCACATTCTCGAAGGGCAGCTCGGTGGAGCGGCCGTCGTCTGGATGCTCGTGTTCCTGACCGGCGTGGGCCTGGCGTGTTGGATGATCGGCACGTTCATCACGTACAAGACCTCGCCTGCGGGCCGGCTGGGTTGGATGGCCGCCGCATTGGCCGTGGTGTTGGCCGTGGGATACTTCAGCCTGGCACGTGGAATCGAATGGAATCCGCCCGCCTCGGCAGCGGCGGTCGATCGCGTGAGTGGTCGCCAGGTCGCAAGCGGCGAACTCGGGAAAGAAGCCGCGGACGACGGTGAAGTCTTGCCCTGGGTGCCCTTCTCGATGGACAAACTCACCGAGTTGACGGCAGCCGGCAAGCCTGTCCTGTTGGACATCACCGCCCGCTGGTGCCCCAACTGCCAGTACAACTCGGCGTTCGTGTTCAACACGGCCGAGGTCAAAGCCGCAGTCGAGAAGTACGGCGTCGTGCCCATGCTGGCCGACTGGACGGCCCGCGGTCCGGAGATTGGCCGGCTCATCGACAAGCTCGCCCCCGGCGGCAGCATCCCGCTGGCGGCGGTCTTCCCCGCCGGCCGGCCCGATGAGCCGGTGGTCATGCTCGGCATCGTCACTCGTCAGCAGATCATCGACGCCCTGGCAGCCGCCGCTGCACCGGCCCGCGACTGATCCCCCGCGAGCGGCGGGGTTTACCCCCGCCGATTCTTTCCGAATTGGGTCCGCCCCTTCCCTCGGCGGTATACTTCCATGTACGCGACGACGTCCTCGGGCATGCTGGGGTGCCCGTTTCCGCCGGGAGACACCATGGCCGACACGCTCCCCATCCTCCTGGACACCGACATCGGTACCAACATCGATGACGCCCTCGCGCTGGCCTACCTGCTGGCCCAGCCTCGCTGCGAGCTGCTGGGCGTCACCACGGTGACCGGCGAGCCGCAAGTGCGTGCCCAACTGGCTGACGCGATCTGCCGGGCGTTCGGACGAAGCGATGTCCCCGTCCACAGCGGCGCGAGCACGCCGATGCTGGTGCCTCAGATGCAGCTCGACGCGCCGCAGAAATCCGTGCTGTCACGTTACCCACACCGTGAGTACTTTGCCGCCGATGCAGCCATCGATTTCCTGCGTGCGACCATCCGATCGCGTCCGGGCGAGATCACGCTCTTGAGCGTCGGACCGCTGACCAACGTGGGCCTGTTATTCGCGGTGGATCCCGAGATCCCGCGACTTTTGAAACGCCACGTCATAATGGGCGGCGTGTACGTCAGCCGGCCGGCGGGTTACGGCGTCAGGGAACGGAACATCATGACCGACCCGCATGCGGCGGCCATCGTCTTCAGGGCGAACCCGCCCGGCCTGCGCTGTCTCGGCCTGGACGTCACTACGCAGTGCCGCATGCCTGTCGACGAGTGTCGTCGGCGATCCAGCCACGGTCGGCTCTCCATCCTCCGCGAAATGGCCGACGTGTGGTCCCGCGATCACCCGTACATTACGTTTCACGACCCACTCGCTGCCGCGGCCGTCTTCGAGCCGGGCCTTTGCCAATATCAGGCTGGACTCGTGGAGGTCGAACTGCACAGCCCGCGGCTGATGGGTTACACGGACTTCCGCACCGAGGCGGCCGCCAAGCCGCACGAAATCGCCATCCGTGTGGACCCGGATGCGTTTTTCGAGCATTATTTCGGCACGCTCGAGTCTGTTGTGAGTAGTTCATAGTGGTTGGGGACTGGGGGCCGGCGCCCCCGGTTGTGGTGCACGCTTCCAGCGTGCACGTGCAGGCAGGATGCCTGTACACAAAGGCGAGAGCGTCGGCAACCAAAGACGTTCGCTAATCCGTGGTATCCAGGCCCCAGTTCCCAGCCCCCAGGCCCCTCTTCACCGAGGTCCGTCCATGGCCAGCGAATCGTACGCCGTGCTTCTGGAGAGCTTCCGCAAGAGCTACCAGTTGATCATCGCCGAGGTCGAAAAGGTGGTCATCGGCCAGCGGGAGGTCTTCGACCAGATCTTCGCCGCCATCCTGGCCCGCGGCCACTGTCTGCTCGTGGGCGTGCCCGGCCTGGCCAAGACGCTCATGGTCTCGACGGCCGCCCAGATCATGACGCTTTCGTTCAAGCGCATCCAGTTCACGCCCGACCTGATGCCCTCGGACATCACCGGCACGAACATCATCGACGAGCCCGAGCGCGGCCGCCGCGAGTTCCGTTTCGTCCAAGGCCCGGTGTTCGCCAACATCATCCTGGCCGACGAAATCAACCGCACGCCGCCCAAGACGCAGGCCGCTCTGCTGCAGGCCATGCAGGAACGCGAAGTCACCGTCGGCCAGGAGACCTATCCGCTGCCCAATCCTTTCTTCGTCATCGCCACGCAAAACCCCATCGAGCAGGAAGGCACGTACCCCCTGCCGGAGGCGCAGCTCGACCGGTTCATGTTCAACATCTGGGTCGATTATCCGGCACTGAAAGACGAGGAACGCATCCTGGCCGAGACCACCGGCGGCAGGAACATCGAACTGGCCAAGGTGCTCAACGACCGGCAGATTCTCAACATGCAGAAACTCATCGCCCACGTGCCGGTCAGCGACTACGTGATCCAGTACGTGGCACGGCTCGTACGGGCCTCGCGGCCGAGTGACCCGACGGCACCGGATTTCGTCAAAAAGATGGTGGACTGGGGAGCCGGCCCGCGTGCCGGCCAATGCCTCATCTGGGGGGCCAAGGCCTTCGCGGCCATGGACGGCCGATACTCGGTCAGCCTCCGCGACATCCAGAATGCAGCCATCCCGGTCATGCGTCACCGCATCGCCTGCAACTTCGCCGCCCAGGCCGAGGGCATCGACTCGGTGGCCATCATCAAGCGGCTCCTCCAGACTGTCCCCGAACCCGAGGTGGCCAAGTATGCCAACTCGCTGCCCCCGGAGGCCCCCGACGATCTTAGGATCGAGCTATGAGCCGTGAGCTGTGAGCCAGACAGCGAGCGGCGGGGTTTCCCCCGCCGACTCTGTTCAAATGCAGTGCGTTTCCGTCGTGATGACGCTGCTACTCCACGCCCAGCAGTTCAATGTCGAACACCAGGCGGGCGTTCGGCGGGATGTTCGGCGGACTGCCGGTCTTGCCGTAGCCCAGTTCCGGTGGGATGATGAGCTTGCGCTTGCCGCCGACCTTCATGGAGCCCACGCCTTCGGTCCAGCCCTTGATCACGCCGTCCAGCCGGAAACTGGTCGGCTGGCCACGATCGTACGAGCTGTCGAACTTCTTGCCGTTTCGCTCCAGCCAACCCGTGTAGTGCACGCGCACGGTGCTCGTCGGGCCGGCCGGGCTGGGACCATCGCCCACCTTGAGGTCGTAGTACATGAGCCCCGACGGCAGCTTGACCGGGTCGCCGCTTACCGGTTCGCCGGGATATTTAGACGCGGCGGCCATACTGGGCTTCGGTATCCGAGAAACGGCCGAGACACCCAGGACCGCGATGAAAACAATGGCACCGACGCCAATGAGCAGATGAGACTTCATGTCAAAAGCTCCATTCGCGTAATCGGATCGACGATGTGAGAAACCGTTGCAGAACTCGCGAGTCCGCCCGGGGGTGAAACCCGCGACCCGCTCGTGCGGTGGGATCGATCTAGTCCGGGGCGACCAGATTGGCAGGGGTCAAGTCCTCGCCGTTGCCGCGACCGGCCAGAAACCGCACGATCTTCGTGCGAGGCGGCACTTCGAACAGAAAGTAGTAATAGTAATTGTTGGTGAAGTTGTCGCGGCGAATCCGATCCGTCCTCGGCACCGCTGCACCGCTCATCCGCGTGGTCTCGTCGAAATAGACCAACTCGAAGATTCGCTCGCTGCCCACGGTGGCCAGCGCCCACACGCCGACGGCCCGATACTCCTTGCCGGCCTCGTCGAACACCGCGACATTCTTGAGCTGGCCGGCGAAGTCGATGGCCTGCCCGTACGTGCTGCCCGGCCGTAACCGGGTCGTGCTCAGATGCAAGAGATGCTTGCCCGCCGGCACCTGAAACTTCCGCAACGGCGTTTTCGCGCCCTGGATTGGCGTATCGTCGGCGTTGAACTTCGCGATGATCCGCCCGCCGCCACCTATCACTGTGTCGCCGCGAACTTCGACGTCGTTGTTGACATACTCGGTCAGCTCGAACGGCAACTCGTTGCTGAAGAACGATCCTTCCAGATCAGCCGAGTTGCGGTTGATGCGGCCACCCGACCGGGACTCAGCACCGCGATCCGTGTTCTCGTGACGATTCAGGTTCGGCCTGGGCCTGGCACTCGTGCTGCCTTGGCTCGTCCTCTGGCCGCCACCGCCGCCGCCATCGCCGGAGTCTTCCTCCGCGGCATCGCCACCAGACTTCTTGGCCGGCTTCTTGGTCTTGGCGGCGCGGGCGGCCGGCGGCTTATCCGCCACGCGCGTGATCTCCGTCCGAGCATTGCGACGAAATTCGATGAACCACGGCTCGGCCTCTTTGGGCACCTCGAACACGAAGTCGAACTGACCGCCCTTGCGTTCCACGGACTCGCCTTCGGCCAGCCGCCGATAGAAGTCCTTGTTTTTGTCCTTGGGATGAGCCACCTCCGGTTCGTCGATGCCGACCAGATGATACGAACCGGTGCGCCCGCCCGACTCGCGGGTGAACAACCGGACCTGCCCGGTGTTGAACCGGAACGTGGAGCCGTCATCCGACGCATCGTTACCCACCTGAGCCCGCACGGCCAGATAGCGGTTGCCCGACTGCAGCTTCTGGTTGCTCTTGGCTGGGTCGATGAACTCGATCTTGGTATTACGTTCAGTCCGCTGAGCCCCATACACGGCGTTGGCCGGGAGTTCCCAGCACGTCTCGACGCGGACCGCGTCCCTCTTGCGAGCCACGGTGGTCTTCTGCCCGATCTGCGTGAAGCGGTTCCAGAACAGATCGTCCAGCAAGTTCGAGTGGGTGACGGCAAAGCGATTCCCGCCGGCCAGGGCGTTGTCCGACAGGTGCGAAACCAGGGCCAGCGTGAAACCGTCCGGGTTGAGCCAGATGTTGTTGCGGGAGAAATTCACTTTGCTCAGGTCCACGGCAGCCAGTACGCTCGCCTCGGTCTCCTGGTCGTCCTTGGGCGTGAGCGACACCAACTCACCGTTGTCGGCCTGGTACATGGTGTACCGGCTGAACCCCAGCCACTGCCAAGGGAAGGGCAGCATCTGGATGCCGACGCTCAGCGTGCCGATGATGATCATGGCCGTGAAAAAGCCGAAGATCCCGCCGCCGATGCGATCGACGTACAGTGAAAAGTGCATGTTGTCCTTGATCAGCAGGTCGACGATCACCCGCATGATCAGCAGGGACACGAAGAAAATGGACATCAGGACGATGGCCCGGCCGTCATCCGGCTGGCGGTCGATGAGGTAGTCGTAGTAGATCCCTTCGTACAACCCGAATGCCAGGGCCGCCGCCAGCACGGCCAGAAAGAAGTTGATGGCGGCACTGAACAGCCCGAGCAGCCCCTGGTAAAACGTGATCGCCAGGATCAATACGATCGCGAAAAGTGAAAACCACATGGCTCGATCCCTTCGTCAAGGCCTTTCGGTCGGCCGGCTGACGGCTGACGATTGACAGCCGATAGCTGACAGCTGAGAGCTGACAGCTGTTCCTCACTGCCCCGGCTTGGCTTCCTCATCTCGTATGACCCGCAGCATTTCGTTCACGCTGGTCGTGCCCTCGATCACTTTCTGCATGCCGATCTCCTGGAGGTAGAGCATACCGGCCTTGCGGGCGGCGGCTCGGATGCTGTTCACGGGCTGGCCGGCCTTGATCTGCTCGCGAACCGCATCGTTGACGGTCATGATCTCGAAGATGCCCGTCCGCCCGAAGTACCCGCTGCCTTGACAGTTCGGGCAGATCTTGGGGTTGCCCTTCTCGTCCACGCACTCTTCAGGTCGGGGCGTCCGGTAGAAGTGCTCGATCTTGTCGATGGGCAGGTTCGCCTTTTTGAGCAGTTGCGGATCGGGCTTGTAGGCGATGCGGCAGGCCACGCACAACTTGCGCAACAGCCGCTGCGACAGGATGCCCCGCAGCGCCTCGGCCACGCCGTCGGTGTCGCCGGCCAGGCTCAACACCCGCTTGAGTGCGTCGAAGCTGTCCTTGGCCTGCACCCCCATGTAGATCCGCTTGCCGCCGCGAGCCGCCGTCACCGCCAGGTGGGCCGTCTCGCGATCCAGGCAGTCGCTCACCATCACCACGTCGGGCTCGCGGCGAAGCACGGTCTGGAGTTGCCGGGCGTAGCTCCCCTCGTGCTTGGTGGAGTCGTACCGATACTGCGTGATGTTCTCGAGCTCCATCAGCGGCTGCTGTTCGAGCGTCAGCAGGTTCTCCATGAACGCGTCGTGACACCGCAAAGCGGCGTAGAGCGTCGTCGTCACACCGCTGGCCTTCGGTCCGCTCACCAGGATCAGGCCGCCGGGAGCGGTCAGCAGTGAATCGAAGGCCTCTCGCTGCGCTTGAGTCAGACCCAGGTCGGCGATCCGCAGCCGGTTCTCGTCACCGATGATCTTCAGCGCCAGCCGCTCATGTTGCGTCGTCCCGCTGGAGAGCACTTCGATCTTCGTCTCGCCGCGCGAGGCTCCCGGTATCGTGCCGAATATCTGCCCCTGCTGGGGCTTGCGCTTTTCTTCCGGGTCCAGACCGGCGATACGTTTGAGGAACGCCGCCGCCTGTTCGGCGACCTCGCGAGGCATGACGTCGTTGCGTGGTGTCACCACGCCGTCCACCCGGTAGGCCACCCGCAGACCGTTGGCTCCGATCAGCATTTCGACTTCGGTGGCTCGCCGCCACAGCGCATCGAACAGCAGGTTCTGGGCGGCCTCGTAGGAGGCGGTCTGGTTGGGATCCTGAGGCACGGGCACCTTCTTCTTGTCCGCCCCGGTCAGCTTGACCCGTTCGAACGCCAGCGAAGGACCGCTTTCCTTCTTCTTGGAGCCCAGCGAGGCGAACCATGCCTTGATGTGTCGCGGCGTGAACACCCGGTTGGGTGCATCCACCTGGCTGTTGCGGATCAGCACGTACGTGCCACACACGCCGACCGTCACCACGAACCACAGACCGAACCCGGCGGCGAAAAGCCCCGCCGTCTGCCAGGGCAGGAATATCCAGATCGCCAGCCCGGCAATTCCGCCGCCCAGGACGATGCCGTTCCACATCTCCTGGTTCATCTTCCGCAGCCGCGACAGATCCTTGTCCAGCCACTGGCAGAACAGCAGCCAGGGGATCATGGCGACCAGGATGAGAAGCACACGGATGGGACTGATGAAGTTGCCCGGCGAGGGCAACTCGGCCAACGGCCCTGCGGCCAGGGCGGGAACCGCCGGTATCAGTCCGGCGGCCAAGGCGATCTGCCAGGAACGGACACCCAACGACCCCTCTGGACCGCGGGAGTTCGACGTTGTTCGGGTCCGGTTCTGCTGGATGCAGTGCATGGAGACTCCGGCTATGCGCTTCGACTGATCGCGGGGCGCCGTTCCGCAACGCCGGGCGCGATCGAGGGATGAACATTAACACCGGGCGATGATAACCATTGCCGCCGACCCTCGCCAGCAGCAGCGAGCGGCGGAGGCAGTGCCCCCGCCGAGTCTCTTCCGCCGAGCAGCACACTCGCCACGAGCGTCACTGCGTCGGTAACGGTCCAACTGAGTCGAGCCCGGCCGTTCGCCCGGCTCGCGCGCGTCGTGCGACCCGCCTGGCTAGCCGATCCTTACCCCAGGATTCCGCCGCCGCCCGAGCTGATGCCCTTGAGACGCATCTTCAGCTCCTGCGGGTTCGGCGAAGCGGCGTAGGCCACATCGGTTTCGATGAACTCCTCCTCGACGAGCCGCTTCAGGCACGAGTTCATATCCATCATGCCTTCGGCTTCACAAGCCCGGATCACCTTGGGGATTTCGTCGTCGCGCTTCTCGTCGATCAGCTTACGAATCGTCGAGTTGGCGAACATGATCTCCACCGCCGGCACGCGCTGCACGCCCGGCTTGATGCTGGGCAGCAGCTTCTGGCAGATGATCGCCTGGAGGTTGAACACCAGCGTCTGGCGGACCAGGTCGCGGGAACCTTCCGGAATCAGGTCGAGCACGCGACCGATGGTCTGAGCGGCACCCGAGGCGTGGATGGTTCCGAAGACCAAGTGGCCCGTCTCTGCCGCGTTCAGGGCCGCCATGAAGGTCTCCTCGTCACGCATCTCGCCCACCAGCACCACGTCCGGGTCCTGCCGCATCAGGTACTTCAGCGCGGCCTGGAAGTTCGCCACGTCCACGTGCACTTCGCGCTGGTTGATCAGCGACTTCTTGTCGCGGAACAGGTACTCGATGGGGTCCTCGATGGTCACGATATGGCAGGCTCGCGTCTGGTTGATGTAGTCCAGCGCTGCCGCGATGGTCGTGGACTTACCCGAACCGGTGATACCCGCCAGGAGCACGAGTCCCTGATGAAATTCGGTGATCTTGTACATCGACTCGGGCAGGTACAACTGCCGGAAGTCCAGGATTTCCGAGTTCACGCGCCGGGCCGCCACGCTGAGCACGCCGCGCTGCCGGAAAATGTTCACGCGGAACCGGTCGCTCTCGCCCAGCTGGTAGGCAAAGTCAGCGGCGCCCGACGTCGCCAACTGCTTTTTCTGCTGGTCGTTCATGATCTCGAACCAGATCTCTTCGACCTGCTGCGGCGTCAACGGGGGCTCTTTCACCGGCTTGAGCTGGCCTTTATGCCGGATGTGAACCCGGGCTCCGGACTTGAAATGCAGGTCCGACGCCTTCAGTTGGACCATGTATTTGAGGTACCGGTGAATCTTCGGCTCTTTCTTGGCCTCCGCGGGCGTGGAGGTTCCGCCCAGAACCTCGGTGCTGCTCTCCTGGCCGTTCTGCTCCTCCCCGCCTGGAATATCCAGGGGTTCAGAATCAACGTTGTTGATCTTTCCGCCCGACGACATATCACCACTCCTTGCTGGGTCTTGCAGCGGCGGTCCGTCCCTGAAATTTCAGACGGTCGCGCCGATCGCTTCTATAGCCGCACGGGAATATTACGGCGGGCCATATATTCCTTCGTTTCCCGGATGGAATAGGTTCCAAAGTGGAAGATGCTGGCCGCCAAGACGGCGTCCGCCTTCCCGATGGTCACCGCGTCGGCCAGGTGCTGCGGGCAGCCCGCGCCTCCCGAAGCCACCACCGGAATGGACACCGCCTCCGCAACCGCCGCCGTAATCTCCAGATCGTAGCCGTTTTGCGTCCCGTCGGCGTCCATACAGGTCAGCACGATCTCTCCCGCCCCGAGTTCCTCCACCTGCCGAGCCCAGGCGACGGCCTCGAGACCGGTGGGGGTCCGGCCTCCGTGGATGTGCACATCCCAGAACTCCCGGCCGTCCTTCATCACCCGTTTGGGGTCGATGTTGACCACCGTGCAGCACCGGCCAAACCGCCGAGCCGTCTCCGTGATGATCTGAGGGTTCAACACCGCCGCCGTGTTGATCGAAACCTTCTCCGCCCCCGCTTGCACCAATCGGGTGACGTCCTCGATGGTCCGGATGCCCCCGCCGACCGTAAACGGCATGAAGCACTCTTCCGCCACCCGCCGAACCACTTCCAGCATGATGTCCCGGCCTTCGTGGCTGGCCGTGATGTCGAGAAAGACCAGTTCGTCCGCCCCGGCCTCCTCGTACGTGCGCGCCGTCTCCACCGGGTCGCCTGCGTCTCGCAGATCGACAAAGTTCACGCCTTTGACCACGCGGCCTTCTTTGACGTCCAGACAAGGGATGATTCGTTTGGCAAGCATTCACAAGTCACTGCCACAACTGTGCTTAGGCCTGGCTGGCGTGCCCCGACGCCGGACTGTACCGTGCCGGGTCGATCTCGAGCGAACCCTCATTTTAGATGATCCGCCCCCGACTGCAAGTCGCCCCCTCCCAACCCTCCCAACGTGCGCCACCGATGCGCCCGACGCGGTCGACCCGCTCCCCGAAAACGAAAACGGCGGTGCGGTCATTCATCATGGCGGCGGGGTCGTAATACGGCGGCTCTGCGAAGGCGGCATGTTCGCCACCCTCGACGCCCACGATCTTGACGTCGCCTCGCGCCGCGGTCAGTCCGCACTGGTATGCCGCCAGCGGCTGATTCCCCGAATCCACGTTCACGTCCACTACGGCAAAGCGAACGCTCGGCAATGTCGCCGGCACCGAAGCGCCGAGCCGCCAGCGACAGATGTTTGATCACCGGATACAAGAACGTCGTCATGCGGGCGGTCAGCTGAAGCTCCGGAGCCTTCCGCAGCAGGTACGCAAACGTCTCCTGCAGCATATCGAGGGCATCGTCTGCGTGGCCGGTGAATCGATGGGCGACCCGGACCACCCAATCGCGATAGCGCAGGTAAAGCGCATCGAACGAGTTCGCCGCCGTTGTACGCGGCCAGCAACTCGGCATCGGTGCGCGGATCATCGTGAGGAAGTGTTGTCATGGAGCAGTTCGGTCGTGATTCCGACCCCCAAGCGGCGGGGTTGACCGCGTCAACTCCTTTCGACACGCCAACGTGCGAGCGATGCCGTTCAGCCCCGCCGACCTTCTCGAAAGAGACTCCCTCAATGCCCGGCGTTTCGGGCGGGCACCTGATCCCAGTCAACCACGCCGCACGCAGCCGCCCAAGCCGCGTAGCGGGCGCTCAACCATTGCACCAGGTCCGGCCGGGCGCCGGCCAGGTCGTTCAACTCCGTGCGATCCGACCGCAGATCGTACAGTTCCCACGCCCCACCGTGCACAGCCACCAGCTTGTAATCCCCGCAACGCACGGCGCGATTGCCCTCGTGTTCCCAGAACAAGCACTCCCGCTCAGCAAGCGGTTCGCCCGTCAACGCCGGTAACAGACTGCGGCCCGGCGTGGGGACGATCTTCCTGCCGTCCCAATCGCTCGGATAAGCGACGCCGGCTGCATCGCAGCACGTGGCCATCAAGTCGATGACGTGGCCAACCTCGTGTGTGATCCGCCCCGGCTCGTGAATGACCGCCGGCCAAGAGACGATGAGCGGCGTGGCGATGCCGCCCTCGTGCACCTGCCGTTTGAACCCGCGGAACGGCGTATTACTGACGTTGGCCCACGGCGCGGCATAGCCCCGGTACGATTCGGCCGTGCCCACCGGCGCGCCCGGCTTGCCTTCGTCGATATCCTCCGCATCACCGCCGTTGTCGGACAAGAACAACACCAACGTGTTGTCTCTGACGCCAAGCTGCTCGATGCGGGCGAGAATGCGGCCGATCCCCTGATCCATGCGGTCGATCTGGGCCGCGTAGACCGCCATCCGCAGATCCTGCTCGTCGACGTCCTGCACCGCCTGCCACGCCGGCACGTCCGGTGCCCGCGGCGACAACGCGGCCTGGGGAGCGAGCATCCTGCCCGCCTCCGAAGTGGTCGGACCACCCTGAGGATCACGCCTCTCACCTGGTGCTGAGGCGGGCGAGACGCCCGCCCCCCGAACGGCTGCCTCCTGCACGATGCCCAGTTGCAGCATGCGTTCGTAACGCCGGCGGCGAATCGCGTCCCAGCCGTCGCGATACTTGCCACGATATTTGGCGATGTCCTCGGGCAAAGCGTGCAGCGGCGCGTGCGGTGCGGTGTAGGCCACATACAAAAAGAACGGCCGGTCGCCGGTCCGGCCCGCCTCGTCGAGAAAGCGGACGGCGTAATCGGTGATGGCATCCGTGATGTAGAATTCCCGCTCGGGCGGCGAGTAGACCTGCCCATCCAGCGCCATCACCCGTCGAGGCTCGGGCCGAAAGTAGTTGCAGGCGCCGCTCAACTGCCCGAAGTATCGTTCGAAACCGTACTCGACCGGCCAGTGCTGCCGCTGCATCCCCAGGTGCCACTTACCCGACATGAACGTGCGGTATCCCGCCCGGCGCAGGACCTGGGCGATGGTCACCGAGTTTTCGTTGAGGCGCCCACGGTAGCCGGGCAGACCGCGGTCGGCGGTCATATGACCCACGCCGCACTGATGCGGGTACAACCCGGTCAGCAGCGATGCTCGCGTCGGACAGCAGCGGGCCGCATTGTAGAACTGCGTGAACCGCACACCCTCCGCGGCCAGTTGGTCGAGGTGAGGTGTGGCGATCTCCGAGCCGTAGCAGGCCACGTCGGAAAAGCCCATGTCATCGGCGAGGATGATCACGATGTTCGGGTGGGCGGCACGACCGGCGGGTGAAGGATCGCCCATCGAGGCGGCGGGCAAAATCGCGATCGCTGCTGCCGCCAACGCCGTCGGCAGGCGCCACCGATTCCGGCTGCCGATCAACCTGCGATACTGCCGCCACACCATGCCGCGGCACCATACCGGCTCGTCGGCGGCACGACAACACTGTTCAACGACAGCAAAATCCTCGTAGAATACCGCCGAGTGAAGGGAGTATTACGTATGCCTGCATACCCGCTGTTGTTCGAGCCCATTTACAAGCCCAAAATCTGGGGCGGCGATCGCATTTTCACCCATTTTGGCCGTCCCCGCGTAAGCACCGAGCCGATCGGCGAGTCGTGGGAACTCGCCGACCTCGAGGAAGACCAATCGCGCGTGGTCAACGGCCCCGCTCGCGGCAAAACGCTCGGCGAACTCGTCGCCGAATGGGGCTCGGATCTGATCGGCCACGTGGAACTCGTCGACGGCCGCTTCCCCCTGCTCATCAAGTTCCTCGACGCCGCCGAATCGCTCAGCGTGCAGGTGCATCCGACCGAAGCCGTCGCCCGCAAAATCGGCGGGGCTTGCCGCGTCAAACACGAGGCCTGGTACATCCTCGCCGCCGAGCCGGGCAGCGTCATCTACCACGGGCTTGAACCGGGCGTCACCCAAGAACGCTTCCGCGAAGCGATGCTGACCGGGAACGTCGAAGGCATCCTCCGCCGCGTACCCGTACGGCCCGGCGACTGTTATTACCTGCCCAGCGGCACCGCTCACGCCCTGGGCGCCGGCGTGCTGGTCGCCGAGGTCCAGACGCCGTCCGACGTCACCTACCGCACGTACGACTGGGGACGCGTCGATCCGTCCACCGGCCGGCCGCGCGAGCTGCACCTCGACCAGGCCATCGAGTGCATCGACTTCGACTCGCCTTCGCCGCCGCCCATGCAGGAGCGGACGCACATCGGCACGATCTCGACCGCCGTGACGCGCTTGGTGTCCTGCCCGTCGTTCACGATCGAGCGCGTGCGCATGAGCGCGGGCACTCGCCGCGACATTCCGCATGCCGAGCCGGTGGTGTGGATGGTGCTGGAAGGCAGCGGCCGTGTGGAATGGAAAGGCGGCTCGCCGCTCGAATTCCGCAAGGGCAATGTCCTGCTCCTGCCGGCGGCACTGGAGGAAGGCATCGTCCAGATCGCCGAGCCGACACAGTGGCTCGAGGCGACCGTTCCCGTGCCCAGCGACCTGGCCGGCTACGACCGCCCCACGCCGGAAACGTCGGCTCCGCCGCCTGGACCGGCGTTCGTGCCGTTGAACGTTTCAAAAGCCGACGCTGGCGGATGAGCCGGTTTGCGATTTGTTCGCGGGCATCCCGCAAGGACGCGCGGTGGACCTGGCAGCGTCCCGGCAGACACGGGCACGCGTGGCCGGCCCGCGCACGACCGTCTATAATTAAGTCTCATGGACATGAGTACCGTCCCGCAATCCAAGCCGATGTTGGCCATGGCCGCGTTTCCACAACTGGCGCCTGGCGATCGCATCCGCGTGACCGAGCGAATCGTCGGTATGGCCCAGACGTGGGTCACACAGGTCGAGGGCGAAGTCATCGCCTGCCGGCCCGAGACTACCGGCAGTTGGTTCACCCACGGCAAGCGTGCCAAGCTCTGGCTGCTTCGCGTGCGCCTGCGGAAGCCCGACGGCGAAATCACGACGCTGAATCTCGATCAGAACTCGCAGGTGGAGATACTATCCAAGGCGAGTCGGTAGGACGAGTAGGGTAGAAGACAGGAGCCAGGAGACAGGAGAGCAGGAGACGCAAGCACACTGCATTTGAGAAGAGACGGCGGGGTCAAGCCCCGCCGCTCGCTTGAAAACGCTCGTTCTCGCGACCAGCGAGCCTTCGCGAACCGATTACTCCGCTGGCTTATAGCTCACAGCCCTAAGGCTCATAGCTCATAAATCAGTTCTTCGACGTCGCTCGGACGGCACGCTCGAATGCCCAGCCGCGGATGGCGGCCACCTGCTCCTTCATCGTCCGTGACAACGGAACGATTTCCTTGAGACAGTCGTATAGATGCGCGTCGCTGAGCGGCTGATTATCGAGCCGTGCCGCGGTCAATGCCGACACCACGAACTGCTCGATCTCCGCGCCCGTCCAGCCTTCCGTGCGTGTGGCGATCAAATCCAGCGGCAGGCCGGTCGGATCGACGTTGCGCCGCCGCAGATGAATCTGCAGAATTTCGAGCCGCTCTTCCTTCTCGGGCAGATCGATGAAGAACACCTGGTCGAAGCGTCCCTTGCGGATCATCTCGGCCGGCAGCAGGTCGATGCGGTTGGCAGTGGCGGCCACGAACAGCCCCGTCGGTTTTTCCTGCATCCACGTGAGGAAGTAGCCGAAGATGCGATCGAGCACGCCGCTGTTATCCGCGTGCGCTCGGGAAAGGCTGTTCTCGATCTCGTCGAACCACACCACCGCCGGCGCGATCTCTTCCATCGTGCGGCAGGCCTCGGCGAATTGCCGTTCCGCATTGCCGAGCCCGCTCGAGAACACCTGCGACATGTCCACACGATACAACGGCAGTCCGAACACGCTGGCGATCACCCGCGCCGACAGACTCTTGCCGCAGCCAGACACGCCCATCAGCAACACGCCCTTGGGCACGATCTCCGACGAGAGGCTGTCTCGGGAATAAAACAGGTCGCGCCGCTGCCGAAGCCACAGCTTCAGCGCGTCCAGGCCACCCAGCTGATCGATGTTCACCGTATCGGGCACATATTCCATCAGCCCCGTCTTGCGTACGAGCTGCCGCTTTTCCTCCTGAAGGAATGGCACCGCGGTCTCATCGAGCTTGCCGGCCTGGCTCACTGCGTAACGCAAAGCATGCCGTGCCTCGTTGAAGCTGAGCCCCTGCAACGCCCGGCCCAGCACGTAAGCGGCCTCCTGCGACGGCTCGTCCTTCGTCAGCAGCTTGCCCTCCGTCCTGACCAGCTCTTCCATCTCGCCCAGGTCGGGCAGGGGCAGCTTGACGAACGCCATCTCACGATCGAGCTCGGCGGGGATGAGTTTCAACGGTGAGCAGATCACCACGAATTTGCCCGAGTTGACGCACTCGTGGTAGACGTCGCGGAGCCGCCGCCGCACGTCGGCACCATCCCGCAGGTAGTCGTGAAAATCCTTCAACACGAAGAACGCCGCCGTGGGAAATGCGAGGGCAAAGTCCAGGACGGCCCGAGCGTTCTCCGGCTGCGTTTTGTAAGGCCGGCCTCGCTGGGTCAGCCCCTCGGTCGCGCTCCACACGAAGACCTCGCTCTTGGCGCCGCCGATGTTAGATGCCGCCAGTTGTTCGACCAGCGACAAGACCCGCTCTTCCTCGGGCGTTTGCACATAGATTACAGGCCGACCCGCCTCGACCAGAGCGGACACGGCCGCTAATGCTTTCGGTCTATCCTGGAGCGTCTCGCTCATGGAAGTACATTCCTCGAAAGCTTGCTCTGCGACCGCCGATAACCCGCGGGCCGCACGAGCCTGCAGTCAATTGTACGCTCACCAATCCCCACCGGGTGCGGCCCGTCCTGCACCTCGGCATCGGGCAAGCGCCGGATGCAGGCCGCAGCGTCCGAGAATCCGGCGCCTTGGGTCTGGACCACAGATAACACTGCCGGACACGGAAGGAAAGCAGGGGCTGGGGCCTGACAAGAAACACCATTGACTCAATCTTGTACGGCAGCGGTCGGGGGGGTGGCATCTTGCCCGCCTCATCAAGGGGATCGACCTCCATCCATGATCGGCAACCTGTTGTGATGCATGCTTCCAGCGTGCGCACTGCAGGCAGGATGCCTGCACCACAATGCACGGTGGGTCGTGCATTATAAGTGGCATACTTGGTCTGAGGCGGGCAAGATGCCCGCCCCCCAAAACCCCCCGCTTGCGCGAAGGTCGGCACCCCAAGGGCCGTTTTACCGCCCCAGCATGGCTTGGATCTCGGCCCTTCGCGGTGCCGAGGGCTGCGCGCCGAGCTTGGTTACCGACAGAGCCGCTGCCGCGTTCGCGAACCGGATCGCTTCCACCAGAGGCTGGCCCTCAGCCATGGCGACAGCCAGCGCGCCGTTGAAGACATCACCCGCCGCCGTCGTGTCCACCGCCTGCACCTTGAAGCCTGGCACGAGCCCGGTGAACTCGTCGGACGATACGAACACGCCGCGGGCTCCCAGCGTGATGATCACCATGCCCACGCCCTTGGCCCGCAACGCCTGGGCGGCCCGACCGGCGTCCTCGTCGCGATCCACCTTGATGCCGGTCAGCAGTTCGGCCTCGGTCTCATTGGGCGTCAACACGGACACACGGGCGAGCAGCGCATCGCTCAACGGCTGTGCGGGTGCCGGATTGAGGATGACTCGCACGCCCTTGGCATGGGCCAGTTCCGCCGCGGCCTGCACCGTCTCCAAGGGCGTCTCGAGCTGCATGACCAGGACGTCGGCAGCGGCGATGGCTCCGGCCGCCGCTTGCACGTCCGCGGGCGAGAGCCGGCCGTTCGCTCCCGAGGCCACGCCGATGCTGTTCTCGCCGTCGGCGGCCACGAAGATGAGTGCCACGCCCGATGCCGCCTCCGCGTCCTTGGTCACGTAGGCGACATCGATTCCGTCACTGACGAATCCCTTGATGGCCTGCTCGCCGAACACGTCGTCGCCCACCCGGGCGACGAACGTGACGCTGCCGCCGGCCCGAGCGGCGGCCACCGCCTGGTTGGCGCCCTTGCCGCCCGCCGCCATGGTGAACTGACCGCCGAGAATCGTCTCACCCGGCCGCGGAATCCGCGCCGCCTGGATGATCATGTCCGTGTTCGAGCTGCCGACCACTACGATGCGACTAGCCATGCATCACCTCCCACGCCGCCCAGGCCACCGGTTCCGTAGCAGGCGTTTCGGCCGGTTGCGTCACGGCCGGCTGTGTCGCCGGAGTCTTGGCTTCGACGGCTTTGGCATAGATCAGCAGCGAAAGCCCCACGATGAAAAACGCGAACATCGCCGTCAGCAGATTGTTCGTCCCCTTGGGCGCGGTCTTGAACTCGCGCCAGATGAACACGCCCCAGAACGCCGCCACCATGGTGGCCCCCTGCCCCAGGCCGTAGGAGATTGCCGGCCCCGCCTTGTCCGACGCGATGATGTTGAGCGACATGCCCACGCCCCAGATGATCCCGCCGAGGATGCCCACGATGTGCAGCCACGGCGTGCCCTTGCGGAAGTAATCGCTCGGCTGCACCGGCGGACCGCTGAACGGCTTGAGCATAATCACCGTGTTGAACACGAAGTTCGAAAGGAACAGTCCCAAGGCGAAAAAGACCAACGCCGTATACGGCGTGAGCATGCCCGCGTTATCCGGATTGCCGAGCTCCTTCAGATCGGCCGGGAACGAGCGCGCCACGAACTGGTAAAACTGGCTCATGAGCACGCCGCACACGATTGACAGCACGATGCCCTTGACGCTGGTCGTGCGTGCCCCTGCCGTCAATCGGCGGTACGCGATGGCGTCGATGATGATCGCGATCGTGATGGCCGCCACGCCCAGGAACAGCAATACCGGATCGCCCGCTGGCCGGAGAATGTAATTGGTCAGTACGCCCAGGATCAGCGCCAGACCGATGCCGACCGGAAACGCCACCGCCATGCCCGCGATGTCAATGGCCGCCACCAACAAAATGTTGGCGAGATTAAACACGATCCCGCCCAGCATGGCCCACCCCAGATACGCCGGGGCTGCCTGCTTCAAATCATCGATGAATCCGCGTCCCGTTTCGCCCGTGCTGCCCAGCGTGAACGCGAACAGCACGGTCAACAAGAGCACGCCGAGGCAGTAGTCCCAATAGAACAGTTGGAATCGCCACTCTTTGCTGGCCAGTTTCTGTGTGTTCGCCCACGACCCCCAGCACAGCATCGTGACCACACACAGTACGACGGCGACTGCGTAGGACTCGACAATGAACATCCGTCACTTCCCTTCTCGATGAAAATGGAGCCGCTGATCCGATGCGAAAAGTGCGGACATATCATGCGGCAGGCACAGCAAGCCCGTCAAGCAAAGTCATCACGCGAGCGGCGGGGCTCGCCCCCGCCGACTCATTTGAAATGGGACCACCACCCACCCTGCTCGCGATCAGAAGCGTTCGTCCGGAATCGTGGTCACACCTGATGACAGAAGAAACCGCCTGGCCAAGCCAGACGGCTCGCTCAATTGCACGAGCAGAGAAGCGTTACACGCCGTTGCCGTACTTCTGGGCCCGGTGGATGGCCGATCGCACTCGTTCGTGGACTTCGAGCGGATTGTGCAGATTGATCCAGGACGCTTCGACGCCGCCCGTTCCGGCGGTGGCGAACGAGATGGAGCCCAGGCCGACCAGCCGTTCGTACCACGAGAGCGTGAGAAACGTGTTCTGAATCTTGTTGAGCTGACACTCGAACAGGTCCACGTTGAAGATGCCTCGCAGCCGCATGATGCGCCGGTTGGTCAGTACGTACAACCGCGAGACCCACTGCAGCAACGCGAATCCCACCCGAGCCGCCGCCAGCGCCAGCGCAGCCTTGATTACCAGCGGCGGATTGACGCCGGGCACCAGCGGCCCCACCCATGCCGTCAAGGCGATCACCACCGCCAGCGCGATCAGCCAGCGAGCCGACGTGAACAGGATGAACCAGAGCGAAGGCTTGATGGCGAAGATCACAATCTCGTCGCCGTCCAGCAGATGAGCGGGGATCAGGTTGGCCGGCGTGAGTTGCCCGGCCGCTCCGTGCTCGGTGAACGGGGTCTGGAACGTCCGCAACCGGTCGCGATCGCCGATGATGGTCCGCCCGGGCAACGACGTTCCCTTGATAGGACGTGTCTGGGTCATGGACTCGCAGTGCCCCGTGTCACCGTACCACTTATCCACGGTACACTTCTTCCCTCAAAACCGCAATATCGGGCAGATTTCGATAATGGTCGTTGAAGTCCAGGCCGTAGCCCACCACGAACAGATCGTCGATGTCGAAGCCCACGAAATCCGCCGACACATCGGGGGGAACCTTGCTCGGCTTGCGGAGAAGCACGCAGGTCCGGATGCTCTTGGGCCGCGCTCGCTCGAGGTGGCTTCGGACCAGCCGTAACGTCCCGCCCGTATCCAGGATGTCATCCACCAGGAGCACATGACGGCCGGTCACATCCGTATTCAACTGCTGCACAATGTGGGCCGTGGTCGGCTTGGTGCCCTGGTAGCTCGAAACCGTGATCAAGCCCAGCTTCATCCGAAGAGGCAGGCAACGAATCAGGTCCGAGACAAAGATGAAGGCTCCGGACAGGATGGTCACCAGCGTCAGCCCGGCTTGCATGTCGCCCTCGTACGTGCGACTGATTTCCGCCGCCAGTTGCCGGACTCGCTCGGCAATGCGCTCCCGAGAGATCAAGATTCGTGCAATATCTTCGCTCATCCACGCATGTTACCGCGCGGACGGCAATCCGTACACGCGAGCAAGCCCCATCTTTCGCCGCTTGACGCCAGCGACGCCCCTCCCCGCCATGCCGGCACCTTAATCCGTCTGCGACCGGGCTCGAAGTTACAGACACTTTACATTCCAGGCCCCTGCTGTCGGGTACATCTCTACAGGTGAAGCACCATTCCTTTTTCAGCAGGAGAAACCCGATGCTCACAGATCGCACGACCGCATGGATCGCCGCCCTGAGTCTCGCCGGCCTGGGACCTGCGTGCCTTGGCCAAGTATCTGTTTCCAGCCCGGTCGCCAGCCCGTTCGCCGCCAACGTCATCGTTCCCCAGTCGGCGTCCTGGCGGACTGCCGCGGGGATCGCCCGCTCGAGTCGCGAGGGCGCGGTGCAGATCACCCGCGTCGAGGTGTACGTGGCGATTGTCGAGCAGGTTGCGACCACGACCATGGACGTCCATCTGGCCAATCCTCGGCCGGTGCGGGAAGAGGCCGAACTGCTCGTGCCCGTTCCCGAGGACGCTGCCGTCCGCGGTCTCGACTTCCAGGGGGCCGGCAAGGAGCCATCCGCCCAACTTCTGCGCAAGCACGAGGCCCGGACCCTCTACGAATCGCTGGTGAGCCGCACGCGTGACCCCGCACTGCTGGAGTTCATCGACTGCAATCTCGTGCGGACGAGCGTGTTTCCGGTCGAAGCCGGCGGAACCCAACGGGTCCGGCTCATCTACGAACATCTTCTGACCGCCGACGGGCCCCGCGTGGATTACGTTCTACCCCGCAGCGACAGCCTCGATTACCGGGTGCCCTGGAAGATCGACGTCAGGATTTCATCGACGCGTCCCATCGCCACCGTGTACTCGCCCACACACGAGTTGCAGATGATCCAAAAGCAGCCGAACACGGTCGCCGTCCGCATCAGCGACGCGGCGGCCCTGAACCCTGGGGCGTTTCGCTTGTCCTATCTGCTGCAACATGAAGAGATGACGGCATCGCTTCTAACCTATCCCGACGCTGCCATCGGCGGCGGGTACTTCCTCTTGCTCGCTGGCGTGCCGGCGCGGCCGCCGACGAAGGCAACCACCCCCGCCATCCGGCGTGAGGTCACACTGGTCATCGACCACTCCGGGAGCATGGCCGGCGAGAAGATCGCTCAGGTCCAGGAGGCGGCCCGGCAGGTGATCGGCGGGCTGCGCGACGGCGAGTCGTTCAACCTCGTCGCCTACAGCGACTCGGTCCGGCTGTTCTCGCCGGAACCGGTCCTGAAGACCGCCGACAGCGCCCGCAAGGCCATCGAGTACGTCCGCGAATTGCGCGCAGCCGGCGGCACGAACATACACGCCGCCCTCACCGAGTCGCTGCGGATCAAGCCCATGAGCGACATGCTGCCGCTCGTGCTCTTCCTCACCGATGGCCAGCCGACGGTCGGCCAGACCTCGGAGGTAGCCATTCGCGAGGTGGCCATGAAAGCCAACCCGTACCATCGGCGCATTTTCACGTTCGGCGTGGGCATGGATGTCAACACGCCGCTTCTCGAGCGGATTGCCGGTGAGACCCGGGCCGTCCCCACGTTCATCCTCCCAGACGAGAACGTCGAGGTGAAGGTGGCGACACTATTCAAGCGCCTGACCGGGCCGATTCTCGCGGAACCGACGTTGGTCGCCGCCGCGGCCGACGGCAGTTCATGCGTCTCCGACGTCATCCCTGCTCTCTTGCCCGATCTGTTCGAAGACGACCAGTTGGTCGTGGTCGGCAAGTACAAGGATGCCGATCAGATCCGGTTCGAGTTGTCGGGCAACTATCTGGGGTCCCGGCGCTCGTTCGCGTTCAGTTTTCCTCTCCGACGCAGCGCGACCGTGCAGAATGCATTCGTGCCCCGGCTCTGGGCCAGCCGACGTATTGCCGAGCTCGTGGATGCGATCCGGCAACTCGGCGCGGACAACCGGGGCGTGGCTGCGCTTGCAACGATGACCAACGCCATGGCCGTGCCGTCCAATCCGACCGCCTCTTCCGATCCTCGCATGAAGGAACTGGTGGATGAGATCGTCCGGCTCAGTCTGCAATTCGGCATCTTGACGGAATACACCGCTTTTCTCGCCCATGAGGGCACCGATCTGAACGATTCCGCGAGCGTCGTGGCGCAACTGAACTACAACCTGAGCGAACGTGCGATGAAGATCCGGTCGGGCGCGGCCGCGGTCGTCCAAAGCCTCAACAACGCGGGTCTCGCCCAAAGCAACACGCTCAATCTGCGAAACGCGTACCTCGATGATGGGATGAACCGCGTGACGATCTCGAACGTCCAGCAGATGGGCACCGGAGCCTTCTATCAGCGCAACGGCCAGTGGTTTGACAGCCGGATCGCCGACCGGACGCAGGAGGTTGCCCCGGCGCGAAAGGTGACTTTCGGCTCGCGGGAGTATTTCGAACTGGCCGAGAAGCTCGCAACCGAAAACCGCCAGGCCTCCCTCGCACTCCGAGGCGACGTCCTGCTCATGGTGGACGGCCAACCCGTCCTGATCGAAGGAGCGAAGGACTGACCATCTTGCCGGGGCTCGGGCATCGGGGACGGGTCTCCCGTCCGCTTCTGAGGCGGGCGGGGCGCCCGCCCCCCGGCCCGCCCTCCCAGGCGGTCGGCACCCTGTTCCGCGCTTGACGCCACCCCTCGAAGATTTACAATAGTGCGTTTAACCGACGCTGCGGACGGAGGATCCGTGCCGACGGAGGGGGGACGATCCCGAACGCCAAGCCGACCGACTCCGGAACGGATGGGAGCAGGTATGCGTAAATTGCTGGCAGCATTGGTGTTATGTACCGCCTCCCTCGCTTTCGGCCAGACCCCGGCCACACGGCCGGAGCCGGCCTTGGCCTCCGCGGCCTGGAACTTGCACTTCAAGTTCCATGACCCCCAGCGGCTGTCGGTGGTCGAACCGGGTCAGAGCGAGCCGACGGTGTACTGGTACATGCTGTATACCGTCGAGAACCAGAGCGATCAGGAACTGTTCTTTTATCCCGAGTTCCAGATCGTGACGGACACCATGCAGGTGGTCACGGCGGGCAAGGACGTCAGTCCCGAGGCCTACCAGGCCGCCTTCCGCCGGGCGAACGACCCGCTGCTGCTCCCCCCGGAGCGGATTGCGGGCCGTATACTCAGAGGCAAGGATCGCGCCCGGCACGGTGTGGCCATCTGGCGGGATTTCGATCCCAAGGCCCGCGGTTTTACAGTACACGTAGCCGGCCTGTCCGGCGAAGTCATGCGGTGGAAGAACCCGGCCTTCAACCCCGACAAGGCGGAAGGTCCGAGCAACCAGCGGTACTTCCTGCTCCGCAAGACGCTCGCGATCCCCTACACGCTGCCGGGGAGTGAGGCGAGCCGGGCGACATCCATCCCCCGCCGCCAGCCCGAAGGGCAGAAGTGGGTGATGCGATAATAGAAAGAAGACGCGGAGACACGGACGCGGCGAACAAAGAAGGGTTCGCATCCTGAAGGGATGCGTTTCTGGCTCATCGTTTATAGCTCATAGCTTATAGCTCGATTCGGAGAAAACAGTGGCTCATAAAAAAGGACAAGGTTCATCGCGTAACGGTCGCGACAGCAACCCGCAGTATCGCGGCATCAAGCTGTACGGCGGCGAGCATGCCAAAGTCGGATCGATCCTGGTGCGGCAGTGCGGCACGCCCATCAAGCCGGGCCGCTTCGTCGGCCGAGGCCGTGACGACACATTGTTCGCACTCGTCGAAGGTACCGTCGTCTACAAGGGTGGGCGCGTCTCCATCGAGCCGACCGCTGCCAACTAGCCGTCCGCCCCACGTGTTGGATCGCCTCGAGAGCCGCCGGGTCGCGGACCCGGCGGTTCTTTTCGATGGGATGCGCGGGCATCCCACCATTCTCGGCGGGGCGTCCACCCCGCCGTTTGCGTTGCAGGTTAATCGGTGTTCATCGATCGTGCCGAAATCTACGTGCGTGCCGGCAAGGGTGGCCCCGGCTGCGTGAGCTTCCGCAGAGAGAGGTTCATCCCCAAGGGCGGGCCCGACGGCGGTGACGGCGGCAAAGGCGGCGACGTCGTGCTTGTGGCCGACGAGTCCGTCGCCACCCTCCTCGACTTCGCCGGTCGCCACCACTGGATCGCCGAAAACGGCAAGCCGGGCTCCGGCCAGAACCGCACCGGCCGCAGCGGCCGGGACCTGGAGATTCGGCTGCCCCCGGGAACGCTCGTCTACGACCGCGACACGGGACGCCTGCTCAAAGACCTCAACGAGCCCGGCATGCGGGTGATCATCGCCCGCGGCGGCCGCGGCGGTCAAGGGAATGCCAAATTTGCGTCATCCCGCCGGCAGGCCCCCCGCTTCGCCCAGCCCGGCGAGCCGGCGGAGGAACGCTGGCTCCGCCTGGAGCTCAAGCTCATCGCCGACGTCGGTCTGGTCGGCCTGCCCAACGCGGGCAAAAGCACGCTCCTATCGCGTCTGTCGGCCGCCCGCCCCAAGATCGCGGATTACCCGTTCACCACGCTCGAGCCGCAACTGGGCATCGTCGAGGTCCCTGGCTACCGCCGCTTCGTGATGGCCGACATCCCCGGCCTCATCGAAGGCGCGCACGCCGGCCACGGCCTGGGCGACGAATTCCTCCGCCACATCGAGCGGACGCGTGTCATCGTCCATCTGGTGGATGTGCATCCGCTGCCCGGCGCTCCCAGCCCGATCCAAGCGTACCGGATGATCCGCAAAGAGCTTCAGGCCTACTCGGAAGATCTCGCCGCCAAGCCCGAACTCATCGTCGCCAACAAGATCGACTTGGCCCCGGACCTCCAAGCCGTCGATGAGCTTCGGGCGGAACTACCCGGCCATCCCATCCGAGCCATCAGCGGCGTCACCGGCGCCGGCCTGAGCGGCCTGGCCGAACAGCTCTGGGACATGATCGAACAGGCTCGGCGAGAAGAGGCTGAGGCCAAGGCGAGCCGTCCACCGGGCAGCGATCCCTTCCTCCGCTTCGAACCCGCTCCCGCCCTGTCCGAGCCATCGGAGCCGCACGCCGGATTCCCGGACGAGTCGGACGACGATCTCGGCACGGCCCGCGACGCAGGAAACGAATCATGATCGCCGAAAAGCACAACGGCAACGGCCAGGACTCCGCCTCTGGCGCGCATCTCGTTCTGGTGGGAATTGGCAATTCGCGCATTGCCGTGGCTTCGTGGAAGAATGATCGCCGCGGCGCAGCCCAGCATTTTGAGATCACTCGTTTGTCCGATGCCCTGGACGAGTTGCAGGCCATCTGGAACAGCTTTCCCGCGGGCGTTGAGCGAGCGATCGTGGTTAGCTCCGTCAACCCGCCTCGCCTCGCGGAGTTCCGCACCGAGTGCAAGACCCGCCATCTCGAACCGCTGCTCGTCGTCGGCGACGAGCTCGATCTGCCGCTGCCCGTCGATCTGCCCGAACCGGGCAAAGTAGGCACGGATCGCCTGTGCGCTGCCGCGGCGGCGTTCGCAAAGGTGAAATCCGCCTGCGTCGTGGCCGACTTCGGCACCGCCGTCACCATCGACCTCGTGGCCGATGACGGTGCGTTCCTCGGCGGGGCCATCTTGCCCGGCATGGCCATGTCCGCCCGGGCCTTGCATGAGTACACCGCTCAATTGCCGCTCGTCGAGCTGAGCCCGCCCACGGAGATCGTCGGCAAAAACACGGTCAGCGCCATCCGCGGCGGAATCTCAGCCATGATGACCGGCGCTCTCCGCGAGATTACCGAGCGATATGCGACGGACATCGGCAAGTGGCCGCCACTCATCGTCACCGGCGGCGACGCCGAGACCATCGCCGCTGCGTGCGACTTCATCGATCGTGTGGTGCCCGATCTGGCACTCGACGGCCTGGTCATCGCTTATCAAGCGACCAAATCGAAGCCATGACTTCTCCCCCACCGCAAGCGGCTTGTCTCACGCCGCCGGCCATTGGCGGCATCGCCCTCATTCAAGTCGTGGGCCGAAATGCAATTGGCGCGGTCAACCCTCACCTGCTCAAAGGCCAGCGGCCTGTTGACCTCGCCCAGTGGCGAGCCGACGAACTGAGACTTTGCCGCCTGGTGGACGGATCGGAGACCATCGACGATGCCGTGGTCTGCGTACGAACGAACGAATCCGGCGAGCAGGTCATCGATCTGAACCTGCACGGCGGCGCTCGCATCGTGCAGCGTGCGCTCCTCATGCTCCAGCGCGAGGGCGTGCGAATCGTCGAGCCCGCCGAACTGCTGCATACCTGCTGGCCGACACCGACGCGGCTGGCCGCCAAAGCCCTGCCGTTGCTGCTCACCGCCCGCACGCGAAGGACGGCCGTCTGGCTGGCTCGTCTGCCCGACCTGCTCCGCGAGCGCGTGGCCACTATCATCGCCGCCGTCCGCAGCGGCCCGCCGGCCGACGCCGTCGCCGCCCTGGATAGCTTGCTCGCCGACGCTCGCCGGGCCCAGCTTCTGATCCACGGCGTTCGAGCCGTGCTCGTGGGCAAGCCCAACAGCGGCAAGTCGACACTCGCCAACGCTCTGGCCGAACGCGAGCACGCGGTGGTCAGCGACACCCCCGGAACGACGCGTGACTGGACCGAGCATCCCGCCGCCATTGAGGGTGTGCCCTTCACCATCGTGGACACTGCCGGCATCCGCCACACCGACGATCCCATCGAAGCCGAGGCCATCGCTCGCGCCCGCCGGCAGGTTTTGACCGCTCACGTGATAATTCGGGTGAATGATCTCACGCAACCGCCCGATAAGCAGGATGAGGATCTGTTTGGCACCGATGGCCAGGCCGCCGGCGAGCAAACGCCCCTGGTGGACGTATACAACAAGGTAGATCTGCCGGTGCATCCGAAGCAGGCGGCCCGCGGCGAGGGGAAACCCTCTGTTCGCATCAGCGCCCGGACGGGGCAAGGCATCGACCGCCTGAGGTCGCTGCTGCTCGACCAAATCGGCTTGCCGTGCCAGGCGGACTGGCCGGCGGCGCCCTTCACGGCTGAGCAGATCGAATGCTGTCGGCAGGCGAAGGCCGCCCTCACCGGCGTCTCGCCCGATCGACCACGAGCCGTCGATTGTCTCGAAAAGATGCGCGGATGAGGAGCATTGAGAAAGAAGATCGCCTGGCCTGAAGGTATAATCGTCAGGAGCTCGAACCGCTGCCGGCCGCGACGCCGCCTCGGTTGAACTCGCCGTCCAACGACCGTACAGTACCGCGGCGAAAAACCGGGCGCACAACCGAGTATCGCGGCAATGGCATGCGCTCCACTCGCAGCGCACGGGAACGGGTCGCTCAGGCAACGCATCGCACATTGGTTCGTGTCCGAGCCCGAGCACACTCGGAGTAGGTTAGATGGCTGATACGACATCCACAGATACAGCGCTCGGCCGGGTGGCCGTCGAGCGCAAGCTTATCACTCCGGAAGAACTCCAGGTTTGCATCCAGGAGCAGCGTGCGCTGGCCCAGGCCGGCAAGCGTATCAGCCTGACCGAGGTCATGCTCAAGTGCGGCTACCTGACCCGATCGCAGCTCCAGCGTCTGGGCGGCGACATGGAAGACTCCATCGCCCGCAAGGCCCAGCAGATCCCCGGCTACCAGATCCTCGGCAAGCTCGGCGCCGGAGCCATGGCCACCGTCTTCAAGGCCCGCCAGCTGAGCCTCGACCGGATCGTCGCCATCAAGGTCCTGCCCCGCAAGCTGGGCGAAAACGCCGAGTTCGTCGAGCGCTTCTATAAGGAAGGCCGCGCCGCCGCCCGGCTGAACCACAACAACATCGTGCAGGCCATCGACGTCGGTAACGCGGGGGAATACCACTACTTCGTCATGGAGTACATCGAGGGCAAGACCGTCTACGACGATCTGGCCGCCGGGAAGATCTATTCCGAGAAGGATGCCCTCGACATCGTCATCCAGGTCGCCCGGGCCCTCGAGCACGCCGCCGAACGCGGCTTCGTCCACCGCGACGTGAAGCCCAAGAACATCATGCTCACCAAGCAGAACGTCGCCAAGCTGGCCGACATGGGTCTGGCTCGCGAGACCTCGGACATGGAGGCGGCGGTGGCCGAGGCGGGTCGCGCATATGGCACTCCGTACTATATCAGCCCCGAGCAGATCCGCGGCGAAGTCAGCATCGACTTCCGGGCCGACATCTACTCGCTGGGCGCCACGCTGTACCACATGGTCACCGGCAAAGTCCCCTTCGAGGGCTCCACGCCGGCCGCGGTCATGCACAAGCACCTGAAAGAGCCGCTGGTGCCGCCCGATCACATCGTGCCCACGCTGTCCAGCGGACTCGGCGAGGTCATCGAGTGCATGATGGCCAAGAACCGGGACGACCGGTACGCCTCCATCGGCGACCTCCTGGCCGACCTCCAGCGGGTGGCCCGAGGCGAGCCTCCGCTGCAGGCCCGCAAGAAGTACGACGCCAAGCTGCTCGAAAGCCTGGCCGACGGCCGCGAGACCGATGAGCAGGTCACCGTCCCGTCCGGCGGCGAGACCACGAGCGGCGGCGTGCCCATCGTGTGGGTGTTTATCCTGGCCGCCCTGCTCTGCCTGTCGGTCATCGTCAACATCATTTTCCTGACCAAGTGACGCAAAACGGCCGTCGGCGCGCGTATTGGATATCGGAAAGGTTATCCACCGCCCGCCCGATCAACGGGCTGAGACGGTGCGCGTTTCTTGCGCGACCAACAGTAAGATTCGAGCGATTGCGAACATAGATTTGGCCGCGCGGGCGCAAGGTTGGCCGGCCGTTGGAGACCGTCCTTTCAAAGATATCCACAGCTGCGGATCGGGAAAAACACACCCAAACATAAACCGTCCAAAAAAATTATTGCTTCTAAATCGCTTTTCCGCTTGCACTTACCGAGCTTTCGGCTATAAGTAGTGTCAGAATGCAGGCCCGACTTTTGTTCGGATCTTTCACTTCCGGCCGAGCCTGGGGAGGCAACCCCGCCTCGGCGATCCGGGCGAAAGCGATCCAGGCCTGTATTCCATGGGCTCAAGGATGAGCTCATCATGTGCCGGCACGGAGGCTTCCTTCCTCGCCGGACACACTTGTGACAAGACGGGTTGGCCATGCAGGTGATTTCGCTTGCAAGCGCTGCGACCGCGGATTCGTTCATCCGCGCCGGTGCCCTCTCATCGCCGCTGGTGTAAGCAGCGGATCGTGAGCGGTACATCCAGCGCTCGGCTGTGTTCCGGGAGGTCAGGCATGAAGGCACAGAGCGAGAAAGCCAAGGTCTCCAAAGAGAAAGACGATAAGGAACTCGCCAAACTCTGGAAGAGGTTTCTCGAGACGCGAGAGGATGAGCTGCGCAACCAGCTCGTCGAACGCTACGCGTCGCTCGTCCACATCCAGGCGGCCCGGCTCTCCCGCAAGCTGCCGGCCCAGATCAGCTACGACGAGATCTGCAGCGCCGGTTACGACGGACTCATCGAGGCCGTCGAAAGCTACAACCCCGAACGCAAGGCCAAGTTCGAAACCTTCTGCCAGCAGCGCATCATCGGCGCGGTCATGGACTGGCTGCGCAGCCTCGATCCCCAGTCGCGAACCGTCCGCAACTTCGAGAAGCGTCGCATGGGCGTCCGCGAGATGCTCGATTCCGAACTGGGCCGTCCGCCCATGCATGATGAGATCGCCCGGCATATGGGCATCTCGCAGGATCGCTACGACCAGCTCTCGCGCATCAGCCAGCTCGGCCGCGAAGTGCACTTTTCGGCCATGGATCCTCGCTCCGACTCCCGCGGCCGGTCCAACGACCGAGCCTGGGACATCGGCGATCCCGACCAGACCGACCCCTCGGCCCGCCTGGCTCATGCCATGCTCACCGAGTTCATCACCCGCGGTCTGTCCCGCGAGGAACGTCTCGTCCTCATCCTGTACTATTATGAGGACCTGACCATGGCCGAGATCGGCGTGGTTCTCGACCTGTCGGAATCGCGCGTCAGTCAGATCCACAAGGATGTGATCCTTCGTCTGCGCAATCGCTTCAAGGGCAAGCTCGAAGGCGAACTCGTCGCCTGATCGTCCGTTTCACACGACCCCAACGATCCCGCTTCCGCGAGCGGCGGGGTTTATCCCTGCCGCCTCTTCCCCTCATCAGTGCGCTTTCCCGCCGAATCGGCCCCGTCACTGCGCCCCACCATGTGATTTGAACCCCCACCCCATCGCCAATAGAATCGACGCATGCCGCGTAACATCCGACTCCTCATCGCCTACGACGGTACCGAGTTCCACGGCTGGCAGCACCAGCCCGGTCTGCGCACCGTCCAGGAGTGCATCCAGCAAGCCATCCGCCGCGTCGTCCATCACCAGGTCTCGCTCATCGGCTCGGGACGCACCGACGCCGGCGTCCATGCCCGCGGCCAGGTCGCCAACTTCGAGACCACCTGCGAGATCCCCTGCGACAACCTTCGCAAGGCGATCGGCAGCCGCGTCCCCAAGGACATCTCCATCCTGCGGGCCGACGAAGTCCCGCTGGGCTTTCGCGCCACGTTCGATGCCGTCTCCAAGCTGTACCGGTACAGCATCCACAACGCCCCCGGCCGGCCCGTCGAAGAGATGCTCCAGCGCTACCGTTACCACTTCTGGCACCCGCTGGACGTGCACCGCATGCGACAGGCCGCTGCCCTGCTCGTCGGAACGCACGACTTCGCCGCGTTCGCCAGCAAGGGCAGCGAGCGCGAGAGCACCGTCCGCACCGTCCTGCGCATCGAGATCTATCGCCGCTACGAGCAGATTCACGTGGACGTCGAGGGCACGGGCTTTCTTTACAATCAGGTCCGCAACATGGTGGGCACGCTCATCGAGATCGGCCGCGGCCATTGGCCCCCCGAGTATGCGGGCGAGATTCTCGCCAGCCGCGATCGCTCCAAAGCTGGCCCGACCGCGCCGGCCCGCGGCCTGTGCCTCGAATGGGTCCGCTACGACCTGACTCGGCCCACAGAGTCATATATTCGACGCTTTGCCGACGACGCCACCCCTCGAGCCGGAGCTCCAGCCGAAGTCCACGATGAAATGGAGGTGGAATAGTGGCTCAAGCCTCCGGCATCCACATCTGCCATATCATCACCCGCCTCATCGTGGGCGGCGCGCAGGAGAACACCATCCTCACCTGTCGCGGCCTGCACGAGCGCGGCCGCCGCGTGACGCTCATCACCGGACCGGAGGCCGGCCCCGAAGGCCAGTTGCTCGACGAAGCCCGGGCCACCGGCTATGACGTGATCGTGCTGCCCAGCCTGCGCCGGGCTGTCAACCCGCTGGCCGACCGGCAAGCCTATACCGATCTCGTCGAGATTCTGCGGCAGATCCGGCCCGACATCGTGCACACGCACAGCAGCAAAGCGGGGATCATCGGCCGATTCGCCGCCCGTGCCGCGCGTGTGCCCATCGTCGTCCACACCATCCACGGCATGAGCTTCAACCGCACCCAGAGTTGGATGGAGCAGTCGTTATACCGCTTCCTCGAGCAGCGGGCCGCCCGGATTACCGATTGCCTGGTGACCGTGGCCGACGCCATGATCGATCAGGCCACCGAAGCCGGCATCGCTCCCCGCGAGAAGTTCCGCACGGTCTACTCCGGCATGGAGGTCGACTGGTTTTCGCCTGACCGGTACGACCGCGCTGCCATTCGTGCGTCCTGGGGCTTCAGCGACGAGCACGTGGTGGTGGGTGCCATCGCCCGACTGTTCCGCAACAAGGGCTACGAAAAGCTGATTCCCGCCATGGCCGACGCCGCCCGCCGAAACCCGGCGTTGCGATTCGTCTGGGTCGGCGACGGAGCTCAACGGACCGAGTACGAGGAGGAACTCGAGTATCGCGGCCTGCGCGATCGCACGCATCTGACCGGCCTGGTACCTCCGAACGAAGTCGCCCGCATGGCTGCGGGTATGGACATACTCGTGCACGCCTCGCAATGGGAGGGGCTGCCTCGCGCTGCCGTCCAGGCCCTGCTGATGGAAGTGCCGGTCATCTCATTCGACATCGACGGCGCGCCTGAAGTGGTGATCCCCGGCCAGACCGGTATGCTCGTACCGCTCAACGACGTGGATGCCCTGGCCGACGCCATGGTCGAGTTAGCCGCCGATCCGCAGCGTCGCCGCCGCTTCGGCCAAGCCGGCCGTCAGACGTGCCTGCAACACTTCGACTGGCGATACATGGTGGATCAGCTGGACCGAATTTACGGCAATCTGCTGGCCGCGCGTCGATAGGCGAGTGTTCCTGGATCATTCGTAATCGACCGCAAAGCAAGGCAGAACACCGAACGGAGATGACCGCATGCAAAACTATCAACGCCTCATCGCTGCTGCCGACGTTCCCGCCGGAAAAGCGGTGCGAGTCCAGGTGGATGGCCGTTGTTTCGTTGTTTGCAACGACGCCGGCAAGTTCTATGTCACCGATTGCACGTGCCCGCACGCCGGTGGCCCGCTGGGGGGTGCCGACGTCCGCGACGGCAACATCATCTGCCCGGTTCATTACTGGCCCTGGAATCTCGAAACGGGCCTGACCGACGAGAGCATGCCGGCGCTGCGTCTCCGCACATATCCTTGCGATCTTCGCGACGGTCATGTTTTCGCCGACATTTCGGCGGCTTCGCCTCGCCCCGGACAGGATCTCGACTGCCACTCCCAATAGTGCCGTTCAGATTTCTCGCCATTCGGAGGCGAGCATCTTGCCCGCCTCTTTCGCGGATGAGCATTGTGGTGCAGCATCCTGCCTGCACTTGCACGCTGGAAGCGTGCACCACAAAGAAGCCCGCGATAGAGGTAATTACTGGTAATCTCTGGCCATCATCCGTCTCGCCGAAAAACCGCCCCGAAATTGCGGTGATTTCGCCCGCCCCATGCCGATGTCCCGTCCGATGCGACAAATTGTCGTGGTGCTGCGGAGATTCCCTGATCCCCAACGTCCGAGAAAAAGTGAGATATTCGCAGGGAGAACCTTGAATTCGCGCACAAGCCGGGTTAAATTCCTTGATCTCGGGGATACACGCACAACACCGGTCAGGACGACGCGAAACTCTCGCTCAGGGACGGACCTGCCAATGAATGATCAGGACGCCGCAGCCGTCAAGACGGCTTGGGTCATCGTACTGCTGATGCTGGCCGCGAGTTGGGCCCCCGCCTTGGCGAACGATTCGTCTTACTACGACGCGGTCGATTCGGACTACTACCGCCCGACAGAGGCGGAGTACTACGGTTCGGCCGGCTCGGCATACTACGGCCCCGCGTGGACGTCGCCGCAACCGGCGACTCGACCGCTCGCCGCCCCCGCCCAGTCGCTGCATCCCACGGAGTTCCCGAGCGTGCCGGAGCGCCCGGTCCTGGCCGTCGACGTCGATGAGACGCTCTCCGTCACCGACTACCAGCACCTGATGTGGGGCATCGGCCACGACGACGGACGACCGTTGCCCGGCGCGCAGGCGACGCTCAGCCGCCTGTCCGCCACGTTCGACATCGTGTACGTGACCGCCCGTTCGCGATCGATGAAGGGCAAGACCGAACGCTGGCTGGCCCGCCACGGATTCCCGGCCGGCCGCCTCGTGACCGCGCCCACGCTGGGCGATTTCATCTTCCAGGGCGATTTCAAGCAGAGGATCATCCGCAAACTGCGAAACGAATATCCCAACCTGGTGGTGGGGATCGGCGACAAGGCCAAGGACGGCAAAGCCTACCGCGAAGGCGGCATGATTTCAGTCATCGTCAATCCGTGGTCCGACCACAAGTACCACCCAAACGACGTGGTACTGCGGGACTGGTCCGCGGTGTCCGAGTTCTTCCAGGCGAACCACGAACTGTTGAGCAATCCGCGCCGGCTCAACCAGGATCTCAGTCGTGGTCGCCTCCGTTTGGACCTGTCCAGCGCGCGAGAGTACCGGGGCCAATCCTAAAACCCCGCGCGAGCGTCAGTCGCTCGGAGGACATTCGTGTACGACCAAAAGAAGAAACTGTGGGAATCCGCCTACGCCGTCATGAACCATCCCCGCATGGGCCCCTACATGCATGGCGCTGCCATGGTCGAGCGCACCACTGGAGTCGATCACGTTTGGCTCGTTCGCGGGCCTTGCACGCAGAGCGTGGTCCAGGAGCTCCAGCGGCAACTGGGCAAGGCGTACAACTTCAGCCGCTTGAACGCCAGCCAGCCCAGCCCGCGCAAGCCCGAGCCCAAGCCCCGCACCGCCGACCGCACGCTCGCCGGCATCCTCCTGTTCGGGCTCATTGGCTTGGCCATCTGCGCATTCGGTCGCAACAAGTGACCTGACCGCCGAAGTCGGCTTCGCATCATCCGCGCGAGCGTGCGGCGTCGCCCGCGACTCGGCCTTCCTTCGCAAACAAGGCTGAACTTTCCCAGACTGGCATCGCCTTCGGGCGACGCCAGTCTGGTTGCATGCGCCCAACGCCCCGCCGTCTGATCCCCACGCGGCCTTCGCCCCGGACCTCCGCCTGCGCGTTCGCATTCGCCCCATCGGCGAATTACACTCTCACGCATGAAGCGACGTCCGCAAGACCAGCATCGCAACCGCCCGCGCAAGCCCGGTCCCCGCCCCGCCCCTGGCGGCGGATGGGACCATGTGGCCGACTGGTACGACCGCCTCGTCGGCGACGAAGGTTCCGACTACCACCGAAACGTCATTCTGCCCACCGCTCTGCGACTGCTGGCCCCTCAGCCTGGCGAGCGGATTCTCGATCTGTGCTGCGGCCAGGGCGTGCTGACCCGCATCATCGCCGAGAAGACCGCCGAGGCCGCATCCGCTCGGACGGACGCCCGCCGCAGGCCCGCGCCCGGATCGCCGCCCGACGACTCCGCCGTGCACGTGGTGGGCGTGGACGCCAGCCCCCGGCTGATCGCGGCCGCCAAGTCCCGCGGCCCCGCCGATCCGCGGGTTCGGTACATCGTGTGCGACGCGACGAACCTCGGCGACCTGGCCGACGGTCGCTTCGATGCCGCCGCCTGCGTCATGGCCGTCCAGGACGTCGCCGATATACCCGCCCTGTTCCGTGAGCTCGGGCGGACCTTACGGCCCGGCGGCCGCGCCGTCATCGTCATGATGCACCCATGCTTCCGCGTACCCCGGCAATCCGACTGGGGCTGGGACGAAGCCAAGAAGACCCAATATCGCCGCATTGACCGATATTTGTCATCCATGGCTGTTCCCATCGCCACCCATCCCGGCAGCGATCCCGGGCAGCACACGTACTTCCACCACCGCCCGCTGCAGGATTACATCAACGCCCTCGGCGCCGCCGGCCTGGCCGTCGTGGCCGCCGAGGAACCCGTCACCCATCGTGAACCGCCGCGCGGCGCCCGTTACCGCGGTCAGAAGCGCTCCTTCCAGGAAATTCCCGTCTTCCTCGCGCTCAAGGCGCTCAAGCTTCCCTGACGCACCGAGCGTCCCGCGTGTACCTCACTGGCCGCTCGCGCCCACGGCGTTGGCAACAGAAAGCATCTTCCGTGCCACCGCATGGCACTCGCCTTCATGTTTTTTTCGAGGCCGCAGATTGACGCAAATTCGCACAGATTCAGAACGGCGTTTCGATCGGCACACTCCAATCGGACGGCTGATCTTATAAGGGACGGTCCTGCCGATTCCGAGGCGGGCAAGATGCCCGCCCCGCAAATAGATGGCACTCAACAGCGGCCTATTCCCCCATTGGAGGAGGACCAAGCATTTCGCTCCGCCAATCTGCGACCATCTGCGTCAATTTGCGGACATTCTTTTCTCCGTTCCGAGATATAACCAATTCTTGTGGATGGCGTGAACAAAAAGGCGGCGTATCCTGGGTGGTTCTTGAGGACACCCATTACGGAGGATACGCCATGCAGGAGAGTACGACAGGCTCCATCCAGTTTCCAGTCCCCCAGGCAGGCG
>JAKPHF010000032.1 GCA_029550525.1 Planctomycetota bacterium
AGGATCGAAACACCGGCGTCCGGTACAGGTCCGACAGACCCAATGTCTCCGGTGCCGAGTGCGTATGGATCGATGTGAGGACAACGTCCTGCGCTCCAACCGCGCCGCCGCAGGCGTCGATCACGGCCTGGCGAAACCGGCTCATGCCACCCATCGAAAGCTCGGAGAGCCCGAGGAGTTCGAGCGACACCACCGCCACGCGGCGACCTTCGGCCTCCACCACCAGCGCCCGAGCATGCAGCGGCAACCGCACGCCTTCGAACGGGGCCCACTTCCGATCGACGGACGACATGAGCAGACCGACGTCGAGCGGAGGCGTGATGTCGGCAATTCCGCCGCCCACGCGGAAAGGCAACTGCCGAGCGGATCTCGGCCGACTCGCAGCGGCCGACGCTGAAACACGTGTCCCATCCGGTGTGGACGATCCGGGTTGACGGCTCAACTTCATTGCGCACTCCTGGACGCCCATGCGAAGGCTTGTTGCCAGAATTGATTATACCCTTCCCACAACTCGAAATTGATGCCCCAATGGGGGGCCGGATCTGAAGCATAGATCATGATCCTGCCTTTTCCGTATCGGCCGGCCACCACCAGTGGGTGCCCTGTTTCCTTCACTCGGACGACGACTTCCGCGTCCGGTTTGGCGATGAGCTCGTTGTAGCCGAAAATCGGCGGGAACGTCGCCCACGGCAGGCCCTTGGCCAACGGATGGTCCGGTAACAGCACCTCGGCGGTGAATCCGGCGGAACTCTCGACCAGGTCTTCGCCGAGCAGGCATTCGACGGGCAGAGCCTCGGCCACACACGTGCGTCGCCAGCCGCCGGTCTCCTTGGCCCCCGAGAACGACAGCCAGCCGCCCAGCATCATGAGCCCACCGCCGTCGTGCACCCAGTTCTTCAGCGAGACCAGGCGATCCGGAAACGTGACGACTTCTTTGTTCAGGCGGGCGCGATCGAAAAACGCCGGGTACAAATGGAAGCACTTGGCCTCCACGTCACTGACGATCATGACCGCCGATCGCTGCAGATACTCCTCGAGCTTGCCCGGCTCCATGCGATAGAGATCCCAGTTCGCCGTGCACGTGACTTCAGCCACCGGCTGCAACGCTTCGGCAAGCCGCCGCCCGTAGAACCGCAGCTCGCAGTCCTTGGTCTCCGTTGTGTTGAAAGGGGTTTCGACGAAGGTGGGCCCCATCAGAAACACCCAGTCCCCCGCGTACCAAACGTGCGGCTTGGATACGGTTGCCATTTTCTACACCTCACTGCATCGCGGCATCTTCGCCGGCGAAACCATGTCGGCCTGACTCCCGGCCAACGCAGGGCTGACATCTTCGATCAATCGGGCATCGGCCTGATCCGGCGTTCGCCCGGTAATCCACACAATCGCGGCCGCCACCAGAAACGCCGCCCCGGCGATCAGGTTGTACGCCATCGTGCGGCCTTCACTGAGCAAGCCGACCAGCATCAGAAGCGGCCCATAGGCCGCCGTCGCCAAGGCGACCACGACACTGGTGCGCACAGGCTCCCGCACGGCGTGTGCCGGCCCGCGCTCAGTGGCAACTTCAGACACCGCCGAAGCCGGCGTCGGCGACGCAGATGACTCCAGCGTCTCTTCCGATGCTCCCGCCCATTCTTCCAGTCGATCCAGGTACTTGCCGTAGATTCCCAGAAAGACGGCTCCACTCGCGAGGAACCCGCCGAGTTGCACCGCTGCCGATTCGTAACGCCCGACATACGCCGAAGACAACCCGGAGATCAGGAGCGCCGCCGCCACGGCGCCGAGCACGGCCAACCCAAGTCCGCCGAGGATCAGCGGCAGGCCGCTTCCGGGTGCACGACCCGGCGCAGTCGTCTGCATGTCGCATCGGCGTCGCACGGGTCCCCACGCACCGAGTGGTCGGCCTTTCCGGTAGAACCGCTCCAGGACGGCCGGGCTATCCGCCGGAGTCAAGAGCGTCACGACAACCCAGAGCGCGGTGTTCGCACCGATCACCAGGTAGGTACGCTCCCACCATGGCCATACTTGCGTCGGCAGCACGAGCCACACCAGCGCGGAGATGATGATCCCGCCGAACGAGGCGGAGATCCGGCCCCATTGGTTGAACCGCCACCACCACCATTGGGCCCAGTTGGCCGGCAGTTCCGCGGCGGAAGCCGCAACCATGAACGCTGCCACGTGAAAAATCAGATCCACCCTGAAGGCGACGACGATCGCCAATGCGAGGATCGCCGCGGCTGCCCCCCGCCCGACCCACAAATAGTGGCGGTCTGTCCGGCCGGGATTGAGGTAGCGCCGATACACGTCGCTGACCAGCACCTGCGACCCGAAGATCAGGTTGCTCCCGATCGTGGACATCACCGCCGCCAGCATGACCACGAACAACAGGCCGAGCATGCCCGGCGGCAGATATTGGGCCATGAGCAGACCGTAGGCTTTCTCACGATCGACCTCGGGGTTGCGAAGCCAGGGCCACTGGACAATCGCACCGAGAGCGGGCAACGTCACCAGGAGCAGCATCACGAACAGCGTGATCACGGCCACGATGTACATCTTCGAGGCTTCGCGGACGTTGCGACTCGAGAGCACCATCTGCCCTTCCATCGCTCCGCCCAGCGGCGCGGTATCTCCGCCATAGCCCACACTTGTGCCGATCATCCAGGCCAGCGCGGCAGCCAGGGGGAAGAACCAATGATCCGACGGCGGAAATGCCTGCAGCGCTTCGGCGCCCGCGACCTCCTGAAGTTGCACGGCCAGTGCGACCGGTCCGCCCATGGCATACAACACGATCCCGCAAAGCATGGCGCTGCCGATCACCAGGATCAGGCTCTGAACGCCGGCCGTCGCCACCACGCCCGACAGGCCCGCGACGCCCACGTAAATCAACACGATGGGGACGACCAGTGCGATCGCCGTGGCCTTGGAGACTCCCAGCACCGGCTCGGCAATCTTGTAGATGGCCAGCAACCCCGTTCCCGTCCAGGCGACCATCGCGATCAACGAGGAACGCAGGGCCACCCACGTGCGGATGATGCTGCTGGCCCGACCGCCGAACCGCAGTTCGTAGAACTCGGGCGTGGTGAACAGGCCGAGACGCCGCCAGAACACGGCAAACAGCACGGCCCCGATGAACAGGGCCAGACCGAACCGACTCAGGTAGAACCAGCAAACGAACAAACCCGTCGCGACAACCACGCCGCTGTAGGCCGGAGCGACGTCGGCATTCATCAAAGCTGCCGCATAGGAAACGCCGTTGGCCCAACCGGAGTTCTTTCGGCCGGCCAGGAAATAGTCTTCCATGCTGCGGCCGGCAAACCGCCGGTAATACAATCCGATCATCAGGAGGATCAGAAAGTAGCTACCGATGATGAGCCAATCGACGAGTTGAAGCTGAATGGCCGGCATGAACACTCCTGCTATGCACAGACACTTGCCCGATTGACTCTCCTCGCGTGATGCGATCGTGACCGCGAGCGGCTCCGGATCGTATCAAACGCGGCTCATTCGTTATTTTCCGGTCACTTTCCGCAAACCGCGCACCGCCTCCGCCATTCGCGAAATGGTATCCATGTTGCGCGGCGTGCCATGCTTCTCGTGCTGCCGAACAAATGCCTCTGCTTCGGCCAGGAACTCCGCCGTCGCATTCTGCGGGCCGAAGCACAGGTCGGCCAGCTGGAGGTACAGACTGATGGACCGCGCCGGCATGTCGGCGTCGAAGAGTCGTACGTTCAGGCGGCGGGCAAAATCCTCGTCGCTGATTGTGGGGTTCCAGCACCGCTCGCGGAACTTGTACTCGTGCGAGAAGTAGGGCATAGTGTATGGATCGAAGTCCCGCGGCTCATACACGCCCATCCTCGCCCAGCCGTTCCACGGATTGCCGAAGCCCATGCCGGGATCGTAACTGGTGGACATGCCAACCAGCTCCAGCTCCGACGCCGAGGGAGGCGCCACCGTGCCATGAATGTCCGACATGCGAACCGTCGTATGCCAACCGAGCACGCTGGGATACAGTTCGGTTGCCTTGTCCGCGAGCGGATCGCCCCAGCACCACCACCAGAACACGCGCTTGGGATCCAGCTCGGACATCAGCTTCAGATAATCCTTGTTGTTGAACCGCCCGATCGCCACCGCGACTTCGAAATTGGGGTCGCGTTCGAGCAAACTGCGGATCATCTCCGCCAGCGAGTCCCCCGGCAGCCAATCGGCCCGTTCCTCGCCTTCGCCGGTGGGCTCGAAATAGAAGCCGGCCACACCTTTGAACTTTCGCAGGTAGTCGAAGTAATACTGGCGAGCCTTCTCCCGGTCCCGGCCGACAACCTCCCAATGGTGCCAGCTCATCCAGCCGCCACCGATGTAGAACTTCATCGCCTCCCGGTTCACCAGATCGATGAGGCTCTGCACGTTCTCGTCGCTGGCCAGGGGTGTCCGCTGGAAATGGTAGTCTGTCCCATGGGCCGACGCGGGATGGCCGGCAACGGGAAATCCGTCCAGCCAGAACCAGTTGCGATTCAGCGTCAACTCGGAGTTGAACTGCAACACACGCTTCCACGAGTCGATCGAATCGTAAGCCGACCAACACGGCAGCATGTAGATGCCACGATAGGCCAACTGAGGCTTCATGACCACGTTCAGCGGCCAACCCATCTGCCCGCGTCGGGCCGTGGCCGACACGCGGAAGAACAACAGTTCCTGACAACCGTGTTTGACCGCCCTCGGTGTCTGGCCGTAGATCACGATCGACTCACGCCCGTTCTTCTGGTGCGTGACAATCTGGAATCCTTCTTCTCCCAGATCCTCCGTAGTCAAACGCAGCCCGTCCGCCACGAGGTGAGCAAGCTCCGGGTTGTTCTCCGGCGTGCCGATGACGAGTGCGACCGCAAGCTTGTCGCCCTTGCCGGCTTTCGGGAGTTCGAGATCGTAGAAGACTCGCAAATATCGCGACAGTGTGTCCTGGGCGATGCGGGCGGACTCTTTGTCGCCGTCGGGTAGCACGACCGAACACCGCACCTGTCCGTCGGCCCACAATACCAACGGCTCGGCGCCGGCCAAGGGGGTAAACGCCGCGCTCACCATCAGAGCGGCGCCAAACATACGGGTCGTTCTCATTGCATGCTCCTGGGTGACGGCCTATGGAGTTGGGGCCGTTCCGCGAACGGAACGGATCCCGTCGAGGGCCTCCTGCATCCTCTCGAGCGTATCGCGATTGCGAGCCGTGCCCGTGCCCGCGTATGCCGACACGAACGCTTCGATCGCGCCGAGCGATTCACTACTGGCAGCCTTCGGGTTGGGGCAATACTCGGCCAGCTTCAGATAATGCTGGATCGCCTGTGCCGGCATGTCGGCGTCGAACAATCGGCGAGCCATGCGCGCCGCGAACTGCTCCGACGACAGCTGCACGTTCCAGCAGCGCTCGCGAAACAGGTACTGATGAGAGAAGTAAGGCATGGTGTACGGATCGAAATTGCGCGGAGCGTCCACGCCCATCCGGGCCCATCCGTTCCAACTGTTCCCGTATCCCATGCCCGGATCGTAGCTGGTGGCGAAACCGGTCAGCGGCACCTCCGCGGGGCCGGGCGGTTGCGTGGAGCCGTGATAGTTGCTCATCTGCACCACCGTGTGCCACCGCAGGATTAACGAATGACGCGCCAACGCATTGTCGCGCAGCGGATCCCCCCAGCACCACCACCAGTACGTGTTCGTGCCGTCGATCCCATGGACCATGTCCAGGTAATCGCTGTTGTTGAAACTCCCGATCGCCAGCGCGAACTCGAAATCGGGCCTGCAGCGCCGAATAGTCTGCATCATCCGCTGCATGGCGAGCGTCTGCGCTCTCCAGACTTCGGGCGAGACCTCGTACCCTTCGCCCGGAGGCTCCAGGTAAAGACCGCCCGCGTTGGGCAACAGCTTGAACAGATCCAAGTAGTATCGAGCCCCTCGCTCGATCGAACCATTAGCCGCCTGCACGTGATGGAACGTGAACCAGCCGCCGCCGATGTAGAAGCGCGTGCCTTCAGAACGACAGAGCTCCACCAGACTGCGCACGTGATCGACGTTGGCCAGATCGGTCCCGGCGTATTCCCCGCCGTATTCCGGCAGCAGCGGAAAGCCCGCCAGCCAGAACCAGTGGCGGTTGAGTGTCAACTCCGAGTTGAATTTCAGCACCCGCCGCCATGAATCGATGGAGTCGTGCGCCGACCAGCACGGGAGCATGTAGATCGCCCGATAGGCAAACTGCGGCTTCATGCTCACGTCGATGGGCCAGTCCACCTGGGCGACCTGTGTCGTGACGGCCAGACGAAAAAAGACCAGCTCCTGACACCCGTGCTTGATACCTTGTGGCGTGTTCGCCGCAATGATGAGCAAGCGGCGTCCTGCATCTTCGTGGCTGAAGATCCGAAAGCCTTCATCACCGAGATCGGAAAGGCCGAGCTCCAGCCCCGCGGAAACCAGCTGCGCCAACACCCGGTTATTCTGGGCGTTGCCGATGACCACGTACGAGCCAGGCGCGTCGGCCATGGGGCGAGTCGGCAACGTCCAGCCGTAGAACCGGGTCAGATAGCAGTCCAGCGTGGCCGGCACGATTCGCGACATGGGCCCCGGAATCTCCGGCGCAATCACTCGCGCGACCGCGGAGCCGTTCTGCCACACCGTCAACTGCTCGCCGTATGCCATGCCCGCAAGGCCAAGCATACCGGCAATCATTATCCAGTGCCAACTTCCTCGCACGGAACCTCCATTCTGTCCCTGTCCGGGTTCGCGATCTGAGCGGTCCGGCGGCTCAGTCGCAATTCGGGTCTGCCGGCTTGTCGGGCGCGCTGACGCAAGCCTGAAAGGCGGCAAAATCGAACGCATCGATCACGCCGTCCTTCACCCGATCGACACACCCGCATATCCCGGTCGCATCCACCACCGGCCCCATGCACAGCTGCCAGATGGCAAAGTCGCTCTGGTCCACGTCCCGGTCGCCATCCAGATCGGCGAACGGATCGTTACAAGCCGGGGCATTGCAGCCCGGCACGACGAAGCAGAGCGGATCCGGACATCCAACGATGGGCACAGCGGGCGAGAGGCTTTCGCAGATACTGGGGCAGACGTCCTGCGCCATGCATTCCAAGTCCTCGCAATCCACCAGGCCGTCGGCGTCATTGTCGATACCGTCGGTGCACAGTTCCGGACAGACCTCGTCCTCGCTGCAGTCCGGATCGTCACAATCCACAAGACCGTCCAGATCGTTATCCAAGCCGTCGCCGCACAACCGTTCGACGCGGCAACCGGGCAGGCCAAAGCAGTTCGAATCACTGCAGTCAGTCGCGCCGTCGCCGTCATTGTCGAGTCCGTCTTCGCAGAGTGTCTCGCCGCAGGCCGGGAAATCCGGCCGGTTCCAGCAATCCGGATCGTCGCAGTCGATCAATCCATTGCCGTCGTTATCAATTCCGTCCGCACAGTTCTCCTGGCAGTACGGATGCGTGTCGCATTCGGAATCGGCGCAGTCGGCCTGACCGTCCGAATTGTCATCGGTCCCGTTGTCGCACACCTCGGGCGGGAACCGACCACCAACCTGCACGTGATCCAGATAGAAGAAATCCGCGTTGCTCGCTTGGCCGGCGAGATTCTGCTGAATGACCACCGCCCGGGTGATGCCCGCGGTGGACACGGCACCAAGGAAACCCTCCACCGCCAGCGCGACACCGTTGCCGGACTCCAGCGCTGCAGATCGCGCAACGGCCCCGCCCACTTCCGTCACCTCGAGCACGTACTTGCTCGGTTCCAGAATGTCGTCCAGGATCCACGTCCCGAACGCCTCGACCGGCTCGTCGAACGTGAATTCGATGGCAGCTCCCACAACGTCGCCGGTCCCGGCGAAGGTGCGATTGAGCAAGGTCGCCCCACCGGCCGGGTCGCCTTCGATGATGCCGGGAATGTCGGGCACAACGACGTACGTCTCGATCAGGCGATTCCCGTTCAGCGACAGGTCCGCTGCGTTTGCACCAAGACGGTCCAGCAGATTCGGGCGCACGCTGACCGGCCCCGCCCGCAGCGGGCTCGGTTCCAGAATGTACCCGTGCACAAACTCGTGAAAATCGAACTCGTGGAGGGGCAAGCCGGCGGCGTTCCGAAACGCCAGGTCCAGCGTGGGATCGGCCGCAGCGAGTCTTCCGTCCGGATGGACGAAAAACGTCACCGCGGCCGATACCCACATGCTGCACGCAGCCAGGATCAGACCGGCTGCCACGATCGAACGGAAGATCAGGGCACTGCGACGTCCGTGCCCCGCTGACACTCGCGATCCATGATTCACAACAAAATACCTCGAACGCCTCGCAGATTCTCCGCCGATCGTCGCCGAGTTCCGGACGGCAGCGGCTGGTTGCCGCTCAAGGCAATCAACCGCTACCGCGATCCTGAGCGATTCACAACCCGCACGTCGGGTCGGCGAGGACGCCCGGTCCGCTTCCGCAAGCGATGAACGCGTTCACATCGGTCAGATCAATGTCCCCGTCACCGTCATGGTCGAAGCAGGCGCACAAGTCGGCCACTGTCCCGCCCTCGCCGGTGAAACACCGCTGCAGGACGGCGAAGTCGTTCTGATCGACATCCTTATCGCCATCGATGTCGGCAAACGGCCTATGGCACAACGGCCCGCTGACCACCTGGACGTGGTCCAGGTAGAAGAAGTCAGCGTTCGACGGATCTCCGGTCAGCGTCTGCTGCTCCACTACAGCCTTGACGATTCCCGTCCGCCACGCCACACCGATGAAACCTTCGATGGCCAGGTTGAGCCCGTTTCCTGACTCCATGGGGGGCGATACATGCGTCCGGCCGTTCACATCGACAATGCGCAGCACGAATCGGTTCGCCTGATGAGTGTCATCCAGGATCCACGCGCCGAAGCCTCCCACCGGCTTGTCGAACGTGAATTCGATGGCCGCCCCCACCACGTCCGCCGCGTTCCCGGCATAGGTCCGATTCAACATGACCCTGCCCTCCATCACTCCCGCCACAAACGGTTCGAAGAAGGGGTATATTTCGATCAGCCGGTCGCCGTTGACGCTCAGGTCGGCGGCGTTGTTCCCGTTCACGTCCAACAGATTGGGGCGAACTTGGACGTTCCCGGCGAACAGTGTGGACGGTTCATAGATGTACTCGTGGCCGAACTCGCTGAAGTCGAACTCGATGAACTTGCCCCCCACCGCGGCTTGAAACTCCAGATCCCGACTCGGATCCGGCGTGGCATAGCTGCCGTCAGGCTCGACGAAAAACGTGGGGAACTCCTCGCAGCTCGCACTCCCCGAGCACTCCGGGTCCAAGCAGTCCACCAAACCATTGCCGTCGTTGTCGACTCCGTCATCACAGATCTCGACGCAGGTCGAATAGTCGGAGCATTCTGAATCGTTGCAGTCGACGCGGCCGTCGGCATCATTGTCGATGCCGTCGGAGCAGTCTTCGGGGCAAGCCGCATCGTCGCTGCAGTCCGAGTCAGCGCAATCGACCAGACCGTCGCCGTCATTGTCCAGCCCGTCCGAGCAGAGGCGCTCCACAGTGCATCCAGTCTGCCCGAAACAGTCTGGATCGCTGCAGTCGCTCAAGCCGTCTCCGTCGTTGTCCAATCCGTCCGCACAGAACGTCTCGCCGCATTCGGGATGGTTCGCGTTGTTCTTGCAGTCCGGATCATCGCAGTCCACCAGTCCGTCACCGTTGTTGTCCACACCGTCCGTGCAGATCTCGGGACATGCCGGTGAGTCCGCACACTCGCCATCGTCGCAATCCACTTCGCCATCGTCGTTGTCGTCAATGCCGTTGTCGCAGATCTCCGGAGGGAATCGCCGGCCCACCTGCACATGGTCCAGATAGAAGAAGTCGGCGTTGCTCGCAGCGCCAGACAGCGTCTGCTGCTCGACGACCACCCGGACGACGCCGACATCCGAGACGACGGCGATGAAACCCTCGACGGCCAGGTTGACGCCGTTGCCCGACTCGAGCACCGGCGAAGTGTACGTGGCCCCGTTAGACTCGGTGATTTTGAGCACGAACTGGCTTGGCTCGATGATGTCGTCCAGAATCCACGTGCCGAACCCTTCAACCGGCTCGGAGAACGTGAATTCCACGGCCGCCCCGACGAGGTCCCCCGAACCGGAGAAAGTCCGATTCAGAATGGCCGCTCCACCCGCTCCGGCACCGCCTTCCACGATCTCGGGCACGTCGGGTGTGATGTGGGGATACAGCTCGATCAACCGGTTGCCGTTGACCGTCAAATCTGCCGCGTTGTTCCCGTTCACGTCGAGCAGATTGGGCCGAACGCGAACCGGACCGGCGAACAGGCTGGAGGGCTCCGTCAAGTATTCGTGCTCGAACTGAGCAAAATCAAACTCAGTGAATGGGAGCGTCAAGGCAGCCTGGAAAGCCAGGTCGCGCGTGGGATCAGCCTCCGTCAGGTTCCCATCCGGATGCACGAAGAACGTGACGGCCGCATCTGCCGTCGCAACGAACGTGCAGAGCACCAGGCACGCGGTCATACACCCCCGGCGGCCAACTCGCCGGACATCGCGCCAGGCAGCACCAGACGACCTGCCGTTGGCTATTGAACCGACCTTGAACATTCTGCTATCCATACGTTTCCCTCCGACCCGTGGTCGTATCCGTCTTTCGGAATGCCAGCCCCACACGGTCACCAGGCGTTTTACCTTACGCGATCAGGCACGTCCTCTGCGCCGAACAAGCCCCGCCATGCCCAAGATCAGCAACAGTGCGGTTGCCGGCTCCGGGACCACATCGCCCACCTGGACGTGATCGAGATAGAAGAAATCCGCGTTGCTGGGAGTGCCATCGAGTTTCTGCTGCCAGACGACGACTCGAGTAATTCCAACATCGGACACCACGCCGAGGAAGCCTTCGATGGCCAGGTTGGTCCCGTTCCCCGATTCCATCGCGGCCGACGTGAAGATCGCCCCACCGGCTTCCGTCACCTCGAGTACGAACTGGCTCGGCTCGATGATGTCATCCATGATCCAGGTCCCGAAACCCCGAACCGGCTGGGAGAATGTAAATTCGACGGCTGCTCCGACCGCATCCCCGCTGCCTGCGAAAGTACGATTCAGCAGGGCCGCCCCGCCATTGGGGCTGCCTTCCACAATCCCGGGAACAGCGGGGACGATAACCGGATACGTCTCAATGAGACGGTTTCCGTTGACAGCCAGGTCCGCGGCGTTGTTGCCGTTCACGTCCAGGAGGTTGGGCCGAACCTGCACGGAACCGGCATAGAGATTGGACGGCTCCATGACGTACTCATGCCCGTATTGGATGAAGTCAAACTCAGTGAAAGCACCGACCGCAGCCTGGAACGGCAAGTCGCGAGTGGGATCCGCGGTGGTGAGATTCCCATCCGGATTCAAAAAGAAAACCGGGCTCGCCTGGGCCGTTACCGCCAGGACCGAGGATACCGCGATCGCCACTCCGTGCGCTTGAAGATTCTTGACGTGCATGTCTCTCTCCTCCCGATATGCTTCCCCGCCGGCACGCGCCGGCGATGTATCTTGGTTTCGCCCCCCCCCGGCCTCGGCGTTCAACGCCGATCGAAGAACGTCCATCCGCGTTCGATGTGATCCGTGGTCCGCAGAATCTTGTCGCGATCCGTCCGGTCTTTCGGCAGCGCCGCATTCTCCGGCCCCGGCTTCAACGGCGTGAATTCGGGAGCCGCGACCGTTTCCCCGAGGCCGCCCTCTCGAGGGGGATTACGGTACTTCGGCCGCTGCTGGGCAGGAGCCGCCGCTCGCGTGCCGAACTCTTTGACCGCCGGGTCAACCGGCGAGGCCGCCAGGAAGTCCTTGATCCCGCTGGCGCTGCCGTCCATGTAAGCGACGTTGTAGTACAACATCTGCCCGCCGCGCTGAATCGGCGTGTGAGACGGGAAGGGACCGAACGAGTCCCAGTAACCGGCAAACCCGTCCGCCGCAATGGACAAGCGCCCCTGCTTGAATTTTTCGTAGTCAGCCCCAACCCACTCCAGCCTGCCGGTGCTGGTCCGGGCATATCGCGGGCGGTATTCGTACGAGCCGTAAGCCCACCCGTGATCCGTCCCGAAGTTGCTCCAGGGATACAAGGCCGCGCCCGAGGACGCCCCGGGGCCACCCTTGTTCAACAGGCCGTTCGCCACCCCATCCGGGCAGTAGTACACATCCTCGTTATTGCCCACGTACTTCGGGAAAAGCATCCCCAACCGCGTGGCATGGCCGTACCCGGCCGCTCCCTGGACCCAAAGCGCTAACCCATCGGCCACGTGCTCGTTGTAATCGCTCCATTGCGGAGGTTTGCCACGGTAATCCGCCTGGTACGAGTACAACGCAACGCTGATCTGATGCAGGTTGTTCATGCACAGCGTCCATCGCGCCTGGCGCCGGGCCTGCTGCAAGGAGGGCATCAAGATCGCGATGAGCAGTGCAATAATCGCGACCACGACGAGAACTTCGATGAGCGTAAACGCCGTCCGCGCGCCGCCGGTGCCGATGGGTCGGTTCATGGGAGATCCTTTCAGTCCATACGCCTACCTTGACGTGTCTCAACCCAACCACACGGCTACCCAATCCCCGGAGCCGGTTAGGTGGTCAGGCCGATTCCCGGATAACCAGTTCCGGCTTGACGATCACGGTCTGTCGCGTCTTCGAGATACGTTGACCGTCAAGCAGACCGAAGAGCATGGTCACGATGGCTCGGGCTATGTCAGAGAGTTGCAGGTCGATCGTGGTGATCGCCGGATCCATGAAGCTCCCGAAGTCCAGATTATCGCATCCCACCACTGCCACGTCCTGTGGGACACGGTAACCTCTTTGTTTGAGCTGCGTTATGAGGCAACCGGCATACAAATCGTTCACTGCGACGATGCCGTCTGCCCCCTGCCGCTCCACGAGTTCGTCGATTGCCTGGGCGGCGATATCCGCATCCAGCGGCGCGGTCCAGTTGCGGCCCGTCCGCTCGGTCATGACCCACACCAGTTCATCCGCGCCGGCCCGGCCCGCCGCCTTGAGCGTGTCCTCGAAAGCCCGCCGGCGCTGAATGGCATAGGGAAGATTGGACTCACGAAACATCAGGCCGATGCGGCGTTTGCCGCGATCGATCAGATGCTGAACGCCCAATCGCCCCGCCTCATAGAAGTCCGGCCCCACGTAGCAGCAGTTTTTCAGCGGCTTGCCGTCCGGACCGACCGGCGGCTCGTAGAAAACCAGATTGCGGAACCGAAACAACTCGGGCAGGAACACGCCGCGGCTGGCCAGGTGATTATGGAAAAAGCTGACCACCGCATCGACGCCGCGGGATTCGAAGTCGGCCAGATACTCCTTGACCTGCTCGGCCGACCCCACCGCATGCCCGACCATGAACCGCACGCCCCGCTCGGACGCGAGAACCTCCATCTGCTCGATGAGTCGCAGATCGATCATCAGCTCGCTGGTCACCAGTACGCCAACCGAGTTGCTGCGCTTGCCGGCCAGTTGCCGGGCCGCCGCGTTGGGGCGATAGTTCAGTTCTCGAGCCGCCGACATGACCCGCTGGATCGTGCGCTCGGCAATCCGATGCCGCTCCGCGCGACCGCTCAGAACCGCCGACACGGTGGTACGCGACAAGTCCAGTTGCGCGGCGATGGTGGCTGCCGTGATGTGCCGCTGCGTCCGCATATCCCGAGTCCGTCCCTGACCGACACTCGAGCGTGACAGGCTTGGCTAGAGCGCACTAGCTTGTGTGCTAGCACGTTCTAGCATCAGACTAGCACGGCGATCCGGCGCTGTCAAGAAAAAAAACTGAGAATGAAATGGCCTCCGCCGAACCGGGCCTCGGGTCTCCCCCCTCTTTCCCGCATCCTCGGCTTTCCGCCGATGGTCCGGGAACGGCCCTCCGCCCCGCCCCCTGTCCCAGCAGATCCGCGGCCGCCCTTTGCCTTCCGTCCGCTTCGTTGCATCACTCCGTTGCGCTCAGTACGCTATTGCCTCACGGCATTCTTTGGTTTTCTCCACCCAAGCGAGTAAGGCACCATGACTCACTATTTCCCCCACATCGCTCCTTCCCGGCCTTGGCTGCGGAGCACCCGCTATTTGCTGGTCATTCTGGGTTGTCTGGCCGCGGAAGCATTGGGCAGCGGCGGTGCGCCGCCGGCGAGCGGGCCGGTTGACCGTCCCCAGAAGGAAGAGCGTCTTTCGTTCCAGGCGTACGACGCTTATCGTCCGCGGGTGCATCTGAACGCCGACGTCGCCATGGTCTACGGCATCGATGAGTCCTTGCCGGATCGCATTCAAACCTGGCGCGACCGGGGTTACATCATCCATGTGATGACCGGCGTCGCCTGGGGCGACTATCAGGACTACTACTTCGGCCGATGGGACGGCAAGAACCGCGAGGATGAAGCCCAGCGAATGAAAAACGGGGAGGTCATCGGCCACGGCGGCGACGTGTACTACATGGCGCCCGGTGAGGACTACGGGCGGTATCTCTGCCAGGGCGTGCGGCGTGCTCTCGATGCCGGAGCCGAGGCCATTCACCTCGAAGAACCCGAGTTCTGGGTGCGGGCCGGCTGGTCGGGTAGCTTCAAGCGGCAATGGCAGAAGTTCTACGGCGAACCGTGGGTCGAACCCGACTCGTCACCGGATGCCCAATACCGCGCCAGCAAGCTGAAATACCACCTCTACAAGAAAACGCTTGCAGAGGTGTTCGATTTCGTCAAGACTTATGCCCAGCAGCATGGCCGCGACATCAAGTGCTACGTGCCCACCCATTCCATGATCAACTACGCCCATTGGGGAATCGTCAGTCCGGAGTCGTCGCTGCTCGAAGTCGGCGCGGACGGCTTCATCGCGCAGGTCTGGACCGGCACGGCTCGAACGCCCAACTACTACGACGGGCGAAAAGCCCAGCGGACGTTCGAAACCGCCTTCCTCGAGTATGGCGCCATGCAGAACATCGTCCGGGCCAGCGGCAAGCGCGTGTGGTATCTAAATGATCCCATCGAAGACAACCCGGGCCACTCGTGGTGGGATTATCGCACGAACTGGGAAAGTACGCTGGTTGCTTCGCTCCTACAGCCGGAAGTATGGCACTATGAGATCATGCCCTGGCCGCATCGCATCTACGAGGGCCGTTATCCGGCCACGCAACCGGGCACCGGCACGGCAGGCGCAGACGTGCCGCGCATTCCCATCCCCGACGCATACGAGACCGAATTGCAGGCTGTCATCTCCGCCATGGGAGACATGTGCCAGCCAGCCGACCACGTGAGTTGGGAACACGTGGGTACGTTGCACACCGGCGTGCTCGTGAGCGATACCCTCATGTTCCAGCGATTCGGCCCGGATGCATCCGACTCCGATCTTGGGCACTTCTACGGACTGGCGCTGCCGTTGCTCATGCGCGGGCTGCCGGTCGAGCCGGTGCAGATCGAGACCGCCGAACTGAGCCGCTACAAGACGCTGCTCCTGAGCTATGAGGGGCAAAAGCCGCCGAAGCCGGAGTTTCACGGCCATCTGGCGGCCTGGGTCAAAGCCGGCGGTGCACTCGTGGTCATCGATGATGATCGCGATCCGTTCCACAAGGTGCGCGAATGGTGGAACACGGCTCCGATGCACTACGCCACGCCGCGCCACCATCTTTTCGACGCTCTGGGGCTTGCCCACGACGCCACTGGGCAACACACGATCGGCCGCGGCACGGTCATCTTCGACGCCACCTCACCGTCGCGTCTGAGTCGCACGCCAGGCGGAGCCGAGCACGTGCGCGACGCCGTCAAGAAGGCCATGGCCGCCACCGGCCAAGAGTGGAAGGAGTCACCCGCCCTCGTTCTCCGTCGCGGATCCTACATCATCGCAGCGGGTCTGGAGTTCGCGGCCGAAGCGTCGCCCGTCACGCTGAAAGGCCGATTCATCCCCTTGTTCGACCCCGATCAGCCCGTCATCCGGGAGTACCACGTCGGTCCCGGCACCCGCGGGCTGCTCGTGGATCTCGATCGATATCCGAAGGACTACGTTGGCGTGGTCGCCGCCGCGTGCCGCGTCACCAACCAGGTCGTGACCGACGAAACCGTTACGTTCGATACCATCGGCCAGGCCGAGACCGCCGCCGTCATCAGCGTCCTCATGCCGCAACCACCCCGGTACTCCACCATCAACGGCGCGCCCCTGGTGCCCGGCTCGAGCGACTATGCTGACGGCGTGTTCCGCATGCGGTTCCCCAATCTCGCCCAGACCATCCGCGTCGTGATCACGCGATAGTGCTGGGAGCAGGGAAAACCGTCAGTCGCCGGTCACACTCACCAGGCCTACGTCGATGTACTGCCCGCCCCCGGTCTGGCGGCAATGAACCGCCAGCAAGTTGCGGCCCGGCTTCAGCGCCGCCAGCGCTTCGGGACTGATCTCGACGATCTCATAATCCGTCGTGTACCCGGAAAGCTTCGCCGCTAGCTTGCCGTTGATGTAGACCTCCGCATCCTCGTCGTGATGAATGAGAAGCCGCGGCTCGCTGATGCGGGTATCCTTCAACTCGATCTCACGCCGCAGCCAGATCTCCGGCTGGTTCCACCGCGTGCGCACGGTCGCACCGGGTGTGCCTCGCGTGCCGAAGCCGGCCACGCCCTCCCGCCACTTGGAATCGTCGAATCCGACCGCGTACCAACCGTCGGCAGGCCTCGTCAGCGTAAAGCGCCACCGCGTCTCCTGTTCGCGAGCGGTGGGCACGATATGATGAACCTTCGGCGGCTCGGGCAACGGTGCCCAGTCGCCTTGGATTCGCTCGGCCGCGGCGGCCCACTTCTTCCATACCGCCATATCATCCAGCAGCCGCATGAACACGCCGCCCACCACCGCGCGAGCCTGGAAACCGACTTTCCTCGCATCCGTCGTGCGGTACCAGTCGGTCATGGGCACGCGATCGGGCGTGACGTTCAGGAAATCCCATACGGGTGCGACGAGCGCATCGAAGTCCTCAGGTGAACCGGTCAACACTGCCGACCACAGGATCCAGTCGAGCTTGGTGTACGTGTCCCGGTTGTCCAGCGGCAAGCCGTACCGGTTCTGCATCTTGCGATAGTATGCGACCTCCCCGCGCACCACCTCGGCCGGGAAGAGGTTTAACCCGAGCACGCGATCCCACACCAGATTGTACTTCTGGCTCCACGTCCCGGGCTTGTCGAAGGCCAACCGGTAGTGATCGCCGTCCGCCGCCTCCTTCATCCAGCGCGCGGCAAAATCCTCGGCCGTCTTGCGAAACCGAGCCGCCACATCCTGTTTGCCCTGCATTTCCGCGAGCATCGCGTAGCCGGCGATGCCCAGGATGGCCTTGGCTGATAGATTTACGTTATGAGCCAGGTGTCCGGCGAAGTCGTCCGTGCAGAGTTGCTTGTCCGGGTCGAAGCCCTTGCTGACCAGGTACTCCGCCCACCGGGTGATCACCGGCCAATACCTCGCGGCGAAATCCGCATTGCCGTCGATCTTGGCCACCGCCGCCAGAAGCAGGAGCATGTTGCCCGATTCCTCGACGGGCATTTGGTTCTCTTCCGTGCGTTCACCGCCGCCGTACACCTGCCCTTCGGCGAACGGATACGTCCCCAGGTCGTGCGGGGCGAACGGCCATTTCCAACGCGGCGACGACGCGTAGTCGAGCACGGGCACCAGCGTGGCCTTCATCAGCGTTGGGCTGGTCAGGAGCAAGTGCGGCGACATGGGATAAGCGATGTCCACCGTGCCGATGCAGCCGTTGCTGAAGTTTTCCTTCGAGAACATCAAGGGCAAGCCGTTGGAGTCCGCGACGATCTTGTTGGCCGCCAGGCACTGCCGATACGCCAGCGCGCCGATCTGCGCGTACTTTTCGCCGCCGAGCCGCGTCATGTCGCTCATCAGTTCACGGTCGAACCGCTCACACCGCCTGACCAATTCAGCGTAATCCTGCTGAGCGGCCTGAAGGATGTCCGCCGCTTCCGCGCCGTTTCGGCGCCAGTAGGGCCGCAGTCGCTTGCCGAAATAACGAATCGAGTACAGATCGTCGTAGGCCAGCATCAGGTAACGCGAAACAGGCTCCGCGCCGACCTCGCCATAGTCGAACGTGCAGGCCATCACCGGTGCGTCGGCGGCCGGCAGCGGCGCATCCAATTGCGGCAGCGGTACCCGCGCACCGGTGAAACGCAGCCGGCCGGCCGGACCGCTCACCAGCTCGACCGTCGTTGAAGCGGCTCGCGGCGCCGCCAGGTACAAGTACCCCCACTCGATCCGCAGATCGTCGCCCTTGCGGGCCAGGATCCGCTGTTCAACCGACCCCATGCGTACCGCACTCAGTCCGGGCACACTCGCTTCGGACCACGTCACCGCCTGATCCGGCGTATTCACCGTCCACTCGCCGGAAACATCAAACCGGACCGATACCCGATGCGGCTTGCCGTCCGCCGACTGCACATTGCACGTCACATACGTCACGGGCCGCGACATCAGATCGAGATCGCTCGGCAAGAGCGGCGACATGAAGGTCAGGGCGAGCTTCACTTGCGGTGATCGAAACGTGTATATCGTTCGCGTGGGCAAAACGGTCAATCCCGTTTGCTCCATCGCCGGGACTCCCTGCGGATCGGGCCCGACCAGCCGATAGACGTCATCGTCCACGACCACCATGCCGGTCAAAGCATGTCTCTTGCCGGTCCAATGTACGGTCGCCGCATCAGTCAGCCGGTCGGCCGGCGACCACACGCTGAAGTACGGATCGTGCGTCACCAACGGAACCGAGGGCGGACGAAACCCGCTAGGTTGATCCCGCTCCGGTCCCACCGGCTGCCCACCGGCTCGACCACCAGCGAGCATCATTGTGCCGAACAACACGATGCACGCCGTCCACACAGGGAATCGTCCAGGCATGTTGACCTCCGATAAGAATCAGTTGTGTTGAGCGATGAACCGCGCGCCAATCAGGCACTGAGCATGGCAGCCGGCAGGCAAGAGTTGACCGCTCGCTCACGCCCTCCGGTAGCCGAATCCGTGCTCAGACTTTCTTCTTTCTGCGATCGCCTGTCCCCGAGGAGGATCTGCGAGCCTTCGGCTCGGGCGCAGCGTTGCCTGCGGGGGTTCCCGGCGCTCCGGCCTGTGGCTGCACTTGCTTGGCCCCGCCCCGCAGCAACGCCCCGCACGATTCGCGCACCACCAATTCGGAAGGCAACCGAATTTCGCGCGGAGGAAGCGTCGAATCCTCCAGACGCTCGACCATGACTCGCATGGCCGCCGCCCCCAACGCCACCGCCGGTTGGCGAACCGTCGTGAGCGGAGGAGCCAGCAACGCGGCAAACGGCGTGTCGTCAAAACCTACCACGGCCACATCGTCGGGAACGCGAACTCCCAGCGTGACGAAGTGACGCAGGAGAATCGCCGCCACGTGGTCGTTCGAACACAAGAAGGCATCCGTCGAGCCCGGGTCCAACTGGCGGGCAAATTCCAGCAAGCGAGGATCGCCGCGATGAACCCAGCTCGCCTCCGGCATGATGCCGTGCTGGACCAGGGCGGCCTGGTAACCCATGATCCGCGCGCTGATCGTGGTGGCCACGGCTGAGGTGCCCACGAAATGAATGCGTCGATGCCCCAGGCTCAACAAGTGTTGCGTCAGGATATAGGCGGCTCCGAAGTTATCGACGCCGATCAGATCGTGCCGCGAACGTGCGGGGAAATCGCAGATATCGCGGTCCAGGAGCACGACCGGGATTCCCTCCCGTTCGAACGTCTTGACGATCTCCACGTTGGCCGCCATCTGCTCGGCGGGCAGTTCGACCGGCGTGAAGAAGACACAGCACAGACCCCGTTCCAGATAGGGCTCGCAGATCTTCTCGGGATTCTCGAGAACGGCATTCACGCCGCCGTGCAAGGGATGGCCCAGGAACAGACCGTAGCCGGCCGCCTGAATCTGCCGCGTGAGTTCGACCGTCACCGCGTCGAAAACGCCGGTGTGAAAGCCCGGGAATACCGGGAACATCAAACCTACGGTGCCATTTACTTGTCTCGGCACCTCCTGCACGAAGGTTCCCGCCCCGTGCCGGCGCTGCAAAAGCCCCTGGCTCTGCAGATCGCGCAAGGCACGGGATACGGTCATCCGCGAGGCATCGAACCGAGTGGCCAGCTCCATTTCGGTGGGAATGCGCGAGCCCGGGCGGTACCGCCCGCGCAGGATGCCTTGGTAGACGTGCTCGAACACTTCGCGATACTTGTGCCGTCGCGGCTCGGCCATGAACAGCTCCCGACTCGGCGGCGGAAACGAGCCTCTCGTTGTCCCGCCAAGACTAACAAACTTGGTTTCATGCAATTGTACAACGACGTGTTCGGAACGCAAGCCCCAATCGGACGAACGTTTGCTTCAATCACGCCCCCCACAACCCCTGCCGGGACGAGACGGCGCCAGCCGCCCCGAATCGTCGACGGATGCACCATCACCGCCACGATATCATTAATCCTTATAAGTACACATTTTATGTCGCACGAACCCGGATGTTTCCGACGGGACCACTCCAAGACAGTCCCTGCCGGCCCATAACATCCCCGAAAACCGGACCTATACAAAGACGCCTAAATGTATATACACAGATAGTGGCTTTTGTGAACACATTGGGCCAGAAAACCTGTTGACACGGCCTCGAAGAAGATTATGATGAGCCTATTGCACGGGCCGTGTCGGCCTGTCTGCACGTCGCGAATCATGTCTTCGTTGGAGGTGAGAGATGAACGCTTCGAGAGTGGGTCGATGGGCGGCCGGGGTAATGGCCGTGACGCTCGCTTGCCAATCAACCCTCGCGTGGGCAGCAACCGTCGCCTATTGGCGATTCGAGGAAGGCCCCGCCGACGCCGACGTCTCCAAAGGTGGAACGTCGGACGGAGAGTTCTACCCCGCGGTTCTTGACGTCTCAGGCAACGGGAACCATCTGTCGGCTTGGTCGCAGGGTGGTTTCGCCGGCTATGCGTATCGCACCAGCGTGCCGGCACCGATCGTGCCGCAGACCGGAGCCGCCAACAACTTCAGTGTGCAGAACACCGGCGGGCTGCCCGGCATGTTCACCCAAACCGGAGCGCCGATCCAGAAAATCGAGCCTGCGGCCTTCACCATCGAAGTGTCCGTCATGCCCGAAAACGGCGACTATCGAACCTATGTGGGACGTGACAGTCAGGGATCTGTCACCGGCGACGAAGCACTGGCAGCGCTCTACCTCCAGCGAACCACCGAAGATCGCCTGGCCATCAAGTTCTGCGACGTGTCGGGTTATTGGCATCAGGCTATTTCGGACGCCGGCGTTTTCCCGGGTTTCCAGTGGCCGAATGTTCACGAGGGACGCTGGTACAACATCGCCGCCGTCAGTGACGGCCGGTTCCTCTCCCTCTATCTCGATGATGTCGAAGCCGGAACAGGCTATCAACTGGTTGCCCAGACAGATATGTCCCTCAGCGGCAGCCCTGACACCGCACTGACCTCAGGACAGGGTGACGGGAGTGACTGGGATGCCGGCAACTGGTCCGTCGGACGCGGGCTGTTCGAGGGTAAACACACCGACCGGGGCTACGGATTCATCGACGAAGTACGCATCTCCGATACCGCGCTGTCCGTTGACGAGTTTCTCTTCGCTCCGGAGCCCGGCTCCGCGCTCGGCTTGATCCTGCTGGCGGGAATTCTCGCCGGCCGGCGGAAAAACGTGCTGAAGTGAGTGAATAGTTCGCTTGATTGAAGATGGAATGGCGTCCCCGGCGGATCGACAAGGAAGGCTCGTGCCGCAACCGTTGCAGGAGCCGCCGGCGCATCTGCCGCAGGCACTTTGTCTGTCAAACGATCCGTCAGACCCGCCGCGTGTGCGCGCGTCTGACATCAGCAGGCGGTTAACCGATTCAAGGTTGTGGAGGTGCGGAATGCGAGCGTCGAGAATGCGATTCGCCTTTTGCGCAATCATTGCCCTGGCACTGAGCACGCCAAGCACCGGGCTCGCCGCGACGGTGGCCCACTGGCGATTCGAGGAAGGCCCGGCAGGAACCAACGTCCCCAGAGGCGGCCTGGCTGACGGTGTCTTCTACCCCGCCATCACCGACAGTTCAGGCAACGGGAACCATTTGTCCGCCTGGTCGGACGGCGGCTGTTGCGGTTACATCTTCAGCACCGACGTGCCGGGCGACACGCTCCTCCAGACTGGCGCGGCGAACAACCTCAGCGTCCAGAACAGCGGCGTGGCGCCGGGCATGTTCACCGAGACCGGCGCTCCTATTCAGTCCATCAGCCCGGCTGCCTTCACCATTGAGGCGTCCTTCAAAGCGCAAACCGGCGGCTATCGCACCATCGTCGGTCGCGACAGCCAAGGGGCGATCCCCAATGCCCAGGATCTGGCGGCCGTCTACCTTCAGCTCGTGCCGGGTGACGCCATTGCCATCAAGTTCGCCGACGTGTCCGGTTATTGGCACCAGGCAGTGTCAGCTCCCGGCACGGTCCAATGCTACGAGCCCCCGAACACCGAGGAAGGTCGCTGGTACCACGTGGCCGCGGTCAGCAATGGTCATTTGCTCTCGCTCTATCTCAACGATGTGGCCGCCGGCACCGGTTACCAACTCGTGGCCCAGACGAACATGACGCTCAGCGGCAGCCCCAACACCGCACTGACGGCAGGTACGGGTGACGGCGGCGACTGGGACGCGGGCAACTGGTCCGTCGGACGCGGCCTGCACAACGGCAATCATGTGGACCGCTTCTACGGCTTCATCGATGAGGTGCGCATCAGCGACACGGCCATGACTCCCAGCCAATTCCTCTTCGCCGAACCGACCGGCGTCATGGAGATCACTCCCGCCACGTTCTCCGTCGCCGCCGTCGATCCTCCCGTCAGCGTCAGCGTGGTGATTCCGGAATCCTGCAACGCAACCCAGGCCGTGAACGTCACCGTCACCAGCGACGCGCCCGCGGTGGCCAAGCCCGCCGGCAGCCAAGGCTCCACGGTCGTGCACTTCCCCGCCGGCGGCCCGAACACCGCACTGCTCCCGATCGAGTTCGGCGAGGGCGGCGAGGCCCGGTTCACGCTGTCAGCCACGGGCTGCCCGTCCGGGCCGGATGCCGCGCTAGCCGTCACCGTCAACGCCGCCGAATCGATCGATCTGGTGATTCCCAACCACGTGATGCGGGTCGGACTCACGCAGCAAGCCATCGTCACCGCCAATTTCGGCGTGCCCGGCACGCGCGATGTCACGGCAGCGTCCTTCGGCACCACCTATGAGGTCACGCCTGCGGGCGTAATCAGCGTCGATGCCGATGGCCTCATCACCGCCCTGGCCCTGGGTGCGGCCACGATTACGGCCACGTACGGCGGCATCGAGTCGGCACCACAGACCATCACTGTCATGCCGCCCGACCAGACTGTTGCTTACTGGCGCTTCGAGGAAGGTCCGTTGGACGCCAACGTGCGCAGGGGCGGTCAGCCGGACGGCGCATTCTTCCCGGGCGTCGCGGACAGCTCCGGAAACGGCAACACGCTGTCCGCCTGGTCAGACGGTGGGTTCGCCGGGTTCGCCTATCGCGCCAATGTCCCGGACACGACCATCCCCAAGACTGGCGAAGCCAATAATTTCAGCGTCCAGAATACCGGCGGCCTCCCGGGCATGTTCACCCAGACCGGAGCGCCGATCCAAAAAATCAGTCCGGCTCAATGGACCATTGAAGCGTCGTTCATGCCGGAAGCGCACACCCACAATCGCACCATTGTCGGTCGCGACAGCCAGGGCGCTGCCGTCCAAGACGCCGCCCTTGCCGCCCTGTACCTCCAGATCCTCGGCAATGGTGCCATGGCCATCAAGTTCGCCGACGACGCCGGCTACTGGCACGAAGCCGTTTCCGAGCCCGGCCTGATTCAAGGATGGCCCTTCCCCAACGTTGACGCCGGTCGTTGGTATCACGTCGCCGCTGTCTCTGACGGCAGCACGTTGTCCCTGTATGTGGATGACGTGGAAGCCGGAACAGGGTATCAACTCGTCGCCCAGACGGATTTGACCGCGAGTGGTAGCCCCAACACTGCGTTGACGGCGGGTATGGGCGACGGCAGCGATTGGGATGCCGGCAACTGGTCGGTCGGCCGCGGTCTGCACAACGGCTCACATACCGACCGCATGTACGGTTTCATCGACGAGGTCCGCATCAGCGCTGCCGCTCTGCAGCCCAGCGAGTTTCTCTTCGCGCCCGAGTACACGGTCATTTGGCCGTCCAGGCTCGACGTCGCGCCGATCGATGCACCGAGGACCGTCTCGCTGGTGCTTCCGTCCTCGTGCAACGAGACGCAAGCCGTGGAGGTCACCATCACCAGTGACAACCCCGCTGTAGCCAAACCGGTCGGCAGCAACGGCTCCACCGTGATCCAGTTCCCGGCGGGTAACGGACGCCTGCAACCGGTGGACATCGAGTTCGGCGAAACGGGCGTGGCCAACTTCACCCTCTCCGCAACGGGCGGCTGCGCCACCGTCCCGGGAGCGGCACTCACCGTCACCGTTCACGAAGCTGCGTCGATCGACCTGCAGATCATCCACGATCTCATGATCGTCGGCGGAACGCAGCAGGCCAGGCTCGTCGCCGATTTCGGCGCGGCCGGAACGCGAGACGTCGCCGTCGCAGCAATCGGCACGACCTATTCCGTCAATCCTCAGGGCATCGTCACCGTCAGCCCCGACGGGCTGATTACCGCCCTCGATCTGGGAACGGCCGGCGTGACCGCCACATTCCGCGGCCTTACCTCTGCCGAGCACTTCATCGACGTGAAGCCTGCCAACAAGCTGAAGGTGGCCGGATCCGGCGTCCTGCTGGTCGATCTGAGTGCGCTGGACGCGACGGCCGGCCAGGCCACCTGGGTCAACAAGGGCTCGCTCGGTGATTTCGTCGCCATCGGCCAGCCAGTGCTCGAAACCGTCGCCGGTGAGCTGGCCGTGACCTTCAACGGGGCTGACGGCTATCAGGGACCGCTCGCGCCGGTCGAGCTGCGCGGCGGCCAAGGCCGAACCATCGAGGTCTGGGTGTATAACCCCTCCCTCGACGGTGAGGTCGAGGGTGAACGAATCGAGACCATGGTCTCGTGGGGCCATCGCGGCGGACCGGACGGCTCGCTCCTGACCTTCAACTTCGGCGATCACCCGGAATGGGGCGCCGCCGGCCAGTGGGGCTCCGCCAAGGATGTGCCCTGGAACCCCAACGGCCCCGGATCGCCGCCCGTGGGCGAATGGCGTCACCTGGTTTACACCTACGACCCCGATCTCGACGGCGGCACCACCCGCCTGTACGACAACGGTGTGCTGGTCAATAGCAAGGTGACCGGCGAAATGTCCACTCACCCGGGCCACATCAACCTGTGCAGGCAGAATCGCAGCGCCGCCGCCAACGATCTCCACGACCTCGAGATCGGCACGCTCAGTCTGGCCGTCGTTCGAGTCCACGACGGGGCGCTCAGCGCCGAGGACGTCGAGTTCAACTTCCGTGCCGGGATCACCGGCCGCGGCCAGGTCCCGCCGGATATGAACCTTGACGGACACGTGGACGGCACCGACGTGGCGCTCTTCAGCGAGTGCGCCGCCGGACCGGAAATGGAGCTGGTCGGCGACTGCATCGCCGCTGATTTCGACAACGATGGTGACGCCGATCAATTGGACTTCGCCATCCTGCAACGATGCATCACCGGCCCGATCATCGAGGCCTCGGCTGCCTGTTTGCCGTGAGTCCGGTGACGGTTGATAGGGTCTTTTGTGTGAGTGCGAACCGCGTATGAAATTGCATCGTCAGATTACATCATCTTCGCGGGATTCATCAAAAACCAGCGGGGCCACTGCCGGCCACCTCCGGCGGCGGCCCCGCCGCTCCCTCCTCGCACCGTGGATCGTCTGCCTGATGACGGTCGCTCTCCTGCCTCGGCTTGCCGCGGCATGGGAGCTGAAGCAGGCACCGATCATGTCGCCTTGGGCGGAGCTGGTGGATCCCGAGGCTCCTCTCCCGGAATATCCGCGGCCGCAGATGGTGCGCAGCGAGTGGATGAACCTCAACGGCCTGTGGGAGTTCCAAGCCGGCTCGTCGAATGATCCGGTGCCGGTGGGCCAGACGCTGGCGGAGCAGATCCTTGTCCCCTTCCCCATGGAATCCGCCTTGTCCGGCATCATGCGTCACCACGAGCGATCATGGTATCGCCGGACCTTCAGCGTGCCGCCGAGCTGGGACGGCCGCCGCATCCTGCTGCACCTGGATGCCGTAGACTTCGAATCGGAAGTGTTCATCAACGGCCAGTCCGTGGGCGTCCACAGGGGCGGCTACGACGCGTTCACGTATGACATCACCGATTATCTCACCGGCAGCGGTCCCCAGGAGTTGATCGTGCGGGTGTACGACCCCACCGACCACGCCGGCGTCCCCCGCGGCAAGCAGACGCTCTATCCCGGCGGCATCATGTACACCGCGTGTAGCGGCATCTGGCAAACCGTCTGGCTCGAGCCGGTGGCCGAAACGAGCATCTCCGACTTCAAGCTCGTGCCCGACATCGACGCCGAACGGCTGAATGTGACCGTCAACGTCCGCGGCCCCGCTGAGGGTGTGACGGTGAACGCCGTGGCTCGCATCGGCACCGACGTCGTCGGCACCGTCTCCGGACCGCCTGGCACCGAACTCCACCTCCCCGTTCCCGATGCGCACCTCTGGTCGCCCGACGACCCGTTCCTCTATGATCTCGACATCGCGCTAACCCAAGGCTCGACCGAACTCGATGCCGTGAGCAGCTACTTCGGGATGCGCAAGATCAGCTTGGGCACCCGCAACGGCAAGAAGGTGATGCTGTTGAACAACGAGTTCGTCTTCCAGTTCGGCCCGCTCGACCAGGGCTTCTGGCCTGACGGCATCTACCGAGCACCCACCGACGACGCCTTGGCCGCCGACATCGTGGAAGAAAAGACGCTCGGCTACAACATGGTCCGCAAGCACATCAAGGTCGAGCCACCCCGCTGGTATTACTGGGCCGACAAGCTGGGCATCCTCGTCTGGCAGGACATGCCCAGCGCCAACTCCTACACCGGCAACCCGCAGCCGCTCGACGTGCCGCAATTCGAGACCGAACTGCGACGCATGGTTGAAAGCCGTTGGAATCACCCGTCCATCATCATGTGGGTGATATTCAATGAGTCCCAGGGCCAGCACAATACCGAAGCCCTCGTCCAGATGGTCAAGACAATGGATCCCTCGCGGCTGGTGAACCAGGCCAGCGGCGGCAGCTTCTACGGCGTGGGCGATATTCTCGACTGGCACAGCTACCCCAACCCCAGTTGTCCGACCAGCTCCACGCAGGCCGTGGTCTGCGGCGAGTTCGGCGGCGTCGGGCTCAGCATCAACGGGCACATCTGGGCGCCGGGCTGGGGCTACGTCGGTGCCACCGATGGCGACGACCTCGCTGCCCAGTTCGAGAACTTCTGCTACCAAATCTCCGGTCTTGTGCAGAACCAGGGCATGAGCGGCGCGGTCTACACGGAGATCACCGACGTCGAGATCGAACTGAACGGCTTTTTGACCTACGACCGCAAGGTGCGCAAGCTGGATCCCGATCGCGTCCGGGCCGCCATCGCCCTCGCCGGCGCCGTCACCGACGTGACCACCGTGCTCCCCACCTCGCAGACCACCGGCCAGCACTGGAAGTATCGAACCACGCCGCCCTTCTCGAATTGGACCTCGCCGAGCTACAACGACTCGAACTGGAACAACGGCGTGGGCGGCTTCGGCGGCAACAACCCACCGAATACTTCCGGGCTTATCCGCACGTCGTGGACCAGCAGCAATATCTGGCTGCGGCGAACGTTCGAAGTCGGATCGCTCACGCCCGACCAGATCGACAATCTCTATTTCAACGTCTACCACGACGAGGACGTCGAGATCTACATCAACGGCGTGCTGGCCGGCAGTGCCACCGGGTACACGACCAACTACACCATGCTGGCCATGACTCCCGAAGGCCGGGGCGCCATCGTGCCCAACGCAACGAACCTGCTGGCCGTGCACTGCCGTCAGACCGGCGGCGGCCAATACATCGATGTGGGCATCGTCATCCGCGAAAGCGACATCGAGGTGCCTCCGCGGCCTGCCACCACCACGCCGACGGGCTTGACCGCGGTCGCCGGCAAGTCGGGCGTGTCACTGGGGTGGACCCGGTCGCCCCACGCGACGGACTACCACGTCAAGCGCTCGACCACCAGCGGCGGCCCCTACACGCCCGTGCTGCGCTCGCCGGTCAACGCTGCCACGGATGCGACCGTGGCCGGCGGCACCACCTACTACTACGTGGTCTCGGCGTCCAACGCCGCCGGTGAAACCGCCGACTCCCAGGAAATCGCTGTCACCACGCCGGTCCTGCCACCCGCCGACCTGGTCACCTGGCTGAAGGCCGACGATCTCAGCAGTCTGACCGACGGCGATCCGATAGCGACGTGGACTGACGCCAGCGGCCGCGGTTTCAACGCCACGCAGGAAAACGCCGCTCGAAGACCTGCCTACGCGAGCGCCGCGATCAACGGCCAGCCGGCTGTGCGCTTCAACGCCGCAGCCAACACGTACCTGTCGCTCGAACGCCCCGTGCAGGATGATTTCACCATCTTCTGCGTATTTCAGAGCAGCCAGGGCCTGAGCACCAGCACACACTTCTACGACGGCGCCGGCCTGGTCAACGCCGAAGTCGCCACCGTGGTTAACGACTTCGGGCTCAGCCTCAACGCCGATGGCAAGGTGCTGGGCGGCACGGGAAATCCCGATGTCACCGTGGCCTCCGGTCCGGGCTTCAACGACGGTCGACCGCACCTGGTCACCTTCCGGCGAACGCAGGGCACCGGCCTACTGGAGCTCTACGTGGATGGTCAACTCCAGGGGATCGCGAACGCGGGCCGCCAGTCGCTGACCTCGCCCGCACGACTCGTCCTGGGCGCCCAGCAGACGTTGATCAAGCATCTGACCGGCGATATCGCGGAAGTGAAGATCTTCTCGGGTGTTCTCCCTGAACACCAGCGTTTGGCCGAGGAAAAAACGCTCATCTGCAAGTACGGCCTGTGGAGCGAAACGCCCGAGTTCGATTGCAATGCGAACGGCATTCCCGACGAATGTGAGTCTGACGCCGACGGCGACGGTGTCATCGACGCGTGCGACAACTGCCCGGCCGTGCCCAATCCCGATCAGACTCGACACGTGTTGGATGCCGACGGCGATTGCGACATCGACAGCGAGGACGTGCAAGCGTTCATCGAATGTGCGTCCGGCCCCCAACGTCCGGTGGCCACCGGCTGCCAGGCCCACGACGTCGACGGGGATGGCGACGTGGATCAGGACGACTTCGGCGCCCTGCAACGTTGCCTGACCGGACCCGATGCCGCACCGGCCGCGAATTGTACGAATTGATGACCGCCCGATTGGGCGGAGGCGGACGCCGACAAACTCCGTTTGCCGGCACGTTCGAATTCAAGAAAACGAAGTCCCGAATACCAGGCGGTTCAAGCTGAATCCGCCGGCGAAGTAATGGTTTTGGAACGAATGTCGGACTAAATTACCGACATCACGTCATCATGGTGCAGGAGCGTACCATGCGGAACAGAAACACTCGAAGGATTGCCGTTTCGTCCCCCGCCTTCACCCTCATCGAGATCCTGGTGGTGGTAGCCATCATCGCGTTGCTGATCTCGATCCTGTTGCCGTCGTTGGCCGCGGCCCGCCGAACCTCCCGGACGGTCGCCTGCCGAGCCAACGTACATCAGATGGGCCTCGCCTTGACCATGTACACGAATCAGTACGGGTACTATCCCGGACATCACTTGCCGCCCGGCTCGGAGACTGCCAAAGAGTTCATTGTCTGGCCTACCCGGCTGATGCGGGCCATGAAAGCGTCGGGGGGAACCAGTGGGCAGCACAAGGTGTTCTGGTGTCCCGATTCCAAGTACAAGACACGCTGGGATGGTCGCCAGCGAATATACGCCAGCGCCACCGCGAGCGGCTACCGGGAGACCGATTGTGTCAACTTCGACTACGGATACAACGATTGGGGCGTATCCGAAACCCACAGCGTCCCCGGCGCTCCGAATCTGGGGCTGGGCGGCCACATTGTGGTCAAGCCACCGGAAAAGACCTGGGAGGGCAAAGACGGAGAGGTTCGAGTCGACAAGGTCAAACGCCCGGCCGAGATGATCTGTATCGCCGACAATGACGCGGACGACTATCTCACCGGAACGCCCGGCCAGTGGGACACTGCCATCGACCCCGTCGACGACCCGCCCAACCGCGAATGGCCGGGCGCACGCCATGACAAGGGATGCAACGTGCTCTGGGCCGACGGCCACGCCGATTTCCAGCTCCAGGCCAAATTGGTGGAGAAAACACACCTGGCCCGGCGGCGATGGAACAACGATTACCGCGCCCATTGCGATTTGTGGGGAGACGGTGCCGGCCACAAGAAGGACAGCAGTTGCGCACGGGAGAACAAATACAGCCGCTGAACGGCCGTTTCAGGCTTTGCAGCGGCGGATCCCCACCTGACGCAAGAGACTCTGACAGGAAGCATGGAGGCAACGGAGGTAAACCTTCTCGGTTACTTCCGTTGCCTCCTGTTAGTGCGATCGCGGCATTTCGGATGTCACTTGCGGTCGCCGCTTTCGCGCACATCGCGAATGAGCATCTGCGCGCCTCGGACAGCCTGTGCCCATTGTGAGGCTACCGTCCCGCCCGCAGTGCCGGCGAGGCGTCCGCATCCTACATTCTCTCGAGGTATAGCGCTACCTCTTCGCCAAGGCCTTGCGGCTTGACGAAAACCACCTCACCGGCGGCAACCGTCCGCTTCCCTTCGTTGACCCACTTGTCACCGACCGGATCGTACCACTTCACCGCATAGCGACCCGCTTCCATCAACAGGCCCAACCGGCTTCCGCCATCGGCATACGCCAAATACACCTTGCCCGGAGCGGCCAGCACGTAGTCCGTATCCTCTCGAGCGAGTTCGTCGTGGGGGCTGGTCAGGTTGAACCGCGTGGACTCCATGAATCGGACCAATCGCCCGCACATCAGCAGATCTTCCTGTGGCGTCGTGGCAATGTCCATGCCGAGGATCATGGAGTAGCCCCCGCCCATCGCGATCGCCCAGACCTTCTTGCGAAGTGCATCACCCGAGCCCGAAGACGGCTCAGATTCGTAATGGGAGTCTCCAAACTCGGACATGTTGATGTTGATCAGCCCCTGAACGTTCTTCCACGCCGCCACCGTGCTGTCGTGCAGTTCTTTCGGCGTGTCCACGTTGCACTGGACCGCGAACTGATCGAAGGTCGTCGTTCCGGCGAAATCGAACTCGGTGCCAGCATTCTGGTGGAGGGCGATCGGGTGACGGTTGGGATCCTTCTCCCGAATCCGCTCGGCGATGCGGGCGACGTGATCGCGGGTGAGCTTCTCGGCGTACTCCTCGGCCACGCACCAGATGAGATTACGGTAGCGGCTGAACCGGCTCACCAAACCGTCGATGAACGCGGTCTCGGCGGGGCTGAGGCGGCCGTCTGCGGGCAGCTTGCCGAAGGGAGCGGAGCCATCGTCGTACAGGAAGAAGAAGATGATAATCCCTTCCCGGTCCATGGCCGTGAACCACGTGTCCCACTGATCGAGAACGCGAGGGTTCAACGGCTTCTTCGGATCGTGGTCGATGAACGGGTTGTGCGTGCGGTCGCCGTCACCACCATGGCTTCGCACGGCCATGAGGTAGATGCAGTTGGCTCCCGTACCGGCCAGCTTCTGGATGAGCTCCATCTGATCGCCGTCTCGCGTCCCGTCCGGGCGGAGATGGCCGCGATACAAAAAGCCCTCCGGATCACCGGGGCCGCACATGAACAGCGGCTTACCGTGCGCACGGGTCAGCCAAGCCGGGTGCTGCGGATCGACCACGATGGTTCCGGGCAGCGGATTCGTGCTACAACCAAATCCGGCCAATACGATCATCGACAGACACACTGAGAGCAACAACCGGCACCTACGGGCAATTCTCATGTCACTTGGTCTCCTTGTTTGCAGATTGACAACGGTACGCTCTAGGGCAGGCAATCGGCTTCGACGTTCGGCCCGCTCAGGCAATTCAGAAACAGCACGGCATCGGCCTGATCCACCGGTCCGTCAGCGTTCAAGTCCGCCCAAAGACAGTCGGCTGGAACGACCGCCACATCCATCCCCGACAGACACATCTGAAATGCGCCGAAGTCTTCCTGGTCCACGTCTCCATCCCCGTCGTAATCGGCGGGGACCGAGCCCGTCGTGAAGCTCCACACCGCGCCGGGCGTGATGCCCTGCTCGTTCACCTCGTCGATCCGCCAGTAGTACGTGGTTCGCGGCAAGAGCGTGCCGGGGTTGAACAACGTCGTGGATCGCCGGCCGCGCGGCTCGCCGGGCGGAATCGTGCCGAAATAGACCTCGTGCTCGCTAGCGCCCGCACCGGCCGTCCAGGACAACTGCACGTTCAAGCTGACGCCCACGGCCCCGGGAACCGGGAATGGACCGGAGGCCGGCGCGGGTACCGTTCGCGAAACGTACAACGCCGCATCGCCGGGCACCGCCGCCGGCTTGTCGAATACCTGCACCCCGAAGACCGGAACCGCACGCGACCCCGCATCGATCCACGCGCCGCCGGCCGGATCGTACCACTTCACCAAGTAATTGCCGCGCAGCATCTGCAGACCATAGCGGCTACCGCCCTCGCCGTACGCCAGATACACCAAACCGGGAGCCGCCAGCACGTAATCCGTGTCGTTCGCCGCGAGCTCATCATGCGGAGCCGCCACGTTAAAGCGAGTGGCCTCCATGAACCGGACCAGTCGGCCGCAAGTCTCCAGATCGCTGACCGGCGTGGAGACGATATCCATCTCCAAGATCATCGAGTAGCCGCCGCCCATCGCGACGGCCCAGATTTTTCGCTGCAGTTCCAGCCCCGTGGACAACGGCGCGAATTCGGCCATGTTGATGTTGACCAGCCCGCCCACATTATTCCAGGCCGCCACCGTACCGGCATGCAGTTCCTTGGCCGTATTCACGTTCCACTGAACCGCAAACTGGTTAAACGCCGCGTTGCCGTTGAAGTCGAACGACGTCCCGTTATTCTGATGGATCGCCACCGGATGCTGACGGTCATCCTGCAACTTGATCTGCTCGGCGATCTTGATGGCATGCGCTTTGCTCAGCCCTTCGCCCGCTTCCTCGGCCACGCACCAGATCAGGTGCTTGTGATGCTTGAACCGATTCACCATCGTATTGATGAACGTCACTTCCGACGGATGGAGCTGGCCATTGGCAGGAAGCGCCTTGCCGAAAGGCGATGCGCTGTCATCGTACAGGATGAAAAAGATGGTGATCCGCTGGGCGTCCATGGCGGCAAACCAGGTTTCCCACTGGTTCAGGATGTCGTCATCCAGTCCCTTGGTCAGATCACCGTCCACGTACGGATTCTGCAGGCTGTCCCCGTCGCCGCCGTGACTGCGAATGGCAACCAGGTAGATGCAGTTCGCCCCCGTTCCCGCCATCTTGTTGATGAGCGCGAGCTGGTCGCCGTTTCGCGTTCCGTCCGCGTTGCGCGTTCCGCGATAGAGGAATCCCTCGGGGTCGCCCGGACCGCACATGTAGAACGGCCCGCCCCCCTCGTACTTGAACCAGGCGGGATGCGCCGGATCGACAACAATCTGGCCTGGTTGGGGTCCAGCCAGAGTCGACGCGCCGGCGCCCAGCGCACCCGCCAGGCACATCAGCCGGATGAACAGACCGGTCATTCGGATTCAGCACTCCTGCTGGTAGTTGCAGGCCTCACCGCTTCGATCAGCCGTCGCAACGCCTCGTTCGGATTACCCGGCTTGTTGCCGAGTGTCGTGTCGTTCCAGGAGACGACCAGATCCAGACTCGGGATCACAATTACGGCACGCTGCCCGTTTGCATGTCCTAATGCCCCGAACGTGTCAGGCGGAGCGTCGGGCCAATGACGCTGGCCGGAGCGAGTTATACCATTGAGCCACCACGCCCAACTGTAGCTGCCGTGGTGATCGGTCTGGTTGTCCGCCACCTTCTGGGAGCCGATGGTGCGAGCGTCGGCGCACATCTCGGCCGGCTCGCCCGCCGTTCGCGGGATCGAGACCGGCAGCGGACTCGTCACCGCCTCCACCGCGAAATGCCGATCGATCAACTGCGTCCCGTTCCAGTTGCCCGCTCGCAGATATAGCAACCCGAACCGGGCAAAATCGCGCACGGAGATTGCGAGCCGTCCCGCCCGGTCCGAGATTCCGAATGCCAACAACGTAGGATCGTCCTCGCACTGCAGCGGATCGGTCAGCAGAGGGCGCAGCACGGTCGAATCGACATCGGCATACGTGGCCCCGTACACCTTCAGAAACAGCACATCCCAGAACAACGCCATCTGCCAATCGTTGTAGTCGAACGCCGTGCCCGGCTTTTCTCGAACGCCGTAACACGACACCTGGTTGGCCATGTGCCGAAAGGTGATGTCGCGATCCTTGTATCCCAACTCGGCATTCAATTCTTCGAGGCAAGGCGCGTACGTTCGGACGGGCGTGTCGAGACTCGCCAGCCGCTTACTCTCCACTGCCTTGAACAGAAAGTGGCTGAACACGGGCTTGCAAGCGGAAGCGACGTCCTGGCGGATGTTTTGCTCGCCCCATGTGTAGACCATGCGCCCGTACCGGACCACGCAGCCACGGCCGCCTACGTAATCGCGAAAGGCATCGAGTTTGCTCGCGTCCAGCCCCGCTTCGGCCGGCGTCATGAAACTCCAGGTTTTCTGCGGAAACACGTCGTTCGATTCCGCCGCCCAATCCATCCGTCGCTGCCATTCGCTCAGAAAATCCAGTCGCCAGCGATTGACGGTCTTGGCGCCGAGGTACCGCGGCTCGGCATGCTCGGGATCGGTCAGGTCGCGCCAATACTGCCGGCGCTGCGGGTCGGCCTGGAAACGACCGCCCCAGTGATCGCTCGTCGGCACATCGGGATCGCCGCGCAGCAGATAGAGCACCGACGGTGTGTCTCCGGCCTTGAGGTCCTTCTTCTTCGACCAGAAAAGATCGCCCAAGGCACCGTGGCCCCTCACATGCTGCCGCACGAACGGAAGGTTGCCCAGATCCGAGGACTGATCGCCCCCCACGTACATGCCGCGAAATGTCGTGTCTGACTCGATCCACCAGAAATCCGGGTGCTCGCGGTAGAGGTAATCGCGGGCATGCCGATCCTGCTGTGTGTTCCAGCTTCCGATCGAATAGACCCGAATGGCGGGCTTGATACCGGGGTCGTCGTGAATGGCTTGGGCCACGTCCGTAATGGAGCCCCAGACCAGGATGTACAACGGCCGTGGGTCGTCGCGGCGAGCCTGTCGAATGATCCAGTCCGAGCCTTCAGTGGGCGCGCTGAACCCGGCCTCCGGTGCCGCGTCAATCGCTCCCTGCTTGGTCACGGCACGCAATGCGGCAGGACTGGGGAACGTGGCAGAATGGCGGCGAAGGCGAGGGTAATCCTTCTCGTAAGCGGCGAGCGTCTCGAAGATGTGTTCGACCCGGCCCGCTCCCGGGGGCGAGGCGATCAACCCTTCGGTATCGAACAGATCGGCGTGCACAAGATAATGCACCATCGCCTGATAGTCGTCGGGATCGCTGCCCCCGATGTCCGTCGAGATGATGATCCGGTAGCGATGGCCCCCCAGTGCGCCGCCCGGCAGATGGGGAGGCGAAGCCGCTTGCGCCGAGCATGCCATCAGGCCGGCGAGCGCAACGATGACCGGAAACATCCTCATGCCGGAATCTCACTCCCGTCGGACTACTCGTACACGTCGTCGCAGGTCTTGTCGGCGAGAACCGAAGGCGGGCCGTGGCAGTCGAGGAACGCTGCAATGTCCACCTGATCCACCACGCCGTCGCGGTTAAAGTCGGCCGCCACACAGGTGGGAGACGGCTGAGAGATGCCGACCTCGGAGACGCACGCCTGCAGCAAACCAAAGTCCTCCTGATCGACGTCGCCGTCGAAGTCGAGATCGGGGAGCACGCTCTTGACCGTTAGCGTGACCTCGATCGTTTGCGGCGCGTTGCTCGCCGCTGGAGTGCTGCCGTCGTCGTCCACCGTGATCGTCGCTGTGTACACGCCAACGGGCAGATCCACCGTGCGATAGCATACCGTGATGCTGTCAGCTTCACCCGTGGACGTGCCGCTGATCGGATCGAGGTTGACCCAGGGTTGGTCAGCGAGGATCCGGTAGCTCAACGTCCCGATCCCTCCGTTTGCCACCGTGAACGTGTCGCACGGCGGGTTCTCCCGGAAATCCGCCGCTCGGTTGATCTGGCTCTTGTTCAGCGCGATCACCGGAGTCGTGGGATTCACCGACTGGACCAGGAGCTTCAAGACGTTGTTGATGGGAGAGGTCGAACTGCCGGGATCCAAGCCCAGCGTGGCACCGCCGAAGTACGCCAACACGACGTTCAAACTCGGAATCACCGTGACGGCCTCTCTGCCCCAATGGCCGTTCGCCTGGAAGGTATCGTCCGGCGCATCCGGCCAAGTCTTGGCGTTCGGGTGCAGACCGCCTGTGCTGTTGAACCACCAGTTGAACCCGTAGATCCCGGGGCCGTAAGCTACTTGATCGCCGCCGCCCCCATACGAACCGATGCCCAGATAGTCACCGGCCGGATCCGCCGCGCTCGTCTTGGGCAGCGTCGGCGGGACGTGCGGTTTCATGTAATCGTCAAAGTAGTGCTGCGGCAGAAGCTGCGTGCCGTTCCACTTGCCTTTGTTTGCCCAGAACCAGCCGATCCGGGCAAAATCCCGCACCGATGTGTTCAAGCGGTTGTTGGAAGCGATCAACGAACCGTCCTGAAACTGCAGGGCCCCCAGCCGGCTCGGGCTGGTAGCAACGTCGTTGGCGGACTGCTTGTACACGCGATCGAACAACGTTTTGGCATACAACTGTATGTTGTAGTCGTTGTACGCCCACGCAGCGCCGGGTGCCTCGGCCCGGGTGTAGTTGCCCGTCATGTTGGCCAAATGTCGGAACGTCATGGACTGGTCCTTGGCACTGAGCGTCCAGCCCCAGTCCGCCACGCGGGCATCCACGCCAGAGATGCGGCCTTCCTCGATCGCGAAGAACAGCAGCGTGCTGAGCACCGGCTTCGACGCCGACGCCCAGTCGCCCTTGGTCGTCTGCGACCCCCACGTCTTGACCATGTAGCCGTTGCGGACGATGCAGCCGTGACCGCCGATCATAGCGGCAATCTGATCGAGTTTGGCGGTGTCCATGCCCACTTCGGCCGGCGTCCTCGATTCCCAAGTGGCGCCGGGAAAAACAACCTGTCCGTTCGCCGAGACAACCTGCGCTGCGCCAAGTAGTGTCGTGCAGACGGCTGCCGCCAAGGTCACCCACCGCGTGAGGCTCGTGTTCGCTTGTGACATGGTCTTCCCCCGATCCGTACCACCTTTTCCAACTGGCAGGATTCTGGCCGGACTGGATTTAATCAGGGCCGGCCCGGCATGACGAACCGCCGGCCGGCCCTGAAAGGAGGGCATCTCGATCCCGGCCGCATCAACCGGCCGGACGTGCTGGCAGTCGTCGCTTACGGGCAACCAACGCTCGGCGTCCATTGGACGTCGGCACCGCTCCCGCATGCTGCGAACGCGCTCAGATCGACCGAATCGCCCACGATTCGGTTCTTGTTCCGGTCGAAGCAGTGACACTGCTCGCCCAGGTACTGCGGCATGGCCATCCCCACGTTCACGCAGCGCTGGAAGATGGCGAAGTCGTCCATGTCAACATCCCCATCGCCGTCGGCGTCAGCAAACGGCGTGTTGCAGGACACCGGGATGCACGACTCGCCATCCCAGAACGGACAACCGGTCACCTTGTAACTGAGCATCCGCACCCAGTCGAACTCGAAGTTCCACAGGTCTTCACCCGAGCCGAGCTCGCCCAGACCGATGTACGGATCGCCAGACACGTTTTCCAGGTTCGTGCGGAAGCTGAACACATCGCCTTGCGGCCCTGGCACCGAACCGTTCGTCCCCGTGAACATGATCTTCTCGCCATCCACCCACAGGTTCCAGTACGCCATCTGGTCGTCCGGGTTATAGCAAACCGCGGCCGTCCATTGATGGAACGTATCGGCGATGCTGTTGCTCAACGTATACGTTCCGATCGTGCTGTGCACGCTGCCACCGTTGTTGAGAATCTGAATATCCGTTCCGTTCTGCACGCGGATGAAAACGTTGAACACCTCTCCGGCGACGCTCGATTCCGTGTCGCTCTGACCGAATGGCCCGGTGACGCGCGGGAACGTGATCTGGATGGGACCGCGAACGATCGTGTCATCGCTGGCGACCTTCATGCTCCAGGCCACGGCCATCCCCTTGATCGGGTCGAACGACTCGTCGAAGGGAAGGTGGGTGCGGAACCGGACCCGTCCGCCCAATCCGTCGGCCGGGTTGTAGAATTTGGCCGTCGTCGGCACACCGTCCACCTCTCCCTGCGTCAGCCAGTCACTCACGAGATTCCCGGCGTCGTTAAAGGCGACAGCGAAGGTACGAGTGGTCGCCACTGCCGGATCGCAGGACTCAACCGGGCTCACCGCCATAAGGTCCGTCCCGGTGAACTGAGTGAACTCGGCATTGAACTGCTGGCTGGCGCCCTGGCCTTCCTCGATGTTCTCATCGACGGAGAAGAACACCTGCCGAATGTGCTGTGTGGCAGGATCGCAGCCGTCAGTGAATGTCAGCGTGGCCACGTATCCGCCCGGAGCCAGACCGGTGGGATCGATGGTCGCGGTAACGGCATCGGAGCCACCCGGCGGGATCGGGCCACCGCCGCTCTTGTCAAGCTGCAGCCACGCCGCGTCGGAAGTAACCGTGTAGGTCACGGGCGGGGCGCCGGTGTTCTCGAACGTGTACACGACCGGTGCCGGTGCCTGTGCAGAGCCCACGCGGAACGCTCGGCCGGTCTTGCCCTCCGGTGTCACCGCGGACCGGCAATCAATCACCGTCAGGTCGATCCGCCGAATCTCTCGCGCGGGCGGGTTGCAACCGTCGATGATGCCCACGTACGCGGTGTGGGTCCCGCCGGGCAGATCGGTGCTGACGATGGAGGCGGTGACGGTATCGCTGCCGCCCTCGGTGGTGATGGTCCCGCCAGTCTTGTCGAGAGCCAGCCAGGGCACATCGCCCGCCACGATGTCATAGAACTCGACGCGCAGGCCCATCGCATTGGCATCGGTACCGCTGTTGCGAATGGTGAAGTCCAGCGTGTTCGTGCCGACCTGGAAGCCGCTGTCGATGGCGAACTCCGTCCAACTGTTCGCTCCCGACGCCGCCGAGCCCGGCACGACCACGACGCCGTTGAGCTTGACGTCGACCAGCGTGTCGTCGTACGCCATGCGGCCCCTGATCGAAGCTGCCGCGACGGCCGCCGCATCGGCCAGCGTGAAGGTGGTGCGGAACGTGTGATCACCCGGCGGAGCGTTCCCGTTCTCCGTCTGCCCCGCCGTGATCCAGCGGGCATTCGAATCATCGGCCAGCCAGTTGGCGCCGGCGGGGATGGTGTACGCGGGGCACGGAGTCCCTTCGGTGCACTCGCCGGCCAAGCCGCCCTGGATCAGCGTCCAGTGCGGATCCTGCACCGCCATGCCCAGCACGGCTCGCGAGTTATCCACGCCAGTGTTGTACAGGCTGGCGATCGCCGGAGGGGCTTTCTGCATTTCCACCACCGTGTAGGTCAGCGCAGTGGTCCCCCCGTTCGTGATCGTGTACGTGTGATCCAGAGGATCAGCCGGGCTGCCCCGAAGGGCGGTGGACGACGCCGGCGTCGTCGGCGTGACGATACTGTCGCAGGTGGGCACGATCCCACAGGTCAGCATTTCCAGCCCGTCGTCCTTGTAGGTGACGCAATCGAACTCGAAATCCCAGATGTCGGTGTTCTGAAGATCACCCAGCCCGATGTACGGATCGCCCGAGAAATCGTTGGTCGCGGTCTGGAAGCTGAACTGCTCACCGTTGAGGAGATGCGCTCCGTCGGTGCCGCCGAACAGCAGCAGCGTGCCGTCCAACCACAGTTTCCAGTGGGCCATGCCACCCGAAGTAATGACGGCACAACTCCATTGGTGATACTGACCGTCGCCCACGTTCGGGATTGTAAGCGGCTCGATCGTGCTGTAGAACCCCCCGCCATTCTGCTGTACTCGCAGCGTGGTCCCGTTCTGGACGTTCAAGTAAACGGTGTACTCAACGCCGCCCTCCGTCTGGCTCAAGCCGGTGTCCGTGACGGCGATTTGTATGGGCGCCCGGGCCATGGCGTAGTTACCATAGCGGGCTGTCCAGCCGAACGAAATGCCGCCGTTCGCGTCCATGCTGGAAGGCAAATTCGTGGAAAACCGGGCCCGGCCACTCTTTCCGTCGCCGGCGGGGTTCCAGAATTTGGCCGTCGTCGGAACGCCTCCGCGATCCCCCTGCGTCAGCCAGCCGGGGCTCAGCCCGGTCGCCCCGTTAAACGTAACGGTGAAGACGTTGGGATTGTTGCCGTCGGTGTCGACGTAAGCAGCCACCGCCGCGGCATCCGAGCCTTCCCACGTCTCGGGCGCCACCGAGGTGAAGTCAGCCACCCAGGTCGTCGCCTGCACGGCTGCCGTGACAGTCAACGCCGTCATCACTCCCACGACAATTCGCGATCTGTACATGATTTGTTCTCTCCTCGGACTGCAGTGCTTTGACTGTCTTACGTTCCAGGGACACCACCTGTTTCGCCGAACAACCGGTCTTTTCTCAGTGCCGACGACGCGCCAGCATCAGCGACCCCATAACGAGCAACGCCAGGCTCGCCGGCTCGGGGACCCACTCGATGTGCGGGGCCATGCCCGTCCCACCGGTGTTCTCCTTGTCCTCGAAAATGGGCCCGTCGCCGGCCGGATTGGTGAGGCATCGGATGCTGATCGTCACTTTCTCACCCAGGTTGGCGTTGTAGAAGCTGGTGATGTCGAAGGTGTACCACTGCGGGGTGCTGTCAACGGCAAAAGAATCCACCAGGATCGTCCAATCCTCGTGCGCCGTTCCCGAAGGCGCCGGCCCCGCCGTGTCGGTCCACGTCACATAACCGGGTTCGTCCTCGCTGATCGCTCGAAGCCGCACCGTCGCATTCACGGTCTTGCCGTGCGGTGCGCCCCAGTAATTGTACAATTTCAACACCGCCGATGAGGCAGCTTCGCTGCCCAGTGCGAACTCGATGTATCCTCGATCGGCCGCTCCGTCCCCCTTGGTGAACATCCCGAACACATTGGTGTTGTTGTATCGGGTTGCGCCACGATACGTCACATCGTCTTCGGGCAGGATGGTCGCTGCCACGCTCATTGATGTACAGGCAGCCACCACAGACACGATCCACGTCAGAACTGATCTGGCCATCACACTTTCCTCCTCCGCTGGATTTGTTAAGGTTCAGAGACTGTCGTTTTGGGACCGGAAAAGCCGCCTACCCTCTCCTCCTCACCACCGGGCTGTGGCAGCGTCTCGGCTCCCATCATTCGTCCCAATCACGGTTTGGCCGGAACCTCCACGCCGAATGCCCGAAGCCATCGCCGGGCGTAGTCGCCGTTGACATCAAATTCCGCTTCGCCCGCCCGCGGCATCGAGTGAACGGGCTCGCAATGGCCGTCCGCGAAAAGCGCATCCGTGTTGCGCTTCTGATGCATGGCCCGGGCCACCCGGCGCTGACCGGTCGGAGCGGAGGGCAGATGGTCCGCCTCGTATACGTCAAAGTAACTCAGGTCTTTTTCCTTGAAGGCCGTCAGGATGGTGCTCGACCTGGTCGATCGCTCGATTTCGGTGAGGTAGATCACTTTGCCGGGATGCTTCCAGTCCGACAACTGCGTGGGCTTGCGAACCTCGGGATCCCCGAGCTTCTTACCGAATGCGTTGACGCAATAGCTAACCGCTTCGTCCGCCGAAGCCTCGCTGGCTCGCTCCGGACAATGAAAGACCGGCTGCTTCTTCATCGCTTCCCACAGCAACTGACTGAGCAGCTTCCCGTCCCTGTTCGCCGCGGCCACGATTCCGGACATGTTGCTCCCCAGCTGCCGCAACACGACCGCCGTCCAATGGACTTCGGGACTGGTCTTGCTAAAATAGTTGTCGACGTTCCCGCCGCGCGGCACATAGCCCTTGTTCTCCACGCTGTACGTATTAATGGCAATGCCCGCCTGGTGAAGATTGGCCAGACACAACGTCGTCCGGCTTTGAGCACGGGCCGCGGCGAGTGACGGCAGCAAGATGGAGATCAGCAACGCGATGATAGCGACGACGACCAGAACCTCGATCAGTGTGAATCCGTTGGACCGTTTCATGTGAATCCTCAGAAGAATCAGCGGCCGAGAAAAGACACGTCGACAACCGGGAACGGCTCACCCTAACGTTCCTGCCTCCTCCTGCTCGAATCGTCGCGACCGGCCCGCCGCCGGCGTCCGTCGCCTGTTGTCCTACGTCGCGATCGACTGGAAGTGAGGCAGAGCCCGACGCGGGGCCGGCTGCCTCATAAATAATAACGGCGTTCTTTCGGCGGCATCAATGGAAAAAAGGCTCGTGTTTGGTCATTTTGGATAGAAGATTTGCACTTTCTGATCGTTCTGGATCGCCTCGCCCCGCTCGGCGCAAGCATGGTCGCCGAGTCGCACCGGTCGCCCGAACCGCACGGCCGCACGGAGCAAACCGTTTCCCCGCGGCGGCGCCTCTCCAATTAGGTCAAAACCCTCATGCGCACGCTGCAGCTCGAATCACTGTGACCGGTTGCCCGACCGCCTCCGCCCCAGGCAGCAGCGTTTATATTCGGTTTTCACGCCGGTACGCCGCGGGTGTCTGCCCGGTCAAGGCCCGGAACGCCCGCGTCATATATTGGACACTGCTAAAGCCTGCGTGTCCCGCCACCTGTTTGAGCGGAAGATTGGTCTCCGTCAACATCTCCTGCACGCGGGCGATCCGTGTTCGCTGGATTTCGTCGTGAATGGTCCGGCCGAGCGCCTGCTTGAGCCGCCGGGCAAGCACCGATCGCGTCATGTGCACATGGTTGGCCACGTCGTCGATGTGGATTTGTTCACAGGCGTGGCTGCGAATGAACCGAATAGCCTCCGCCACGGCCTGATCGCTCACTGCCATGGTGTCCGTCGAATGGCGACAGATCACGCCCCGCGGCTCGACCAGCACCTGCCCCGGGTTCCTCCCCCCATTCATCAGTTCGTCCAGCAGCGCCGCCGCCCGATAACCGATCTGCTCGTCCGCCACGTCCACACTCGTCAGCGGCGGAACGGACAGCGCACACAGACAATCGTCGTTCGCCACACCGATCACCGCCACTTCCTCGGGAACCGCGATCCCGGCCTCCCGACACGCTTCCAGCACCTGAAAACCGCGGTCATCCGTGCAGGCCATGATGGCCAGCGGCTTTGGCAGCCCCCGTACCCACCGGGCGATTGTCGCCAGCTCCCGCTTCCACGTGTGCCGATTGCTCGGCCCCAACGACGGTTCCGACGCGACGCACACATCAACCGTGCAACCCGCCTGCCGGACCAGATCCACGAACGTGTCGCACCGCTGGTCCCATGCCACGCTGAATCGGCGGCGGTAGCCGCAGAAGCCGAAGCGCCGGAAACCCCGATCGAAGAGGTGCTCGAACGCGACACGAGCAATTGCCCGATTATCAACGCCGACATAAGGAAACGGCAGATGCGCCATCTTCCCCCGGAGATTCACGATCGGCACTTTCAACCTGGCCAGAGCCGCCGCCATCCGGCGATCGGTGATGCGAGCCAGGACGCCGTCGCTCCGCAGCCTCGAGACCCATCCGGGGGACATGTCGCCCATGCCTTGCGGCCGGCAGTAGGTCAACCAACGTCCGTTCTCCTGGTTATATCGCGCGATGCCCCGCAGCAGCCCGCGGCCGAACTGGCGCGAGGTCTCGATCAGCAGTGCGACGTGGCGCATGGCCTTGCCCCCATGACTTCGACGTCGTGAACATATCCGTGATACGCCTGGAGCGGTTACTCGAAAGTGTAATGAACTGTTCAAAAAGTACAACAACTTCATCATTTCGGCCGTAGGCGCGAGCGGCCGGCCATTTCTAGAATGGCCGTAAGACCGTGCCTGTGAGACACGGGTCCAGGTCAGGAGAATGCATGCATATGGCGTCTCGACGCCCACAACCACCGCGGATCACCAGGACTCAGGACTCCTCGTTCCTTCGCGTCGAGAAGGAATCGTCTCCCGATGACCACGGCGCGACGCGCGGACGGGTGATCGCGAAGTACCTGGTCGAGACCCCGCTTTCACTGGAACAAGCCGCCGAGGCCATGGCCGGCGCATCCACCGCCACCTTCGTCGATGTCCCCGGCTTGACGGACGACCTGCGCCATCGCGTGGCCACGAAAATCGTCAGAATCACGCCCGGCGAGAGCGTGGAGACCCCCGGCCTGCCGGGCTGGCGCGGAAACAACGGTGAACCGCCTCGCTTCCGTCGCGGGATCATCGAACTGGCGTTCCCGCTCGAAGGCTTCGGGACCAACCTGCCGGTGCTCATCTCGATGACCATGGGCAACTTTTACGCCTTGCGCCAGTTGTCCGGCATCCGGCTGCTGGATCTGGAGTTTCCCCGTGCGTTCGCCGACGCCTACCCCGGCCCCCAATTCGGCAGCAAGGGAACGCGCCAGCTCGCCGGCGTTGCTCAGGGCCCGCTTATCGGGACCATTGTCAAGCCCAATCTGGGCCTGTCCCCCGAAGAGACGGCCGAGAAAGTCCGCCAGGTCGCCGAAGCCGGCGTGGACTTCATCAAGGACGACGAAGTCATGGCCAACCCGCCGCACTCGCCGCTGAGCCGCCGAGTGCAAGCGGTCATGCGGGTGATCAATGAGCATGCCGACCGCACCGGCAAGAAGGTGATGTACGCCTTCAACATCAGTGATGAGCTCGACGCCATGCTGCGGCATCACGACCTGGTGGTGAAGGCCGGCGGAACGTGCGTCATGGTGAGCATCATCAGCGTCGGCTACATGGGCGTGCTCGCGCTTCGCCGCCGGTGTCAGTTGCCTATCCATGCACATCGCAACGGCTGGGACATGATGACCCGCTGCCCGCAGCTCGGCGTGGAGTTCACCGCCTGGCAGAAGATTTGGCGGCTCATCGGCGTGGACCATCTGCACGTGAACGGACTGGGCAACAAATTCTGGGAGTCGGACGATTCCGTGGTCGCCTCCGCCCAGGCGGTTCGCACGCCGCTGCTCGGAGGCTTCGAGGTCATGCCCGTGATCGGTTCCGGGCAGTGGGCCGGACAGGCTCCAGAAACGCTCGCCCGCGTCGGCACGCAAGACTTGATTTATCTGGCCGGCGGGGGCATCTTCGGCCATCCCGGGGGACCGGCGGCGGGTGTCGCTTCGATCCGCCAGGCCTGGGAGGCGGCGGCCAGCAATGTGCCCCTCGAAACCTGCGCCCTCACGCACGCGGAACTGCGACAGGCCCTGGAGACCTTCGGGCAACTGCGAAACCAGGAAAGCTCATGGCAGCGATAACATCCAGCCATCTGCTCCTCGGCTTCTACGGGGATGACTTCACCGGCTCCACCGACGCCATGGAGGGGCTGACGCGAGCTGGACTGCGCACTGCTCTGTTCATCAAGCCTCCCCGACCCGAGCAGTTGGCCGGCTACCCGAATCTGCGCGCCGTCGGAATCGCCGGATGCAGCCGATCCTTGACGCCGGAGCGGATGGACCTCGAACTAAAGCCGGCGTTCAAGGCGCTCGAAGCTCTGCAATTGCCCGTCGTCCATTACAAGGTCTGTTCCACGTTCGACTCGTCACCCGAGATCGGCAGCATCGGCCGGGCCCTCGACATCGGGGCAGATCTTTTCAAGACCCGCGTGGTCCCGCTGCTGGTCGGCGCGCCCATCCTCGGCCGTTATTGCGTTTTCGGAAACCTTTTCGCCAGATCGGGGCTCGACAGCGAACCGTATCGGTTGGATCGCCATCCCACCATGGCCCGCCATCCGATCACCCCCATGTCCGAGAGCGACCTGCGAGTCCACCTGGCGCGACAAACCCGTCGAAAAATCGGCCTGGTGGACATCCTGTGCGTGACCGACGTCGAGCAGGCCCGGGCCCGCTTCGCGCAACTGGCCGACGAGGGCACCGATGCGATTCTTCTGGACGTCCTTTACCGCGAACAGGAACCGGTCATAGGGCAGGTCATCTGGGAACAGGTTCGGCCGGGCTCGACGCTTTTCGTGGTCGGCTCCTCCGGCGTGGAGTACTCACTCACCGCCCACTGGAAGCAGCTCGGAATACTCCCGGAACCTCCCAAGTGGAAGCCAACGACCGTCGATCGCGCCGTCGTTGTCTCCGGCAGTTGTTCGCCGGTCACGGATCGGCAGATTGCCTGGGCGCTCAACCACGGCGCGATGGAGGTGCCGGTTCGCACGCCGGAACTTATCGATCCCGCGACCGCCGAAACCGAGATCGAACGCGTGGTCGAGACGGCGCTTGGCATCTGGTCGCAAGGAAAGACCGTGATCTGCCACAGCTCGCGCGGCCCGAACGATCCACGGCGAGCCGCCACCGCCGAACGCCTGCGGTCGTTGGGACATGACCCCAGACAGGACAGCGGTCGAATTCTCGGCGAGGCGCTCGGCCAGATTCTCCTGCGAACGTCCTTGCGGGGAGAAGCGAAGCGCCTGGCAGTCACGGGCGGTGACACCTCCTTCTTCGTGGCTAGCACGCTGGGCATCGAAGCGCTGGAGATGGTCGCCCCCATTGCTCCCGGCTGTCCGCTGTGCCAAGCCCACATTCCGGGGTCGCCGCTGGACGGAGTGGAGATCTGCTTCAAAGGCGGCCAGGTGGGCCGAGACGACTTTTTCAACACCGTCCTGAACCCCGACGGCGCCGGGATCTGAGCCGGCAGCCCGGTCGGTTGACGCCAAACAACGGAGGGCATGATGTCCAAGGAAATCATCATCGTGGTTGCGCCCGTACCCGGGGAAAAGCAGGACGAAAAATATCCCGGCCCCCTGGACGTTCCTGAGGAGGTAATCCGCTGCGAAGAGGCCGGCGCGGCGATCGCACACCTCCACGCCCGCGACGCCGACCTGTTGCAGACGGTGGACCCGACACTGTTCCAGGAACACGTCCGCCTGATCCGCAAAGCCTGTCCCATCATCATCGAAGGCTCCACCGGCGGCGCTCCGGAGCATACGCTCGATCAGCGATGCGTCACGTTCACCATCCCCGAAGTCGAAATGGGCTCGCTCAACCTCGGCTCGGTCAACATGTTCGACGGCGTCTATCAGAATCGGTACGAGGACATCTGCTTTTACGCCCGCAAGCTGGCCGAACACCGGATCGTACCCACCATGCCCGTGTTCGACCTGTCGCACCTGGTCAACTACCGGCGGCTGGTCGAGGACGGCGTGCTCAAGCCGCCCTACGTATTCGAGTTCGTGTTCGACGTGCCCTACGCTCTGCCGTACACTGATCGCTATCTCGATCTGTTCGTCGAGCACCTGCCTCCCGGCGCGGTGTGGTTCTGCGTCCGGCATCATCAGAAAGGGGTCGCCGACCTGCGACGCGTCATGGATCTCGGCGGACACATCCGCGTCGGCTACGAGGACAGCCCGTTCCTGAGCGACGGCCGGCGGGCCCGCAACAACGTCGAGCTTGTCGAGGATGCGGTGGAGCAGGCGTCGCGGGCCGGACGCCATGTCGTGCGTGCCGATCGCGCGAGAGAAATCATCGGACTCGCCTCGCGTTGAACCCGCGCGAGGCTCGGACTCCCGTTGGACGCTGCAAGGAGAAGGATTTCCCATGGCCGTGAAAACACTGGCGCTCATTCATACCGTCAGTTGGTATCAAAAGGTGATCAACGCGCCGTTCGCCGAACCGTGGTTGAAGGCCAATCCCAATTTCCGTGTCTTCAACATCATGGACGATTCGCTGCTGCACGAGTCGCTGGTGCATGGCAGCGCAACGCCCGCGGTGCTCAAGCGGCTCCAGTTCTACGTGCTGGCCGCCGAGAGCATGGGCGCCGACGTGGCCATGATCACCTGCACCACCGTTGGCGAGGCGTCGCGCATCGCCCGCCGCTACGCCTCCATTCCCGTGTTCAACATCGATGAGCCGATGGCTCACGAGGCCGTGCGGTTGGGCCGGAAAATGGGCATCGTCGCCACCGTACCGACCAGCCCCGCCGCCACGCAGCGACTCCTGGAACACGCCGCCAGCGAAGCCGGCGTTTCCATCGATGTGCGCATCGCCGTCAACCAACAGGCGTTCGACTACCTCCAGAAAGGCGACGTCGCCAGGCACGACGAGCTGGTCAAGGAGGAAATGGATCGCCTGGCCAAGGAAGTCGATGTGCTGGTGCTCGGGCAGATCAGCCTGGCCCAAGTGCAGCATCAGACCCGCGTGCCGATACTCCAGGTCGGCCATTCGGGCTTTGCCGAGGCCAAGCGCCTGCTCGACCTGGCTCCCGGCCGGCCCGCTGATTAATGGGCATCGGCCCGTCGTCGCGCCGGCCCGCCCGTGTTTCGAGATTCGCTGTCGTTTCCGATCCGACACGCCATGCCCAAGCAAGCACAGCAAAGCCGTGAGGCGATCACTCAGGCAACGGTGAGTTCCCAACCGGTCCACACTGGCGGGTTCATCCCCGCACGCTACTGGCTGGTGGTGGGCATCTTCCTGCTTTCCATGTTGCTCTACGTGGACCGGGTCTGCATCTCCTCGGCCAAGGACGCTATCGCTACGGATCTCGGACTGTCCGAGAAACAGATGGGATGGATCCTGTCCATCTTTGCCCTCGGCTACGCATTGTTCCAGGTGCCTTCGGGGCTGCTGGCCGACCGCTTCGGGCCGCGCATCATTCTCAGTGCGGTGGTGACGTTCTGGTCGCTGTTCACTGCCTTGACGGCGGCCGCGTTCAATTTCATCTCCGCCCTCATCTTTCGATTCCTGTTCGGAGCCGGTGAGGCCGGCGCGTTTCCCGCTTGCGCTCGGGCCATCTTCAGTTGGATTCCCATGTCCGAACGCGGACTGGTGCAGGGTGTGATGTTCTCGGGCTCTCGATTCGGAGCGGCCTTCGCCCTGCCCGTGGTCGCGTGGATGGTGCACGACTGGGGCTGGCGAACCTCGTTCGTCATTCTTGGCGTCGTCGGATTCGCATGGGCCGCGTTCTGGTACTGGTGGTTTCGCGATACCCCCGAGACCCATCCCCGCATCTGCCCGGCTGAACTACGCCTCATCCTGGCCACACGCCAGCAGGTCACCGCGGAAGAAGACGTCCCCCGTCTGGCTGCCGCCACGCTCCTGAAGTCGAAAAACGTGTGGCTGCTCATGGGCCAGTACTTCTGCTCCAACTTCACTTTCTTCTTCTGCTTGTCCTGGCTCTTCCCCTACCTCAAGGCCAAGTACAATCTGGGGATGGTAGAGACGGGCTTCTACTCGGCCGCCCCCCCTCTCGCCGGTGCGTTCGGCAACTGGTTTGCCGGTGCTCTCGTCGACTGGATCTATCGTCGCAATAATTGGATTTGGTCCCGCCGTCTCCCCGCCGTCATCGGATTCGCCCTCGCGGCCGGCGGACTGATCTCCAGCATCTACATGGAGACACCGCTGGGTGCCATCGTGTGCCTGTCCATCGCGGTATTCGGGGCCGACATGACACTCGCCCCTTCCTGGTCGGTCTGCATCGACGTCGGCCGACGCGCCGCCGGCACCGTCTCGGGCACCATGAACATGGCGGGCAATCTCGGCTCGTTCGTCACGTCGCTGGCCTTCCCCTATCTACTCGCCTGGAGTGGGACGCACGACGCCTTCTTCTTGCTCGGCGCGGGCTTGAATGGCCTGGCCGTCTTTGCCTGGCTGCTCACCCGGCCGGATCGTCCGTTGGAAGAGTACTGAAGGGAGTTACAGGCCGTGAGCTCTGAGCTATAGGCCATCAGCCGAAATATCCGGCCGAGGCGGAGGTGGCCAGGACGCGCGAAACTCATCCTGATACAGGCCGATCTTTTCGAAGGGAATCGGCTCGAATCCGAGCTTGAAAACCGGCGAATCCTCTCGCAACCGGAAATCCTGACGGACGGCATCGACGAACCCCGGATCCCGATCGACCCAGTTTTCCTGCACCGTCACGGTCTGCTCGTCTAGCCCATCGTGCAGCTCGAGCCACTTGCCCCCCACGCAGATGTTCCGCCGGATGATGTTGTATTTGGCCCGGGCCGGCTCGTCCTCGAGCAGATCGAGCAGTTCGGGATAACGCGTGCTCCAGGGCGGCGTCTTGTAGGGCGTCTTGGCCAGCGTGGTGTAGAGCGGGTTCTTCGGATCTTCGAGATGGGCCTTGGCCCAGCCCGTGCCACGCGAATCAACGTGAACGGCCGGTGTGCAATCGACGAAGACGTTGTTTTCGACGAGATTGTGACGGCCACCGCCGATCAGCACGCCGCGGCCTCCCTTGTAAAACACGTTGCCGTACACCACCGTCCCGCCCACCAGATCGTCCAGGTAGACGGTTTGCACGCCCACCAGTGTCTTGTAATCGCCCATATGGTGGAAGTAGTTGTGCCGGATGCGGTTGCCGCGCCAGGTCCAGTTCCGGCCGGTGTAGATCGCGCCGGCGTCATCGGTCTCCGTGCAGACGTGATAGATTTCGTTGAGCTCGATCAGATGATCGTTGCCGGTGAACTGAATCGCCAAATGCGGCGCGTCATGAATGAGGTTGTGCGCGACACGGTGGCCGACGCCGTTGACGCTGATCGCCGGCCGGTACGTTCGGCGGTTGCGACTGTAGCGGTAGAAATGGTTGTTGACCACGAGATGCGAGCCGGGTACGAGCCTCTCGCGATCGCCGCCGTCCGCGACCACGCCGCCCTCCCCCGTGTCGTAAAAGTCGCAGCCGATCACGGCATGCTCGCGGCCGCCTTCGATGCGCACCGCCCGGCCGCCGATGTTGCGCAGCGTGCAGCCCTTCAGTTGCACGTTCGAGCCGTTCTGAATGGTAACCGCCGTGTTGCGGCTGTGTTCCAGCGTGAGGCATCGAAGGACGATGTGGCTGGCATCACGAACGACAATCAGATCCTCGAGCACGGAGGCGAACGTTCTGGATTCCGTCTCGGCCGGCGGCGGCCAGAAGTAGAGCGTGCCTGTGCCGCGGTCCAGATACCACTCCCCGGGCAGATCAATTTCGCTCAACAGGTTGACCGCGTAATACCGCTGGCCGCTGCGGTACCCGAGTCGTTGCTCACGATATTTGAGCGCGATGACGCGCTGATCCGTATCGATCGATTCCACGAGATCGAACGCGTCCGACCAATCGTAGAACCAATAGCCGCTCAGCCAGATCTCCGGTTCCTGCGTCCATCTGGCCGGGCGGTCGCCTTCGTATGTGAACTTTCCGATCTTGTTTCCCACCTGGCCGTGGCTGATGAATTCGGTCTCCTTGTCACCGAGCAACTTACCTACGCGGGTGTAGCCGTCGTTGGGCCAGCGGGCGAGCGTCATGGGGCGCTGATCGTAGAACAGCTCGAAGCGCTTGCCGCCCGGCACGACGGTGCCGAAATCGGAAATGCCCAGCGCGTTCAGGTCGGCCTGGACCACGTGGCCGCGAGCGACCGGGTCGAGCCGGCCAAGGATGCTCTCGTCGGTCACCGGCACCAAATTCGAAATCTCGCGCCCGCCGATGACCCGCGGGCGTTCTTCGGCGTAGGCGCGGTAGATAACGGGTGATTCCGCGGTTCCACTGTCGGCCGGACTCAATTCGAACGGACTCTCGAGTGCGTACACACCTTCGCGAATGTGTACGGTGACGGGCTCGTCCTGCAGACGCCCCGCGGCTCTGAGCTTGCGGATCTCATCGCGTGCTCGCTCGAGCGTCGCGAATGGCCCCTGCGAACTCTCGCCCGCTTGCGGCTGGCGCCCCGTCCAGCCATCGTTGCCTCCCACGGCTACATACAGGTCCAGTCCGACGGCACGCCCTGCTGCCATGAGCACGGTACAGCAGAGAAGACTCATCCAAAACTTCATCTCGCCTCACCCCGCAGTAACCGACGTTCGCGCTGGTCGGGGGGCGGGCGTCTCGCCCGCCTCTTTCCCCGCTGATGCCAGCGAGCGCGTGTTAAACACACGAACGATGGCATTGTGGTGCAGGCATCCTGCCTGCACGTGCACGCTGAAAGCGTGCACCACAAGAACACGGCACCGACACGGCATCGGTTCACCAGGGTGGCCCATATGCGTTCCGACCCGGTCTTTCCCATGCGCTCATGTAGAGCCGAATGAAATCACGGTTGCCTTTCATATCACCGGCCTGCCCTTGATCCAGGGCCTCGTCGAATGTGCTACCCGCCGCTTTGATCATCTGCGGCGTGGTCCATTTCCAGTACTCGGAATGACCGTCGGCAAAGGCCAGCGTCGTTCCCTTGGAGTGACGCCCGGGCACCTTGTTCCCGATCATGGACAGCGTGTAGTAGATGGCCCACAGGAAATCGCGATCCTCGGAGAACGAATCCAACAGCACCATCCGCGCCCCCGGTCTCTTGATGTCATCCAACCGATGGGCCACACACCCGTCGCTGACCGCCGGGCTGTACTCGGGTTTGATTTCGATCATCGGACCGGGGTTCATGCTGATGGCCATTCCGTAGGTAATGACCTCGTCGGCCGGCACGGCCGGACAACGGTACGCATCCACGGAACGGATGTACTTGTAGAAAGCCCCTTCACGGATGCCCTTCTTGAGCGCTTCGGCAGGCGGCTTCTCGAGGTCCTGGTCATTCCAATTGCCATGTTGGTGAATCCAGCCCAGGCCGTAATCATTCCACCGGGCTGCCGTGCCGCCGACCAGCGCTCCCCTGTAGTCGGTGGCATAGAGGGTCCATGCCAGCCCAAGCTGACGCGTGTTGCTCAGACAAGCCGTCCGCTTGCTCGCCTCCTGGGCCAGCCGTAGCGATGGCAACAGGATGGAAATCAGCAGGGCGATAATCGCCACCACCACCAGAATCTCGATCAACGTGAAGCCTTGACGACGCATAGCCCAAATCCTCTTGACAAACGATCTCGCGCCAACGAAGCCCTTCCTGACACTTCCCGCCTCATGTTGCCGAGCGTCTTGCTCGGCCGGCCGAATCGCTTACGGGCATCCCGGCGTGGATGTCCACACCACCTCTGCGCCGGTGGCGCAGGCGGCAAACGCGGAGAGATCGTCCTCGTCCACGTCGCTATCACCGTCCTGATCGAAGCGGCCACATTTCGAAGCATCGAACGTTGATTCGGGGTCGTCCGCCTGCGTCCAGCAGCGTTGGAAGGCGGCAAAGTCGTTCATATCGACATCGCCATCCTCATCCGCGTCGGCGAACGGCCCGGGCAGGTACATGTCGATCCGCCGTGTGTGCGTGGCGACGGGATCGCAGGTATCGACGAACGTCAGGTATGCGGTGTAGAGGCCCGGTTCCATGACGGTATTGGTCACCGTCACGGTCACGGTGTCGCTTTGCCCATCATCCACGGGCCCGCCGCCCGTCTTGTCCAGCGTGAGCCAGGCGTAATCGTAGGGATTGCCGGCAGCGTCGGTCTCCGCAACCGTGTAGCTGATCTGGCCGCTGCCCGTGTGCCGGAAGGTATACGGGATCGAAGGGAGACTGCCTCTGGCCGGTGACAACAGCACGACCTGCTGAGGCTGCACCTCGCCGCACGGCCGCCCATAGAGCCGAATGTCGTCGATGAACAGCGGGTAACTGCTTGTGGAGCCCATGTTGGATACGAAGTTGACGGCAAACAGCGTGTTGAGGTTCTCCAGGGGGTAGGTCCCGGGATTCTCCCACCACTTCGATCCCGCCATCAGTTCCATCTTCTTGAAGTCTTCCACCGTGAACCGATTACGGCTCCACGACCACGGCGTCAGGTCCACGCGGCCCTCCGACACGAAGGCCTTGGTCCGCAGACGGGCCGCGGCGAAGGGCACGCCGGGCTCGCGGATGTAGAAGTCGAGCCACGCATCCGTCTTGAGCTTGCTGGTCCGGGAGATGAGGGCGTTGAACTCGATGGCCATCACGTCATTGTTCAACGCGTAGGTCTGCTTTACGTCGCCCGCGCCCAGCCAGAGCCCCCAGTCGCCTGCGTTGGCGAGCCGCAGCGCGCCGCCCGACGTCGGCTGCGTTCCATCCCACGGCCACCCGAAGGGGTCACGGCCCATCAAGTTGACGAAAGCCCCGTTCCAGGTATCCGCTTGACTGAGATCGGGAGACGGCTCGTCGGGCTGGCCTGCGATCGGATTCTTGCGGTTCCAGCCCTCCGCGTCGCCGGTCGTATCGAACGACCACCGATAGATCTCGGGCAGCGGCGGATCGGTGATCTCGGCGGAGAAATTGACATAGTCGCACTCGAACTCCCAGGCTTTCGAATTGCCCATCTCTCCCAGAGCGATGAACGCCTGGCTCCACAAGCTGCTGCTGTTGTCGTTGCTGCGCCGGAAACTGTACGTCTGCCCCTGGAAAGTCGGCGATCCATTGGGTCCGGAGAAGAACAGTTTCTCGCCGTCCAGATACACGTTCCAGTAGCTCCAATAGCGGAGCTTGGTGTCGTAGTTCGCGTATTCACCGTAGCGAACCTCCACTCGCCAGTCGTGCCACTCACCATTGATGTCACGCCCCAGGTCGAGCTCGTTCACCCCCACCGCGTCGCCCCCTTCCCGGCGCGGCATCACCAGTGTGTTCGCATCGGGAGCCGTCTGCCGCACCCGAATCACCGAATCGAAGTTCGCATACCGGGTGGGGTAGACGATCTGAATCGCGCCGATGGTGGCGTTGTAGCCGACCCCGTATTTCATCCGGTACTCGACGATCAGCGTCGTGTCCTGCAGACCGATCGCACGCCAGAGAGGCGGCAGCCAGGTCGAGAAACGCGCCTTGGCGTTCGTCGTTGCACTGTTGTGGAAGAACTTGACCGTGGTCGGCGTGCCGTCGATCGTGCCCTGCGTCAACCAGCCGGCTCCCACGCCGCTGCTCGTGGTCACCGTCCAGTTGCTGCCGGGCATGTTGCCGGTCGATGAGCTGATCGTGCTGATGGAGCTCGCATCCGAGCCCCCGAAGTTCGTGAAATCCGACTCGTAGCTCGCCACGTCCGCGAAGGCGGGCGCCCCGATCACAAGGGCCGCCATCAATATGAAGATGGTTATGTACGAATTCAGGCCGTGAGCGTTGACTCTATCCGACATGCCGACCTCCTCCAGTGCTGTGTGCATCACCGGCACACATCGGGTGTTGAGAGTTGAATCACCTGGTGCCTCGGGCGGCTGGCCCGCAAAGAATTGGCAAGCATGCCCAGAAAATGCTCAAAGGCATATCAAGACTACCCCACACTTTGCTCAAATGCAAGAGCTTTTTGCCTTGACTTTGTGACAAATTGCTGCTACGTTTCAGGAGATGAGTTCCGAATACAGGACGGGTCACGGACGGGATACATTAGTTTAAGATATTTCAATTAGCAGACTTACAAGCGATTGGAAGTCGGACATGGAAACGCCGGACACCGTTGGACAAAAAAACTACAAGCATGAGCAAATATATGAGCATATTCGCGACAAGATTCGCCGGGGCGAATATCAGGTGGGCTTTCAGATCCCCACCGAAGCAGCGATAAGTCAGCAGTTTCGCATGTCCCGCCAAACCGTGGGGCGTGCACTGAGGGCCCTGGAACTCGAGGGCTTGGTGTCGCGCAAACGCGGAGCCGGCACCTTCGTGACCGGCGTGGTCCAGGAAGACACCAGGAACAACTACCGCGTCACCGCCCTGATCCCCGATGCGGACGACGGCGTCTTTTTCTCACGGATCTGCATGCAGATGGCCTTCGCCGCCCAGAAACGCGGGATCGGCGTGAGCTTCTCGGAAGCCTTGTACGGCAAGAAAGAGATGAGTCTGTCTCAGGCCGAGAAGATCTGCCAGGAACTGTTGAAATCGCGACCTTCCGGCGTCATCTTCTGCCCCCTCAAGGTTCCGCAGGAACTGGCCCAGATCAATAGCCACATCGCCGACACGCTGGCCAAGGCCGGCATTCCCCTCGTCCTGCTGGACTGCGACATCTGCAGCTTTCCGGCCCGCAGCCAGTTCGACGTCGTGGGCGTCGACAATCGCCGAGGCGGCTTCCTCCTGGCCGCCCACCTGTGGGATCTGGGCTGCCGGCGCATCGAGTTTGTGGCCCCCTATTGGAATCGCCCCACTGTGGCCGCTCGCATCGCCGGCTACCAGGAATTCCTCACGCATGTGGGCGTGGCCCCGGATCCGAGCTGGATTCACCACGGCGATCTGTCCGAACCGGCACTGATCGCCGAGGTCATGAAGAAGATCGACGAGTCCGGCGTGGAAGCGCTCATCTGCGCGAACGACTGGACGGCGGCAGTCCTCATCCGCGCTCTGACCTCCAACGGAACCCGCGTCCCCCAGGACGTGCGCGTGGTGGGCTTCGACGGCATCAACATCGCGGACATCCTCCCCGTCTCGCTCACCACCTTCAAACAACCGGTCGAGGAGCTGGGAGCGGCGGCCATCGACGCCATGGTGGAACGGCTGGAATACCCGAACCGGCCCGCACGGCACATCATGCTCGAAGGAAGCCTGTCCATCGGCGAGTCGTGCGGCGCGCACCTGTGAGCCGCCGGCCGCTCGCGGACGAGAAGCATCGAGCCGGCGCTGCACACGCGTGCCGCCCCACGTGCCAGGTTCGCCGGTCTTGCGGATGCCATAGCCCGACCTGCCCCGTACCACACGGTGGAGATCTCACCATGCCCGGTTCGCCCAGTTTCGCCGCGATACTTGCCTGTCTGCTGACTTTTCATGCCGGCGCAGCTGCGGAGCCGCCCGCGACCATCATCGACGGATACATCCTGCCACAGGGCACTGTCCCCGGCGAATCCATCTCCCGGCCATCGCAATTGCGGCGAAAGCCTAGATACCATGTCCTGGTGGATGGCACCGGCCCCGTCCGGCTTTCGCTGGCCGTAAGTTCCGCCACTGTTCAGACCACGACCGGTTGGTTGACCGTGTGCGGTTCCGACGGCAACGTCCGGCATCGGCAGAAGGTCACCACCGGCGCGAACGTCGAAGTCGAGATCGATCCGCAAGACTTGCGGGGCCTGCTCACCGTCGACTGTCACGTCCGTAACGGCGTCATGGCGCTCAAAGTGGATGGCGGCCGAGTCCTCCTGCCGATTCACGAGCCCATCCATGTTTTCCGTCACGCGAATCCGCTGTACTTCCACGTGAAACGCGGCGCCGATTCGTTCGAGGTGCAACTTGCCGGCGAAAGCCCGGACGAGACGGTCTCGGCGACCGTGTGCAACCCGGACGGGGAAGCAGTGACTACCCTGAGCACGGCTTCCCACCTCTCCGCCCGAGCCGACGTGAAGATCCCGGCAGGAATGGATGGCCGGATCTGGAGCATCCGATTCGACAAGGCCGAGCGAGGCGTCCTCGAGGACTTCTCGGTGATACTGACCGGTGACGTGGGACCGTTTGCGGCCGAGCGTGCGACGGATGTGGCCTACCCCGCTGTCGAGCTGGAGACACCGCCCTTGGCCCGCTCAGGCGAAACGATTCTGGCCCGCATTCGCCCGGCACCGGAAGCGACCGGCGTTGTTGATCGACTGGCGGTCCAGGTGGTCGATGACGCCGACCGGACCGTAATCGCCCGCCGGGAAGTCGGCCACGAACCGTTGTCGTGGGATCTGACTCCTCTCCTCGAGCCAGGCGAATACCGCATCGTGGTGGAAGGTGAACGTCAGGGCCGTCGTTGGGAACGCGAGCAGTCGTTGATCGTGGTGCGACCGCCGCCAACCATTGATAACAACCGATCAGCATGGGTGGGAGACAAGCCATTCTTCGCGCGCGGTCTCTATCACGTGAAGACCGAGGATTACGCCAAGGTCAAACAACAGGGCTTCAACCTCGTCCAGGCCACCCCTCAACAAATCGAACACTGCGAGAAAGCGGGGCTCAAAGCCGCCGTGACCCTCTACTCCGCAACGCCTCTCGATCCGGAGGGCTACGCCAAGACGGTCCGCATGTACAAGCACAGCCCCGCCGTCGCGTGCTGGATGCTCAAGGATGAACCCGACCTTCACGCCACGCCATGGAAGCTGCTGGCCCAGGCATACGCAAGCGTCCGGCGTGAGTCGCCGCAGCCCGCGTATTTGTGCCTGTGCACGCCGTCGGGGATCGCCGAGTTCGGGGCCTGCACGGACCTTTTCGCCCCCGACGTCTATCCCGTGGGCCATGGACCGCTCACCATGATCGCCGATCGCCTCGACCTGACCCGCCAAGTGGCCGGCGAGCGCCCCATCTGGTTCATCGGCCAGGTGTGGCCGTACAAGGACCGTCCCAACGTGACGCCGCGTCAACACCGGTGCATGACGTTCCTGGCTCTGACCCACGGCGATGTCCACGGTCTGCTGTGGTATTCGTTGAACGATCCGGGCTGGTACCTGCCGGAGAGCCATCCCGCGCTGTGGGACATGTGCGGCGTGGTCAACCGCCAGCTGGAGGAGCTCGAGCCGGTGCTCCTCACTCGCGTCCTTTGGGAGCACGTGCAGAAGTCGGGTGAAGGCGAGATCCACCTCGCCGCGAGGCAGCACGCGGACAAGCTCTTCATCATCGCCGTCAACCCGACGGACGCAGCATCGAGATTGACATTGGACCTCGCCAAGCTGGGCGCCGATCCCACCGGTCTGGCCCGTGAGATCTTCGAGCAACGCGATCCGGAGTTGAACGACGGCATCCTGAGGGACCATTTCGCTCCGCTGGACGTTCGGGTCTACGCCGTCTCGATGACTCGCCGGTGAACGCACGGCTGCCTCCCGATCATGTGACATCATCGTGACGCCAGGTTGCATTGCTGGAGGGCACACGGAATGCGCAAGAACCGATCGCCCGCGTCGCGTCGCACACGGATTCGAGCTTGGTCCGGCCTGGTCCGACCGGCCGCCATCGCGCTTGCGGTGGTCCTGTCGTGGACGGATCTGGCGCTCCCCAATACAGCGCCGGCCGATGAGCCGGAACGAGACGTGGTCGTCTACGGCGGAACGGCCGGCGGCGTGATGGCGGCCGTCGCCGCGGCCCGGCATGGCGCCGACGTCGTGCTCCTCGAACCCGGCAGGCACGTCGGCGGCATGGTCTCGGGCGGACTCGGCCACTCGGACGTCTACGGCCAGCGAGATCTCATCGGCGGCTTGGCTCTGGAGTTCTTCACTCGCGTGGGCAGGCACTACGGCGACCCCATCTCGATGACGTTCGAACCGCACGTGGCGGAAGCGACGCTCAACGCCATGCTGAAAGAAGCCGGCGTCGTCGTCCGCTTCGGGCGGCAACTGGCAACGGTGACTTCCGACGGCACACGGCTGACGCGCCTGCGAACCGCCAAGGGCGAGAGCTACCGGGCCAAGGTCTTCATCGACGCGACCTACGAAGGAGACCTGATGGCCGCCGCCAGCGTGTCCTACACCATCGGACGCGAAGGACGCAGTTGCTATGGCGAGTCGCTCGCCGGCCGTGTCGAGTTGCTGCCCGGGAGCCATCAATTCAACCTGCCGGTCTCCCCCTGGCGCGACGGCAAGCTCCTGCCCGGCATCACGCCTCAGGAGGAACTCGTGCCCGTCGGTGAAGGCGACGGACGCTTCCAGGCATATTGTTTCCGACTCTGCCTGACCGATCGGCCCGACAATCGCATGCCCATCCCGCGTCCGCACGACTACGATCTCGCCCGCTACGAACTGCTCCGGCGCTACCTCCTCGCCTGGGCCGAGCATCCGGAACTGCCCCGGCACGGCCCGCTGGGGATCGCCCGCGTTCCCAACGGCAAATGCGACGTCAACAGCGGCGGCCCCGTCTCGACCAACCTGCTCGGCGCCAACCGCGACTATCCGGAAGCGTCGCCCCAGCGCCGGGCCGAAATCTGGGAAGAGCATCGAAGCTGGGCTCACGGCCTGCTCTACTTCATCCAGAATGATCCCGACGTTCCCGCCAGCGTGCGAGCGGAATACGCGGATTGGGGCCTTTGCAAGGACGAGTTCCAGGACACCGGCGGCTGGCCTCACCAGCTCTACGTGCGCGAGGCCCGGCGCATGCTGGGCGAACATGTGCTCACGCAGCACGATCTGCAGAAGCATCGACGCAAGCACGACGTGATCGGCATGGCCGGCTACAACATCGACATCCGGGAGGTGCAGTGGGTTGCCGTGCGGACCTACCATTTCCCCAAAGCCGAAGATCGCGTCTACATGGAGGGCTACCTCTCGCAGCCCGTCGAGCCGTGGGACATTCCGTATCGCGCAGTCCTGCCGCGCTACTCGGAATGCTCGAATCTGCTGGTGCCCGTCTGCATCTCCGCCTCGACCGTCGCCTATGCTTCGTTCCGCATGGAGTCCACGTTCATGGTCACGGGCCACAGTGCGGGGGTGGCCGCCGCACTGGCGGCACGATCCGCAGTCCCGGTTCACCACGTGAGCATCGTTGAACTACACAACATGCTGCGAGCCGACGGCCAGATTCTCCACCGCGCGTCCGCCGAACCGTGATCGCGCCGCGGAGGTGACTCGCTGATCCGTTACCGTCGAAATCCACGGCCGCCCTTCAGGGTTTTCTGCGACCGATGGCGACGAAAAGCACTTCTGAAAGATCGGGGGAACTCCTCGATTTGATCCGTACCGCACTCATGGGCTCGCCAAACGCCGCGGGAACTCTCGTTCCGGATGAATTCCCGATGTTTTCCACGGAACCCGGATTGTCCGAGGCATGAGACCTGCTCATACACTCCTGCGTGCATTTAGGGCAGACGAGTTTCAGCGGAGGTCTGATATGGCGGGTCATCCACTTCTGGTTTTCTCCCATCTGCGGTGGGATTGGGTATATCAACGGCCACAGCACATCATGAGCCGGATGGCCAACTATCGGCACGTGCACTATATCGAGGAACCTGTGCACTGCCCGGGCACCGATGCACATTGGGAACACGCTTCGCCCACAACCGGCGTCACCGTGTGGCGACCGTGCACTCCCATCGGCGAGCCCGGCTTCTGCCGGGCCCAGGTGCCCACACTTCTGCACCTTGTCCAGGAACTGGTCAACCGGGAGAACCTCACCGATTGCGTCGCGTGGTTCTACACTCCCATGGCCGTGCCTCTTGTGAAATCGCTTCAACCCGCCGGCATCATCTACGACTGCATGGACCAGCTCGCCGCGTTCAAACTTGCCCCGCCCGAGATCGTTCCGCACGAGGCCGAGCTGTTCAAGCTCGCCGACGTCGTATTCACCGGCGGACCGAGCCTGTTTCGATCGAAACGAGATCGCCACCCGAACGTGCACTGCTTCCCCAGCAGCGTGGACGAGCAACACTTCGCCCAGGCCCGAACCGCTCGACCGGAACCACCGGACCAGGCGCCCTTGCCCAGACCTCGGCTCGGCTACTTCGGCGTGATCGACGAGCGGATGGATCTGCCTCTGATCGCCGCGCTCGCCGACAACCGCCCCAACTGGCAACTGGTCATGGTGGGTCCCTGCACCAAGATCGATCCGAGCCGTCTGCCGCGCCGCCCCAATCTCCACTACACCGGCCAACAACCGTACGAACGCTTGCCCGATTACCTCGCCGGCTGGGATGTTTGCCTCCTGCCCTTCGCCCTGAATAAATCCACACAGTTCATCAGCCCGACCAAAACGCTGGAGTACCTGGCGGCCGGCAAGCCCATCGTCAGCACGCCCATCACCGATGTGGCCGAGCCCTATGGTGACATCGTGCTCATCGCCAACACGCATGCCGAGTTCATCCGCTGCTGCGAGCGAGCGCTCGAGGAATCCGTCGCCACGCGCCGCCATCGCGAAGCCCGGGCACGTGAACTGCTGGCCGGCACGTCGTGGGATGCAACCGTCAAGACCATGAACGACCACGTCGAGCAGGCAATCCGCAAGCACCGGCCCACCGGCCGTTCATCCGCCGCGGCTGCACGCTCACATATTCCCGATGCCTCGGTGGCACGGAGCCGATCGACCATCGAGAAGTGGCCAGTCGCGATCGTCGGAGCCGGGCCCACCGGTCTCAGTGCCGCCTACCACTGCCCAGATGCCCTCCTGATCGAGAAGAATGACACGATCGGAGGTTGGTGCCGATCCATCCAGCGAGACGGCTTCACCTGGGACTACGCCGGCCACATCATGTTTTCCAACGATGAGTACGTCCACCAGATGTATCGCATCCTGCTGGGCGACAATGTGCACTGGCAGGATCGCGAGGCCTGGATCTACAGCAAGGGCGTCTACACGCGATACCCCTTTCAAGGCTCGCTCTACGGCCTGCCCGCCCAGGTGATCAAGGAGTGTCTTATAGGTGCCATCGAGGCCCGGTTTGGTCCTCTCCACGCCGACCGGCGGAACCAGGAGCGCACTGCTCGCGATAGAGTCTCGACGCTTCACGCCGCCCCCGCGGGTGCATCCCTGAACTGTCCGATCGGAGATGTGAAAGATTGCTGCGCCGACGGCATTCTCGAAAGCACGCTCCGCCAGCTTGCCGAACAGGAACGGGCCACTCGGTCCGGCCATCGCGACAATCATCGTTCACAAGATGCACACGCGACAACCGCCACCCCGCCCGGCAATTTCGAGGAGTTCATCTACAAGATTTGGGGCTGGGGCATCGCAAAACACTTCGCCATCCCATACAACCGCAAACTCTGGGGCGTGCCGCTCAGCGAGATGGAGACATCCTGGCTGGGAGGACGCGTTCCCATGCCCGACCTCGAAGAGATGATCGAAGGCGCGCTCCAGCCGACGCCCAAGCCCATGGGCCCCAACGCCCGTTTCGGCTATCCCCTGCGCGGCGGATTCCAAGCACTCATGAACGGCTTCCTGCCCCACATTCGTGACCGTCTGCGCCTCAACACCGCCGTCAAGGCCGTCTCGCTCAAGCGGCGGCTCCTCACGCTCTCCGACGGGTCGCAAATCGAATTCGAGTCGCTGATCAGCACCATGCCGTTGCCCGTCCTCATCCGCTGCATCGGCACCGAAGCCCCGCCGGAGATTCAGCGAGCCGCCGCCGCCCTGCGGTATCTCTCCGTGCGCTGCGTCAACATCGGCGTGGGACGCGAAAAGCTCACCGACAAACACTGGATCTACTATCCCGAGGACACCGTTTTCCACCGGATCTTCGTCCAGGGCAATGCCAGCCCCCACTGCAATCCGCCCGGCGGCTTTGGCCTGACCTGCGAGATCACGTACGGAAAGCCCAAGCCGCTCGCGTACGACGGCGATGCCCTCACGCAACGCTGCATCGACGATTGCCGCCGCGTGGGCATCATCAGCCCCGACGACCCGATCCTCTCGACGTGCCAGCTCGACCTGCCTCATGCCTATGTCATCTACGATCATCAGCGGGCAGCCAACGTGAAGCTCATCCGCGAATGGTTAAGTCGTTACGACGTGATCCTCGCCGGCCGGTACAGCGAGTGGGAATACTACAACTCGGACCACGCCTTCATGGCCGGCAAGCGCGCCGCCGACGCCGTCCAAACCCGGCACGCCACACACCAACCCAGCCGCGCTCTGTAACCACACAGGCAACAGGCGTCCGGGAGGCGGGCGTCTCGCCCGCCTTTTTGCGTTGCCGTCGACGAAACATCTGTGACGTACCGGGCGGCGGCATTGTGGTGCCGGCATCTTGCCTGCACGTGTGCACGCTGGAAGCGTGCACCGCAACTGGAAGCTCGCGCCACAACTGGCGAGCCTCAGGGTCCGGCTCTCGCCCCACTGGAGGCAGCCGAGACGCCCGCCCCCCATAATGCACCGTCACTGCGACTCGAGAATGAGCGGAAGCGCGGTCTTGCAATACGTTTCCACCACACTCGGATAATCCCATCGCTTCCGCTGCGGATCGCGATAGCGGACCTCCACGCCATCGAGCGTTCCGAGCAGCGGCCGCGAACGCGGCAGGTGTAGCACGACGCGCTGAGGCGGCCGCTCTTTGGGCGCGGTGAACTCAATCCGAACACCCTCGGGATGCCCGGTCACTCGCAGCCCCAACTCGCCGAAATGCGTCGGCGCCAGCTCAACCCGAATCTCCTGGCCGTCGTCCAGCCACCAGTCGGGCACCGCCGCCAGCAAGTGCAACTCGCTCTCGTCGCTCGGCACACGGGCCCGCTCATGCACCAGCATGTGTCGCAGCATGATCGCGAAGTTGCACGCACCCGTGACGTGCGGAATCGTGTCGCTCCAGGCGAAACGCCGCTTGTAGTAGATGCCTTCCGGGAATCCGTGCGTGGCCGTCGAGTGCAGGAGATACCAGTAATAATCCTCGACCACCTGCTCGTGCTCGCCGCGGACCAGGCAGGTCATCGTCGTGTATGAGGACATGTAGGGGTGGATGACGTCCTCCATGCCCGTCCAGCGAATCGTCCCTTCGCAGAAGCCGCCGCCGTGTCGTTCCCGCACTTCCTTGATGGTCGCGGCGACGCGGGGGTCGTCGAGCTCGAACAGCTCGGTCGGCCAGAGCGTCTCGGTGTTGCCCCAGTGCGTTCCTTTGAGTTCCCAGCTGGGCGGAAAATGAGCCAGCCCCACGCGCCGGCACATCGCGTCGATCGCCTCGCGGTAAGCCTTCGCCTCGCCCATCAACTCCGCGAACTCCGCCTCACGGCCCAGGAGCCGGGCGGCGTCGGCCGTGCACAGGAGGCCGCGCAGGTTCCACAGGTCGTACCCCACGATGTGATGCTTGCCGTCCCACAGGTATTCACCATCCGCCACGGCGTTGGGCAGCACACCCGGGAAAGGCGAATCGGCCGGCGCTTGCCGCCGAGCCTCCATAAGCCAATCCACCGCCCGACGCATGCGCGGGTACACCTCGGCCAGCCAGGTCTTGTCGCGCGTCATCTGATAGTGCTGCCACAGAACCCACAGCGCCTGGCCGTTGGCATCGAGCTGGTTGGCCTGCGATTCGAACCGTCCGTCGGGCCGCTGGTGTTCGAGGTATTTGGCCACCGCTTTGTGCGCCGCCTCGATCAGCCCCGCCTCCTGCAGCTCCATCACCTGGTATGCGCCGTCGCGGATGTAGAACCGGTCGTAGAAGCCCTCGCCGCCGTGCACCTCGCCGTGATCGCTGGCGATGAGCTGGCATACGTGAGCCGCCAGCAAGGCTTCGTTGCTCTTGATGCACGGCACGGAGATACGGGCCTTGCCCAACACGGTCTCGGACCAGAACTGCGCGGTACGTTCGAGCCAGACTTGCGCATCCTCCTGCTCGTAGCGTTTTTCGTCCGGCACCGGCTCGAACGGGATTCGAAACACCGCCCGCTCGATCTTCCCGCCGTCGGGCGGAAGCTCCCACTCCTGCGTCCGGCCGTCCACCTGTTCCTTGTCAACCTTCTCCATGCGCAAGCACGCTTTGGCCGGCGCTGAACCGGTGTTGACCATCTCGACCACCACCCAGTTGAGGTAATTCTCGCCGGCCACGGGCCAGTCGAACGCCGCCCGCCAATTGGGCACATCTGGCAAGGGTGTGGCGAAGAAGGTGAAACGATAGCGCACCGATTCGTCGGTCGCGGTCAACTCGATGATAGGCAGCCAGCCGGCCCGGTTGGTCTTGACCTGGTCGCGGCTCAACGGCGCGAGTTGCCTGCCGAACCGGAACCGCACCTTGCGCTCATCGCCCAGCACCAGTTCGTTCGTCGGCGTGATCCGCGTGCCGTGCTGATAGTCCTTCAGCCCGATGACAGCCCAGGAGTTGGCGAAGTAGTCGAAGGGCTCATCCGCAACGGACCAGGATGCGGCAAACGACGTGACCAACACAGCACAGGTAATTCGGAGCATGGCTGCACCTCCCAAGCAGAATATCCTTGCCAGGGATGATACCGCCATACTGCCGAACGTGACAGTGACTCGCGGGGGCGCGCTGTTAACGTCCACGCCGAACGATTCGTCGCATGAGGCACACGCCTGTAATGAGGAGCGGCAGAATGGGTGCGACACCGGGGCCGCATAAGCCGGGCGCGCAGCCCTGCTGATCGCTGTCGCCCGGAGTTCCACCATCCATGTCTTCCAGGCAATCGAGTGTGCCGTTATGGTTGTCGTCGACGTCGGGTACGCCGCAACCGCACACGCCCGGCTCCGTCTTGTTTGGATCATTGGGGCACAGATCGTCCGGGCAATCAGGCGTCTCCGGCACACCGCAACCGCACGCCCCCGGGTCCGTCTTGTTCGCATCGTCGGGACACAGGTCCACGCAGTCCGGTGTGCCGTCGCCATCCGTATCCGTGGTCGCCTCCGGTACGCCGCAGCCACACACTCCCGGCTCCGTCTTGTTCGGGTCGTCGGGGCACAGATCGCTGGGGCAATCGGGCGTCTCCGGCACGCCGCAACCGCACGTGCCGGGCGCGGTCTTGTCAGGATCGTTCGGACAGCCGTCCACGCAGTCTGGCGTGCCGTCACCGTCGCCGTCCAGTGCGGGATCAACGCACGGCATCACCGTCACCTCCGCGGAAGGCGGCCCCTCCGTCGAATCCTCCACCGCCGTCACCACGAAGAAGTACACCTGATCGCCGGCCAGATTCCCGATCACCGCACGATTCTCTGTAACGCCAGTGACCGCCCCACTGCCGGCCAGCGTCTGATAGGACGACGGCGTCACACCGCTTTCTCGTGCGAAGTAGACGTTGTATGCCGTCGCCCCCAGAACCGTGCTCCACGAGACCGTCGCCTCTCCGTTACCTGATGCCGTTGCCTGGACCAGGAGCGGCGCCGACGGTTGCTTGGCATCATCGGGCGGCGTGCCCGTGAACAGAAAGACCTCGGTGTCGTTGCCCGTCGCGCTCGTCTTACGCAGCTGGGCAACGTAACCGTCGTTCAACCAGCCGTAACTGCACACTCGCTGGAACGTGCTGCCGTTGTAGTAGACCACCGATGTGTCCTGGGCCGTCCATAACAACTGGCCGCGATCCAACTGGAACGGGAACGCCTGACTGGGCGGCGAGTCGGCCGGCGACGTGCCGGCATCGCTCAACGGCAACCCGCCCAGCAGGACGATCTCCCGGTTCTGACCTCCCGCGTCGCCGACCAGTATGGCCACGTTCCGCCCGTCGGTCTGGGCGTCGATAATCTGCTTGTCCGCCGGCCCGAACGAGGTGAGTTGAACCGGGGCCGGGCTCGGCAGATTCGTATCGAACAGGAACAATTGAACGACACCGTTTACCGGCTTGGAATAAAGTAATCGCCCGCGAGCGAAGTCCAGGGCCAGTGCCTGCCTGTCCAGCACGACGGTGGAGGTCCCGTCGTAGTAGTGCAGATCCGGTTCGACCGTGCAGGTGCCCGCGTTGCCTTCGCTGCACCACGACCATGCCGCCTTACAACCGCTAGTCACCAGCGAATTGACCAGTGCGCCGCTACCGCCGTTTTGCGTAACGTTCAGAAAATCCACCGTGAGGAGCGTCGAACTGCCAGTCGGTGGATCGATGCGGAACACGTGCAGCGTCAGGTTACTCGTCACCGGATCGGACGCCTGGAGGAGCATGAAGATGCAGCCATCGGCGATGGCCACGTCTTCAGGGTTCATGGTCCGGTTTGGATCGTACGGATTGGTGTAGACCGCATCCCGCGGATCCTGTCCATCATTGCCCCAGATCCAGGCGAAATCGGTCCCTCGCCGCCACGCCGCCAGCACTTCACCCGGGTTGGCCCCGCTGCCCAACATGAAAACGAAATTCGCCACACCCTCGAGATCGACATTGTTGAGATTTCGAGGCTGAATCAGCGTGGCCGTACTCCCGTCGTAGTAGTACACGTCATCGTTGGCATCGAACCACAGCACGTTGCCCCGGCTCGTCGAGCTCTGGCGAATGCTCCAAAACTCGTCGATGTTGTTGTCGGTCAGTTGCGTGCCACAATCGTCGCACGCGTCGATCGTGCCGTCGCCATCCGTGTCCGGCTGACACTCATCAGGAACGCCGTTCACGTCGCAGTCCTGGCTCGTGCCGCCCGAGATATCCTGAGCGTCTTCCACGCCGTTGCCGTTACAGTCCGCGGCTCGTGCCGGCGTTGGCCACGCTGCATTGAGCGCCGCCACAATGACGGCACACACGCACATCCCCAAACGGCCGTCGGCGTTCATGCGCCAGTCCTCCTGATGACATGATGGACGGTAAAGCCCGTCGCATTCTAGCGCCGCCGCTGGGGACGGGCATCTTGCCCGTTGTTTGTTAGCTGCAGGTAACGAACGCCACACTTAGGACATGGCCCTAATGGGGAAAAGCTATGAGCTATGAACCAGACATCTGGCTGACGGCTGAGAACTGAGAGCTAACAACTCAGTCGTTGTGCATGACGAATTGCTGGTAGAGTTGAGCGTAGCGGCCGTCGGCCTCGAGCAGTTCCCAATGCGTGCCGCGCTCGACGATGCGTCCGTGGTCGATCACCAGGATCACATCCGCCCGCTGGATCGTGCTCAATCGGTGGGCCACGACAAACGTGGTCCGGCCGGCGAGCAATCGTTCGAGCGAACGCTGGATGAGCAGTTCCGTCGCAGTGTCCACCGAGCTGGTTGCTTCGTCGAGCATGAGAATCTGCGGATCGGCCAGAAACGCCCGCGTGAAGCAGATGAGCTGGCGTTGCCCCAACGACATGTTCGCCCCGCGCTCACCCACTTCGGTGTCGAAGCCATGAGCGAGCGAGGCGATCGACTCGTACGTACCCAGCGCTTTGGCCGCCCGCACGACGTCCTCGACGCTGGCCTCGGGCCGAGCGTACCGGATGTTCTCGAGGACCGTGCCCGTGAACAGATAGTTGGTCTGCAGCACGAGCCCCATCTGTCGATGCAGCGACTCGCCCGTCACGAGCCGAATGTCGTGTCCGTCGATGAGAATGCGTCCCTGCTGCGGCAGATAGAACCGGGCGAGCAGCGAGATGATGCTGCTCTTGCCGCTGCCCGTCGAGCCCACCAGGGCCACCATCTGGCCGGGCTGCACCTCGAAATCCACGTCGTGCAGCACGAACCGGTCCGGCTTGTAACCGAACGACACGTGCTCGAACCGCACGCGCCCGCGCACCCGCGGCAGCGGCTTGGCGCCCGGCACGTCGTTCACGTCGGGCGGCGTGTCCAGAAGCGTGAAGATGCGCTCGGCACCGGCCATGGCCATCATCAACTGGTTGTAGAAGTTCCCGAAGTTGACGATGGGAGCCATGAACCAGTCCCAGTACAGGAACGCCATCACCACCGACCCCACGCCCACGGGACGGCTCGTCCCACCGGCGGCCACCAGGTAGCCGCCGTAGCACAGGATGATCGCCCGGCCGATGAAGCCCACCAGCGTCAACAGCGGCTGGTACAGACCGTTGGCTCGCGCCGCCCGCACGTTGTTCTGTGTGTTGGCCACCTGCAGATCGTCGAACACGTCGAGGTTGAACGACTGGCGGTTGAAGGCGGTCACCACTCGCACGCCGGTGATGTTCTCCGCCAGGTTCGACGACACCCGCGTGAAGCCCTCCCGGGCGATTTGGTACAACACCGCTGCCCGCTTGCGATAGGCACGGTTGAGCAGGAACAGGATCGGGCCGAGCCATGCCACGGCCAGGAACAACCGCGGCTCGGTGTTCAGCAACATGCCGCCGGCCACCAGCATCATGACCGTGTTCTTGGCCACGATGTCGATGCCCCAGACGTTCACTTCGCGCAGACTGTTCACGTCGCTCGTGCAGCGGCTGATGATCCGCCCGAGCTTGGTTTTGTCGTAGAAGCTCATGGAGAGCTTCTGCAGGTGTCCGAACAGCGCCCGTCGCAGATCGAACTGCACGCGCTCGCCCGCGTCGGTCATCACGATGATGGACCAGCGATGCAGCACCAGCGCCGTGCCCGCCACCACCGCCCACAGCAGGACGATGAGTACGATCCGGCGGATGGCCTCGGATTCGGTGGGCATGGGATCGAGCGTGCCGGCCAGGTAGCCCGTCGTCCAGTTGACGATCGCCCCCATGAAGCGCGGCGACTGCATCTCCAGCACGATCATCACCAGGCCCAGCGCGATGCCCAGCGCGTACTGCCGCCAGTAGGGCCGGAGGTACGTCGCCAGCCGGCGAATCAACTGGGCGTCGATGGCTCGATAACGGCACTCGCCCTCTTCCGTGAGCAGTTCGAGTTCCGAAGGCCTGTTCCACCAGTCGCGGAGTCGCTGGACGAGCGATGGACGGCGTTCGCCGGCGACGTCACTGGGCCCCAGCGCCGCCGGACCAGCGGAGACGGCCCCCTCTGCCGGCCCGCCCGCGGTTGTGCGAAGCTGACTCATGGCGCATCCTCCGGAGCCGTTGCCGCCGCGTTGCGACAGAACTGGCGCATGCGATCCATGTGCGACAGCCGCTCCTCGCCATCCCCGTCGCCATCCGCGCCATACAGTTGCAGATTCACGATATGGCGATAGTGCCCGTCCTGGGCCAGCAGTTCGTCATGCGTGCCGATCTGAGCAACCCGCCCACCCTCCAGCACCACCACCATGTCCGCGCTCTTCACCGTGCTGATACGGTGGGCAATCACGAACACCGTGCGGTCGAGCATGCACAACCGCATGCCCCGCCGAATCTCGTGCTCGGTCTCGGGATCGATGGCCGCGGTGGCGTCGTCGAGAATCAGCACCCGCGGATTCAGCACGATGGCCCGGGCGATGGCCAGCCGCTGTCGCTGTCCACCCGACAGCGATGCCCCCCGCTCACCCAACCGCGTGGCGTAACCGTCGGGCAGCGCTTCCACAAACTCATGAGCCTGGGCCAGGCGCGCCGCGGCTTCGATCTGCCCGCCGGCGATGCCCGGCCGCCCGTAGGCGATGTTCGCCTCGACCGATTCGCTGAACAGGAACGTCTCCTGGAAAACGTAAGCCACCTGCCGCCGCAGGCTTTCCAGTGTGACGTCGCGCACGTCCACACCGTCGATGAGCACGCGGCCCTCCTGCGGGTCGTAGAAGCGCGACACCAAACTGGCCAGCGTGGACTTGCCCGCCCCGGTCGGACCGACGATGGCCACCACCGACCCACCAGGCACGTGAAACGACACATCCCGCAGCACCGGCTTGGCCGGATCGTAGCCGAACGTGACGCGCTCGAACGTGACCGCTCCCGGCCCGTCGGGCAACGGCCGGGCGCCGGGCCGCTCGCGGACGGCCGGTCGCGCCATCAGCACTTCGTAAAGCCGCCGCGCCGACACGACCGCGTTTTGATACTGGTCGTTGATAACCGACACCTGCTGCAGCCGGGCAAGGATTGCCCCCATCGCCGCCCCCAAGAGCAGGATGTCACCCACCTGAAGCCGCCCCTTGATAATCAGGATACCCGCGGCCAGGAACAGCGTCAGGTGCGATGCGGTCGCGATGCCCCGCATGACCGGAGCGAAGTTCGCGAACATGCGGATTCGGCGAATGACTCGCTTGAAAAACTCGTCGCAGTTCTCGTGGTACTTGCGGATCTCCTGCGACTCGGTGGCGAACGCCTTGACCACGTGCACGCCGGCGATGTTCTCGGTGATGATTGAGACGTTGCGGTCGCCCGCCTCCATGACCGACTTGAGGGCGGGCTGAGCCTGCCGACTGAACCGCAGGATGTACCACGTCCACAACGGCAGCGGAATCAGCGCCAGCAGCGCCACCAGCGGCGAACGCCACAAGAGCAACGCGAAGTAGCCGCCCACGATGAGCAGCATCTCCAGCGTGATCAGCACCGCCGAGTTGATGAACGCTCGCACGTTCTGCAAGTCGGTCAGCGAACGGTTGATCAACTCGCCCGTCGAGATGGCGTCATGAAAGCGAAAGCCCGCGTGCTGCAGCTTGTCGTACACGGCCTCCCGGATGTAGAAGACCATGTTCATGCTCAGCTTGACGTTGGTCACTTCACGCAGGTAGGTCAGCACACCCAATCCGCAGGTCAGCACGGCCAGCGTCAGAACGATCTGCCGCAAGCCCGCGGCGTCCGGCGTCGGGCCAAGAATCCAGGCCAGCAAACCGGCTCCCGCCGCCGGCCGATCCAGCAGATGGATCTCCTTGATTCGGTTGATGGTCTCGGCGGTGTACCGGACCACGGTCACCTCGGCCCCGGTCCACAGGGCGAGGTACACGCAGGCCAGCACGGTCAGCCCTTTGACCGGCCGGAGAAACCCGAACATCCATCTGAGCAGGGCTCGATTGGAGAGTGATGCAGCTTGATCGCACACGGCAGTAGCCGAGTCCCGGTTCACAGCAAAGGTTCCGATCCGTGGCTGTCGGTTGTTCCCCGTCCCCGGGTCCCGGCGAAACCACGCCATTTTCCGCCGAAACGGGCCGAATCTTACGTCATCCCCGCCCCCGATACCACCCCGCCCCGAGCATCGCCGAGGGACCAAGGGACCTGCCCCGAGCTTGCCGAGGGGTCGAAGGGCCGCCCCTCCTTATCAGGGATAGACGACCTGTGGCCCCCGAGGGTTCTCAGGAGCCCTGAGCTTTGAGCTATGGGCGATGAACCGGACCCGCCGCAAGCGGCCATCCGACCCGATCCCTGATCCGCTACGGTAGTCGCCCCGAGTGTTTTCGGCACGGTACAGTCAA
>JAKPHF010000034.1 GCA_029550525.1 Planctomycetota bacterium
AGAAATATAGCTTATCAGAAAGGGGGCACGCCATGTCTAGAGGGATGAGACTCGCCCAGCGTCGAGCGATCTACATCATCGAGTACGCCCGGCAGGCGCAGGTCGGACTACGGGCCCTTCGGCTCGACGACGTCGCGGCCAGCCTCGAGCCGGCCGTCCGCGAGGCGTTCGCGATCGCGATTCCGCGGGAGAAACATGAGCAGCAAGTGGGAGATTGTTGACTACCGGGTGCCAGGTAATGACGAGCATTCCTGCTGGAGTTGATCCCTGAAGTTGAGCGACTCAGAGCATCCTTGCGGGCCATTGCTGATGAACTCCCTACAAGCCGCTTGGCGGCGGATGAGCCGCAGTTCGACAACCACATGCAGGTGTGGCGGGCCCGTGAAGTCCGCAACGCCGTACTGGCGGAGGAAGAATGAGCCAGATGCTATCGCCGATTGCCGGAGCACGGGAAGCCGGCCGACTGGCCGGTCCAGGTGAGGAGATCATTGTCGATAACTTTGCCGGCGGAGGCGGGGCCAGCCTGGGGATCGAACAGGCCCTCGGCCGGCCCGTCGATGTGGCCATTAACCACGATCCGGCTGCCGTGCGCATGCATCAGATGAATCATCCACACACCCGGCACTTCTGCGCGAACATCTTCGAGGTGGATCCCGTGCACGCCACGGGCGGCCGGCCCGTCGGGCTGGCCTGGTTTTCCCCTGACTGCACGCACCACTCGCGGGCCAAGGGGGGGCAGCCGAGAAGTCGCAAGATTCGTGGTTTGGCCTGGATCGTCCTGCGATGGGCCGCTCTGGCCAGGCCGCGGGTCATCATCCTTGAGAATGTCCAGGAGTTCGCCGACTGGGGGCCGTTGACCCGTCGAGCCAAGCGACCCAAGCGGGACCGCAAGGGCGAGACCTTTCACCGATGGCTCGACCAGCTCCGCCAGCTCGGGTACGAGGTCGAATACCGCACGCTCAATGCGGCCGACTACGGAGCCCCGACCCACCGCCAGCGGCTGTTTCTCATTGCGCGGCGGGACGGGCTGCCCATCGTCTGGCCGGAGCCGACGCACGGGCCGGGCCGGGCCAATCCCTACCGGACCGCGGCGGAGTGTATCGACTGGTCGCTGCCCGTGACGAGTATCTTCGAACGCCGCCGTCCGCTGGCCGAGGCCACCTGCAGGCGGATTGCCACGGGCATCGTCCGGTACGTGCTCGAGGACCCTCAACCGTTCATCCACAAGAGCACCATCGCCACATTGCCATCGACCGAGAACCGCCACGCCCTGGTCATGTCGTTCCTGGCCAAGCACTATGGCGGGGTGATCGGTCACAAGCTGGACCGGCCCATCGGCACGGTGACCGCCCGGGACCATCACTCCATCGTGGTCGCTCACTTGACGAAGTTCTACGGGACGAGCGTCGGGGCCAGTCTTTGTGAGCCTCTTCCGACCGTCACTGCCGGCGGAAACCACCTGGCCGAGGTCCGGGCGTTCTTGATCAAGTACTACGGCACCACGGTGACCAGCAAGCACAGATTCGGTCTAGTCACTATCAGAGGAGAGCCCTGGCAGATCGTCGACATCGGCCTGCGAATGCTCGAGCCTCGCGAACTGGCCAGAGCGCAGGGTTTCCATGACGACTACCTGCTGATCGGCTCCAAAGCGAATCAGGTTGCGATGATCGGCAACAGCGTCAGTCCACCCAATGCCGCTGCGGTCGTACGAGTGAACATGCTGCAGGGCGAAGCGAAAGGTGTTGCATGAACAAGACCAAGATCGAGACGCAGCCGGGTTGAACAAGGAGACTTGCACATGGCCAATCTTAACGGATTCAACGCAGCGACTTCGGAGATGAAGCCGACCAAGAGCGGCACCGGCCAGTATCTGCAGATGACGGATAACGAATTTATTGATGCGCTCGCAACAGCAAAGGGCATAGGCTGCTTCTACGACGCCGACTGGAACCGCCTCCTCTCCCTGGCCCGCGTCGGTGCCGCCAAGCAGCAGCCGCCGGAAGGGGCGGTAAAACTGAAGATCGCCGCAGCATACGACCAGCCCAACAACATCCTTATGCTGGTAGCGTGCGGCGACTACGAGTATCCGGAGGACGCCTTGCGCGAGGCCGAAGCGCACATCGACGCCACGCATTCGGGCATCGTGACGTTCTTTCTGCCGCGAAAGCAGACGCCGGAAGTGGAGGGCACGACGGATGGACAGTAGCCAACCGTGGACCGTCTCCAGCCGGGCCGCAAGTCCCAGAGGATCTGCTTTGATCCCGTGCCGGAATATGCTGGTTCCTGCATCGTCGAGTCGGTCGATGCGCTCGCGCT
>JAKPHF010000062.1 GCA_029550525.1 Planctomycetota bacterium
GGCATCTTCATGCCGCATAACGCCGAGACATTTATTCTGCTGTCGGCCGGGCCGGACGGGCTATTCGGCACCGAGGACGACATCGCCAACTTCCCGACCAACAAGTAAGAGCAGTCGGGGCAACAGGCTCGAATTCCCGAGCCCGGCATTTCGGATCCTCCAGGGGCTTGCCGCGAACGCCGCAGCAAGCCCTTTTCGTTACAAGCTCTGAGCTATGAGCCAGACATCCGTCTGACAGCTGCACCGTTGCCACGAACGAGGAAGATGCAACCTCCCGCCCCGTCAATCTGCGCCAATCTGCGACACCTGCGGACAATGCCGCCTTCCTATCGGTCTAACCAACGTTCTCAACGATGCACGTGTGTGCTTTTTGTCCGCAGCTTGCGCAGATGGCCGCAGATTTAGGAGAGCGTTCGGTAAGCGTGATCCATACGGCCGTCCATTCCCGGCGGGCGGTCATTCCGCCCGCGTTTATCGGCGCCTTGCGGATGCCCCGACCGCTGGTATACATTCCTATTCAAAGATAGGGCTATGGGCTGTGAGCTCTGAGCTGTGAGCCGGACATTTGAGTGACACTAAGAGCTAAGAGCTGACAGCTGGGAGCCGGCTTCATCCGTGGTTGCAAAGAGCGGGGTATCTGTCGCAGTCGCCCGAGGTGCAAGAGGAGGCATCATCTCGATGTGCGGTTTGTCTCGCCACCACGTGCCGATTGTCAGTCTCGTGTTTGTCCTGTTGGTCGCGCCCGCACTCCAGGCGGCAATCCTCACTGTGGGGGCGGCGGGCGATCACACCACCCTCCAGGCCGCCATCGCAGCCGCCGATGAAGGCGACACCATCCGCGTCGTCGATGCCGTGCACACAGAGCAGGGCATCACGGTCAACAAGAACATCACCATCGAGGGGCTCGGCGCCAGCCAAACCATCGTTCAAGCACACGCTGACGAGGACGCCGCGACCAATCGCGTGTTCAACATCGCGCCCGGCAAAACCGTCACCATTCGCGACATGACCATCCGACACGGCAAAGTGGTGGGCGATTCGGCGCGGGGCGGCGGAATCGACAACCTGGGATCACTCTCGCTGATCCAGGTGGTGGTCACACGAAATCGAATCGTGTCCACGGATTTCACCACCGCCTATGGCGGAGGCATTTACAACGCCGGAATCTTAAACGTCATCCGTTGCACGATTTCCGCCAACCAAGCCTCCGGCGCGACCATAGATGAGGATGGCCGCGGGGCCGGAATCGCCAATGTGGGCGGTCTCGCGAACATCACGAACTCAACGCTCTGCGACAATGCGGCCGATGGCGCTGGTGGCGCCGTCTACGAGGCTGACAGCGGCACGACGCTGGCGTACTGCACGGTATCACACAACTTTGCAGGCCAAGGCGGCGGGCTGGCTTCGGGCTATTCGCTGGAAGGACATGGATTGCATATCCGAAACACCATCGTATCCGACAACGTGGCGTCCTCGACGTGTTGTGCGGACATTGATGGTCGGATCAACTCGTTGGGCTACAACCTCATCCGCGACGCCTCGACCGTGAACGGCTGCCTCGACACCACGTACGGGAGCAACACGGACGTCGGCAACATCATCGGCGTGGATCCGCTGCTCGGACCGCTGACCGACAACGGCGGGCCGACCCCCACGCGGGCCATCCCCGCCAACAGCCCCGCGGCCGATCAGATCCCCGACGGCACCGGCGGCGCGGGCATCGACCCGCTGCACATGGATCAGCGCGGCGTCCCCCGGCCACAGCGCGGCGCGAGCGACATCGGCGCGTACGAATTTGTGCCCGTCGCCCCCACCGTGACCACCACGGCGGTCGTGAACGTGACAGCATCATCCGCCGACGGCGGCGGCGAGGTAACCACGGATGGTGGTGAGGCCGTGACCGCCCGCGGCGTATGCTGGAACACCACCGGCGAGCCGACCGTGGCCGACAACAAGACCTCCGACGGCACCGGCCTGGGTTCGTTCAGCAGCAGCATCACCGGCTTGTCGCCCGGCATGACGTACTACGTCCGCGCCTACGCCACCAACAGCGCCGGCACGGGTTACGGCAAAGTGGTGACATTCACCACGCCGGCCGATCCCGGCGAGCCTGAACCGCCAAACGATCCCCAGGATCCGGACTCCGATCCGCCGACCGACCCGCAGGATCCGGGCCCCGATCTGCAGGAGCGGGACCCCGATCCACAGGATTCGGATCCCGATCCGCCGTCCCCCGACGACCATGCCACGCATCCGATCAGCGATCCGCAAGACGAGGATGACACGCAACCGCCGACCTGCGGCTGGAACACGCTCTTCCCATGGATGTTGACCTTCACCGGTCTGGGTCTCATGCGAAGCCGCTGGCGAAGATAACGTCCCAGCTTTGGGGTTTGAGCGTCACCTGTGAGTCGCGCCCGCAATCGGCGCAGGCGTTCCGCATATACGAGGCGGTCACGATAGCCGCTTTTCCGCCGGTTGTGACCACACGTCTGATCGGCTGGGCGCTGGACGAAGGCGGGGTTATCATCAGTCGCGAGCTTCGCCCTGCCGGCGAGGCTCGCCATTCAGGAGGGCCTATCGGTGAACGCACTTAAATCCCTGCTCGTCGCGATGATGGTCATGCTGTTCGGTCTGGTCAGCCACGGAGTGATCGCGGACGCTCGTGCGGCGGACGCGCCCAAACGGCCGAACATCCTCTACATCATGACCGACGACCATGCCGCCCACGCCATGAGCTGTTACGGCAGCAAGGTCAACAAGACGCCCAATATGGATCGTATTGCCGACCAGGGCGTGCGTTTCGAGCACTTTTTTGTGACCAACTCGATTTGCACGCCCGCTCGTGCCTGCGTGCTGACCGGCAAGTACAGCCATATCAACGGCGTGCCGGTGTTCAACCGCTTCGACGGCTCGCAGCCCACGTTTCCCAAGTACCTGCAGCAGGCCGGCTATTACACCGGCATCATCGGCAAGTGGCACCTGGGCAGCGATCCTACGGGGTTTGACCATTGGGAAATTCTGCCCGGCCAGGGACGCTACTTCGATCCCATCTTCTACGACGCCAATCGGGCGCGGACCATCCCGGGCTACGTCACCGACGTGATCACCGACCTGGCCATCGAGGTTCTCGAAAAGCGTCCGAAGGACAAGCCGTTCATGCTGATGGTCCACCACAAGGCGCCCCACCGTTCGTGGGAACCCGACGAGAAGCACGGGGCCATGTTCGCCGGCAAGCAGATCCCCGAGCCGCCAACGCTGCGGGACGACTACGCCACCCGCACCGACGCCATCAAGGAGAACCGGCAGCGCGTGTTCGACGACATGACCAACCGCGACTTGAAGCTCAAACCGCCGGAGGGGCTGAACGAACGCGAGTTGCGGCAATGGCTCAGCAGCAAGCCGACGAAGGTCGAGATCGAGATCGACGGCCGGAAGAAGGTGCTTGAGGGCGAAGAGCTGAACGCGTGGAAGTATCAGCGCTACATGCAGGATTATCTTGCCTGCGTGCAGTCGGTGGACACCAACGTGGGCCGGCTGCTCGATTGGCTGGACGCCAACGGTCTGGCTGACAACACGCTCGTGATCTACACCAGCGATCAGGGTTTTTATCTCGGCGACAAGGGTATGTATGACAAGCGTTTCATGTACGAGCAGTCGCTGCGGACGCCCTTCGTCGCCCGCTGGCCGGGGGTGATCAAGCCGGGCAGCGTGGAAACAGCGATGACCCTGAACATCGATATCGCGCCTACGTTCCTGGAGATCGCCGGGATCAGCGTGCCGTCTGACATCCAGGGGCGGAGTTTCCTGCCTCTCCTGCAAGGCCAGGCGCCGGCCGACTGGCGGACCAGCATCTATTACCGCTACTACCATGACCCCGGCCACCACAACACGGCCCGGCACTACGGCGTCCGCACGAAGACGCACAAGCTCATCTATTTCTGGAAGAAGGACCAGTGGGAGCTCTACGATCTGGTCAACGATCCCGACGAGCTGAACAACCTGTACGGCCGGCCGGAGTACAACGAGCTCACCGAGCAGTTGAAGGCCGAGTTGTACCGGCTGAAGAAGGAGTTCAAGGACGAGGACCAGTTCGCCGAGCAGCAGCCGCGCGACGGCGTCGATGGCCCCTCGCCGAAACCGATGATTCAGTAAGGGACTAGGGGCTGGGGAAAGAGTGGGCACTCGGATCGTGGTGCATGCTTCCAGCGTGAACAGTGCGACAGGCAGCCTGCACCACAATTTCACCCCGCTCGACCCGCACACGCCCTCAGGTCTCAGGCCTCAGGTCTCTGAGTTCACCCCTTGCTCGGCACGGGTTCGGCGGCTTCGCTGCGCTGAGCCAACCAGTCGCACACCTCCGGCCACAGGTCGCGCTGTGCCTTGCTGCCAACGGCCAGGCCGATGTGTCCGGCCGCGAACACGATGGCCGTACGATCTTCCGAGCCGACCAGGTCGTTGAACGGCAGACTCTGGGCGGGCGGAACCAAATCGTCGTTCTTGGCCATCAGGTTCAGCACCGGGCAAGTGATCTTCTTCAGATCGACCCGCCGGTTGCCCAGCCGGAACCGCCCCTGCGTGAGCAGGTTCTGATGGTACAAATCCTTCACGAACTTGCGGTACACTTCGCCCGGCACGGGAATGTTGTCGTTCAGCCACATCTCCATGGCCAGAAAATCCTCGACGAACTTGGGATCGTCGAGGCGATCCAGGAAGTTGATGGGCTTCTGGATGATGTTCTGCACCGGCTTGAGCAACTGGAACGACGTCTGCAGAAACTCGGCCGGGCAGTTGCCGAAGATGTCCACGAACTTGTCCACATCGAGGTGCTCGGTCCAAAGGTTCAGCAGCCCCTCGCGGGTGGCAAAGTCGATGCCGGCGGCCAACAGAATCAGATTGGCGACGCGCTCGGGATGCAAGGCGGTAAAGATGGAGCTCATCGTGCCGCCCATGCAGTAGCCCAGGATACTCACCTGCGGCGAGCCGGTGCTTTCGCACACGTGGTTCACCACGTTGGCCAGGTATCCCTCGATGTAATCCTCGAGCGTGCGGAACCGGTCCGCGTCGGTGGGCACGCCCCAGTCGAGCAGGTAGACATCGAAGCCGCGCTTCACGAAGTGCTCGACCACGCTCTTGCCCCGCTTGAGGTCGAGGATGTACGAGCGGTTGACCAAGGCGAACACGAAGATGAGCGGCGTGCGATACTTGGGCGGCTCATCCGACAAGTAGTGCAGCAATCGAATCTGGTTTTCCTGGTAAACGATTTCCGACGGGGTGAAGCCCTTGGTCAACGCCTGGGCCTGCTTCCATACGTGCGGCAACCGCGTCAAGCGGCGAAGGTTGCGAAACCCTTCCTCGATCATGGAGTTCTGCAACTCGAACCAAGGGTTGCCTGCTCCATTGTTATCACTCATGTTGCCTTCCTGTTCCTCGACGACGTCCGTTTCCGTGCGTGGCTGGCGGTACGAGGCCCGCGAGACATTCGGTTATTCTCCTCGTCCGAACCGAGCTCGGCCTCCACGACCTCCACGTCTCCCTTGATCAGTTCGACGCTGTCTTGTATCTCGTCCAGCTGTCCCTCGAGTTGCTCGAGCCGGTCCATCAACTGTTCCATCCGTTGCGAAAGCCGGACCTCGGCATGCCGCAGGGCGAGCATGATCGACCGGATGTCTTCCTGGGCGGCCGTCCCCGTGCTGTGGTGCACCTGGGTCATGAGCTGCGAGAACTGCTTGCGCATCTCCATGGCCAGGTCCAGTGATTGCCGCATGCTCCGCAGGAAAGGCTCGGACCGCATGTAGGCTTCGAGCGAGTGGCCCCACGAGGACAGGAATGCATCGCGCACCTGGCGGTTGGCCTCGAACGGCGTGGCCCCCGGCGTGAACGCAAACATGGCCCCCGTCATTCGCGAGGCGGTATCCATCCAGAGCTTGGTCAGCGTCTGGGTTTGCTCCAGCATTTCATTCATAAACGTGTCGTTATTCGTGCCGAACATCTCCTGCCTGCTTTCTGAGGGAGCACTCAATGCGTACCTTGTGGTGCACGCTTCCAGCGTGAACAGTGCAGGCAGGATGCCTGCATCACAATTCCCACGGTCAAACTGCTTCCACGGCCAGAGCGACAGCCTCGCCGCCGCCGATGCACAGCGTGGCGATACCGCGTTTGGCCTTGCGGCTGGCCATCGCGTTCAAAAGCGTCACCAACACACGCGTGCCGCTGGCCCCGATCGGATGCCCCAGTGCCACCGCCCCGCCGAAAACGTTCACGCAATCGTGCGGAATCCCGAGTTCTTTCATGGCCACCATGGGCACCACGGAAAAGGCCTCGTTGATCTCCCACACGTCAATGTCCGAGACCTCGAGCGAGATGCGATCCAAGAGGCGGCGCAGGGCTGAGACGGGCCCGATGGTGAACCACTCGGGCTCGACCGATGCAGTCGCGTAACCGAGAATCCGCGCCTGAGGTTTGACGCCGAGCTTCTGAGCCTTTTCGCCGGCCAGCACCACCACCGCCGCCGCCCCATCATTCACGCTGCTGGCGTTTCCGGCCGTGATCGTGCCTTCCTTGCCGAATGCCGGGCGCAACTGGCGGAGCTTGTCCTCATTGAACCGCTTGGGTTCCTCGTCATCACTCACCGTGACGGTGTTCTTGCCTGCCGGCACCTGAAGGGGAACGATCTCGCGAGCGAACGACCCATCTGCCGCAGCCTGCAGGGCTCGCTTGTAGCTGGTAATCGCGTATTCGTCCTGGGCGCTCCGCGAGAATTCGTAACGCTCGGCACAACGGTCGCCGCACATGCCCATGTGGAGGTTGCTGTACACGTCCCACAGCCCGTCCCGGATCATCGAATCGACCAGCTCGCCGTGGCCCATCCGGTAACCCTGGCGGGCTTTTTCGAGCAGGTAAGGCGCTCGCGTCATGCTCTCCATACCGCCGGCCACGACGACGGAAGCATCACCGCACTGGATGGCCTGATCGGCCAGCATCACCGACTTGAGACCCGATCCGCAGACCTTGTTCACGGTCATGGCGCCGACGCTTACCGGCAAACCGGCTCCGATCGCCGCCTGGCGGGCGACATTCTGGCCCAAGCCCGCGCCAATGACGTTGCCCATGATGACCTCGTCGACCTCGCCGCCCGGTACCGCCGCTCGCTCGAGCGCCTGCTTGACCACGGCAGCTCCCATCGCCGGCGCGGACATCTCGGCCAACGCACCGGACAACGAGCCGATCGGTGTTCGGACCCCGCCCGCCAAAACGACTTCTTTTCGCATGGACCATCTCCTGGGTAGTAGAAGCTCGACGACTGCCCTGATCGCGTGCCCGGCTTGCGAAAAGGCCGAGTGCCGGCCCGAAGCCGAGAGACCGGTTCAAGCCCGAGTCAGCTTCGACGCTGCCGCGGGCTACGGTAGATGAAGAACGAGACGACTAATGCGATCCGTTGGACTGCTCGGAAGCGTTCTTGCGAACCATGTCGGCCCAGGTTTCCATGGCCTTCGTGTTCGCCTGGATGAACGCTTGCGTGTTGGTCCGCAGCGCTCCCAGCGCCGCCTCCCACAACGACTGCATACGGGCCTGCAGATCCTCCACCGACCGACATTCGCCGCTTTGAAAGGCTTTTTTGAACACATCCACGCCCGTGCGGTATGTCTGATCCATGGCCCGCAGGTATTCCTCCGCCCCCCGCTGCGCGGTCGGAATCGCTTCGGCAGCCATCGCCTGGGCTCGCTTCTGCCAATCCTGGATCGAGTTGGCCCCACCCATCACCTCAGCCCACCACTGCATAGCCTCTTCTTGGAACTTCATGCTCGTCTTCACGGCGGCGTCCACGGCCTCGGCGGCTTTCTGGAACCAGTCCGTCGCCATCATCTCAGGTCTGACTGCCATAATGCTTTGCCCTTTACCCGAATGTACGGCTGTGCCCTGCCCTCCACGCGGAAGACAAGACTCGACACCGAGTATAGGACTGGCATCGGCCCGGGTCAACCCAATTTTGTGCATGTGCACTATTGCCGACTATGCGTCCGAAGTGGGCTAATCCACTAGGATGACGCCGTTCCGCCCGCTACCGAGCCGTCCTTCTTAGTGCACGTGCACACAGGCAATCCCCCTACCCCCGCCCATGCGTCGCCCAACGTGGCCTCGAAGTGAGCGTGGGCATCAGGCAGACGTGTTGAGCTTCTGTTGCAGTTGCTCCATCTGGGCTTTCAGTTCATCGATCTGCCGGCGAAGAGCTGCCGTCTCCGCGGAAGGCTCCGACGGTGAATGGCCGTTGCCTTGAGGCGCGAAGGCCATGAGGAAGGGATTGGCGAAAGGATTGAACATGCGCGTCCAGTCGGGACCGTTCGACGTGAGCCCGACCGCCTGGCGAAGGTATGCCTCGAAGTTCTTGTGCGACTCCAAAAAGCAGGCTAATGCCCGATTGAAGTATTTATCAGTGAAATCATGCACCAACTGCTCGTTGGCCCGAATGAGCCGGTGCAACAGAGGAACCGGGAAGATCTTCAGCTTGGGCGGATCCAATTCCAGAATGATCTGAGCCAGCACCTTGGCGGTAATATCGCGACCGGTCTTGGAATCCGTCACCTTGACTTCGTAACCCTGCCGGATGAGCTCGTGGATGTCCTCGAGCTTGACGTGCTGGCTGCGCGTCGCGTCATAGTACCGGCGATTAGGGTACTTGCGGATATCCAGCAGTTGACCGTCGTTTGAAGCTCCGTGATCCATGGCTCATGCCCTATGTGTGCAGCAGCACCACATAGCCGAAAGGCCGTGTCCTTTCCCGTCTGACAATTCTCGCTTTCCGTCCGACGAAAACGAAGTTTACGGACGAGCGAACCATTCTAGCACCCGTCACGTAGATTGTACAGTGTGTTGTGCGTGTGCACAACACTGGTTTGACCTCGCTGGGGTCGGCCGAATATACTTCGATGGTCGGCGGTAAGCCGGCAGACATTCCTAAGGATTGGTCGATGGACATTCAAAACACAGTGGCAGTGGTCACCGGAGCCGCCAGCGGGATCGGCGAGGCGGTCGTTCTCGAACTGGCCGCCCGCAAATGCCGGGCGATCGCGATGGTGGACCAGAGCGAGCGATGCTGCGAAGTGGCCGAGGCCGTGCACAAGAAGTTTCCCGCCGTGGCGACCGAGGCCTTCGTGGGCGACGCCGTGGATGCCGCTTTCCGTGAACGCGTGTTCGAGCAGGTCCGATCCAAGTACGGCGTGGCCCAGATTTGCGTGCCCGCCGCGGGGATCACGCGCGACGCCCTGGCCGTCAAAGTGGACAAGGCCACCGGCAAGAGCCAAATCTACCCGCTGGAACTGTTCAAGCTGGTCATCGACGTGGATCTCATCGCGCCCATTTACTGGGGCATGCAACTGGTCGCCGGGATCGCGGAGGACCGCGCCGCCCGCGGCAAGGGTCGGTGGGAACCGGAAGAGGACGTGCAGGGTACGGTGATTTTCATCGGCTCCATCTCGTCGCTGGGAAACAAGGGACAGGTCTCGTATGCCTCAGCGAAGGCGGGGCTCGAAGGCGCAGCCTCGACGCTGGCCAAGGAAGCCATGTTTCATGGCGTGCGTTTCGGCGTGATTCACCCGGGGTTCACCGACACGCCGATGGTGCGGGCACTGGGCGAAGAGTACATCCGCAGCCGCATCCTGCCGCAGACGCAGTTGCGCCGGCTCATTCGAACTGAAGAGATCGCGGACGCGATCTGTTTCATGATTTCCAACTCGGCCGTGACCGGCGAGCTGTGGGCTGACGCCGGCTGGCACCCGTCCGCGTAACAACGCACAGTGTCATATTTATGTCTGCACGGGCACCAGTCCGTGCGTGCCTGTTAGATCAACCGCCCGAGTCTGGAGGCCGTCCCGCCCCGGACCCGGGCGTGTATTTTTTGCACTTAAGAAATCTCAACAGGAGGCAACAGAGAAAGAGGCCTGTTTTTCTTCTCTGTTACCTCTGTTGCCTCCTGTAAGAAACCGGGGCGAGCAAGCTCGCGTCTTCGCCCGGGTGTGGCGGGCTAGCGTGCCATCAGGAACATCCCCCACGAACAAACCCGGGTTCGGCGGATTTTTCCAGCCGCGGCTTCCAATAGAATCAAGCTGATGATGGGCTGTTACCTGGCTGGCGTCATGGGGTCAAGATGACGCGGCGCGGGGGTTCGTTTTTCCGTCGCATCAACTGCCGGCGCGGCGGTCGATGCAGATCATGCCTTCGGCGGAGACCGGTTAAGCGGGATAACTCTGGTGATACAGGGAGGAGGCCGGCATGGGTGTCAAGGTTGTGAGCACCCCGAAAGCTCCGGACTCGAGACGCCGCCCTCGCGACGCTGTGCGGTCGCGGCCGGTGGCGGCGGCCCGGAGAAGGCGAGACGAGCCCCGGACCTTCAGTCGGGGTCCGTCGTTGAACCTCAGCATCCAGGAAGTTCGTCTGGTCACCTGCTTTCGCACCTTGCCGGACGATGAGCGCAGGGCCAGCGTCCTGCAGGCACTGGAAGCATTCTGCAATGCCTACATCTGAATCCTGATAAAGTCATCGGAGGATTAGCCCATGAAGCCCCTCGAAGGGAAAACCTGTCTCGTGACCGGCGGCGCCCGCGGCATTGGCCGAGCCACCGTCATCGCCATGGCCGAAGCCGGGGCCAACGTGGCCATCAATTATCACAATTCCAACGGGGCGGCGTTGGAGTTGTGCGAGAACGTCCAGAAGATGGGGGTCAAATGCAAGGTTTATGCGGCCGACGTCTCCAAAGAGGACGAGGCTCACGACATGGTGCAGGAGATCGTGGCGGATTTCGGCCCCATCCATCTGCTGGTGAACAATGCCGGCATCAACCGTGACCGGACGTTCATGAAGATGACGCGCATGCTGTGGGACGAGGTGCTCGGCGTGAACCTCAACGGGCCGTTCAACGTCACGCATGAGGTTCTGCCCAGCATGGTGGAAGCGGGATGGGGCCGAATCATCAACGTCGCATCGGTGGTCGGCCAGACCGGCAATTTTGGGCAGGCCAACTACGCGGTGACCAAAGGCGGTCTGATCTCGTTCACCATGACACTGGCTCGCGAGGTGGCCCGCAAGGGCATCACAGTCAATGCCGTCGCGCCAGGCTACATCGAGACCGACATGACCCGCGACGTGCCGGCCCCGGTCATCGAACAAGTCAAACAAATGACGCCGCAGGGTCGCCTTGGCCGGCCGGAAGAGGTCGCCGCCGCCATCGTGTTCCTGGCCAGTCCCAAGGCCAGCTACATCACCGGGCAGGTGCTGGCGGTCAACGGCGGGATGTACATGTAAGCCGCGCGATGAAGAGGCGGGCGAGACGCCCGCCCCCGAAAAATGCTGCTGGTTTGAGGCGGGCAAGATGCCCGCCTCCCTTGGCGATCAGGGCTTTTCCGGCAGATCCTTCATACGCTCGGCCGCCGGAGCGATGGGCCCGAGGCCGTTCTCTGGCTTGTCCATGTACCAGTACGACTGGGCACAATGGTCGTCGATGCGCTCCATGACCTCGGCTCGCTTGGGCTCTTTTTCCAACTCCTCGCGGGTATAGAACTGCGTGCCGTCGCCCGCCTTCATGAACTTCAGCGATGGATCCTTGCCCAACGCCTCGATCATCTGTTCATAGCTCGGCCCGCCCATCACCTGAATGGTGACGCGGATGTCCTTATGGAAGAACAGCGGGTCGGGCAGATGGAACCGGTAGAACCCGAATGCGCTGAACAACTTGCCGATGAACTGGTTGCCCTGATACCGATGGGTGAAGTAGCCCTGGCCATAGCCGGTGCCGATGTAGTCCTCGGTCCCCGTGCCGCAGAGCGTGGGATATTCCTTGTCACCATCGATGTAAACCTTGACCTCACCCTCACCCCACCAGAACCCGGTCATGGCCGGATGCAACCGCACGCCCAGGTTGCAGCCAAGGAATCGGCCGCGCCCCTCGACCTTCGGCAGGATGGTCATATCCTGGCGAAGCTTGGTCATGTTCTCGCGACGCCAGAACGAGTGAAAATACAGCATGTCGTCGCCGTGCTGGTCGCCATGTGTGACGGCGATGTCGTAGTAGATGCCGTTGTCCTTGGGCGATTCGTTGATAAGCACGATCTTCGCGCTCTTCTTGAACGGCATGGCCACGAAGCAGTTGAAGCTGCGGCCCTCGGGCGAAGCGAAGCAATCGTTCTCGAACGTCGCCATGTGGCCCAAGCTGTGGCAGAAGAAGTCTCCGAAAGGCCCCTGCACGGCCGGTGTGGCCGCCCCGTCCCAGTAGGCCTCGATCTTCAGTCCCCGCAACGCTTCGGGGCTGCGATCCCACAGCGTCGCCCAGATGCGCCGCACCGTGCCGCTGCCTTGAACGTCGAGCAGCGTGAGCGACTGGCCCTTGCCGATGCCCGCGCACGGCGCCCCTTTGCGGCCGAACTTCTCCGTGCCGCCTTTGCCTTTCTCGCCCTTGGGGTTCTCGCGCGTGTACCACCGCGTCTCGATGTGCCCCGAAGGCATGCGGTAGGCGTCGCCCGCCGTGGTCGGGATTTCCGACGCCGCTGAGGGGAACGCAACCATCAGAACTCCCAGCATCGCGCCTGTCTTGCCAATCGTTCCAATTCTCTTGTGATGCATGTTCGTTTATCCTCTGCAACGCGTTGATGTCACCGCCGCATGGCCGGGCGGACCTGCACGAACACGGCCGCGAGCGAGGTCAGGGTATCGAATTGGAAGCCATCCCGCCAGATCAGACCGGCTGTCACGTCGTCCATGTGGGCTACGGGCCGACCGACCGTGTGGTCGCGGTCTGTCCCACGCTGCCCGCATTCGTCCTCGAGGAGTTCGAGGCCGCCTTCTTGCTCCGGCTTGCCACCCCATCGTTCGTGGCCGCCGTGCGACGGATCGTGCGCCGTCGTTGCGAGCCTCGCTGCGGGTGCGGCAAAGCACGTTGCCATGCCCCGATTGCCTCGACGACCTGACTTGAACCGGCCTGCTTGCCCCCATCGGCCTGAATCGGCTAATGTTCGCGTGAACGGAGGTTTCTCTATGGCTCGCGAAACGCGATGGACGGCGGTGTGGATTCTCGCATACCTGGTGGTGAGCAGCGGCACGGCAGCTCAGGCCCAGCGCCGGGCACAACCGCCGTCAAAGCCGCTCGCCGATCGACTGGGCTGCACGCACGTCAACGGCAAGTATAACTTCACCGACCAGGACTTCCTGAACGAGGGAGCCGACCGGATCCGCGAGCTGGGCATGCGAACCATCAAGCTGTACCTGCACGACCCGCGCGGACATTACCCGTTCAACAGCGACTGGCCCAAGAAGTTCAACAGCCTCGTTGAGATGGCCAGCCACCCGTACTATCGCGAGGTCTTCAACAAGCCCTTCCGCACGTACATCCTGACCGCGTTCTCGATCAGCCGGGAAGATGCCATGGATCGCTGGCGCGACGGCTACACCGATGAGGAGTACGCGGAGGACGTCCGCCAGTTCGAGGAACTCGCCACGCACCTCATCCGCACGTACAAGGGCAAGAACAAAACGTTCATCCTGCAGAACTGGGAGGGCGACTGGGCGTTGCGCGGCAACTTCGACCGCAAGCCCGAAGCCGATCCGACCGAGAACGCCGCCCGCCAGATGGTTCGATGGATCAATGCCCGCCAGGAAGGCGTGGAGCGGGCCCGGGTTCAAGCCGGCCGATCCGACGTGAAAGTGTATCACGCCTGCGAGGTGAACCTCGTGACCGTCGCCATGGAAGGCCGTCGCACGGTCACCAACGACGTCCTGCCCTACGCGCGTTGCGACCTCTATTCGTATTCGGCCTATGACGTCATTGGGGCGGCCGCCGACGATCCGGCCAAGGGCAGCCTGGCCCTTCGCGAAGCGTTGGACTATCTGGCATCCAAGGCCCCGGACAGCGAGGCGTTCGGCGCCAAGAACATCTACATCGGCGAGTTCGGCTGGCCGAGCGTGGTGTCCGAGCAGGATCCGCACGCCAGCCCTGAAAAGAGCCTGAACGTGATTCGCACCACAGTGGAAACCGCGCTGGACTGGGGCTGTCCGTACATCGTCTATTGGCAGTTGTACGACAACGAATCGCGGGTAAAGGAACGGCCCACTAACGACCAGGTTCGCGGCTTCTACCTGATCAAGCCCGACGGTGAGAAGGCCCTCGCGTGGGACTACTTCTACGCCCTCCTGCACCCGAAGCGCTGATCCCCAACACGAGCACTGCTTACGTGAGCACTCCGTCGTCGGAAAGCGACCGCCGGGTCAAGCCCGGCGGCTCGCTCATTCCGCTAATTACATACTCATTCCGCTCGTGGAGTCGTGAAGGAGCATCATCACTTCGCTGCGAGTGCGGGCATCCGACTTGCACCGGCCGCGCAGGGCCGAGGTCACCATGATGGTGCCCGGTTTCTTCACACCCCGGCAGGTCATGCACAAGTGAGTAGCCTGCACGATGACCGCCACGCCCTTGGCGTTCAGTTCCTCCATGAGCAGGTCGGCGATCTGGTTGGTCATGCGCTCCTGGACTTGAGGTCGCCTTCCGAATGCCTCGACCACGCGGGCCAGCTTGGAAATGCCTACGATCCGTCCGTCGGGCAGATACGCCACGTGAGCTTTGCCCGCGAAGGGCAACAGATGATGCTCGCACATGGAGTGGAACGGGATGTCGCGCAGCACGACCAGCTCATCGTACTGCTCGGTAAAGAACGTCCGCAGATGCTTACGCGGATCCTCCTGCAGTCCCGAGAAAACCTCGGCGTACATGCGAGCCACCCGCATGGGCGTGGCTCGCAGTCCCTCACGATCGGGATCCTCGCCTACCCCGATGAGAATCTCCCGCACGGCCGCGGCAATCCGCTCCATATCCACCTTACGTGGTTTGTCTTCTTGCATTCACCCACTCGCTCTTGATATCCAAATGAAACTCATCCATCACAGCGGTTGTGTAATCTTGAATTATAGGTTGCCCCCCCGCCCGAGCCTAGGTGTGACCACCACCATGCCGCTTGCGGTTTGGCGACACCGCTTCTGGTCGTACACGTGCCCCAGGCATCCCAGGAATCAGAATCCCTCCGCCTGGCTCGCATCTCCGCGTTCGGCTCACGGCTCACAGCCCGAAGCTCAGAGCTCTTGACTCGCCCCTTTCACTGTTGCCTATGAACTACAACAGATAATACAAGGCCCCGTCCATGTACATCCATCTCGATCCCCACAGCGGCGAGCCGATCAACGATGCAGATCATATTCCGGACGCAATCCGGCCTCCGGCATCCAGAACGGCTTCTGGAGACTGACGAGATACGACTTTGTCCTTTTCCACTTCTTCTTGGCTATCCGGTTCAAACGGCCAAGCAGTGCGAGCGGAGCGGGAGGGTCAGTACAGGTTCCGAAGTTTCCAGCAACAACCGTGTGTTCATCGAATTGGCCACTTGGCAGCAGTGACACCGTGTCTGGATTCAGCTTCTGATCCAGCGCAAACTTCACGCCGCCGCGCCTCTGCGGGACTGCACGCATCGCGAACTGTACATCCACACCTGCCACCAGGAGTATGCGCCCCTGAAGCCGATTCGGAGCTTCTATGTTTCCCAGATTAGGGATGTCCCTGGCTTTCGTATAGATGCGCACATCACTATGATCAAACATGCCCGCCTTGGCGTAGTGGACCTTTGTCCCTCGCGATGTGATTTGTTTCACACGTCAATGAGATATTTCCGGATTTCCGTTGGGCTACGGTCGGCTCGCTCCAGGGCAGCAGGCCTTGACGCAGTTTGAGGTTCTCCTGCTGCCGCAGGCTCCTGGCCGTTTCCAGTCTTCCGGCGACGTTCGGCCAGCAACGTCGGCGGGGTTCCGTGAGAGCAATCCGCCGGCTTCAAGAACGAGAGGGCCCAATGCCGCCGCTCGTTGTTGTAAATGATGATGTGGCCCACGGCCGTCGCCATGGTGGCGGAGTCGGCCGCATGGATGATCGCGCTGTCCGCGTGTGAGCACGTCCCGCGCTCACGCGAAGCGCGCAGCGACAACCGGTCTTATTGCAGAACCGGGATAAACACGCGAAAGATTGGCAACTGCTCAGCCGGCCAGCGTGCTGGCGGGCTGACTGGCCGAGGTGCGGACCAGCTCGAACTTGGGGCCCCATTCGCCTTCGAACAGGGCCGGCGCGCCGGTCTTGAATTTGTTGATGCAGTCCACGGCAGCCTGACCGTCGATCTTGGCCTTCTCCTGGACGTAGGCGAGCAGGCGTTCGGCCATCGCTCCGACCATTTGCGGCGACTTGGCCGAGGCGGCCAGCGCGACGGCCTTGTCGTGAGCCGGCACGTTCAAATAGGCATCCAGCAGCTTCGGCAGGACGCTGAGTCGTCGATCACCCTGCTCAGCGGTCATGGCCTCGACGGCCCGGCTGTAAGCGGCGGCGGCCAGGGCGTACTCGGCCCCCGCCAACAGCGCGTCGCCCAGCTCCTCACGAATGCGGACCAATTGGCCGGGCTCGCTCTTGGCGTTGGTCGCCTGCGACTCCAAATCTGTGAGCAGGTCGATGCGGCGGATGATTGAGGCCTTGTCGGTGCCGCTCCAGCTCGCGAGCACTTCCAGCCGTTCGGTCCAGGTGAGCCGGGCAAACAACTGGCGATAAGCCGCCCAGCACTTGGCTTGCACGGTCGGCGACGGATCGGACAGCCGCAGCGAGAGCGGCCGCAGATGCGAGGGCCGGTGGCCGAGCTTACCCAAGGCCTCGGCGGCGGCTTCCCGCACGCCCGGGTCGGGGTCCTCGTTCAACCGCGAGATCACCAGGTCGATATGCGTCGGGTCGCCGATATCGCCGATTCCGGTCAGCGCCGCCTGGCGAATCTGCGGCACCGATTCTCCCGGTCCGGCGTGGGTGAGCAGCACGGGCAACGACTGCAGGTCGGCGATGGCGGCGAGCGCGGTGACGATCTGGCCGCGAAGGTTGGCATCCTCGATGTGGACCGAGCTCTTCTGCAGAAGCGCCGCCACGGCCGCCGCGGCCTGCGGGGGCGCTTCTCCGTTGACTTTGCGGCACAGCCGCCCCAAGGCGTCGGCCGCTCCGGCGGCCACGGTGTTGTCTGGGCTCAGGAGGCCGGAGATGCACGCCGGCACCGCCTCGACCGCCCCCATGCGGCCCAGCGCCTTGTAGATCTCTTCGAGCACCACCGGCGAGCGCTCATGCTCGAGCATCCCCGCGATGCGGGTGGCGTCTTCCTTCTCCTGCAGGTCCCGCAACACGACCACCACTTTGCGGCGGACGTTCTGGTCGGGGTCCCGGAGCATCTGCCGAATCTGCAGCAGCACCTCGCGAGCCGGCGGCGTCGGCGTGGTGGCCAGCATGGCGCTGTGAACGATCTCCAGCGCCGTCAGCCGGTCGAGCGGCTGGGCGGCCTTCAACCACGTGAGCAGTCGGGCCACACGGTCCGATTCCCGGGGCAGCAAGCTGTACAACTCGCGGGATCGGGCGACATTTTCCGCCCGCAGCCACTGCAGTTCTTCCTGCTCGAGAAACTCGCGCAGGCGGTTACTCACGGCAGGCTCGTTGACGCGATACAGAGCAGCCACCGCCCCGTCGCGCAGAGCCTGCTCCTTCTGTTGGTGCAGCACGCCAAACAAGGCGTCGGCCAACCCCTCCGGGACCGGATCGACCTCGGCCAGAGCCTCGCAGATGGCCAGTTTGGCGGCCACGTTGTTCTTCAGCCCGAGAATGCCCGATAACGCCTGGACTGCCTCCGGGGTTCGCAGTCGGAGGATTTCGAGTGCCGCGTTGCGACGCTCAGCGGACGTGCCTTCTCCGGTCAGACTTGCCACCAGGATGAGCAGGCGCTGCCCCGGATCGGCGGGCAGGCTCGGACGAGCCGTGGTCCCGGCCGGTTGCAGTTCGACGCCTCGGGCCTCCACACCTCGTCCACAGAGGGGCAAAATCAACAGGACAGCCACGAGCAGGAGGTGGAGGACTGCGCTGCGTCCTCGCACCCGTCGGTCGTCAAGTCGCAAGCCGGTTGACGAGCCGGGCGCATTGTGGCATGGGGGCACGATCATTCTGCGTGACATCCTCGGGTGGCAATCTCGGCGGCCGCGAATCTACATTCCTTTTTGTAACGTACGCGAGCAGGATGTGCAAGCAAGTTGCTTGTTAAAACGCAAAAAACGGCACAGATTGCCACCAAACCCCAGGACACCAACGTTGCCAGCGCGCGAGATGCGGCGGCGAATGACTTGAAACGCATTAAACGACAGCCATCACGAGCCTACGGACGCCGCCGACACAAGGCCGGCCGCCTCCACTCGGGTTTAATGCCGTATCGCCAGGGGCACGAGGCCGAGAATCCGCCTGGATTGAGCCCCCATCCGGCAAAGCCCCGCCACCGGTCGGCGAATATTTGACACGAAAGCCTTCTGGTACACGCTTCCAGCGTGCGCCCGTGCAGGCAGGATGCCTGCACCACAAGCCTCCTCAAGCCTCAGGACTCAAGTCTCAGGTCTTTGCCACGCCTCACGGCTGCTCGGCCAGACGGCGGGCTTCGGCATGGTTGGGATCGATTTGCAAGACCCTACCGAGGGCAGCCCGGGCCTGTTCGCGACGGTTCTGCTCCAGATAGATGGTCGCCAGGGCGTACGGATAATCGGCTACGGAAGGTTCAAGCTCTTCGGCCTTTTCGAGGGCGGCCACGGCGGCATCGAAATTGCCCAACTGGTTCTCGGCCAAGCCCAGGTTGTACCACCAGCGGGACTGGTCGGGCACGAGCGCGACGGCTCGGGCCAACGCCTCGCGGGCCTCTGGCAAACGGCCCATCTCGCCGTAGACCAGCCCCAGGGAATGCGCGAATAACCCGTCCTGCGGGGCGAGACGCACCCCTTCCAGCATCTGAGCCAGCGCCTCGTCCAGACGGCCCAGCCTGCTCAGCGCCACGGCATATCCATGACGGAACGGGGCTGAGTGCGGATCCCACTCTACCGCCTTTTTGTACCAACTCAGCGCCTGCCCGGGTTTGCCCGTTTCGTTCAGGAAGTTGGCCCAGCGGAACGCCCCCGTCGGCTGATCGAGGCTGTACACCAGCAGGTCGGAGAGTTCTCGGCCGACCGGGCTCTGCAGGTCGATCTCATGCCGCAGCGCCCAGGCAGCCTTGACCCGCGCCAGGCGATACGGGGCGTGCAGAAGCGGCCGAATGTGGTCGGATACCGCCGGGCCCAGCGGCTCGAGGGCGTCGATGGCCGCCGACTGGACCAGCGGCGACGGATCCCCCAGCCGATCAATCATCACCTGCCGGACGGCCTGGCGAAGATCCGGGTCTCGCGGCTCATAGACGGCCGGGGTGAGCATCCTCAGAAAGACGCTTCGCCACGCCCCGTTCTTCTCCGCCGCGAGCAGTTCCAGCGCTTCGCCGACCGCAGTGAAATCGTGCTGCTTGAGCCGGGCGAGCACGCGAGCACGCCGGCGGGTCGGCCGGTCCATGCGCTCGCCGTACATCTTCTCGGCCGACTCGATCGCCCAATCGACGCTCTTGTCCTGGTGGCAGCGATTGCAAGCGTTAGGGATGCCGAATTCTTTGGTGAGCTGCGGATCGGGGATGGTCATCCCGTGATCGTGTCGCCAGTGCCGCTGCATGTAGGGAGTCTGCGGGTAGTGGCAGTCGGTGCACTGAGCGGCATCCGGACCGTGCGGGCGGCAGCCGTGCGTTGCCGGATCGATGGCGATGCGCCCGCCCATGGACGACTGGTGACAATCCAGGCACAGATCGTTGACCGGCTTGCGGATCTTGCTGGTGTGCGGCTGATGGCAGGTGTTGCACCGGACGCCCGCGTCGTGCATGTAGCTGAGCTGAAAGACGTTGAACTCGAAGTCCTCGTCGAGGATCTGGCCGTCCGGATAGAACGTCTGGCTCAGATCCGGCATGGCGGGGTCGTAATGATCGAAGTACTCATCGCCGACGGCAAATCGGCCGGTCAGGTCGCCCCGCCGCGAGTGACACGAGGCACAGACCGCCAGGTATTGATCGGGCGTGAGCTTCTTCAGTGTGGGGTCACCGAAAAAGCCGCCGTCCGGGTGTTTGCGCTGCCACTCCACGTGGGCTTTGAGCGGACCGTGGCAGGACTCGCAGCCGACGCCCTTCTCAACGTACTTGGAATCATACCGGTCGGCCACCGGGTCGTAGTTCTTCCGGAACGCGGTCGTGTGGCATGGGGCGCACATGGAGTTCCAGTTCATGCCCCGCCCCGTCCAGTGGCCCCATTCGCCGGGCTGACGATCCTCGTTGCCGTAGACGTTGAACCATTCCTTGGCGACCGGGTCCCAGGCCAGTTCGGTCAGTTGAGACGCCCCGCGCTCGCCCGGGATGATGTACTGCCAAAGCGGGAAGACGCCCAACGCTTCGGCCGGGACGAAGTCGCGCATTTTGCCGTCGCGGCCCGCCGTCGTGAGGACGTATCGACCATCCTTCGTGTCGGCAAAGGAGGTCTGCGAACCGTGGGCGATCTCCCGCCGGGGCGAGAACACCTCATCGTCGAGCGCCGGGTCCAGATCCCGCTGGGCGTTCGCGTGATGCGACCGCTTCCACTCGTCGTAGGCCTCACGATGGCATTCCGCGCAGCTCTCGGAGCCGGCATACGCGGACAACTCGCCCGCCGTCCGCGGCGGCGGCGATTCCGAGGCCGTCGCCGTCTCGCGTGAGTCGCAGCCCAGACTCGCCCCCACAACGAGGGCCGACATTGCCAATGCCATCCACTTCAAGGTCGTCTCCGGAATCGGGGCGGCGTGTGGCCGTCCCCCGCACTCGTTGTACCCGGAGAGCATTCTACCGGTTCCCGGAAAGCCTGTCGCGAGGAGCGGAATCACAAGCCGCCGGCCTGTGCCCCGCGCAGACGTCCCACACCGGTTGCGCAGGTTTCCACGTCCCCTCGACCGCCGTCAGCGTGTCGCGAAACGGGCCCCCTGGATCATGGCATGGAGCTTTCGTACATACGCGGCGAGCCAGAACAGATTGAACACGCCCCACAGGAGCAAGACGACGTCGTCCTCGTCCGCCTGCAGCATGGCGGCGAGTGTTTGGAACAACCGGGTGCCCGGCGCAAGGCCATAAATGAACGCGGGCAGAACGTTGGCAGCCATCCACAACAGGAGAAACCCGCTCGTATAGGCCGCGCATCGCATGGCCAGCGGCAGGAGGTTGCGACGGTTGGCCAGGCTCATGATCGCGCCGACAGTGCCGGCGAAGAACAGCGACGTGGTCAGGATCGAGATGCCGCATGCGGTCGCCGCAACGGGAAGCACGAGCCACAGAAGATCATCGAGGACTTCGTAGGACATGCTGCCGACGCGGCCGGATTGCAACAAGCCGGCGTAACAAGCGAGCACTCCCACCATGCCGATGAGTGCGCCGCCCACCATGCTCGGCAGGAGGAATTGCCGATACGCCGCCGGCGGCGAGTAGACCTGCATCTGACGTCCGAATTGTCGCGGCGTGCGGATCGCCTGCCACGCGGTTTGCCACCACGCCTGCCGACGGCTCAAAGCTCCCCGCCGCTCCCAGAGCACGCCCGGACGGCTGTCCGGCATGATGGAGGCAGCAACGCTTTCGCCGCATTCCGGGCACGCTCCCTCGGTGGCCGCGCCCGTCAAGTTGTATCCGCACAACTGGCAGGCCGGCGTGGCATCGGCCGGGGCAGCCAGCGGCCGGCTCCCCACCGCCCGAAGCAGGCCCCACAGCACCCAAGCGTAGAGCAGGACTCCTACGTAGCCCGCGCACTCATCTGCGTGCCGAACGTACCAGGGACGAGCCGACCAATTCAGGACGCCGCTGTTGAGGGCTGGTGTGTATGCGGCGTACCACGGCTTCCACAGGAACCGTTCCCAGAAACTCACGAGCACGTGCAAAGCCAGGCTGGCCACCGCCACGTGCATGCTCTGTTGCCAGACGGTTCGCATCGACCAGCGCAGGCTCGTTTGCAACTTCTCCTCCCGCGCCCCCCACGGCACGAGCAGCAGGGCCAGGACGAGGGTGCCGGCCTCGATGGTTGCGGCAAAAACGCCCAGGCCAAACATGTCCCGGAAGATATCGTCCCAGATTTCGACCCACGTAGAGTCCTCGCTAACTGCGGCGGCGACGACCGTGGCACCGAAAACCAACAGGATGACCGAGGCGGCGTGAACGGCGAACGCCTTGAGCAGCCCCGCGTGCGCGAGGTGCCGGGCCGTGGTGGCAGGCCCCAGCCCGGCCGCCCAGAAGGCTCGCCAGACGGACCATCGAGCTTCAGAGGCAGCCGCGCCTGGCAGCGAGGCTGCACAATGTGAAGCTTCAACATCGCCGTTCTCGAGCAGATCGGTCATCCGTGTTCTCCCGGGGGTAGCCCCGATTGTCCCGCCGCATCGGCCGACCCGCAAGAACCGCTTGACGGCCCGTCGTTTTGCTGCTTCCATGATCGAAACAGCGTCACCGGCGTCTTGTTGTGGTGATGCAGGTCTCTGGGCCCGCTTCCGCGCACTGGATGTGTGCTCCAGGAGATCTACAATCACACGGTCTACATGGGTGATGCAACCGCGCACCAGAGCGGCAATTGCCGCAGGACTTGAACCCTTGCCGATCTGTGACGGATTCTTCTACTACCCCAACCGGCACGTGTACGGGAAGCCCGAGCAAATGGGACTCGCGTATGAACGCGTGACCTTCGCGGCCAAAGACGGCCCGCGGCTGGATGGCTGGTTCTTTCCCGCCGCCGCCAACGCAGACGAGTCTCCTCCCGGACCGGCTAAAGGCACCGTCCTGCACCTGCACGGCAATGCCGGAAATATGTCAGGCCATTTTCAGCACGTCGCCTGGCTGCCCGCGGCAGGTTGGAACGTGTTGTGCTTCGACTATCGGGGCTACGGCCGGTCGGAAGGCACGGTGACCCGCGAGGGCACGCTGCGCGATGCGCACGCCGCGCTGGACTATTTGCTGGCACGGCCCGACGTGGACGATCACAGCATCGTGGCGTTCGGCCAGTCGCTGGGCGGCGCGATCGGCATCGTGCTGGCGGCCGAACGCCAGGAGATTCGAGCACTGGCCACCGATGGCGCGTTCGACAGCTATCGCCGCATTGCCTCCTGCCACATCCACCGCAATCCGCTGTTGCTGTGTATCGCCTGGTGGGTGCCGTCCGTGCTCATGAGCAACGGCCACGATCCCATCAACGCCATCGGCCGCATCGCCCCTCGCCCCGTGCTGATCATCCACGGCACGGCCGACAACATTGTCCCCGTGGAGATGGCCGAGCGACTGTTTCACGCCGCCGGCGAGCCGCGCGACCTGTGGCTGGTCGACGGCGCCGATCACTACGCCCCTCTCCGCGAACACGGTGACGAAGGCCGCGCCCGGCTGCTGGCGTTCTTCGAAAAGGCGGTGCAGGGGGAAAGGCTTGAGACCTGAGTCCTGAGGCTTGAGCCTGGGGGGCGGGCATCCTGCCCGCCTCGGACTCGGAGCGCATGCTACTCGCCAGGCGACAATAATGCGGCACCCGAGTGCACACGTTCGGCGTGCGAGCTCTTCTCGCCCCCGCAGGGGCGGCGGTCAATAGCCGTGGGCGTGAGCCCACGGACCAGGAGCCACCGCCCACAATCTGTTCCCTTTCTTCCCGCCGCCGGCTCCGCCGGCAGCGGGAAGAAAGGGATAGAATTACAGAAGCCGTTTCCCGGCGGCTCGCGCCGCCGGCTATTGACTCATGCCCCATTCGGGGCGAATGAACCGCCGGTTGGCGGACGCTGGCCCGAGACTTCCATCCTGACTCATGCGGCCTGGCAGTTCGACATACTCATCTTCCTCGCAGATGGATTCTCCGAGTATGCCGCACTGATCGCCGCCGACGATCTTGGGCGGCTGCCGTTGTTCTGTGCCCGATCTCCAATCCAGCCCCCAGGCCCCAGTCCCCAGCCCCTACCCAGAGCGTCCATCAATCGGCCTTGATTTCCACGAAGTCGCCGCGGAGTCGCAGGCGGCCTTCGGCGAACAGGCGAATGGCGACGGGGTAGGCGATACACTCCTGCTCGAAAACGCGGGCAGCCAGCGTGTCGGGCGTATCGTCGGGTAACACGGGAATGACCCGCTGCAGGATGATGGGGCCGGCGTCGTACTCGTTGTTGGCGAAGTGAACCGTGCAGCCGCTCTCGGCCTCGCCGGCGGCCAGCACCGCTTCGTGCACGTGGTGGCCGAAGTAGCCCTTGCCCCCGTACTTGGGCAGCAACGAGGGGTGAATGTTCATCACCCGACCATACCAGCGATCGGGGATGTGCCACATACACGTCCAACCGGCCTGAACGGCCAGCTCAACTTCGTAGCGGTCGAGGACGTTGACGATGGCCTCGCTGAACGAAGCGACGTCGGCGAAGTCCTTGCGGCGAATAATCTCGACCGGCAGACCGGCCGCTCGCGCCCGCTCCACGCCGGCCACCTTCGACAGTGACGAGATCACCACCGCGATGCGGGCGTTCAGCTTGCCCGCGGCAATCAGATCGATGAGATTCTGCAGCGACCGGCCACCGCCCGAGATCATCACCGCGAGTTGTAACGGTTGGTTGGACATCAATGCCCCAAAGCCCACGGTCGGTCTCTCAGGGGCGGGCACCTTGCCCACCTCAAACGCGGGCGAGACGCCTGCCCCCCGCGCCGGCTTACACCACCTGCAGCTCGAACCGGACCGGCGTTCCTTCGATCTCTCCCGAATGCTTGGCGTCCGTCAGCGACGAATCCAGCGTCAGTTCCGTGGCCAGCGTCTCGCCCTTGATGTAGTCGGCGTTGGCCATAATGGCTTCGGCCACCGGGCCGGCGGCACTTACCCGCAACGTAATGCGAGCCTGGTACGCAAGTTGCGCTTCCTTACGTGCCGTCTGCACCAGGTGCACGAAGTCGCGGGCCAAGCCCTCGGACTTCAGTTCCGGCGTGATCTCCGTGCTCAGCACGACCACCACCTGCCGACCCTGTGCGGCGGCCCAGCCCTCACGGGCCTTGAGCGTCACCTGCACGTCCTCGGCCGTCAGTTCCACAATCTGGCCGGCCACGCTCAGTTCCGCTTTGCCCGCCTCTTCCAGTTGCCGGCGTAACGCGGCCGCGTCCGCCCCGGCCAGAGCATTCTTGATCTGCGGGGCGAGCTTGCCGAACTTGGGTCCCAGGGCTTTGAAGTTCGGTTTCACCTCGTAGGACACATACTTGTCAGCCTGCGTGGCGAACTCGATCCGCTTGACGTTCAATTCGTCCATGATCAGCGGAAGATGGCCGCTCAGCCACTGCTCGTGTGCCGGATCGGCCAGCACGATCTCCACCACCGGCAGGGGCTGACGCACCTTGATCTTCGCGTCCATGCGGGCGGCCCGCCCAAGCGAGGCAATCTCGCGCACGATGGCCATCTCACGCAGGAGAGCCTGGTCGATCCGGCTGGCGTCCGCCTGCGGGTAGTCGCACAGATGCACGCTTTCCTTCGCATCGGCAAACTGCGACCGCACCAGGTTCTGATACAACGACTCGGCAAAGAACGGCACGAACGGCGCGATGAGCCGGCTCAACGTCTCCAGGCAGGTCCACAGCGTGTGGTAGGCCGCCTGCTTGTCGGCGTCCAGCCCCGACCGCCAGAACCGGTCGCGCGACCGGCGAACGTACCAGTTGCTCAGCCCGTCCACGAACTCCACCAGCCGGCGGCACGCGGGGTAGTTCTCGTAGCGGTCCATGGCCTCGCGCACGTCGGCGATGGTCTGGTTCAGCTCCGCCAGCACCCAGCGGTCCAGTTCGCTCAACTGCATCGAGGGACTGGCATCTCGCCCGTCCTTGCCGGCGGGCGACCAGTTGTCGATGTTCGCGTAGATCACGAAGAAGCTGTAGACGTTGTACAGCTTGATCAGGAACTCGCGCTTGTCGGTCGCGATGACCTCTTCCTTGAACCGCACGCCCGTCCACGGCGTCTGAGCCGACAGCATCGACCATCGCATGGCGTCGGCGCCTTCGCGATCGAAGATGGCACTCGGTTCCTTGTAGTTCCGCTTGGACTTCGACAGCTTCTTGCCGTCCTCGCCCGCCATGAGCCCCAACACGATGCAGTTGCGGAACGGATGCGGATAGGCTTTCGGGAACGTCGCGTCGGACCGGTTCGAGGATCCGCCCGTGTTCGAGCCCGCGGCTTGCGAGTCTTCGGAGAACAGCATGGTGCTGATCGCCAGCAGCGTGTAGAACCAGCCGCGGGTCTGGTCGATGGCTTCGCTGATGAAGTCGGCCGGGAACCGTTCGCGGAACAGCTTCTCGCTGCCCGGCACGTGCGGGTAGCCCCACTGGGCGAACGGCATGGCTCCGCTGTCGAACCAGCAGTCGATCACTTCGGGCACGCGCCGCATGCGGGCCCCGGGGGCGAACGGCGAATCGTACGTGATGGCGTCGATCCACGGTCGGTGCACCATCAGGTCGTCCACCAACTGCGGATTTTCGCGCTTGGCCTGCTCCCACACCTCCATGCCGGTTGCACCCGGCTTGGAGATGAGCTCCGCATACGAGCTCACCGCTTCCTGCCGACCGGTCTTCTCGCATTCCCAGATAGGCAGCGGCGTTCCCCAGAACCGCTCGCGCGACAGCGCCCAGTCCACGTTGCCTTCGAGGAAGTGGCCGAACCGCCCGGTCTTGATGTGATCGGGCAGCCAGTTGATCTTGTCGTTGTTGGCCAGAAACGCGTCGCGGAACGCCGTGGTCCGGATGAACCAGCTCTTGCGTGCGTACTGGATGAGCGGGTCGTCCTCGGCCCGCCAGCAGAACGGGTAATCGTGGCGATACTGCTCGCGCTTGAGCAGAACGCCCTTGTCCTTCATCCAGCGGATGATGTCGGCGTCCGCCTCTTTGCAGAATCGCCCGGCGAAGTCCGTGGCCTCGGGCACGAACGTGCCGTCCGGTGCGATCAACTGGAGGAACCCGAAGCCGTTTTCGGTGGCGGCGCGGTAGTCGTCCTCGCCGAACGCCGGGGCGACATGCACGATACCGGTGCCCGCGTCCAGCGTCACGAAGTCCGCCCCCAGCACCTCCCACGCCTTGCCGCCCTCGGGCGTCTTGTACTTGAAGATGGGCTCGTATTTGGTGCCGATCAGTTCCTTGCCCCGGACCGTGCGGACCGTGCGGACGTCCTTCTCCAGATCGACCGGCAGTCCCTTGAACACGGCCGCCAGCCGATCTTTGGCCAGGATGAACTGCTCATCGCCCACCTCCACCTGCACGTAGTCGAGCCCGGGATGCACGGCCAGCGCGACGTTGCTGGGCAACGTCCAGGGCGTGGTCGTCCAGGCCAGGAAGCTCACCTTCGGGTCGTCCGCCAGGCGAAAACGCACGGTCACCGACGGGTCGTCCACCTCCCGGTAGCCCTGGCCCACTTCGCCGGACGACAGAGCCGTTCCGCCCTGCGGCCACCACCACACGACCTTGTGTCCCTGGTACAGGAGCCCGCGACGAAACAGCGTGGCCAGCGCCCACCACACGCTCTCGACGTACGACTTGTGATAGGTGACATACGCCTCTTGGAGGTTGACCCAGAAGCCCAGTCGCCGCGTGAGCTCCTCCCACTCCTTCATGTACCGGAACACGCTCTCCTGGCAGAGCCGGTTGAACTTTTCCGTCCCGTAGGCTTCGATTTCGGCCTTGGTGTGGATACCCAGCTCTTTGCAGACCTCGGCCTCGACGGGCAAACCGTGCGTGTCCCAGCCGCCCTTGCGATGGCAGTAGTAGCCCGTCATCGTCCGGTAGCGGGGGAAAACGTCCTTGATCGTGCGGGTCAGACAATGGCCCGGGTGCGGCAGGCCGTTGGCCGTCGGCGGCCCCTCATAGAAGATGAACGGCGGCGCCCCCTCGCGCTGGGCGAGCGACTTGGCGTAAATATCGTTGCGTTCCCAGAACTCGAGGATCTCGCGTTCCGAGGCCGGAAAATCAAATTGTGCCGGTACGTCTTTGAACATGGCTGAATTTGACGGAAGCTGGAAAGGAGAAGTGAGAAAGTCGGAATCCGCACCGCTGCAACGTCAAGTTGCATACCACTTCACACTCACCGTGTGACTTCCTGTCTCCTGTCTGCTGTCTCCTGACTCCTGGCTCCTGTCTCCTGTCTTGAAATTCCGCATTCTATGCGGGGCTTGCCGGGCTGCCAACGCCCGCGTCACCGGGCTGCGCCTGGGCAGTTGAATCGACGACCGACGGCTCATCGCGGCCGATCACGTCCAGTTTCTCCCAGGCCGCCCACCGCCAGCGGGCCCACAACGTCACGCCGATGGTAACGACAAACAGTGTGGCGAAGATCCACGGCCCCCGCGAACCCAGATGCGGGAAATACTTGGCCATCACCCATCCGCCGCCGATCATGATGACCCAGGCCTGCGTGGCTCCGACCACCGTCGGCCAGCGGGTGTCCCCCGCTCCGCGCAGGGCGTTGTTGTACGTGATGGCCACGGCGTCGAACAGTTGGAAGACGGCCGCGAAGATCAGCAGTTCCACGCCCAATGCGATCACGTCCGCATCGCTGGAAAAGATCTCCATCAACGGCCGACCGAACACCACGAACAGCAGGCCCATGAAGCCCATGTACGCCATGTTCAGGAGTGTGCCCAGCTTGGTCCGCCGATAGGCCAGATGCAGCCGGCGTTCGCCGATGGCTCGCCCAACCGCCGTGGACACCGCCAGGCCGATCCCGACCGCGGGCATGAATGACAGCTCGGTATACCTCCATACCGTGGCTGTCGCGGCCAGATGCGTCTTGCCGAACATCCCGATGATCCAGACCTGGAACGCCGCCCAGGCGCTGATGTCCAACACGAACTGCACGCCCGAAGGCCACCCGACGTACAGCAGACGGCGAACCTTCTCCGCATCCCACCGCCACGTCGAACGCGCCTCGAACTCCCGGGCCGTCGAGCCGTAGCACATCGCGATCAACAGCCACACCGTCCGGAACACGCAAGCGATCACCGTGGCCCAGGCAGTTCCGGCGACGCCCATCGCCGGGAAACCCCACGCGCCCAACGCCATGGCGTAGGTCAACACGGCATTGAGCACGGTGGATGCGATGGCCGAATGCGTGTTGGCCCACGGCCGGTGAATCCCGATGAAATAGTGAGCCAGCGCCACCTGGGCGCCCGACACGCCGAGACTCAGCAGCCGGATCTGCGTGTAGATCGACTCCATCTCCTGCACGTCGGCGTCGTGTCTGAACAGAGCGTACATCTGTGGCACGAAAGGCCACAATGCGAATCCGGCCACGCCGCCCAGCATGCTGATCCAGAAGCCCTGCCAGGCATACGCCGAGCAGTCGCGGTTGCGTCCGGCTCCGAGCGACTGGCTCACCACCGTGGTCGTGCAAACCATCGCTCCCAGCAGGAAACCGAATATGCTGAAGAAGACCAAGCCGGCGGAGGAAACCGCAGCTTGAGCCGCCACCGCATTCGGCAGGAGTGAAACGATATAAAAGTCCGTCACGCTCATGACGGTCTGGGCGACCGTGGTTGCCACATTGGCCACCGCCAGCCCGAAGAGCAATTTCAGATCGGCTCGCACCCAGCCCGGCGGATTCACCGGCTCGTCGCCGGCCGTTCCGGCCAGAGAATCGCAGACCGAACCGCCTGCCACGCCGGCCGCCTGGCCGGCCGCCGCCTCGACCGTCTCCGGCGCGAACCCCGCCTCGAGCCCGACGGCTTCCATGCCGGCGCATGAGCCTTCGCCTGCACGCTCGGACGGATCCGCTGCCGAGATTGACGAGATTGAACTGGATTGGAGATTTTGTTCGGTCATAAAAAAATCCCCGGCAGCCTGACCGCTCCCGGGGATGTGAAGAATCGTCCACCGACACGCACCGGAGCGCTACGTCACCTCGTCAATGCGAAGAATCGACCCCATAGCGATCACCGCACGCTTACTCCTGGTGAGAACGGTACTCAGCGGTGATTCGACACCGCCGTGAAGGCCGGCGGCGTCATCGAGTGATGTCGCCTGATTTTAACCGGATTCCGCGGACATTCCCAGCAGGGCGCAGTTGGCGATCGCCTCGCGTTTTTCGTCCCCGGGCGGCTGTCCGGCGGCCTTGCGGTAGTCAGCCGGGACGTCCTCGCCTTTTCGCTACTGCTCGCTCTCGTCGGCCTCTTGCGTGCCACCTCCGGCCGGTTCATACGTCCCGGCCGCCACTTCGGTGAGTTGCTCTTTCACCGCCTCCACTGTCGCCAGATCGCCTGACTCCACCCGGCGGGCGATATCCGCGAAGGCTGCGTCCTTGCCCTCGTCCTGGCTGGCAGCGGCCGCGATATCCGGCGGCGGCGCGAAATCCGGCAAGACGATGCGCCACGCATCTTCTTCCTGCTTGACCGTCAGTTCGACCTGCCTGGGCTCGCCGCCCGCCGGGCCGGCCGCGAAAACCGCCGTTTGCTCGGTGTCGCTGACCTCCCGCATCTCCTCCACGCGGAGTTCAGCCGCCACCAGGCTGCCCAGCGTCTGCGAGATCGGATAGAAGCCGGTCAAATCGTGGTCGGGGAACTTGGCGTCAAGCGCGAGCTTCAGCTGCCGTGCCGCTTTCGCCAGCGAGTTGTAGGCCTCCACCATCTCCCGCATCAGCTCGGCCTGATCGCTCGACACCACGTCGGGCAGCGGGGTCAGATCGCCGGACTGGAGGATCGCCACCAGCGAGTTGGCGGCCGCCTCGGCCGTGGACGTGTCGACGGTCACTTCCTCCGCGAGTTGGTCTTCTCGCCCAGCCCCGGGAGTCTCCGATGCCGGCTGAGCTGCCGCAGCCCCCAGGATCGCGTCCGCCTTGCGCTCCGGGACAACGATGGGACCCAACATCCGCCCGTCGTCCGTCGTCATGACGCCGGCGAACTCTTCCCGCGTATCCGCCGTGCCGTCTCGGCAACCGGCCAGTCCACCTGCCCACAGGATCGCCCAGACGAGACCGACCGGAACTAACCTTTTTTCCAGCATGGGGTAAACCTCACGAGGGTACGTCTCAACGCACTCACAGGATACCCACACCGGGGCCTTATGGTCAAACGACATAAACCACCGACCCGCACTCATGCGCGGGCATCACGAACTGGCCGCACCGCCAACGAGGCGCGCACTTCCGTGCAGACGGCGCGACGGTATGATACCCGGATGCGTCGAGTCGTGGACGGATGTTATCTCCTGGCCGCCGGAGCGCTTGCACCTATTGTCGTCTACCGTGCGTGTCGTACCGGCAAGTACCGGACGGATTGGCGCGAACGGCGCGGCTTTCTGCCCGACTTGGCTCCGTCGCAACGGCGGGTCTGGGTGCACGCGGTCTCCGTCGGCGAGGTGAACGCGGCCCGCGGCGTCATCGACGTCTGGCGCAAACAGGACCCGCAAACCGAGTTCGTCATCTCGACGACCACCGACACCGGCCTGGCCCGGGCCCGGCAGATCTTCCCCGGAATGCGGGTCGTACGTTACCCCCTGGATTTCAGTTGGTTTGTCGCGCGAGCCCTGGACCGCATCAAGCCCAATCTCATCGTGCTGGTCGAGTTGGAACTGTGGTACCAGTTCGTCACCATGGCCGCCGAACGCAAAATCCCCGTGGCCGTCATCAACGGGCGGCTCAGCGCCCGGAGCGTTCAGCGCTTCAGATGGGTTCGACCGATCGTCCGCCGCATGTTTGAGTGCCTCGCCTGGGTCGGCGCCCAGAACGAGGTCTACGCCGAGCGGTTCCGCTATATGGGTGTCCCCGCCGAGCGAGTGAGTGTGACCGGCTCGGTGAAATGGGATGGCGCCGAAGTGGCCGACACCATTCCCGGAAGCGATGCCCTGGCCCGAGCGATGGGCGTGCGGTGCGACCAGCCTGTCTGGGTGGCCGGCAGCACCGGCCCGGGCGAAGAAGCCATCATCCTCGATGCATTCCAACGTCTGCGTGAACGGCATCCCGGCCTGCAACTGGTGATCGTCCCCCGCAAGCCCGAGCGCTTCGACGAAGTGGCCGACCTCATCCGCAAAGCGGGCTTTGCGTGCGTGCGGCGCAGCGAACGTCCCGACACAGACGCGGACGTCGGTGGTGAGACTCCACCTCCCCCGCCGCATTCCGCCGCGACGGTCTTTCTCGGCGACACCATGGGCGAGTTGCGGAAGTTCTACTGCATGGCCTCGGTCGTCCTGGTCGGCCGAAGCCTGGCGGACATGGGCGGATCGGACACCATGGAAGTGGCCGCCCTGGCCAAGCCGATCATCGTCGGACCGCACAACGACAATTTCGCCGACACCATCGCTCAATTGCAGCAGGGTCAGGCCGTTCGTATTCTTTCGGCAGACGTCGATGACGCGCGGGCCGCCGCCCATGAACTCGCCGAGGTCGCCGACGAAATTCTAAGCGACCCGGCCGCCGCGCGAGCCATGGGGCAGCGGGGGCGACAGGTCGTCCTCGCCAACCGCGGGGCGACGCAGCGAACGATCGACGTGCTCATGGAGATGCTCAACCGTGCCCAGCACCGCGCTTCGTAAACAACTGATGAGCCAGGTTCGATGCATGGTGGTCAAGGTCGGGACCGCCCTGCTGACCGGCGACGACGGCCGCCTCGATACCCGCCGGATTTCGCACATTTCCGGGCAATTGGCCGCCCTTCACCAGCGCGGCATCCGCGTGACGCTGGTCAGCAGTGGTGCCGTCGGAGCGGGCATCGGGCTCACCGGTCAGCCTGGACGTCCCAGGTCCATGCCCATGCTCCAGGCCACCGCGGCCGTCGGCCAGCCCAGCCTCATGGCGCTGTACGGCCGGGCTCTCGCCCGCCACGGCCTGCACGCCGGTCAGGTCCTGGTCAGCCGTCACGACTTCGAGGAACGCGTGCGCTACGTCAACATCCGCAACACGCTCGACGCCCTGCACCGGCTGAAGGCCATCCCCATCATCAACGAGAACGACACCATCGCCGTCGAGGAACTCGACCGCTTCGCCGACAATGACACCATTTCCGCACTTGTGGCCAACCTGCTGCGGGCTGACCTGCTGGTCATTCTCACCGTCGTGGATGGCCTGCTGGACGCGCAAGGCAACCTGGTGGATCTGGTCATGCACGTGGACGAGCAGGCCCAAGGCCTGGTCCGCAAGGACAAGTCCAAGCTGGGCAGCGGCGGCATGCGAAGCAAGCTGGGGGCGGCGAGTCTGGTCACCGAAGCTGGCCAGGGCGTGGTCATCGCCAATGGCCGAAAACCCAATGTGCTGCTCAGGCTGCTCGACGGCGAGCGAGTGGGCACGATCTTCGCCCCCGCCGCCCGCAAGCGGTCGGCCCGGCAGTGCTGGCTCGCCGGGGCCGTGCGCCCCATCGGCCGAATCGTGCTCGATGACGGGGCGGTTCAGGCCGTCCTGCAGCGAGGCAAGAGCCTCCTGGCTCGGGGCATCACGCAGGTCACCGGCCCGTTCCATAGGGGCAGCATCGTGCGGGTTGTCGCCCCGGACGGTCGGACGATCGCCCACGGCATCTCCAACTACAGCTACGAGGAACTGAATCGCATCAAAGGATTGAAGTCCAGCGAGTTCGCCGCCGTCCTGGGCCGGCCGTCCCGCGACGAAGTCATCCACCGCGACAACCTCGTCCTGACCGTCGGCAACGGCGACTGAGCCCATCGGGGCTTCTGAGCCCGATCCGGTTACGGCGTTGTCAGGCGTACCTGTACCACCAAGCCTCCCGGGCGATCCCGCATGCCGGTTCCCCGTTGCTAGCGCGATGGATCCATTCTTTCTTCGCGCCAAACTGGCCAGCCTTGCTTATGATATGGTCCGGAACAACCTCTCGCCCGTGGGGTAGCTCGCAATCCGGAGTCAGCACATGGAACGATGGTGCGGGACAACGCGGACATGCCAACGGCGACGACGTCACGCAAAATCGCACGCCTTCACACTGATTGAAGTCCTCGTCGTGGTTGCCATCATCGCGTTGCTCGTCGCCATCCTGCTGCCCTCGCTGGCCCGAGCCCGATTCCAGAGCCGCGTCACCGTCTGCCAGAGCAACCTGCACCAGTTGGGGCTCGGCATCACCGCCTATGCCAACGAACAGGGGACGATTCCATTTGGCCCCACCGTCGAACTGATGTTCTCGCCGTTCCTCGAGCCCAACGACGGCAAGCTGGCCACCAACCAGATCTGGACCGGCCCGCAGGTCGTGTTGCCCAAAAACGACGTCGATCCGCAGCGCATGGGCCTGGGAATGCTGCTGTCCAAGGCGTCGGTCTGGCCACAAATGATGTACTGCCCGGGCGATGACACCAACGATCCGCAGGAAGAACTGGCCAAAGTGCGGGAGCGGACTGACAAGGCGGCGTATAGTTCGTACCTGTATCGTCAACTGCAGGAGACCAACGGTCGAGGCAAGCTTGACAACCTGGGCAAGAACTCCGCAACGCCGCCTCGATTAGCCACCGCGCTGGCCCTGGACATCAACTCGCTTCTCAGCCTCGATCCCGACGCCAAGCGGACCAATCATCAGGCCCAGCAGGTAAACGTGCTGTACATCGACGCCTCCGCCCGCAGCTACGACAACCGGAAGCATCATTTTTCCATCCGCGACGAAAACCTCAGCGACGATCACACCCGCATCCTCCAGGACCTCGCCGCCCGCCGTGCCGAGATCCTCCAGGAATGTGACCGGAGGTATTGAGTGGAGCTGTCAGCTCTCAGCTGTCAGCTTTGAGCCATGCGGGGTCACCACAGAGACTCAGAGACGCAGGGAAGAGGCCAAGAAAAGACGGATAAAATCAGGTCAGGAGAGACTTCCTGCATTCATCCTGTCTGACAATCTGCGAAAATCTGCGCAATCTACGGACAATAACATGACACAGAAGCCTTCGAAAAGCGGATCGTCCACTTCCTCTCTGTGCCTCTGTGTCTCGGTGGTGAATATGTGGGAGGCGAGCAGGATGCCCGCCCCCCCGGAATGCGACTGAGTCTGATCCGGCTTCTCAAGCGCGTTTCTGCAACCGGCGCACGTTTCGCAGACAGGCTTTGACGCTTTCCAGCGGCGTGGTCGCGTAGCTTTCCTGTTCGACGATGTACCACTCGGTGCCGCCGCGGGTCTCACAGAACTCGAACACGTCCTTCCACTTGACCTCACCCTCGCCAATGACCGCGCCGGGCTTGCCGCCGTGCTCTTTGAGATGGATGGTGACCGAACGGCCGGGATACTTCGCGAGCGTCGCCAGGGGATCGCCTCCGCCGGCCAGGCAGTTGCCGACGTCGAGTTGCATGATCACGTCCGGGCCGGCGGCGTCGAACAGCACTTCCCAGGGGATTTGACCTTCGACCTTCTTGAAGTCGCCAGCGTGAGCGTGGTAGCCGACCCGCATGCCCTGAGGCTTGACCTTCTCGGCAATGTCGGTCAGCAGCTTGGCCGTCTCGCGCAAAGCGGCAATGCTGGCCATGCGCTCCCGGGGCAACGAAGGGACGACCAGGTACTTGTTGCCGATGACCTTGTTGTACTCGACGGTGCGGGCGAGGGCGTCGCCCACGAGCGTGTCCAGTGCCGTATGCGTGCCACAGCACTTGAGCTTATTGGCGTCGAGCAGCTCGCGCATTTCCTCGGCCTTGCGGTCGTAGTAGCCGGCGAACTCCACGCCCTCGTAGCCCATCTCGGCAACGGCCTTCAGGACGCCCGGCAGGTCTTTGGCGCAATCCTGGCGAACCGAGTACAACTGCAAGCCCACGGGAATGCGTTTCTTGGGCTTGTCCTCGTTGGCGGCCAGCAGTTGCTCGGCAGCCAGCAAACCGACTCCGCCCAAACCGGCTTTGAGAAAAACTCTTCGCGACTGGTTCATACCTGCCCCTTCCGTGTACCGGGTCATACCGTCGTTGGCTGCACGGGTCAGAACGGGCCCGAGCGCGGCGCCATGCTACCGCGCGGACCGGTGGTCTGACCAGCCACCGGCCATCCCGTTGGTGTCACCGACAGACCGAACGCACGTAATACCCACATTCGTCAGCACTTACGAAACACAGAGACACCAGCCTGGCTGGTCCGGCCGGCTCACAATCGAGCGACGTGCGTACTTTACAGTACTTCGTGACATAATTATATTATCATACACACCCAGGAATGGGTGTACCGCAAACGTGGCCGTCCGAGTGGACGAGTCCCGGTCACATCCCTCACTTCTAAGGGGAACACATCGTGGCTCCAAAGCAACTTTGCTGCGGGTTGGCAGCGCTGGCGATGGTCTGTTCAACAGCGGCCGTTCGAGCCGAGCCGGTCGCGGTCTGCTTCTGGTCGGATTCGACCTTGTATCTGGCGTCACGGGAGTTGGGGGAAGGAGCGGACCTGCTGACGGAAACGGCGTTGGCCTTGCTCGATGGGCCGACGGCCGAAGAGACCGCTCAAGGGCTCTGGAGCGCGATCCCTGCCGGCACCCAACTGCAAGCCGCCTACATCGAAGGCGATACGCTGGTCATCGACTTGTCGGAAGAGGTCCTCGTCGGCCTGAACGATCAGAAGGTGGCCCAGATCTATGACCAGGTTCGTTTCAGCTATCGCGCACTGAACCTGGCCCCGAACATCAGCGTCACGTCGGGCGGTCAGATACTCGCCCTGTACCTGCCGCCGTCCAAGCCCGTGGAAGGAGTCTCCCCCGCCCCTGCCCCGATGCTCGAGACTCAGACCGAGCCCTCGCCGGGCACCGCGTTGAGCGGCCGCAGCATCACGTTGTCGCCCGGACACGGCTGGCTCTGGATCGGCTCGTCCTGGGCCTACGAGCGTCCGCAGACTTGTGCCCCCCTGCTCCAGGAAGACCTCCACAACGTCGAGATCATCGCGTACCTGGACACCTACCTCAAGCAGGATGGCATGACCGTCCGCAACGTCCGCTGTCTGGACAAGAACTACGGGAACGAGCCGATGACCGGCAAGCCGTGGTGGCACATGTCCAACTACGTTTGGCTCGCGCATCTGGGCTATCCCTGCAGCGTGTACCTGCCCGTCACCGGCAGTTCCGACAACTGCACCATCGGATCGGGCCCCAGCGAGGCCAGCGACAGCTACCGTGCCCGCGCGCTGGCGTCGAACTTGGACAACTCCGATCTGTACCTCTCGCTTCACACCAACGCCTTCCAGGGCAACTGCTATAGTTCCTGCCCGACGGGCAGCGAGAGCTTCTACGACGGCAGCGGCGCCCACGCGCCGTGGGGCCAGGCCAGTCTGGACTTCGGAAACAACATTCACAACAACATGATGACCGTGCTGCAACAGCACGTGGACCCGGCGTGGAAGTGCCATGGCAGTCCATGCGTGCGGAACTCGAACGGCGCTTACGCCGAAATCTATCACGCCACACGGCCGGCGGTCCTGGTGGAACTCGCCTTCCACGACAGTTGCGTGGGCGACGCCGACGAACTGCACTTGCAGGACAACTTCTTCCGCTCGGCCGCGATGTACGGCCTGTATAAGGGAATCTGCGCCCAGTTCGGCGTGACACCCACGTTCGATTTCTACTCGGCCGAGTACGTCAGCGACACCATCCCCGAGACCATGGAGGCCGGCCGGCCTTACACCGTCAGTGTCACGCTCATCAACCGCGGCGTACTGTGGAAGCAAGCCCGCGGATTCCGTCTCGGAGCTGTCGACGACAGCGACCCGTTCACCGCCTTCAACCGCGTACAACTGACCGGCGAAGTCGGGCCTGGCGAGACATGTACGTTCACCTGGCAGATGGTGGCCCCGGCTGCCGGCGACTATGTATCCGACTGGCGCATGGTCCGTGACGGGTACACCTGGTTCGGCCCCACGATCGCCAAGAACATTCATGTCGAGCCCAGCCAGGACGTCCAGCCGCCGACCACGCCTACCCATCTGGTGGCCACCGCGCTGAGCCAGACCTCGGTGCGGCTCAGCTGGACGGCCTCAACCGACGACGTGCGCGTCGCCGGCTACGAGATCCGGCGCGACGGCGTCATCATCGCCACCAGCGAGACCAATACGTACACCGACAACACCGTCACCGGCGACACCAGCTATGCCTACGAGGTGCGGGCTTACGACTTCCCGCCGAACTACTCCGAGTGGAGCAACACGGCCGTGGTCCACACGCCGCCGTTCGATGACGAAGCACCCAGCGTGCCTCAAAACGTGGCCGCGGTCGCGCTCAACCTCACTACCGTCCGCGTGACGTGGGACGCATCGACCGACAACATCGCCGTAGCCGGCTACGAAGTGCGGCGGAACGGGAGCACGGTGGTCACCGTCACCGGCACGACGTTTGACGACACCGGCCGCACGCCGAATACCACTTACACGTACGAGGTCCGCGCGAAAGACACCAACAACAACTTCTCCGAGTGGAGCGCGAGCGTCAGTGCGACGACTCCTCCCGACGTGACGCCGCCCGGTGCTCCGCAGAACCTTACCGCGGTAGCCGTCAGCTCCAATCTGGTGCAACTAACCTGGAGTGCAGCCACCGACGACATCGGCGTGACCGGCTACGAGGTACAGCGCGACGAGGTCATGATCGCCAACGTTACGGGCACGAGCTATTCCGACAACACCTGCATCGGCGACACGACGTATGTCTACCGCGTACGGGCCAAGGATGCCGCCCAGAACTGGGGGGCCTACAGCATTCCGGCTACGGTGACTACGCCGACTTCGCTGATCGTGGTTCTGGAAGACGGTTTTGACGGCAATCTGAACAACTGGACGCAATCCGCCGAACCGTTCGAATACTCCGGAAGCGTCAACCGTCCAGGTTCCACGGGGGCAGGTTCGGCCCGCTGTGTCACGTCCGACGCCGCCAAGGACGGCGCGACCATGTTCAAGGAGTTCGACCGGCCGTTCGCCCAGGCCGTCGCCTCGGGATGGTATCGCGACCCCAGAGGTGGCAGAGGCACGGGCTGCTCGTTCTCCGGAGCCCGCCAGGCCCTTTCGCTTCGCGACCGGACCAACAGCACGTCGTTCCTGCTGGACAATGGCTTGTCCCAAAACGGCGGGTCCAACTACACCTGGCGTCTCGTGGGTTCAGGAGGCAGCGCCACCAACACGGCGTATGGCCCGCGTTACGCCAGTTCCGACTGCAACCCGGCGTGGATCTACTTCGAAACCACGGTGACGCCGAACCCGCCGAACGCCTCGCCCGCAGCCACCTTCATCGTCAAGGTGACCGACGGCGGAGGCACACACACCACGCAGCAGAACATCCCCAACCAGAGTTTCTTCACCGGCACGTCCAGCGGGATCGGCCGCCTCCACATCGGCATCGGTGCGTCGACCACCGGCGGCGACGTCTACTGGGACGACATCAAGTTCGCGGCGTATCGCCCCGGCCCACCGACCATGAACACGCCGACCATCACCGCGAGCAACATCCAATGGAAGTTTACCAAGGCCGCCGACCACTACCTGTACGGCTTTGACGTGGCCGACGCCAACGGCACCATCAAGTCGCCGCAGTGGAACACGTCGGGCTGGTTGAACCGCAATGCCACCTCCTGGACCGAGACGCTGCCGGCCAATACGACCGTCACACGCAAAGTGCGGGCCTGGAATGGCACACTCAACAGCGACTGGTCCGAACCTCTGACCGCAACGACGCTGTCCATCCCGCCGACGGCGGGCAAGATCATTTCCAATGTCGCCCAGGGCTGCCCCGGCGAAGACGTGATCTGGGCGGCAGTGGATGGCTTCGGACCGGGCAAGGTGCAGTACTATCGGTATGCCTGGAATACGTCGGCGACGTATACGTTTACCGGCAGCGAGCCGGTCTGGGACGCCGGTACACTGACCGTCCAGCCGACCGCCGCGGGTACGTGGTATCTGCACGTACGCGGCTACAACGCCGCCGACGTGGCCAACGGCACGTTCAGCTACACGTTCACAGTGCCCGACAGTGATGGCGACGGGGTCGCTGATTGCATGGACAACTGCCCAAGCGTGGCCAACGCCGATCAGGCCGACTCGGATCAGGACACGGTGGGCGACGCCTGCGACAATTGTGTGTCAATGGCCAACGCGGACCAGGCGGATGCCGACGCCGATAAGGTGGGAGACGAATGTGATACCTGTCCGAATACCGTGCCCGGCGCGGTCGTGGACGGCCAGGGCTGCCCACCGACCGTTCGATTCGACTTTGACCGCGACGGTGACGTGGACCCGTTCGATTTCGACGTCTTTGCCGCCTGCAGTCAGGGTCCCGCGATTCCGCACGGCACGTCCAGCCACTGTACGCAGGCCGACGTCAACGCGGACGGCGACGTGGACCAGCAGGACTTCGCCGCCTTCCAACGTTGCCTGAGCGGCGAGAATGTCCCAGCCCAACCGGGATGTGAAGGATAGGAAGCCGCAGTTGACCGCCGATGGCAAGTTCGACGGGGCTCGGGAATCCCACCAAAGATTCTCGAGCCCCCATCTTTGGGAAGGAATCGCAAAAGACGAAATCCGAATGACGAATGATGAATCAAAACGAGATAGCGAATCGCCGGTCGCGCGCGGTGGAGCTCTGGCTCACAGCTCATAGCTCACAGTTCACAGCTTCGACTCATCACACAGCATCCGGCAGGTTTGCCGGGCGATCAGCTTCTCCTCATCAGTCGGAATGACCCGTACGGTCACCCGGGCGTGGTCGGCGCTGATGACCGGCGCGTTGGCGACGTTGCGGGCGGGGTCGAGGGCGATCCCCATGAACTCCAGCCCTTCGCAGACGCGGGTCCGAATGACGGGGCTGTTCTCGCCGATGCCGCCGGAGAAGACGAGGGTATCCAGCCCCTCCATCGCCGCCGCCAGGGCACCGATCCACTTGCGCGCCTGGTAACAGAAAACGGCCAGCGCCTCGGCGGCCCGCGGGTCGGTCTCCTCGTGCAACAGCAGGTCGCGAACGTCCGAGCTGGTTTCGGAAATCCCGAGCAGACCCGACTGGCCGTTGATCATGCGGTGGAACTCGTCGAAGCTCATGCCCTCCACATCGTGCAGATACGACACCAGGCCGGGATCGAGGTCGCCCGGACGCGTGCTCATCACCAAGCCCGCCGCCGGCGTGAAGCCCATGGTGGTATCCACGCTCTGCCCGCCGCTGACGGCGGCCATGCTCGCTCCGTTGCCCAGATGGGCCAGGACAATCCGCCCGGACGCGGCGTCCGGGTCGGCGATGCGTCGCAGTTCCTCCATCAGGTACGTGTACGACAAACCGTGGAACCCGTATCGCCGGACCCCTTGCTCGTAGAATCGCCGGGGGATGGGCAGGATGTGGGCGACGGCCGGCATGTGGGCGTGGAACGCGGTGTCGAAACACGCGACCTGGGGAACGCGCGGCAGCACGCGGCCGAACGCCTCCAAGATCATCAACTGTACGGGCACGTGCAGCGGCGCGAAATTACGACACCGCTCCAGCTCGGCGAGCAACGCGGGCGTGACGCGGGCCGGCTCGACGAGCCGCGGTCCGCCATGCACGACGCGGTGCCCGATGGCCAGCAGTTCGCCGGAGCCCGCGTGGGTCTCGACGAGTTCGGTCAGGATCGGCAGGCAGGCCGCGTGGTCGGGTAGTTGAAGCACGCGGCGATGTGTCTGGCCGGTCGCGACGTCGTGCCAACTGAAGTGTCCGTCAGCCAGGTGGACGCGATCGAACTTGCCCGCCAGCACGAGTGTCGGCTCCGCGGCCGCGCGGTACAGGGCAAATTTCAAACTGGAGGAACCGGCGTTGATGATCAGGACGCAGCCCGGGCTGCTAAACAACATGAGCGAGGGCTCCTGGTTCGTGTTCGGCGAAATCCCCCGCCATGACATGCCGTCCCGACAGGACACCATCCATGTACCTTCATCCGTGGCCGGCCCTACGGAGGCTGGGGCCGCGAAATATAGCCGACGGCCCGTGCCGGTTCAACAAGCCCGGGTTGCCGACAGCGGCCCGTTCCACTATACCTGTGGAATCTGTGACCGCCCCATTTCTGAGGACAATTCGATGAACCACCGCCTCATGCTCGTGTTGATGGCCTGCTTGGTGTGGCATCTCCTGCCCCATCCCGCACGAGGCCAGTCGTTGGAACACCTGATGCGTTTCCAGGACTACACCGCCCACCGGGCGACCAGCAGCGACCCGTCCGGCGGCAATCTCGACATGCGACGCGTCGACGCGGGCCGGACACTCACGCTGGCTGAACTCGATGGTCCCGGCGTGATCACGCACATTTGGTTCACGCTGTTGCACCCGTCGCGCGGCGCCCTGCGTCAGATGGTCTTCCGCGTGTACTTCGACGACATGCCGGAGCCCTGCGTGGAAGCTCCGCTCGGTGACTTCTTTGGCCTCGGTCATGCCCAAACATACGCGTACGCCAGCGAGCCGCTTGCGGTCGGCACGAACAAAGGCATGAACTGCTACTGGCCCATGCCGTTCGCTCGCAAGGCTCGCTTGACGGTGAGCAACGACGGACGACAGGACTGCCTTTCGCTGTATTACCAGATCGACTACCGCAAGCTCGACCGGCCGGCGGCCGATGGGCTTTACTTCCATGCCGCCTATCGCCAGGCCTTTCCGCCCGCCAAAGGCGAGCCTTACGTCATCCTCGACACCGATGGTGGTCGCGGCCACTTCGTCGGCTGCAATCTCTCCATCGAGCAGCAGGACGAAAGCTGGTGGGGTGAAGGCGACATTCGCATATACGTCGATGGCGAGCAAACGCCGTCCATTGCAGGCACCGGATCGGAGGACGACTTCGGCGGTGCCTGGTGCTACAGCCACGAGTTTGCCTTCGCCTGGTTCGGCGCTCCCTTACGCGCGCGATTCAATACCCAGGGTGTTCTCGAGCATTGCACACCCGACTTGCGCGGCAAGGACCTTACCCAATGGCGGTGGCCCGAGGCTTGGAAGCCGGGCGATCTGTGGAACGTGTACCGCTATCACGTGGCCGACCCTGTCCCCTTCCGCAAGTCCATCCTCGTCAACATCGAGCATGGCTGGAAGAACAACGAGCGGGCCGACTGGTACTCCAGCGTGGCCTACTGGTACCAGACCGGCACGCCCTCGAAGCGCGTCGCGCTGCCCGCGGTGGAGGACCGGATTCCCAAGTATCTTCGCCCGCAGGCTCGCGGTCAGGGCCGCTGGGAAGCCGAGGATCTCGTCGATTCCGCCCAGGCCTCGGCAGGCAAACTCCAAGAGGCGGGCATGGAGTTCTGGGGCGACCTGTTCAGCCATCGCTACGCGCTGGAGTGGAACGCCAACGCACCCGGCGACACACTCGTCCTGCCGTTCACTGTCGCCGGTGCAGGCCGATACGGCGTGACGGTGCGCCTCACCCGCATCGAGCCCGGCGGAATATTCACCGTGGCATTGGACGATCACCCCCCCACCGAGCCGGTGAATCTCTACGGTCCGCCGCCGTTCCCGGATCTGTTCGAGCTCACCCTGTCCCCGGCATCGTTGGAACCCGGCAAGCATACACTGACCTTCACGTTCAAAGGTGCCGACGAAAAATCCAAAGGCAAACGCCTGCTCCTGGACAAGTTCCACGTCCACGACGCCGCGGCCAGCCAACCCCCGCAGTGATGCTGGCGCTCTTGGAGGGCGGGCGTCTTGCCCGCCTCTGATAGAGAAATCGGCGTTCGAGCGCAGCGTATTGCCAGCGCGAGCCGCGGAGGATCGATCTGTGGCAAGCGACGTTGAACGCGGATCACCACCTGCGGGCCGAGGTCCGCTCATCCGGCTCACAGCCGATAGCTCACCTCTCATAGCTCGCAGCCGGCGAGGTGGGGATGGGCTGGGTTTGGAGTTCGACCATCCGGCGGTAGCGGGTGCTGGTGGCGAGCAACTGCTCGTGCGTGCCCTGCTCGACGGCGCGGCCGTGCTCGAGGACGACGATGCGGTCGGCGTGAGCGATGGTGCTGAGCCGGTGGGCGATGACGAAGCTCGTACGGTCGGCCATCAGCGTCTGGAGGCCGGCCTGAATGAGCCGCTCGCTTTCGGTGTCGAGGTTGCTGGTGGCCTCGTCGAGGATGAGAATGCGCGGATCGGCCAAGAGCGCGCGGGCGATGGCCAGCCGCTGACGCTGACCGCCGCTGAGCTTGACGCCCCGCTCGCCGATCAGAGTGCGGTAGCCGTCGGGCAAGGCGGTGATGAACTCGTGAGCGTTGGCCAGCCGGGCCGCCCGTTCGATCGTGTCGGCCCCGGCGCCGCGCCGGCCGTAACCGATGTTGTCGGCGATCGTGCCGTCGAACAGAAAGGTGTCCTGCTCCACGATGCCCAGCAGTCGGCGATAGCTGGTCACCTCGATGTCGCGCAGATCGACGCCGTCCAGTTCGATCGCGCCTTCGACCGGATCGTAAAATCGGGCGATCAGGTTGCACAGCGTGGTCTTGCCCGCCCCACTCGGTCCGACCAGCGCGATCATCTCGCCCGGCGCGGCCTCCAGACTCACGTCGGTCAAGACCCGCACCTTCGAGCCGGGGTAAGCGAAGCTCACGTTTCTCACGACCACGTGGCCTCGCACGCCGTCGCGGCGTACGACGATCGCACCGGGCCGGGCAGGCATTTCCGTCGGCTCAGCCAGCAGATCGAGCACACGGTCGAGCCCGGCCAGTTGGTTCTGGACCCCCGTCGCGCTCTCGGCCAGCGTCTCCAGCGGCGAAAGCAACGCCACCAGGAATCCCAGAAACATGACCAGGTCGCCCACGGTGAACGCGTTTTCGATCGCCAGCGTGCCTGCCTCAACGCGGGCCGTGTCATCGAGGATGCGCATGCCGCCGTACCACAGCAGCACCGCCGAAGCGACCGGAATGAGCATTGCCCACACCAGTTCGACGCTTCGCATCCACCACCAGGCGAGCACCTCCTGGCGGACCATGGTGTCATTGTTGCTGACGAAGTTGGCCGATTCGGTGCGCTGACGGGAGAAACTGCGGACGACCCGCATGCCGCCGAACGTCTCGGTGGCATGGCTGTCCACAGTCTGACGGCTGGCCCGCACGCCGCGAAACAGCGGCCGAATCCGATTCACCCACGTGCTGTGCGAGGCCAACACGATCGGAAACAGTGTGAGCGAGCAAAGGAGCAGCCGCCAGTCCACCCAGGCAAGCACGATCAGGCTGCCCGTCAACTGGATCATCGCCCGCCACGGGTTGTAGAGCATGCTGAAGATGAGGTCGGCGATGCCTCCGGCGTCCTCGCGAAGAATGCTGGCCACGCCGCCGGACTTGAGCTCGTACACCCGATGCAGCGGTAGCCGGGCCGCGTGATCGAAGACGCGGCGTCGGATGGAGACCTGCACCCGCTTGGTGACTCGCGTGGTCTGCCATCGGCTCCAGGTGTTGATGGCTAGCGAGATCGCGGCGATCACCACTGTGACCACCGCCACCACCGTCAGGAGCATGCGCCGGTCCGTCGGCAGCGCCAGCCAGACGGGCCACGCCGGCGGCAGCGGATGCCCGGCAAGAACGTTGTCGAGAACGATCTTCGTACTGTACAGCGGGATGAGCTTCAGCACGGTCCCCAGAGCCAGAGCGGCCAGGGCCAACCCGATGGTCAGCTTGTGACCCTGCAACAATCCCAGGAATTCGCGCAGCAACCGGCTGAGGGAACGGCTTCGTCGCGTCGATTTGGCGCCGGGGCCCCGCCGTCCGCTACGGCGGTCGGCTTCCAGTTGCTCGAGATATTGACGGTAGCGTCGCCGGCTGGATCGCATCGCTTCAATGATAGCCTGCGATCGAGGGGAAGCCGAACGAATCAGAGCCGGCGTCTGCGATCCCGGCGAACTCGGCTCGACAGAATGCTGTCGAATCCGTGCTCACCGGCTTGCCAGACACCGGCTCTGACTATGTTCCGCCTGCGACGGTTCGATCGTTGTCAACGACCGCACAGCGGATCGGCTGGCAACTCTGGCCCGCTGGCACACTGCGCGAAGATCGCAAGGTCGCTGCCATCGATGTACTCGTCCGAGTTTGTGTCGAGACAAGCGCAGTACTCAGGCAGCGACGCGATCGTCGTAGCCGACCCCGTAATGCAGGTCTGGAAGAAGGCAAAATCATCCTGATCCACATCGCCGTCGCCGTCGCTGTCGAACACTGCCTCGTGGCAGATATCCGCCTCCAGGACCAGGTGATCGACCCAGACCGCCCGGGGGCCGTCCGAATCGCCGAAACACTCAACCTCCCAAGCAACGGTGAGCACGTCTCCGGTGATCTTTCCGGTCACGCTGGCGAACGTCCAGTCTTCGAAGAGCGGCTGCGACAGCACAACCGTGCTGGCAATCGGCGCGGCGGCGCTATCGCCGTCGAGCAAGAAGAGGGTGACCTTGGTGCCATGCGTGCCGTATTCGCCGGAATGGCCGAAGTAGCCGCTCAGCGTGTACTTCGTGCCCGGCCGGGCCGCCAGCGTCTGCGACCACTGAGCCGTGCCTCGCGCGCTATATACCGCCGTGCTGGCGTAGTGCCCACCACGCTCCGGCGGAGGACAACTCGGGAAGGGCTGCCCCGCCCAATAGTCATCACGGAAGTTCAACAGCGGAGACGCGTTGGCCGGCTTCTCATAATTGTTCCAGAAGCGCAAGGTCCAGTCGCTGGCCGGCGAATAAGGCAGTTCGACTCGGGTGAACTGGCAGTCCTGCTCCGGGGCCTCCGGCAGTTCAAAGCTCGGGTTGATGAGGTTCGGGCCGGGATTGATCACATTGAATCCCTCGCGCCAGACGATCGGGTCGTAGCCGGCCACCTCCACGACGATGTCGCGATACCCCGCCGGCTGGCCGGCCAGGTTGAACGTCGCGGTCACCTGCGTACCGTCGGCACTGACGCTGGTGGCGGCCAGAGGCGCTTTGACGATGTAGCCGGTGATCTTGTCCTGCTCGTCGCCCGTCTTGGGGCCGGTGATATCGCCAACCAGTGTGATCACGCGGTCGTCGTCTTTTTGGGCGATTTCGTACTCACCCAGGATGACATTCGGACCGCTGGTCACGACGAACTTGTCACCGGGCGTGAACGTGTAAGCGCCGAAAGCGGCGGAGTTTTGTCCGCTGCCGCCGCCAATGAGTTTTCTGCCGGCGTCAGCCCAGCCCACATAATCGTTCACCATGACACCCGGAGCCCGCAGCGTCACCGAGGTCTGACCGCTTGGCAGATTGACGCCGGTCAGCGTCACCGTGACGTCGGTCTCGCCGGAGGCAGCATAGTTCGGGGTCGTCATGCCGGTGATGCGAGGCGGATTGGGACGATTGTCCACTCGCAGCAGCAGGTCGTCGAGGTGCAGCGCCTTGATGTTCGTGCTCGGATGGTCGCCGTAGAAGACCACCGTCACCTGCTTGGTGCCGGCAGGGAACACGCCGCTCACCCAAAAGTCGGTTTAACCGAACGGGGTTACGACCCGCTGGCCGGGAGGCGTCTCGGCAATGATGGTGCCGTCCACATCGCCGGCTCGCAGTTGCGCGCCATAGTTCATGGCGTAGTGGTCCGCGGTGGCGGCCCACAGGCCGGTCAGGGTGAGCGTGGTATCGGCCGTGAAGTCCACAGGAACTGTCTGCCACACCCGATGGACGCCGCCGGCCGCCGTCCACTGAAGAGACATGTACTCATTGTCGACGTCGACGGTGCTAGCTTTGGTGGCCCCGGTCGGGAACGGGTAGAGTCGCGGGCACAACTGGCGATTGGCCGCTCCGTTGTCCGTGATATCCGAGCCGGGGAAGGGATTCGAGAACCAATGCGCTCCGGGCTCGAGATTCTCGCCGAACCATTGGAAGTTGACGGAGGTCCCGGACGCGTGGCAGCGGAACGTCGGATCATCGAGCAGGTTTTCCACCAGCGTGACCGTCTGTCCGGTAGGAGTTCCGTTGAGCTCGAGGTTGTAGACGCCCAGCGAGGGGAAAGTCGGCGGAGTTCCCGTTCCACCGTTGAGGTTCTTGAACGAGACGGTCGCCATATTCTCGTGCTTGACGGTAACGACGCCGGAATACACTTCGTTCGTATTCACCTGATGCCTCAGCCGGACGCTGCTGTCGCCCAAAGCCGTGAGATTGCTGCCCCGCACCTGCAGGAAGACCGGGCCGGTATCCGGGTTGGTCTTGGTGAAGTTGCCGGACGCCCCCGATCCGCCGACGATGGTTACCCTGCCGGTGGCGTCGCCGGACTCGGAGACCATGAGACCGGTGGGCGGCGTCGTGCTGAGACCCCACTCGTGGCGATGCTTCCAAACCGCCACGAACCAGCCAAGGGCCGGAAGGAACTTCGCCGAGACGGGCGCGTTCGGATCCGCGTTGATTACGCTTTCCAGCGCGCTGAACGCACCGTAAGCATTCGCGGTCGGCGGCACGACCTCGACCGCGGCAGGATTGCTCAGGCCGCCGCTGAGATTGAACTCATACGCCCAGGGAGCCTCGATGAGCCACATCGAACGAGTCATTGGAGAATGTAATGGTGAGCCCGTCGGCAATGTCGCCGTTGGAGACGTTCAGCCGGACCGTCGCCCGCGAAATCGATTGCCCCAGGATGGGCGGGTCGACCGACATGATCATCTGAGCGTGCGTCAACGATACGACGGATGCCATCAAAACGACAGCCGCCTTCAGAGACCCTATGCCTTTCATCTGACCTCCTCCAGTGTGCCCGAAAGTGGAGATGATCGGGCTAATGAATGACGCGATTCCTTTCACCCAACCTGCCCGGAGAAAGAAGGATGCCCCCCAGGAAAGATTTGCGCACACGACAGCCGGGGCAGCGCACCGGCGCGTCCCATCTGCCGTTTATCCTCAGCATGCGTCAGCGTAGCCGCAGCCCGAAAGAGATCGCCTGCCCGGCGGTTGCCTCGTCAACGAAATGGGACCGATAGCCGAAAAAGCGACCTCTAAAAGCCTTCAAGTGCCAGCGTAATGTCCCCCTGGGGCCAATGTCAAGCAAAATATCGGCAGACAGGCCACGGATTATGGCAGATTTTTTTTTGCAATCCCAAGGCTCGGCTGGGGAGCGGGCTATGAGCCAAACAGTAGCACAGCTCGTTGCGACAACGCTGTTTTCTCCATGTCTCCGTAACTCTGTGGTGAATCCTCTTGGTTGCAGCGGCCATGCGGACAAACGAACGACGCCGAGCCCGCGAAGGACTCGGCGTCGGTTGCTCTCGTGCCGCTCGAAGGGCAAGTCCGGAAACAACTATTCCTGCGGCTGCGGCCGTCTCGGCCGAGCAGGAGCTTCCTATTCTTCCTCGGTAGCAGGCTCGTCGTCCGTACCGGGCTCTTCGTCCATCTCCATTTCCATCTGGCCGCCCATGCCGCCCATCATGAACATGGGAATAACCTGCGTGCGAACCATCTCAGACACCGAGCTGATCAACTCGGACGGGATCAGGAACGTGACCTCCTGCGCCACGTTGCCCACGTTCACGGTGGTGAAGGCGATGGGGGCGGGTTTCTTCAACGTGAGCTTGACGGGCAATTGGCTCTGCAGACGCGTGGCGATTACGTCCACGGCGCCCAGCAGGTGGTCCAGGCTGATGTACCCGACGGCGACCTGATTCTGCCTGGGGATGCGACCGGCGACCTTCACGATGCCCGGCTCCTTGGCCAGCGGCGCCTCGCCCTTCTGAGCCGTCTCAATGATTTTGGCCAGCCGCTCTTCGCCGCCGCCGAACGCGATAACGATGATGTTGTCATCAACCGCTGCCACGCGAACCAGAATGCCCTCGGGGCCGATGACCGCCTTGACCTGCTGGATGGCCTCCGGCGGAACGTCCGAAATCTTCTCCAGGTCCACCTTCAACACGTCCACCGACGCACCGGCAACCTGGGCCGCATCCGCCTGCCAAGTGATCGCGCCGATGATCTTGTCCACCTCGGCCTGTTCCATGCCATCGGCCTTGGCCACGCCGGCGGCGATTTCCTTCACCCGCTCAAAGCCTTTGCGCAAATCATCGCGCCAGGCCTTGGGATCTTCCACCCAGGCCACCGACGAGAACCCCAACACGCCGGCGTCGCCCTCGGCGTCACCGATCTTGCTGATTGCCAGGTTGGCCCGCTGCGTGCGTTCGAGCAGACTCACCCACAAGTCCACCAGCGGCTGGAGATTCTCCTTGGTCAGCGGGCTGCCCGGATCGTCGTCCATCTGGCCCAGTTGGTTCATCACGCCTTGAGCGGTCTGCCGCATCTGGTCCAGGTACTCGGGCGTGTTGGCAACGACCGCCCCCATGGCGAAGATGTAATCCTCCTGAGGCAGGCCGGTGAGCAACGGCTCCTTGGGAGGCTTGGTGGCGGCGACCATCCGGGCCATCTCGGTGTCGGGCTTCACGCGGCTGTACAGCACGAACTTGAGCCCAACCCTTGCGTCCAGTCCCAGGCCCACGCTGACCTCGTCGCTCTGGGTGAGGAACTTTTCGAGCTGCTGCACGGCCTGATTGGCCTGCTCTTCAGGCTGGGCACCTCCCGCGCTCATCCCCGCGAACGCTTCGCGCAGGCCCTCGGTGATCTGCCGGCGAAGACCATCCGAGAGTTCATCAAAGTTGATCCACAGGAACAGATCCTGCGTGGCGAAAGCCTTGACGCGATCGGGGGCCATAGCTTTGGCAACGCCGTCGCCCTCGGCCTTGGCAGCCGCGATGAGCGCCTCGGGTCGAGCGTCGGGTTGCTCGGGCGCCTTGGCGATCAGGACGAAGCCTTCGCGCGTGGCCGCGATCGACGGTGCGCCCGACAGATCGAGCCGATACAGCCCGTCGGTCGCCTCTTCAGCGCCCATGGACGTCAGCAGCGCCTTGGGATCGCTGGCCGGGACATACAGCACGAGGCGGTCGGGAATCTCCTCGACGTCCTCGATGTTCTTGGCGTTCAACAGAACCAGGGCTGCCCCGCCGTTCTCACGCAGCCCCTCGTCCATCTGCAGCGTCATCTTCAGCCAATCCAGCGGGGCGGGAAACATCCCCTCCGGACCGAGCGGGAAGCCGATTTGGGTGGAGATCGCGATGATGTCCTGGTTGAGCTCGCCCAGGCTGCGCAGAGCCAGGAACGCCGTCGCATCCTGAGGAATGGCGTCGAGCAGAGCGGCGCGAGCCTCCCCTGCCGTCTCCGTTGCCGGAGTCTGGGCCCACAACGCTGCCGGCATCATCGCCGCGCCCGCCAGACAGAGCAGACTTGTCCGCCATCTTCGATTGATCTGTTGCATGTTGCCTTTTCCTTCTGTTCGTGTTCAACCAGTGACACTCATGCGGCTTGGCATGGTCCGTTCGTGCACATCACCGGTGGACTACTCTAACCGAGTCCGCTCCGCTGACAAGCATTCCGACACGCCCTTATCGGCAAAAATGACGGGGCACGGCGACCCTGGCGGACGAATCGACCGCAAATCGCCGTAACTTCGCCGCGGATGGGGCATCGATCCGCCGGAACGACCTCAGGTATTGTTTTCCTGAAGTCTCTTTCCGACCAGTTCTACGAACGAAGAGGGGCCGATTTCGTCAGCCCGGTGGCAGGCTACCACGTGCCCGGATGGACATCCGTCATGCTCGACCAGCACCGGGTCTTCCTGGCGACAGCGGTCAATGGCGAACGGGCATCGCGGGTGAAAATGGCAGCCGGGCGGTGGATTGATGGGGCTGGGGACTTCTCCGCCCAGCGTGACCAGCGTCCGGCGGCGAGCCGGATCCGGCTCCGGAACCGCGGCGAGCAAGGCCTGCGTGTAGGGGTGCTTGGGGTTGCGATAGATTTCCTCGGCCGGAGCCATCTCGACGATGCGGCCCAGGTACATGACAGCCACGTCGTCGCTGAAATGCTCGACGACGGCAAGGTTATGTGCGATGAAAAGATAGCTCAGCCCCATTTCCCGCTGGAGGTCGCGCAGGAGGTTGAGAATCTGGGACTGGATCGAAACGTCCAGGGCGCTGACCGGCTCATCGCAGACGATCAGGTCCGGGTTGAGAGCCAGGGCACGGGCGATTCCGATCCGCTGTCGCTGGCCGCCGGAGAACTCGTGCGGATATCGACGCATGTGCGAGGGGCTCAAGCCACAACGGGTGAGCAGGTCGGCCACCCGCCGCTCGCGCTCCGCTCCCCGGGCGATCCCGTGGACGGTCATGGCTTCGCCCACGATGGAACCGACGGTCATTCGTGGGTTCAGGCTGCCGACGGGGTCCTGGAAGATGATCTGCATCCGCCGACGCAGCGCTCGCAGCTGCGTGCGGGATTGGGCGAAGACGTCGATTCCGTCAAACCGGACCTCCCCGGCGGTGGCCGGGATCAGTCGCAGGATGGTCCGCCCGACGGTCGTTTTCCCGCAGCCGCTTTCGCCCACGAGTCCCAGCGTACGGCCCCGCCCGATTGAGAAACTCACGCCGTCAACCGCCTTGACGTACCCCTGCACGCGGGACAGGACGCCGCGTCGGATGGGAAAATACGTCTTCAGGTCGCGGACCTCGAGAATAACGTCCTCGTCCCGACGGGACCGATCGAGCTGAACACTGATCTTCGGTGCTGTTGCCATCGTCCTTAGCTTAAGCAAAACAGGCATTTAACGCCAGAACCCAGGCGCCGGCCGACCCGCCCCTGTAGTACGGTGCGTGCGGTGAACGGATCGGTATAATCGGTCTCATGGAATCCTTCGATCGGCTCCCGTTGCCGGACTGGGGCTTGAAATGCCTCGGTTGCGGGCGGCCAGCACGCCACCGCCCCGTCGCCGATCTGGGGCGTCCCAGCTGCCGCTACAGTCTCACCGGCCTGCTGGGCGAGCGCTGTCCCGAATGCGGCCACGCTTTCGAGCTTCGGCAGCTTCTGGCCCGAATCAGTTTGCGTCAAGGACATTTGCCGGCCCGCGTGGAGCATTGTTCCGATCACCATCTCAAACGGCGAGAGCCGGTGCTCACCGGGCACGAACAACCCCTGCCCGACTTCGGCCTGTTCTGCGACGGCTGGCCACTGGCCGATGCCCCCTCCAATGCCTGCCCACACTGCGGAAGAGAATTCGACCTATCGCTGTTGACGCCGATCTCCGGAGACTGGATCGACTTTGAGCCATTCATTCCGCGGCACCTGGCGTGGGTGGCCGGCCCCGTACTGTACGCCGGCGGCATACCGTACCTGGTCGCACAGACGCCACCGATTGCCTCCCCTGCCATCACCTCAATCGATCCGAGACGAATCCGGATCCCGCGTGAATTTCTGTTCCATGCCCTCTACCATTTGGCCGAAGCCGCCCGGCCTCAATTCGATGTTCCGCAACAGGCCTGGGTGTGCCGTTGCGGCGAGAAAGTGCCGACCGGCTTTGAAGTCTGTTGGAAGTGCGGACGGGCGCACCCCAAGCTTGAGGATCCAACCAGGGCCAGTGGAGGGGCATCGTGAGCGAGATTTCTTCGAGACTGCGTTTGCTAGCGGTCGCGGCTGCCGCGCTGGCGGGTTTGATTCCCGGGTGCGGTGACGATCCCGCCGGAGCGCCGATTCTTTTCAACTTCCACACCATCGAGGAGAACCAGGCATATCGATCGTCGCAGCTTTCCGGCGAGGCCCTCAGTTGGGTCATCGATCACTACGGCATCAAGACGGTCGTGAACCTGCGCGGCCCCAACCCGGGCAAGCCCTGGTACGACGCCGAAGCGGAGGTCTGCGCCGAGAAGAACGTCGTGCTGGTCGATCTGCCCATGAGCGCGCGATCGCTGCCTGAACCGGAACTGTTGGAATCCATCCTCCAGGCGCTGCGCGACAGTCCACGGCCGTTGCTGATTCACTGCGAAAGCGGATCCGACCGCAGCGGCGCGGTCTCCGGGCTCTATCGTCTGGACATCCTCGGCCAGGATCGGGAAACGGCGATGCGGGAACTCTCGCCGGTGTACTGGCACTTCCGAAGCGAGAAGCCTTGCATGGACACGTTGGTGGAGAGCTACGAGCCAACGCCGGAATGGATGGACTGGTATCGCGCCGAGTACCTGAACCTCGAATGCAGGTGACCTATTAAAGTCACTGTATCAATAACCCCGTGCTCGTGGTAGACGTTTTCCGCGTGGATGTGCAGGCCAGATGCCTGCACCACAACTCAGGACTCAGGCCTCAGGTCTCAAGTCTTTCTCAACGAACGGACTTCTTCAAACTGATTCTCGAGCACGCCGATCATGCGCCGGCGGGCCTGTTCCTCGGTCATCCCGTAGAATCGTGGTGCCACTTTGGTGGATTCCACCTCGCCGCCGGGGCCCAATTTGCCCAGCGTGCTCGCCCAGTGGTCGCCCTCCTGCGTCACCTTCAGAACGTAGCGGGTCTCTGTACCATCAGCGGCAGTCGCGATCAGGATCTCTTGCATGGGCGTCCTCCCGTGTCCCAAACCACTTTCATACTTTAGGCTTCCGCCCGATTTCAGTCGAGGCGCGGTTCACGTCGCGCGGATTGGCTCAGCCACTCACGGAATCGCGCCCGCCAAAGCCCGACCGGCATAAATCCCATCGTCCTTCCGGATGATCACCCTTGTCGTCCCGCGAACTCGATTCCCTACGATTGTGGTGAAGACTGAAAAACCGGCCAATTTAGACCTTGCGGAGGATCAATCATGGCCATGGATCCAAGAGACGTGCATGACGTTCAAGGCCGCCCCGTAACCGGCGCGAACGTCTATGAGACCGAGGAAAAGGAGAAAACGGCGGAAGTCATCTTCGGCGGCTCGACCGCGGAAGCAGTCGTCGGAGCCGCAGCGGTCGTGCTGGCGATCCTTGGCCTGGCGAATATGTGGCCGGGGTACATGGCATCGATTGCCACCATTGCCGTGGGCGCGGCACTGTTGTTCGAAGGCGGTGCGATTGCTTCCCGCTATTCGGATCTGGCCCGGCGCACGGGAGCGTCGGAGATCGGCGGCGGCGTCAGCGCGGAGATCCTCGGCGGTGCGGCAGGAATTGCCTTGGGCGTCCTGGCCCTGCTGGGCATCATGCCGTCCACGCTGACACCGATCGCGATCATCGTGTTCGGCGGTGCTCTGCTCATCGGCAGCGCGGCGACGGCTCGGCTGAACGCGTTGTCCACGGTCAAGATGTCCGACCGCGCTCGTGACGTGACGCGCGGCGCGATCGAGATGGCCTCGGGCACGGAGGTGCTCATCGGCATCGCCGCCATCGTCCTGGGCATTCTGGCCCTGCTCGGGATGGCTCCGCGAACGCTGGTGCTGATCGGCCTGCTGGCCCTGGGGGCGACCGTTCTGTTCAGCGGAGCGGCGATCAGTAGCCGGATGGCAGGCGTCTTCCGGCGATAGGCAGACGGCTGACTGCCAATTGAAACCGGCGGATGCGACCCGCAGGGGTCACGTCCGCCGGCTTCGCGCGCATCGAGCTCACGGAGCGGACGCCGATAGGCGGCAGTGCTTGGGAGAAGGACATTGACGCAAGCGCACGCTCGAGGCGTGCAACACAAAATCGTCAGGGCAAACAATCCGGAGTCGCCAGCCGCTCGGGGCCGCTGAAGCAACGGATGAACAGATTCACGTCATCGCCGTCCACGTCGGTGTCCGAATCCAGGCGAGCTCGGGCACACGAAGGCTCGAGTTGTGCGATCCCCGCGCCGGTCAGACAGATCTGCATCCGCCCGAAATCCTCCTGGTCCACGTCGCCGTCATCGTCGAAATCTCCCGGTTGAGGCAAGACGGTGATGTAAGCCGTGCGGGTAAATGAATGACTGGCGTTGCCGGTCACGGTCAGCGTAACGTCGTACGTTCCGACAGCCGTATACGTGTGCGTCGGATTGGCAACGTTGGCCGTGGCGCCGTCACCGAAGTCCCAGGACCACGAGGAAATCGTGCCCGTGGACTGATCCGTGAACTGGACGGTCAGCGGCGCGAAGCCGCTGGTGGGCGAGGCCGTGAAATCCGCCCGCACGTTACGCGAGCCGACCAGGCCGGCCGGATAGCGCATGGAGACCGCCTGCTTGAAAGCGGTGTACAAGTCGCGGGTGTCGCCCGCGGGGTAACCGTGGTTCTTCCAGTACTCGATCGAGTAGCCGTTCCACCCGCCACCCGCCTGCTGGTCGGCGTCATAGATGAACCAGGTCATGCAGACGATGTTGTGCCGACCAGGGGTCTGGTTCCACGCGTGGACGCTGGCATACGCATCACGAACGAACTGAGCCGCATCCGCTTCGGTCGCCGGCTGATTGGGGTCGGCGGCACGATTCCACTCGGTCATGTACACGCCGCAGTCCTGCAGCCCCTTGCTGTCGATCATGGCCAGCGTCGCCTGGTAGCTCGCTTCGAACTGGGCGAGCGTCCCGCCGTAGGCGTGAATGGCGATGCCGTCGATCTCGTTTTTCGGGATGTGGTCGAGGACCTGACCGAGCCACTGATCGCCGTCCATCCAGCGAACGCCGGGAATCACGCCGCCGGGGCTGGGCGCGGCGATCAAGACCACGTGCGGACCGGCCGGGCCGGGTGGCACCGCCCGAATGGCGTTGCGCACGTTGCGATAGATCTGGGCGTAGCCGGCGGGCGTGACCTGGTTGTTCGGCCAGTTATTGCCCTCGCCGATGATGTTCGGCTCGTTGCCGATCAGCCAGATGTGGCAGTAATTCCGCAAGGTGTTGGCCACGGCGGCACAACTCGCGGGCCAGATCGCGTAGTCCGGACTGCTGGGCGACGGCACGGTCTCGCCCCACTTGTAATCGATGCGAGTGATGATGGAAACGTTCTTGTTGGTGTAGAGGTCTTCGTAGAGCCCGAGAAAGTAGGCGGCGCTCCACCAACTGACCGAATGCGTGAGCACGGTCTCGGTGGTCCATCCGCCATAGGCCGGACAGTCCAGAAGAACGGCTGGCCCGTCGTCCAACGGCTGCCCCGGCGTGTAACCCCACCAGTGGATGCCGTACAGGTACGGCGAGTCCGCCCGCGCCGCCGCCCCCCCGGCCACGCTGCAAACGGCCACTACCAGCGCCCCCACCAGGAGCCGGCAGACCTGCCGCGAAAAGAGCCGGTACAAACCACGCATGCACAATCCCCCCAGGATATACATGGGGCCCCGAACGCAAGGGCCCCAGAGGATTGTACCGGTTTAGAAGGCCTGTTTCACGAGCGCTCGTTCAGGAATTCCGCGCGTCGCGTTTCTCGGACGCGCGGAAACCCCCAAACCCCATGGCAGTCTCGCGGAGACTACTTCCCGAGCTTCTCGACTTCCGCGACGAGTTCCTTGACGTGGTCGATGCTGACCTGGAAGGCGGCTTTTTCCTCGGGGCTGAGCGGAACCTCGAGCACCTTCTCCACGCCGTTCTTGCCGAGGACGGCCGGTACGCCCACGAAGTAGCCGCCGATCCCATATTCCTTGTCGCAGTAGGCAGCCACGGGCAGGATCCGCTTCTTGTCCTTGATAATGGCTTCGGCCATCTGGACGCTGGCTGCCGCGGGAGCGTAATAGGCGCTGCCCGTCTTGAGCAGACTGACGATTTCGCCGCCGCCCTTCCGGGTGCGCTCGACAATGGCGTCGAGCCGGTCCTTGGGGATCAGATGCGTGACCGGGATGCCGGCGACCGACGTATAGCTGGGCAGCGGGACCATGTCGTCGCCGTGGCCGCCAAGCAGCAGCGCGGTGATGTCTTCGATACTGCAGCCGAGTTCCATGGCGATGAACGCGCGGTAGCGGGCCGTGTCGAGCACGCCGGCCTGCCCCATGACGCGATGCGTAGGGAAGCCGCTGGCCTTCCAGGCGGTGTAGACCATGGCGTCGAGCGGGTTGCTCACCACGATGAGAATGGCGTTGGGGCTGTAACGGGCGGCCTGCTCGGTCACGCCGCGGACGATCTCCACGTTCTTGACCAGCAAGTCGTCGCGACTCATGCCCGGCTTTCGAGCCAGACCCGACGTGATGATGATCACGTCGCTGTCGGCCGTGTCCTTGTAGTCGTTGGTGCCGATGATGGCAGAGTCGTACCGTTCGACCGGGCCGGCCTGCCGGAGGTCCAGGGCCTTGCCCTGCGGCATGCCCTCGATGATGTCCAGGAGAACGATGTCGCCCAGCTCCTTGGATGCCGCCCAATGGGCACAAGTCGCTCCCACGTTGCCCGCGCCGATCACCGTGATTTTTGCACGCCCGATCATGTGTTCCCTCTCGAACTGGTTTTGCGAAGTATAAAAAACCAATTATAGGCACACGCGTGGATCGCGTACAACACAGGCGCGATTTTGTGACACGCCTTATTGGCCCGCGCTGTGCCGACCGCGTGCACCGGTCGCAAGTGCGCGCGACACGCAGCCCCAGCTGGATTTGGAATCCGCTAGTCCCCCATGAATACATCAGCTTAAAATTGAGCCCACAAAGTGGTGTTCGCCCCAATGTGGAGCGACGGAGGCTTGATCTACAATGCGGCCCGCACAGGCGAGAATCGGCCCGCGAGCGAATGGCGCGGCAGCGTGCCGATCCGGTACCACGGCCTCGAAATTGCTTGGCAAAATCTGGGAGCGGTGGTAGACTGATTCCCATATTCATGCGGTTTCGTCTGTACAGCAGACAACTCGCCTGTGGAAAGCAATTCTGGGCCATAGGAAAACCAAGGGAAGGGTGAGCCATGAGTGAGCCGACCAAGGGGGTTCTGTTAGTCGTTGACGATGAGCCGCTCAAGCGGGTGACGTTGCAAATCGAACTTTCTGAGGCTGGTTACACGGTGGCGGAAGCCCCCGACGCGGCCACCGCCATGCAGCACCTGCGATCTCGGCCGGTGGACGTCGTGATCACCGACGTGCGCATGCCGGGCATGGACGGTCTGCAATTCCTCCGGCAGATCAAGGCGGCGTCGCCCAAGACCCAAGTAATCCTCATGACCGCCTTCGGGTCGATCGACATGGCCATCGAGGCCATGAAGCGGGGTGCCTACGACTTCCTCACCAAGCCGTTCAAGACCGAGGTCCTGCTGGAGAAGATCGAGCGGCTGCGAAGCAGTTCGGACTGGCCCAACACGCAAGCCGTGCCGCCCACCGTGGTCCGGTTGGGTCCGCTCGTCGGTCGCAGCTATGCCGCCCGGCAGCTGTTCGATCACATTCGTGCCGCCGCCGACAACGAGCGGTCGATCCTCATCGAAGGCGAAACCGGCTCGGGCGCCGAACTGGTGGCCCAGGCCATCCACGAACTCAGCCGGCGGGCGAATCGTCCGTTGACGCGGGTGAACTGCGCCGCTTATAGCCCGCACCTGTTGGATGCCGAGCTGTTCGGTTCCACGAGCTCGTCATCGGCCGAGGCGGGAACCGGACGCGTGCAGGCCAGCCAAGGCGGGACGCTCTTCCTCGATGAGGTGGACGCCCTGCCGATGGATTTGCAGCACAAACTGCTGCGACTGCTCGAGCCTCGCAACCAGAGCGGAAACGGCGACGTCCCCGACGTTCGTCTGCTCTGTGCCACGCACAAGGATCTGCGCCAATTGGTGGACAGCGGTAAGTTCCGCCAGGACTTGTACTACCGCGTCGCCGCGGTCAGTCTGCTCATCCCGCCGCTCCGCGACCGCCGGGAGGATATTCCGCTGCTGGCCGAGGAGTATCTCCGCCGTCAGAACGAGGCCAGAAACGACCGAACCGTGCCCACCCACATCAGCGTGCACGCCTGCGAGGCTCTCATGAGCTACCACTGGCCGGGCAATCTGCTCGAACTGGAGCACACGCTGGAGCGGGCGGTGACCATGGCCACCGGCGACACGATCGAGCTGAAGGACATCATGCTGCCCAAGCCGGCCGGCCAGGCCCAGGGCGACGTGTGGCCGGATATGGAAGCCAACTTGACCTCCACCATCGCCGGCGTCGAGCGCAAGCTGATCGATGCCGCCCTGCGCCGGGCGACGGGCAACCAGGCCAAGGCCGCTCAGTTCCTGGGCATTCCGCGGACGACGCTGCGGGACAAGATGGCCAAATATGGCATGGTCGGTGCGGGAAGCCGGGAAGTGGCATCCGGAAAGTGACGCCGGTCGAGGCACGCCCGTCACGAGTTCGAATGGTACGCAGCAAACGTTGAAGAGGACATGCGTTGGTGGCCATCTGCTCCCGAGCGGATGGCCGCCGTTTTTATCGGCCCTACGCGTCCCATCGGGCGTCACCAGCGGCGGCGTCTCGACCGGGGCCGAGGGCGGCGCGAAACTCGGACCGTGCCGCCGACGTATGATGGAGAAGGTTGGCGAGGGCGCGATTGCTGACCGCCTGCTTCGCGGCCCGACGCAAGGTAAGGATGGGCTATCAGCAAAGACGGATATCCGTCCAGCCCCAACCAAAATGCTTGACAGCCCCTCCGGAAGCCGTGAAGATGAATAGGCAAGGATGGTTATGATCCGCGGAATGGCGCGCGCGGACGTCTTGCCAGGCAGGAGGCCTCGGCCGGGGGTTTCGTTCCAGACTGATGAGTCCGTGCTGCCCGAGTCGTTGCTGACACGCACTGGCCTGTCGGCGACATGACCAGCGAACGCTGGTGTTCCTGTTTGGTCCGCCGGAGGATGGCGGGCCGGGCCGGGCTCGAACTTGAGGAAAGGTTTCATGAGAAAACTTCGGGCGTTTACGCTCATTGAGGTGTTGGTGGTTGTCAGCATCATTGCTCTGCTGATGGCCATCATGATGCCGTCGCTCCGGGAAGTGCGGCGGCTGAGCAGACGGACGGTCTGCCAGAAGAACCTGGAGCAGATCAACACGGGTATACAGGCGTACCTGATGAACAATACCCCCAAGGACACCTTCCCTTACGCCTGCCGGCTTCCCTCCTGGGAGCAGCAGGCGGCGTCGCAGGAAAATCGCAGGCCCCTGCCCTCGCTGCCGGAAATACTGGCCAAGGAATTGTCGGCCAACAAGAACGTGCGGGCTACCAACCTGGGAGACACCCGCTTCCGGACGAACGAGGTATTCTGCTGTCCGGCCGACCGGAATACCATGGCTCGCGAGGGCGATCCGGACATCGAACCCGGCGAAGGTATTCCGACTGACCGATACTTCGATCACGAGGGCACCAGCTACGAGTGGGAATCAACGCTCAACGGCACTAAGCTCGATTTCAAGCTGATCCGACTCTATGGGCGGGTAGGCAAGGATGACGCGCGTACCCGGAAGATCGAACTGGCCAAGCTCTACAAGAACCAGATGTGGATGCTCTTCGATTTCGAGGCGTTCCACGGCGGGCCGACGATGAGAGGCTCGCACAACGTGCTGTACACAGACGGGCACGTTGAAAGCGACAAGTGGGACGCGAACAAGAGAGTGGGCACTGCACTGGAATAGGTCTCGCGTGCCCGGCAGTCTTGTACGAGGAGTTACATGGCGAAGCAAACGAGTTCATTGAAGGCTCGTCGAGTGGGCATGTCCGAACGGACGCGCAACATCGTCCTGGCCTCGGCGGGCGGCATCACGCTCTTGCTAGGTAGCTACTGGGCGTACATGACGTTCACAACGGTACCGCCGCCGCCGCTGGAGACATCGGCCCCCAGCAAGGTGGTCGACTTTCTCGGCGATCCGCGCGGCTATCAGCGGATGAGCCACGAAGCCCGCGAGCAGTACCTGGCCGAGACGCTCGCCAAGTTTTCGCAAGGTCCGGCCCGGCAGGAATTGGCCAATGCCTTCGCCCGAATGAGCACCCGGGAAAAGCAAGTGTTCACGGACGCCACCATCGAAACGGCCAAGAGGCGTTTCCTCCAGCAGGCCGAAGAGTACAACCGGCTGCCTCGTGACAAGCAGCAGAAGTTCGTGGACAACTTGATTGCCAACTTCGAGGCGTCGCGACGGCCGCTCGCCGGCGGCGGGGGCCAGGACAACCTGGGCCAGGCGTTCAAGAGCATGGTCCCCACCACCACCGACGGCATGACCAAACTGCTGGTGGAGAAAACCAACTCACGACAGCGAGCCAAGGCTCAGCCGCTGTTCGATGCCGTCGCCGCCCGCTACAAGGAACAGCAGGAACGAAAAGGCATGCGTTGAACCGACCTCAACCGGACACAGGATATCGCGAAGAGCTCCGGGAGTTTTCGCCCGGAGCTCTTTTCTTTGTCGTGGGAGCATTGGCCGCGTCACGCTGTCGTTTGCGATATAATCGCGTCATGAACGCCGGGATGACGAACGTTCGCGTGGTGCTGGTTCGGCCGCAGATCGCCGGAAACATCGGCGCGGTCGCACGATGCATGGAGAACTTCGGCGCGGGCCCCCTCGTGCTGGTCGAGCCCAAGGTCTCGCCGACGCATCGCGAAGCCATGCAGCGAAGCACGCACGGCGAACACCGGCTGCACTCGGCACGAGTGGTCGGGACAATGGCCGAAGCGCTGGAGGGCACGGTCTACGCGATCGCGGCCAGTCGCCGCCCCGGCCCCGTGCACCAGGCCGATGATCTGAGTCCGCGTGAGATGGGCCAGGTGCTCGCCCGGCACATCGTCTCCGGTGAAGTCGCCCTGCTGTTCGGCAGTGAAGACAACGGGCTCTCGCGTGAGGACCTGCTGGCGTGTGATGCCGTGGTGGTCATTCCCGCTCACCCGGCCTATCCGACGCTGAACCTGTCGCATGCGGTGGCAATCTGCCTGTATGAAGCCTTCCTGGCCGTGGCGACCGAAAAGCACACGGACGCCACCGTCCGCAAGCGCAGCGAGCCGGCCGACCTGTCCATGATGCACCGGCTCATGGACAAGTTGCAACATGCGCTGCTCACCATCGGCTACCTGCGTCCCGAAAAGCCCGATCATCTCATGTTTCCCATCCGGGCGGTCCTGTCGCGTGCGGAACTGACCCGAGCCGAGGCACAGATTCTCATGGGACTGGCGCAGCAGATTGATGAGTTCGCGCGGTACGGAGGCGGGAAAAGATGACATGGGGACGCGGCGAACAAGGGGGGCGGGCATCTTGACCGCCTCGAACGGTTGTGCCTGATTCAATGCACGCAATCCCGCGTTGTCCGGCCCGCATCGGCCCATCCGGACCAAGCACGCTCACCCCACGAGGTCGCGGATGAACTGCTCGGCCATGTCGGCGAGGTGTTCGAGGTTGCCTCGCTGCATGCGGAAACTGTCGTAGAACAGGTGTGCCATCTCCAGCTCGTAGCCGCCTTCATCGTAAGCGGCGGCAGTCGGCAGATATCCGACCAGCCCGTTGGTGTAGCCGATCGTATATACCGGCAGGTCGAACCTCGCCCGCAGTTCGTCGGCGAAAGCCGAGAACACCTCCGCATTGATGCCCAGAAGCACGCGGTCCCCCAATCGAACGGCAGCCAGTTCGATGTCCGCCGAGACTTCGGCGGTCCCCGCCTGCATCGCGTCGGTTTGGTGCTGCCGCCACGTCACGACGGCCCGACGGAACTTGTCGCCCCACTCGCGGATCCCGGCCGCGTTACGCAGCGCTTGCTCGGCGTAGACGGCGATCTGCTCGACGGATAGCACTTCGAGCGGCACGGTCACCACGTGCGAAGACACGATCAGACCTGCCCGCCGATCGCCCGGCGCCTCGAGCAGCAGGTCACGCACGGCAGCGGCCACCTGACCGCCCCACTCGTTCAACTGCTCGATGGTGACGTTCTCGAACGGTGGATTGAGATTGCCGCACGCCCCGTTGGTCACCAACACGATGGGGCTGCCGGTTAGGCTGTCCGACAGCGCTGCAGCGCAGCGACCGGGCCAATCGGCGCTGATCCGGCGGTTCTCCGGTCCCAGCGCGACAGCGTGCATGGCATAGTTGACCAGCACGGCCGCGAACGAGCCATCCTCGCGCCGCCATCCGAACGCCGCTACCCGCGGGTCCGTATGCGCGGAGGACTGGCCCCGCCGATCGACGGCCAGATCGCATCGGCCTTCGACGGCCACCAGTTCGCACCACTCGGTTTCTTCCATCGTCGCGGTCGCCAGTTCGATCAACTGCTCGCGCAACTGTTCGAGGTAAATCGGGTCATATCGCCCCGCCTCGTGCAACACAATCGTCGCCGGTCCGGAGTGCGTGTGCGTGGTGGAGATCACGACTTGCCGCGGCTCGAGGTCCAGCTCCTCCAGAGCCCAGCGGCGAAACCCCTCGACGAACTCCCGCGGCAGGCCGATCAGGTCACAGACGATCCACAAGAGCCGCTCGTGCCCGTCGGTCACGTAGAGAGCCTTGGCGTAGAGCGGATCCAACAAACCGGTGGAAGGCTGCACACGGGCGGCAAAGCCCGAAAGCTCGGCCCCAACCTCCGGCGTGATCTCAATCTGGGCGTATCCGATCTCCATGATGTGCCCATAGCCTCCGGAACGAGGACGTCGGGATAGAACTCCAAGGTGCGAATCATACTCCGAAAGCCGACGGTCGTGCTAACCGCGCTCTCAACCGATGATCCTCCGGCGCGAGGGGCGACCACGCGCCCTGTCACGCCGGCAGCACAACTGTCGCAGTCTGGCCGGGCATTAGCAGGTAACGGGCGTGGCCCTCGGGCGTGAAGCCGGCGGCCCGGTCGACGGTCACGGCCGTTCGCTCCACCTTGGGCAGCGAGACGGATGCGCTGCGGGGCAGGACCAGTTCACCCGTGCAGCCCGGCGGCACGCTGAGCGTCAATTCGCGACCACCGGCGGTGTTTTTCGAGGTCAGTCGAATGGGGCCGCGCACAGTCCGAGCGGTGAGATCCAGGTCGCCCAGATCGGCCAACTGCGGGCGAATCTCGCATCGCGTGAATCCGGGTTCGAGGGGACGAATGCCGGCCACGCTCATGTACAAGACGTACACGGGCGCCACCGGACAGTGACTCCACTGCGAGCCCGAATCGGGCCGACATTCCCAGTCTTCGGCCAGTGTATTGTTGAGCCGCACGGACGGCATGGTCGCCCACCGCTCGCGCAGTTCGCGAATCACGACGTCGCCGCGTCCCGCCTTGGCCAGCGCCCAGAGCCGCCAGCCCGCGTTGGCCGGATAGCTGAAACCCATCTCGCCCGGGCAATCGGCCAGCGACTTCACCGAGGCGACCACGTCACCGCCGGGACATTGCCCGAAAAGTACAGCCGTCGCCAGTGTGCGGTCGTGCGTGCGAACGCCCTTCTCCGTTGCGAGCCAGGGCAAGTTGTCCACGAACAGCCGGCGGTCTTCATGCCAGAATTGCTTCACGCAGGCCTGGCGCAGCTCCCGGCCGAACGCCTCGGCCCAAGCGGCGGTCGCGCCGTCGTCAAATAATCGACACAGTGTCGGCAAGGCGTATTCGAGCATGGCCGCGGCATACAGATTGAAACTACATTGCTTGTGGGCCTGGCGAGCAAAGCCGATGTGATCCATCCACACACACGGCACGCCGAGGTTTTCCACCGGCAACAGGCCGTCGCGGCCGCGAATACTCTCGAGGTACTTCGCGAAGCGCACGAGCCGCGGAAACGGTTCGGCTAGCGCGGTGGTGTCGCCCGTGTAGAGATAGTGGTACAAACAGTCGAAATTGAACCCGACTCCGTGATCGAGGATGGGACCCCAGCCGGCCAGGTCGATCTCGCGGCACATGACGCGGCACAGCCGGTCGTAGGCGGGCCAGCAGTCAAGGAAGAAGCCATCGCGGGTCATGCCCTGGCTGTACGTGCGCAGGTAGCGGGCGGGCAGTCGAGTCTCGCCGAACGCCATCCAGATGGCGTGCAATTGGTGGCCGCAATCGCCGCTGTACTGTTGCCGTTCGCGGCCCATACCGTCCACGCAGTTCTCTTGAGCACAGTTGTGCAGCGTGTTGATGGTCGCGTCCATGAGCCGCTGGAGCGCGGGCTCGGCGATCCGGATGTTCGGCTCGTGAGGCCAGGGGAACACGCGCCGGCGCATGCCGACGTCGCGAATCCGCACCTTGCCGTTCACCGCGGCGCGGATGTGCAATTGCATCCAGCGACAGCTCTCGAAGTCGAACGTCTCGAAAACGTTGGTCCCCTCGCGGCAGGTGAAGCGCGACCAGGAATGAAAATGCGTGTTGAGCAGCGGCGGCCCGCCGACCTCGTGTGCCTCCTGGACCATGAGCTCCACGATGGTGCCCGCCGGCGCATCGATGGTGAATCGCGGCCAGCCGACCATCTGATCGGTGAACTCGAACGTGAGAGCGGCGGCACGGTTTGCACCGGCCGCGGCGAAGTCGATTGTCCATTCGGACGCGTCGGCGCCGACGGCCGTGCACGGCGTGCGGTCCACATCGAACGAATCCGGCGGCGTGCACTCGAAGTACTCTTCGGGCGAGCAACGCCAGTCGATCCACATCGATTCGGCCAGCCGGGCAACAGGGACGATCGACTCGCGCATCATGGGCACTTGTCGAGGGATGACGTAACCGACATTGCCGTCGACGCCGATCTCGAAGTGATAATCGGGATAGCTCGAGCAGACGGCGGGCTTGTCGGGCGGGCAATTCAGCGGCATGGCCGGCCGCCAGCTGGCGTCGGGCTTGAACGCGGCGGTAGCCCAACCGTGCGGGAAGAGACGGGCGTCGAAGTCTTCTTGAAGCGCCCGGAGATACCATCGCTTGTACTGACCGGGCCGCCACGCCCGTGCGTAGTGGGCCTGCCAGGAGGCGTCGCTGACGATCTTTTCCGTGCGACCATCGGCGTGCTCGATCTCGAGCCGGAACAGGAATCCCGGCTTGCCGATGGGCCACGTGCCGTCGCCATGGCCGTAGTACAGCACCTGGGCCCCGATCACGTTCTCGCCCGGTTGCAGGAGTGCGGTCAACTCGAGCGGGTCGGCCTCGATGTATCGCGGATCGCAGGGCGGCGGGCCGAACTGCACGCGCTGGCCGTTGACGTACAGTGTGTATCGACTGTCGCCCACGATCCAACCGGTGGCTCGCTTGACCGGGGCGGCAAGATTCAACGCGCGGCGAAACAGAATGAACGTGTTCGGCAGGCATCGGCCTGACGGGTACCAAATCCAGCGAGCGGGTCGCAGGTCGGGCAGTCGCTGGAGCCCGTGCGTCGATTCGGTCTCTGGCATGTTGTCGTTTCTCTCGGCATCAGCGGCGCGAACGCCATGCCGGCCCATGAGCAGCCAGGCACCGCCCGCTACCGCGGAAGTCTGCAGTAAATCGCGTCGGCTAACAGAACGATCGGCCATGATGTTCACTTCTCAGGCAAAAAGAGAAGACACACGTTTATCACTCAACTGTCTTCCGTCTCCCGTCTCCTGCCTCCCGTCTCCTGCCTCCTGTCTCCTGTGTTCTGCTTTCCTATTCCCCCTCGATCTTCCGAACTCGGAAGTCATCGAACCGCGCGTGTGAATCTACCACGCGGACGCCGACCTGGCCTCGTTTGTAGTCGCCGTCTTCGGCGGTGATGACTTGCCGACCGTTCACGGCCACGATAATGCGATCGCCGCGAGCTTCGACGGCCAGGTCATTCCAGCCTTCGGCATCGAATGCATGCGGCACGAGAGCGAGTTCCTTCCAGTTCGCGCCGTCCGTCTTGCCGAGCACGACCTGTCGCGTCCGAGGGATCAGCCCGGCGAAGTAGCCCTTCTGGGCATCGTAACCGACGGCGGGATGTTGCACACGGAACAGGATGCCCGCGTCGCGTCCGCCGGACAGGACTCGCACGCGCACGCTGGCCTCGAAGTCTGCCCACTCGTAGCCGCGCACCAGCGCCTTTTCGCCCGAGCGATAATGGTTGGCGTTTCCCCACTTGGGGGTACCGCCCAAACTCAGCGCACCCACGTCCACCCAGATGTATCGGCCGTAGCCGTAGTAGCGCCAGTGATCCCAATTGCCGGCGTCGAAGTGGTCAATGAACTCGTCACCCGGTTCGGGTCCGGTCTCGCCCGAAGGCACGGGCAGCGGTTGTCCGGCGGCGACCGGCCTGCCGAAGTCGGGCAGTCCGTCGGGTCTCCAGGTGAACGGCTGCATAAAGACCGCCCGCTCCCAACCGTGCTTCCGCGATCGCTTCGCGTGATAGACCAGCCAATCTTCCGTGCCGTCGGGCGACGTGACGAAGGAGCAGTGGCCCGTGCCGTAGGTCTCCTCGGTCGGCGCGAAGATCGGCCGGTCGAGCTTGCGCCAGTTGGCCGGTTCCAGAGGATCGTCGTCTTCGTTCAGCATCAACAGCCCGAGCTTGTAGGACTCCTGCCATGAGCCGCTGCACGAATAGACCAAGAGCACGCGGCCGTCGCGTTTGAGCACCTGCGGCGCCTCGTGCAGACCCCGTTGACTCAGGCTTTCATCGACGCGCTCCCAGAGGTACGTGTCGTTCTCGCAAAGCTTCACGCGGTTGCTGGCGACGGTGTACGGCGTGCTCATGCGGGCAATGTAGAGATATTGGATGTCGCGTTCGTCAGGCCATCCGGACCAGATCAGATAAAGCCGTCCGTTGATGGTCACGGGGGTGGCGTCGATGGCCCAGCGATTGTTGGTTTCGCCTTTCACGTCGTCGCCGGTGTAGAGCATGCCGCGGTCGACGTACTCGCCCTGCGGATCGTCGGTGACCGCTTCGAGCACGCCCGCTCGGTGATTCGCGTTGTGGCCGTCGCTGGCCGCATAGTAGATGTACCACTTGCCCTGCACGTAATGCAGTTCGGGCGCCCACAGTTGGGCACTGTTCCAGCCGCGATCCGGGCACGTCCAGACCACGCGTTTCACGCCGGGGTCGGTGAGATGAGGCGACTTCCAGACGGAAACGCCCTTGTCTCCCTCCGATCGGCAGTAGTAATACGAGTGGCCGTGCTTGACCACCCAGGGATCGGCGCCTTCGTAGACGGGGTTCACGAACGTTCGAACGACCGGTGCATCGGTCGCCTCGGCACTCAGCGGGAATGCGAGTAGTGCAGCCATGAATAAGCCTGTTGTTCTCCGCATAGTGCGTCCCTCCAACGTCTGCCGTGCCATCCCGTCTCGATGTGCACGCTGGAAGTGTGCACCACCAGAAGAGCCCGTTGGCCGGATGCCAGTGCTTTATTGCGAGTTCCTGCGGGAAGTAACAAAGACCACGATAGCGGCGGCCAACACAACCGCACCCGCGATCATCAACGCGATCAGCACGTACTTGATAAACACCGGTCTTTCCGCGGTAACGACGGTCTCGACCCTGCGTGCGGTCACCCGGCCGGAGCCGTCGTAGGCCTCGGCCGCATCGGCGCCGAGCGGTTCTTCATCCGGAGCAGTGGCTTCAGCCTCGTCCGCATCGGTCTCGGTCGCATCGGTATCAGTCGATTTCGCGGACGGCTCCTCAACCACCGGCGCTCGCGTGGATTCTCTCGGCTCAGCCACCGCCACCGTCAACGGCTCGCCGCCCAGGGCCACCTCCACCCGGACCACCTGCCCGGCGGTCACGACGATGTTGTCGATGGTTTGCGCGGGATAGTCGGCCTTGGTGACCGTCAGTGTGTAACGGCCCGGCGGCACCTTGAGGAACGAGTAGAGGCCGTCGGCCGAAGACAGCGCCACATGATCGCTGCCCGCGCGACGGATCTGAGCATCGACCAGCGGCTCGCCCGTGTGCGCGTCGGTCACGCGGCCGATGATGATGCCGTCGCTGGGTGCGTCCTTCCATGGCATGGCCGGTGTGGCCACGGGCTCGGCGTACAAACCGGCTTTGGTATACTGGGCGAACCCCTTTTTCTCCTTGAAACTGCCGTAACTGAAAACGATGTTGCCCGCCCCGCCGCTTTGACGCGTGACCCTCACCTGCGAGATCAGCTCGGCGATGCCCACGCCCGTGCTTTGGCCGGGGCAGATGTGTCGGCCCGCCGCGTGGGCCAGCCAGTCGGGCAGAACGTGGCTGAAATCCGGGCGTTTGTTGTCGCTGTCGGACCAGTAGATCTGCGGAGCGATGAAATCCATGGCCCCGGCGGCCAGCCAGGCCTGGGCATCCTGGTTGCACTTGGTAACGGCGTACTGGAAACCCGCCGGATAATCCGGGTAGCGGTCGTGGCTGACCAGCCCCAGCGGAGCCGAACTCACGCGAATGTGCGGCTTGACCTCGTTGATCTGAGCGTACAAGTCGCAGAGAAAACGCGTGAACTGGTCGGCCGTCCAGGCGGCGAACTCCAGGCCCGCCGGGTTGCCCTCCGCGCCGGGCTGCATGCGGGCCACCGAGATCGGATCGTACGACACGTCCGCCGTCGGCGTGCGGATGCGATCGAAGTGCACACCGTCCACGTCGTAGTTCTGCACCACGTACATGACCTGCCGCCGCGTATAAGCCTGGGCGGCAGGCACGCCGGGAGCGATCCACACGTAGCTGTCACCGCCCCACGTGGCCGGCTTGCCCTCTTTGTTGTGGATCACCCAGTCGCAGGCGTCAGGATCGGCGTCGTTGAAGTGCTTGAAGAAGATGTGGGACGCGACCTTCGGGACCTGCCTCTTGGATGCCTGCCAGGCCACGTGCGTATTGATGTAGGCGTGAAATTCCAGATTGTGGGCGTGAGCGGCTGCGATGGCGTAGGCCAACGGGTCCCAGCCCGGATCCTGGCCGTCAGGTGAAATCAACGGCGACCAGGGCTCCTCCGGCGAAGGGTAGAGCGTGTCGCACTGGCCACGAACCTGAAAGACGACTGCGTTGAAGCGGTGTTCGGCCAGCGTGCGCATGATCTCGTCGATCTTGGCCTGACACCGGGCCGGATCGCGATTTACCCACTCGAACCGGCTCACCCATATCCCCCGGAACTCGCCGGACTGTGCGAACAGAACGGAACTCAGCGACAACAGGGCGAGGACGGATCGCGACAGCGCTCTCACGGACGTCTTTCCCTTCCACCGGCCCCCGGGCGGGTCCGCCCGAAGCGCGGGTGCTACACGGCCCACCGGTTCAATCCCGTTTTCCCGCCCGCTCGCGTTCGAGCAGGCGCCGCTGCTCCTCTTCGAACGCTCTCTTCTCGGCGGTTCGTCGGCGTTCGAGCTCGTCGGTCGGCTCGAGTTGCGGTTCCCATTCGTACGTTGCGTGCTCCCAGGTCAGTTCGTCGCCTTTGCAGTGAAACACGGTGTAGCCCGGCGGTGATCCCACCCAGTCGCCCGACCACCACGCACCGCTGGCCGCCGCGCTGGTCAGATACCACACGCCGTTGTAGCGGTATTCTTCGATCGTGTGGCTGTGACCCTGCAGCAGGGCCTTGACCTTGTGCCGTTCGAGAATGGTGCGCAGCTCCTTGGTGTCCCACAGGACCATGTGGCCGTCCATCGCTTTGTAGCTGCGATCCCCGGTGATCTGTCCGCGGTTGCAGAAGGCGGCGATGTGCGTGACCGCCACCGTGGGCCGGTCACCCGCCGCCCCCAGGTCGTAGGCGAGCCATTCCAGTTGCTCGTCGCCGATCCGCGGCTCGTACGTCGGGCCACTGTCGGTCTGGATGGGATAGATCGAGTCGAGCACGACGAAGTGCCAGCCGCCGAAGTCGAAGCTGTAGTAGCTCTTCTCCCAGCCGAGCCGATCCATGATCATCTTCTTGCCGATGTCCGGATCGTCCACCGCCACCTTGCGACGACTCGAGTAGCCCAGCACGTCGTGGTTGCCCATGCAGTTGTAATACGGGATGCCCAGCTCGTCGCTGATCTCCTTGTACAACCGAATGAAGTTCTCGAATTCTTCTTTCGTGTGATAGTTGCCGTCAAACCCCAGATCGCCGCCCATGAGAACGAACGCCGGCTTGCACGCGAGATTCCGCACGGACTCCACGCACTTGCGGTAGCCCTGGTCGCCTTTGCGTTTGGGCGTCACGTGCATGTCGGTCATGTGCACGAAGCTGAACGAGCCGTCGGGCTTGACGTCCGAGGCCCTGCCGAGCAGACGGGCGGGCAGTGCGGCAGCCGCACCGGCGGCACAGGCGCCAGCCAGAAAGTCACGTCGCGTCAGAGACATCGCTCCTCCTTTATTTCACCGGCAGAAACTGGACGGCGTCGGCCACCACGTGACCGTTGCTGCCCTCGTTGCGCAGCTCGACGTACCCGCTTCGACCGGCTTGGAACCGAAAGCGCCCCAACGAAACGAACGGCGGATGGGCCGGCGGCTGCTTCTGGTCGAGCTTGATGGTCTTTGGCCCGTCGGCGCTGTGCACGAGGATGGTGGTTTCGCTCGAGCGGTTCGGGCCGGGCGTGTAAGCGAGCCGCACCTCGTACTCGCCGTCGGCGGGCAAGTCGGGCGTGAACCGCACGCTCTTTTCGCCCTTGCCGGTATTCCCGTCGTGGAGGTAATCGATGCCCACGTACGGCGAGACCACCGAGGATAATGCCCAGTCGCCGACCGTCTCGGCCGCGTGGTTGTCCACCACGATGCCGGGCCAGGTCTTCTTCGCCGCCGCCGGATCGTCCGGAATGGCTTGCGACAAGTTCAGCACGGCCCCCGTCTCGCGAAGCATGTCCTGCAGCCAGGGCACGTCGACGTCGGCCACGGGCTCCTCGTTACGAACCGCATACACCGCCGCCAGTCCTGCCGCCTGCCCCATGATCATGTACTGCGGCTCCATCCGCAGCGATGAGTATGCCACGTGACTGGCCGAGAAGCACACCGGCACCAGGAGGTTGCTGCACTGCTCGCGCTTGGGCACGAGGATGCGGTAAGGGATCTCGTACGGCTTGACGGGCACCTGCATGTCGCCTTCGTTGATCACGCCGCCATCGGGCGTGGGAATGCGCTGGACGTGGTGCGAGTCGGAGTTGTACGAGCCCATGCCGATGGAGTCAGGCTTGGTGCGGTCGGTCTGCAGATCGGCCTGACGCATGACGTACTCGCCGATCATTCGGCGGGCCTCACGAATGTACAACTGGTGCGGCCAGTGCCCGGTGTCCACGAATTCATCCTTGGCCAGGCCCCACTGGTTCAGCTCGTCCTGAATATGCCGCGGCACGCTGGGATCGTTGGCCAGAAAATAGAAGAATCCTTGCACGTAGCTGACGTGATCGTCCCAGATCTCCTGTCGCCGCTCGTAGTCGGCCTCGGGGTATTCCCAACTGCCGCCGATGTGGTCGGTGCTGAAGGCACCGTTGTTGTTCACGTCGGTCTTGCCGTTGGGCATCATTTTGATGTTCATGATGTTCTTCAACTGCAATTCCGGCTCGGCCGCGAGATATCGCTTCAGGAGTTCGTAACGCTTGGGGTCATAGTTAGCCGGCTTGGGGAACGGAACCTGGTTCTCCTTGCGGTTGGACAGGCAGATGCGGAAGTTGTACGCCTGAACCTTCTTGTCCGCCTGTCCCACTTCGCCGGGGTCGCCGCCGTACACGCAGGGCAACAGGTTGCCGTTCTCGTCGTAGGGGGAGACTTTGGCCTTGAATTGGTGGTACTCGCACCTTTCCCGCCGGCCGGCCAGCGACTCGCCGTACTGGTCCATGCCTTCGCGGCCCACGGTGTAGGAGATGCCCGCGCGAGCCATGAGGTCGCCCTCGTACGAACAATCGATGAACACTTTCGCGGCGAACACCTTGCCGCTTTTCATGCGGATCGTTTGGATACGCGGCCCGGCAGGCTGACCATTCACAACGCCGATCGGCTCGGATCGTGTCACAGAGTCGACGCGCTCGCCGAACAGGACCGTGACCTGGGCCTCCTTGAGCCAATCTTTGAAGACCTGTTCCGCCACGTGGGGCTCGAAGTACCAAGCGATGGGCTCGTTGTAGTGCCTGCCGACCCGCGTGAAGAACTCGCGGGACATGCCCCCAATGACGCTCTTGCGGCCGAAGTCCGTGGCTCCCAGCCCGCCGCTGACCATGCCGCCGACGTGTCGGCCCGGCTCGAGGAGAACGACCGACACGTCCTGCTCGGCAGCCGCGACCGCCGCAATCACACCACCCGCGGTGCCGCCGTAGACGACCACGTCGTACTGTTCGGCCGCCCGGGCAAACTCGGCCGCCAACGCAACCGCAAACAGCGAGGCGACAACCATCGATTTGAACGGGGACGATGCAGACATGTTCGTTCCTCCTCCAAGCGCAAGACGGGCCTGGTCGAGTCGGCCGTCGTTCGAGCGGCCCGAGGTTTTATATTGTTTCACAATTTCGCCCGAGTCGGGCAGAAATGCAAGAGAGCTCTCAGCCGTCAGCCAGAAGGCACCCCGCGTGGCGTTCAGCCGAACCCGGGATATTTGTCAGGTATCAGCTATCAGCCATGAGCTATCAGCCAGAGATGTCTGGCTCATAGCTCACAGATTCTCACGGCTGCCCGATGGCGGCGTGCCGGGGATCGTTGGCTCGCTTTTCCGGGCGAATTCGAATCTTCCAGTAACCGCGGTCCGCGTACAGCGCGCCGTAGAGACGGCCCGAGTTGCAGGAAGCGCGGGCCCCTCCCTTGTTGAACTCTTTCTCGGACAGGATGGGCTCGACATGCCCGTCGAACATCAGAAGGTTGCCTTTGCCGAAATGACGGGTCGTCACCTTGTCCATCTGCTCGTGGAAACCCTTGCTCCAGTAGCCTTCCCAGGTGATCAGGCCGTCGTTGCACGGCGCTAATTCGGATTCTTCCGCCATCAACATCACGCGCGCGGGCGTCTCGGTGAGGATGTTGTCCCGGAATCGTCGCGTGAAATCCACCTGCTCACCGGGCTTGGCCATCCCCATCTCAGCGGCCCACCGCCCGCTGACGAGATTCTGCAACACGCCGTTCATCGCGAAGTTGGTGTGGCCGGGCGGCTGCGCTTTAAATTCACCAGACGCCTCGGCGAACGCCCTGTACCCCTTGTCCGTCGGGCAGAGATAGGCCTGCGGGTTCTTGATGTACCGAAAGATCAGCCCCTCTTTGCGGCCACTCTGGGGATTGGCCTTGGGCGCGGTGTATTCGACAGGATCCGGGTCCCAATACCACGGCTTCGAGGTCAGCCATTCGTCGGCATCCGGGTAGTAGCCCTGATGCGCGTCCGCGTACATCCGCATACCCACGCCAAGCTGCCGGGCGTTGCTTTGGCAGACCACATTCTTGGATTCGTCCCGTGCTCGACTGAGCGACGGCAACAGAATCGAAATCAGCAGAGCAATAATCGCCACAACGACCAAAACTTCGATGAGCGTAAAAGCACGCTGCCGAAACGTGCCATCATGCTGTAGGGAGTCGATCCGGAATGTGGTTCTCATAAACAACCCTCCCGTCTGATACGAACTGCGGCGGGGGCTTTCCCGATTCGCAAACCTGAAAGGCTTTAGGGCTTCAGTATATTATATCGCCAGAATCGGTCGTGCTTTCGGGGTCGAACCCGCACTGGGGGCATTTGTACATGCCCGCTTGGGCGTCCTGCTTCGGCAGATACCACGCACCACATTTGTCGCAGGGGGTCATGGCCCGGCCGGCGGCCTTGTGGCAGCGCGGACAGGCCAGCGGCTTGCGGGGATCGCCGGCCGCGGCCCGCTCCTCGGCGGCGGCCCGGGCCGAAACGTCCCATTGGTGGTCGCATGCCGTGCACTGGACGCGGATGTCGTCGTAAACGGGCTCGTTGCCCCGCAGGCTGGCGATGGAGATATACACCGCCACCGCGAGGAGCACGACGGCCATACCCACAAGGATCGGCGTTTTCATGGCGCTCACCTTACACCTTCAGGAAGATCCGCCGGCGATACAACGGAATCAACAGTATCAGCCAGAATAGCACATAGGTGAGGGCGAACGCGAGGGACGCATTATACGGGCCATAGCCGCCCGCGTTGAAGTGCCGGGCGAACAAGTCCTCGTAGATCATCTTCCGAATCGCCCTGGCTTCGCCCCCGGCCCGCTGCAGGAACGGCCACTGCCCGGTGTAGCTGTAGAAGGCCAGAATGCGACCCAGGATGCCGGACGCGAAAAACACCAGGATGGCGTTCGTGCCGAAGACCACGAACGGGATCGACCAGCGTCGCCAGCCCTTCACGTCGATGAGCCAGTAGCACATGGCCAGCACGTGCAGGGCGATGCCGCCGGCCAGCAGTACGTACGACGGGGTCCAGATCTTCTTGTTGACGGGCACGCTGTAGGCCATCCAAAGGCCGGCGAAGATCAGCAGGTTCGCGACGAAGAACATGCCGATGAGCTTGTCGCCGTCGCTGCGGCGGCTCCGCAACCACGTTCCCGCGAGCACGCCGAGCAGACAAGTGGCAAGGCCGCCCAACGTGCTCAGGATGCCCTCCGGCTCGGGCAACTCGCTGTAGATGTGGGCGCCGAGCAACTTCGCATCGATCCACGCGTGAAGGATGCCCTCCGGCCGGGTCTGGGTGGGATAGCCGTCTGGCGGCGTGACGTTCCAGGGATGTTTCAGAATCCACCAGTAGCCCAGCAGGAGGATGACCATGGCGGCGGCCCGGCCGCGCACGCCCAGCCACATCATGACGACCGAGGCCAGCAGATAGCAGACGGCGATCCGCTGGAGAACGCCGGGTATGCGCATGGGCGCGTTCTTGGGCGTGGCGGGTGGATGCGGCAACTGGAAATACGGGAAGTTGACGACGAACCAGATCACCGCCGCCGCCAGCAGCGTCCATGCGATGATCTTGTTTCGCCGGGCGGACGAACTCGACGGCCAGCCCAACGGCGGCTCGTTGCGGAACAGAAAGGCCAAACCGGCGATGACCAGGATGTACGGCGCCATGAGCCGCCAGTCCGGGAAGCTCTGCAGAATCAGTCCCAGACCGAACAAAATGATCGTGCGCCGCACGACGTGTTCGAACAACCTCAGTCGGCTGAAGCCCTCGGCCAGCCGCTTGTCGAACGAAAACGTCATGGCGACGCCGACAATGAACAGAAACGACGGAAAGACCAGGTCGGTGGGTGTCCAGCCATGCCAGTCGGCGTGGCCTAGCGGGGCATATTTACGGCTCCAATCACCTGGATTGTTGACCAGGATCATGCCGGCGATGGTGATGCCGCGGAAGACGTCCAAGCTCAACAAACGGCTCGAGGAACGTACCGGCACGGAAGGTTCAAGTTGACCCGAGACGGGCGCTTCGACCAGGGCTCGAGACATGCGGACTCTCCGAGAACCCGCGACACGCGGGCGAGTCGAGAACAGTGAAACTCTTCGGGTTGGCGGCTACGGCGTTCGCCGCATCTGATAATATTACGCCCAGCAAACCGCCTGAGATGCCGCGGCAACCGACCCGCCACGAGACTGCCGAGTAGCTTACGCGACGGGGACGGGCACGTTCTTCAGCCGGACGGTGAATGTGCTGCCGGCATCGGGCTGGCTGGCAACGGTGACCGAGCCGTCGTAGAGCTCGGCCAGTTTCTGGACGATCGACAGCCCCAACCCGCTGCCCAGGATGTTGCGAGTCTTTTCATTCTTGATGCGCACGAACTCGCCAAACAACTTGGTCGCCTCTTCCGGTTCGATGCCGATGCCCGTATCCGCGACCGCGAGCGTCACATATTCGCCATCACGGCCCACCGTGACCTCAACGCGGCCCTGCGGCTTGTTGTACTTGATCGCGTTGGAGACCAGGTTGTTGAGAATCATCTCGATTTCACCGCGGTCGGCCCGCATGGACACGGGCTCACCCGCGTGTAGTTCGAGCGTGATACCCGTCTCGCGAGCCGCGGCCGCGGCCGTCTCAAGGGCTTCGGCGGCGAGTTGCCGCACGTCCACCTCGACGAGATCGCGGCTCTTCTGGCCCGACTCGATGCGGGTCATGTCCAAGAGGTCGGAGATGAGCTTGCGCATGCCTTCGATGCGAATCAGGCTGCGCTGCACGACCTGCTGATACGATGCCACCTCCGGGCCCAGGGCCGCCCCGGCCACCATCTGCAGGTAACCCTCCACCGCATTGAGCGGCGCCTTGAGCTCGTGGCCCAGCACGCGGATGAACTGGAAGCGGACCTGCCGTTTTTCCTCGGCGAGCCGGCGAGCCTGCTTGGCCAGCACCACCCGGTTGGCCGCCTTCTTGATCGTGCCCCGCAGTTCCATGGGGGTGAAGGGCTTGGCCAAGAAGTCGTAAGCTCCCCGCTTGGTCGCCGTCACTGCCGTGTCGATGGAGGCGTAGGCGGTCACCATGATGCAGAGCATCTCGGGGTATTTGCCGTTGATGCGGTCCAGCACGTCCAGGCCGCTCAGGCCCGGCAGCTTGTGGTCCAGGAGCAGCAGGTCGGGAGGCGACTCGCCGATCTTCTCGAGTGCCGCCTCGCCGGTCTCGGCCGTCTCGATGCGAAAGCCGACTTCTTCGTTGGTTTCGGGGACGACGAACCGGAAATCCCGGAGCGCCCGCTCAGCCGCCATCCGCAGCCCGGGCTCATCATCGGTGACCAGGATCCGAAGCGTCTCCATGGCGATACATTCTGCACCCGCCGCCGGATTAGTTCAACCGCCGTGCAACGCCGGTTACCCGCAGCGCGGTCTCTGCATGCGCGCCCTCGCAGGCCCGCATTTCGGCAAAACGGCGACACGCTATCGCGGATCCTGGAGATCGGTGAACCGCCGGACATCCCCGGGTTATGCCGACGCCAATCCGAAATCGACGGCCACCAGCGCAGCCGACGCCCCCGCGAGCAGAACGAACTTGATAATATCGGACCCTCGCGTTCGCCACTCCTCGAGTGTAGGGAACGAACCGTCGAAACCCCGAGCCTGCATGGCCAGGTAGACCCGCTCGGCCCGCTCCGTCGAGCGGATCAGGAGCATGCCCACCACATTGCCCAGAACTGACAAGTTGTGGGGGTTGAGTTTCGCGCGGTAGCCGCGGGCTCGCATGGCCGTTTGCACGGCTCGGGACTCGGACTGAATGACGAACACGTACCGATAGGCGAGGTGAAAGACCTGAACGAGACCGGCCGGCACGTGCAGCCGGCGCATGGCCGCCCAGATCTGCCGCGTCGGCGACGAGGACACCAGCGCCACCAAAGCCAGCACGACCGCCAGCGCCTTGGCTGCCACCAATCCGCCGGCCGCCAATCCGCCCCGCGACCAGGACAGGCCTGCCCAGGCTACGCGCTCGCCCGGCGCGGTGATCGCCAGCACCATCACCACCACGCCCACCACCACGGCGGCCGGCTTGACCCGATGCAGGACCTCCCGCAGCGGCATGCGCCCCAACAGCACGAGCGCTCCGGCCAGCACCACCGCCGGCACGGCCGTCTGCGCCGTCCGCAGCAGGATGACGGCGGTCACGAACACCGCGGCCGCGGCGAGCTTCCACCGGGCATCCCATCGCCGCAGCGGCGAGTCGATATGGGCGAACTTATCGAGGTCCAGCTTCACGTGGTTCCTTCATGGCGTCCATTTCGGTCCGCAGCTGGCGCACGGCCTCCCGCAGGTGAGCGACTTCGTGCGACAACTGGTCCAAATCGGCGGGCCGGCTCGCCACGGCTGCGCTGCGCCGCATCATGAGCAGCGTGATGAGCGTGAGCACGGTGATGAAAGCGAGTGAGACGAAAACTTCCAACGCCGGGAACCGTCCTCGCGACGATCGCGCCACCGCTTCCGATACCTGCGCGGTCGGATCCCGCCCCGCCGCTTGCGTTGCGGGCGAGTGTTCGGTCGAGGCCGCGTCGCCGGCATTCGCCGATGACTCCGGCAGCGCATCTGTGCGAATGACCAGCGGGTGGCGAGCGGTCGAGTGCCCTGCACCGGTGCCCACGATGCTCCATTCGCCCGGCGAAGGTGGGACAAATTGGATGATGCCGTTTTCGTCCGTGCGGCCAATCTCCATCGGCTCGCCGTCCGCGAGTTGAGCGGTCACCCGCAAGTCCGGTGCGGCGGAACCGTCGCCCATGAAAAACTCGATGCGATATCCCTGACCGACTCGTTCGTACTCTGCGTCCAGGCGATGTGCCAGCGCGGGCACGCCCGCAAGCGACAACGTGAGCAGCGTGTATATGGCCTGTCGAATCATGAGTACACCACTGCCGCATGCAGCGGGCAGACCCCGCTGCGGGACCACGTCGAGCGAAGCAAGTCCGGCTTGACGCGAACGATGAACGCCGCCGCGCTGCCCACCACGGCCCCTTCGATCAGTGCGATGGGCAGGTGAGCGAGGAGGAACATTTGTCGCAGCCGAATCCACTCTTCGCCGGCCATCCACAACCCGAACACCACGATGAGCGTGCTGCCGTACACGGCAATGGCGCCCCCCAGAAAGCCTGCCGCCGCCGCCCGGGTGGGATGTGTCGCCCCGCCCAAGGCGTCGAAGATCGTGCGGGCGAGCATGGCGCCGCACGTCATGGTCAGCAGGTTGAATCCGATGACCGTCGTGCCGCCTTCGAACAACAGCAAGGCCTGCAGCGCCAGCGCTACCAGCAGAGCAATACTGCTCAGCGGTCCGAGGATGATGCCCACCAGTCCATGGAGCAGAAGGTGAACGGAGGTCGGGCCGACCGGCACGTGGATGGACGAGGCCACAAAGAACGCCGCCGTAAGCAGCCCGACCCGCGGCACGTTGGCCGGGGCCAGCCAGCGCAGCGACGTGCCCACCACGGCCGCCCCGCCGACCAAGCCGCCCGCCACCAGACTCACCGGAAGTATGCCGTCTGCGATATGCACGATTCGATCAAGGGCTGTGAGCTATGAGCTGCGGGCTATGAGCCAGACGTCTGACTGGCAACTAATAGCTGAGCAGAACTCATGGCTTCTTCCGACATAACAAACCGCCCGCGTCTTGAACCTTCTCATTTCTTTGCGTTCGGTGCCTCAACGTGTACCCACAGGATACCTCGGCGCACGATCGGCCAGGTCTTGCCGTCTTTCTCCCGGCTGCCGTCCTCGGCCGTGACCATCAGTCCCCACCAACCGGGCGCGTCCAAGGTCGCTATACCGTAACCGTTGACGTCCGTCCTGACCACCTGTGTCACCAGCGCTTCGTCTTCCGGTACATCCGCCGGCGGCTCCGGATTGAACCGTTCGATCTCCACGTTCGCATCAGCCAGCGGCTTGTTCGCCAAACGAACTTGAGTCTTGAACGCGAAACCCGGCGTAAGACCGTAGGGCCGCGTGAGCGGTATCAGCTCCAGCGTCTGTCCGGCCGTGTTCTCCCAACCGTTCTGGACCTGCACCCGCACCAGCACCTTGAGTTCATCCTGCACGAAGCCGCCTGCGTGTTCGTCAAACCGCAGCGGGGTCCTTACGACCACCCAGTGATCACCCCGTTCGCTCGGCGTGAACGTCAGTGTTTGGATGGTGACCTGTCCGTTTTCGCCCCCCGCCACCCGCCGAGGCTCAACCTTCAGGTTCACCCGGGTCTTGCCGTCGGGCAGGAGCACTTCGGCCTTCTCCGGCGCCTCCGTGTCCACTATCTGACACTCAAACGGATGTCCCTGAAAGTACCGCAGCGTCACGGGCTCGCCCCGCCGGACCGCCGGCTTCTCGGGCACCAGAATCCCGAAATGCCCCCATGCCGCCGGTAGGAACAACGGGAAAATCGTAATACCGCAAATCCAAAACAAAAAGCGCCCGGCGCTGTTCATCTCACGTCCTCCCATGCCGACCAATCTCCCACTTGCAGTCCCTCGATCCGAGGGAAATCGCTGTCACGCGTCACAAGCCGCGCCCCGAGAATCAGGGCGATGGATGCAATCCATAGATCGTTTTCGTCGAGACTGAGTTCGCGTGTCTGGCAGGCAAGCTTCACCTTGGCGTATCGATCCCCTGCGGACTCCGGCACACTCTGACATTCCAACTGTCCGAACAGAACGTTTGCGGCTTGTTCGAGTTTGCTTCGACGCCGCCCCTGAGGCAAACGCTCGATCCCGTGAAGTATCTCCCCCGAACGATGGGACAAACCACGGCACGGTCCGCTCGCGACAGTGTGGCCAGGCGCCTGCACGTTTGAGCGTTGCCGCGCCTCAGGTCGCTGAACGCACTCGTATCAACCATGTAGAGCAACCTGCGTCCCTCCACTCAGAGCCTGGCTGGCTTGGAAAGCGGCATTCTGCTCTCGGCGATCACGCGTTCAAGTTCGTCTACGTCGCCCGGCTCCAGTTCAGGAAGGCTCTCGACCGCTCGCAGGATCGCTTCCGGCGCCCCTCGCTCCGGCTCCTCGCGAGAGGCTGAGACCGACACCATCACCGTCGCGCCCTCCGGAAAGGAAAGGTGCTCGTCGAGTTCGATCGTTTTGCCTCTCACAGTGCCCTTGGAGGTCATGGCCGGCCTCCCGCGAACCGCGATTCAGGCCCGTGGTGCAGGCAGGATGTCTGCACCATCACGGCATTCATTCTATCCCGCTCGGACCACGCACACAACGAAGATGTTCGCGGGTCTGGGGGGGCGGGGGGCGGGCGTCTCGCCCGCCTTCATGGCCGACAGGATGCTCGATAGCGGCAAGATACCCGTCTCTCGAACCGGGTGAACGTAGCTGGCCATTCTGAGAGTCGGCGCCGCGTGGGGTCAAAGGCGGGCAGGATGCCCGCCCCCCGGCGGCGTTATCCGCGGCCGCGCATGAGCTTCACCCGCCGGCCGGTGCGGGAAGACTCGTAAGCAGCCAGGGCCACCTGCAGCGCCGCTCCGCCCGCGTCGATGCCGTGGCCGCGGTCGCTTTTCATGCGGATGTGCTTGACGAGTTCGGCCACCTCGATGCTCCAGCCGCCGGTGGTCGGCTTGGGGTCGAGCAGTCGCGTCTTGCGCTGCACGCGGGCTTTCAGATTCGGCGTGACTTTGCCGGTGGTCAGCGTCATGCCGTTCGCATAATCGATGAGGATCGAGCCACCGTCGCCCATGATCTCCACGCCGTTGAACCCGGTTGGGCTGGTCCAGCCCACCTCGATGTAGCCGAGTGTCTTGCCGTTGGCGAATTCGAGCTGCACAACGGCGTTGTCGTCGAGTTGTATGTCCTTGCGAAGCGTGACTGCCGTGGCCTGGACGCTGCGCACCGGCCCGCAGAACCACAGACATTGATCGATGGCGTGAATGCCCATGTCCAGCAGGGCGCCGCCGCCGGCCAGCTCGGGCTTGTAGAACCAGTCGCTCTTGGCCCAGCCGGGGAACGGGCCCATGTGGGCGAAGCGTACGCGAATCATGTACGGCTCGCCGATCGCGCCGGACTCGACCAGCTTCTTGGCCTTGAGATTGCCGCGATGGAACCGGTGCGAGTATCCGACGATCAGAATCTTGCCGCTCTTGCGCACCGCGGCCTTGATCCGGTCGATCTCCTTCATGCTGAGTGCGGCGGGCTTTTCGAGCAACACATGAGCCCCGGCCTGCAAGGCGGCCACCGCCTGCTCGGCATGGAACCGATTGGGGCTGCACACGGATACGACGTCCAGTTCCTCAACCGCGAGCATCTCGCGATAGTCCGCGTATGTCCGCTCGACACCGAACCCCCCAACCGCCTCGGCGCGACGCTTCTTGTCAGGATCGCACGCTGCCACCAAAGCCACGCCCGGCTGCCGGGCATACCCCGGCAGATGCAGTGCCTGTGCGATCGACCCGCAACCGATCACGCCCGCTCTCAGCTTCTTGGCCACCTTGATTCCCTCGACTTGAATGGCTCTCCGGCCGGATTCACATGTCTGCTTTCCAGACAGGTCTCATGACTATAACCGGCGTCGATAAAATGACAACCGCCCCAGCAAGCCGCCGGGTTGCCCGAAGCGATCCGCCGGGCTTGCCCCGGCGAACTCTTTTCGACCTGGTAATGCTCTCAATACGATCGCACGCTCTCGGCGAAGACGCCGGCAAGATGTGTTGGAGAGGGACGCACACTGACTACGAACAGAGTCGGCGGGGGCAAGCCCCGTTGCTCGCAGGTGCACGCTCGCAGGTGCACGCTCGCAGGTGTTAGCCGAAGAGAACATCGACGGCGTTGACGCCCTGATCCGGGAGATCCGCCACCGGAATGCGTCCTTCATACGTGCGGCCGTTGAACGTGATCCGGCAGCCGGTGCCGGCCTGGCGACGGAAGCGCACGCGTACGTCCCGGCCGCGCCAGACCTTGCGAACCTCGTACTCCGTCCACGCCTGCGGCGGGTTCGGTACGATCATGAGGGCGTCATAATCCGGGATGACGCCCAACAGATGCTGGATGACCCGACGATACCACGGCACGGCCCCGGTGAAGTTGCTGAACAACTGGGCGCCGAAATTGGGATGGTCCGGACCGACGGTGAAGTTCGACAGTTGGTGCCGCGGCCCGGTGATCACGTCCTGCGGCAACGCCGAAGGCAACGTCCGCACGAGCTCGCGATAACACCGGTCCGCCTGGCCCGCGACGGCCAGGGCGTACAGACGGAACGACTCGCCATGCGTGTAGATGCTGCCGTTCTCGAACATGCCTGGCTTCTGGTCGGCGATGCGACCCACGTCGGGCCGACTGCTCGCGGTGTAAGGCGGCGTCAGGAGCATATGCCCGAACGGCGTGGCCAGCTGCTCGAGCGAACGCCACACCTGCTCCTCGCGTCCCGCGGCACGGGCGATGCCCGTGAACAGCGCCCATGTGTTCACGTTCAGATGGATACGGCCCTCGGAGCAACTGCGCGAACCGATGGGTTTGCCCTGGCCGTTGATCGCGTAGATGTACCACTCGCCGTCCCAGGCGTGCTCGTTGATCCGCTGCGTCATGGTGGCGGCGATCTCGCGCATCTCGCGGGCGTCGTCGGCTCGGCCGAGATGCTCGGCCAGTTCGGCCAAGCGCTGGGCCGCAAACACGCACGCGCAGCTCAACCAGACGCTCACGCCCTGCTCGCCGCCGATGCCGGACAGCGCATCGTTCCAATCACCGTAACCGATCCGGCAAAGCCCGTGGAAACCGGTCGTGCTCATCAGCGACCGCACGGCGCGCAACGCGTGCTCGTAAACCGTGCCGTGGTCGAATTCGCTTGGCTCCTGCCGCTGCATGTCGAAGAACGGCACCTGCTCGTCGAGGATGGCGAAGTCGCCGCTCTCCTTGATGTACGTGGTGAGCGTGTCGGCGATCCAGGATGACGAGTCCATGTACATTCGCATGTCATGGCCGGCTCCGGGGAACAGGCAGTACTGTCGTACCGCTCGCCCGTCGGCGGCCTGGTACCGCAGCGTCCGCAGCAAGGCCCGCCGCGCGTACACCGGTTCGAACTCAGCCACGCCCATGAGGTCCTGCAGAACATCGCGGAATCCCACCTTGTCCAGAGCCCGGCAGAACCGGGCCTGGTTGCGGCACTGATACTTGGACCAGACGTTGTAGAACCGATCGAGCTCGGTATCCGGCGTGCGGCACATGCTCGTCCGCACCCGCTGGTCCCAGAGCTGGTGGAGCTCGGTGTGGATAACGGCCGGCCCGGCCAACAGCGTGCGGACCTGGCCGATGTGCCGCCGGCGTTCCTCGGCGTCGTAAGCGCACGCGCCGTACGCGCACTGCCACACGGCTGTTTCACCCGGCTCGAGCCACGCCCGATACTGAGCCGCTGCGACCAGCCCGGCGTAGGGCTGGAGCCCCAAGCTGTGACGGCACTCGCCCGCGACCACGGCCGCCGGAACGGGCGACCGCCCGCCGATGCCCTCGAAGACCTCGCCCATCATGTCGAACCCATCGAACTTGGGAACCGAGGTGAAGAACGCCGTGCGCGGATGCTTGTTGGCTTTGTCGTGATTGATGAACACCAGTGCGTCGTGCTCGTGGAGCCCCTCGCAGACCACCCGGGGCACGAAGTAGTGCGAGGGGAACGAATCCACGTTCACGCGGACGCGGCTGAACCAGGAGAACTCGCGCCGGCGCTCACTTCGGTTGGTGATCCGCATGCGCCAGACTTCCATGGGCAACTCTGGATGCACGCAGATGTCCAGCTCGCAGACCAAGCCGCTGCGTTCGGCCCGCATCGACTGGCGATCCAGGGCCTGGACGCACTCGATATCCGAATACTCCCCTTCCTCGAAGCAACCGATGGGGAACATGGGCCAGGCGTTGCCGTTCTCGTGGATATAGAAGCCACGGCAATCCTGGGGTTCGGGAGCGGTCGGCACGTAGTTGGTGTCAAGGTGGCTGGTCATCTTGCCCGCCAGCACACTGTCCAGACAGGCAAAGCCGGCGCCGAACTGATCGCAGAAGCTGCCCCACACGCCCGTTTCCCGATCGTGGCAGGACGCCATCAGATGCAGCGACGGCCGCGGCGTGTGCCAGTCGTCCAGGTTGACCGCGCTGTCCACAAGAAAACCGTCCGAATCGCGACGATCGACGAAATGCGAGTAGCGGTTGAGCAGCGATTCCCACGCGCCGGGATCGATCCCCTCGTTCAAGCCCTTCTTCGCCCGCAGATTGGCTCGTACCGCCGCCAGTGTCTTGTCCATGGTGCAATTCCTGTCCGGTCACATGAACTACTCATCGAAGGCCAAGACGATATGTCAAACGGGCGTCTTCTTCCACTCCGGCAAGCCGGGCTGGCGAGACGCCGGCGATGCCCGCAGAAACATGTGCACGGTCCACCCATGAAGGCGTTCAGCCCGCGGTCGGGCTCACGCGAGAAAACCCCGCGGGTATCGAATCCGCGGCAGACGCGGCGGACGCTGGCCATGCCGCCTGGCGCCGGCGACCGGCACATACGCCAGTTCCCGCCCCTCCAGCACGCACCGCAACAGCAGCCCTCCGCGGCTCATGTCACCGCGTCCCACGAACTCCGCGGGGAACAGGAGTTGCCGTCCGAACACCTCCGTCAGCACATCGACGTATTTGCCGGACGCGATGCTGCCCAGCAGCACGACTTCGTCCTCAGGCCGCAGCCTGCCGGCGAGCATGACCGCGTCGCGAACCAGCGGCCGCGTGTATCGCGGTTCCTCGCGATCGACCGGCACGCAGCTCATCTCGAGCAAGTTATCGCGAGTTACCGGCGTCGTAGCAGGCAGCAGGCCCTCGCCCGGCGTGATGACCAGCACGCCCCGCGCCTTGGGTCGCCATTGCGCGAACCGCGCGGCATAGGCGAGCTTGCCCCGAAAGTACAGGCCGCTCATGAACGCGAACGCGTCGCCCAGCGCGATCCCTTCCGTCCGCAGCCGGCGAGCCAGTTCGAAGCTCGCGCCGTCACGCAGGAGGTAACCCGCCCGTTGCCCGGAGCAGTTGGCCGGCGAAAGCAGAAATACGCGACGCATGGCGCATTATACGCGCGGCCGTATGAGGGGTTTCTCCCGCGGCTCGCCCGCGTTACCATGCTGCCGTCGAGTCGGCCCGTCACCGGGCCGCGATGCTCCGGCGGGTGCGCAGCCGGAGGGCGGATCTTCTCCGGACGATTGCGGTGCAAGTATTCGATCTGCGGACGCAGGCCCTAGCGTGCACCACAAAGCCATCACGAGGAATCAACAATGCGTGCAACGGCTCTCCTTTTCTGGACGACCCTGATGACAAGCACAGCGACCAGTCTGGCGGCAAACGACATTCCCTCCGAATGGCTCAACTTCGGCGGCAGGCCGAACGACGTCGAGTGGAAGGCGCAGTGGATCTGGACGGACGGCCCGGCCAGCCCGCGCAACTTCTATCTGTGCGCCCGCAAGGACTTCGAACTGCCCGACACGACGGGCGAGCTGCGCCTGCACATCGCAGCCGACAGCCGCTATCGACTCTATGTCAACGGCGAGTGGGTGGGCGACGGCCCGGCTCGCTCGTTCTACTGGGCCCAGCAGTACGACACCTACAACACCGCCGGCCTGTTGAACAAGGGCCGCAACACCATCGCCGTGCTCGTCAGCCACTACGGCGAGGGCACGTTCCAGTACAACCCCTCGGGACAAGCCGGCCTGCTCGTACAGCTCGAGCGTCGAAGCGGCGACGCCTGGCAGCCCGTGCTCGTCACCGACGAGACTTGGCAGGTCCGCCCGCATGAGGGCTATCTCCGCCCCACCATGCGCATCAGTTGCCAGATGCCCTTTGAAGAAATCGTGGACGCCCGCCGCCTGCCCATCGACTGGATGAGCCCGCAAGGCCAACTGCCCGACGCCCGGCCCGCCAAGGTGATCGGCCCGGTCGGCAGTGGTCCGTGGAAAACGCTGGTCGGTCGCTCCGTGCCCTTCCTCACCCGCGAGCCGGTCCTGCCCGTGCGGGTGTGGAAGACCGGCCTGGTCCGGCTGCCCGACCTGCACACCGGCTTCACCACGCGGCCCTACCTGCTGGCCGGTTATTTCATGCAGAGTCACCAAGAGCTCAAAGGCTTCGCCGCCACGATCATCGACAGCCCTGTCGAGCAGACCATCACGTTCCCCCAGACCGCCGGCCACGCCGAGCGTCCGGTGGTCAACGGCGTCGTCGCGGAAAACAACAAACCCGTGCCGCTGCACAAGGGCCAGAATCTGGTGATCATCCCCATTCGCCCGGGCGGCCATCACGAGTATGACCGCAGCTATTGTGCGTTCTTCGACCGGGACCCGGCCGTCACGCTGAAAGGCCCGTTCAACGGCGAGACCGCCTGGACGATCTTCGGCCCGTTCGACAACTACGGCGAGATCCACAAGAAGATCGCCGGGGCCAAGTCGTTTGCCGACCTCGAGCCATACAAGGCCAAGGCCCAGCCCGTGCGTCTTGAGGACATCCTGACGAACGGTTCCGGTTGGGATGAGTCCACCGCCGCCCGGTCGGTCGCGGGCGAGCCGCGCATCGACAACCTAGACGGCCTGTTCTCGTCGGAGTCCGCCGTCACCACGATCCATCCGGTCGCGCAAACAGCGGATCGCGGATCATCCCCCGCTCCCGAGATCTGGCTCGACTTCGGGCGTGAGGTGGTCGGGCAAATCGAGTTGGACGTGGACGCGCCCGCCGGTGCCGTGCTGACGTTCAACTTCGTCGAGGAGATCGAGGACGGTAAACGCATCCACTACACGAGCGGCAACTACGGCGGTTTCCGCTACATCACGGCCGAAGGGCGCCAGCGGTTCACGTCGTTCCTCCGCCGCGGCTACCGCTACATGAAGCTCATCGTCACCGACGCGACGAGCCCAGTACACGTGCGAAGCCTGCGAACGATCTTCGCCACCCACCCGGCGGCGGAGACCGGGGCGTTCGCCTGCTCGGATCCCTTGCTGACGCGTATATGGCACGTCGGACGGCACACGCTGCGCTGCTGCAGCGAGGACACGTACACCGACTGCCCGGCCTACGAGCAGACCTACTGGGTGGGCGACGGCCGCAACGAGGCCATGGTGGACTACGCGGCTTACGGCAACGCCGCCCTGGCCCGTCGCTGTGCGGAACTGCCCGCGGTGAGCCTGCAGCGGCAACTGCTCACGGAAAGCCAGGTGCCTTCGGCGTGGGATAACCTGCTGACCGCCTGGAGCCTGCTGTGGGTGCAGATGACCGAGGAGTACTACTGGTACAGCGGCGATCGGGCCTATCTGGCCGGCATCTATCCGCCCGTGGCCCGCATGCTCCGTAACATCCGCGAGCACTACACCGACGAGCGCGGCCTCCTGTCCATCGCAGCCTGGAACTTGTTCGACTGGGCGGGCCAGGACATCGGCCACAAGCTGGTCACGCATAACCAGATGTTCCTCGTGGAGGCCATTCGCCGGGCCGAGTTCATGGCCAAAGAATTGGGTAAAGCGGACGAGGCGAAGTACTGGGCCGATTACCGCAACGAGCTGGTGGCTGCGATCAACAAGCACTTGTGGAACGAGGAACGCGGCGCATACGTGGACGCCATCCACGGCGACGGCAAGCTCAGCACGGTGGTCAGCCAGCAGACCAACTCGCTGGCCTTGCTGTACGACGTCGCCCCGCCCGAGCGTGCCGCCCGCATCAAGAACGCGCCGAACAACCCGCCCGAAGGCATGGTCCGCGTGGGCAGCCCGTTCGCGTTGTTCTACATGCTCGACGCCCTCGTGCAGGACGGCCGTCACGACGAAGCCATGAAGATCATCCGCGCCCGCTGGGGCGAGATGGTCAAGCATGGGGCCACCACGTTCTGGGAGACGTTCCCGGGCTTCGACCCGCACTGGTGGACCCGCAGTTACTGCCATGCGTGGTCGGCCGCGCCGACGTACTTCCTGTCGCGTTATCAGCTCGGCGCCTGGTGGGAGCAGCCCGGCTACAAGGTGGCTCGCATCGCTCCGGTTCCGCTCGATCTGACCTGGGCCCGCGGCGCCGTGCCGACGCCTCACGGCCCGATCCAGACGGCCTGGGAGAAATCGGCCGACAAGTTCACACTGGAAGTCGAACTGCCCCAGCCGACCTCCGCCATCGTCGTGCTGCCCGTCTCCGCGGATGAGTTCCCGAAGCTGACGCCGGCGAACCTGCAGGCGAAGAAGGTCGATGGCAAGTGGCAGATCGATCTGCCCGCCGGCGCGAATGCGACCATCGAAGCGAGTCGCAAGTGAGAAGATCGACGCGGTGATGCGGCGACGCGGCGAACAAGAAGCAGACATGGCCTGAGCCACCGGTTGGGGTCCCACAATAATCGAACCCCTTGTCAACCTGAGGTTGGCAAGGGGTTCGATTTTTTCCCTGGCTCATAGCTCATGGCTCAGAGCTTTGAGCTGTGCTCATTCAAACATACGGAGTTGGTGCCGCTCCATGGCGAACTTGCTCACCGGGTAGTCTACCGGCATGGGGTACTGCCCGGAGAAGCAGGCCGTGCAGTAATTGCGGGCCGGATGCTTCACGCAGGAGAGCATCCCCTCCAGCGAGAGATAGTGCAGCGAATCCACTTCGAGATAGTCGCGAATCTCCTCGACGGTTCGCGTGTTGGCGATGAGCTCGCTGGGGGTCGGGAAGTCGATGCCGAAGTAGCACGGGAACTTGATCGGCGGGCTGGCCACCCGCAAGTGAATTTCTTTGGCCCCCGCCTGGCGCAGGGCGCCAATCTTGCCCCGGGTGGTCGTGCCGCGAACGACCGAGTCTTCCACCACAATCAGGCGTTTACCCCGCACGTTGGCCTTGATGACGTTCAGCTTCATGCGAACGGCCAGGTCGCGCTGCGTCTGCTCGGGCATGATGAACGAGCGACCGGCATAGTGGCTGACCGTGTAGCCGCGCTCGTACGGGATCTTCGCCTCGGCCGCGTAACCGATGGCTGCGCAGCGGGCACAATTGGGGATGGGCACGACCGCGTCGGCTTCGACCGGGGCCTCGCGGGCCAGTTGGGCTCCCATCGCCTTGCGGACCATGTGCACGTTGTCGCCGAACACGTCGCTGGCCGGATCCGCGAAATAGATTTGCTCGAAGATGCAGTAGGCCGGCCGAACCGTCCCCGGCTCGGCGATCCACTCGGACTTCATGCCCTGGTCGTTGATGGTCACCACTTCGCCGGGCAGCACTTCGCGAAGGAACTCGGCCCCCACGATGTCCAGGGCGCAGGTCTCGCTAGCCACCACGATGGCTCCGTTGTCCATCCGGCCCAGGACCAGCGGCCGCAGCCCGAACGGATCGCGAGCCGCCACCATCCGGTCGGCAAACAGGAACAGCAACGAGTACGCCCCCTGCAGGTGGGTCAGCACGTGGGCGACCGCGTTGGGTTTGTCGCAATGACCGGGCTTGGCCAGGAGGTGAACGATCACCTCGGTATCGCTGGTGGTGTTGAAGATCGCCCCGTGCTCCTCGTATTCGTGGCGGAGCAAGGCGGCGTTGATGAGATTGCCGTTATGAGCGACCGCCACCTCGCCGCGGCTGTACGTGACCAGCAGGGGCTGCGCGTTCAGCTTGGTGCACGAACCGGTGGTCGAGTACCGGACGTGGCCGATGGCGGTCGACGCCTTCATCTCCTGGAGCACGCGGGGACTGAAGACCTCGGTCACCAGCCCCATGCCGGCGTGACGCTTGATGCGCCCGTTATCCAGGCTGCAGATGCCCGCCGATTCCTGGCCGCGATGCTGCTGGGAATACAGACCCAGATAGGTGAGACTGACCGCCTCCGGATGTCCCCAGATACCGAACAAGCCACAATGGTGCTTGACGGATGGGGACGCGGACAATTGCTCTGCCGGCCGGGGCGACTCGTTTTGCAGGACGTTAAGGGGTAACACGCCGGTGAGTGTCCTCTTAGGTAAGGCTCGACGTTAAAACCAAAAGCTATAAACCGGCGCGGTACGTGTCAAGAGCGGCACATGCCCCCCGGCTCGTGGGAAGCGAGGATTCGATCGCTCACGTAAACGATGACCGATACCACCCGAGGCGACACGAGCCTCAACGCCACCTCCGATCCTCCGGTCACAGGATGGCTATCGATCACAAGGTCAGCAGACTAAGTCATGGTCCCCAAAGCGAATTATACGCATCTGCTCCGCCCCCATTGGCCTGTGAATTCTTACGGCGACCATGGAATCTCACAAATTCGTCGAAATGCCCGCCCTGCCGGACGACGGCTGGGATTTAAGCAAACGCGTCGGACGGAAACGACGAAGAAAGAGACGTGTACCGCCGCGCTGCCCGCGCGTCCGGTAATCGATGCCGCGCTCGATGCTGACACCCGCTCCGCGGTGATCGACGACCAACGCCGGGGCCAACGGCGAAGTTCAACCGAGGACCACAAACGTGGATCTGTCGAAACAAGTCCTCACCACCGGCCAAGTGGCCAAGATCTGCCGCGTGGCACCCCGGACGGTGTCCAAGTGGTTCGACACCGGCCAACTCCGCGGCTATCGCATCCCGGGCAGCAAGGACCGGCGGATCCCCCTGCCTCAGCTCATCCGGTTCATGAAGGCGTACGGGATCCCTATGGACGGGCTGAAGCTGATGGACAAGCCGCGGGCGCTGATCGTGGATGAAGACCCGGATCTGCTGCAGTTGATCGCTCGATCGCTCGAGGAGACCGGCCGATTCGAGACGCGCGTGGCCGAGTCGGCGTTCGAAGCCGGCGCGGTGGTCAGCGAATTTCATCCTCAGACCATCGTGACCGACGTGGACATCCCGGGCATCAGCGGCCGGGTGCTCACCCGTTGGCTGGCCGCCCGCGCCGAAACCCGCGACACCGTCCTGGTAGGCATGAGCGCGTCCATGACCGAAACCGACCGCCAAGCCCTCCTGCAGGAAGGCTTCGCCGAAACCATCGCCAAGCCCTTCAGCATCCGCCAACTCCTGGCCGTCCTCGATAACGTGGTGGCCGTCACCGCCTGAGATCCTCCGCGAGACAACTTGGCAGACCCGGTGGCCGGGAGCGGGGTAGATTGCCGAAATTCGTCGCCAAGGCCGGCACATTCACCTGACTTGCCCCGGCGCGAGCCATAACGGTTCCCGCCGTCCCGCTTCTGAATTACAATCCGCCCGCGGACCGAGGGTCTGGTCTACCTCGAGGAGCCGAATTGTCCCGTAGAAAGCGTCACCATCGCCACACGCCGCCCGGGACGCCGCCGGGCACGCTGATCGCGGACCCGAACGCCCCCCGACCGGTCATCCGCCTGATGGCTTACGGCCGCGACGAGTACACCGAGCGCACCGTGGACGACCTCGAGTCGATTCCCCAGATGCTGGCCCGCTGGCCGGTCACCTGGATCAACGTGGACGGCCTGGGTGAGGTCGCCACCATCGCCCGGCTCGGCGAGATCCTGAACCTGCACCAGCTCGCCATCGAGGACACCGTCAACACCTATCAGCGGACCAAAGCCGAGCAGTACAGCGACCATCTGTTTATGGTCATGCAGATGGTCACCAACGGGTGGAACCTCGAAACCGAGCAACTGAGCCTGTTCCTCGGCGACCGCTTCGTGGTCACGTTCCAGCAGGGCCGGCCGGGCGACCCGTTCGACACGGTACGCGAGCGCATCCGCAAAGGCGGGGGCCACCTGCGCCAAGCCGGACCGGAATACCTCGCGTACGCCCTCATCGATGCCGTGATCGACGGCTACTTCCCCGTGCTCGAGCATCTGGGCGAGCGTCTGGAGAACCTTGAAGACCAGATCCTCCTATGCGCCACGCCGCAAAGCGCGTCGCACGTTCACCACTTGCGGCGCGAGCTGATGGCGCTGCGGCGAGCCGTCTGGCCGCTGCGGGACGCGCTCAACACGCTCATTCGCGATCCCAATCCGCTGATCGGCGACGAGACCCGGTTGTACCTGCGTGACTGCTACGACCACACCGTGCGCATCCTCGACTTCATCGAGACCTATCGCGAGCTGGGCTCGAATCTTGTGGACCTGTACTTGTCCAGCATGAGCCAGCGCATGAACGAAGTGATGAAGGTCCTGACCATCATCGCGACGATTTTCATCCCGCTCACGTTCATCGTCGGGATCTACGGGATGAACTTCGACCCCGCTCGTTCGCCGTTCAACATGCCCGAACTGGAATGGTACTACGGCTACCCGATCGTCTTGGGCATTATGGCGGTGATCGCCGTCGGTATGCTGTTGTTCTTTCGCCACAAGGGGTGGATCGGCCCGGCGTCGAAGGGATCGGTCGCCGTCGTTGAGAGAGACAATCACGGCCAAGCCGGTCATCCCCCTGAGGGCGGTTATGAAGCTTCTACCTGATGGAGAGTGTCGTGCATTCCCTTTTCCGTATTGTCGTCGCAGTCGGGCTGGTGTTTTCGGTGATCTCTTGGCCAGTGAGGGGGCAGACACCCGACGCACCGTGCGTGGGCAACTGGACCTCGCCGCGCGTGCAATGGAAGGCGCTGGGGCTGCGAACCGTGCGGTTGGAAGGTTTTCTCGGCCGGCACGTGGACGCAAACAATCGCGTGAGCCTGCTGGCGGGACTCGAAAGCCCCATCCCGGCTGCGTTCGACGCGTGGGCGAAGGGGCAAGCGCCGCCCGATACCTGCAAACGGCTGGCCACCGATTCGGACTTCTACAAGTGGCTGGAAGGCGCGTGCTACGCCGTTGCGTATGAGCCCGGCCTCAAAGAACTCGCCGAGCGGGTGGATCACTACGCAGACATCCTCATCCGGATGCAGGAGCCGGACGGCTATCTCGGCACACGGCTCAGCCCGGCGGAGCCGTTCGATCGCAAGGTGCGCCACGATCTGTACTGCGCGGGTCACTTCATCGAAGCCGCCGTCGCCCACTATCACGCCACCGGCCGGCGAGACCTGCTCGACGCAGCCGTGCGTCTGGCCGACTTCTATCTGCGGGCGTGGAAGGACAAACACCCGTACTTCGAGATCGTCGGCCAGCAGGAACACGCCGAGATCGAGGTCGCTCTCGCCCGGCTCTATCGCGCCACCGGCGAGCCGCGGTTCCTCGAGTTCGGTCAGGCCGTCACCCGCATGGCCTTCGTCGGCCCCACGCTCGCCGAAACGCGGGCCGGCGCCGGCAGCCTCCATGCCGTGCGTCTCTGCTACTTGCTGACCGGTGCGACCGAACTGCACATCGAAAGCGGCGCTGAAGACTTCTACCGCTACGTGCCTCAGCTGTGGAACGAAATCGTCACCACCCGCATGTACGTCACGGGCGGCATCGGCTGGAACGAACGCGTGCCGGTCGTGCCCTACGACCTCCCCCAGACACTCGCGGGCGAGACCCACCGCGACATCGCTGAGACCTGCGCGTCTGTATCACTCATGATGCTTTCCTGGCGGTTGCACGCGATCGACGGTGACCCGCGCCGATTCGACACCATCGAGACCGTTCTCTACAACCATTATCTCGGCGCTATTTCGCAGGATCATCTGGGCAACTTCTACTACAACCCACTGCGGCGCACCGGCGATCTCACGGGCCGAACCGACCACAGCTCCCATCCCGTGCAACGCTGCCGTCTACCGAAGATCCATTCGACCGCCTGCTGCATGCCCAACGCGTGGCGGTTCTTCGGACAACTCCCCGAATACGTGTTCAGTCGCAACGGCGACGAACTCAGGGTCAACTTGTACACCGATGCGACCACTTCCTACCGATTAACCGATGGCACACCGGTCAAGATCGAGATGACGACCAAGTATCCGCACGATGGCCGCGTCACCATCCGCGTTGCACCCGCGCAAGAGCGGTCATTCGCGATCAGTGTGCGCATCCCCTGGTGGTGCGACCAGGCGTCCGTCAAGCTGGACGGCCGGGCGGAGCGTGTGACTGCGGGGTATCACCGCTTGCAGCGGGCATGGAAGCCGGGCGATGTCGTTGAGTTGGATCTGCCCATGCGCCCGGTGGTACTCACCAGCCATCCTGCGGTGACGGCCAACGCCGGGCAGGTGGCGCTGCGGCGCGGGCCGCTGGTGTATTGCCTGGAGCGGCAGGATTGCGCCGGCCTTGAACCGGAGAACGTCGCCCTCGTGCTCAACGCGAGCCGGCCGGAGAGCATCATCCGCGAAGACTTCGACGCCGAGCACGGCCACTGGGTGCTCTCGCTTCCGGCCCGCCGCCGGGAAGCCCCCGCAACGACGCAAGCGGCGCTCTACGAACCCGTGCCGGCGGCGAGCACGGACCTGATTCAAGTGTCCATGATCCCCTTCTACTTTCGGGCCAATCGCCAGGAGGACACGCGCTGGATGACGTGGATCCCATATGAGTCGCGATGAGGGCGATCTTCGAGGGCGGGTTGAAGATTGATGCCGATCGGCAGATGCCGAGCCACAGCGCTGGTCTGCGCTGCGCGAGCGATTATCCCCGCGGCAACAGTTCGGGCGAGATGATCTCGAGCAGATCGCCCGCGTAGGACTCGAACGGTTCGAGCCGCGGCATGGCGTCACCCAGCAGCTCGCGCAACCGTCCGTTGTCGTAGGTGACGTTCATGTTCAAGAACGGCAGATAGTGCTTGAGCGTGGCGAACGTCTTGCGCTGCTCGGGCGTGCGAACGTACTGCCGGTGCATGTCCCGCGTCCATAGATGCGCGGGGACCAGTTCCAGCGGCTCGCTGCGGCCATAGTATGCGTCGAGGAAACGGGCGGCCCGGCCCAGCGTGAGACTCTCGCGGCCGGCGGAAATGTGGTAGCAATCGTGCCGTCGGTTTTCGGCGTTGAGCGCGGCCACGATCGCCTGAGCCACGTAGGCCACGGTGACCACGTCGAGGCGACCGGCGGGATCGATGGGTATCGCATCCAACCGGTTGAGCAGCGGCAGGAACCACATGATCGCGCTGGCGAAGACGCGATCGCTCATGCCGGCGCTGATGGTAATCGAAGGCCTGAGGATCAGGTAATCCAGGCCGCTTTCCCGGAGCATCCTCTCGGCCAGGGCCTTCGTTCGCGTGTACTCGTTATGGTGGTCGGGACCGCCATCGCGGGCGTCGTCCTCGGTCACGTGCATGTCGCGGACGGCCCCGCAGACTGTGGCCGTACTGATGTACACGAACCGCGGCGGCTTGCGGCAGCTGCGGGCGAACTCGATCAGGTGGGCCATGCCGTCGACGTTGATCCGGCGACAGCCCTCGTCACGAATGAACGAGGTCTCGGCCGCGCAGTGGAGGATGGTGTCCACCGACGAGGCGACCGCGCGCCGGTCATCGGGCGCCATGCCCAGATGATCGACCGTCAGGTCGCCCGCGACACCCGTCAGACGATCCCAGGCGATCTCCAGCCCGCTCGTGTTGCCACGCTGGACACGGGCGGCGAGCCGCGAATCAGCGTCGCTGATGCCGTCCGGACGGACGAGGGCCCACACTTTGTTTCCCGGCTCGCTCAGCAGGAGCGGGAGCAACTCGCCTCCGATCAAGCCGGTGGCACCGGTCAGAAGAATGCAATGTTGCGACGACAAGCAGTACCCTCTTGCGTGGGTTCGTCCCAGCACTCGGCAGACCATATCCTCCGGATGATCGCGGCTCGAGAGCGGTTGGTTCGGACGCAGAACAAGTCAGCCAAACGAACAATAACTATAGATGCCGACCGTCGACTCCGTCAAGCGCGCAGGTTCTTGCCGGCAAAGATCTAAGCATCACTTTTTCGCCCAGCGGCTATTCGGCCGCGCTGCATGTGTCCCGGCTCGTGGCGCCGGGCTCAATAGAGACGAACCTCAGCCACCGCCGACGAACCCACCGGGCCCGGCTCGGAATAGTCCTGAGCCACACCATTGTAGGGCACCTTTCCGACAGCGATGCGAGAGACTTGCCTTAAGAAACGACCGGCGTGCTGGAAGTCCATGATACGGGTGAAGTTCCGGCCGTCGCCACTCTGCTCCAAAACGCCCGCCTGCTCGCCCCACCGCACGCGCAGCCAGACCCATTCGTCAGGTTCGGTTCTGCCCACCAGGCGCTGATCGCCGGAGATGTCCGCCTGCACGAGTCCGTCGCTGCGCAGGCCAACCCGCAAGAAACGGTCGCCGGGCCAGTACAGGCAAACCCCTGGCCCCCACGACATCCCTTGGTCCGAACCGCGACGGAGCTTGACTACGCAGCCTCGCAGTTGCCGCTCCACCGGTTCCTCGACGAACGCGTACGTGTGGGCGCGGGCACGAATCTCCAGGACGCCCCCTTGGACCGATAACGGATCCGGGTTCAGCGGCGAGACTACCAGCTTGCGACCGGCGAGCGAATCGAAACGCAGGTGCATCACCGGCTCGCTCCAGCCCGGCTCGTTGCGGAGGGAAAACTCCTCTTGACGCAATTTGCGGACTCGACCGGGGATCTCGGCTTGGCGGCGTTCGAGCCGGACATGGACGCGGTCTCGTAACCGGTCCACATCGGCGAGCTGACGGCGATAGCCGGTCACGAGCTCGACAAGTTTCGGATCGTCGAGCCAGCCGGCCAGCGTGTGTGTTCGGCCGTTCACATCAACCAGGCGTTCGAGGATCTCCGGCGTGGATCGGCGCGTGTTATTGCACAGGACGCCGATGCTGTTGTGCACGTTGTAGCCGGAGACGAAGTACCGAAGGTAGTCTTCGTCGTCATGCAAAAGGTCGCGTCCCTCACCGCGGAGGATGAAATCCACATACGCGTCGGCGGTGGGCAGCGAACACAGGTCGGGGCCGAGGGCCTGTGTCGAGTGCCACTCGAGAATGCCGCGTTCGCCGACGATCTCCCGGGCCCGCCGGGCCAACAGGTACAGCGCGGCCGGATTCGCGTCGTACTGCCCGTCGAAGTAGAGTCCGTCGGGCCGATACTCGCGCATGACCTTGGTGATCTCGGCCAGGAACAGCTCGATATTCTCGCCGGTGCTCGTGCCGCTCGGCCAGTGGGTGAAGTTTTCGAAGCTGTTCATGGCCGCTGACTGTTTGGCCGTACCCCGCAGGAAGTAGTGCGGACTCGTGTAAACGATAAACCGCATGCCGAGCCGATGGACGGTGTCGCGCACGCGGGCGAACTCCGCCGGTCCCAGCCGCGGCTCGAACGCCAGGTTCCAGTCCTTCCAGAGCATCACTTCGGACTGCAGCAGGATGATGTTGCCGAACTTCGCCCACGAGGCCAGGACGTCGTCGGGTGGGTAGGCCAGTGTGTTCGACCAGTGCCATACGACGTGATCGGTCGTGGATCGGACCCAGTCGTACGGTTTGGGCGGGCAAATCGCGATCCAAACCACGGCGTCGGCGGGCAAGTCGTACGTCGCGACACGTACGGGTAGCGAAGTTTCTCCCATATCAGCCGGCCGGGTGGCCGCCGCCACGCCGTACGGGTCGAAATTGTCGTGGATATCGGGCACGGAGCAGTACAGGCCGAAGCCGCCGTACTCGTCGAAGATCACGTGGTTGGACCGATACGAAGCGACAAAACCGGGCTCGATACAGCGATCGAGCTCGAGTCGCAGCGGCTCGCGGGCGTGCAGCATGAACAGCGAATCGCCGTTGGCTCGCAGGTCGAATCGCGGTGTGGCGAACGTGGCAAACGCCAAGCCCGGCCCGCGATGCGTCAGCTTGCAGTCGCCCGACGTGGCGGGTTGCGGTGCCGTCGAGCCACCGGTGATGCGTAGTCGCACGAGTTCGCGCGGGGTTCCGATCTTCTGCCGCAGCACACCCGTGTTGCCGGCAAGGTCGTATGAGAATTGAGCGCCCCTGGTCTCGATCGTAAGAGACTGCCCGTCGATGCGGGCGGTCTCCACGCGCATGCCGAGCTGGGCGTGTGGCAAGCACTCGGGCTTCATGAGGTCCTGGAACGTCGGCGCTGCCGCCGGCACGACCGGCACCTGAACCACGACTGACAGCAGGAGAGCAATGGACTTGTGCATGGCCGGACCATGGTGTCCCCGGGGCTGGGGACTGGGGGCTGGGGCCTGGTGGAAGAACCATTTCATCTCGTCTGGTCGGAGGGCAAGCGTCCTGCCTGCCTTAACCCGAGAGTGCCAATTATGAGGCGGGCAAGATGCCCGCCAGCCGAAGCGGCGAACAGGTCAATCCAGCGATTTGATCCAGGCCAGGTACTTCTTGGATTCCTGCACGGCGTCGAGCTTGTTGAAGCCGTCAATGTACTCGGCCACGTAGAAGCCCTCATAGCCCTGCGACTCCAGCTTGCGAACGATCGCGGCGAAATCGATGGGGCCTTCCCCCCATGGCAACTGCACTGTTTCCCAATTCATGCCCCCGGCCCGCAGGCCCGTCCCCATCACGAAGGGGTAGACCTCGTCGAAATTCCCGCCCTGGTGGGGGCCGGCGTAATAGTGGCTCGGATCGAGCGTCAGCCCCAGCCCGGGAACCTGTCTGCACAACCACACCGCATCGGCGGGATGCTCGGTCAATTGGCCCGCATGTGTTTCAAGCGTGAGTTTCACGCGATGGCGGGCGGCAATCTCCTGCAGCACCTTCAGCTTGTCGGCCATGGCCTGTTTGTCGGCTTTGTTAGGCGGCGCCATGATGTTGACCAACGGTGCGTTGAGCCGATTGGCCAGCTTCATCACCGTTTCGAACCGCTGCGTATACGCGTCGAAATTCGCGGCGTCGAGTCCATCGAACGTCAGGTTCGAGACCTTCAGCCCGTTGGCCGCCAGGATCTTTTCGATCCGCGAAGCCTCCCGCTCGAAGTCGACCATGAGTTCGGCCACGTTCGCGTGCGGCGGACTGGGCGGCCAGTGCAGGCAGGACAGATCCACGTAACGGTAGCCCATGCCCGCGATCACCTGAGCTGCCTTTTCGAACGGCTGACGAACCTGGCACAACGACGAGCACGAGGCGAAGTCCGCTACTCGCCGTGCCGGCCTCGTACTCGGACGCGCGTTCGACGCATCGGCCAGCGCTCGCGCGGACTCGTCCACGCCCGCAGCCGCCGCCCACAGACAAACGACCGCTCCGATGAGTATCGCATGCTTGCCCATGGCAACTCCTGTTCACCCTTGATCGCCGCATCGGCGACCCTGTTACCGACTGCCATCCTGGATCACCAGTCGCCCACGCTTCCGTCCTGGTAGAACACCCGCTGCGGCAGTTCCTGCTGGAACGGATGCTTGGCGACTTCCTTCTCGTTGATCTCGATGCCCAAGCCGGGCCGCGTGCCCGGACGGACGATGCGTCCCTTGGGTTCGACGGTAAAGCTTTCGGACACCACGTCCTGCCGCCACGGCACGTCGGAGTGCACGGCCTCACAGATGATGTAGCTCGGCGTGGCGAAGCCGAACTCGAGCGACGCGGCGGTGCTCACCGGCCCTTGCGGATTGTGCGGCGCGATGGCCACGCGATAGGCGTCGGCCATGGCGGCAATCTTGCGGGCTTCGCTCAGGCCGCCGATGTGCGTGATGTCGGGCTGAATGATGCTGCACGCCCGCTTTTCGAGCAGTTCACGGAAGGCGTGCTGGCCGATGAGTCGCTCGCCAGTGGCGATGGGCGTGACCACCGCCCGCTGCACGTTGGCCAGATCGTCGATAGTCTCGGGCCAGCAGGGCTCCTCGAACCAGTACAGACCATACGGCTCGAGAGCCTTGGCGAAGAGAATCCCCATCCGCGGCGAAGGTCGTGCGTGACAGTCCACCATGATGTCAATCGTGTCGCCGACCGCTTCGCGCATGGCCCGCACGCACGCTTCGGCATACTTCACCGGCCGCAGGCCCTCGATGGGTGCCGTCCAGGGCACAGCCATGGACTTGAACGCCGTGAAGCCTTCTTCCACCGCTCGCGCCGCCAGTTCGCCGAACCGCGCCGCATCGGCCGGGTCCGTCTCGTAGAAGTCCTCCATGCGACCACCGCCCAGGTGGCAATACATTCGGACATAGTCGCGGACTGGTCCACCCCAGAGTTTGTGACAAGGTACGCCGTGAATTTTGCCCAGGATGTCCCACAGCGCCAGGTCGATCCCGCTCATGGCGGTGGCCCGGATGATGCCGTTGCCATGCCAGAAGTGCTGACGGTACATCATCTGCCACAGGTGTTCGATCCGGGTCGGATCCTCACCGATCAAGAGTTGGGCGATGTCTTCGACCGCCCCCACCACCGCTCGGGTATGCCATTCGAGCGTGGCCTCGCCCCACCCGTACAGCCCAGGCTGATCGGTCAGCACCTTGACGAAAACCCAGTTACGCATGCGGGCGTTGCAGACAAGCGTCTCGATACTCGTAATCTTCATCTCAGCGTCCTTCTGAGTGACAAGTCGAAGCTGAACCGCGCCACGGGCGGCGCCGCCGCTCGACAGCAGCATATATCGACGCACGAGCGAACGCCATTGCCCAGACTCCCCTCCCCACAGTTCCCGAACCGCGGGACCTGGCAGGACCAGCCCGCCACCGAGCAACGGAGTCTCGTCCAGCAATTACCCCCTCATCGCAAGTTTTGCCACAAAATCTGCTCGGACCTCCGTTCAGGACGCCATCTGAACGTTATAATTGGCCTCCATCTGCAGTTCGACGCCATCCAGGCAAGGAGGGATCGGGAATGAGGTTGATCGGAGCGTTTCAAGCGGCTCTGCTGGCCGGCGCCGTCGTTTTGATCATCGGACAGCCCCCCGCAACAGCCCATCCGGTGTGGGGAGAAGTATTTGAAGTTCGCCAGCCGGACGGCGAGCTTATCCAACTCCGCATCTGGGGCGACGAGTTCTATCGGGTAGTCGAGTCGCTGGACGGCTACACGCTGGTGCCCGATCCCCAAACGCGCGCAGCCTGCTACGCTCGTCTGTCGGACGACGGCCAGGAACTGGTCTCGACAGGCGTGCGGGTGGGCGGCAACGTCACCGCCCTGAACTTGCCCAAAGGTATCCGCATCAAACCCGAGGCAGCTGCCGCCCAAGCCCGCGCCGCCCGCGAAGCCGCGGCGGAAGCCGAACGCGCGATCCTCCTCGACGCCGGCATCACCACGGCCAACCCCGCTCCCCCTTCAACGGGCAACGTCAAGGGCATCTGCCTGATCGTCGATTTTTCGGATGACGTCGCGACCGTCCCTCGCTCGTCGATCGACAGTTACCTCAATCAGGTCGGCTACACCGGCTACGGCAACAACGGCTCCGTCCGCGACTACTTCTACGCCGTTTCCGACGGCAAGCTGACGTACACCAACTACGTACCGGCGGCGTACTACCGCGCGCAGAAGCCCAAAACCTACTATGAGGACGAGAACGTCAGCTACGGCACGCGGGCCCGTGAACTGATCACCGAAGCCCTCAACCACCTGAACAACAGTGGCTTCGACTTCAGTCAATACGATTCAAACGGCGACGGCTACGTGGACGGCATCAACTGCCTGTATGCAGGCAGCGTCCGAAATGCCTGGTCGAAAGGATTGTGGCCCCACGCCTCCAGCGTGAGCTTCCAAGCCGACGGCGTCCGCACCAACCGGTACCAGATCACCAACATCGGCAGCAGCCTGACGTTGAGCACGTTCTGCCACGAGAACGGTCACATGATCTGCGGCTGGCCCGACCTGTATGATTACGGCTACGAATCCAGGGGCGTCGGCAGATTCTGCATCATGTGCTACAGCGCGTCGTCAACCAATCCGCAGGAACCCTGCGCTTACTTGAAGGTCACGGCCAACTGGGCCACGGTGAACCTGCTGACCCTCCCCCAGGCGGGACTGTCCCTCGCGGCCAGCAGCACCAATGTGTGCTACAAGTTCCCGCATCCCACGAGGACTAACGAGTATTACCTCATCGAGAACCGGCAGAAAACCGGCCGGGACAGCAGCCTGCCCGATGCGGGGCTGGCGATCTGGCACATCGACACAACCGGCAGCAACGACCGGGAGGAGATGACACCAACGTCGCACTACCAGGTGACGCTGGTGCAGGCCGACGGACGCTGGGACCTGGAACGCAACCAGAACTACGGCGACTCCACGGATCTCTGGGCGGCTCCCTCGCATACCCTTTGTTCGCCGACCACCAATCCTGACACCAACTGGTGGGACACGACCATCTCGGGTCTGACCATTCGCAATATCAGTGCGTCCGGCGCCACCATGACGTTCGACTTCGCCTTGACGTGGGACTGCAACGCCAACGGCGTGAGCGACGAGCAGGACATCGCCAACGGCACGAGCACCGATTGCAATGGGAACGGCCTGCCCGACGAGTGTGACATCGACGAAGGGACCAGCGAAGACTGCAACAACGACGGCATTCCCGACTCGTGCCAGCCGGATACCGACGGCGATGGGTGGATCGACGCGTGCGACAACTGCCCGACCACGGCCAACCTCGACCAGATCGACACCGACGGCGACGGCCTGGGCGACGCCTGCGACCCCGACGACGACAACGACGAGATTCCCGATGAGTCCGACAACTGCCCGCGAACCGTCAATGTCGATCAAATCGACAGCGATGGTGACGGCGTGGGCGATGCCTGCGACGCGTGCCCCAACACCATCCCGAGCGCGAGCGTGGACGAGAACGGGTGCCCGCCGGCAATTCGCGGCGACTTCGATCGCGACGGCGACGTGGATCAGGCCGACTTCGGTTACCTTCAAGCCTGTTACAGCGGCGATTCGGTCCCCCAATACCGAGCGGCCTGCGCCAATGCCAAGTTGGATGGTGACGCCGACGTGGATGCGAACGATTTGGCGTTGTTCCTGAGTTGTTGGTCTGGGCCTCACTCCCCCGCAGCCGCCGACTGTCAGCCGTGATGCCCGCACAGGCCAGCTTCACCGGGGGCGGGCATCTTGCCCGCCTGTGACTTGAACCGTTCGAGTTGAACGGGGTTGGACACGAGTGGGCTTTACCCAGAGGTAGACACCTTGACCGCCTGGGAGGCGGGCGAGACGCCCCCCCGACAAGGCGCATCCTCGCAACGCATATCAGTCACTCGAGTCGTGCCGGGCGCTGCCTAAGCCTTCTATGGATGACGGGCTCTGCAAATGTGCGGGGACGGGGCAAGTCACGCCGGACAACACCCGCGGGGGTAGCAGGATCGTGTCGAACGTGCTGGCGCTCGCGTCGCACATCTCGACCAGCCGCTGCACGGAGAGCTCGCCGACCTCGCGCCAGGAAATATCCACCGATGTGATGGTCGGCATATTGCCCGTTTGCGACAGCGAGCAGTCGCAGCCCAGAACATCCACATCTTCGGCAACTCGGCGGCCGCTTTCCACGCAGGCCATCACCGAACCGACCGACGCGACACAATCCAGCGCGAACAGACCATCGGCTTTGACGTGGTCCAGTTCGGCGAGGATCTGATTCTGGGCCCGCAGCTCATTGACGTCCATGGTCAACGGCAATTGATGAACCGGGATGCCCGCCTGACGGGCAAAATCCGTGAACCCGTCCAGACGCAGCCTGTGCGCCTCGCTCATCTTCTGGTAGCGGGCGACGAACCAGTGCTTGCGGCCGCGATGCAGGAGAATCTCGCCGGCTTTACGGCCCACCTGGTAATTGTCCACGTCGATCGCGTTGGTGGGCCAAACCTGCAGCTTTCCCGGGAAGACCACCACCAGCGGGTGCCCCTGCTTGAGCTTGCCGCGGAGGAACTTCTCCAGCTCGGGGTTGGGCGAACGCGCGATCGAGCCGAACACGCCGCCGTTGATGATCTTGCTAATCTGCTTGACGCCGCTGGCATCGGTGTCGCGGTGCGATGTCGCCACCACAGGATAGAGCCGTTTTTCCAGGGCCGCGGCCACCACGCCGGCCAGCAAAGACCCCTCGAACGCCCAGTGATGCCACGTTCCGAGATCCTTCTCGCCCATATCGGCCAGCACGAGCGAAAAGAACGACGACGTCTTCATGGGCAACCCGGTCGCGAACAAGTTCGCGCGGTAGCCCAGACGCTTGGCACACTGTTGAACGCGGGCGATGGTGTCGGGGTGGAACTGGCGCAGCCATTCATCCCGCCCGGACAGAATCAGCGAGACCGTGGCGACCGACACACCGGCCTTTTCAGCCACCGTCTTGAGCGTCACTCGAGCTTTGGGCTTGGCGTGGCTCATATTCCTTGCCCAACCGGAGTTACGGGACAGGTTCCGCCGGCCATCACGTGTGGGCGGGCCTGGATGGATTCAAAGCGGGTCTCGCCCGTTTCGGACATCCGCAGGAGTTGGCGGATGGCCACTTCACCGACCTCGGCCCAGGACACGTCGAGCGAGGTGATGGCGGGCAGCGGCGGGCTGTGCCAGCACGCGCAGTTCATGCCGATGAGGTTGAAGTCTTCGTTGGGCTTCATCCCCGCGGCCAGACAGGTCTGCAGCGTGCAGATGGCCAACACCGAGTCCAGGCCGAAAAACCCGTCCGCCCGGATCCGCCGAATACGGGCCACGTCCTGAGGCGTGACCTCTTCAATGAGCCGCGGCAGGCGAACGGTATGCACCTTCGCCCCCACCTGTCGGGCAACCTCCTCAAACCCCTGGCGGCGCCGAAGGTGCGACTCGCGCACTTTGAGGTTGCGATAATGCACGACCGCCCAATTACGGCGTCCCTGGGCGGCCAGCAATTTGCCTGCCCGACGTCCCGCGCCGACGTTGTCCACGGTGATCGCGTTGTGGGACCAACGTGAGGGATGATCGGGGAAAATGGTGACAATGCGCTGTCCGCGATTGATCTGCTGGCGGATGAATTTCTCGAGCGCAGGATTCGGCGCCCGCACGATGGAGCCGAACACGCCGCCTTCGATCACGTTTTCAACCGGACGGAGCACTTCCTCGTCGGCCATGGGATCGACCGTCACCACAATGGGAAACAGACCGACCTCCGCCCCCCGCTTCACGACGCATGCCAGCAGTTCGCCCTCGAACGCCCACAAGTGCCAATTGCTGGGGTCCTGTCGAACGAAATCGCGAATCACCAGGGCGACAAACGGCGAGGACTTGTTGGGCAGGCCGGCGGCGAACAGGTTGGTGTGATAGCCCAGCCGCGCGGCGGTCTGGCGAACGCGTGCCACCGTGTCCGGATGGAATTGCCGGATCCATTCCTCGCGATCGGACAGGATCAAAGAGACGGTTGTGATGGACACACCCGCTTCTTCGGCAATGTCGGCCTGCGTCACGCGTCGAGTTGGAGGCTTGGTCGCCACCGGCGAGATTCCCCATTCCCAAGTGCCGTCGCACGCAGAACGTGTTAGGTGAACGCCTGTGGGCCTGAACGCACAGAAGAACCGTTCGCACCGAGGGCCGACCCGATCCCATTCCCCGGGCCGCGACAGCGAATCATCCCCGCGCTTACCATAATCTACGCGGGCGGCTGGAGCAAGCTGCGGTCGACCAACCGACAACGGATCAGACAACGTTGCCACGCAGCGGCCCGCCGAATCCGGTTTATCGGTTCTGTAACGTTTTAAATTGCTTGACACCCCGCGCCCCGGCTTCTAGACTGGCCGGGGCCGCCAAGAGGGTCGCCCGGGATCCAGCCGTGCGATGATCAATCCGAAACCTTCAACCGAGAACCGACTCATGATACGAGTACTTGTGCCGGTTGCCGTCTGGTATTGCCTGGCCCACTTGCTACCTCTCGCTCCCGCCCAGGCCGCTCCGCCGACCATCGAGAGCCCCGACGGAGCCAAGATGATCCTGGTGCCCGCCGGCCCGTTCATCATGGGTTCGGGCGAAGGCAATCCGGACGAAACGCCTCCCCATCAACGCGAACTGCCCGCCTTCTATCTGGATGCCACCGAGGTCACCGGTGCGCAGTACGCGCGCTATCTCCAGGAAACGGGAGCCAAGCCGCCCGCACACTGGAACGGTCCTGTGCCGCCGGAGGGTAAGGCCGATCACCCCGTGACCAACGTGACTTGGTTTGACGCCATGCGGTACGCGATCTGGGCGGGCAAGCGTTTGCCCACCGAGGCGGAGTGGGAAAAAGCGGCCCGCGGCACGGATGGGCGGCGGTTCCCGTGGGGCAACGCGCCCCTGAAAGACGGCGGCAATCTCGGCGGCGGAAAGATTCGGCCCGTCGGCGGCTACCCGAACGGTGCCTCGCCCTTCGGATTGCTGGACATGGCCGGCAACGTGTGGGAATGGACGGCCGACTGGTACGAGGCGTATCCCGGCACGGCCGTACGATTGGTTCACTTCGGCCAGAAGTACAAAGTCATCCGAGGCGGCGGCGCCGAGTACTTCTATTCGCTCAATGAGAACACCGGCCGCTGTGCGCTCCGTGGGCGCATCCTGCCCTACGCCGGTGAGGATTACCTGGGCTTCCGCTGCGCCCGGGACGTCGATCCCGGCAAGCCGGCCTACGACGCGAAGAAACTGCTGGCCGAGGCCGAGGCACAACTAAAACTCGCCATGCCCGAGCCGAAACCGCTCTCGTACGAGCGCGAATACGAAACCCTTCGCCAAGCCGGACGTTTCCCGATCGAAATCAACGGGCATCCGGGCCAGACCGGCATGGTTCGCGCGGGTGTGCCGCTCCCGCAAGGACTCGTCACCGACGTGACGCGGATTCAAGTCGTCGGTCCGGACGGCAAGGCCCGCCCGACACAACGTCAGGTGCTGACGCCATGGAGGGACGGCTCGGCGCGCTGGGTGCTGCTGGACTTCCCTGCCGCCGCAGGCGAGAAGTGCTCGGTCAATTTCACCGCCGCTTCGACCAACCCCGCCAAGGGTTTGCAAGTCCGCACCACGAGCGACACGGCGGTCATCGACACGGGCAAGGCCGTGTTCACGTTCACGAAATCCGCCCTGCTAGGCGAGATGACCGTGGGCGGCAAAGCTGCGATCAGCGGCGCCAAGTTCGACCTGGTCTTGGACTCCGGCAAGATGCAGTTCATGCCGGCCGAGCAATTGGAAATCGAAGCGCAGGGTCCGCTGCACGCCACCATCCGATTGAGCGGTTGGCTCGCCGACGAAAAGGGCGCAGAATCGCCCTTCCATTACGACGTGCGAGCCCACGCCACGGCCGATTCGACACGGCTCAACCTCCTGCTGACGCTCACGCACCTGCAGCCGCGCACGGGCGAGACCCATGAGCGGACGCCCATGGCCCGCATCGTGGATGCGTCGGTGCGATTCGCCCTGCCCGCGTCCGCCGATCGCGTGGTCATGGCCACCGATCTCGGCGTGTTCGCCGGCCCCGTCGGCGGAAAGAGCGAGTTGCTGCAGCCCGATACCACGCGCTTCACCATCACCCGCGACGGTGAGGAAGTCGGCCGAGGCACGCGTTCGCCGGGCTGGCTGGCCGTCCCCACGGCGGGCGGCTGGCTCAGCGTGGGCGTTCGCCACTTCTGGCAGAACTACGTCAAGGCTCTGACTGCGACGCCCAACGAAATCGCCCTGCGGCTCTGGGCCGGCGAGCAGCCGCTGGACTTCGAGGCCACCATCGCCAAGACGCACGAGCTCGTGCTGGAAGTCGCCCCGCAAGAGCCCACCGCCACTCAACACGTGCAGTTGGACCCCATGCGGGTGTCGATCAATCCGGCGTGGGCGTGCGGCACGCAGGCCCTCGGCGGCCCCAAGGTGCCGCGCTGCGACGAGACCATCGCCCACATCCCTTATTGGGAACTGTCGCGTCACAACGGCATGCGACGGTGGATGCGCTCCGTGTGCTATAGCTGGCGTGACTTCGGCGACACCCGCCACGGCGGCGAACACAAGGGCGCCAACGCATTCCACAACCTCGAGTATGACGTGCCCTTCAACTTCATTCTTCAGTACTTGGGCACGGGCGAGACCTGGTATCTCGATGCCGCGGAAATCCAATGCCGCCACCAGGCCGATATTGATACCGACCACGTGACCGGCCATCCCTACAAACACGAGCGGTTCCACACCACGTGGTATGCCGACTTCGCCCACATGTTCCTGCGCGGACTGGTGCTGCACTACTGGACCACCGGCGAGCAACGTTCGCTCGAAGTGGCCCGCAAAATTGCCGACTACATCGCCCCGCGGGCGGCCAGCGGCGAAGGCTTCGGCAACGAACGGCAGATCGGCTGGGGACTGTATGCACTGAGCGGGATCTACGAGGCCACGCTCGACGAAAAGTATCTGAACGCCGCCAGCACCTTGTGCGATCGGCTGGTCTCGGGTATGTCGCCGCACGGCAAGTTCAAGATCCGCTGGGACAACCGTATGTCGCTCATGAACGGCATGGCCATGAACGGCATGATGTCCGTGCAGGAGCTCACGGGCGACGAAAAACTCGCCGACGGTCTGCTTCGCCTGGCCAACCGTACCCTCGGCTTCTATCCCGAGTACGCCATGCGGACGCTGCACGGTTACGCCTGGGCGTTGGCCCGAACCAACGATCCCCGCTTTCTCGACGTGCTCGACAAGACCTGGCAGACGTGCATGGAGTACCTCATGGCGCCGGGCAAGGATTGCGACACCACGTCGGAAGAGGTGCACGCCTGGCGAACGCCGTGGTTCGTGGTCAAATACGGCCTGTTCCCGCTGTTCGACCGGAAGCCGAAGCTGCTGCCTGCCGCGGCGAGCTGGCGCGGACAGTGGCTGCCCGGCGACAAAGCGGAGGTCTTCCTGCGGACCACGTCTCGGGATGACGCCCCGGTCATGGTCATCCTGCAAGGGATCGCCGCCGGCAAAGCCGAGTTGCTCGACGCCGCAGGCAAGGTGGTCGATCAGGCAGAGTTCACGCCCGCTGCGCGCCGCCTGTTCTCGCCCGCGGCCTTCGTCCTGCCTGCCGGCAAGGGCTCGTATCTGCTGCGGCTGACCAGTTTTGGCGCCGCCGGCTGGCAACTGCATCACGACGGCCGCTCCATCGCGACCCTCTATGATCCCAAGGCCGTTTTCATCAACGACCTGACTCCGCGAGCGTACTGCACGTTGCGTCCTCGGGAAGTCCAGTTCGAACGCGATCGCGGCGAGGGGCAGGAGCCCGAGACGTACCGCCGAAAAGGCGTGCGCATCCTCTTTGAGGCCGTCGGCGAAGGCGTCCACTCGGTCACGCTGTACGACCCGAACGGCAACGTCTTCGCGACCGCGGAGAAGTTCCTCCCGCTCGAAGACAAGGGACGGTATGAGATCAGCCTCGCCGTGCCGTTCGATGAGGATCAGCTCGAGGGCTGGTCCATCGAGGCCTGGCAGGCCAAAGTGCTGCGCATCGAGGGCTTCTCGCCGTACTGGGCGAACAGTCCCGAGCAGTTGTTCAACCCGGAAACGCTTCCGGAATAGTGAATCGAAACCACAGAGGCAGAGAGACACAGAGGGAGATAGCTATCAGCTATCAGCTATCAGCCATCCGCTATCAGCTGTCAGCAGGATGTCTGGCTCTCACAACCTTCGTACATCGCTCTTCTTCTCTGCGCCTCAGTGTCTCTGTGGTGAATTCTTCCTTGTACGCTGCGTGTCCGCGCGGCAGACGTTGAGTTGCAACGAGGTGATCATGCCCAAAGGAAGTCTCATCAGCCTGATATCCGTTCTGTTGTTCTCCGCAGCCGGTGTGAGCCTCGCGGCAGACCTGCCGCAAGTGGGCCAGCCGGTGGATCTCGCCGAGTTTGCCCGGCCATTGGACAAGGCCGACGGCATCGGCGTGGAGTGGGACATGCTGCACGACGTGCACGAAGTGCACCTGACCGGCGCGGATGCCGCGGTGGCTCCTTCGCTTCGCGTCGAATGGTGGGGCAGCGTGTGGCCCGCCAACGGCTCCGGCGGATGGAAGCGATTGGACGATCCGTGGAACGGTCAGTGGGTTCCGCTGCCCGCCGAGCCGCAGATCGAGGACGGCAAGGTTGTCTTCAAGTGTCCGCCGCTGTCCAAGGAAGAATGGGAGCGGGCGCTCGACAAGGATAAGTACGACGGCAAGCGGATCCCCACATACCGCAAGACGCTGAAGCTGCGCGTGGTCACGATTGACGGCAAACCCGCTCCGGCAGGTGTCCGAATCGCCGCCTATGGCAAATCCACCTGGAATCGCGGTGCGTTCAACATCGAATACCGTCACACCGACTCCAACCCGGCCGCCATGCGCATCGAGGCGATACATGGCCGAATCGCCAAGATTGTCAGCATGCCCGCCCCCCGCAACGTCACCGTGCACGCCACCGGCTGGCAGGCAGCCAAGGCGGCGGGTCAGACCAGCGGCGTCGTAGTGGATGTGTTCTACACGGAGAACAACGACCGCGACTCCAACGACATGACGCGCGTGACCGTTCGCCTGGGCAGCGACGTCGCGGCGACCGGCTTTTCGTTCGTGCCTCAAGACGTGCTGGCCGACGACGCCATGCGGCTGCCCTCGCTCGGCGTGTTGGTCTGCGAAGCCTCGCGCCGCATCACACTGGCCAACGACAAGGGTCCGTCGGGCGAGCACTGGAACAAGCCCGTTCGCTTGCGCCTGACCGAGCGACCGGAAATGACCCGGTCCATGGCCATGGAAGGCATGCCCCGGCTGCAGCCCGCTCAGTGGGTGCCGCTCGGTGTGCCCTCCGCCCGTCAGGAGTTCTTCGTCAGCCCCGGCGGCGACTGGTCCATCTGGGGCATGTCGCTGGCGGTCAAGAACGGGCGTGATCATCCGCGGCTCGTATTCCGCCACAAATTCGACAATCGTCTGGCGGACAAGTTCTTCGCGATCCTCGACACGCGCGAGCAACCGAAATTCGACGAGGGCTGGCGCGAAGGTTGCGTGCGTTATCTTGAAGAAGGGCATCTCCCGATCATCCACGTCGAGTGGAACACCGGCCCTGTGCACTATCACCACGCCCTGGGCACGACCATCCTCCTGGGCGACTACGGCGACGACGTGACTCGGCGCGGCGACGAAACGGTCGTGTTGCTGACCAAACTCGAGGTGACCAACGTCGCCGACACGCCTCAACCCGCTGTGGTCCATCTGCGTTTCTCGCACCATGCGCCGATCTCGCTGCGTGACAACGGCACCATCGCCATCGACGCGGACGATCCGGCTAAAGTGCCCGCGGGCATGACCGCGCTGCGCGGCCAGATCTCCGTCGGCGCCCCCACCGGTGGCGGAGCGGCGGGTTGGAGCATCGTGCCGGGCAACGATCCGTCCTGCTCGGCCGTGCTGAAGTGGAGTCAGACCCTCCAGCCCGGCGAGACGCGGACCATCTACTTCAAGGCTCCCTTCGTGGATCTGCTCGACGCCACCGAGATCGAGCGGTTCAACACGATCAGCTACGAATCCGAAATGCCCGTCGTCCTGGACTACTGGCGGCAGCGCTTCGCCAAGGGCATGATTATCGACGTGCCCGACAGCGCCGTCATGGATTTCTACCGGGCGAACCTCTGGCACAACATCATCACCACCGACCGCGATCCCGACACCGGGCTGTACAACCAGGGCGTGGGCACCGTCCGCTATCGCGTGTTCGCCAACGAGACGGTCATGATCGCCCGATCGATGGACATGCGCGGCGAGCACGAGGAGGCCCGGCGTTTTCTCGAGCCCATGCTGCACTACCAGGGCCACGAACCGCTCAAGGGCCGGTACTCGACGCAAGAGGGCGTCTTCCACAGCGCCGGCGAGTACACGCACGGCGAATACGCCATGAACCACGGCTTCGTGCTGTGGGGCGTGGCCGATCACTACCTCATGACCCGCGACCGGGCCTACCTCGATCGGACGGCTCCGCAACTGATCAAAGGCTGCGATTTCCTCATCAACGAGCGCAAGAGCACGATGATCGACGTGGCGAGCCCGGGAAACGCGGGCAAGCGTCGGCCGCCCTATTACGGCCTCGGCCCCGCGTCCTCACTCGAAGATGTGGTCGAGTACCAATATTGGTACGCCACGAACGCGTACTTCTATCTGGGCATGAAGCGTGTCGCCCAGGCGCTGAGCGACATTAATCATCCCGAAGCGGCCCGGCTGACCGCTGAAGCCGAGAAGTATCGCCAGGACATCGAAGCCGCCGTTCGCGAAGGAGCGACGCTGGCCGCGGCCGTGCGGTTGCGCGACGGCAACTACGTGCCCTACGTCCCCTCGCGCGTCTGGCACTGGCGTCACCTGACCGAAGGCTGGATCCGCGAGGCCCTATATCCCGCCATCCACCTGGCCACCGCTGAAGTCGTCAGTCCCGACGATCCGCTCATGACCTGGATGCTCGACGAACTCGAGGACAACATCTTTTTCTCGTGGCAGTCGGGCTTCAACATCGAGGACTTCCAGACGAAGTGGTTTGAGAAAGGCGCTGTCACGCTGCAGCCGTGCCTCGTCGATACGCCGACCATCTACATGGCCCGCAACGAGATCAAGGCGGCACTGCGATCGTTCTGGAACACCTACGCCCTGAGCATATTCCCCGACACGCAGTGCTTCACCGAGTGGGCGCGACGTCTCGGCGACCCTGGCGGGCCGCTCTACAAGACGTCGGACGAGTCGCGGTGGGTCATGTGGCTCCGCCAGCTCCTGGTGTGGGAAGACGGCAACCATCTCTGGTTCGGCCGGGCCATGCCGAGCGAGTGGCTGCTCAACGGCAAGACCGTTCGCATCGCGAACGCGGCGACGATCTTCGGTCGAGCCGATCTGACCATCCGCTCGCAGGTGGACAACGGGCGCATCGAAGCGACGGTCACCATCCCCGTTCGCAACGCCCCGGCGGAAACCTGGCTGCGGCTGCGGCATCCGTACGGCTACGTGCCGGCCAAGGTCTGGGTCAACCATCGGCCCCTGCCGCCGGAGAGCATCGTCGGCCAGGACATCCGGCTCGAACCCCCTGCCGATGGCAAGCCCTTGCACATCGTGGCCGAGTACCCGCATCCCAAGCCCGGTACCGAGTGGCGAGCGGAAGCCGGCGGATTCTGATTGGAAAAGCTATGAGCTATGAGCTGTGAGCTATGAGCCAGACTTGGCAAAAGTAGAAAACCTTTTCCTCATCCGTGCCCGTCGGTGCCATCCGTAGTCTGAACGAGCATGGGAGAAAGCAAGCGAACCACGGAGTGCGCTGAGCTCTCCGTGGTTCGCTTCTTATCCGTGGGTATCGCTGTTATCCGCGGTGGCTCAGAACAGCGGTGGCTTGCCGAGCTTGCGGCGGACGACCACGAATTGAGCCGCATGCATCAGCTCGTGGATGCCCAGCATGTTGAACATCGCACCGATGGTCGGCGCGTAGGCCCGCATTGGCTCGGGCGCAGGCTCGTCGAGGCGCGCGTCCGGCGTGGCATCCAACGCCGCCAAGGCCGCCGCCCGCTGCTTCTCGAGCAGTTCGAGGTACTCGGCCTTGGTCTTGAAGACGGCGGCATCATCGGAGCCGGCCGTCTCCTTGCCGTGGGCCTTGGCGAAGCCGTCAGGCAGCGCGGGCATGTCATAGCCGCACGCCGCGGCCATGTCGTGCTCGGATGCGATCACATGTCCCAGTTGCCAGGCGATGTGGTTGGCCCCCGGCACGGGCCGGACCAGCAAATCGGCGTCAGTCAGATCCGCCACGTAGGACTGGAGAATGAAGTGCGCCTGGTTCATGGTGTTGCGGATGACATCATTCGAGGTCATGATCGTCGCTCCTAATTGTCTACAGATTTCGAGGCTCGAAGCTCAAAGTTCAGAGCTCACGGCTTCTTCCAGAGATCGAACGGCTTGTCCACCTTCGGCGGATTGTAGGGCCAGTCGATGCGTCGGCCCGTGCCCGCCGATTCGTATGCGGCGTAGATGATCTCGAGCACCTTGCGGCCATCCTCGCCGGTCTCGATGGGCTTCTCCTCGCCGCGGACGCACCGTGCGAAGTGAGCCATCTCCTGCGGGAAGCCGTAGTTCCACACCTCCTCGAACATGGTAAACGTGTAACCCGCGGTAGTGGCTGCCTTCTCGACCGCGTAGCCGTAGCCCGACTCGCTATACGTCAGCAAGCTGGAGCCGCGCAGGAGATCGGCCCGCGTGAAGCCGCCGGAGCCGTAGATTTCGCACTGGTCGTCCACGCCGCCCTGCTTGGCCCAGGAGTTCTCGGCCAGGCCCGTGCGACCGCCCTCATACTCGACGATGCACAGGCTGTGGTCCTCGCCGCGAGTCTTGTCGCCATGCACGTACGTCCCCAGGCTCGCGAACACGCTCTTGACGGCCGGCTTGCCGAACACCCAGCGGGCGTACTCGATGGAGTGACACCCCATGTCCAGGAGCACGCCGCCGCCCGACTTGTCCACGTCCCAGAACCACGGCTCGTGCGGCCCGAAGTGCTCCTCGGACTGCTTGACCAGGAACGCCCGCCCGATCGCCCCCTCGTCGACGAGCTGCTTGGCCCGCACGTACTTGGGAGCGAAGCACAGTTCCTCGGCGTACATAAGCAGCACCTTGGCCTCGGCGCAGGCTGCGATCATGCGGTCCGCCTCCTCCAGCGTGCGGCACAACGGCTTTTCGCAAACGACGTGCTTGCCGGCCCTCGCCGCGTCGATCGTCACCTGGCAGTGCAGGTAATTCGGCACGCAGAGCGTGACCATGTCGATTTCCTTCAGCGCCAGCAGGTCGCGATAGTCCTCGAACGCGCGCGGAATCTCCCGCTGCTCGGCGAACTTCTTCGCCTTGCCCGGCGTGGGCGATGCGACCGCCACCACGCGGGCTTCGGGGATCATCTTGAACGCGTGGGCGTGCAAATCCGCTACGAAACCGCTGCCGATGATGCCGACGTTGACCTGGTCCATCTGTTCGCTCCGTGATGTGAATCGGGTTTTCGGGGGGCGGGCATCTTGCCCGCCTCGAAATGATCGTGTCTAATATAATGCACGATTAGCACGCGCGCTCAGCGTACAGCCCCTTTCCGCCCCGAAGGAACACCGGCCAATAGACCACTGTACCCGTGGTTAGAAAGCCATCTCACCCATGAGGCGGGCAAGATGGCCGCCCCCCGAGAGACCGCGACTCTTCGCCAGTCCCCAATCCCCAGCCTCCAAAGACTGCTGTTCTCGCCCGCTTGGGCGGCTTAGGGCTTGCTCGGTGCAGCCTTGGGTCCCATGTTCTTGAACAGGTAGAGGCCGCCTTTGCCCGGGGCGACGATGTCTTTCCAGCCGTTGCCGTCCACGTCGGCAACCCACAGGTACAGGCCCGCCCCGGCGGTGGTTTCCGCCGGGCCGTAGTCGATGGTGACGCGCTCGAACTTACCCTTGCTGATTTTGAAGTAGTACACGCCGACGGGATCGTTGGCGCCCGGGTCCTGCCCGTTGTGGGCCCGATATCGCTTGCCGGTGATCAGCTCAGGCCGGCCGTCGTTGTCGATATCCGCCAGCACCAGGTCGTGATACTGCGAGCGTTTCTCGTCGATGATCTGCTTGGTCCAAGTCCGCTTGCCGTCGGCGTCTTTGCCCTGCTTGTACCACCACAGGCCGTAACCGTGACCGGCGCCCAGAATCAGATCGGCCAGGCCGTCCTCGTCGACGTCATGCACGAGGATGGGCACGCTGGTCTGCTTGAAATCCCACTCGGCGTGCCAGCTCCACTTGCCCTCGAGCCCCTCGGGCGGCTGCTCAGCCCAGCCCCCCACGCCGAGGAAGTCGCCTCGCCCGTCGCCGTTGATGTCGCCATAGCCCAACCCGTGCCCGACGCCGCCTTCGCGGAGGACGAACTTGTCGAACTTGCCCGTGCCCTTGCCATCGGAGCCGCGAACCAGCTTGTACACGATGATCTTGTCGGCCGCGTTAGGCACAATCTCGGGTACGCCGTCACCGTCCACGTCCCAGAACCGCACCGTTTCGATGTTGCCGGGCTTGTCGATGACGTGGACCTTCCACTCCCCTGTGCCGCCCTTGGGGTTCTCGCGCCAGGCCAGCGTCTTGCCGAACCATCCGCCGGTGATGATATCGTCGTAGCCGTCGCCGTTCACGTCCAGCGGGAAATCGGAAAAGTCGTCGAAATACTCGCTCTCGTAGAGAACGTCACACATCTTGTGGGCGGTCTTGAAGTCCGGGCCCGGATACCAGTACGCCCCACAGATGATGTCCGGCTTGCCGTCACGGTTGAGGTCCGCCACGCTGGCCGCTTCGTATTTGTCGCTCGACAGCTTCACTTTCTCGAAGCTCAGCGTCTCGCCCGCGGCGAGTGCACACGCCGTCATCGTCCAAGCGCCCACAACAGCTCTGATCAAGTGCCCGACCATCCGATTCCTCCTCTCGAGGTGTGCGAGTCCCGAAGAATCCGTATTGTGAACCTCCTGCCCGCCAAACACAAGCAAAAGTGTGGAGTCTCGACGGGGATTTCGTCGCGGCACGGACCCATTTCTCGAAATGTCCGGCGTCATTGACGATTGTCAGCAACTTGACCAGGGCCCGCGTTCGAACAACGTCGCGAGCCTACCTACAATCGATTGGCGGGGAACGGCCCCTTTCGGGAGGGCACTTGACCGGGCGACACGCTCGCACGCAGCGAAGAGCTGGAAGTTAGACCAACAACCCGCGCACATGCGCGGTTTCCATATAAGTGGGCGTCCTGGCGGCATCGGGCCTGACCGGCCCAGTTTGTGTTGTCGTCGGTGACGCCCAGTTTACGCGCAGCAAGACCAGCACGATGTTAGGTCGGGTGTAGCGAGGGGCTGTTCCGCTGCGGGCTCATATCGCTGAGGACGGCCTGGTGGCGGTGGCCATTCGCTCGAAGCCGGCGGCCTCCGTCTCGTCGCGAATTGCCCTTCCGAGCTCGGCGTTCTCGACCGCCTCAAACCGGCCGACCACGATGAACATAGGCGCGGCCAGCGGCGACGGTTGCCAGCCCCGCAGGAGTGTGAACTGCTGCTGCCGCACATTGCAGTGGAACCGTCCCTGCAGCCGTCCGTTCTCGGGCGCGTGGATCACCGCCACGCCTGTCCAGCCCCTGCTGCGACGCTGATCCCCCCCCACGGTCTGCACCACTCGCACGGCCTCGCCCTTCAGCGGATAGAGCCGGGCACTGCCCGCCGGCAGCCCGTCCACGACGAGCGACATTTCCCAATCGAATGCAAACGCCGGCCCCAACGCCGATGGCCGATAGCAGCGAAGGCTGATCCACAACCGGCCGTCTTCGAGCCAGTAGTACGCCTCGTCCACCGGTACTTGCTGGACGAGCGGCTCCCGCTCGGTGAAGTCGGTCCGCATGAGCGGAACGACCCGAACGTCGGCGGAGCCGCGGCAGCCGGCGACCGCGAGCAGTGCCGTCACAAGAGAGAACCGCCACACGCGCAACAAGCCGCAGGCTTTAGCCCGCGCGGGCCGCCGAACGGGATAGACCGCCTTCGGCGGGCCGTGCAAGCCAAAGCCTGCGGCTCGTTGAATATCCGGAGTGAGAATCATTCCATCAGTGCGGCATCGGGAAGCGTTTGCACATCCCGAGCACCTGCTCACGAACCGTCCGGACGACCGACTCGGCCCCACGGGCGGCCAGGACCTCGTGGATCCACTCGGCGACTTTCTGCATCTCGGCCGGGCCCAGTCCTCGCGTCGTCACCGCCGGCGTGCCAATGCGCAGACCCGACGTCTCGGTCGGCTTGCGCTCGTCGAACGGGATCATGTTCTTGTTCACGATCAGGCCGGCCGACTCGAGCCAGCCCTCCGCCTGCTTGCCGGTGATGTCGGCATGCACCTGCCGGAGATCCACCAGCATGAGGTGATTGTCGGTGCCGCCGGAGACCAGCCGATAGCCGAACCCGATCAGCCCCTTGGCCAGGGCCTGGGCGTTGGCCAGGATCCGCTGCTGGTAATCCTTGAACTCGGGCCGCAGCGCCTCGCCGAAGGCTACCGCCTTTCCCGCCACCACGTGCATGAGCGGGCCGCCCTGGATGCCCGGGAAGATGCGCGAATCGACGGCCTTGGCGTGCTCGGCCTTGCACATGATCATGCCCGAACGCGGCCCCCGCAGCGTCTTGTGCGTGGTGGTGGTCACGAAATCGGCATGCGGCACGGGCGAGGGGTGCAGGCCGGTCGCCACCAGACCCGCGATATGGGCGATATCGGCCATGAGATACGCCCCCACCTCCCGGGCGATTTGTGCGAACGCCGCGAAGTCGATGGTCCGCGGGTAGGCCGAGGCGCCGGTCACAATCATGCGCGGCTTGCACTCGCGGGCCAGCCGCCGGATCTCGTCGAAGTCGAACACCTCTTTGTCGCGGGCCACGCCGTAATGCACGATGTTGTACAGCCGCCCGCTGAAGTTCGCCTTGAGCCCGTGGGTCAGGTGCCCGCCATGAGCCAGATCGAGCGACAGAATTGTGTCACCCGGATTCAGGACGGCCATGAACGCCGCCATGTTGGCCTGGCTGCCCGAGTGCGGCTGGACGTTCACGTGTTCGCACCCGAACAATTGCCGGGCTCGCTCACGGGCCAGCTCCTCGATCTGGTCCACGAACTCGCAGCCGCCGTAGTACCGCTTTCCCGGATAGCCCTCGGCGTATTTGTTGGTGAGCACCGACCCGACCGCCTCGAGAACGGCCCGGGAGACGTGGTTCTCCGAGGCGATCAGCTCCAGGCAGTTCGCCTGCCGCTGCACCTCGGCGGTGAGAATTCGATGGACCTCCGGGTCCTGTCTGGCGATCGCCGGAAACTCCGACGGGTTACTCATCTGCCTACCTGCCCTTCTGTCTGGAACCCCGCGCGAGCCGAACCGCGTCCATCTCGTTCGACCATCCGCGCAGGCTGAAATCTGCGGCTCGTTGGTTGTGATCGTCATCGATGCATCACCGCGGAACCGGTTCGCCGCGTCGTCGCACGACGGTCACCGGCTTGCCGCGGGACCGCGTCACCGGGCGACCGCGGCTACGACCGCTGGTCGAGCGGGACATAATCGCGCTTCGCGGGGCCGATGTAGATCTGTCGCGGCCGGTGAATCCGCGCATCGGGCCTCAGGTGCTGCTCGCGCCAATGGGCGATCCAGCCCGGCATTCGTCCGATGGCGAACATGACCGGGAACATGGGCAGCGGGATCCCGATCGCCCGCATGATGATGCCGCTGTAGAAATCCACATTGGGATAGAGCTTGCGGCTGACGAAATACTCATCCTTCAGGGCCACTTCCTCGAGCTTCAGGGCAATGTCCAAGAGCGGATCGGAAATGCCCAGCTTGGCCAGGAGCTTGTCGCACGATTCCTTGATGATGCGGGCCCGCGGATCGTAGTTCTTGTACACCCGGTGGCCGAAGCCCATGAGCCGGATCTTCGAGCTCTTGTCCTTCACCTTGGCGATGAACGTCTCGACCGGCTCGCCCGAGGCCTGAATCTGCAAGAGCATCTGGATGACCGCTTGGTTGGCACCGCCGTGCAGCGGGCCCCACAGCGCACAGACGCCCGAGGCCACCGACGCGTACAGGTTCGCCTGACTCGAGCCGACCATGCGGACGGTCGAGGTCGAGCAGTTCTGCTCGTGATCGGCGTGCAAGATCAGGATCTGCCGAAGCGCGTCCACCACTTCCCGCACGGGCTCGTACGGCCGGTTGGGCATGCTGAACATCATGTGCAGGAAGTTCGGCACGTACTGCAGTTCCGGCCGCGGATAGATCATGGGCTGACCGATGGACTTCTTGTACGCCGCCGCCGCGATGGTCCGCACCTTGCTCATCAACCGGGCCGCGGCATCGGCGAAGTTGTTGTCGTCCTCGGGTTGCAGCAGCGCCGGCTGGTAGCAGCCCATGGCATTGATCATGGCCGACAGGATCGCCATGGGATGCGCGTTGGGCGGGAACCCCTCGAAGTTGTGCCGCATGTCCTCATGGATGAACTCGTGCGTGCTCAGGAGGTTGCGAAACTCGCGCAGCGCCTGAGCCGAGGGCAGTTCGCCGAAGATCAGCAGATAGGCCGTCTCCACGAACGTCGACCTCTCAGCCAACTGCTCGATGGGATAGCCCCGGTAACGCAGAACGCCGGCCTCGCCGTCGATGTACGTGATGGCACTCAGGCAGGACCCCGTGTTGCTGTAGCTGTCGTCAAGCGTGATCAGGCCGCTGGCGGACCGCAGGTTGCTGATGTCGATACCGATCTCATTTTCGGTGCCGATCACGACGGGCAGTTCGTAGGTCTTGCCCTTGTACGTCAGCGTGGCTTTATCGCTCATGAAACTCCTCGCCTGTCAGACTGCTTTGCGGGGCCGGCCTCCAGCCCGCCAGGGCATGCAGAATCCGTATGCGCCGGCGGACCGCAATTCGTGCCCCAGGCCCGAGATCTACGGCACGAAACGTGTAGGGCATGATAGTGGTTTCGTCCACGGCAGGAAAGGGGCGACCGGCCAAACCTGTGCCGAATCGTGCGCGTGGCTCTCCTCCGCCACGGTTCGGCGCACGGGACGCGAGCGCCCGGCGAGAGCCCGGAACCAGCCGCGCATAGAGACGGGGATGCCTGGCATCCCCGTCACAGTCTGGAAAGGAAAACTGATTCGAACGCTAGCCGCCCAGCATTTGCGAGCACATCAATCTGCCGCGGGCCTCGGTCGTCTCCAAGTGTCAGCGGTATAGATCTTCCCGTCCTGTTCGTACTTGCCGTTCGAGTTGGGAATCCAGTTGCCCGGGAACAAGGGGAGTCCCCACTGAACCACCGGGTGTTCGCCGGGCTCCGATTGCCGCCAAATGATGTTCTTGAACTCGACGTGGGAGTCGACGAAGACGAAGTTGTTCCCGTTCTTGTGATGCACCTCGTGGCCACACTGGTTGATGCCTCGGGCTGCACAGTCGTAAAGAATCCAGCCACCGGCGCCGTTGAAGTCATCGTCGCCTGAATCGCAGTACCAGACGATCGAGCCCGGGGCCTTGATACTCGACAGCTTTCGGATCTCGCCCGGATCAGTCCCTTGCCGTCGGCGAGCCCACTCCACACTCGTGTTGACGCCGTAGCTGATGTTCATGAGGACCTGGACTGGCTGTCCATCAATCTCGATCGCTCGTTGGCTCGTCGTGTGCTTCACTTGGTCATCCGGACACTGGAAAATCGGTATGTCCACCGTTGCCTTGGATGGATCGGCTTCCGTTCGCCGTCCCGCGACCTTCATCACGTACGGATAAATGTACTCCCAAGGCTGTCCAGCTCCGGGGCTGATCTTGCCATCCGGGGTCGTAAGCGGACCGGAGGGCAAAACGTCCCGGTTCGCCGCGCAGTACTGATAGCTGGCCTGGGCGATCGTCCTCAAGTTGGTCTGGCAGACCACGAGCTTGGCACGGGCACGTGCCGCGGCCAGCGAGGGCAGCAGAATCGAGATGAGCAGAGCGATGATCGCTACCACCACGAGCACTTCAATGAGCGTGAAGGCTCGGGACGATGTGGAGCGGACGGCGTTGGTTCGAGATGTCATGGACGTCTCCTGCCTGGAGAACTGCGCTCTCCCTGTTCAAGCCTGAATCGAAGCGAAAAACGGCGAGATCTCTGAGACCCCACCTTGGACAGTCTACGAGACGGCCCTTTTTTTGTCAACACATTCTCGTGCGATGTGGGGACAGGTCCCGCGTCACCGCTGTTCTCCACCGTCCGCCGCCCGTTCTGCCTCAGCGTCGGACAACGGGCCAATATCTACTTTGTCGACAAATTGGACGACACTAATTATATGGCCTGGCCCTAGAGACTGGTCAACGCCTCGAACCAGGTTTTCGGTGCTCACGCGGAGCGCTGGATTGGATGAGTCCTGCCGGCAACCAGGCCGCTGACCCGCGGCGCGTGGACCATCTCCGCCTCGTGCAAGATGTGGGGAGCCGCCAGGCCGGCCCGGGCCATCTGCCGCAATTGGCGCCGCTGCATGCGGGTGTAGGCCAGGGCCGCATTCCCGTTCGGGTCCTCCCGTAAGACGGCCGCGGAACGCTGGTTGATCACCACGTCGAGCATCCGTTCCACCGATTCGGCCCGATATTCCCGCATCAGTTGGTCGGATAGGTGCCACCGGGACCAGTCCGACCAGCGATGCATGGTTCGATGCCATGCCTCTCGGCTCACCAAGTGGTTCGTCCGGTAAAAAAGCCGCCAATTCAGTGAGAACGGCAAAAATGTGTCCGTCAGCCGGACTGACAGGCTGGCTTCGTGTTCGGCGAACGCCTCTCCCAGGAGCTCACGCAGAATCCGCCAGTAGTGCGGGCCGATCGTCGTGTCGGCCCGGAGTTCCCAGTACAGATGCCCGAACGACATCGTAGTGCGTGTCACGGTCATCTGCCGGGGCAGAAACTTGGAGTGGGCGACCGTGTCGGCAGCCAAATGCGACAGGTACCCCAGAGCGAACGCCCGTCCGGCATCGGTACAGGCGTCGTCCAAGAGCGCGAATCCCGTCTGCCAGTGGTGGCAGAACTGCTTCACGCGGCTCAGGCGCTTGGCCACTACCACGTCGGCAGCAACGTTCCCGAACAAGTAACTGCGGGACTGGGCGGCCAGCAGCGCGGCCAAGCCCGCGGGCAGTAGTTGCAGTAGACTCAACACGTCGCTGGCCAGCTTCACATGCGTAGCCGGTCCCCACGCCATCGCGGACGAGCTCGAAACCGCCACCAGGACGGCCGATATGATTAAAACCTTGCGCACACTCAGCACGGCTGGATTCGTCTCCGAGAGCAAAAGTCGGGATTACATCATAGCGTCCCGCACCGGACGAAACCAAACGGCCGCGACCCGGGCCCACGATTTAGGGCCGGGCTCGCTGTGCCGGTGTGCACGATCGGGGCGCCGGGCGGTGGGCGTCCGGCGGTCACCGCAGTCCAGTCGCGCGTTTGACATTTGCCCCCACGGCGCTTCTAATCAAATCTCGGCACGAAACGGTCCGTCATCGGGGTTGGCAGGAGTTGTTTGCATGGTCGATGAGCAGCAACCGAAACTCAGAATTCGCCGGCAGGGCAAAGTCCAGGTGGTCGAATTCGAGGACCGCAAGATCCTCGAAGAGATGATCATCACGCAGATTGGCGAGCAGTTGTCCGGCCTGGTCGAAGCCGAGCCCGAGCCCCGACTGGTCCTCGATTTCCGGAACGTCGAGCACCTGTCCAGTGCGGCCTTGGGCGTGCTGATCACGCTCAGCAAGCAGGTGGCCGAGCGTCAGGGCAAGATGGCCCTGGCCAACATACAGCCTCAGATCTACGAGGTGTTCAAGATCACGCGGCTCAACAAACTGTTCACCATCCAGAACACCACGGACGCCGCCGTTCAGGCCCTCGCCTGAGGCAGCGGCGATCCCTGGCGGGCCCGGCGCACGACGGGCGCTGCCGGGCTTCTGGACAGGCTGCGATTGCGTCCCATGCCAGTCGTACCGTTCGAGCAAGCACTCCCGAACCGCATCGTCATCACGAGCGATCTGAACGCCGCCCGCGACGTCGAGGAACAGGTCCTGCGGCTGGCTGAATCACTCGGGTACAGCAGCCAATGCGCGTTCGCCATTCGGCTGTCCCTTGAAGAGGCGATCGTCAACGCCCACCGCCATGGCAACCGCGGCGATTCCCGCAAGAAAATCACGATCAGCTACGATATCGATCCGCGCCGGGCGATCATCCGCATCCGCGATGAGGGCTCGGGGTTCGACCCCGCCAGCGTGCCCGATCCTACCTGCCCCGAGCGCATCTGCCTGCCCAACGGCCGGGGCATCATGCTCATGCGGTCCTACCTGGACGAGGTCACCTACAACCGCCAGGGCAACGAGGTCCAACTCGTAAAGGAGAGGTGCTGATGGCCGGCACGACGTCCCCCAATAGTGACTTCCGACTCGACGTGGAGCATCGCGGTGATGCCGCCGTCGTCAAGCTGGCCGGCTCCATCAACATGAACGTCTGCGACCGCCTGCAGTCGGAATTGCTCGCCATCGTCGACCGGCCCACGCCCAAGCTGGTGCTGGACCTGTCGCGGCTCGAGTTCATCTGTTCGCTGGGTTTGGGCGCGCTGGTGGCCGCCCACCTGCGGTCGCGTCATCACAAGGGCGCGGTGCGGCTGGTCTCGCCCGACCCCAGCATCCGGGCCCTGCTTGAGATCACCAAGTTGATCAAGATCTTTCCCCCCTACGAAAGCGTTGAGCACGCCCTGGCCGAAGGCTGATCTTTCTCGCCTCTCTCGCCATCCAGACCCCGTTCTCACCGATCCCCAGCCCCCAGTCCCCAGCCCCCAAACAAGAGGGACCGGCCCCACTGACGGAACCGGTCCCTTGGCATGCGTTCGATGGCGGCCGCGATCGACCGCCGAGGTTGGCGTCAATCGTCGCAAGCCGGATCGGCCGGGACATTGGCACCGCTCGCGCACTTGTCGAACGAGGCCAAGTCATCGGCGTTGATCACGCCGTCGAACGGCCGGTCGAAGCACGAGCACTCTGCGCTCACGCCGCCCGCCGCGCCGATGGTCTGGCAACGCTGGAACGCCGCGAAGTCGAGCATGTCCACGTCGCCGTCCCCATCCGCGTCGGCAAACACATCACCGCACGCCGGCTGGCCGTACAACATGAACTTGATGGTAATCGGCTTGGACAGGTCGATGAGCGGGTTTTGCACCGGCATGTCGGGACTCGACGCGTCATCCACCGTCGTGAGCCGGACCCAGCGCCTGGGTTGACTGTCCACGAACTGGAACTCGATCCGGTACGATTGCGCACTCCCGTCGGCTCCCCTGCTGGCATCCACGCCGGCGTAGTTCGGGTAGGCCATCAGATGCTGGGCCGTCGTTCCCGAGTTGGCCGGCGCCCGGAACATGGCGACGCTACCCGCAGAGAACTTGGTGGTGTCGTCGAAATCGCACAGTACCGTGTCGCCATTGTAGATACTGTCCACGTACAGGACGTACCGGCCTGTGTTGTACGGCTCGTCGATCGTAATCGCGATGTGCTCGAGGGTGCCCCATGCACCGTCGACCACGCCGTTGCCGTTGTTGAAGCTCAACACGGGATCGTTCCCGCCGGCCGACGGCCACGCGAATGTGATCTCCTGCCAATCCGTGCCGGTGGGCAATGGCTTGCCTTGTGGTGCGCCGTTGATCACACCGCTGGCCCCGACCCACTCGATGTTACCCGTGATGCCGCCGTCGGCCCCAATCGTGCCGGAAGCTTGTCCCGTCTCCCGGATGCCGATGGCCACCTTCAGGGGTGAGTTCTTGCCGGAGCCAACGACCAACCCCGCCGCACCCGGACATTGGCAACTTTCGAGGCCGTTCACTGTCTGACTGGCGGTCAGCGTTTGTCCGGCTTGAAGCGGCGCGACGTCGATATCCACCTGCACCGCCCCGGCCGGCGCCACGCTGCCGATCACCACCCCGTCGGCCATCACTTTCAGCAGGCTCGCGGCGGGCTCAATATTGCGGACCGACACTATGGTTCCGCCCGCTTCCAGCGGCGCAGAGGGCGTGGCCACAATGCTGGCTGACGGCACATCCGTGCACAATGGCGGCTTCTCGCCACGCACCAGCCGGATGTTGTCGATCTTCATGCCGGGCCAGGTGGCTGCCGTGTCGCTGGTTGTCCCCTCCGCGCTCTTGCTACGGCTCCAGGTGGCGACGTCAGTCGCGAACGCGATGAGCAAGTCGTCGCCCGCATTCGCCGTGAACGATGCGACGCGAACCTGGATGGGCTCCGTCTCGACGAGGCCATCCCGGTAGGGTGTCAGACACGGGTAAACGCCGATAGCTCCGCTGATGGCCGGCAATGACCCATCGGGAGGTCGATGCGTGCCGTTGACGATCACGCCCACCTGGTAGGTCGAGTAGAAATCCGGGTCCGCGAGTTCCGGCTCATCGATCAGCATGTCGATGACCAGGTGATACGTGCCCGTCTCAGGAATAACCTTTTCGAAGATGGCGTAAGCGCCGTTGCTCCAGCCATGATCCCAGATGTTCAGGCACTTGCTGCCAAACAGTGTGGTTCTCGTACCGGTCGTGCGCACGTCGGTATAGTTGTTGTGCGACGCATCGTACCACGTCCGGTAGGCCCCGCCACTGGCTGGCGGATCGTTTGCCGCAGTGACCGTTCCTTCAAAGTCCTCGATCATGCCCTCCGCGGTGACGGTCCGCGTCGGCCCATTCGTGCATCCCTCGATGCCGTTGATCACTTGCGCGGCCCGAAGAGTATTTCCTTGAACCAGAGGGGTGACCGGGACGCTGACCAAACTCGCTCCGCCGCTCGGCGCCGAACCGATCATGCTTGCGCCGGCATAGACCTTCACCAACGTGGCCTGGGGGTGAACGTTGTTGACCAGGAGCGCGGTCTGCCCCTCGCCGACGATGCCGACGATGGTAACATTCGGAACCTGCTCGCACGCATCGACAACCTTACCCGTAGGTGGGACGCAGCCCTCGAGCGTCAGGGCCGGCTGCCCGGTGCCGGGCAGCGTCTGCGTGGCGCTAATGGTCGCACCGCTGGTCAACGCGGTAACGTTGACGTCCACCGCGCTCGCCCCCGCGGGAGCAGCATTCGTGCCGATCAAAAGTCCGTTCGAGTAAACCTTGACGGCTGTCGCATCCGACCGCAGGCCGGTCACTCGCACTTTGGTCGCCCCGGCCGCGAGCACGGGGGACAGCTCCGTGTTGCCGGGCAACATGTAACCGCCGCTGACCGTGACAGCGGGAATCTGGGCACAATCGCCGACGATCGGGGTGAGGCGTGCGTCGGCCGGTTCGCAACCAGTCTTCCCGGCCACCGTCTGCGTCGCGTAGAGCTTGGCACCGGCCACCAACGCCGGGCTGACGGTCACTTCAACCTCCGTCGTGCCGCCTGGTGAGGTATTCTCGCCCACCTGGACGCCGTTGGCATAAACGGTGACCTTGGTCGCCGTCGGATCAACACCGGTCACAATCACCTTCGTGTCACCCGGCAGAACCGCCGGCTTGATGCCTACATACGGAACCGCGGGATCGCAAAGCCCGGCGACGAACTCCCAGCCGACGGAGTCGGAGTTCATGTTACCGCTGACGTTGGCAACGGTGTTGTCCATGGTCACCAGGCCGGTGCCCGCGGTGAACTGAAACTCGCCCAGCAACACCCACTGGTTGGGCGCCTGGCTCTGATCGACCAGAACGACTGTTTGCCCTCCGTCATGCGTGACGACATACCGGATGTTGGGCTTTCGGTTGGTCTGATTGGCCCACGTCGTGTACACCCGATAGGTGCCCGTGGCCGGCAACCGGCCGACGGCCGAAAATCTCGCCTCCTTCTTGCCCACCACGCTGAAGTACGTGCTTGCATAGCGGGAGTTGATTCCCGGGGTGCAACCCGGCGCGCCGCTCTTGGCGTTGGCATCGGAGAATATGCCATCCTCCGAGTACATATCGTGGTTCTGGCCACCCGCGCGGCTCTCGACGATGTAGGTCATCGTCTGCCCGAAAGCGGCCCCGGCCAGGGCCAGCACAACGGCCGCCCCGTAGAACGCACCGACTCTTCTGCGACACCACATCTTCATGAGTCCCGACTCCTTATTCCGGGTCCGCCTATAGCCACCGGGGGCTCACTACTCGTGATCCTGCCGGCTATAGCACCCCCCGACTCGCACATGCATGTTCCGACCGATTCGAGTCCGAAAACTCACGCACTCGGCTCGTCGGCAAAAAGGGGACCGGCCTCCCAAGACCGATCCCCGTTTCCCTCATAAACTGGCCCTACCGAATCGAACTGCATGGAGCCCCGAAGGTCCCACCGCAGTCGAGTTCCTGGCGTTCCTTAATCGTCGCAATCCGGATCCGCCGGAACGTTGGCACCGCTGGCGCACTTCTCGAACGAAGCCAGGTCGTCTGCATTGATCACGCCGTCAAACGGCCGATCGAAGCAGACGCAATCTTCAGTCACGCCGGCCGTTCCGTTCAGCGTCAGACAACGCTGGAAGACTGCGAAGTCCGCCATGTCAACGTCGCCGTCGCCATCCGCATCCGCGAAGACCTCGCCGCACATGGGCTGGCCGTAGAGCAAGAACTTGATCGTCACCGGCTTCGTCAGATCGATGAGCGGATTCGCCAGCTCCGCGTCCGCGCTGCCGTCCGTCGTCAGGCGCACCCACCGCTTAGGCATGTCATCGACGAACTGGAATTCGAACCGATACGACTGAGCGGAACCATCCGCGCCTTGGCTGGCATCCACGCCGGCAAAGCTCGGATACGCCATCAGGTTCATGCTCGTGCTGCCAGAGTAGTTCGGTGCACGGAACATAGCCAGGGCGCCTGGGGTGAACGTGCTCGGGTCATCGAAGTTGCACACGGGCGTGTCACCATTGTAAATGCTGTCGATGAGCAGGACATAGCGACCGGTGTTGTATGGCTCGTCAATCGTAATGGCGATATGCTCGAGCGTTCCCCAGTTCCCGTCCAGCACGCCGTTGCCCGCGTTATAGCTGAGCACCGGGTCCGTGCCGCCGGCCTTGGCGGAAGCGAACGTGACGGTCTGCCACCGGGTATCGGTAGGCAGAGGCTTGCCTTGCGGCGCTCCGCCGATGGTTTCGCTGGCTCCCACCCATTCGATGGCTCCCGTCGTGCCGCCGTTCGCTCCGATGGTGCCAGAAGCTTGCCCCGTCTCACGAATACCCAGCGTCACCTTGACCGGCGAGTTCTGGCCGGTGCCGACCACAAGGCCCGTGGCCCCGGGGCAAGCACAGCTTTCGACCCCATTGACCACCTGGCTGGCAGTGAGCCGCCATCCCGGCTGCAGCGGCGGGACCGCCACCGCAATCTGGCTCGCGCCGCCACCGGATGTGCCGATCAACTCGCCATTTGCATAGACCCTGACCTCGGAGGCCGCCGGGTCCACGCCGGTGACCGAGACCTCCGTGCGCCCTGCCTCCAGCGGCGTGGCAGCCGTCGGAAGGATGCTCGGGCTCGCCACATCGGTACATACCGGCGGCTTCTCGCCCGGGATCAGGCGAATGTTGTCGATCCACATCCCGCAGAACGGCCCGGTGTTGGTCAGGTTTCGCGTATACGAGCTGGTATCCGTGGAGAAGACGATCAGCAGATTGTCGCCTTCGTTCGCGGAAAACGTGGCCACGTACACGACGACCGGCTGATCCGCGTCGGCGCCGTCCACGCCCGGCGTTAGGCAGGGGTAACTCCCGATGGGGCTCGTGACGTACGCTAGCCTGGTGTCCGGCGTCCGGTGTTGCCCGTTGACGATGACGCCGACCTGGAACTGGTTGAGCCAGGTAGGATCGCCCTTGCCCACCTCGTCCGGCAGCATGTCGACCCGCAGATGGTAGAGGCCGTCTTCCGGAATCACCTGTTCGTACAAGGCGTACATGCCGTTCGTCCAACCGTTGTCCTCGAACCGGATGCACTTGCTGCCCAGCAAGGACGAAACGGTCGGCGTCGTCACGCAGAGACCATAGTTGGCGATATTGTACCACTTGCGGAACTCGCCTCCGGTCACCGGCGGCTGGTTGGGAATGTCCGCCGCGGTCAGATCCTCAAAGTCTTCCAGCATGTTCGCGGCCATCACGCGCCGACCGGTGGTCGGCATGCAACCGTCGCGCCGGATGAACTGGACCGCCTTGACGATCTGCCCCTCCACCAGTGGCGAGGTGGTCACCACAACGTTGCCCGTCGTGCCCGCGTTAGGAGCGTTGTTAACACCGATCAGGATATCGTTGGCATACACCTTCACTGCCGTGGCATCGGCACTCACGCCCGCGACACGGACTTTCGTTCGGCCGGCGTCCACCAGGCCAACCACCTTCACTTCCGGAACCTGCGCACAATCCACGACCTTGGCCGGCCCCAGTGCTGACTCGCAGACGCTGATGGTCTGCTTCGCCGCGATCGAGGCACCGTCCTGAATCGCCGCGACCGACACAGAGACCGTACCCGGAGTGGCCCCTCCGCCCGGCAGCGTGCTGTTGACGCCGATCTGGATGCCGTTGGAGAAAACCGACACTTGTGTGGCATTCGGATGGACGCCGGTCACTTGCACCGTCGTGTCACCGGCCACCAGGATGCCGGCGATGGAAACCGTGGGGACGGAGCCGCAACCCGGCACCGGACCATTGGTGAGGAGACAGCTTTCGATCCCGTTGACCGTCTGCGTGGCGTTGATGTTTTGTCCGGCCACGAGAGGGGTCACCGGGACGGCCACGTTGCCGGAACCTGGCGCATTCTTCGTTCCGATGACCTGACTGCTGACACCGTCAAACGCGTACACCTTGACTTCCGTGGCCTGCTGGCTGACGCCGGTTACCGTGACTTGCGTATCCCCGATCAAAAGGGGCGTTGCGACACCGACCGGGGGAGTATCGCCGCAGTTGGGGAACAAACTCGTGAACTTGACGGCATCCGCCATCAGGCGGGTCGTGGCCCCCGCAGGCCCTTCGTGTGTCGGGTTGGTCTGAACGACCGTGTACGTTTCACCCGCGTTGAACTGAAAATCACCGATGTGGTTCCAAACATTGGCTCCACCGGCGTCCTGGTGCTGATTCAGGTTGACGGCGTACGTGCCACCCGCGTAGGTGACGGTGTGCAAGACGGCGGTGTCACCGTTGGTGGATCTGGGCCAGGTAACATGCACAGACCACATGCCGCTCTGGTTTGGCGTGAACGTATACGTCGCCTGAGCTGCGACATTGGTGCTGTACCGGCAACCGATGCCCGAGGTACAACCGGCCGCGCTGCTCTTGACCGAGCTATTGTCGCAGTTCACGTCCGAGTACTTGTCAAAATTCTTCCCGCCGGAACGACTTTCGATGATGTACTCGTAAGCCAACGCGTTTCCGGCGATCGCCAGTACCAGGATTGCACCCAAGACCGAGAGGCTGCGATTGCTCGTCCGTTTCATGTCCCGACTCCTTAGCCTGGGCGGCTGAACGTTGGAGCGGACCGCTGCGCACCAACGGCCGTCTCTCCGTTCGAATCGCCGCGTCTCCATGCACAAACAACATGTCTGGCGGGACCTTCCGCCCCACCATCCAGGTTTACGCTGATGGATCACGCTGGCCTCGGGTGATCCGGGCTATCGTTATATAAATCGGCCCGGCGGCCCGGCCAGATTAGCCTCATTGACTCAGGCAGCGGACTTGATGGGTGGTCCCCTCCGTCTTCGGGACACGCTCACCGTTCGCCGATCGTTCACGCTCTGCCTCGAATTCCGGAATCTTCCACGACGCGACGCCGGAACATCAAAGCCTGTCAGTTCCCGGCCTCAGGCCCTGACTGTACCGGACCTGAGGCCTTTTATATGTCATCACTTGTCCAGACGATGACCGTTTCGGGCGGTGTCAAACGCTTCGACAGTGGTCCCCCTCCAGCCGTTCTGCGCTTCGGCGTGCCCGTCGAAGTACAACGTGTTCACTTTGCCGAAGAATCGCGTGACCGTGCCGCCGCCCAGATTCACCTTACGGAATCCGCATGAACTCAGATTAGGATGGAAAGGTGAAGAAGGAGCATACTTGCCGGACGCGTCCTGGTTTGTCGGTACCTGAACCGACGGACTCAAACTGCCCCACTCCTCGTTCTGTCTCGTGCTGTCGGCGTTGTCAAGAGTCGGGAAGATCTCGTGGCCAGGCTCCGCCGCCGTTCCCCACGTCGGGTTCTCCGGGTGCGGACGACGGAAAGCGTCAGCAAGCAGCCACTCGCGAGAGGGCGAAACGCCACCATAAAAGATCCGGGACATCCGCTTAGGCCACCACTTCCGGCTTTTCGAACCGTACTTGTCCAGCCATTGCTCGTATGAAGTAATCCCTCCGTGCGTGAACCCGAAGTAGAAGTTCGGGGCGGTGATGGCGGAATTGTTCAGCGCGAAATTGTAAACGTTGCCTCCGAATGACTCATCGGAAACGGGGAAGGAAGGGCACGTTCCGATCTCCCGCGTTGTGCTCTTCCGATAGGACGCTGAGGTGTTGGTCTTGAATGTGGATTCGCCGAAGTACTTTCGCAAGCGCGTATTCAGGTAACCTTCGACGACAAACTTGCTGGTGGAACTCATCCGCTCGGGATACTTGAGGAACAGCGGATGCAAGGGACCCGGAAGCGCCTCTTTGAAGTCGGAGATATACATGGCCATGGCATTCCCGACTTCCTTCAGATGGCTTTGACACACCATCATCTTGCTCACGTCCCGGGCCTGTCGCAACGACGGCAAGAGAATGGAAATCAGCAGCGCGATGATTGCCACGACCACCAGGACTTCAATCAATGTGAACGCCCGCCTGGCCACCGTGGTCCGTCCGGCCCCCATGCTTGACCTTGACATTGCCGTCACTCCTGAATTGTTCCTTGGTTCTCGTGAACCGTTCGCCGAGACGCCGAGACATGAACGGCAGACTCTCGCATTGACCGGCTTACTTGACCCTGCGAGCCAGAAAATACCCGCAAGGCGTGCTGCCTCATTGTAGGCGACCAGCGACAGGCTAATTACATAATTACACGAGTTTCATCGGCATGTCAAGCGTAAAGTATGACAACCTGACGGCTTTTTGAACGATCGTGCAAGGCCGTCCTGGTGTCGTCCATGCGACACAATTATTGAAAAGCCAGTCACTTGCGAACCCCCCAGCCCCTCGCCATCGAGATGTACACCAACTCGCCCCACCGCCTTCAGTGCTAATCCGCTTTAAATCTTTGTGCTGGGAGTACTTAGAGCGTTGATGAAGCCTGAAAGGGAACGGTTTCCCGTCACGCCTGATCAGCAAATGTACGCTGCCCCATATCGGCAAGTCGCCTCATCGCACTCCTTACCAGAACAGCGCGCAAAAAGTCGCGGCCGAAGCCTGACGCCTCGGCCGCGCGCACATCGCTCTTGATTCGCGCAAATGCTGCGCGATTAATTGGCACTCACCCGCGACGCCGCAGGAACAGCCCGCCGAGAACCAGCAGGGCCAGCGTCGCCGGCTCAGGAACCAGCGTGAACTGGGCCGCACCGATGGCCACGCGGTTGTCGAGCCCCGACGTCGACGCGTGCCCACCGTAGATGCCCACCTTGTACGTGGTGCCCGCAGTCAGAACCACATCATCGAATGCCAGGTTCCACACGCCGGCGTTCTTGTAGTACATGTCCATGGTCGTCCGGGCAATCACACCACCCGGGCCAGCGTTGCCCCACGGATCCTGCTCGCCACCGAATGAGACACCGGTATACAGAACGACCGCGGTATCCGGCTGACCGGCCGTGCTGGGCCAAGCCAGTTCGATATCGTACGGACCGGTCACATCCGGCGTGAACGAGAAGACAGCCTGCCGGTTCGGGCCGAAGAACACGGTCGTGCCGCTGTAGCGGGATCCGATATTGGGCGTGCAACCGGGCGCATTCACGGGACCGCTGCTGTCCGCCCAGCCACCGGTCTCACTGTAGTTGGCTAAATTAAGCCCCCCGGCCCGGTTCTCGATGATGAACCCGGCTTGAGCCTGTACGACCAGTACTGCCGCGGCCAGCACCGCAGCCATCACCACGCTCTTCTTCATGACTCTCCTCCTATGCCTGAAAAAAATGACAGGTTCCCCTCGACACTGACGAACGTGTTCAGAGTTGATCGTTCGTCCAGAAAGTGTGCGACGAACGTCCACCCCTCCAGACCAGTAATTGCATAATTTCAAATTTAGCTGGCGGGCATCGACCAGTCAAGCTGAAAGTTGTATCAAGTGACTTTTTTCCGTCCCGCAAGCCCTCGCTAACGGGAAAAAAGGCGGCTTCGGCGGTAAGATTCATGACCTGTCGCTGTCGGAGGGAGGACGCCAACATGTCACAGGGTCGCCTCGAGTTTGTACTTTGTTCGGTATCCGCAAAGCCACTCGTCCGCTGGATATCGTTCTTTTTCGCTCTCGTCCTCACCTCCTCACCGGTCCAGGCCCAGGAATTCCGCGGCATGTGGGTCTCCCGGTTCGAGTGGCCCAGCACCAACCTCAACACCGTCAAGGCGACCATCGAGTCAATCATGACCAACCTGCAGACGCACCGCTTCAACGCGGTCATCTTCCAGGTCCGCGGTCAATGCGACACGCTCTATCCCTCGCCCTACGAGCCCTGGTCACCCATCTTGTCGTCCAGTGGTGGCACGCCCTCCGGCTGGGGCACCTACGACCCCATGGCTCATGCCATTCAGGCGGCCCACGCGCGTGGACTCGAGTTCCACGCCTACATCAACACGCATGTCGCCTGGCAAGGCGCGAATACGCCGCCCGCGAACCATATCTGGCACCAGCATTTCAAGGCATCCGATCCGAGCAAGCGCGATTGGCTCATCCACGACTCCAACGGCAATCCCGTGCAGGCCGCGTCGGACAACTATGTCTGGATCGCCCCCGGCGTCCCTGCCGCTCAGGCGTACACGCGCAAGCAGGTCATGTACGTCGTCCAGAATTACGACGTGGACGGCATCCACTTCGACCGCATCCGCATGCCGAGCCCGGACTACAGCTACGACCCGATCTCGCTGGCGAGGTTTGCGGGCGAGGGCAACCCGCACGGCCTGGGGTTCGCCGACTGGACGCGCGATCAGTTCACCCGCTTCTGCTGCGACATGTACGCACAGATTATGGAGGTCAAGCCGCACATCAAAGTCAGTTCCGCTCCGCTGGGCCTCTATCGCCAGGAACGGTATCCGGGCTATCCGTCCGGCTTCCTATACGGCTACACGAGGGGCTACCAGGACGCCCAGGCCTGGATCAAGGCCGGAGCTATGGACTTTCTCGTCCCTCAGATCTATTGGGCCGACGGCGGCAACCTGCCCGACTTCAGCGACTTGCTGCCGGATTGGGTCGCCAACACCGGTGGCCGACACATCTACGCGGGCCACAATATCTCCACCGGCATCAACGCCATCATTCAGGACATCGACACCTGCCGATCGGTCGGCGCGCAAGGCAACGTCATCTGGAGCTATAACGCCTTCAACAACACGGGGAGCAACTGGACCGCGCTGTCGGGCTCAGGAAAACGCTACGCGCAGCCGGCCGCCCTGCCCACCATGCCGTGGAAAACCAACCCGACCACCGGCATCATCCTCGGCACGGTCATGGATGCCGCCACCGGCCAGCCGGTCGTCGATGCTCACGTGACCCGCTCGCAACTGAGCAATTACGTCGCCCTGTCCTCCGGCGACGGACTCTATTCGTTCTTGCTCGTGCCCCCCGGCACGTACACGCTCACCTTCAACAAGCCCGGCGTGGGCAACGCGACCGTCGGCAACGTCGTGGTGACCGCCGGCGGCGTAACCCGCGTGGACGTTGCCCTGTCGCAGACCGCCACCTGCTCCATCTCCGCCCAACCGGATACGGTGAAGCTGGGCCGTACGATCACGTTCACTCCCCTGGTTCAGGTCCCTGCCGGCCAAAGCGTTCTGTCGCATACCTGGCACTTGGACGAGATCTCGCTGCCCGGCACGGGCATGCCCATTCCGATCGAGCATGTTTACGAGGCTCCGGGGATTTACACGGTCCGCCTGGAGCTGGCCGCCACCGGATCGGGAACCGTCTTCTCGAACCCGATCGAGGTCACGGTGCTGCCGGCTCCCGCCGACATGGACGGCGATCAGGACGTGGACATGGACGACTTCGCCGTTCTCCAGGCCTGCTTGAGCGGCACGACCGTGCCTCAGGACCGTCCGGAGTGTGTGCGTGCCAAGCTCGACGGCGACAGCGACGTGGATCTCGAAGACGTCAACTTGTTCATCCGGTGCCTGTCGGGCCCCAACCGGAAGAGCGACCCGTTCTGCATACCCTGAGTTGGTCCACAGGGTTTCGCGACGGGGGTGCGACGACGGTCATCTTCCACCTTTTTCGCGCTTCCCATGACACGACATGTATTATATAATGACTGTGTCCACCTCCCGGGGGGGCATTTCGTTACGGCAAAGGAGTGGGACGAGGATGTGTACGATCGGCAAGACGTGGAGGAACGCGGTCGCGTTCATACTCGCCTGCGGATATCTGACTGGCCCGGCGTGGGCCCAGCAAGTTCAGTGGCGCGGTTTGTGGGCGGACTGCTTCCACACCGGATTCAAAAGTGTCGCGCAAATCGACACGCTGATCCAACACGCGGTCACCGGCAAATACAACGCGATCGTCGTCGAGGTCATGGGCTACCAGGACCGCACGGGCTCGGGACACGGAGCCTACTGGAACTCCAACATCCTCCCCAAGGCGACCGACATCGTGGGCGGCATCGACCCGCTCGCCTATCTCTGCCAACGGGCTGCCGAGCACGGCATCCAGGTTCACGCCTGGCTCGTCACCTTCCGCGTCTGCAGGTCCTGGCCGCCCAGCGGCAACGCCTACCTGGCCGCCCACCCCGAATTCTTCATGGTCCCCCGGGCCGCCATGCACATGGGCACACCGGTCCTGGTCGGCGCTGACTACGTGCTCGACCCCGGCTCGCCCGATGTGCAGGAATATCTCATCAGCATCGTCCGCGAACTGGTGACCAACTACCCCATCGACGGCATCAACTGGGACTACATCCGCTACACGCAGTACGACGCCGGCTACCCGGTCGATCCCAACTACGCCAACTCGGGTCTGAAGCGGTTTCAACGTATCTACAACCGCACGGATGTCCCTTCTCCCTCGGACAGCCAGTGGAGCGATTTTCGCCGCCGCACCATCGACGAACTCGTGCGCCGCTGCCGCGTTGAAATCGCGAATCTCAGTAACGATCCGGCCAAGCCCGTCATGTTGACCGCCGACGTGTTCGCCACTGGCTCGGCCCCCTCCAACTTCACCAGCTCCCAAGCGTACCTCTACTACCAGAACTGGAAGCTGTGGGCCGAGTCCGGCTGGCTCGATGCGGTCATACCCATGAACTACAAGCGAGACCACTGCCCGAGCCAATACAACATGTACCGGTCCTGGGTCGACAAGATCCAACTCTGGAAAGGACCGCGCCACGCATACTGCGGACAGGCCACCTACCTGAACTCGTTTGCCAACAGCCTCGCCCAGATGCAGTACACGCTCGCGCGGCTCGAAGGCGTCTGCACCTATTCGTACGCCGGCACCCGTGCGAACGATACGACCTGTGACGACGGCGACGATTCCTGGACCAGCGACTGGTCGTGGTACCCGCATGTGGGAAGTACGGTCTACGCCACGCCGGCCGTGCCCCCCTCCCTTCCCTGGCGGAACCCGGCGACTGCCACTGAAGGCACTGTCTGGGGCCGCGTCTTCGACTTTGCCACCGGGCAGCCCATCGACGACGCGACCGTCACCGTCTATGGACGTCCGGCCATCAAGACCGACGCCAACGGCTATTACACCGTGACGTTGGTCCCCGCCGTAGCCGCGGGCTCTGCGTACGCGATGACCGTAAGCAAGGCCGGCTATCCCACGCTCACCTACCCCGGTGCGAAAGTCTTCCCCGCGGGGCTGTCCCGATATGATTTCGCGCTCGGCGCGCCCGCGCCGCAGATCGTCCTGAACACCAACAGCATCACACGGTCCATCTCAGTCGGACAGCCCCCGCCGAACGACGCGTTCACCATCGCCACCGCCCCGGGGACCGGCTACCTGAACTACAGTATCACCCATCAGACGCCGTGGCTGAGCGTGTCGCCTGAGCGCGGTACCAGCTATGGCGAAGCAAACTCCGTAACGGTCGCTTACGATCTGACGGGTCTGACGTCCGGCATCCACACCGGCATCATCACCGTGTCCGATCCGACGGCTGCCAACTCGCCCCAGACGATCACGGTGACGATCAAACTCTCCAAGCCATGCGACTTTGATTTCGACGGCGACGTGGATCTGGAAGATTTCGCCGTCATGCAGACTTGTCTGACTGGCGTCGGCGTACCTTTCACCGACCCGGATTGCGCGCGGGCCAATCTGGACGGCGATACCGACGTCGACGGCACCGACGTGCAGAAGTTCATCGGCTGTATGAGCGGCCCCGGCAAAGAAAGCAGCGTGGATTGCTTAAATTGAGTGCATTGGAAGCGGCTGTCTTACCCACGCGGGCACTCTCTCACCGTTCCTTCTGATACCGCCTTACCGGCATCAAAGGGAACGGATAGGCGAGCAGGACATTGTGGTTCAGGCATCCTGCGTGCACGTGCACGCTGGAAGCGTGCACCACAACCGTCCACGCGCGAGGTTGGGCGCGCTAACGGCGCCGGTAGCCCGCTCCGTGACGGTGCGGTATGCTGATCGGGCAGCGGCGCCAGGTCGCACTACTCTGGGCTGCACAGTACGCTGCGCGTCGCACTTCAGCCCGCTGACGCAGTACTGGACTCGAACGTGCCCCATCCATTCTCAGGGAGAGAGATATGACTTCGACCACCAGACGTTCCGTCGCACGTATTCGCAACATCTTGCTGGCTCTGCTGATCATCCCCGCCGCGGTGGCCGTGGCTGCGCCGCCAGTGCCGGACTTCTGCTTCGTGCACACCTCGGACAGCCATCTGAGCCCCTCTCCCGTGGGCACCGCCCCGCCCAAAGCCGGCGATCGCACCGTCGATGGATTGACCTGGCTGCTCAGCGAGGCGAGCAAGCCGCAGGTCCTGGCGCCGCTGAACATCACTACGCCGCCGCCCGCCTTCATCATCAACACCGGCGACGTGACCGAGTACGGCGTGATCAACAAAACCTGGGACAACTTCGAAGCCATCGTCGAGCCGTTCAAGATTCCCCTGTTCATCACCCCCGGCAACCACGACAACACCTGGACGAGCATCATCCCGGTCATGCGTCGCCGGCACGGCTCCGATCACTATTCGTTCGATCGCTTCGGGTGTCACTTTGCTTGCATCGATACGGCCACGCCGCAGGAGCCGCTGCCCGTCATCGACAAGCGCACGCTCGATTGGCTTGCCGACGACCTTGGACGTCTGCCTCGTGACATGCCCGTCTTCCTGTTCTGTCATCATCCGCTCTCGTCCACCGAATTTGCCAAACCCTTCGAGCAACTCCGACTGCTGCAGATCATCGAGCGTTACAACGTGGTGCTGTTGATGATGGGCCATGGCCATGGCCACCGGCACGAACGGTGGAACACCATCGACAGCGTCATGGGCGGCACAACCTCGCACCCGCACGACAACATCGGCTACAACGTCGTGTACGTGAAGGACGGCGTGCTGCGCGTGGTTTTCCGCTACCGCGATACGGCCAAGCCGATGGAGGTCACGCTCCAAAAGCCGATTGCGCCGCAATCGTCGCCGGAGATTTCGATTCTCACGCCCAAGCCCGTACCGGCACACGGCACTCCGGTGACGCTAGGCGGCAACGAGCTGGCCGTCCGCGTGCGGGCAAAGGACGGCAAACCTGCTCGGGTAGTCGCCAGCCTGAACGCGGTCGAAGAGACGACCGTTCCGCTGGACGCCAAGTCCCGCGGCGTGTTCGAGGGCCGGTTGAAACTCGCCGGCCTCACGCCGGGCCGCCATTTCGTGATGGTCACCGCCGACTTCGGCAAGACCAAGCTTGATCGGGCCGAGCAGATCCTCGTCGCCCCGCCGGGATCGCCGGACGCCGCCCTCGCCGTGCTGAACGCCGGCGTGAAGGCCCAGCCGCTGGCGACTCCGGACGGCCTGATCGTTTGCACCACCGGCGGCGAAATCGTCCGCCTCACGTTCGATGGCAAAAAAGCGAATGTACAAGAGCTCTTCAAGCCGGGCGTCGAGATCCTGCACGCCCCGGCACTGGTCGACGATCGGCTGTACGTTTCGGCTGCCGAGCAAGGTGTCCACTGCCTCTCGCTCGACGGCAAGAAGATCTGGACCTGCGACGTCGGCGCGGTGGTCTACGGAACGCCGGCAGTGGATGCCGATCGCGTCTACGTTGCCGACATGGAAGGTTTCTTCCACGCCATCGACCGCAAGACCGGCAAGCTCGCCTGGTCCAAGCGGCACGCCACGTACAGCATCGAAATGCCCGTGTTGCTCCATGGCGGCGTGCTCTACGCCGGGTCGTGGGAAAACCAATTGTTTGCCGTGAACGCCAAGGACGGGACACTGAAGTGGAAGAGCTTCGGCCCGGCGGCTCACTCCAATGAGGCCAAGTTCAAGTCCCGCTATTACGCGCCGGCGGACTGCATGCCGCTGGCCATCGGTGACCGCCTGTTCGTGACCGACCGCGCGTATCAGCTCGGCTCGTATGACCTGGCAACGGGCGAATACCGGGGCCATATCGCCGCCAGCGTGGCCGCCATCGGATTGACCGCCGACGGCAAGGGCTTCTACGCTCGCGGACTGTCCAAGGGCCTCACCCGCTACGACGGCGAAGGCAAGCCCGTCTGGTCGCAGCCCGACCTGTCCCTGGGCCGCTTCCCCGTCGCGCCCGTCGAGGTCGGCGGCAAAGTCTTCGTCTGCTCCAATCGCGGAATGCTGACCGTGCACGACGCCGGCACAGGCAAGGAGTTGCTGCGCTACCAGGCAACGCCGCAACTGCACGTGATGGCCCCCGTGGCCGCCGACGCCGAGGGCGCCGCCTACGTGGCCGGCATGGACGGCACGGTGACCCGGATCGCTCCGGCAATGTGATCCGGGAGGCGTTGGGGCTGCTTTCCGGGGCCGTTGAACTTTTTTCCGCTCTCCTGCGACTAAGAGGGCAAGGAGGCTCCCCATGCGCCCATTTGCGTTCGCCGCGTCGCTGCGTCACAGCTCGGCTGCCGTAGCGAGAATCGCTGCGTCATTGCTCATCGTGGCCCTGCCGGCCGGCATCCCCGCCGCGCTCGCCGCGGATGCTAGCCGGTATTTCGCCATCCACGTCGTGGACGAGCAGACCGGTCGAGGCGTGCCGCTGGTCGAACTGCAGACCACCAACAACATCCTGCTCTACACCGACAGCAACGGGCTGATCGCCTTCTATGAACCCGGCCTCATGGGCCAGGAGGTGCATTTCCGCATCAAGAGCCACGGCTACGAATACCCGGCCGACGGCTTCGGCTATCGCGGCGTGCGCCTCCGGTGCGTGGAGGGCGGCAGCGCGACCATCAAGCTCAAACGAATCAACATTGCCGAGCGGCTCTACCGCATCACCGGCCAGGGGATCTACCGCGACACGCTGCTGCTCGGCCGGTCCGCCCCGATCACAGAGCCCGCCCTGAACGGCCAGGTCATGGGCTCCGACAGCGTCATGATGACGGAGTACCGCGGCAAGCTCTATTGGTTCTGGGGCGACACCAACCGGCCGTCCTATCCACTGGGCAACTTTTACATGACCGGCGCGACCTCCAAGCTGCCCGGCAAGGGCGGACTCGACCCCGACGTCGGCGTTGATTTGACCTACTTTACGCGGCCCGATGGATTCACCGCCGAAATGTGCCGCTTCAACGACAAAGGCGGTCCCACCTGGGCCGACAGCTTTCTCGTCCTCCGCGACGACAAGGGCCGCGAGCGACTCTACGCCGCTTATGCCAACGTCAATACCAAGATGGAGGCCCAAAGCCGGGGAATGGCGGTCTTCAACGACGAGAAACAGGTCTTCGAAAAGATCGCTGATATCCCCATGGATGCACCCGTTTGGCCAGGGGGCCATCCGTTCAAGCTCACCGTTGACGGCACGGAGTACGTGTACTTCGCGCACTCGTTGCCCTTTAGTCGCGTGAAGGCGACAGCCGCCGCTTTCACCGATCTGAGCCAATACGAAGCGTTCACCTGCCTCGAACCGGGCACGCGCATGGCCGACGGCCGCATCGATCGAGATGCCGCGGGCAACATCCGTTACGGATGGAAACGCAACACGCCCGTGGTTTCGCCGCAGGACGAACGTAAATTGGTCGAGACCGGCAAGCTCAAGCCCGACGAGGTTCTCCTCCAACTGCAGGATGCGGACACCGGTAAGCCCGTCCTTGCCCATGCGGCATCCGTCTATTGGAACGAGTATCGCCAGCGATGGGTGCTGATTGTCTGCGAGTTCTACGGCACGTCACTGCTGGGCGAGATCTGGTACGCCGAAGCCGACACGCCGCTCGGGCCTTGGTGCTACGCCCGCAAGGTCGTCACCCACGACACGTACAGCTTCTACAATCCCAAACAGCATCCGCAGTTGGCCAAGGAAAACGGACGAATCATCTACTTCGAGGGCACCTACACGCACTCGTTCTCCGGCAACCCGACGCAGACGCCGCGCTACGACTACAACCAGATCATGTACAAGCTCGATCTGGATGATCCGCGGATGGTTCTGCCCGTACCCGTGTATGTCTTGGGCGATCCCACTGAACCGGCCGTATTCGCCACCGCTCGAGATCTTCCCGGTGACCGCAAGGCGCGAACCATCGCCTTCTTCGCCCCGGATCGTCCCGCGCCGGGTCTCGTGGCCGTCTGCCGCGATACGGCAAGGGCCCGGCCTGGTGCGGCGAGCGATGCCATCGGCGGACTCCTTCTTGTGAACAGCGACACCGCCACATCCGGCAAGGTCGTGCTTTTCTATGCCTTGCCTGCCGATGCGAAGGAGCCGCCGGCGACCACCGTGCCGCTCTATGAGTACACCCATAGCGATGGTCGCAAAGTGTGGACCACCGAAGAGGCCTGGCCGGGCGAGGGATTCACCCGCGCCGCCAAGCCCGTCTGCCGGGTGTGGAAGAGCCCCACCCGGCTCGCGTATCCGCTGGACTAGGAGCGCGGGGGGCGGGCATCTTGCCCGCCTCATGATCGAGGTGGCTCGCAAGAGAAGCGGGCGTCTCGCTCGCCTCATCCTCGGGGGGTGGGCGTCTCGCCCGCCTCGGTAGAATAGTTGGCCCCTTAACGGTGCTGCGCATTGTCTCGCGGATGAGTTTCTCGCCCCCCAGGGCGTCAGTTAGTAGCCGGCAGCGGGGTACGTGTTTAGCGTGCAAGAGATCGACGTGGCTCCGCCCTGAAAGGGCGCGAAGTCAGTAGAGATCGGCGCGGCTTGGCCCCGAAGGGGCGCGAAGGTGCCGCTCGCTAAACACGCACGCGGTGTGAGCGGCCGGGAATAACTACGCTCGCGATTTCTTTCCTGCTGATGCCGGCCCGGCCGACATCAGCAGGAAGGCGGACAGGATGTCCGCCCCCCGAAACGCACAAGAGTCGTTGCTTTTCAAAGGACACATACTGACATGATTTTGTCACACGTATACCGAAATCGCACGCGGCGGGCCATGACGCTGCTCGAAATCCTGGTCGTCGTGGGCATCATCGCCCTGCTCATCGCCATCCTGCTGCCCTCGCTCAAGAAGGCGCGTGAGCAGGTTCGCGACGTCTCCTGTCGCTCGAATATCAAGCAGCTCATCAATGGCGCCCAGTTTTACGTTTCCGATTACAAGGTCCTGCCCGGCACGCACAGCCTGTTTTACTTTCAATACCTGTTCGGCCTGCCCCCCTGGCCACGCCGCGCCGGCGTGACCTGGGAAGGCGCTGCCGACAAACTCGTGGGCCTGACCTACACCGCCGCCTACACCAAGCCGCACCATCTCGACCCCAAGTTCATCGAGGACGTGCCGGGCAAGGGCACGATCTATCGCTATCTACGGAATGAGGAGGTTTACGTCTGCTCATCCGACAGGCCAGGCGAGCCTACGGATACGCCGGACGGCGGCGGCGGCAACGGCCGGCTCAGCTATTCCATGAATGCCTACGTGGGCTACAAGGATCCCAACCGGCTGCAGAGCTTCGTTTACGTGGCTGATTCGCTCAACAATCCGCTGCCCGGCGGCAAGAAGACGCGCTCCTTCAAGGCCGGTCAGCGGATCACCATGCCGGCCAGCAGCTTCATGCTCTTCTTCGAGGAACACCCGAATTTCCACATGAACACACTGTTCCCGGAAGGCAATTTCAACTGCATCGACCGCATCGCCACCCGCCATTCACCCACCGCGGCCGCCACCGAAGGCCGAACGAGCATCGGTTTCCTCGACGGCCACGCCGAAGGTCGCCTGTACCCCGTCAAGACCGAGGGGCGCGAGTTGTTCGCTGAGTTCGGCCAGCCCCACTTCTGGCACAAGAACGGCCCCACCGATCAGGCCAACATGAAGCAGTTCATCGTCAACCTCGGTCGCCCCTCGCCCTGGTAGCCGCCGCCGCCCTCAGGGCGGACATCCTGCCCCCCGTAACCGGCCGTGTCGAATATGCCGTCGCCCGCCGGAGACGCCACACCACGTGTGAAACCGGGGAAGTGCTCCCCGGGTCCTAAGCCAAGCTATGAACTGTGGTAACGCGTTCGACCGCCGATCTCCAGCAGGAAGCGAGCCACACAGACGACCCGGCCCGGAAGATGCGCCGATTTTTCTATTGACAGAAACGGACCATGTGGCCACAATTATATAATTGCAGGTGTGATGCACGTGTACGAGTCGGCGTGTATGGCCTCTCCTTTCTGCCGAAACGCGCGGTCTCGCATCTTCAGGCCACGACCAATCGAGTTCTCGGTCGGCCGGATGGCCGGGCAGCGGTGAAAAGGAGCCAGTCCCAAGCCGGACCCTTCTGCGACGCGCCGAAGCAAACACGCACCTGAGCCTGTCTCCGCAAAGAGTGGGAGAATCACAATATGAAACAGACCAGGAAGCGCGCGGGGTTCACGCTGATCGAAGTCCTCGTCGTCGTGGCCATCATCGCCTTGCTCATTTCCATCCTGTTGCCAAGTCTGCGCAAAGCACGCGAGGAGGCCAAGAAGAGTGCCTGTGTCTCCAACTTGAGTCAGTTGGGCAAGGCAATGACGGCCTACCTCAACACGTATCGGAACCGCTTCTACTGGGGCTGGAAGACCGGGACTCCGCCCGCCGAAGAGCCCAAGATTCGAACGTGGCTCTACGGCGGGAACCTGGGCGAAGGCTATGAGGGCTCCTGGTTCACAAGAGACAATCCTTACAACAGGCCGCCCCAGGAACGCCATCTCAACCGGTTCGTCAGTCCCAGCAAGTTGAATGACCGGACCAAACTGCCGGTCTACGAAGATCCGGCCGACCAGGGGCTGGCCCTGAACACCGATCCGCTCGGAGAGCCGACGCCGATCTCGGCGTACCGGGTAACTGGAACCAGCTACCAGGCCAATCTCGGCTGGGCGGCCTATGCCTCCGATCAGAAGATCGCTGGCTGGGGTGAGAACCAGGGCAACCAGCGCGTGGTCAGGCTCATGGACAGCATCATTCGGCTATATGAGAAAAAAGGCGCGAGCAAGGCCGTGATCCTCTACGAAGACCGCGCGGACATCGCGCTGACTGGCGCGGCGGACATCCCCATCGGAACCAAGGTCCCCGGCTGGCACGGCGAGCCCAACCGTTTCAGCATGCTCTTCCTCGACGGGCACGCCGCCAACACGCTGGTCGAGTACTGGAAGAACCTGGATCACGAGTACGACGCGTCCGGCAGGTTCCAGCGTTGCTCGCCGTCTGCCACCAAGAAGTGCTTGAACGGCACAGCCCACTGGTTCGCCCGCCAGGACTACATGGCAGAGTAGATTCTCATGGCTGCAAACGACAATGCTCCAGACCAGTCGTCGCTGGCAGGCGGCGTGAAGATTGGTGTCGTTATCCTGGCCCTGATCAGCGTGGTTTACTTCGTGTGGATTCGCGGCGGCGAAGAGGGCCAGGCGGACACGCCTGATTCGGCCGCGCCCTACTTCTGTCTGGAATGCAACAAGCCCTTCAGCTTGACGCCCGCCGGCTACCAGCGTCTGAGCAAGTCCGGCGGCATCAAGACCATCACCCCGGCCGAAGGGCGGCGGGGCCAAGTGCGCTTCCGCTGTCCCCAGTGTGAGAAATTCGGCGGCGTACCTGCACTCGTGTGCCCCAAGGACCAGACCAGCTTCGCCAACATCGCCGTCAAGGGCGAGCCCAACAAGTGCCCCACGTGCGGCTGGAGTCCGTAAGGCCTCGCCTGCCTGAAATACTTGCGACCAGGGCCTGACGGCTGGCGATCGGCGGCTGACGCCTGAGACAGACCGGGACGCCTTCCTTCCGGGCTCCGGCGACTGAAACCTTTTACATTGGCAAAATCCGTGTGCGCCAGTACCATACCCGGCAAATCGCTTCGCGCGAGAATCCCAATTCAAAGGAGCCTGAGATGCGATTCGCCTGGCTGTGCACGTGCGTGTTGTCGTTTGCCGCGGCCGCGACGACCGGGTTCGCCGAACCCGGCTCCCAGAAAGCGGACTGGAAACTCGTGTGGGAGGATCGCTTCGAAAGAGCCGAGCTGGGACCAGCCTGGCATCTCGTCAGCGGCCGCGCCAGCATCGAGAATGGACGGCTCTTTCTGACCGGCGGCGGCGCTACCCTGCTCATCGACCGGCCCTTCGCTCCCGACGTCCGTATCGAGTTCACCGCTCAGGCCAATCCCGACGCCCCGCCCTGCGATCTGTCCGTGGCCATGAGCGCCAACCGGCTCTGGGGTTACCACTATTTGCTGGCATTCGGAGGTAAGGGCAACCGGGCCAACCAGATCGTCGGTGGCCCCGGCGTGCTCGACGAGAATCCGCCGTTCCTCATCGAGCACGGCAAGACGTACACCATCCAGGCCACCAAGGACGGCCCGACGCTCACCATGGTCGTCAACGGCACGCGCATCCTGCACATGACCGACCCCGACCCGGCGGAAGGTCCGGGCTTCGACCGGCTGGGGCTGGTCACCTGGAACGGCATGTACGTGGATGACGTCCGCGTCTATGAGCGCGCCACACCCGCCGCGGGCCGCCCGACGCCTCTGACCGCCATGCCGGACCTGGGCTATCGCTGGACCCACCGACGGCTCGAATGCCCTCCCGACGCGTCGGCCGCCTGCCGCCAAGCCGCCGAAGCGTACAACCGAGGCGATTTCGCCCAGGCCCTGAAGATCCTCGACGCCGAGCCACTGTCCGTCGAGACGGTCGCTCTGCGGGGTTACGTTCTCGGCGATCTGGCCTATGAGGAGACGGCCGGCGATCTGCAAAGACTGGCCGACGCCGCCCGCCAACTCGAACAGCAATTCAAAGATGATTATCGCGCACAGGCCTTCGCCCGCGCCGCCCAGTGGCTCAGCGGTCTGACCATGGCCAATCGCAACCGCAAGTCCGCCATCCGTCTGGCAGCGCTGGGGCCCGCGAATAATCCGTTCTACTACAAGGCCCAGTTATGGCAGGCCCGCCACTTGCGGGCGGCGGGACTCGAGGGCGCAAGCCAGCGGCGAATCGAGCAAGCCCGCACCATGTTCAAGGAACTCCTGGCGATCTGGCCCGAAGACGTCGGGCTGCGCGAGCTCACCGGCGAAACCGTGCCCTGGCGGGCCGACCTGACCCGGCCGGAGAGCGACGGCCCCGAGTGGGCTCGCCACCTGCAGGAAACCTTCGCCCGTCACCAGGCCATACTGAACTGGTGGTTCACGCACCGGCAGTTCCCCGACGGCCAGTTGGGCGGGGGTTGGGGAGATGACGTGGAGATCCTGCGGGACTGGGTCCCCGCCGTCTGCATCAGCACGGCTTGCGAGCCGGCCATCGCAGGTATCGAACGGCTGGTCGAAGGCGTCTGGCGTTACGCCCTACGCGACGGCTACTCCCCCGATCGCGGCGACGTCGAGCACTCGGCCGAGCCGTCGGCCGATTCGTTGCCCACCATGATGCTCCTGCGGTATGGCGATCCGCTCTGGGTCGAGCGGAATCTCGAGTCCGCCCGGACCATCCGCGAACGATTCATGGCCGTCAACGAACGCGGGCATCTCCAGTTCCTCTCGGCGGAGTTCGGCACCGACGGCGTCCGCCGCGAACCGGTCGCGGGTGGCGACACCGGATACCACGCCCGGGCCATGAAACATTTTCTCTGGCTGGCGTGGTACGGCATCCCCGAGGCCCGCGACATCTACTTGCAGTGGTGCGACACCTGGCTCGAAGCCACCATGTCGCCCATCGGGACCAAGCCCGCCGGCGTGATCCCGGCCAGCATCTGGTTTCCATCCGGCGGCATTGATCCGCCCGACGGCAAGCCCTGGCACGACGAGAAATCCCACTACTACGGATTCCCCGGGCTGCCCACCATGATTCTCGAAAGCTTCCTGAGCGCCTATGCGCTCAGCGGCGAGGACAAGTATCTGGATGCCGTGCAGACCGTACTCGATTTGTCCACCACCGGGCCGCTTCGTTCGGATGTACCAGGCCAGCCGAAGGATCATCCTGACAACTTATTGGCACAAGCGGCCCACCAGGCCGTCCCCAATCTCCTGGCCGTCTATCGCCACCTCACCGGCGATCGTGTCTACGATCCGTACCTTCGCAAACTCGCACTCACCGGCCGGCAGATGTACCTCACCGACGGCAAGCTGTCCGATTACCTCACTTCGTTCGCGGGACCAGTGGCGGCCCTTCGCTACAACTGGGCCCTTCGCACAAGCGAAGTCTTCCAGACCGACCGGGCCGGGCTCGAGGGCGCCGCCGCCCTCATGGGCGCCTACACTGGTGCCGTGCGTGACTTGAGAGATGCCGCCACGCCCACGTTCGCCGCGACCTGGATCACGCCGGACGTGAACTTCGCGGCCGTGGTGACCGACAGCTCGCCGCGGCGCCTGCGGGCCTGGCTGTACAACTTCAACACCGTCCCCATGCGGGTCGGGTTGCGGCCCTGGGAACTCGTCCCCGGCCGCTATGCTCTGCGTCAGGGCGCGATCGTCCCGGGTGAACGCCCGCAGGTGAAGCGCTACGAATGGGTATCCGTATTTTCGCCCTCGGCCGACCTGGAGCTGCGCCGGCGGGCTGAACCCGTGTGGATCGAACTCCCGCCTCGCCGCGAATGGGTCGTGGATCTGCGTCTGCGAGCCGCGTACCCACAAGCGTCGCCCGTGCTGGCCGACCTGGCCACGCACGCCCGTGATGTGCAACGTGAGGGGGAACGTCTGAAGCTCACCATCCACAACATCGGCGGAGCGGCCGCGCCGCCGTTCGACGTGGTGGTCCTCCAAGGCGACAAGCAAGTCGCACGCACGACCGTGCCCGGCCTGCCGGCCATCTCGGGGCTCAGGCCCGTGACTCGGCAAATCGAGCTCGAGGTGCCTGCGTCGGCGGCGGCGTTGAAGATCGCGATCGATCCGGACGACCGCGTACCCGAGATCTGCGAGGAGAACAACGTAGTAGGCTTGAGTCCTGAGTCTTTGAGGATTGAGACAAAATAATGTCTCTGCATTACAGCTCTGAGTTCTGAGCTATGGGCTATGAGCCAGATATCCGGCTGACAGCTGATAGCTGATAGCTACTCTTCGCTGCGATGACCGACCACGACGATGCCGAGCCGGTCGGCGAGTTCCAGCATCTCCTCGCGATCGACAACGAGCACCTCGCCGGCCTCGACCACCAGGGCCGCCGCACGATTGCGGTGCAAGTTGCGGATAGTGTCTGGCCCCACCGTCGGCACGTCGAACCGCGGGTCCTGGCCGGGCTTGGACACCTTGATCAGCATCCAGCCGCCTTGTCGGCAGAGTTGCCCGGCCCGCTCGATCATGCGGTCGGTGCCCTCGATCGCCTCGACGGCAATGACCTCCTGCTCCTTGACCGCGATGGACTGACCAATGTCCAGCCGGCCCATCTCCTTGGCGATCCGCCAACCGAACTCGACATCCTTGAGCTGCGCCGCCGAGGGCTGCCGCCGAGTCATGACGCCTTCGCGGGCCATGTGGTCGGTGCAGTACTGGATTGAGTTGACCAACGTGATTCCCTTTCTGGCCATGTGGTCGGCCGCCGCCCGCAGGATGGTGTCGTTACGCCGGTCCGCCACTTCGAAGAACCACAGCTTGATGCTCGTCCAGTCGGGCAGATACCGCAGGAGCCGGAATCGCGCGTACATCTCCGACTTGCGGACCGAGCCGGCCATGATGGCCTCGCGTACACCCGTCTTGTGAAACACGCGAATCCACCGCCCCAGCCGGACCACGCCCGACCAGTAAAAACGATCGGCGAGGTCGGCCAGGCGACGATCGGCCAGGCCGCGCAGACCGATGATCACCACCGGCCGTCCGGCCGCCCGCGCCCCCTCAGCCACCAGGAACGGGAACCGCCCCGCCCCGGCAATGATGCCCAACGGACTCTCCATGGGGCCACAGGATAAGGGATGATGCGAGCCGGATAAAGAAGCCGGGCGGAGATCGAAATCTCCGCCCGGCTGTCAACCTGTCCCGAGTTGTGATCCGTCCGAAAGCCGGCCGATCAGGCCCGGCGACGGCGGAGGAACGGCGCGGCCACCACCAGCAGAAGCAGCGTCGCCGGCTCGGGCAGCTTGGCCAGATAAACATCGTCAAAATACGCCACCTGCGTCGAGCTCAAGCCGGAGCCCAACGCCAGATTGTCGAAGCTTCGGTTGTTGGTATTCGGAATGGCCTGAGCCGCCACGCCATCGACGTAGAACTGGAACTGGGTCGGCGTGATGACCACCTTCAGTTCATGCCAGCCCAGCGAACGGGCGGGAACCCCAGGGCCGTCCAGCTTGAAGAACGCACCACCTTCGTAGCCGAGAACCCGCGCCATGTACCGGGGGCCGGGACCCGCGGAGTTGAGGAGGTTGTTGTTCAAGCCCATGGCAATCAACTGACCAGACCCGGTCGGTGCCGTGGTGTCCTGAATATTGATGTAGTTGCGATGCGGGTTGGCCGTCGGGGCGACATCGTAGAACTTGAAACTGAACACGATGGGCTCGTCTTCCGTCGCCTGAGTTTCCGCGAACGTCAGGCGGTTTCGATAACCGGCGGCGGTGCCGAACTTGACGGACTGCGTGGGGCTGGCGGCCTGCTCGGTGGTCAGCGTGCCGCTGCCCTCCGAGCCGATGGGCGCCCAAACCGCTTCGAACGCCGCCTGGTTGGCATAGCTGAAACTGTCGTTCACCAGCACCGTGGTGGCCTGGAGCGAACTGGCCATTAATACGACTGCACCTGTCAGGACAATAGTGGCTCGCATCGTTCTCCTCCTCAGCTCTCCGCTCCGCTCATGCAACGCGCACGAAGGAGCAAGACATGCAGATTGGTCAGACTTGACAAGGCCTTCCGGCGGGCAGCCTCTCTCCCCCACCGCCTACCGGCATTATATACTTTTATTCTTACAGATCAAGTTGTGCTTCGAATTGTTTGCCGCAGGAATTGGAGGACCACGGCCGGCGTGCCGACCGGCCGCGGCTCTCCGCTTACTCGGGGTAAACCAGGTACTTTTCTCGGACCTTCATGAACCGGGCGAGGGGCTCCTTCCACAGTGTCGGCAGACTGGCCGCGTCCCGACCCGCCTCGAGCGCTCGCTGGACCTCAGCGTTGCCCATCAGGTTGATGACCTTGCTCACCTCGAAGGCCGAGCCGAACAACTGATGGAGTGTGGCCGCCATGGTCAGCCCCATCCGCACCGGCTCCAAAGCTTCCCGGTCGGTGACCAGAATGTAAACGCCCTGGCAGGGCTGCTTGGCGAACTTGCTGGAGGTGGGCGTGAACTCGATAGGCACGAACCGCACGCCCGGCAGCTTGGCCGCGTTCAAGGCGGCCGCCCACTTGCGGCCGTCAATCCACGGCGCGCCCACGAATTCGAACGGCTGATCCGTCCCACGCCCCACCGACACGTTACAGGCCTCCAGCAGGCACACGCCCGGATACAGCGTCGCCTGCGTCAGGTTCCGCATGTTGGGCGACGGATTGATCCACAACAGTCCCGTCTCATCCCACCACATGCCGCGCTTCCAGCCCTTCACGTCGATCACCGTCAGGTCGCAGTTGATCCCGTACTCCCGGTTGAACAGCCGGGCCAACTCGCCGATGGTCATGCCGTGCATGACGGGCAACGGACCAAACGCCGTGAATCGCGGGCGATTCTTGTCGCTGATCGGCCCGTCCACCCGCGTGCCCGTGATCGGGTTCGGCCGGTCGAGCACGATCACCTTGATGCCGCCCAACTCGGCCGCTGCTTCCATCGCAAGCCCCATGGTGGCCGGGTACGTGTAGAACCGCGCGCCGATGTCCTGGATGTCGAAGAGGATCGTGTCGACGCCCTTCAGCATCTCGGGCGTGGGCTTGCGCGTCTCGCCGTACAGGCTGTACACCTTGAGGCCCGTCTCCGGATCGGTCATGTCGCCGACCTTCTCGTCCAGTTGGCCATACAGGCCGTGCTCCGGCGAAAACAGGCAGACCACGTTCACCTTGCCTTCGATCAACAACTGGACCAGATGCTTGCCTTCGCGGTCGCGGGCAGTGTGATTCGTGATCACCGCCACCTTGCGCCCCCGGAGGACGGCGAAGTTGTCGGCCTTGAGCACGTCGATGCCACACCATACGTCGGCGGGCGCGCCCGACGCCTCGCGCGAAGTCTTGCCGCCGGCCGATGCCACAGCCACTGCCGTCCCCCGCGGCCCCGACCACCCGGCGGCCGCCAACGCACGCGGCAGCGCCGGCAGCAGCGGCTCGGACACCGTCTCGGGGATGTACCGCTCGTCGGCGGACTCGACGATGGCGCTGGCCACCACGTTGGCCACGCGGCGGCGCAGGTCGAGCACGCTGCCCTTGCCGTTCGGATGCACCGCGTTGGTCAGCAGGACGAAGAACGTCCGATGCCTGGGGTCCAGCCACAGGCACGTGCCGGTAAAGCCGGTGTGTCCGAGCGTCGAGCCGGCTTCGAAGAAGTTGCCCCGCGGCTGCGAGTAGCCGGTATTGACGTCGAAGCCGTAGGCCCGGCTCCCCCGACCGTCGGCCATCACCCGCTGCCGGATCATCTCGCGCACCGTCGTGTCGCCCAACACGCGCTTGCCCTCGAACGTGCCGAAGTTCAGGATCATGCGGCACCAGCGAGCCAGGTCGTCGGCGGTGGAGAACAGCCCGGCATGACCCGCCACGCCCCCCAGCGCGTAGGCGCGCGGATCGTGCACCTCGCCCACCATCCAGCGGCCTTCGCGCTGCTCGGTCGGAGCACAGCGTGCCTTAAGCTGGTCCCCCAGGTTGTAGCCGGTGTCCTTCATGCCCAGCGGAGCGAAGATCTCCTCGTGCGCGAACTGATCCAACGGACGGCCATCCACCCGCTTGACCAGCTCACCCAGCACGATGTACCCCACGTCGCTGTAATCAAATCGCGTGCCGGGCTCGTGCACCGGCGCGAGAGCCATGACCCGTTCGATCGATCGGGCCGGCCCGTCCATGTAGTCCTTCAACGGGTTGTCGGCGATCAGCCCCGAGCGATGCAGGAGCAACTGCTCGATGGTGATGGATTCCTTGCCGTTCTGGCCGAACTCGGGGATGTATTGCACCACGCGGTCGCTCAGCGAGATCTGGCCGCGCTCGGCCAGGAGCATCACCGACGTGGCACACCCGACCACTTTCGACAACGAGGCCAAATCGAAGATGGTGTCTTCCGTCATGGGCACGCGCTGAGGCTGCACGGCGCGATGACCGTACGCCTTGCGATAGACGATCTTGTCGTCGCGCCCCACCAGCAACACCGCGCCCGGCAACTTGCCCTTGTCGATCGCATCCTGGATCGCCCGGTCCGCCCAAGCCATCCGCGTGGTGTCGAATCCGCCGGCCCGGGCGTAACCGGCCGACAAGACGAACGCGATCCCGACCAAGCTCAGACCCAGTTTTGACATGTTTGCCATAAACCTGACCTGCCTTTCCGATAGGAAGATGGGACTCGTGCCGCGGCCAATGTCCTGCCGGGCGAGCCCGCATTATAGCTCCCCCTGGATTCCCCAGCGAGCGGCGGGGCTTGCCCCGCCGTCTCGTCCCGGCGTTAGTTTGCACACCTTTCGCAAAGCTCACCGTCGGTGGGCGTCAAACCCGCGGAAGACCCCACGTGCCACGTCACCGCCGACGATTCCGCGATAATAGCATGATTGTCGTTCGGGAAGGCGCCCCCGGACCCTGTCAAACTGAGTCCGCCAGGGCAAGTCCAGCGGCTCGCGCTGCGTTTGGAGTGAGACGAAAGACGCACGCGCTATTCCGGCGTGACTTCGACGCCGGGCGGGGCGTCGATTCGCGAGCTTGTGTTGCTGTCGTACGTGTATTGCCCCGCGGCGGTCTGCCGGATCACGCAATAGTGGTGACGAGTAACGGTGTCGCCCATTTGAACGTCGCGATAGAAGAACTTGTCGCCGGGCCGCAAGCCTTGCGTCGAATCGACCCGAATGGTCATCGGCTGGCCGAACCGGACTTCCCGCACGTGCGTCGAAACGAAGCCGTCCTCGCTTTGAAGAAGCTTGCCCTGAAAGAAGCCCGTCGGGCTCTTGCGGTTGGCCGACTTCGCGTACTCATGAGGGATCATGGTGGTCATGGTGTGGGCGTCCAGCACTTCGTGCACGATGCCCTGTCCGAGCAGCGTGTCCACCTGCTCGAGCCGAAGCACGTCGCCGCGGATGCCGCCCGCCGCCAGTGTATACGCCGAGTTGCGGGAATACCGCGGATTCCAGATGTAGACGGGCTCTCCGCCTCGAACGTCGCCCGCCGGCCAGGTTGCATCGATCTGAATCTCGGGAGTGTCAAGCGGCGTCACCATCACCCGGGCCGTCGCCCGAGCCGAGTCCAAAGCGATTCGCCACGGACCGGCCTCCAGACGTTGTCCATCCAGCAGCGCCGCCGACACGAGCCGGTCACCGTCGAACCGGCATCGGGCAATACTGCCCGTGAACCGTATCGATTGATCACCGAGACGGGCCGTCACCGAGTCGCGCTCGTCCACACCGATCAACCAGACGTCCCGGACCCCCGAACGCAACGTGACGAGCAACGCCAGGCCGCTGTCCGCCGTCAGCTCGCCGCCCGTGTCGATCCGGCGGATGGACTCGACCGCCGGCGACTCGCCCTTCGCCGCGGCCTCCCAGACGGCCACGAAACACGACGACAGATTCTCCCCCGTGCGACGGCGAATGACGTATCGCGACTTCGGATGGGTCGGGTACAGCCCTGGCGCGACGGCCGTCACCACCGGACCGCCATGATCGAGCGAGAGCATGCGGAATACGACGCCGTCGTCTTGCTTCCAGGCGGCCGCCCATTCGCCGGTCGGGCGAGCCTCGGCCGGGCGCGTCAGAAAACCATAGCCATTGCCGGGCGGCGGATTCCAATAGGGCTTGTTAGGATACCCCTTCATGTCACCGTCGTTGAGCTGAAGCTCGCCCCAGGAATACTCCGGGCCGGCCAGGCTGCCCACTGCCGGCTCCCCGAACTCGATGTGCTCGAACGCGACGTCGGTGCCGATGGCGTGCATGGGCAAATCGTGTTGTTTCCCGCCTTTGGCGCGGAACAGATCGAGCGCGTACTCGCCAGCCAAAGCGAACAATCGGCGGTACATGCTCACGCCGACATACGCGTACGCGCTCGAAGACGCCTCGACGAGCACGAGTTCGGGCCAATCCGCGAAATGGTGCAGACTTCCCCCCATGATTCCGCCGTCTTGCGATTTCGCATCCACCACGACCACATTGTGGCTGGCGGTCTGCCTGGCCCATCCCACTTGCGTGTGCGTGCTGCCGAGGTGGTAACCGAGATCATACGTCAGCTCCCGGCCGTAAGCGAAATAGTTCACGTTCAGATCATCGAGATGCCCGTGCACCAGCGACGGTCCGTAACGCAAAGCGGCCTGACGATTCCGCTCGCCTTGCCCCTGTCGCAGCACCGCCAGTCCCTTCTGTCCGAAGAAGAAGGAACCCTCCAGCAAGCGTTCGAGACGGCCCTCGAGCGCCGCCGGGTCGGCCTGAGCGACAGTGCGATCCGGCTTGCCATGAAAGACGCGCCACGCGACCATGCCGGACATGTCCTCGTCGGCATCCGGGTCGAGTTGCCGCAGACGCGCGTTCAGCGCGGCGTACATCCTGCCCAACCGCGGATCAGTGACGCGAGAAGCCAGATATTCCGAATACATGCAGTCCCAGATGGTCTTCTCGATGTACGGCGGCGCAGTGGGCTGATAGGCCGGCGGATCATCGCCGTAGGGCAGGTTGTGGCCCTGACAATTTTGCGACATCTGCGGCAGAACGTAGAACGATTGGAACCGCGGATCGTCGTAAAGATTCAGGCCGTTGGGAAAGACGCTCCCACGATAGTTGATTAGCGGCTCGGCGAACGTCAGGTACAGACTGCGCGTGTGCAGACCGTAGCCTGGCGAGGTTTCGAAGTAGGCCCCATCGCGATCCACGTTGTTGGCCAGCATGGCCCGGATGCCGTACGGGCCATCGACGGCCCACGTAATGTATTCCGGGGTGCCGAGGCACACACCAACCGCCAGCACGCCGCGCAGATAATCGGCCTGGCCGTTGTGCAGGCCGCCCTGCCGAACCGACTGCTCGTAGCAGTAGGCCGCGCCGTTGAGCAGCAGGTTGCGCTCGATGTTCTGTCGCCGCGTGAGCCCCGGCTCGGCGGAAGGCTCATCGAGGCCCGGCCAGTGATGGATGCGGTCGTAAATTTCCACGAAATGAACGAGGACGCGGGCAACCTGGTACCACGGCCGATTCAGCCGCCCGCTCGGCGGGTTGGAGGGATAGTCCCATGAACCCTTGTCGCATGAAGGGTAGATGACGGCCAACTCGTCCAGCACGGCGGCGGCCATAGCGGCGGCGCGTTCATCGCCTGTCAGGAGGTACACGTTAGCGGCAGGCACCGCCAGTTTGAAGATGAGCGTCTCGACGACCCACGCGTTGTACGAGCCGACGAAGTAGTGCACCCGTTTGTCGCCCGCGTGATAGCCCGTGCCCGGATCGGGATGCTCGGCATCGGGCAGAACGTGCCCCTGGTTGCAGATCACGTGTCCGGGTTTGTCGAACGACGCGCGGGCCAATCCCCACTTGCCCCACGTGCTCCCGCAAATCGGGCACCCGGTAAAGCCGTAGGCAAAGCACGCCCCCTTGCCCGGCATGACTGACTTGACCCACGCGGGATCCTTGTCGTCCCAGGCAGCCAATGACTTCTGGATCTCCTCGAACCAGGCTTTCGCTTCCGCGTCGTGGGCGATGCGATGGCGGGCCCGCTGCACATCCTCGGGAGTGATGCTGACCGTCGGGTGACGTAGCGCACCTTCGTGAGTCAGCTCCAGCCCCCAGGCAGCCGCGCCCAGCGACAGCACCAGACCGAATGAGAACAGGCACCGTTTCGAGTACATGCGACGGACTCCCTTGCCCTGACCTGTGCGATGAGTGGACAGGCCGCATTGTACGCCAGCTCGAAAGCGCCGTCGCCTGGAGGCGAGAAGGATGTCCGCGCCCAATCGCGGCGTGTGAAGCGGGCGGGCCGTCTACCGTCCGTTTGCGAGACGGTCGGCGACCGGAGTATAATTAGCACATGCAACAGTTGCGGGAGACAAGTGACGCTTCGCTGGCCGGGCAGTGTGCCCGCGAAGTGTTGGCGGGCATCCCGGGCGTCATGCGGTTCATTCGCGGTCAGATGCGAGCGAACCGGGCCGGGCTGACCGTGCCGCAGTTTCGCACGCTGGTATTCCTGAGCCTGAACGACCGCCCGTCGCTCTCCGAGCTGGCCGACCACCTGGGCCTGTCGCTGCCGGCGGCCTCGCGCATGGTGGATTTGCTGGTGCGAAGAACGCTCATCCAGCGCAGCCCGCAGCCCCACGACCGCCGCCGCGTGTGCCTGGGACTCACGGCCATGGGACGCCAGAAGTTCCAGGCCGCCCACGAGGCAACGCGGCAGGCGCTAGCCGACAACCTGAGCCGCCTCTCGCGAAGCGAGCTGACTCGCCTGCGGGAAGGGATGCGGGTGCTCTGCCGCGTGTTCGCCGCCGAACAAGGAAAGACCGCCGCGCCCGCCCCGCCGAATGTGAAATCACGCCGCCGCCGTTCCGGAGTCCTTCCATGAAGAAGCTTGTAGTTGTGCTGCTCCTCATCGCGGCCACCGGGGTGGCCGGCTGGACCTGGTGGCACCGCTCGTCCACACCGGTGACCAACTTCCGTACGGTTCCCGTCGAACGACAGGACCTGCTGATCACCATCAGCGCGACCGGCACGCTCCAGTCTGAAGAACTGGTGGACGTCGGCGCGCAGGTGGCCGGCAAAATCGAATCCTTCGGCACCGATCCGGACAATCCCGACAAGCCGATCGACTACGGCACGAGAGTCGACGTGGGCACCGTCCTGGCCAGAATCGACCCCTCGCTGTACGCCGCCGACGTCGAGCAGGCCACCGCCCAGCTCGAGCAGGCCAAGGCGAACGTCAAGCGAGCCCAGGCCGACCTCGTGCAGAGCCGGGCCAAACTGACGCAGGCCGAGCGCAACTGGCGACGCATCGAGGGCATGGAGCCGGGCGCGTTGTCCGCCACCGACTATGACTCGTACCAGGCCGCGTACGAAACCGCGCTGGCGATGGTCGGCGTGAGCGAGGCCTCGCTCCTCCAAGCGGAAAAAGCCGTCCTCCAGGCCGAGGCCCAGTTGCGACGGGCCAAGACCAACCTGGGCTACTGCACGATCAAGTCGCCGGTGAAGGGCGTGATCATCGATCGCCGCGTCAATATCGGCCAGACCGTCGTCGCCAGCCTCAACGCCCCCAGCCTGTTCCTCATCGCCAAGGACCTCACGAAGATGCAGGTTTGGGCCTCCGTGAACGAGGCCGACATCGGCAGCATTCATCCGGGCCAGCCCGTGACGTTCACGGTGGACGCCCATCCTGGTGAGACCTTCCGCGGGACGGTAAGCAAGATTCGCCTCAACGCGGCCATGATCCAGAACGTGGTCACATACACGGTGGAAATCACGACCGACAATCGCGACGGAAAGCTGCTTCCGTATCTGACCGCCAATGTGCGATTCGAGGTGACGAACCGCGAGAACGTGCTGACCGTTCCGAACGCCGCCCTGCGCTGGACGCCGCTGCCCGAGCAGGTGGCGCCGGATGCTCGACGGCAGTTCCAGGCCGGCGAGCACACCACTACGGCGGGTCCCGATCGCAGCCGAGGCGGCGGACGGCCGCACTCGCGTCCCGCGGAGAGCGACGACGCCCTGCGGCCCGGCACGGTCTGGGTGCAGGACGGCCCGTTCGCCCGTCCAATCCCGGTGCGGGTCGGCCTCAGCGACGGAACGCTCAGCGAAGTGTCGGGTATACCGGAAGGAACGCTGGTGATCGTGGGCGAAGCCGAGCCGACCGCGGCACCCCAGAGCGGCACGACCAATCCGTTCGTGCCGCAGATTCGACGAAGGGCCGTCGCCCGGCCGTCCTCCTGACGGCGCGGGTGTCCGTGGCCCGTGGCCAGTGGCCAGTTGTTCGGCCCAGGCCCTTGGTCCGTAGCGAAAACCGAATGCTCTGCCAACCTACGAGCGAACCACGGCCTCGACAACAGACTACTGACAACTGATCACTGACGACTTGACAAAGGAGCATAGCGACGTGGAGTTGATCCGGCTCGAGGACATTCGCAAGACCTACCACCTGGGCGAGGTCGAACTGGAGGTGCTCAAGGGCATCTCGCTGACCATCGCCGCCGGCGAAATGGTCGCGCTCATGGGCTCGTCGGGCTCGGGGAAGACCACGCTCATGAACATCCTGGGCTGCCTCGACCGGCCCACCTCCGGGCGTTACTGGCTTGGCGGGCAGGAGCTCTCGAAGCTCTCGGCCGACGAACGAGCCCTGTTCCGCAATCAGCGGATCGGCTTCGTGTTCCAGAACTTCAACCTGCTGCCCCGCACCAGCGCGATCGAGAACGTGATGATGCCGCTCCTGTATTCCACCGCCCCGGTCTCCAGCCGGGAAGGGCGTCAGCGAGCTGCCGCCCTGCTCGAACGGGTCGGCCTGGGATCCCGCATGCACCATGAGCCCTCCCAGTTGTCCGGCGGCCAGCAGCAGCGAGTGGCCATCGCTCGCGCCCTCATCAATCAACCGTCAGTGCTGTTCGCCGACGAGCCTACGGGAAACCTCGACTCCCGCACCAGTCGGGAGATCCTCGAGATGTTCCGCCGGCTCAACGAAGAGGAAGGCATCACGATCATCCTTGTCACGCACGACGCCGGCGTGGCCCGGCATGCGAAACGGACCATCCGCATCGTCGATGGTCTGATCGTCAACGGCGAGTTCACGGCGGAAGAAGAGCCGCTCGCCGAGGTTTCCGCAGGGCCGGACGGCCAGGAGGGTTCGCCGCGCCCATGAGCTCGATCACCCAGTTTCATCTTCGCACGCTGCGAACGGCCTTCCACGCCTTGCGCCGTAACAAAATGCGCTCCGCCCTTACCACGCTGGGCATCATCATCGGCGTGGCGGCGGTGATCACCATGATGGAGATCGGCAACGGCTCGTCGAGGGCCATCCAACGCTCCATCGCCAGCATGGGGGCCGACAATCTCATCGTCATGCCGGGTACCGCCTCGAGCGGTGGCGTGACCTTCGGCGGCGGCAGCGCCATGACGCTCACGCCCGACGACGCGGAGGCCATCGCTACCGAAGTACCCGCCGTCCGCGCCGTCGCCCCGATCGTGCGCGCCCGCACGCAGATCGTCTACGGCAACCGAAACTGGGTGCCCGTCTACATCTATGGAACCACGCCGTCGTTCCTCGACGTGCGACAGTGGGGGATCGCCGAGGGCGAGTTCTTCACCGATCAGGACGTCCGCAACACCAGCAAAGTGGCGGTCATCGGCCAGACGCTCGCTCGCGAACTCTTCGCCGGCGCGTCCCCCATCGGCGAGGAAATCCGCGTCAAGAACGTCTCGTTCAAGGTCATCGGCGTGTTGGTGCCCAAGGGGGCCAACATGATGGGGATCGACCAGGACGACATTCTGCTCGCCCCCTGGACCACCATCAAGAACCGGGTTTCCGGTTCGACGCTGACCAACACGAACCAGAGCGCGGACACCGGCGGGACGCAGAATGTCGGCACGATGGGCGGCTTGTATCCCGGCCGTCCCGATCCGTACCCGGCCGTCTCGTCCGTCCAGGCCGCCAATACGCCGGTCACCGCACGGTTCGTCAACGTGGATCAGATCATGGTGGCCGCCCGCTCGCCGCAGCACATCCAGCCCGCCGTCGATCAGATCACGCGACTCTTGCGGGAGCGTCACCGCATCCGCCCGGGCCAGTCCGACGACTTCAACATCCGCGACATGACGGAGATGACCCGGCAGCTCAGTTCCACCACCTTTCTCATGACCCGCCTCCTGCTCAGCGTGGCCCTGATCTCGCTCGTCGTGGGCGGCGTGGGCATCATGAACATCATGCTCGTCTCGGTGACGGAGCGCACGCGGGAAATCGGCTTGCGGATGGCGGTGGGGGCACGCGCTCGCGACATCCTGCGGCAGTTTCTGGTCGAATCCGTGGTGCTGTGCGGCGCGGGCGGGGCGTTCGGGATCCTGCTCGGCCGCGGCAGTTCGCTCTTGTTGCGTTTGCTCCTGAACTGGCCGACCGAACTGTCCGTCGGCGCCATTGTCGCCGCCGTGCTCGTCTCAGTCACCGTGGGCGTGGTGTTCGGCTACTATCCGGCCTGGAAGGCGTCGCGGCTCGATCCCATCGAAGCGCTCCGCTATGAATGACCTGCGGGTTGGCCTCTTTACTTTCGGCAACCTACCATGGGTTTTCCGGCACACACAGTCTGTTGCGGAGAACAGGCATGGATTGGCAGCAGGTGTTCAACCGAAGTCTGAAGTACGACGCGTATCTTCAAACAGGAACGTCGGTCCACCGTGACCGTTGGCGCTCGGTGTACGACCGCGTCCAGCTCACGGAGGCGCAGCGCAGCCTCCTGGCGAGCTTCACGCGGCGGATGAACGTGTTCTGCCTCTCGGGCGTGTGGTGCGGCGACTGCGTGAACCAGTGCCCCATCCTCCAGCGATTGGCCGAAGCCAACCCGCTGATCGACTTGCGCTTCTTCGACCGCGACGAGGATACCGCCTTGCGTTCCGAGTTGTCGATCAACGGCGGCCAGCGCGTGCCCGTGGTCGTGTTCTTGTCCGAGGACTTCTACGAGTGCGGACGGTACGGCGATCGCACGTTGAGCACGTATCGCCGGATGGCCGCCAATTCGCTCGGAGCGGCCTGCCCCACCGGCATCGTCCCCGCCGAATCCGACAGCATGGCCGCCGTCGTCGCGGAGTGGCTGGCGGAGTTCGAGCGCATCCAGCTCATGCTTCGGCTGTCGGCACGGCTGCGCAGTAAGTACGGCGATTGAGCTCGAGAAAACACGCCCCACGTGAAACGCGAGCCGCCAGGCCTGGTACGTCCAGCGTGCAACGGGTCGACGCGGTTTCGCCCCGAAGGGGCGCGAAGTGTGTAGCCGTGGACGTCAGCCCACGGACCGCTGGGTCCAAGAAAACTATCTCCTGTCAACCAGAGGGCGGCTTCGCCGCGCTCTGGTTGACAGGGGGAGCTAGTGCGGACCCCGCACCGGCGGCTCACGCCGCCGTCTATTGACCGACGCCCCTACGGGGCGAGAAGGTGCCGCACCCTAAACACGTACGGGGACAAGCCCCGCCGCTCGCCGAGGTCAGGGGGTACTGGCGGTGACGGGCTCTTGTTGGAGGAGGGGTTGCTTCGGCGGGCCCGCGATGACGTTGCCGCGGGCATCGTAGCGGCCGCCGTGACAGGGACAGTCCCAAGTCTCTTCGGCCGCGTTCCAGTGCACGTAGCAACCCATGTGGCGACATACAGGTGACATCATGTGCACCTCGCCATGCTCGTCACGATAGACCGCCAGCCGTTCGCCCTCGACGGTGACCAACCCGCCCTGCCCGGGGGCGATTTCATCGACACTGTCGAAGTCGGCCCCCATGAGCCGATCGCCCACGAAATGCTTGGCCATGTGCAACAGATTGCTGGTCAGCCGGCGCACCGTGGACAACGGCCGAACTCGGCCCGGATCGAATACACCGGCGGCGGGATTCTCCCGGCCCACGATCAAATCGCTGATGAGCAAACCGGCCACCGTCCCGAAAGTCAAGCCGTCGCCCGAGTAAGCCGCCCCCATGTAGATGTGCTCGAAATTGGGCACCCGGCCGATGTAAGGGACACCGTCGGCGGCTTCGAAGAATTCATGCGACCACCGAAAATCAAGCGACGCGACGCGAAAGCGGTTGCGGGCATAACGGTCCAGTTCGCGGAAGCACTGCGTGGTGTCGATCTGGGCGCCGGTACGATGGTCGGCCCCGCCGATGAGCAGCAGCCGGGGGTCGTCGTCGGTGGCCCGGCGTATGTAGTGGTAAGGCCGGGCGGTATCCCAGTAGAGTGCGTCGGGCACGTCGTTGAGCACCCGTACTCCGAGCACATACGACTGGTATGGCAAGGCCCGGGGCTCGACCGTGAACATGCCCAGTAGCGGCGCGTGGCCGGCGAGTATCACCGCATCGGCAGTGATCGTGCCGCGATTGGTCTCAACCCGTCCCTGGCCGTTCTCCTCCCAGATCTTCTCGGCCCGGGTGTTCTCGAAGATCTGCCCGCCGGCTTCGACAATCTTGCGGGCGAGTCCCTGAATGTAAGCAAGCGGATCGAACCGGCCCTGATCGGGAAAAACCAGCGACAGCGCGGTATCAAACGGCAGCGGTGCCTGGCGCTGCATATCCACGGCGATGCCGAGGTTTCGCACGAGCGTGTACTCGACCTTGAGCATCTCGATATCGGCATCGTCCTCGCAGTACAGGTAGGCGGGCACGCGACGGAATCGGCAGCCCAACTGCAGCCGGCGATCCCAGTCCTCGATTACGTCGATGGCCTGCTGCTTGGCAACCAGAGCAATCCGGGCATGATCCTCGCCCAGGCCACGGATCAGTCCCTTGAGTGTCTCGTCGGTGTAGCTGTCCAGGTGACCCGTGCTCGATCCGGTCGTGCCCGAGCCGACCCAGTTCATCTCGATGACCTGCACCTTCAAGCCTGCCTCCACCAGACGCATGGCCGCGGTCAGGCCGGTGATGCCGGCCCCCACGATCACCGCGTCGGTCCGGCTGTCCTCGAACAGCTCGGGATAGGTGGGCTGCAGCGGCGAGGTCATCCAGAACGAAGCGTTCACACCTGCTCGATCCATTGCGGAATCTCCGTGGATCCGGCACAAAGGACCGCGATCGTGCGCCGGCCGGCGTTCGGCTTGCAGCCGACAGCCGCACCACGCACGACCGCGGTCAGTGTCAGGAGCGTTCCATCCAGCCGAAGAGGCAGGCAAGAGGCCCGCCCCCCGAGTTCATTCATTCCTCCTTCTCGTAGCCGGCCTGGACGTTCACCTGCTTTTTCGCCAACTTGGTCAACTTGGCATCGGTCTCCTTCTCCTCGGCCAGCGTCTGGCCCAGCAGTTCGTGAGCCTCGTCGAAGCCCAACTGCTCGGCCCACTGGCAGACCGTGCCGTACGAGGCGATCTCGTAATGCTCGACCTTCTGCGCGGCGGCGATCAACTCGGCATCCAGAACTTCGGGCTCGGCGTTCTTGCTGCTCATGAGCGACTCACCCTCCTTGATGATGCCGCTCATGCCTTCGCATTTTTCCGCCCTGCCACTGCGGCCGAGCGATTCGAAAACCTGTTTGAGTCGTTCGACCTGAGTCTCCGTCATGGCCGCGTGCTCCTCGAAGGCCTCCCGCAGTTCGGGGGTCGATGCTTTCTTGGCCATCTTGGGCAGGGCTTTGACGAGTTGCTGCTCCGCGCTGAGCAAATCCTGCAGCTCGTGAATGAACGCATCCTCTAACGACTTCAATGCAGCCATACCTCACACTCCTTCCGGCCTTCGGTGTCAGGCCGGTCAAGCCGTCGTCCAGCCGGCGGGCCGGATGGAAATCACTGGCAATCCTTGTCCTTCGTTCAATTCGGGTTTACCGCCCCGTGTCGCTCGGAACGCCGTAGATGTTCACGTCGTACGATCGCGGGATGTTCAGATACACGGAATCGGGTTCCGTCCCCACCGCCCCGAACGCGGGGCCGGTTTGGGCTTCGGGAGCCACGAATCCGAACGTTTCATACGTGGCGCCCATGCCGGTACCGGATTCGAGCAGATCCTGATCATCCCAGTAATAGGTTTGGCCGCCCATACGGAACGTCCCGTCGCTGGGACGAGCCTGCGGAGCGAGTTCGCCGCTTCGATAGCCGTAGACGTCCTGGCTGCCCATCCGGCCGTCCATCGTGTCATACGCATACGATCCCGTTCGCCCGCCGAACACCATGGGCGTGTTGGAGATGTTGCCTTCGTCCCAGCCCGTCCAGAAGGTGACCATCTGCCTCCTGCTCAACAGCTGGTTGCGGGTCTGCGGCATGGGCGTGGGGGTCATGGCGTTGGCGCTCCAGAGCACGGGCGATCCGTGCCAGGGCGTGTAGTAGCGTTGCGTCAACTCGTTGTCGTAGATGGTGTGGAAGCGCGGATGCTGCACGAGCGGAGGCTGCGCCACCTTCCACTCCTTGGTGTAGAAGTCGCGATCCACTTCGAACCGGTCCTGCGTCTGGATGAAGTTGTCATCGACGAGGTTCTTGCCCCGCCACCAGTTGTGCCGGTCCGAGTCCGAGGGAACCGGATGGATGACCGCGCCCTGGACGCCGGAGGCGGAAGGAGCAGCCGGCTGCCCGCTCTCATAGCCGTAGACGCCACGGTCTCGATCCATCTGGCTGCGATATCCGTAGAAACTGTCCATATCGCGGTATTCGAAGCTTCCACTCGGCAGACGCTCGTACTGTCCGGCCTGCATCTGATGGAGTTCCTGCGGATCGATCTGAGGCGGCGAATCGCGGAATGGCAAAAAGACTTCCTCACCGGCCCGGACCTCCCGTGACGGCGACCAATAGCCAAGCGGCCGCTCTCCTCGCTCGATGATCACGATGTCGGGATCCTGGACGATGACGCCCGCCTCGCGACGGGCCTGACCGCCCTCCGCGTCGGCCGGGCGAGTGGCTGCGGGACGATCGGCCAGACGATCGCGTGCAGCTGCGGGCTCCTGTCCCGCCCAGCGGCGCAACTCGGCATCGTCCTGCTGCGCCGGCCGGCCGGTGTCCGGTTGCTGCGTGATGGTCACATCACGGTCCCGGATGATCTCCTCCTCCTGGACGTCGATTTCGATCTGCGCCCCCGCGTTCGAATCGCGAGCACCGGGTGCCGGTTGGGGCTGGGCCTGATTGGCCTGGCCCTGGGCCGATGCCCAGCCGGCCAGGGCCGACATCAGCAACGGCATCACAAACCATTTCGTCCTGTTCATGTTCTTCTCCTGTGTAAACAGCCCGCACACATCGATCCATTTCCCGCTATCCGGAAAAACCGGTGGGTACCTCCAATCAGTTCTTTCAACTGTTTTTCGAGTCAGCATTCACCGTGCCAGAGCATCGGGTCCGTCAACTTAAGGTCTTACTGCTTTGCTCCGGCACGTTTAGCGATCGCGCGAGAAACGGAATGAAAAGCGTCCCCTCCGACAGAATGTCCGCTTCGCGCCGAAGATCCGCCAAATCGACTTCAGTCGATATCCGTCGGCACGATTCATCCGTTGATCACCCGCCCACCGTTCGGGTGAAGCACCTGACCGGAGATGTAGGAAGCGTCGCTGCTGGCCAGAAATACGTAGCACGGTGCGACTTCATCAGGTTGGCCTGCGCGACCCAGCGGCGTGTTCTTGCCGAACTGCTCGACCTTCTCTTCAGGGAATGTGGCCGGAATCAGCGGCGTCCAGATCGGACCGGGCGCTACTCCGTTCACCCGGATGTTGCGCTCGGCCAAAGCCAGAGCGAGCGATCGGGTGAAAGCAACGATAGCCCCTTTTGTGCTCGCGTAATCGATGAGCTTCGGGTTGCCCTCGTAGGCCGTGACCGACGTCGTGTTGATGATGGTCGCACCTTCCCGCATGTATTTCAGAGCGGCACGGGCAAGATAGAAGTACGCGAAGATGTTGGTTCGAAACGTTCGTTCGAGTTGCTCGTCCGTGATGTCCTCGAGACGAGTCTGAACGTGCTGCTCGGCGGCGTTGTTGACGAGGATGTCCAGGTGACCGAACGCCTCGACCGTCTGGCGCACGGCTTGTTCACAAAAGGCGCTGTCTCCGACGTCGCCGGCGATGAGCAGGCACCGGCGATTCTCCTGCTCGACGAGCCGGCGGGTCTCCTCGGCATCCTGGTGTTCGTTGAGATAAAGGACGGCAACGTCGGCGCCTTCCTTGGCAAACATCACCGCGACCGCTCGCCCGATGCCGCTGTCGCCGCCGCTGATCAGGGCGGCCTTGCCCAGGAGTTTGCCGGCCGGACGATACCCTTCGGCCTTGGACTCGGGGCGAGGTTGCATCTCGTGCTCTTTGCCCGGTTGTTGTTGCTGCTGCGGCGGAAAGCTCGGGGCTTCGACAGAACTCATATGCACTCCTTGCCAGAAGGGAGTTGAACGAATCAGGTCCGAGGCGGCTTGCCGCCGGCCGTCGCGTGTTACGCTCGGCCTGAAGTCCAGGAGGGCGCATCACTGGCCGGGAACGACTCCTCGGAACTTTCCATAACGCGATCGTCTTCGTCGGCGAGTTCTTCGATGCGTTCGCACACCGGTGCCGCCTCAGCGGTCGGGGTGTCCACGAATCGCTCGCCCGACTCGGGCGCCAGGCCGAGGTCATCGCCGGCCACGGATGAGCATTCGCCGCGTCCATAGCCGGCTCGCGTTTCGCCCGGCTCTCCCGATTCCGGCGCCCATCCAGTCCAATCGTTCGCCATCGACGTGACGGATGACTCTTCCGGAACAACGTCCGTCCGCTCCTGTCCGCACCGTTTACAAAGTGCTCGGTACAACGCCACGCCACCCAGGACCGTGGCCAACGCCACACTCCATGGCGAGTGGCGCAGAACATTCCATCCCCAGAGCCCTTTCACGTCTTTGATCCGACCGAACGTGCCCGCAGGCATGAAATTCTCCTTGTCCGCCGCGTCATGAGCGTTCGGCGCGATCAGGCGTGGATTTGTTGCGTCAGATGTTCCTGAACGACGCTGGGAATGGCCTGCTCAAGCCACTCGGCCATGCGTTCCTCGTCGGAGAGAATGCGGCGGCAGGCGTTGGCGATCTCCGGATGGCCCAGGGCCTCGGCCGAAGCGATCAACGCCTTGTAAGAGCCGATTTCCATGTGCTCCATGGAGTAATCCGACAAGCAGTTCTTGACCAATTCATCCTGAGCGGCCGCGGTGCCCATGGCGGCGAACATCGCGCTGATCTTGCCCATCGCGACTTTGGTCACCGACGTGCTGCCCCCCAACGTTTCCACGCACTCCTTGACGATGTCCGCATGTCGCTTGGTTTCCTCCAAATGCTGTTCGAGCCTCGATTGAATGTACGGGTAGTTGACCGCATCACTCGCCTGTTTCTCGAGAACCGAAATCAGTTCCTGCTCGAGCGCATAGGCGTCGTTGAGCCACGCTATCAGAGTTTCGTTGCCGGACATGATCGTTGCACTCCCTGTCGATTTGCGTCGTGTTCGCCGACTGTGCCACGTGGCACATGCCGTGCGTCTCGAGGATTAAAGAGCCCCCGCCGCGGCAAGGAAATCGGGTCGATCATGTTCCGAGTCTGGGTGCGGGGCCGACTTTACGAGCGGACTCGGAACGCACACACCGAAGCGGCGGTGCGGGAGGAAACCGGGAGGTGCGTTCATCATCGCCCTGTCGTCGCTTCCCCGATTGAATCGCCGGCAATCCCCGATTTGTCGGAAGGTGTGGAAACGATGGCCGGCCGAGTGGCAGCCGGCGGTATCGCGACCGGTACGAGCGTCGCATCGCAGATGACGCAGTTGCCGGGCTTGTTCTGCCGAACTTGGGAATGCATGAGACAAGCCCATTGCTCGCTCAGGCTGACCGGCTCCGCGCGGCGGGCTGAACCGTCACGACTCGCGGGCTGTGTGCTCAAGGCTTCCAGCGTCTGCATGGACCGGCTCACCTGGCGGCGGGCGGCGATGAGCTTGCTCCGTGCGGCTGCCATGGCACGCTGCAGCTCCTCCGGGTCATCGCGATCGCGAGCCGCCTCCATGATCCGAAGCGTTTCCTCGATCTGGCTGAACGCCTCACGGCAATGCTGCAGACAGCCGTCGAGCTCCGCTTGCGACGCAACGTGCTCGGTGGACGCCGGAGTCGTTGTCATCCCCTCCCCGCCGGCGAGCGTCCCCGCCAGCAGAATGCCCATCAACACCGCGATCCGGGTAAACATGTCGGCATCCTCCGAGCACACGGCACGCATCTCTGGTCCGGGTGCGTGCCTCACGCGACTCGCGTCACACTTGTCGGGTTCACACTTGGTCGTGATCGGTGGGATATTCAGTTCCTTCTCGCGGCATGGATTCCTCTTCGTCTGCCTTCGTCCCTTTCACGACCACAGCTCGTTTTGAAGTGCACGCCACATGCCAGGGTATGCAGCGAGTCTGATTCAAGTCACTCATCACCCCAGTACCGACGCAGGCGGGCCAGTGGATCGCACGAATCGGTGACAGAATGTCAGAGATCGAGTCTTTCGAGCTGACAAGATTGCGTTCGAGATGATCGGGGAGGTGCCGACGGACTGGACCGGGCGGCGAGAACAGCCAAGCGCGGAACGGCATGCTGCATGCACGCCCGCCGGTTTGACTTTGCGTTTTTCTGCGACCTACAACCCAGTGGGCGTAAGAACGCAAGCCGTAGCTTGCAGGTTGTGTGAAGAAGTCGGCCTTCATGGTCTGTTTCGCAGGCGTGCTCTTACAGAAGGAGTTCAACATGGACCCGATGCAGAATCCGGAGGAACGATACGAGGGACAGCCCGACCCGGCGGAGCATCTGCGTTCGCACGGCGAAGCGAGTCTTGAAAAGGGCTGGCGCAAGACGCAGGAGGGCATCCGGTCCATGAAGGAACAAGCCAGCGAGAGCTTCGAGTCCATGCGTCGGCAATTCAGCGACAGTGCTCGACGCGTGCTGATCCAACAAAAAGACCGTTCGGTGACCGGACTCAAACGGCTGTCAGCGGCGATCCACGATGCGGCATCCAGGCTGGACAGCGGCGGCGATCACACGCTGGCGGAATACACCGACCTGCTCGGCAACCAAGTCGATCGCGCCGCGAATTATCTCCAGGAACGCGACGCGGGCGAAGTGATGCGGGACTTGGAATCGCTGGTGCGCCGGCAGGCCGGATTGATCGTCGGCGGAATGTTCGTGACCGGCCTGGTGGTGGCGCGCCTGATCAAGGCGTCACAGGAGCGGCAAACCACGGCGCTGGCGCCACAGGATCTCACGCCGAGCCCCGCGCCGTCGGTCGAGACCGGTGAACCGGGCATGGTCTCGCCCTCACCGGGGACGATGCCGCCGGCTTCGCAAAGCCGTTTCGGCCAGGGGCTGGGCCCGCTGGAATGAAGTGATTCGCACGACCGCCCGCGATACATACGACCGAACGACAGAGATACATACGACCGAACGACAGAACGGAGCACGATATGGCCACTGACGTCGAGTATGTCCCCCCGCAGACGACAACCACCCCCACGAACGACCGCTCCCTCGGCGCGTTGTTCAAGAGGCTGCGGGATGAAACGGCCACCTTGTTTCGCCAGGAAATGCGACTGGCCAAGGTGGAAACCATGGAGAAAGCCCGCACGTACGGACGCAACAGCGCGCTGCTCGGCGTGGGAGGCGGCCTGGCCTTCGCAGGGCTGCTGTTCATCCTGCTGGGGGCCAGTCACGGCGTGACCGCCCTGTTGCTGGCGGCGGGAGTCAGCCCGCCCAACGCGCTGTGGTTGGGGCCGCTCATCGTGGGCGTGGTGGTCGCGATCGTCGGGTATCTGGTTCTGCGAAAAGGCCTGAACACCCTCAAACGCGAATCGATCGTGCCCGAGCAGACCCTCCGGTCCCTCCAGGAGAATCAAGAATGGGTAAAACACAAGTTCAGCCAACAGCGAGCCGGGACCTGACGTCCGAAGATATCAAGCGAGAGATCGAGCAGACGCGGGCCGAGATCGACACGACGGTGGATCAGCTAAGTGAGCGGCTGCAGCTCCAGCATCTGATGGACCGGCTGCTCGGAACATTCCAATCGTCCGAAAGCGGCGTGAAGGCGGGCGACGTGGCTCGCCAGGCGGGCAAATGGGCGGCGACCCACATCGCCCGCTATCCCCTCCCCATTGCAGTCATCGGCGCGGGCACGGCCTGGCTCGCGATGCAGATCAAGCGACAGCACGCCGAGCCGCGCGAGCCCGAGTTGAACGAACCCGAAACCTTATCCGGAGCTTACGAAATGCCCAGCGAACCAGGATTCGAGAAAACAACCTCACCCGGTCTGCGCGACGAGATGAATCCCGCGCGCGACTTCGGAAGCATGTCCGAAGAAGCCGGATTCTCCGCCGAACCTGGATGCGCCCCTTCGTCATCGCAGGGTCGCCTCGAAAAGACCAAACAGCGGATCTCGGAGATCTCCAGCCGCGCCAAACATCGAGCCTCGGAGACGGCCGAGAAGGTCTCCGAGTGGTCCAAAGAAAAGCTTCATCGCTTCAAAGGCGAACGGAGCCGGGAGGCGGTGGGTGAACAGGCCGAGAGCATGCGGCGCCGTGTCCGCGACAGCATGGACCGCGTGCGGATGAAGATGGATCGCGGCCGCGGCCGGGTGGGCGAGATATTCAATGATTACCCGCTGGCCATCGGCGTTTCGGCTCTGGCGCTGGGCCTGATCATCGGCCTGTCGCTGCCTGCGACGCGCCGCGAGCGTCGAACGGTCGGAGCGAAGGCGTCTCGCTGGCGCGAGCAGATGAAGGAGCGTGCCGGCCAGCTGATCGAGCGGGGCAAAGAGGCTGCCCAGCACACTGCCGAGGCGGTAAAGGAGGAAGCCCGCCGACAGGGTCTGACCGCCGAAGGCATCAAAGAGTCGGTCAAGCAAGTGGCCAGGGAAGCCGGTTCCGCTGTCGAGCGAGAGGGCCTGAGCCCCGAAGGACTGGGCGGCAAGGTGGATGCAATCGCCCAGCAGGCGACCGAAACTCTGCAGCAGGAAGTCAAGCCAGAACAAGGACGCCAAGAGGATCGGATCTGAGCCGAACTGCAGCGAGATTGCAGGCTGTTGCGTGCACGCTGTCCATAACCGCCGGCCCGATTGATCTCGGGCCGGCTTTATTTTGTGCCGGGCGTATTCCGACCGTTCCCCGCCTGAACGAAGCACTCGGGTAGGCGCCGATACGGCCGGGCGGGCAGTCGAGACACCGATTTCGGGCCGCCCCCCGATGGCTTCACGACTCGCCAGGGCACTATCATTGGTTGTTCGGAGGAGATTTGCACCTTTCAACGATGGGTGGGCCTTATGAGTCTGCGCTTCGACGACGCGCCGGCTCGGCGTTCCACCCACAATGGAGAACACAGGATGACACGGAGCGAAAACTCATCTACGAAGAACCGCGTCATTGAACCCGATCACCTGGCGGATCGCGTGACAGCAACGGAGCTCATCGACGGCGTGCAGCATCTGCTGGTCCTGGAGCAGGATGCGACGGGGTGCTATCGGGAGGTTATCCTGGAGCCCATCTCGCCGCCCGAGCGGCATGCGGCCGCCGTCCCCGGTCAGCCTTGAGTAACGCGCCAATCAAGTGATGCGGCGAATCAGGTGATTCGGTCGGCCAGCCCGCCGGCTCCGTTTTGGCGCGGAGACGGCGGGCTCTTTTTGCTCACCATGTTGATGCTGCTGTGAGGGGGAAGATCAGACCTGCCAGCACTTCCCGCCGCCCTGGCTGCCATACAGACCGACACCTTCCGGAGCCGCCGCTCGGCACCCGCCCGTTTGGGCCAGCCCATATCCGCGGTCCCGCCGTTACCGTGTTTTCCGCTGGGGGTGTTGCTGACCACCTTGCCGCCGTGTCGTTGTTGAAGGCATTCCACTACCCCCGAGTGTTCCCATTCTTCCCTTGTTCTCGAAGAAATCTGGCCATCCGGCGATAACCCGGCAGCAGGCCTCGCTGGCTGGACTGAGTGCCGTCCTTACTGACATGCGTCCTCCCCTGGTGGCTAATCTCCACGACCGCTGCTATACGACTCTTGTATTGCTTGCGCGGTGAAGTGCGACCGGGTGGAGCATGGCCCGATTGAGGGCAACCTCAGTCTAACGGGTTGTCTCGCCCCGAATGGTGTAATACCCGATACGAGTTTTCCACGACATGTGGTGGCGAGGGGGCAGATGGGAGGATCCGCTTCATGCCCAGGCACGTCCTGATTACCGGGGGAGCCGGCTTCATCGGCTCTCATCTGGCGGACGACCTGATCGAGCACGGTTATGAGGTGCGTGTGCTCGACAATCTGACCCCGCAAGTCCACGGTCCCGAGGCCGAATATCCCGCCTCCCTGAACCCCGCCGTCGAGTTCATGCGCGGCGATGTTCGCAACCCGAACGATGTGCGCCGAGCATTGGAAGGCATCGACGCGATGTTCCACCTGGCGGCGGCTGTGGGTGTGGGCCAAAGCATGTACGAAGTGGCCCACTACATCAGCGTGAACACGCACGGCACCGCGGTACTGCTGGAAGGCTTGTTGCAGCATCCGGTCGAGCGACTCGTCGTCGCTTCCAGCATGAGCATCTACGGCGAGGGACTGTATCGCTCGGCCGACGGACAGAATTACATTCCCGCGTCCCGCCCGCTCGAACAGCTCAAGGCGGGTGCGTGGGAACTCCGCGACACACGCGGCGCGCCGCTGGTCCCCATCCCGACGCCGGAGAGCAAGCCGCCCGAGCTGTCCTCGGTATATGCCCTGACCAAAAGCGATCAAGAGCGACTATGCCTCATGCTGGGCCGGGCGTACTCGATCCCGACGGTGGCGTTGCGATTCTTCAACGTGTACGGCCCGCGCCAGGCGTTGTCGAACCCATATACCGGCGTGCTGGCCATCTTCGCTTCGCGCTTGCTGAACAATCGACCGCCGCTGATTTTCGAGGACGGCAACCAGATGCGCGACTTCGTGAGCGTACGCGACGTCGCGATGGCCTGCCGGCTCGCTCTCACCGCGCCCGAAGCTCCGGGACGCGTGTTCAACATCGGCAGCGGCCGGCCCTTCAGCATCCGCGAAATCGCCCGCAAGCTCGCCGCCGTCCTCGGCCGGAACTCGACGCCCGTGATCACCGGCAAGTATCGCATGGGCGACATCCGGCATTGCTTCGCCGACATCACGCAGGCCAAACAGATCCTGGGCTATTCCCCGCGCGTCAACCTCGAGGCCGGCCTGGTGGACCTGGCCCAATGGCTCGAGGGCCAATCACCGTGCGACCGGGTCGAAGAGGCGGCAACCGAGCTGGAATCGCGGGGGTTGACCGTATGAGGCGTTTCTCTGACACAGCTGCGCGAGAAGGCAACCCGCCGCGAGACCCGGCGGACCCGAACAGTAACGACGACAGGCCGGTCGCGGCGCTCATCGGCATCGTCGAGTGGTTCCAACCCGGCGACGAGCAGCACGTGGACGACGTATTGGCCGACCTTCGCGCGTGGGAGGTCACCGAGCTGCGCACGTGCATTGCGCGGACAGACTACGAGGCGACCGGCGGCCCGGAATGGTGCGACTGCCTCATGTCGCACCTGAACGGCCAGGTTCAGGTCCTGCCGGTTCTCGCTTTAGGCTCCACAACGTATCTCGGCCCGTCCAACAACGGCATGCCCCACGGTGATCCAGGCGAATATGTCACGTTCGTTCAGAAGGTCATCCAGCGATATGAAGGCGCGTTTGATTACGTTGAATTATGCGGCGGATTCAACGGCGCCGGCGGGTGGACTTGCGAGCCGGAGATGCAGGCCGTCGCCATCGCCGAGATGCTTCTGCAGGCCGCGAATGCCGCTCGCGAGCATGGCCGGCGGGTCGTGCTGGGCGGCGTGGCCCCCCAGAAGTTGGATTCGCTGCGGTTCCTGGCCCGCTGCGGCGTGCTCGAAGCAGTGGACGTCGTCGGTATCCGAGCGTTTCCGGGCTTGGCCGGATCGGACTGGCCAGGCTGGCGAACAGCCATCGATCGGATACGGACCGTACTGAGCGAAGCCGGCAGTCGGGCCGGCGTTTGGATCACCGAGACGGGTTATCCGACCGCGGGTCACAGCCTCGCGCGGCAGATGGACGCATTCCTGGCGGCCCTCGAAGCGCCGGTCGACCGCGTTTACTGGTGCACGGCCCGCGATTCGCATCATGCGCCGCAACTGAACGACGCCGCGAGTGTCGACGAGCAGGACCGGCACTTCGGACTCAAGACCGCGACGGGCCAACACAAGATGCTGTCGCGGATCTGGGCCGAGCACGGACTGGAGGGACTCTACCGGCTGCAGCGTCAATCCCGGCGACTGCCTCAGCCGTCCACGCGCCGGTATACGCTCATCACCGGCGGCGCAGGTTTCATCGGCTCCAACCTGGCGCATCGGCTGCTCAGCGCGGGGCGCAACGTCATGGTGCTCGATAACTTGAGCCGGCCGGGCGTGGAGCGCAACCTCGAATGGCTGCATGCCATACACACCGACCGCCTGATTGTGGAACTCGCCGACATTCGCAACAGCGCCGCCGTGCACCGGGCTGTGCAGAAGGCCGAGCAAATATTCGATTTTTCAGCCCAAGTGGCGGTCACCACCAGCCTGACCGATCCCGTGCAGGATTTCGAGGTCAACGCCCGCGGCACGCTCAACCTCCTGGAGGCGATTCGAGCCGCGCAGCGCCCCATCCCGCTGGTGTACACGTCCACGAACAAGGTGTACGGCGGGCTGCACGACGTGCGTCTGCGAGCGTTCGGAGATCGCTACGAACCGGTAAGCCGTTGCCTTCGCCTGCAAGGCATCGGCGAGCAACGTTCGCTTGATTTCCACAGCCCATACGGTTGCTCGAAAGGAACGGCCGACCAGTACGTGCTCGATTACGCCCGCACCATGGGTTTGTCGGCGGTGGTGTTCCGGATGAGTTGTATTTATGGCCCCCGACAATTCGGCACCGAGGACCAGGGCTGGGTCGCCCACTTCCTCATCCGGGCGATGCAGGCGCTGCCCATCACCGTCTACGGTGACGGCCGGCAAGTGCGCGACCTTCTCTTCGTCGAGGATCTGCTCGACGCGTTCGAACTGGCGCAAACGCACATGAGCCGGATTTCCGGTCAGGCCTTCAACATCGGCGGAGGCCCGGCCCGCACCGTCAGCCTGCTGGAACTGCTGCGCCTGATCGGAGAGTTGACTGGACAACTGCCGTTAACTCGCCACGAGGACTGGCGGCCGGCCGACCAGAAATATTACGTCTCGAACACGCTCAAGTATCAGCGAGCCACGGGATGGTGCCCGCGCGTAGGCGTTGAGGAAGGGGTTCGCCGACTCTACGAATGGTTGAGCCGCGCGCACCTGCCGGTTCCGGCCGCTCGACCGGCCGAATGCGCGGTGCGCCAATGAGAACCACTCGCTGGCGGATGAAGGCTCGAAGCGACGTACGATGACAACGCGCAGCGCAGCTACTGTCTATGCTTCCCAGACCCGGCGGAAAACCATGTCTGCCGCGGTGGTGGTTGCACCACGTCAACTCGAGATCCGGGAGGTCCAGCTACCCGAGCCGGGTCCGGGCGAGGTCCGCGTGCGTGTGGAAGGATGCGGCGTATGCGCTTCCAACCTGCCTCCCTGGGAGGGCCGGCCGTGGTTCGAGTACCCGCTGCCGCCGGGCAGTCTCGGGCACGAAGCCTGGGGATGGATTGATGCGGTCGGGCCCGGCTTGACCGATCGCCGCGTCGGGGAACGCGTTGCCTCGCTAAGCACAAATGCCTATGCCGAATATACGACGTGCAGCTCGAAGGCCACCATCGTCCTGCCCGCCTCGCTCGACGGCCAGCCTTTCCCCGGTGAGCCGCTGGCCTGCGCGATGAACGTCTTTGAACGATCCGAAATCCGCCGGGGTCGGCACGTGGCCATCGTGGGGATCGGCTTCCTCGGTGCGCTCCTGACGCGGCTGGCCGTCTCCGCCGGGGCTCAGGTCATCGCCATCTCCCGCCGTCCTTGCGCGCTGGAACTGGCCCGCCGGCTCGGAGCACGTGAGACGCTGGCCCTGGAATCGGCGTCGGAGGTAATTCGTCGCGTGCGCGACATCACGGGCGACGCCCTGTGCGAACGCGTCATCGAGGCGGCGGGGCACCAGGCCACGCTCGAACTGGCCGGCGAACTGGCCGGAGAACGGAGCCGGCTCATCATCGCCGGCTATCACCAGGACGGGCTTCGGCAGGTGAACATGCAGTTGTGGAACTGGCGCGGACTCGACGTCATCAACGCGCACGAACGAGATCCGCAGCGATATCGCGACGGCGTGCAGTTGGCCATCGACGCGGTGACCAGCGGCTTGCTCGATCCCCTTGGGTTGTACACGCACCGGTTCAGGCTGAACGAGCTGGATAAGGCGTTCGAGATGGTAAGTCAACGCCCCATGGGCTTTTTCAAGGCGTTGATCGTGACCTAGTCGAGACTCGTCGAGGGAAAGACGGGGAGAGCCATGAAGATCCTGATGACCGCTGACACTATCGGCGGTGTGTGGACGTACGCCCTCGAACTGGCGGGCGAACTTCACCACCAAGGCGTCGAGGTGACCCTGGCCACCATGGGAGATCCGCTGCGCTCCCGGCAACGGCGGGACGCTCACGCCATTCCCTCGCTCACACTGTGCGAGAGCACGTACAAGCTGGAATGGATGGACGACCCGTGGCACGACGTCCAGGAGGCGGGCGACTGGCTGTTGTACCTGGAAGACACCGTGCGTCCGGACGTCGTGCACCTCAACGGGTACGTGCATGCCGCCCTGCCGTTCAAGGCCCCGGTCATGATCACGGCCCACTCGTGCGTCGTCAGTTGGTGGCAGGCCGTCAAGAAATGTTCGCCGCCGGATTCGTGGAACGCGTACGCCCACGCCGTGCGCAAAGGCATCGAGGCGGCCGACATGGTCGTCGCCCCGACGCGGGCCATGCTCAACACCATCATCGCCAACTACGGCAGCCCCACGCGCTCGCAGGTCGTGCCCAACGGACGCCGCCTGGACGTCACGGGTACCAGCCCCAAATGGCCGTTCATCATCAGTGCGGGACGACTCTGGGACGAAGCCAAAAACGTGCGTCTGCTCGAGGAAGTGGCCTCCCGTTTGCCCTGGCCGGTATGGCTGGCCGGCGAAACCATGCTCACGCAATCGCAGCCGTTCCGCCGGCGCAACGTGAATCTGCTGGGTCCGCTGCCGTTTCCCGAGCTGGCTCGCTGGCTCGACCGGGCGGCGATCTACGCACTGCCCGCCCGTTACGAGCCGTTCGGGCTGAGCGTGGTGGAAGCGGCGTTGTGCGGCTGTGCCCTCGTGCTGGGCGACATCGAAAGTCTGCGCGAAGTGTGGGGCCAAGCGGCCTTGTACGTCTCACCCGACGACCGCGACGGTTTGGCCGCCACGCTGCAGGGCCTGATCGACGATCCCGAGCGCTGCCATCACCAGGGCCGGATCGCCCGCGAGCGGGCCTTGAAGTTCACACCGGAACGAATGGCCGGCGCTTACCTGGCTTTGTACCGGCGACTCGCCGCGTCGCGAGCCGGCGTCCAGGAGGCGGCATGCGCGTCGTGATGTGGTATCACTCGCTGCTGTCCGACTGGAATCACGGCAACGCTCACTTCCTGCGCGGCGTGGCCACCGAGCTGACGGGTCGCGGATACAAGGTCCGAGTCTTCGAGCCGGTGGATTCCTGGAGCCGCAACAACCTCGTCGAGACCCACGGCCTGCAGCCCATCCGCGAGTTCCACCGGGTCTACCCGTGGCTGACCAGCAACCTGTATTCGCTGCGCAACCTCGATCTGAACGAGGCGCTCGCCGACGCCGACGTCGTCATCGTCCACGAGTGGAACGAGCCCGATCTCGTGCAGCGCATCGGCGAGCACAAGGCGGCCCGCGGGTCATACGTCCTGCTCTTCCACGATACGCACCATCGCAGCGCGACCGATCCGGCCGCCATGGCCCGGTACGACCTGCGGCATTACGACGGCGTGCTCGCCTTCGGCAACACCGTCCGCGACATCTACCTGCGCAACCGCTGGGCGCGGCGGGCGTGGACCTGGCACGAAGCGGCCGACACCCGCACGTTTCGCCCCTTGCGATCTCGGTGGCCCGCGGCGACCTGCGGCAGTCACGACGCCGATTCATCGACCGGCGGCGATCTCGTCTGGATCGGCAACTGGGGCGACGACGAGCGCTCGGCGGAACTGCAGGAGTATCTCATCGACCCGGTCCGACAGTTGGGTCTCCGAGCGACCGTCTTCGGCGTTCGCTATCCCGATCACGCCCGCGCCAGGCTGGCCCGAGCCGGAATCATGTATGGCGGCTGGCTGCCCAACTACCGAGTTCCCGAGGTGTTCGCCCGCTTTCGCCTGACTATCCACGTGCCGCGCCGGCCCTACGCCCAAGCCCTGCCCGGAATTCCGACCATTCGTGTCTTCGAGGCGCTGGCCTGCGGCATGCCCTTGATCAGCGCTCCGTGGTACGACGACGAGCACTTGTTCGTGCCGGGCCGCGATTTCCTGTTCGCTCGCGACGGTCGAGAGATGAAAAAGCACCTTGAACGCGTGTTGCAGGACCGGGCCTTTGCCCGCGGCATGGCCGCCTGCGGACATCGCCGAGTCCTGGCCCGCCACACGTGCCGGCACCGCGCGGATCAGTTGCTCGGCATCATCCGGGAGATCCAATCCTGGCAATCGGAGCGACGCGCCCGGTCTGCGAGGAGGCGTTTTCATGCCTGAGGGTCTGCGAATATCGTTTTTCGGCTCGAGCCTGGTGTCGGCCTTCTGGAATGGCGCGGCCACGTACTATCGTGGCGTGATCCGGGCGCTGAACGACCTGGGCCACACGATCACTTTCTATGAACCCGACGCCTACGACCGCCAAAAGCATCGCGACATGGCCGATCCACCTTGGGCCAAAGTGGTCGTCTACCCGGCCGACGAACGAGGCGTCGAACAAGCCCTCGAACAAGGTCGGGACGCCGACCTGATCGTCAAAGCCAGCGGCGTGGGCGTGTTCGATGAACTGCTCGAAAAAGCCGTGCTCAATATCCGTCAGCCTCGAACGCTGGTGGCGTTTTGGGACGTGGACGCGCCGGCCACACTCGATCGGCTCGAGCGCGACCCGGCCGACTCCTTTCACGAGTGCGTGCCCCGCTATGACCTGGTTCTGACCTACGGCGGTGGTGATCTCGTGATTCGTGCTTACCGGCGATTCGGGGCCCGTGAGTGCATCCCCGTTTACAACGCGCTGGATCCTTCGACACATTTCCCCGTCGAGCCTGACGGACGCTTTCAAGGTGCGCTCGGCTTTCTGGGCAACCGTTTGCCCGATCGCGAGGCCCGCGTCGAAGCATTCTTTCTGCAAGCCGCCGCCCGGCTGCCGCATGCCAGATTCCTGCTCGGGGGCAGCGGCTGGGACGACAAGCCGCTGCCTCTCAATGTGCATCTCGTGGGTCACGTGTACTCGCGCGATCACAACGCTTTCAATTGCACACCGCGAGCGGTGCTCAACATCCATCGCGAAAGCATGGCCCGCTACGGTTATTCGCCGGCGACGCGAGTGTTCGAAGCAGCCGGTGCGGGCGCCTGCCTGATCACCGACGCGTTCGCTGGCGTGAGCCAGTTCCTCGAGCCGGGCGAGGAAGTGCTCGTGGCCCACGACGGGGCCGAGGTGGCCGATCTGCTGCTTCGTCTCTCACCGCGAGAAGCTCGCGACATCGGCCGGCGCGGCCGAGCCCGGGTGCTTGCTGAGCACACGTACGCCCATCGCGCCCGGCAGTTGCACACCCTGCTGATGGGTCGCAAATACAAGAGCCCGGCATCGGCGGAGGTGGGAGCGACATGAACATCGTGATCCTGGGCCTGTCGATCACATCGTCGTGGGGCAACGGCCATGCCACCACGTTTCGTGGCCTGGTCCGCGGGCTCGTGCGGCAGGGCCACGATGTGTGCTTTCTCGAGCGCGACGTGCCGTGGTATCGCGAGAATCGCGACCTGCCGAATCCGCCCTACGGCCGGACGCGTCTCTATCGGTCGCTCGCCCAACTGAAGCATCACTTCGCCCGCGAGGTCGCCGAGGCCGACGCCGTCATCGTCGGATCGTACGTGCCGCAAGGAATTGCCGTCAGCGAGTGGGTGCTGCACACCGCCGGGGGCGTCACGGCGTTCTACGACATCGACACGCCGGTGACGCTCGCGGCCTTGCAGCGCGGCCGATGCGAATACCTGACGTCCGGCCTCATTCCGCACTTCGACGTCTATCTCTCGTTCACGGGCGGCCCCACGCTTGCCCATCTCGAGCGGCATTACGGCTCGCCCATGGCCCGGCCGCTGCACTGCTCGGTCGATCCGGAGGTGCACTACCCGCAAGAAGAGCCCATCCGGTGGGACATGGGTTATCTCGGAACGTACAGCGACGATCGCCAGCCACGGCTCGACCAACTCATGCTCGAACCGGCCCGCCGGGCACCGGATCTGCGGTTCGTGGTCGCCGGGCCTCTCTATCCCGAATCGATCGCCTGGCCGGGCAACTGCGATCGTGTCGAACATTTGGCCCCGGCGCAGCACCGCGGGTTCTACGCAGCCCAACGGTTCACGTTGAACGTCACGCGCGACGACATGATCCGTGCCGGCTACTCGCCGAGCGTTCGCCTGTTCGAGGCCGCGGCCTGCGGCACGCCCGTGATCAGCGACTACTGGGACGGACTGAACTCGTTTCTGGAGATCGGCTCGGAAATCCTGGTGTCGCATTCGCCCGGTGAAACGCTGGAGTATCTGCGCGACATGCCCGACGAGCAGCGGCGGGAGATCGGTCGGCGCAGTCGCCAGCGCATCCTCCGCGAGCACACCGCCGACTGCCGCGCCGAACAGCTCGTGCGTTACCTCCGCGAAGCGGCAGGGGCGAAAAAAGCTGTAAGCGGTAGGCTATGATCAGGCCATGAGCTATAAGCCAGAGCTCTCAAGCCTCAGGTCTCAGGTCTTGCGCTCATATCATTTCCGCGTCTCGCTCGCGGATCCATCCGGTCTTCCCGTCCGGCAGGCGAATGTGCAGCCATTCGGCACGGCGCTCCACCAGTTCGAATTCGACGCCTTCGTGCAACGGCTCTTTGAACTGCGGTTCGAAGCCCTCGCCGTTGCCTTTGCGCACGGTGACGTTCTCGGCCAGAATCACGCCCGCCCGGCTCGATGATTCGGTCGCAAGGCTCACCGCCACCGATGCGCCGAGCAGGAGACACGTGAGCCCCACCGGCACGAGTGCGTAGCGCCAGGCCAGCCGTGGCATGAACGTGCGTGCGATCAGCAATGCCCAGAAACACACGTACACCACCAGACCGGCCGCGAAACGATGATGCAGTGACGTGCCGAAATGCCAGAAGAACAGTGTTCGCAGAAACGCCTGCTCGCCGCTCTCGGCGATCTGATTGCGCCGCAACGACCGGGCGTACCGCAGATTAGCCGCCAGTCGCGGATCGTCGGGAATGAGCGTCTGGGCCCGTCGATAGTTGAGGATGGCCCGGCCCAGTTGGCCGCTCTCCAGGCAGGCGTTGCCGAGGTTGTAATAGAGCTTGCCGTTGCGAACCCCGCTGTCCACAAGCAGTTGGAACTTGGCCTGAGCCTCGCGGAACAGGACGCCTGCCTGCGTGGGATTCTTCTGCCGCAACTGCGCCGCCTCATCAAAGGCCCGCAGTCCCTGATTGAGAATTTCGACCTGCTGTTCGAGCGTCAGCGGCTCGGCCCGAACGGTTACCGGCGCTCCAGCGAAAAGAACAGCCACGAAGAGTCCCCCGACCACACCGCTCGTTACCGCCGACTTTCTCCGTGAGCCGGCGTCCAGCTTCTCGCGTTCGAGCCGATCGATGCAGCGCAGAGCCGCATTGCGCAGTTCCTCGGGTGAACGCGTCCCACTGCCGGCGTAATGAATCGCCTCACACTCGGCGAGCAGTGCGTCGATCTCGCGCACGAGTTCCTCGTTCACCGCCCGGGCCTGCAGTTCGGACACGACCGCCGCCCGCGTCATGCCGCCGCTGGGCAGATTGCAGCGGTCGGCCACATACTGCCCCAGCGCCAACGAGACCGCGCCCGCGGCGTCACGAGTCGAATTGGCCGAGCGCAACCGAGCCACCGCGTCGCGTTTCGCTCGCCGCCGACGAGCGAAGCCCACGTCCGTGCGCAGCCGATGCGATCGGCTCTGCACCATCCAACAAACCACGAATCCGATCGGCGGCAACACCAAGGCCATCCACGTGAGCGGTCCCCACCGTACGTCCTGCGGCGTGAGCACCTCACGCATGCCGGTGTAGTTGGCGAGGATGCCGCCGGCCGATTCGGTCAGCCGCCCCACTGCCTGGCGGTTGCCGGTCGAATCGACGATCTGCGAAACGGCCAGCTTGTCGGCCGGCGTCACCTTCAACGGGATCGACTCGGTGTAAACGGTGACGTACTTCTCCTCTCGTGGGTCGAAGAACGCAAATGGGATGGGCGGGATGGACGCCACGTCATCTGAGACCGCCCGAATGCTCACGCTGAAGCGCTTGCCGTCCGAACCCACTTCGCCGGCCAGCGGCTCGCTCGGCACGCGAAAGCGCTCGGTCAGTTCCGGCAACTCGGCCAACGGCGGCGGCTGAAGCTCCTGCAGGTTACCGTCGCCGTCGATCCGCAGCGTGAGCGTGATGGGATCGCCGACCGCCACTTCGGTCGGCTTGGCGCTGGCCTCGATGGTGTACCGGCCCACCGCTCCGCTGAACCACGCCGGCTTGCCCTCGACCGGCAACGGCAGCACCTCGATGGGCGCGACCGTCGCCTGAGCAGCGAGCGGCATGGACGAGGTCATCATCAAACGACCCATGGAGAAGATGTCGTTAGAACGGCCCAGACGCGTCGGGTAGGTCACCACGATGTTGATGTCCTCGGCCGTGAGCGGCCCCGGACGATTGACCTCGATGGTCCGCTCGATCTCGTAGAGGTAATACGCTCGCTCCTGGCCCTGCGAGTCCTTGCGCAAGACTTCGCGCCCCCTGGGTTCGGCGCGGCGGGCCAACATCTGCTCCAGCGGTTCGCGGAAGATGCCCCACTCGCTGCGTTCCAGGTTGATGCAGCTCCACATGCTGGCCGCTGCCAGCCGGCCGTAATTGCGATCGACGAAGGGCCGCAGCCAAATCTGCAGCTTCACCTGCAGCGATTCGCCCACGTACAGCTTGCCGCGGTCGCCCTGCACCTCGACGAACAGCAGATCCTCGGTCTCACTCTTGGAAACGACGATTGAGATCGGCGACGTTTGGTGAACCTGGCCGTCCGCCGTGACTTCGAACGCCGGGATGACGATGCGTCCCTCCCGCATGGGTGTCAATTCGTACTCGTACGTGAGCGTGGTCTTGGACTCCACCACGCCGTTGATGATGGTGGTCTGCGAGCTGCGCATGGGGCCGCCGCGACTGCGCACCTTCACGTCCGGAATCTCGGGCAACTGGGGCGGCGGCTCGGCGCCGGTGCTTTCGATGGCGATCTGCATCACGATGGGCACGCCGACGACCGTCTCGCGTGAGGACACGTTCACCTGGACATTGGCCGCACCGGCCCCACTGGCGGTGACCAGCAAGCCCAGCACCGCCCAAACCGCCCATAGCCGCGGTCGCATGCCGGGGCCCGTCGGCGTCCGCCAGGCGAGTGTCGCGCCCGCACGTGGCGGGCCGGATTTCCATCCCCCGCCCTGTTCATGTCGGTCCATGTCGCTCATACCCAATCCGTCTTCAACTCTCTTTTGGCGGGCGGGCATCTGGCCCGCCTCTTTTCTGAGAGCGATCCGTGAGTTGGCACCCATGCTCCTCAACGGAGATCACCAATCCTTGTCCACCGGCACCTGCTGGAGCTGCCGCATGCGCAGAAGCGCCTCGCGCCGTTGTCGCTCACGATCACGAATCTTCTGCAGCAGACGCTCCGCCTGCTCGGGCGTCATCTCGATCATCAGCATGGACTTGTCCGATCCATCATCTTTCTTGGCTTGGTCATCCTTCTGGCCTTGCCCCCCCTTTTGTTCCTGAGCCTCGAGCTTCTTGCCCTCGCCGTCTTCGCCCTTTTGCTCCTGTTTCTCGCCCTGCTGCGAATCCTGTTGCTCCGCGCTTTCCTGCTGATGGCCTTCTTGATCCTCTCCCTCTTGCTTCTGCCCGTCCTGTTGTTTTTGTTCGTTCGATTCGGGTTGGCTGGCCGGCTGGCTCTGCGGCTGCTCGGGTTGCGATTCCGGCTGCGACGCCGGCTGCGATTCGGGCTGCGATTGCGGCGACTGGTTCTGCTCGTTCTTCTGCTGCTCCTCCTGCTTGTTCTTTTCCTGGTCAAGCAGATGCTTCATGAACAGCTGCGCGGTCTCCATGTTGACCTTGGCGTCCAGGTCGGCCGGATCGGCGGCGATGGCGTCCTTGTAGTACGAGATGGCCAGCTTCAGCTGCTCCAGCGCGGCCTTGACATCCCCCTGCTTGTCCAGCGCGTCGGCGTAGGCGCAGTTGCCCAGATTGAACTTGGCCTTGGCCTCCAATTGGAGGTCGCGACTGGCCAGGGCCTTCAAGAACTGCTCGGCCGCCTTGGCCCGGTCGCCCTTGCGGTAGAACGCCACGCCGCGGTTGTAGGCCAGCTCGGGCGAATCCGGAGCCTTGGACGCGGCCCGGTCGTACAGCTCGAGCGCTTCGTCGATCCGCCCGGACGCCATCGCCGCATTGGCCTCGGCCACCAGTCGGCTCGCTTCCCGGTCCGCCGCTATCGCCGCCGTCGCGAGGCTCAGCGCGACGACGACGATCCAAACGCCCGCTCGCCGTCCGTGTCCCGCGTTCACGGTTTGGGCTCTCTCAGATTCCCGTGTGCTCACCGTCTGACGCCTCCACGTCCCCCCGCGTCTCCCGCATCAAGCTCGCCGTCAGCAGCAGAACCAGCGCCGCCCCGGCGAACCATTGGAACCGCGGCTTATACCGTTCGATCCGTGTGGCCTCGAATTCGCGTTGCTCGCCCTGAGCGATCTTGTCCAGGTAAATCTGCTGTCCCAGGTCGAAGTTGCTCGTGCCGGCCGGCACGTACGCACCGCCGCCCGCGATCGCCATCTGTCGCAACGGCTCCGGGTTCATCTTCGACCAGACCTCCTGCCCGTCGTACTGCAGGTAGAGGCGCTGGCCGTTCTTCTCCATCGGGATGCGGGCTCCCTCGTCCGTGCTGCCCAGGCCTACCGTAAAGACGCGAATGCCCTTTTCCTGGAAGGCCTTGGTCGCCGCCTCGACGGGATAGCTCTCCTGATCCTCGCCGTCGGTGATGACGATGATAGCCTTGTACTTCTTGATGGGGTCCACGAACGAGTCGGCCGCCAGCCGCACTGCGTCGCCGATGAGCGTCCCGCCGCGTGTGCTGGTCAGCGGGCCGACCTCGTCGAGCGTCATGCGAAACGCGCTGTAGTTGATCGTCAGGGGACAGTTCAGCACCGCCGTGCCCGCGAACGTCACCAACCCGACGCGGTCGCCGCCGAGCACTTGCAGCACGTCGTCGATTGCCTGCTTGGCCCGCTCCAGGCGGTTGGGCTTGATATCCTCGGCCAGCATCGAACGCGAGACGTCCAGCACGAACATGATGTCGATCCCCCGCCGGGGAACGTCCTCGTACGTCACGCCCCATCGCGGCCCGACCGCCCCCAGCACGATGGCCACCATCGCCGCCAGCACCAGGATCGACCGCACCCACTGACGCGCCACGCTCACCTGCGGCAACAGATGCGCGTGCAGGTTCCAGGTGGCGAACGCGCGCAGCGCCCGTTGCTTGCGGTACTGCCCGTACCACACCACGGCCGCCAGTGCGGGCACCGCCCACAACAGGTGCAGATAAGCCAGGTTGTCGAAGCGAATGTTCATGGGAAAGCTGTAAGCTATAAGCTCTAAGCTATGAGCCAGAATGAGTCATTCGTCATTCGGGCTTCTTTCGTCATTCGGATTTCGTCATTCGTCATTCAGCCGACTGCTGATAGCTGACAGCTGATAGCTCCTCCTGTCTCCTGCCTTCTGTCTCCTTCCTTTTACGGTATCCTTCGCAACCACGTATTCGAGAGAATCAGCTCCAGCGCGAGCAGACCGAACACGCACAGCAGCAGCGGCGGCAGCGTGACCGGCCCCAGCCGCACCGCCGACGTCGCCCATTCGGTCGTCTGGAAGTACCGCTTTTCTTCGGTCCGGCTCCGCTCGAGCTTGTCGATCTCCGCGTATACGTTAGCCAGCGACTCGGTATTGTTGGCCGGGAAATACTTGCCGCCCGTCTTGTCCGCGATCTTGCGCAGCGTCTCCTCGTCGATGGACACCGGCATGCGCTGGTATCGCTCGCGACCGAACGGGTCGGTGACCTTGAACGGCGCCCAGCCGTCCGTCCCCGCCCCGATGGTGTAGACCTTGATGCCGTACGTCGCGGCCAGTTCCGCAGCCTGTAGCGGCGGGATGACACCCGCGTTGCTCTCGCCGTCCGTCAGCAGAATGATGATCTTGCTCTTGATCTGCTGAAGCTGGCCCCGGCTGCGCTGCCGTTCGAGGGCCCGCAGATGCTCGACGGCCAGAGCGATCGCGTCGCCGATAGCCGTCTGCCCTTCCTCTTCGGTCTTGGCGATCTCCGTCCGGTTGAGGCTCTCGATGAGGTAGCCGTGGTCGAGCGTGAGCGGGCACTTGCTGTCAGCATACGTGCCATAGACGATCAGGCCGATCAGGTCATTGGGCCGTCCCTTGAGCTGGCCGTCGCCCAGGACGAAATCGCGCACCACTTTGCGAACCGCGGTCAACCGATCCACCGGCTTGCCGTCCAGCCGGAAATCCATGGCCTGCATGCTGCCCGAGCGGTCCACCACGATCTGGATGGCGATGCCTTCTGAGAAGATTCGCGTCTGCTCGTCGGGCTTCTGGGGCCGGGCCAGCGCGACCACCAGAAGCACGATGGCCGCCGTCCGCAGCACGGGCAGCAGCCACCGGGCCCGCATGGTCCAGGTCGTACCGAGCCCTTCCAGTGGACGAACGGAGGAAAACCGCACCGTCCCCCGCCGCCGGCGGTCACACATCCGCCACCAGACCAGCGGCACCACCAATAGAAGTAACAGGAACCATTTGGAGGTCGGATCGAGAATCACGCCCGCACCTCCTCGACCTGCGAATCGTCCTGCCGCCCGGCGCCGGAGTCTCGCTGGTTCTGCAATCGTCCGTCTTGTCGCTCCTCAGCACCGGGCGTGGTTTCGTCCACGAACACCCGCGCGGTGGTCAGCGCCGACTGCACTTCGCTCGGTGCCGGATCGTAACGGGCGAACTTGACCATGTCAGCCGCCTGCAGGAACTCACCCAGTAGAAGCTTGTGCTTGGTATTGAGTTCCGAGGCCGAGCGTACCTCGGCGAGGAACTCCGGCGTCGTTCGCTCGGGGGCCATCAGCCCGAACCGCCGCTCGATGTATTCGCGGACGATCCCGCTCAACCGGAAATAGAACTCCTGCACACGGCCGGTTTCGACCAGCCGATCTTCCTCCAGCCGCTGCAAGGCGAAGAACGCCCACTCGTGCGGCGGCAGCGGTGTGGGTTCGGCTGCCTTGCGTCGCCGCCGGCGAAGCAGCCAAACGATCGCAGCCAGCGCCACGACACCCGCGGCCGCGGCCGTCCACCGCCACCATGCCCGCGTGCGATCCGCGGGCAACTCCACCGTGCCCTTGATGTCTTTGAACTTGGCGGGGTCGAACTGGCCGGCCAACAGCGAGGTGACTTCGATTTTGAACGGATCGGTGGCGATCTCGCCTTCGACAGGCTTGCCGGGATCGCGCCGGTCCTCGAACTTCACTGTGAAGCCCGGCACTTCCAACTCGCCCGACAGGAAGCTTTCCAGAACGTACTCCTGTGTCCACACCCGCACCGGTGTGGTTCCGCCGTCTGTTTTCACGCTCCGCGGCACGGCCGCACGCTCGCGAAAGTCGCGAATCTCGAACTCGCTCAGCTTCTCGCCGAATGAGGGCATCTTCACGTCCACGCCGTCGGCGGCTTGGACCTCGATGACCAGCTCAAGCTTCTCGGCGATGGTGATCCGCGGCTTGTCCGCGCGAACCGTCAAGGTCACCGGCCCGCGCTCCACCTGTTTCTCCACCGGCAGCACCGCCTCCGCCTGCGGCGTGTCGGCCTCCTTCGTCCGGCATCCGCCCAGCGGCGCGCAGGCCAGCCCCACGATCACCCACAGCGCGAGGGTTCGGGATGGTGCCCACGCCTTCATCGCCGCGCCTCCCTCGCCCGGAAGAACCGCGTGAGCGGCTCGATGAACGACTCGCCGGTGCGGGTGTAGATTGCCTCGACATCCATCCGGCGGAACAACCGGTCCCGCGTTTCCGCCGCCTGTTGGGCTTGAGCTCGGTAGCGTTCACGGACGCGGCGGCTCGACGTGTCCACCAGCACCATCCGACCCGTCTCGTTGTCTTTCAGCTCGACCAATCCAACGTCGGGCAGCTCGCGCTCGCGGATATCCTCGACGACGATGGGGATGAGATCGTGCCGGCGTCGGGCCACCCGCATGGGCTGCTCGTACGCCCCGCCCTGGAAATCGCTGGCCAGAAACACCACGCTCTTGCGCTTGATGGCCGTGTTCAGATGCTCGAGCGGCACGGCCAAGTCCGTCCCCCGACCGACGGGCTGGTGATACAGCAGCTCGCGGATGACCCGCAACACGTGCTGCGGCCCCTTGCGAGCGGGCACCACTTTTTCGATGCGATCGGTGAAGCAGATCAGCCCCACCTTGTCGTTGTTGCGGATGGCCGAGAACGCCAGCGTGGCACAGACTTCGGCCACCAGTTCCCGCTTGAGCTGATCCCGCGTGCCGAACGAATGCGACGCGCTCATGTCCACCATGAGCATGACCGTCAGCTCGCGCTCCTCGCGAAAGACCTTCACGAAGGGCCGGCCGTAGCGGGCGCTGACGTTCCAGTCGATGGCACGAACGTCATCACCGACGCGATACTCGCGAACCTCCTCGAACTCCATGCCCCGCCCCTTGAAGGCGGAGTGATACTGCCCGCTCATCACGTCGTTCACGATGTGCGACGTGCGGATCTCGATCCGGCGTATCTTCTTGAGGAGTTCCGCGGGAATCATGGAAGAAAGCTGTAAGCTCTAAGCTATAAGCTATATGCCAGAGAAAGAGCCGCCATACACGCTACCTCAAGCCTCAGGTCTCAAGTCTCAGGCCTCGAGCCTCACGGCACCGGCACGTGATCGAGAATCGCCTTGACGATATCCTCGGGCCGCTTTTCCTCGGCCTCGGCTTCGTACGTAAGCAGCACGCGGTGCCGCAGGATGTCCATGGCCACGTCCTTGACGTCCTGAGGCACGACGTAACCGCGGCCGGCCAGGAACGCCGCCGCCTTGGCTCCGAGGGTCAGGAAAATGGTGGCCCGCGGCGACGCCCCGTACTGGATCATGCCTTCGATGGGCACTTTGAACTCACGCGGCTCGCGGGTGGCGACCACCAGATCCACAATGTAGTCCTTGATCTTGTCGTCGATGTAGATCTCGTCCACCACCTGGCGCGCCGCCGCGATGTCGCCCGGCTGCATCACCGGCTGGATCGTCCGGTCCGGGCTCGTCCGCGACATGCGGTCGAGAATCTCACGCTCCTGCGACTTGCTGGGATAAGTGACCACCAGCTTGAGCATGAACCGGTCTACCTGAGCCTCGGGCAGCGGATACGTTCCTTCCTGCTCGATGGGGTTCTGTGTGGCCAGCACGAGGAACGGGTCGGCCATCGGGAACGTCTCTTTGCCGATGGTCACCTGGCGTTCCTGCATGGCTTCGAGGAGCGCGCTTTGCACCTTGGCCGGCGCGCGGTTGATCTCGTCCGCCAGGATGATGTTCGAGAAGATGGGGCCCTTCTGGACGACGAACTCGCCGTCGGCGGCTCGGTAGATCAACGTGCCGATGAGGTCCGCCGGCAGTAGGTCGGGCGTGAACTGCAACCGCTGAAAGCCCGTGTTGATGCCCGCGGCCAGACACGAGACGGCCGTGGTCTTGGCCAGACCCGGCACGCCCTCGATGAGAATGTGTCCGTTGCTCAGCAGTCCGATCAGCATCTTGTGCAGCAGGTCGTCCTGACCCACGATCACGCGATGCAGTTGTTCGAGGAGCAACCGAAACGGCTCGCTCTTGCGACGGACTTCTTCTCCGATCAGCTTGACGTCAACCTGCGAAATCGCCATGGGGTCCTTTCCTGTCCTGTCCCGACACGGGCCGTGGTCCCGGCCTGCACGTCCGATCCCGCCACCATCCCCGTCAGGCCGCGATCCCGCAGGGATGCCCTTCCGCCGGACCGCCGACAGCTCGCCGAAATCGGGCGCAAGCACGGCTGTCAGGCGAACGAAATGTCTCAGGTTACCCGAATCGCGCCCGCCGACAAGTCGGCGGGCGCGATCGGGGGCTGGATAGTTGAACCTACGATGATTTGATTTGGGAAGTTCGACGGCGACGGTCTGCCGCCCGCCGCCGGCAGGTCGGCTGCCGCGTCCTCTGTGAGCCTCATTCCGAAAGGTCAGCCCCAATCCTGGAAGGGATGTGCGTTCCGGTGGCACGCAACGCACATCCCTTCCGGATTGCGGCTCCACTCCGCAAGGCCGATGCCCGAACGCTTAGCCTTCCTTCACCTGGATCTTCTTACGCTGAGCGTCCGGCGCCTTGGGCAGCGTGATGGTCAGCGTGCCGTTCTTGCACACCGCTTCGACCTTGTCGGGATCCACCGGCGTGGGCAGTTGAATCGTCCGCTGGAAGCGGCCGAAGCTCCGCTCCATGAACTGATAGTTGCGCTCCTTGCCTTCGCGTTCCTGCTTCTTCTCGCCGCGGATGGTCAGCGTGTCGCCGGTTACATCGATGTCGATGTCCTTCGGGTCCACGCCCGGCAGTTCAGCCGTCACGGTGATCTCGTTTTCACTCTCGGCCAGATCCATCGGCGGTCCTACGGTCAGGCCCTGAGCCAGCGTCCCCCACGGATCGCGGAAGAACTGGTCAAACAGCTGATCCATCTCCGTCCGCAGCCGGGCCAGGCCCGTTCCGCCATTCGTACGGCCTTCCATCATCTTGCTTCGCCAAGGAATAAGGTTCATCATGACACCTCCCATTGTTATAAGCTGTGAGCTATGAGCTCTGAGCTGTGAGCCAAACAACCGGCTGATAGCTGAGAGCCGATAGCTGATAGCTATTCCCCCTTTACTTCGATCCGGCGAGGTCTGAACGCTTCCGACTTGGGCAGGTGCAATGTCACCACGCCGTTCTTGCACTCAGCCTCAATCTTGTCGGCATCGATGCCCTCGCCCACTGTGAAGGTCCGGTGGAAGTCGCCCGTGCCATACTCGCAACGCAGATAGCACGCATCCTCCTGCTCGCGCGGTTCCACTTTGCCGTGAACGGTGAGCAGCCCGTTCTCATACTCGATGTCGATATCGCCCGGCTCGACCCCCGGCATATCCAGCACGAGGAGCAAGCCGTCTTTCTGTTCGATGATGTCCACCAGCGGTGCGTACACGCGGCGCGTTCGCGCCGGCTCGGCCCGCCGGACTTCGCTTTGACCTTGCCTGACAAGCGTTTCGGTTGCCATGTCGTTACCTCCGCTCGGTTGTTCGTTCCTGTCTGCCGCCTGGACTCGAACCGGCACGCGATCAGGCCGCAGTGACCGTGATCTTGCGCGGCTTGGCCTCTTCGGCCTTCGGCAAGATGACCTTCAGCACGCCGTGATGCAGGTGAGCCTCGACCTTGTCCGCATCCACGTCACCCGGCAGCGAAACCACACGCTCGAACTGGCCCCACCCGCGCTCCTGCCGATGATAGGTCAGCCCCTTGCCCGACATGGGCTCGCGCTTTCCACGAATCGTGAGTTCGTCGCCGATGGTGAAAACTTCCAGGTCCTCTTGAGCAACGCCCGGAATCTCCGCCTCGGCGTAATAATTGTCACGATCCTCCCAGACGTTCAGGGGCGGAAACACACCGGATGTTGAACCACCGTTGCTCTCGAGATTGTCGATCAAGTGCGAGAGTTCTCGACGAAGTTGCATGAAGGGCCAAACCGGATCCAATAATCTGGACATCGGTGTAACCTCCTGTTGATGGTGCCACGCTGGGCCGCCCCGGCGGCGGCCGACTCACGAGAACCATGTATGCAAAGGCTGTACCAGCGCGTCACCGGCCCCACGGACGTAACGAAACCCCCGAAAAATGGGCGATTTATGAGAAGTGACGCTGAGAAAGGCATTCACCTTTGCCATTTTGGCAAAGGTCATATTGGCAGAGAATTTTCCCGACCCGCGACATCAGGACCGCAAAAAATCCAGGTACACGGAGCAGGCATCAATCCGCGGCATGTTCAGCGGTTCTTGACGATCCATTCCACCGCGTCCGCGGCGGCCTTTTCGGGCATGACGTGACCCGCGTCGTACCACTTCAGCTCCTTGGGCGCCCTGGCCGCGCGGTATAGATTTCGAGCGGCATCCTCGGGAATGAACGGATCTTTCTTGCCGTTCTGCATGAGCAGCGGCCGCGGGGCGAACTCGGCGACGGCCACCTCCGGCCGAATGGTCGCGTAGCGATCCAGGAGTGTCTTCTCACTCCGCCGGCCGCCGAACAGACCGCCGACACCCGACACCGGGCTCTTGCCGTCTTGCGCTCCCGTGCCCGCGCCCTGCAGGACCAACATGGAGATGCGCCGGTCCGCCGAACCGGCCAGCGTCCCGAACCACGCCCCCAGCGAATAGCCGATCACCGGAACGCCCTTGTCCATGTCCAGGTCCTTCCGCGTCTTCATCGCGTCGAGCGTCTGGCGAATGTCGATGATCGCGCCGACGACGTTGCGATACGCCTGGGCCACGTCCTCGCAGGCGAGCAGTTCCTCGGGCTTCGCGTCGCCGGCCCGATCGCCGTGCAGCGGCAGATCTGGCGCCACACAGGCAAAGCCGCGCAAGGTCAGCGTCTTGCCCATCTCCCGCGTGATCTGGCGACGATCGCCGCCCAGGGCATGCACCAGCAGCACGGCCGGAAACGGCCCCTTACCCCTCTCAGGCAGCGTGACCAACACCGGCACTTCCTCACCCCGCAGGTTGCGAAAGCGAAACTCGTACTGCCGCGTGCCGGCGATCCCGCCGTCTTTCACTTCGCCCTGCTCGACGATCTCGAGCCGCACGGGCGCATCGTAGTCGAACACTTCCGGCGTCCATTCGCGCGAAGCCGCCGCCGCTTGGCGCTCCAGGCCAGGCAATCCGCCCTGCCACCCGATCGCCAGCGCGATGGCAAAGATCGCCGACCACCCGGCCCTGCCACCAGCCCGCATACGGATCTTGCGTCGCTTGCTCATGCGTTCGAACTCCGTTGCCGTTCCAGATCCCGGCGTACCTCCGGCAAGAGGTAGCGATCCTCGAGCTCCGGTACGTTGGCCAAGCCGGCAACCGTTCGCTCGTACCGTGTGGCCACGTCGGCGGCGGTGTCCACGAACAGCACCCGCCGTCCCTTCAGCACGCACAGCCCGCCGCCCTCGCCGCCCATGGGTTCGGCCCGCACGTCGATCCCGATCTCTTCCGCCACGGCGAGCAGTGCCTCCAGCCGACTGCCGATGTCCATCCCACTGCCCCTCAAGTCCGTTTGCGACGACTGCCGATAACTTCTACTGCGTACCCAACGCCCACGATGCGGTGCTGTGCCCCCGTCGCGTGCGACGGGTCCGGTGCCGCACACGGCATCGCCGAGCAAAACTGACCAGCGCCTCACGGGAACCGTTATGTCCTTCAGCCGTGCCAAAGCCCCAACGCGAGTTCCCCCTCCGCGTGGCGATGCTTCGAACGTTTCTGCGTCTGCGGACAACGTGTCATCATTCCCGGCGGCCCCGGCCGGCTACGACGCCATTACCACTCTAACCACGCACGCCGACCGCCTGCAATCCGAGTTGGATAAGCTCGCTGGGCAGATCGATCAACTGCACGCCCAGCTTCGCCAGGCCCAGAAACTGGCCAGCCTCGGAGCGACGGCGGCCGTGATCGCCCACGAGTTCAACAACCTGTTCACCCCCATCGTGGCCTACGCCCGTCATGCGCTGGACACCAACGACGTCCCGCTCATGCAGCGGGCATTGGAGAAGACGCTCGCCCAGGTCGAGGTCATGCGCAACATGTCCGACCGCATCATCGGCCTGGCCAAGCAAGGCGACTCGGCCATCAAAGCGGTGAACGTCGCCCAGATCGCCACCAACGCCGTCGAGTGTCTCTGCCGCGATCTGGGCCGCGACAACATCACGCTCCAGATCCAGATCGACCCCACGCTGGCCGTACGAGCCAACGAGGGCTCGCTCCTGCAGGTGCTGTTCAATCTGGTGATCAACGCCCGCCAGGCGATGCTCGGCCGCCGGGGCCGTCTGACCATCGACGCCGCCGCCCGCAACGGCCGCGTCCAGATCAACGTCCGTGACACCGGCTGCGGCATCCCGCCCGAGAACCTCGAACGCATCTTCGAGCCGTTCTTCACCACCAAGACCGGTGCCGACAAGCCCGACCGCCGCGGCCTCGGCCTTGGCCTGGCCATCTGCCGCGACATGATCGAGGAGTTGAACGGCACCATCCGCGTGACCAGCGAAGTCAACGTCGGCACCACGTTCACGATCGACCTGCCGCAGGCGGAGTGAGAACGACACGGCGACGCGTCGTTCCTTCCCGTTGCACCTGGCGGCCGCCCGTCGATACAATGCCTGTGGTCACCTTCGTGGACACCTGGGAGCCTTCGAGTTGATCCGCAACGCCATCATGGCCGACGTGCCGCAGATTCACCGGTTGATCACGCATCACGCCGAGTTCAACCGAATGTTGTTTCGATCGCACGCCGACCTCTACGAGCACCTTCGCGATTTCTTCGTGTTCGTCGAGCGCGACGGCGAGGCGGACCAGGTGCTGGGCTGTGCCGCTCTCGAGCTCGTCTGGCGCGATCTGGCCGAAATCAAGAGCCTGGCCGTGAGCGAGGAGCGCCGAGGCCAGGGCATCGGGCGCCAATTGGTCGAGGCCACGCTGTACGAGGCCCGCCGGCTGGGGCTGAGCCGAGTGTTCGCACTCACTCGCGAGCAAGGCTTTTTCGAGAGGCTCGGCTTCCAGATGGTGTCGAAGGAAACGCTGCCTCACAAGGTCTGGACGGATTGCGTTCGGTGCCCGTTACAGGAGCAGTGCGACGAAATCGCCATGGTCATGAATCTGGTGCCATCGACATGAAGCGAGCAAAACCCGACAAGCATCGCCGGGCCAAGGCTGTCGCCGTGGCCGTCGCCGCGCTGGCCGCGGGAATCGGGCTGCTGGTGTTGAGCCGGATGGTGATCGCCTCGGGCCGGAAGGCGGCAGAGGAAGCCGCCGCGGCCGCCCAGACTCAACCGGCAGGCACGACCGCCCCGGCCACCGACCCCCTCGGCACGCCCGCCGTCGCCGATCCTGATCCGGCCCGTCGCACGCCGCCCGCCGACCCCAAGGCCGTAACCGCCCAGCGGCTCGGCGGGCTTCTCCTGCTGTTCAGCTTGATGTGCTTCGCGCTGGTCGTCATCTGCATCGGCTGGATCGTCCACGACATCCGCCGCTCGCGCCCGGCCTGGATGACGCAAACCAAGTACCCCGTACACCAACGCCGCAAATAAGTCGGGAAACGCGGATCCCGGGAGACAGGCGTCCGGGAGGCGGGCGTCTCGCCCGCCTCTGGGCCAAAGCCGCCTGGCTCACTGCTGAGAGCTGACAGCTGATAGCTGACGTCTACCCGATCTTGTGCTCTTCGACCACGTCCTGTGCTTGGTGGATGCGCTCCGCCATCAGACGCTCCCGCCACATCGCTTCCATCCCGTGATCGCTCGTCCTCGCCGCCACATTCACCGTTTGCTCGCAGTCCGGTCCCGCGGTGACCGCGGCAATCTCCCGCAACGGAATCTTGGGGGTTCGGTCCGCGCGAAGCAGACCGTTGGCTTCCTGATACGTGTCGGCGAATTGCGTGTAACAGAACCCCGAAAAGATGGGCAGCGACCGCACGGCCTTGAGCAACGCTGCATAGCGATGCGCAAGCTCCTTCGGTGTACGGGCCCGCGAGTACCCCCAGGCCCCCTCGTCATCCTCGCTGTAACAGATTCCGCCAAACTCCGTGAGCATGATCGGCCGCGCCGGCTCGGACACCATGTCATCCAGTGCGAGCAGTCGTCCCGCCGGACGCTCCCGCTCGACCAGCTTCGCGAAAGGCCGGTCCTCCGCCCCATAGCGACGGATCAACTTCTCCGGATCGTTCTCGTAGTCGTGAATCGCCACGATGTCCGTCGCCACGCTCTCCCAACCGTCGTTGCCGACCACCGGGCGCGACGGATCCAGCGTCTTGGTCAGGTGATACAGCGCCTTGACGTAATGCCGCTGCGAGGGGCTGTCCGGCAGGTCCGGCACGCCCCACGACTCGTTCAGCGGCACCCACGCCACGATGCACGGGTGGCTCACGTCCCGCTCGATCGCCTCGGTCCACTCCTGGTACACCTGCTTGACCGAGCGCTTGGTGAACCGGTACGCGCTAGGCATCTCCGCCCATACCAGCAGCCCCAGCCGATCCGCCCAGTACAGGTACCGCGGATCCGAGATCTTTTGGTGCCGCCGAACGCCGTTGAACCCCATCGCCAGCGCCAGTTCGACGTCGCGCCGGGCCGCCTGATCATCCGGCGGCGTGAGTCCCGTCTCGGGCCAATAGCCCTGGTCCAGCACCATGCGAAGCGGCAACGGACGCCCGTTCAGCACGAACCGATTGCCCTGAATCCCGATGGAACGCAGCGCGGTGTAGCTTTCGATCCGGTCCAGCACGCGGCCGTCGCGGTCCAGCAATTCCAGCGTCGCATCAATGAGCTTCGGACTGGACGGATGCCATAGCAACTCGTTGCGTCCGTCGTCGATGCCTGGATCGGACAGACGAACACCTCGGTGGACCTCGCCATTGATCACGGCATACGTGTCGTCGCTGAGCAGCTGGTCACCACAGGACAAGCGAACCCGGAGCCTGGCGGCGTCGCGAGCCGGCCCGTCCATCCGGGCTTCCAGCATCACTTCCCACCGCTCCATGATGGGCGTCCAACGTACGTAATCGATCCGCGTCTCCGGAATGCATTCAAGCCACACCGTCTGCCAGATGCCCGTCGTCCGGGGATACCAGATCGAATGCGGCTCGCGCTTCCAATCCTGCTTGCCGCGCGGCTTTGTCAAGTCGAGCGGATTGTCTTCCGCGCGGACGATGACCGTCTGCTCACCTTCCACCAGTAAATCGGTGATGTCCAGCGAGAACGGCGTGTAACCCCCGTGATGGCCACCTGCCCGGTGCCCGTTGACCCACACCGTCGCCGTGGTGTCGACCGCTCCGAAATGCAGCATGAGCCGATCGCCCTCGCGGCGATCCGGCGCGATGAACTGCCGGCGATACCAGACAGACTGATACAGACCGGTGTCGCCCACGCCGCTGGCCGGTGTTTCGGGCGCGTACGGCACGTGAATCGTGCGATCCCACCGCACTTCGCGGGGCAGCCGCCATGATGCGTCGGCGTCGATGGCAAAATCCCACACGCCGTTCAGACACGTCCAATCGTCCCGCTGAAACTGCGGCCGCGGATGCCCGAAGCGCTCGCGAAGCTCATCCTGCGGATTGCATTTCTCGGCGATCAACGCCCTGCTCCTGGAAATCGGTGCACGAATCGTGAAACGAACCTCGACGCCACGCGTCGAGCCTCGGCTTGCCTCGAATTGGCCGTCGAAGAGGTGAGACTCGGGTGCCGCGCGGCCACGCTCCGTGCAAAGACTGCTTTGCCCGGCCCGCAAACCCCTGCGGGCTCACATGATCTTACTCACGCAATCAGGGTTGGTTCAGGGATCGGCGGAGAAAAAAAGTGAGCTTACCCCGGCACAATGGCCCGGCAGTCCCGGAGGTATCGAGGAAGGGCATCGTCCAGTTCCGGCATGATCGTTGCTCGCTCGCTGCCGAGCACGCTGTAGTATGGCCGGCGGGCGCTGAGGCCCAGACTCTGCATCGAGCAGCCCTTGATTGCCGACGCCTCCATCCCCGCCAGCCGCGCTGCTCGACGGGCCAGCTCCAGCCAACTCACCGCGCCGCGGCTGGCCAGATGCCATCGGCCCGATTCGCCGTCGAGCAGCAGATCGAGGCTCGCGTGAACCAGATCGGGGACGTAGGTCGGCGAAACAAACGCATCCTCCGCCGCACGCACGCTCTCTCCCGCCGCCAGCCGACACAGCGCCACGGTCACGAAGTTGTAATCGTCCCAGGGGCCGAAGAACGCACTCGTGCGAATGACCAGCGCGGCTGAGAACGCCCGCAGCACGCCTCGCTCGGCCTGCAGTTTCGAGACGCCGTACGTGCCCAGCGGTCGCGGACGGTCCGTCTCGACATACGGGACTCGCTTGCGGCCGTCGAATACCAGGTCCGAGGAGAAGGTCAGTAGTTGGACGTCCCGTCGCGCGCACGCCCGCGCGAGACAGATGGCGCCTACAGTGTTCTCGCGAAAACACTGCGCCTTCAGCTGCTCTGCCTCGTCCACGCGCACGAAGCCGGCGGCGTTGATCACCGCCCAGGGCCGCCAGCGATCCAACCCCTCGTCCACGAGGCACGGATCGGCGATATCGAACTCCTCGCGACCGACCAGCGTGTACACCAGCCCCCGCGATTCGCAGATCCGGGCGAACGCCCGGCCCAGCGTTCCTCGGCCAACGATCAGGATGGGCCGAGCCGCCGGCCATCCGCCGGCCTGCATGGATTCCTGCGACGGAGGGTCTGGCGCGTACGTCAGCCGGCTGGGCCGCCGCCACCAGCCCGACACGTGCAAAACCGCATGATCGGGCCTCCGGCCACTGGCCAAGTCGCGAATCATCCCTGCCAGCGCTGTCGGCCGCGGGACCGGCGACCGCAGATCGAACACGCCCGCCTCATACGTTCCCGTGCACCGTGTCACTAATTTGTCCCAGTCGAACGCCCCCAGCAGACTCCATGCCGTGATCGCTCGCACGTCGGCTCCCTTCGACCGCACGCTCATCGCCGCGTTCCAGATCTCGTGCAGCCACCGCATCTGCTCCTCGCGCGTCGAGTGCAGATGCACCTCCGTCACCGCGATCGGCCGCCGGTAGCGAGTCCACACCTCCCAGAGCATGCTGGCCGCGTCGGGCATCGGCTCCACCGGCACGCGAACCGCTTCCACGTCGGCGTAGCGATCGCGGCCATTGCCCCCGTGCGTGCAGGCCGGGTATCGCGAAAGATCCTCGTCCAGATAGCGAACGCTCGTCACGTAGTGATTCACGCCCACCACGTCCGGCGGGCAGGCGTGTTCGATGAACCAGTGCAACTCCGCCGAGCGGGCCCCATGCTCCCGCAGGTAATCCCACATGGGGTGATCGCGGTTCACCCACCCGCAGAGGAGATCGAAGCTCAACCAGCGCCGCAGGTTTTCGAAATGTGCCTGGTAGGCCAGCCGTGGCGTGCTGCAGACCTTGCCGAGATCTTCGGTCTGGATGAGTTGAGCCCGTGGATTGACCCCGCGAATCGCTTCCATGCACCGAATCGTGGCCGCACACTGGTTCAAGAGTGCCCGCACGAAAGATCGGTCATCGCGATGATGCGGATACCAGTGGCCGTAGAGGCAACTGAACCGTGCCGTGGTCAACGGCTCGTTCACCGGCGTGTACATGTCGATCCACGGATAGCGCTCCGCCACCGCCCGGCCGTAGGCAGCCAGCCCCTCCACGAACGTGCTGCTCAGCAGATCGGTGTACGCCGGACCGCTGCCGTGATGAACCAGTCCGGCAATGGGCGTCAGCCCCAGCTCGCGCAGCATGCCGAGACGTCGATCCGGCCACGCCCAGTTCATCCGCGAGGGCTCATCCGGCGCGACGTGCTCCCACAGAACCGGGTAGCGGATCACCCGCACGCCCAGCTCGGCAAACCGCACCAGGTCGCTTTCTCGCCTCAGGTGACCGCTGAACGCCAGTTGGTCGTGGAAACGGTCCACAATCCGGTTCCGCGTGCACTCGATCCCCATCCAGATTTCGAGATCCGGCCAGTAACCCTTCCCGTGCTTGACTTCGGTTGATGGCATGGGCGCTGCGTTCGATCCGACCAGTTTGACCGCGCACTGCGTGCCGATCGTCGGCACACGCCTACCGACCTAGTTTTGATCCGTCGCACACGTTTGGGTCTGGTGGCATGCACGGCACTTGTCCTCCGTGCCGCCCTGCAGAAATGGTCCGTGCCCCCCTGAAACGCCTTCCCCCGACCGCCCCCGCCACTACGAACCTGCCCCAACACTCACCGCACGCAGCGAGCGGCGGGGCTCGCCCCCGCCGTCTCTTTCCGAGTTAAGTGCGCTCTCCTCCGCCCGTCAAATCTCGCAAGCGGACCCCACCCCACCGTCCGTTTCACATCAGGTGTGCCCTCTCTCCCTGGCAACCTTGCCACGGATCCAGCTCGGAACCAGTTGCGTCAAGACTCCCTCCCCTTTCTTATCCGTCGCACGATCAGGTTCGGATTGCGCCTCTTGCATCTCCCATGTACACCGTGAAGCAAGGAGGACTCCCAGTCGGGCCTTGGATCACCATCGCGTGAATACGGGCCGGCATCGGCGGGGTCTGGCAACGCAACCGCCACGATCCGGTTTCGTACACAGACACACGATGTTTTCGCCCACCAGCCACGACAAGATACCTGCTATCGCACGAGAAGCAGAGGGAAGACCAGACTAGCCCGGAGAAGGTGGCAATCGTCTGAAGTGGACCTGCGAGTCTTGGATCCCACACCTTCACAGTCCCATCGGAGCACAAGAACGCCGTGTAAGTGCAGTCGGCCCTCGTCGTGGGCATTCCGGACCTCGGTGAGGACGACCTGTTCTTTCCGCTTCCCAGCCAGACGGGTCCGGCCTGAGTCCGGCCGACCCCACAGACGGCCAAGTTGTCAAATCGAGTGGCCCAAATGGCCTGGCACGGTCGAAGTATTCCTAGGCGGAGGCTGGCGAGCAGGGTTCGCAAGCGGAGGCCCAACCGAATCGGTCAGCCTCTCCGAGCGGGCGCCCGGTCTGCCGGAGGGCGTTCGTCGCCGGGCCTGACGCGACCCGGACGGCATGAGCAGGATAGGCGGCTATTGCCCTGCTAACCGGCCGGAACCGCCAACCGGCCGCGGCCCGGCGGCCTGCGAGAGCTGCTGAAAGCTTTTGGACGGGCTTCCCTGCGGGCCCGGAATGAGGTATAAGATAACAGAGCCGCGTTCTTAGCGCGAACGGCGGCCCTCTCATGTCGCATTCGGATTGGGGCACGAACATGTCAGAAAAAACCAGATCGGCGGAAGCGGTCCAGCAGCGCGCAACCGAGCACCGTATTGGCTTCACGCTCATCGAGATTCTGGTCGTGGTGGCGATCATCGCTCTGCTCATCGCCATCCTTCTGCCGGCGCTGACCGCAGCTCGCAATGAGGCCTACTCGGCCCAGTGCCTGAGCAACCTCAAGCAGGTCGGCAACGGTCTGCAGATGCACTTGGTCGAGCAGGGCATGCGGAAGGAGCGTATCAGCACAAACTACGGCTGGGCCACCTACTCGTACCGGGCCAACCAGGGAGCCGGCAAGCTGTTCATGTGCCCGGCCGACACCAATCCCAAGCCCATCCCGCCGCTGTTCGCCGACATCTATGAAGGCAGCGATTACCGCGGTCGAGTGGCCAGCGACGGCGTGTTCAACACGATCCGTCCCAATCCTGCCGGCGGCAATCTCCTCGACATCCAGGACAGCGTCAACGACACATGGTTCGGCCGTGACGCAAGTGACGGCACGGGCGACGTGGATCTGCTGCTCAAATACACCACCGACAAGGGTGCAACCACCACTGACGTCGGCGTGCAACAAGTGGATTCAAGCTGGTCGTTCAGGGTGCTCAACCACAAGGGCCAGCTCATGTGGGCCAATCCCAGCAGCGGTGTCCCCACGCAGCGGCTTCCGCTCATGTGGTTGAGCTATGGCGCCAATGCGTCGGCGGGTCTCCGCGAGATGAAAGGAAACCCCATCCTGCTCATCGAGAACCGCAACCCCGGCGTGTTCCCGGAAGACTTCCGCGTGCGCGGCGGGCGGCCGGCCGACAAACTCAAACAGGTCCTGCGGTTCCGCCACGGGGCACGCAACAACGTCCCCGGTTTCAAGGATCCCCAGGACAGCACGTACGTGGCCCGCGAGCGCGCCAGCTCCTTGTTCTACGACGGGCACGGCGAGCGACTGCACTACAAGCAAATTATCGACCCGGCCGCTCCCGAACCCAACACGAACAAAACGACCGGGGAGCCCCTGTACGCTCGCACGCTGTGGATCGGCACGCGCCGTACGAGCAACATCAGGTTTGATTAAACGCGTCAGGATCCGGCCGCTCGGATGACGTCGAATACCATGTCCGGCCGGTCGGAGATGATCGCATCGACGCCGATCTTGATCAGAAAGCTCACGTCCTGCGGGTCGTTGACCGTCCAAACGAACACGCTGAGCCCGCACTCGTGGGCCAGGCGCACGAAGCCCGGATCCACGTGCGTGACCGCCGTGCCGATCGCGGATGCCCGGATCTCCAGCGCCCGCGTCACGGCGGCCCGCCATGCTGCGGCGTCCAGCCCGGGATTGCCCACCAGCCACGTCGTCGGCAGGCGCGGCTCGATCCGGGCGATCTCCTCCACCGCCTTGTCATAGAACGAGAAGATCATCACGTCCTGCGGTTCGACACCCGCCGCCTGGATGGCCTTCACCACGTCCGGCGCGATGTGCTCTTCCTTGATCTCAATCACCAGACGCAGCTTTCCCCGAGTCAGCTCCAGCGTCTCGAGCAGCGTGGGAATCCGCTCGCCCGCGTACTTCGGCGCCTTCCACTTGCCCGCGTCGAGCCGGCGAGTTTCTTCGAGCGTCATCTCCGACAGGCGGCCCTTCGTGCCCGTCGTCCGCTCGAGCGTGCGATCATGCATGAGCACGGGCACCTTGTCCTTGGTGAGGTACACATCGCACTCGGCCATGTCGGCACCGGCCTCGATGGCCAGGCGATACGCGGCCAGCGTGTTCTCCGGCGCGATCCAGGAAAAGCCTCGGTGCGCCACCACCAGCGGACGCGTGCGAATTTCTCCCCCCTCGCCGCATGCGGTAGCCGTCAGCGGCGCCACGCGAACTCGATCGATCATCACGGTCGCTCCATTCACCCGCAAGCCCACCCGGCCAGCCCGCGCGAACTCGCCGCCCCGATACGAACGAATGGCCATCCGGTCGTTGATGTATCCGCAAATCCAGGGACCGGCCGCCTCCAGACGGACGCGGCATGTCCGGCCACCCTCGAAGAACGCGTCACCACTGCTCAACCGCAGCACGTGCCAACCCTGCTGGCCCGCCGGTCGTTTGGCGGCGATCTCCAACCCGTTGCTACGCTTGGTATCCTGGCGAATCGTGAATTGCACACCGGGAGCCGTTGCGCCCCCCTCGCGAATCACGATCGCGAACCAGCGCGACGGATCCTTGGCCGAAGCGAACGCGACATCCGCCTCGACCACCACGTCCTGCAACGCCTCGTCGCCCAACCAGAGCGTCGATTCAGCCGCCGCCCCCGAGGCCGCCCCCTTCAGCTTGTCCCCCTCGATCGACCACGAGCCCTGGCCCTCGACTCTGAACTCCGCGGGCAAGCTCGCCATCGAAGCAGCCTCGTACATCCGAGCCTGCGGTGCTTCCGCCGCCCAAGCACTGCTCACTGCCACCAGCATGATGAACGCCGTGGATCTCATTGGTCGTCTCCCCTATCTGGACTCCGTCGTGAACGCGTACACCGTCCCGTCCCAGGCCGCCACGACAATCGCGTTGCCGCTGACCGCCGCCGTCGAAGCGATCGGCACACCGAGTCGATACCGCCAGACCAGGCTGCCGCTGTTGACGTCCAACGCGTAGAAGTAACCGTCGTTCGAACCGAAGTACACGATCTCGCCCACGATCACTGGCGAACTCGTGATCGTGGCCTCGTCGCGATGGTAGGGAATGGACGACACCACTCCTGCAGTCACGGGGAAGCGCCAAAGCAACCGGCCCGTCTGTTTGTCGAAGCCGTGCATGGCCGCGGAGGGCTTGTCGTCGCCCGGCCACTTGACCTGGCCGCCGCCCACGCACACCACGCGCTCTCCCACCGCCGGTGTGCCCGTCTCGTTACCCAGTGGCACCTCGATGCCCTGGTCGGCCGAGCCACCCGACTGACCTGTGGACGCCGGTCTGTCCATCCGGCCCTGCCAGATCACGTCACCGGTCTTGCCATCAAGGCACAACAGCGTCTTTTGATTCTGGAACACGTACAGCCGATCGCCTGCCTCGTTCCGTTCGACGACGGCCGGCACGACCGCCACCGTGGACACCACGGTCTTGGCCTGATTCCAAACGATCTCCCCGCTGGCAGGATCGAGAGCCCGCACGAACGGACCGCCCTGGTACACCAGACCGCTGCCCAGGCTCGGCCCGGAGTACACGTGAGGCCACCAATCGCGTCCGCCGGGCTGCTTCCAGAGAGGCTTGCCGTCCTCGAGGCTATACGCGCCGAAACCGTTGCATCGCCCCGCGTACACGACCTTGCCGTCCGTAACCGGGAAGCTCAACTCCCAGCGATCGTTCTCCTCATGGGCCAGTGATGCCACCCATTTCTGCTTGCCGTCACGATCGAGGCAATAGAGCTTGGCCGCCTGCGAAACGGCCAGCACGTTGTCCTCCCACACGGCCAGGCTGTGCTGAATCGATGAATCCACCGGCGTGCGCCACAACGGCCGGCCGGTAACCAGATCCAGCGCATGAACAGCGCAATCGTCGAGCGACTCGCTGAAACCCGTTCCGACGTAAACTCTCCCATCGGCGATGACCGGGCTGGCCAGCAGGATCGTGCCGCCCACGTTGGTGGCCCACGCCATCGACAACGGCGGCCTGGGCCCCTCGCTCACGTAGCCGCGATGACCGGCGTCGTTGTGGAAGAATCGCCACGGCTCGCCCATTCGCGGCGGCGAACCGGCACGCCTGCTCACCGCGAACCGCGAGTTTGCCTTCCACTCGCTGCCGTCAGCGGCGGTGACCTCAATCCGCAGCTCCGCATTTTGCTTCGAGAAACCCTGGGGGACGCGGCAACTGCCTCTCCACATCCATCGTCCGTCGGGTGCAAGCTTTCCGGTCAGCGGCTGCGCGCTGTCGGCGAAGGCCAGTGTGTAGCGAACCTCCTTCACCCGCACGGCCGTATCGTACGCCAGCACCTGAATGCTCACCGTCTCGCCGTTCACCACCGCACCGTCGGCTGGATGAATCACCTCCACCCGCTGCTCCTGCTGACCCACGCGCCACTCGCAGGTGAGCCGGTCGCCATCGACATGAATGATGCGGAACCCCCGCGGGCTGCGGTCGATGCCGCCGAATCGCAAGGGCGCACTGTTCACGTCGAGGATGCCGTCGCGCACGCGTTCCCGCCGTCCATGCCAGTGGCCGGAGAAGATGGCGGCCGTATCAAATCGACTCCACCATTTGAATTCTCCGTTGGTGGGCAGGTAATGCTGGAAGACGACGATCCGCTTATCCTTCGCGTTGAGCCGAATATCCTCTTCAATCCACTTTTCCTGCCGGCGCGCAGCCTCTGGGTCCCGGCTCTCGGCGATGATGTCCTTGGAGATGAAGTGGTAACGCCCGATCGTGAACGAGTAGTAGCGAGGCCCGAGGTACGTTTCGTAATTCTCGGTCCCGCGGAGTTGTCCGCCGTAATCGTGATTGCCGACCACGTTGTAGTAAGGATACTTCGCCATGGCGATCGCCCTGGCATAGTTGGCCAGTTCACCCGGGTTCTTGCCGCTATTCACAAGATCGCCGGTGGTGACGATGAACGTGGGCGAATCGGACAGGCGGTTGACCACTCGAAGGTCATCCATCATGGTGGTGGCGGTATCCACCCCTTCGGTCACGTGGGTGTCGGTCAATTGCACGAAGATGAATCGCTCGGCAAGGCGAGCGGGGTCGCGTACCAGACCGATCTCGCCGGTCTGCGTCTTGCCGCCAAAGGTCTCGAAATCGGCACTGACGTAGAACTGTTTGGAGGCGCGCCAACCCGCCGGCGTACTGACAAAGGCCGAACCGCTGATCGTCGGGTCGAGTGTAAAGGCGCAGCTGCCCTCGGCGTCCGTCATGGCCCAACCAACGCCATCGCTGACAGGCATGCCGGCCAGCGCGGGTTCGCCCGCATCGCGCCGACCGTTCCCGTCGAGGTCCTCGAAGACCGTGACTTTCAGCGTCACGGGTTGTCGGCTCTCAGCCGGAGCCGACGCCGGCGCCGCCGCATTCTGTGCAAAGACGACCGGCGCCCCACATGCCATCAAAACAGCGAACCCACTTCTCCCGCACCAATTACCGTTCATCTGCATTCTCCTGCGGATCTCCTCACCCGCCATTAGACCGCATTCATTCGCCTTCAATACTATCGTCTTCTCTATCGCCGCGTCACCGCGTCGCCGCGTCGTCTTTCTTCCGCAAGCGGCCCTCATCCGCGCATGTACGTCCCCCAAATCTCCGCCGCCTCCTGCGGATCATCCACGACGGCTTGCACGGCCACACCGGCGACGGGCAGACGCGTGAAGATCCAATCCAGATCGGCCGGGGATAATCGGCCCCAGATCAACAGCGGCGCCGCCTGCAGAATCTCCAGATGCGAGGCGTACAGTTCCTCGGCTGAGGGTCCGCCCCCATCCACGTGAAGCTCGAGGGCTTTGAACGGCATCTTCACATAGAAGCGGGTGGGCACATACTTCGTCGGATGCTGGTGCATGATGCAGCCGTCAAAGGCCGTGACGATCCGCTCGTCCCATTCGCGGATGAACTCATCATAGAGCCGCGGCGAGAGCAGCGCTGCCGCATCCTCCTGATGCCAGACGGTTCCCGCCGGCGCCCACATGTTGTAATAGAACGAACCCACGCCGCCGTGAAACAGCGGGATGTGCTCGAGTTGCAATCTGCCGAATTCGATCCAGAATTCGGTCAGCTTCGCCGCCACGAGCTTCACCTCTTCCGGCCGATCGAGCATGGCCATGATGAACTCGGTGCCGCCGTACATCGCCGAGAGCAGATCGGAAATGCCTCGCATCCGCGTGGTGCCGATGGGCCAACGGCCGCCGCTGTGCCGTGCCATCTTGTCCAGGAACTCGACGCACTTACGCAACCACGGCGAATCGGCGTCGAACACGGGCACGTCATCGGGACCGTGGAAGTCGGCGGGCGGCTCGGTGTAAATCGAGCCCGTCTGATGGTCGGCTTTGATGGGACAACCAAGAGCGGCTTCGAGCCAGGGGATACCCCAGAACGCGCTGGCGCTCCAGATGAAGTCGCCCCCGCAGGACTCGTGAAGCTCGAACAGCCGATCGCAGTCGTCCAGGTAGGGCTCGACGGGAAAGTCTTCGGGCACGAGCGGTCGATGCGCGGGCAGCGATCGAGAAGCTTCCCAGCGATGCAGCGGGTAGTCGCTGCCCACGAAGAAGCCCAGCAGCCGCCGCTCGTTACGGCGGTCGTAGTATCGGCGAAACAACTCAACGCGATGCTCGATGGAGAAGAAGCGCTTCATGTGCCTCCCGCGCATCGGTGGCGTCGGTCGCGAGGTCGGCCGCCGCCGTGCCACCACCACGGAACCGAGGACCGGCCAAGACGGAGCCGGTGCATTCTATCCCGGCCGGGGGAGTTGATGAAGCGCGCACGCCCCAGAGCGGCAACGTCAGCTCACACAATCATTTGCCGGCCTGCACCGCGCCGGGCACGCCGGTATTGACCCGCCGAACGGCAAAGTCGTCGAAGTCGGCGCGGAAGGGAAAACCGTCTTTGTTTTGAGTTCGGCCGCGCAGCCAGACGCTGATGGCCCCGCTCTTGGTACGAACGGGCCCGCTGTCGAAGGGAACGAAGAGACTGTGGACCGACGGCACATTCGTCCAGCGAATGGTCTCAGCTTTCGGATCGGTGTCCTGACCGGTCACGTCGATGCCCACCTGGCAGACATGATCGAAGTCCACCGCGTACGAGCAGCGAACGCGCCCGGTGATCCGATAGGTGTCCAGATGCGTCAGTCCGCTCACCTTTTGCACGTACCCACCATCGGCCGGTTGTTGCGTGACCGATCCTCCCAGGACACGGAGAACCCGGTTAGTGCGCTCGGGCTCGTCGGCGATGTAGCGATGAACCGTGGCGGGCTCGATCGCGAACGGCTTCCAGGCCGCCGGCGCGCCGGACTCGTTCTCGCTTGCACCCAGCTCGCCCGACTCCATGTCGCCGTTGACCAACAGATTGACCGAGTCGACCGCCTGGTCCCAGTTCTCGACCACGTGCGCGTACTCGATGATCTGCATGTCGAGATCGAATCCGACATCCTGACCGTTCTTGAACGCCGTTCCTCGCTCGTACAATTCACCCGGCGCCTGGCGGTACGGATTGAAACCCGGCTTCTCGTCGCTGATCATCCCCTTGATGTTCACCCAGCCATGCAGCGACGTGTAGTTCTCGATCGACTCGGCCTCGATCGCATACGTCTCGCCCGGTTCGAGCGTCACCTCGCCCGGCGAGAAAACTGCGCCGAATGTTCCCCACGACGCATCGCCGGTAAAGATGCCCTCGCCGATGGCGATCTTCTCGATACCGACGATCGGCCCGTCGGGACCGCCTCGGCGCACGCGCATGGCCACCCGCTGCCGATGGATGCCGGGCTGCGTTCCGCCTGTGCCCGCGTACAGGACCACCGCCGCCAGCCCGCGGCCTCGAGCCACGTAGGTCTGACTCCATCGCTTGGAGAAGCCCGCAAATTCGCCGAATTGCTTCTGGATATGCTTGTTGTACGGGATAAGCAGCCCGTCGCCGTCGCCTGCGATGTACATCCAGAGTTGCCGGGCCACGAAACCCGCTTGCCCGTCCTTGTCGATCCGATAGCAGGACTGCGGCTGCTCGACCGCCCGCCAGAACATCTGGAACCCGTTGCCCGCCGTCGCGACGGCAAGACGCAGCGCGTACGTCTCGCCGGGGGTCGTGGGCACTTCGCCCGAGTTCCAGGCGGCCGACCACTCGTAGTTCTTTGCGCCGCCGCTATCGACTTCGAGCACCGGCACCGTCGGACCGATCTGCTCCCACTGGTCCGGCGTTCCTGAACCCTTGCGGTGGACTGAAACCAGGAGCGTCTGACTGCCGGGGCCCGCGCCGTCGATACCGTCATGGACGAGTCTGAAGCCCACGCTGGTCACACCGGTGCCTTTGGCTTCGAACAGTTGGTAATAGGCCGCTGCCGGCTTGTTGTCCCAGGCTTCCATGTCGAACATCGCGTAATAGGAGCTGGGTATCACCTTGCGATCGATCGTATCGCCATCGAACGTGTAAACGTTCGTGAACAGCGTCGGGCGAATGAACTTGGAGGGACCGGTGAACAGGAGCGTGTATCGGCCCGCGCTGCCGCTCATGTAGTACCAGCCGGCGGGTGCCATCTCCCATGTGCCGTGAGACAGGGCCTGACTCATCGAGCCTTCAAGGCTCGCGAAACAACGAACCATGGGCAGCGGAAAGATCTCCGGCGAGTCGCCCGGCCGATTGGGACCGAAGTAATCTTCGGCCAGCCCCGTGTTGGCCGGCATGGCCCCGGCAACCTCGGGCGTCTTGGGCATCCAGACACGGCCCGTGAACCGGACCTGGGCACTCGCCGCCCCACAAAACAGAAATGAGATGACCAACAGACGCGCAGCAAAACAGTGACTCACGGCAGTTCTCCTCTTTTGCCAATACCGTCTATCGACGCGCCCTGAAGATAACGGGCCGGAAGTCTGTTTGCACGCCTGAAAGGCTTTACCCGGGCACTTTTTTCGATTTGGGATCGCCGGGCTTGCCCGGCTTGCCCCGACCAACTCAGGCCCGCCGGGCGGCGGCTCACATCGACTCAGCGGGCAGCCATCTCGAAACGGATCGTACCCGTGTCGTCGGCTCGGATGAGAATGCCGTTCCGGCCGGCCGCGCTCTCGATCGTGCCCGCCGCGCAGCGCAACCGGTAAGCAAAACCGTTGTGCAAATACTCGACGCTGTCCGCGGCGACACGTTGGATGGGAACGGACTTGCCCGGACTCCAGCTCAGCTCGAGCCCCCACTCCGTCCGCGCCGTCACGCCCTGCAGCCGGCAGGTGAGCCGGGCCGGCTCGCAGCGGATACCGAGTTCCCCGCCGCCTGGGGCCGATACGGCAATGAGCAGCGCGTCGGGATCGCTGACCGTCACGCGGCACGTGGACGGTTGATCACCGGTCAACGGTCTGCGCGTGCCGTCCGCACCGAGCAGGACCGGCCGAAGCCCCGCGCGGTGATCCGGCGAACTCCAGTTGAAGCCATCCACCACGGGCAACGTATCGTACGTGCACGCATGCGTGGTCACGTTCTTTTCCAGGTAGCGTTCGACATAATCCTCGTCGAACAGGTGCAGATCGCGAATGCGACAGCCGCCCTGCTCGACCAGCAGGTTCATGCGATAGAACCGGCTGTTGTACCAGATGCTCTGACGGCCTTCGTTCTTCCAGTCGGTGAGCGCGGACACCGACGTGGCCGGCGTGTGCGGGAACGTGCGGCGGAACCACTCGCCGGAAGCGCTCAGTGTCTCGACGCGAATACGGCCCGCCCGCGACCATTCGGCCAGGAGGCGCATCTGATCGGTCAACCCCTTGGACATGTCGGGCCAGCCGAACGAGTTTTCCTGCCCGACCTGGGCGTAGCCGAAGCCGAGTGAGGGCGTCGCGAAGTTCACGTTGAAGAACCAGCGCACCCAGTCGGGATTGCCGCCTGCCTGCGGGTAGACCGGCTCGAGCGATACCACGCCCTGGGCAGCTTCGCCGAGACCGTGGTCGTACTGGTAGATGGGATCGCTGCCGAGCATGCGAAAGACGGGCACGTTCAGTTGCCGCTCAGCGCTTTGAGCGGGCATGAACGCGTTGCGACGACTGGGATAATACGCCTGGTTCCAATAGCCGCCCCACAACGTGTAGCCGTCGGTGCCCACCTGGTCTTTGCAAATGCACGCCGCAACAATGCCGTACTTGTCGGCCAGATAGTTCAATGTGTGCGCGTCGATTAACCAGCAGCCGACCGACCGCGGCCACCGGCCGAACGCCGCACGAAAGCGCTCCATATACACGTCGATCAACTTTTCTCGCTGGGCCGGCGTGTATCCCACCGTGAAGCCCACGTCGGTGTGCCAGTCCCAGGGGAACCGCCCCCGCCACGTCAGCCCGGCCGCCTCCACCTGCGGCTGCACCACCTCCAGCCACGCACCGATCTCGTCCGTCTCGCGCAACTCGCGGCGAAGCAATTCCACGAAGCGATCCTGCACCAGCGCGTCGTACTGGATCAGAAACGTCACCGGCAGGCCGTACTCGCGGGCCAGCCGAATCTGCTGCACCACCGGCTCGTACAGGTCCACCTGCACCCGCGGCTCGACCCCGCGAATAAAGTTGACCACGTTGACCACCCCCGACCCGCCCTCCGCCGGCCGCGTTCCACTCGCCACCGCCATGCTGGCGGCAAGCACAGTTGACACCACCGAGAATCCGATCCGTCTGAATTGAAAACGCCATCGCATTTTGCGTGTACCCTCCGCTGCACGCCGGTCAGTCGGGACTGTCGCCGTCGCACAGTATGCCGGGCATAACGTTCGCTCGCAATTCCGTATCAAACAAATCGCGACCGTGGGGAGCGGCAGACGCTCCCACACGGTCGCGCAACGGTCACGAATAGCGGTTATGGGCGGGCGATGATCGCGATCACTTCACGCCCAGATCGGCCTTGACCTTGTTGAAGTACTCGACACACTGGGCCACGTCGGCCTGATTGTTCTCCATGTTGTGTTCATACTCGATCGAAAACACGCCGGCAAAGCCCATTTTCTGCACGGCGGCCAGTAGATCCTTCATGGGCACCACGCCCGTGCCGTATGGAACGTCGTGCGCGTCAGGGCCGATCTTGTTCACGTCCTTGAGGTGCATGCTCACCAGCCGCCCGCGATACTTGCGAATGGCTTCCACGCCGTCCAAGCCGGAGCGAGCCCAATGGCCGTTGTCGGCACAGCAACCGATCCAGTTGCTGCAACCTTCCAGCGCCTTCATGACCTCGTCCGGATTCCAGTAAGTGTACTCGGGCCTCTTGGGATCTTTCGCGTGGTTATGGATGGCCACCTTGACCTTGTACTCCTGAGCAAGCTTGTCGAGCATGGGCAAATTCTTGGGGTCGGGCTCGCTAACGATGTACTCGATGCCCATGTCCTTGCAAAACGCAAAGACCGGCCGGGCGGCCGCTTCGTCTTTCAACTCGTGAAAATAGTATCCAACGAGCTTGACGCCCGCATCCGCCAGTTTCTGCTTGACCTGCTTGCGAACGTCTTCGGCCAGCGTCGGCTCGAACTTCGTCTCGCCGTGCGCGGGGCTGATCTTTTGCCACGAATACGTCTCGACGTACTTGGCTTCCGCCTGCTTGCTCTTGTCGATGGCCTCGAACAGCGTGAAGCGGTTGAACGTGTACGTCATGACCGCCAGCCGCCACTCCTGATCGCCCTGCCGATTGCGTTGCGCATCCTGCGCCCACAGCGTCGATCCGCCGATCGCAAACCCCAACCACGCAATGGCAAGCACGCTCTTATTCATCATGGTTAAACCCCTTGTACCGCGTCTCTTCTGACTCCTGACCCCTGTCTCCTGTCTCTTGCCTTCTGTCTCCTGCCTGTAATCACTTCTTCATCAACTCGCGCGTCTGCTCGTGGAAGTACTTGATACACTCGGCGATCTCCGGCATGGAGTTCAGCCAGTTGTGCTCATACTCGATCGAAAAGACGCCGGCGAACTTCTGACGGTTCAGTTCGGCCAGGATGGCTTTCATGTCCGCCTTGCCCGTTCCCCAGATCACATCGTGAGCCTCAGGCTTGCCGAACTCATTGAGGTCCTTGAGATGCGATGAGATGATCCGGCCTTCAAGCATGCGGATCGCTTCGACGGGATTGATCCCCGAGCGCATCCAGTGCCCGGTGTCGGCACAAGCCCCGATCCGCGGGTTGCGATTCTTGACCGCCTCGAGCACGACCTTGGGATCCCAGTAGATCGACGGCTTGGGGTGATTGTGGACGGCCAGGTTGATGCCGTACTTCTGCGTGAGTGCGTCGATGGTGTCCCACATCTCCGGCGTGTTGGCCGGCTCGGAAACCAGCGTCTCGATGCCCATGTCGCGGGCGAACGCAAAGACCTTCTCCGCCTCGGCCGTGCTGAAGTTGACCACGCCGTAGTTCACCGCCTTGATGCCCGTCTGCTCGAGTTTGCGGCGAACCTGCTCGCGCACCTCAGGCGAGGCGTTGTGATCGAACCGCACGTTTGGCTGATCAGGGCTGAGCACCTGGCCCGGGAACAGCTCGATGTAATTGAGCCCCAGGGCCCGGGCCTTGTCGATGGCCTCGAACAGCGTGTACTTGTGGAACGTGTATGCCTGCGTCCCCAGACGCCACAGATTCGCCCCGCCCTCGCTCATCGGCAACTCCTTGACCAGGACCTTTCGAAATTCGACGTACGCCTCGCGGTTGTGCGAATCCTGCAACCCGATCAGGCCCGACCGCGGCCGGCCGGCCAAGCCCGGCACATATCGGCCGTCCACGTCCACGACCGGGATGTTGTCGCAGAACACCTTCAGGCGATAACCGTCGCAATGGATTTCGGTCTCATGCCAGACGTCCGCCCGCTCGTCCGGCCGCGGATTCACCGCCACCAGCCCATAGGGCGCGCCCGTGCAGTGCGGCAGATCGCGGTATTCGTTCGAAATCTGGATCTCCGTCCCAGTCACCCAGGGATACCCTTCCTCGAGGGCCCGCACGAAGATGCCGCTGTTGCCACCCAAGCCGACTCGCCACTGCACGCGAAGAATGAAGTTCTCGAACTGCCTGGGCACGTACATCCACTCGCCGCCTTTGTGGCTCTCACTGCGGATGACGCCTTCCGGAGTAACCCAGAACCCCTCGGGCTTGCCCTTGATCTTCCAACCATCGAGGTTCTTGCCGTTGAACAGCGGTGTGAAACCTTCTTCCGAAGGATCGGGCAACGCACCCGCCAGCCAGCGGATCGACTGCATGAACAGCCGCCGCACGTTGGGATCGCGAAACTCGCTCGGCCCGTGACCCGGCTCCAGATAGACCACCGTGCTGTTGCGATACCGATGCGTCCAACCCAGCACCGGCATGGAATCGGGATTGTCGGTGGTCAGCAGCGGCGTGACGCCCTTGGCGATGGGCACGTTCCCGTACGTCTCGCCCACGATCTCAAAGTCGTCCATGAACCGCGTGATCGGGTGCGACTTGTCGGCGATCTTCACCTTGATCTTCTGATCGTGCTTGTACGTCGATCCGGGATGCCCGGCCTCGGGCTGCAGCACGTAGCGCCCGCCGATGATCTTCTCGGCCTCGGCCCACTCGGGGAAGATGGCGATGGCGTGGTGCACGACGAGCAGCGGCTTGCCGGCCTCGAGCAGATTCAACAGGTTCTGTCGATCCGGCTCGGCGAGCTTCTGGTTGAACCCGTACCAGAGCATCACGTCGTAGCTGTCGGCCTTGTTGGCCGCGAACATCGCCGCCGCCTCGGGCAGCTTCGCTTCCGTCCAGACGATGTCCGGCTGACCGTCGAACATCTGGAAGAACTCAGTGTGATCAAACGGGTGCCCACCCGTGACCACCATCACACGGATGATCCGCTCGCGTCCGACGTTCGCCAAGTCGGCCGGATCGGCGGCAACGGCTTGCATGCAGAGCCCGGCCACCACGGCCGCGGCCGAAAATACTTGCGTGTGCGACATGGCAGCTTTCCTTCCTGGACCGGCAGCCGGTCCGATTGTGCTTTGCGTGCCTCCAAAGGGGTTTACCATCTTGGCCCCGCTCGCCCGCCAGATCAAGTCTGCCGTGTTTCCGACATCGCCGCCAATCACTTCAGCCGTCACGCCGGTGTTCCAGACCATGCCCGCGATCCATATAATCGGGTAGGTGGAGCAGGCGAGGCGATCGCTCGGCCGGAGTCATTCGGCCGGGAGGAAAGTCCGAACTGGATAGGGCACGGTGGTTGCTAACGGCAACCCGGCGCGAGCCGAGGGAAAGTGCCACAGAAAACATACCGCCGTTGACGCGTGACGATGTGCACTGACGTCCACAAAATCTGCCGGGTTGAACCTGGCGACGCGCCGCCCCACGAATCGCGGCGCTCTGGTCGCGTCAGTGTATGTTGTCACGCGTCAACGGTAAGGGTGAAAAGGTGCGGTAAGAGCGCACCGCGGCACGGGTGACCGTGCTGGCAGGGCAAACCCCACCGCCAGCAAGCCCAAATAGGCAGCCAGAGGCGGCCCGTCTCGTCACGAGCTGCGGGTAGGGTGCTCGAGCGGCCTGGCGACAGGTCGCCCAGATGAATGATCGCCGTCCGGCATCGTCCCTGCGACGCCGGATAACAGAATTCGGCTTATTCGCCGGCTCCACCCTTGTTTGCTGATCCTCCGCCCAACATCCGCCCGTTCTGGGCAAGGCGGCTGAGAACCGAACCATAGAGGCGCGCAGGCACGAAAACGTTATCTTTGTGCCTGCGCGTCTTTGTGGAGCGTTCACTTTCAGGGAGCAACCTCAAATGATTCCACTCCTCCACGCCGTTATTCTGGGGATCGTCCTGTCTGCATCCCCGTCAGTTGACGTGCAGGACACTCGCCTGACGATCAAGACCGCGACAGTCGAAGTAGTGTTTGATGGCCCCGTGCTCACCAGCCTGCGTCCCGCCGGCAGCACCGTCGAGTTCATCCACCCGAACGCGTCGGGACCGGGCGTCGATCTGATGTACCTGGACTCGAGCACCGTCGGAACCGACAAGCAGCAGACCATCGCCGTTCGCAAGCTGTCGGATTTCGCCGCTCGCGTCGAGATCAGCGGCGCGGACACCGAACGGACGCTGACCATCGTGCCCGATCCCGACACGGGCGACATTCGGATCACGCCCGACGGCGTCTCTAATCGCCGCGGCCTGCGAGCCGTTCGCTGGACACTGGCGGCCCATCCGCAAGCCACCGCCATCCTGCCTTGCGTCAACGGCCTGGAGGTCCGCTCCGATCGGCCTCATCCGCCCACCCGCCGTTTCCCTTGGCCGTTCGAATGGAACGCCCAACTGGCCATCCTGCAACAGGCTGACGCATCGGTGATGGTCCACTGTGAGGACCGGGCGTATCAGTTCAAGGCCCTCCACCTCATCCGCAGCGGCGACCGCGTGGATCTCGGCTTTGAATCCGAGCCGCCCGGCCCGCTTTGGGACAATCGCACTGCCGGCGGCATCGAATGGCGGCTCAACGCTTACCGGGGCGACTGGAAGACGCCCGCCACCCGTTACAGAAAATGGATGGAACACGCCTATGACCTTGCAGCGAAACGGCAGCACCGTCCGGCGTGGGTGAAAGACATCAAGTTCGTGCAGTGCTGGGCGGCGCCTGTCCCCGAGATGCTCGACGCACTGGCCGCCGTGCACCCTCCGCACGAAACGCTCATCCACCTATCAGATTGGCGCACGGACAAGTACGACGTGAACTACCCCGAGTATACTCCGAGCGATCAAACACTGGCCTACATGGCCAAGGCACGCGAGATGGGCTTTCATGTCATGCCCCATTTCAACTACTACTGCGTGTGGTATCAGCACCCCTTCTATCAAAAGGTCCGTGACTTCCAACTGCGAACCGTCGATCAAAACCGGCCCGACGGCTGGCACTGGCCGCCCGAGACGCATAACTACACCCGCATGGCCTACATCCATCCCGGCTTCGGCGTCTGGCGCAACAAACTGATCGAGGTGGTGAGCGAAGCCTGCAGCAAGACCGGCACCGACGTCGCCTTCCTCGACCAGACCTTGTGCACCTGGAACACCGACAACGGCCTCGTGCAGGGCATGAACACCATCGAAGGCATGCACAAGCTCCAGGAGCAACTCGCCGCCATCCACCCCGGGCTCGTGCTGGCCGGCGAAGGTCTGAACGAGATTTCGTTTCAATGGCAGTGCTTCGCCCAGGCCCACATTTTCGAGGGTTGGGGCAAGCTCGAGCAAAAGCACGTGGACGCCCAACACAGCATCTGTCAGTTCCTCTGGGGCGACCACACCCGACTCATCGGCTATTACCATGTGAGCCCCGGCAACGAGGACTTCGACAAGGGCATCGCTACGTACGAACGTATGGGCGCCCTGCCCACCATCGTAACCAACAACCCCAAGGATCTCCGCGAGCCCTCGGAGCTCACTCGGCGGATCCTCGACCGAGCGGCAGGAAGGGATAGAGAATGACGCGATGCAGCGGCGAGATTCGCTCCGACGAGCCAACCTGATGCAACGACAGAGGATGGAATACTCGAAGGACGCATGGGACGGCAGCCCCTCCGTCCGCCGTCCCTGTGATCATCTGGCTGTTACGGCCACAGGCGGCTTGGGGACCATGAAAGTCGTCTGACATTGCAGGCAGGACGTCAGCTTGCCTCGCAGGGCAGCAGGCAGCACCAGCCGTTTGCTGCATTTGGGGCACAACACCGCAACCACTCCATCGGCTGCGGGAGCGGCGAGCGCACCGCCGGGCGACCCCGCAGGGGGGACGAGGAACGCGGTGGCACACTTCTCGCACCGATGAAGCTTGCCCCGCTGGTCGGCATTCATTTGATGCGAGTACCCACACTTGGGGCAAAGCACGCCGATTTTCACTGGGGCAGCCCGGCTAGGTGAGGCGCCAGTCGATGCCGTGGGCTGGGGCGGCAGCGCGTCCTTGGTGTTCATCTCCGCCCGAAATTTATCCCGCTTGTGCTTCTCGACCCGTCGACGGCGGATTTCCCGCAATTGCCGCTCGCGCTCGGCAGCCCTCCGTTCCGCATCGTCGGGGAGCAGCCGCGCTTTTTGTTTGCCCCCCACCGCCTTCTCGTGGCAGTAGGCCAGCAGCAGTTCGAATTCCCGGCATTGGATCTGCCTCAAAACCGCCTCGCCGGCCGGCTTGATCTTCCCGGCACTAGCCTGCGCGAGTGCATCACAGAACAGGAAGGCTTCCCATCGCTGGTCCTGCTCGAGCATCTCCCGCAGCCGTCGTACACACGGATCCGCCGCCGTCGCGCTGGCAGTCAAGGCATAGGCGGTCAGATCCTGGTAAATCGCGTGGTGTCCGCCGAGTTGTTTGAAGAGCTCTTTGGCTTTGTCAAAATGCCGGGCGTGCCGCTCGCACAGCCCCGTGAGGTACGCCCGCTCGGCGTCGCCGGCGACCTGGGCAAACATGGCGCAGTCGCCCGGCCAGCCCAACCACAAATACAGCAGGGCCCGAACAGCCGCCCCCATCTTCTCGTCGGCCAGGCTTTCGCACCCGAACAGTTCCCGGTCCTCCGCCGCCTCCAGCCGTTTCCTGCCAACGCGATGGCCCTCGCCGATCCATGAGAGGCCGGGCAGCCCCGCACCGCGGAGGAGTACCAGCTTGGCCATTTCCGGCGAGAAATTTCCGAGATCCAGTCCGATCATCTGTTCGGGCTCCGCTTTTCCGCTCCAGATCCTCAATCGGCATATCGACCCGATCGGCGAAGGGCTGAATCTCCACGCCGCCACCCGTGCCCCCAAAGGGCAGCGGTAACGCAGGTTTTCCTTCCTAACCTGGCGCTTCGTTCCAGGTTCCAGGGCCGTGAGCTCTGGCGGAGGTGACATTTTCGGTCGTTCACGATACCCTGGGGGCTTTGCTCGGTTCTGCAGCATCACCCAACCCGCCGGTCGCCGCCTCGCGGGTTCACAAGCAAGGAGCAACGATGGAAGGAAACACTCGCAACACGCAATCGCCCAAACCGCTCGCTTCGACCTCAACCCGCCGGAGCTGGACCCGTAGAAAGTTCCTCGGGGCAACCGCCGGCACGCTGGCCGCGGCCGGAGTCGCCGCGCGGGCTCAGTCCGCCGCCAAGCCGGGGCGAATTCTCGGAGCCAACGACCGCATCCGCATGGGCATCATCGGGTCCGGCGGCATGGGCCGCTATCACGTGGTAAGCATGCTCGACAACTTCAAGGACGTCGAGTTCATCGCGATCTGCGACGTGAGCGAGGCCGCCCGCAACGAGGCCGCTAAGCTTGCCGCCGACCGCGGCAGCACCAACTGCAAGCTCTTCAACGAGCACGAGAAGCTCCTCGAGATGAAAGAGATCGACGGCGTGGTCATCGGCAGCCCCGACCACTGGCATGCCCGCCACCTCATCGACACGGTCAACGCCGGCAAAGACGCCTACTGTGAAAAGCCCATGTCCTGGTCGATCGAGCAGGGCCTCGAGATGATCAAGGCCGTGCGAGCCACCGACCGCATCGTGCAAATCGGCATGCAACGCCGCAGTACGCCGCCGGTCATGGAAGCCAAGAAGATCATCGATAGTGGCTTCCTCGGCGAGGTGAGTCTCGTGCGGGCTCAGTGGTACTGGCACATGCAGGAAACGCTCGATCCCGCCGCGGTCAAGGTGAACGGCAAGGTCGATTGGGATCGATTCCAGGCCCCCGTGCCTCCCGAGAAGCGCCGCCCGTTCGACCCCGTACGGTACGCCCGCTGGCGATATTTCTGGGACTATTCCGGCGGAAACATGACCGATCAGGGTACGCACCTGATGGACGTGATCCAGTGGTTCTTCAATGACAGCAAGCCGCCGTTGGCGGCTCAGGAGGCGGGCGAAGTCTACCAGCTCAAGGGCTACGAGACGCCCGACACGTTCTGCGCCATCTTCGAATATCCCAAGTTCATGGCCACCTGGACGCTGACCTACACCAACAACTGGACCAACGGCTGGTCCATCATCGTCCACGGCAGCAAGGGCAGCCTCGAACTGGATGACTTCGGGGCCCGGTTCCTGGATAACAACCACTGGATACCGGATTGGCGTACCAAAGCTCCGCCGCCCAAGCACGAAATCAAGGGCGGCCTGAGGGTCGATCTGCACGAGAAGAACTTCTTCGACTGCATGCGCTCGCGCAAAGAGCCCAATGCTCCGGTCGAGATCGGTCATCAGGCGGTCACCGCACTGCACCTGGCCAACGCCGCTCATCACGCCCGGCGCCGCGTGACCCTTGATCCGCAGACTTACAAGGTGAGCTGACTCGCGCGAACCACACCACGACGGATCTCGTTCACGAGTCCTCCATTCGATCGCAGTCACTCGAAGCCCCGGCCCAAGCTGGCCGGGGCTTCTTTTATATATCACGCCACGAGCAATCTTCACGGCGCATAAAAAAGCCTGGTCGCGGGTAGACGGGCAAGGGGGGGATTGCCCATCCATGTGGGGTGCGACCAGGCGAAGCGAGATCGACCTAGGGTTGGCTCCGATCCCAGGCCGGAGTGTTCATCCGAAACCATTATGCACTACCGCCTGCCGCAGTCAAGAGTTAGTTGAATTTTATGTTGTACGAGGAAACGGGCGCCCCACCCCCTCCGGCGGTCTCGCGCAACAAAAAGGGCCGCCGGAAGATGAGCTTCCGGCAGCCACCGTTTAGGTCACCCGTAGGTTCGCGAATCGAGCTTTACGGGTAGATAAAAGAGTCAGTCGAGCCGAGTGGAGCCAGTTTGCTGTTGGCGTCGGTGATTGGAGTACCCTGGACGCGATCGCGGTACCCGTTGGCCATGGTCGTGGAGGTCCAGCGGGTGTAGATGTTGTCCTTGGCGGCACCGGCCAACGGCGTCATGACGAAATCGACGTGAGCGTCAGCGTACATGACGTTCTGGCCTTCGCCCTCGCCTGCCCCGCCGTGGTTCGGCGAGTTCCACCTCTTCCAGTCATCCGGCGCGCTCGTGCTGCTCGGGATATCATTACTGAAGGCCGGCGGCTGGTCCTTCCTGCCTTCGAGCCACGCGCCGTACGGGCCCTTATCCGCCGCGAGAGCCATGTCCTGGTCTACGCTGGGGCTGGGCCGGCCGTTCTTGCCGAAAGGTACCTGATAGCCATAGCTGCACTGCTTGTAGCCTTCTTCAAACGAGTTCGGGACAGCGTCGGTATCGCTGTCGCCCCGACCAAAGTCCCAGTAGTCCTGCGGGTTGTCATCCGTATTCGGCTGATCTTCGCTGGACGGGCAGACGAACGACTTCGGCGAGGAGGCACCCGACCGAACCAGGTACCAGAAGGCACGCGTCGTCGAAACATTCAAGCTCTCCGAATTCGTCTCGCCCGCATCCGGTTGGTTCAGTACACCACGCTTGGCGCCGATCCGGTTGATGTACTGGACTGCAGTTACCCCCGAGTCAGAGGTAGTCTTGTGGGCCGGGATCGGCCATTCGTCGTTGTTGGCCACGGCGTACGTCGAGAAGCCGGTGCCGGTGCCCTTCAGGTTGGCCGCGCACACCGTCCGCTTGGACAGCTCGCGTGCCCGGGCCAAGCTGGGCAGCAGGATCGAGATCAGCAGGGCGATGATGGCCACCACCACCAGCAGCTCGATCAGCGTAAAGCCGCGATTCTTCCTTTGCCTCATGATGACACCTCCCGTGCACTCAGGCACATGCGCATCGGCCGTCACGTCGCGATAACCGCAGGATCGGGATTGAATAACAGGTATGAGGGCGATTCCTCGTCCGCCATTCACCGACCATGCCGGTCGCGGCCGTCCGGGCCGTGCATCCCGCCGCCGATCGAGGCAGTCACTCGACGACGGAAAGCCTAACCTCAACTCGCACCGGCGACACTCGCCGGCCGAGTTACCTAATCCGAATTACCACGCACGACTCTCCCGCGCAGCTACAACTGCGAAGGACGAGTTTGCCGCAATCGGAAACGCCACCGACAAACCTCTGCCTTCCCACGGAAGGCACTGCCATGATGAATGGAAATCGATGCTTTCACAAGCCGGCATGCCACCGACACGCGAAGGCATCCCTGAGTGGGTTACGGACGGATCGAGGAACACACTAGAGAATCAATCAGATAATGGCGGATGACAATCGTCATCGAGACACATAACGAGACCTCGTATATATAAATCGTATCAATCGCTCGCCCGCCGATCGGTCTCGTCACTATACCGGCGTGCGAGCCTCCGTAACCTCTACACAATTTAACCTCGTCTCGCGCGACCTGTCAACACTTTTTCCGGGCACTTGCGGGTGTTCTCGGTCCGATTGCCTGAGCATCCGCTTCCGACAAGGTCCGGAAAAATGTCTCCTCCCGCGCTCGCCAGGCGGACATTCGCCTTGACCTCGCCCGAATGCGGGTTATATTTAAACTGAAATTGACCCATAACTCCAGATGAGCCGGCGCGTCACATCAGCCGGCGTCACAGACGTTCGACCATTCGGACGCCATCGGCGTTAAATCGATTAAACACATAAGGGCAGTCCATCCCAGGAGCTGCGATCAGGAGTCTCGGAATGGGTCGAATACAAACCGAAGGGTGGCCCGTTCATTCCGCCGTCCCCGGTGCGGCCATGACAGCAACCACTCGTATTTCCCCATCGACCGTCAGCGAAACTTTCACTGCCCGTCAGACCGTACGGCGCCCGCTTCGCTGCAAGCTGGTCCTCGTGAATGACGTAATGTCGGCTCCCGTTCATGCGGGTGTCATTCCGGGTGAGTGCCTCAACGTCTCCGACGGCGGCCTCTACGCCGTAGTACCGCTCGGTTGCGGCGTCAGGGTCGGCCGCCGATACACCTGCCGGCTCTTCATACCTGAGCGAGGCCCCGAACCCGGCCCGGTTCAGACCGTCTCCCAACAAGGCATGGTGCTTCGGACGGAGCTACTGGCGGGCGGCGGGCGGGATGAGGACCGGCTGGGTGTCGCCATCAAGCTCATCGGTCATCGCAGCGGTGTGATGCCTCTCCCCACGACGTAGCCGTTCGGGAAGCATCCGATATTCGGGCAACGAGTTTTCATCTGCGCACAGCCCCCGTCCGACCGCTCCGTTACCGCGGCGGGCGGTAGACGTGCGTCGTGGTTCCGTAAGCCAGTTCGGCCGCCTCCCCGACGGTCTCCGAGAGCGTCGGATGCGAGTGGATGGTCAAGCCAACATCCTCGGCCGTGGCCCCCATCTCGATGGCCAGCGTGCCTTCAGCGATCAGTTCGCCCGCCCCCACGCCCACGATCCCCACGCCCAGGATCCGCTTGGAATGCGGGCTGACGATGATCTTGGTCAGGCCGTCGTTACGGCCGATGGCTGTAGCCCGGCCCGACGCCCCCCACGGGAACTTGCCGACCTGGATTTCGATCCCCTTCTCTTTTGCCTGCGTTTCGGTCAGGCCCGCCCAGGCCACTTCCGGATCCGTGAACACTACGCCCGGAATGGCCCGCACATCGAAGGCGGCCTTGTCGCCAGCGATGGCTTCGACAGCCACCTTCGCTTCCTTGGACGCCTTGTGAGCCAGCATCGGCTCGCCAGCCACGTCACCGATGGCGTAGATATGCTCGTCGGCGGTGCGAAGCTGCTCGTTCACCTCGATGAACCCGCGTGGCGGCAAGACGCGCACCTTCGTGTTCTCCAGACCAAGGTCCTGGCTGTTGGGCGTCCGCCCCACCGCGATGAGCACACGATCGAAGGTCTGCTCGGCGGCAGCTTTGCCTTCCCCCACGGCAGCGCCTTCGAACTGCACGGCCACGGCGCTACCCGTGTCAGTCATACCGCTGACCTTCGTGCCCAACAGAATCTGCTTGAACGTCGTCTCGAGCCGCTTCTGCAGCACGCGGACCAGATCGCGATCGGCGCCCGGCAAGAGACCGTCGGTCATCTCCACCACGCTGACCTGACTGCCCAACGCAGCGTATACCGTGCCCATCTCCAGGCCGATGTAGCCGCCGCCGATGACCAGCAGCGATCGCGGCACGTCGGGCAACTCGAGAGCCGCCGTCGAGTCCATGACCCGCGGGCTGTCCAACTGCAACGACGGGATCACCGCCGGCCGCGACCCCACGGCCAGAATGCACTTGTCGTACGTCAGGCGCCCGCGGTCGGCCGGCCCGCCCTTTTCGCTGCTCAACAGCAGCGTCTGCGAGTTCTCGAACCGGGCCCACGCCTGAATGATCTCCACGCCTCGTGCCTTGGCCAGCTGTCGCACGCCGCCCGCGTTCTTGCTGACGACGCTGTTCTTCCACTTGCGGACGGCATCGATGTCGATCTTCGGCTCGCCGAACGACACGCCCCACTCGGCCGCTTCACGTGTCTCGGCAATCAGTCGGGCAATGTGTAGCAGCGCTTTGGAGGGAATGCACCCGCGGTTGAGGCACACGCCGCCGGGTTGCGGATCCGCATCGACGATCACCGTCTTGATGCCCCGGTCGGCGGCCGCAAACGCCGCGGCGTATCCGCCCGGCCCCGCACCAATGACGACCAACTCCGTTTTGCGCGTGTCATTCTGTGCCATGGTTAACCTTGTTTGTCCGTTGCCAGTGGTTCGTGGTCAGTTGTCGGCGTCGTGGTCTGCCGGTCTGTGGTGGACCATTCGCCTACGCTTCCAGCAACAGCATCTCCGGGTCTTCGAGCAAACTCGCCAGCTTGCGAATGAATCGCGCTCCGTCGGCCCCGTTGATGATCCGGTGATCGTATGACAGGCACAGCGGCAAAATCAGCCGCGTGGCCAACTGCCCGTCGCGAACGACCGGCTGCTCCTTGTTGCGGGCCATGCCCAGAATCGCCACTTCGGGATAGTTCACGATGGGCGTGAAGGCCGTCCCGCCGATGCCGCCCAGGTTGGTCACGGTGAACGTGCCGCCGCGCATCTCGTCCCGGCTCACCTTGCGTTGCCGCGTTCGCTCGGCCAGTTCCGCCATCTCCGCCGCGATATCCAGGACACGCTTGCGATCCACGTCGCGAATGACCGGCACCATCAATCCGGCCGGCGTATCCACTGCCACGCCAATGTGATAGTACCGCTTGTAGATCAGTTCGCCGCTGCGCGGATCGTACGAGGCGTTGAAAATCGGGAACTCCTTCAGCGCCGCCGCAGCAGCCTTGACCACGAACGCCGTCACGGTCAGTTTTACGCCGCCTTCGCCGGCCTTGCTACGGTGCCGCTTGCGCAACGCCTCCAACGCGGTGATATCCACTTCTTCGAACTGCGTGACGTGCGGGCCGACCCAACTGGCCAGCAGATTCTCCGCCGTCTTGCGCTGCAGGCTCGACAAGGCCACTCGCTCGACGGCCCCCCACTGAGCGAAGTCGGGCAACGGCGGAAGTGCCACGGCACCACCTGCCACCGGCGCGCCGCCGGTCATACGCTGCTTGACGAACTCCTTGACGTCCTCTTCCGTGATGCGCACGCCCGGCTTGAGCGCCGCCACCTCATGCAGTTCGACGCCCAGCTCGCGGGCCAGTCGCCGCGTCCCGGGGCCCGCCGGCACCATCTCGCCTTCACTCGCCGGACGAGGCGCCGGTTCCGCCGCCTTGGCCGGTTCACGCTTCGCCGGCGGCGGTGGCGGCGGTTGCACGGTGGCCGGCATTCGCGACTCCGGCGTCACCGGCTGCTTGGCCTCCGCCACTGTCGGCTTGGCCTTCGGTTCCGGCGCTGCCGGTTTGGCGGCCTCCTGGGCTTGCGGCGCCTTGGCTTCCGCCGGCGCTGCCGCTCCGTTGTCCTCTACCGTCAACAACGTCTGGCCGACTTTGACCTTGTCGCCCTTCTTCACGTGCAGCTTGGCGATGCGCCCGCCGAACGGGCAAGGCACCTCGACCACTGCCTTGTCCGTCTCGATCTCCAGGACCGGCTGCTCGGGCTGAACTGTATCGCCCTCGGCCACCAGCACCTGGACCACATCGCCATACGCCACGCCTTCGCCGAGATCGGGAAGCTTGAATTCCTGCGCCACCGTTGTTCCCTTTCACGCATCCATCGGATCGATCGCGGCCGGATGGAGCCCCAGGTCCCGGATCGCCCGCTGAACTTCCCCAAACTCCAACTCACCCCGCCGAGCCAGAGCCGTCAACGCCGCCACAACCACATGTTCGGCATCCACCTCGAAGTGCCGCCGCAATGCTTGGCGAGTCTCGCTCCGCCCGAACCCGTCGGTCCCCAACGTGATCAACCCGCCCGGAACCCACTTGGCGATCTGGTCGGGCACCGCCTTCATGTAATCCGAGGACGCGACGAACGGACCCGATACGTTCTCGAGCACCTGCTCCAGATAGCTCTTGCGCGGCGGCTCGCCCGGATGAAGCATGTTCCACCGCTCGACCTGCAGGCAGTCTCGCCGCAACTCGTTGTAACTGGTCGCGCTCCAGACGTCGGCGGCGATACCGTATTTCTCGGCCAGAATGTCGGCCGCCCGCAGAACCTCCCGCAAAATGGTCCCGCTGCCCAGCAACTGCACTTGCCGGCCCTTGCGGCCTTCGATGGGTGAGGCCCGGAACTTGTAGAGCCCCTTCAGGATGCCCTCTTCCACTCCCTGCGGCATGGGCGGCTGCGGGTAGTTCTCGTTGTAGATGGTCAGGTAATAGAAGCCCGTGTTCTGCTCCTCGAACATGTACCGGAGCCCGTCGCGAATGATCACCGCCAGCTCAAAAGCGAAGGCCGGGTCATACGCGCGAACGGTCGGATAGGCCGAGGCAAGCAAGTGACTGTGGCCGTCCTCGTGCTGCAGACCTTCGCCGTTGATGGTCGTGCGGCCGGCCGTGCCACCCATCATGAAGCCCCGTGTCCTCATCTCGGCGGCGGCCCAGATCAGGTCGCCGATCCGCTGGAACCCGAACATCGAGTAGTAGATGAAAAACGGAATCATGTTGATGCCGTGCGTCGCGTAGGCCGTGCCCGCCGCGATGAACGACGCCATCGAACCTGCCTCGGTGATACCCTCTTCGAGGATCTGACCGTCCTTGCTCTCGCGATAATACAAGAGCGTGTCGCGGTCCACCGGCTCGTACAACTGCCCCTTGCTCGAGTAGATGCCGGCCTGGCGAAACAGCGGCTCGAGCCCGAACGTGCGGGCCTCGTCCGGAATGATGGGCACGATGTACTTGCCAATGTCCTTGTCCTTGATGAGCTTGGCGAACAGCCGAGCAAACGCCATCATCGTCGAAGCTTCGCGCTCGCCCGTGCCCTCGTGGAATTCGGCGAACAGTTGGACGTCCGGCGTCTTGTGCGGAGGGGCGTTGGCGATGCGCTTGGGCACAAACCCGCCCAGGCTCTCGCGTCGCTTGCGCAGATACTGGATCTCCGGACTGTCGTCCGGCGGTTTGTAGAACGGAGCCTGCGCCACCTCGCTGTCGGAGATGGGAATCCCGAACCGCGAACGGAACTGGGCCAATTCGTACTCGTTGAGCTTTTTCTGCTGGTGGGTGATGTTCTTGCCTTCACCCGCTTCGCCCAGCCCATAGCCCTTGATGGTCTTGGCCAATATGACCGTGGGCGCGCCTTTGAATTCCACCGCCGCCTTGTAAGCCGCGTAGACTTTCTCCGGATCGTGCCCGCCCCGCCGCATCTTCTGCAACTGTTCGTCGGAGAGGTCCTCGACCATCTTGGCCAGTTCGGGATACTTGCCGAAGAAGTGCTCGCGAATGTACGCGCCGCTGGAGACGGAGTACTTCTGCGAGTCCCCATCGACGATCTCTTCCATGCGGCGGACGAGCCAGCCGTCCTTGTCCTTGGCCAGCAGAGGATCCCAATCATCACCCCAGATGACCTTGATGACGTTCCAGCCGGCGCCTCTGAACGCCGCTTCGAGCTCCTGGATGATCTTGCCGTTGCCGCGAACCGGGCCGTCCAGCCGCTGGAGGTTGCAGTTGATCACCCAGGTGAGATTGTCGAGCTGCTCGCGCGAAGCCAGCGTGATGGCGCCGAGCGTTTCCGGCTCGTCCACCTCGCCGTCGCCCAGGAACGCCCACACGCGGCAATTGCTCGTATCGAGCAGTCCGCGATGCTGCAGGTAGCGGTTGAACCGCGCCTGATAGATGCTCATGATAGGCCCGAGCCCCATCGATACGGTGGGAAACTCCCAGAAGTCGGGCATCAGCCAGGGATGGGGATACGACGAGAGGCCGCCCTCCGGCTTGAGCTCGCGCCGAAAATTCTGGAGCTGCTGCTCGGTAATGCGCCCTTCAAGAAACGCCCGGGCGTAAATACCCGGCGATGCGTGCCCCTGGAAATAAATCTGGTCGCCGCAGCCGCCGTTGTCGCGCCCCTTGAAGAAGTGGTTGAACGCCACTTCGTACAGGTTGGCTGCCGACGCGTACGTCGAGATGTGACCACCGATGCCGGGCGACTCCCGATTAGCCCGCACGACCATGGCCATCGCATTCCAACGGATAATGCTCTTGATCCGCCGCTCAATCTCGCGGTCGCCCGGATAAATCGGCTGCTGATCGGCGGGGATGGTGTTAATGTATGGCGTCGTAACGACATACGGAACATTCACGCCACGGCGACGCAATTCCGTCTGGAGTTCCTGGACGATTTCGAGGGCACGCTCGGGCCCTTGTGACTTGAGCACGTAATCCAGTGACTCGAGCCACTCCTTCGTCTCTTCGTCCAGATGATTGGGCGCTACGTACGTTTCCGTATCCGCCATGAGGACCCTCATCTCCTGATATATGTTGAAACAGTCGTGGAAACGACTCTGGCCGGTGCAGCGTGGGGGCAGTCGCCCGCGATGGAGGGAACTATCGCGCCGGCACTCTCGATCCATTCACAAATGCTGCACGTCTTAGTCGTTTTTCTATTCTGCCGGGTCCGGCGAGGCCCGGCAAAACATCCAACACGCCCCATTTTAATGAGGAACACGCGTTTCGACCAACGAAGACGCCGGATCCCGCGTGTGCCGACCGAATGACGGCCGTGCCGCAGCCCGTCGGGGGCCATCCGCACGCTTCACTGCCCCTTCGCACGGGCCCGAAAAACAAGCGTCAGACCGCCACCTCCCGTTGCTGACGCTGCGACTCATAAACGCCCTCGAGAATCCGGACGACCTTCAGCGATTCCTCCGGCGGAACGGGCGAGGGCTTGCCGTTCACCACCGCGTCGGCGAATTCCTCAATTACCGACCAGTGACCACACTCCAACTCGGGAAGCGGCTCCAGTGAAACGTCCATCAAGCGGCGCTCCCGCGCCGTCGCCACGACGCCGCTGGGCCAGGAGACACCGGCTTTGCTGCCCAAAATCGTGCAGCTGATGGTCTCCTGCTCGGGAATGTGGGCCAGCCAGGAGGTCTCCAGCGACAGCGTCAGGTCCGACTCGAAACGGACCATGGCGCATGCGAAGTCCTCCACATCGAACGTGCCGCGATCCCACTCGCCCCAGCCCCCGGGAATGGCGTCGCTCTTGGCCAGAAAAGTGCCCATGTGCCCCGTCACTCGGACCGGCTCGGGAAAGTCGAGCAGGTGCAAGACCACGTCGAGGCAGTGCACGCCCATGTCCATGCACACCCCTCCGCCCGATAATTCTTTGCGGACAAATCCTGGCGCACAGGGCAGCAGATTGCGCCTCAGGGCCCACGCCCGGGCGTAGTAGGGCTGTCCGAGGTTGCCCTCATCGATCCATCGCTTGATCGCCCGCGTGATACCGCGGTAGCGATGGTTTTTCATCACGCAAACCAGCCGCCCCGCCGCCTTGCCGGCCGCGATGACGGCCTCGACCTCTGCCGGCGTGGTCGCCAGCGGCTTTTCGCACAACACGTGCTTGCCCGCCGCCAACGCCGCGAGTGTGACCGGCCCATGAAGCCGGTTCGGCACGCAGACGTCCACCGCGTCGATGCCTTTCAGATCCAGCAGCCGGCGGTAATCCGTGAAGACCTGTGGGATCCCGTACCGGTCCGCCACCTCACGGACTCGCTCCTCGCGGACGTCGGCCGCGGCCACGTATTCGACGTTGCCCAGCCGTGCCCAGCCCGGCAGATGAAAGCGCGTCACCACGTCGCCTGTCCCGATGAATCCGATCCGCAGCGTGCGCGATTTCATCGAACGACCTCTCCTTGCGAAGGCGACCCCGCAAGCCGAGCCGCCCGCCGCCTGGGAATGAGGAACCTCGGGTGCCCAATTCCAAGCACCGCCGCCTCACCCAAGCTTAGACCGCAAGGAGAAGAAAACAGGATTGGCGGTGTGAGAGACCAGCGTGACGGAATCGCCGCTCACAGCGTCACGACACCGCCCGACATCGGTTCGGGTAAGGAAACGTCCTTACCCCAGCGCCGCCCGCAAATCCGCCACCAGGTCATCCGGATGCTCGATGCCCAGTGACATGCGAACGGTGGACGGACTGATGCCGCCTTCCGTTCGGGCTTGCTCGGAGATGGACGAGTGGCTCATGGTCCAGGGCTGCTCGATAAGCGACTCCACGCCGCCCAGCGACTCGGCCAGTGAGAACAACTCCAGTCGTGCGAAGAACTCGTCCAAGTTCACCTTGTCGAGATCCGCGTCGAAGCTGACCATGCCGCCGAAGCCGCGCATCTGCTTTTTCGCCAACGCATGGCCGGGATGCGTCTCGAGGCCGGGATAGTAGACCTTCTTGACCTTGGGATGATCGGCCAGGAACCGAGCCACCGCCATGGCGTTGCGCTGATGGGCTTCCATCCGATAGGCTAACGTCTTGACGCCGCGGAGCACCAGCCAGGCATCGAAGGGCGAGCACGCCGTGCCCAGGGCGTTGACCAGGAACGCGATGCGTTCGCCGAGCTTGGCGTCGCGCGTGATGATCGCGCCGCCGACCACGTCGCTGTGCCCGTTGAGATACTTGGTGGTCGAGTGCACGACGATGTCCACACCGAACTCGAAGGGGCGCTGGAAATACGGGCTCATGAACGTGTTGTCGGCGATGCTCAATAGCCCGTGCTCGCGAGCGACGGCGGTGATCGCAGCGATGTCCACGATATTCAACAGCGGGTTCGAGGGCGTCTCGATCAAAACCGCTTTCGTGTTTGGCCGGATCGCTTTGCGGACCTCGTCGGGGTCGCTCATGTTCACGAACGACGTCTCGACGCCGTGCGTCGGCAGGACCGTGTTCAGAAAGCGAATGGTCCCGCTGTAGATATCCTTGCCCGTGACGATGTGGTCGCCGGCCTTGAACAAGTATCCGAGCGTGGTGAACGTGGCCATGCCCGTACACGTGACCCACGCCCCGGTCCCGCCCTCCAGGGCGGCCAGGTTGTCGGCCAGGGCCTGCCGCGTCGGGTTGCCCGATCGCGTGTAGTCATAGCCCTTGTGCTGGCCGATTCGCTCGAACGCGAACGTCGAGGACGGATAGATGGGCGTGGTGACCGAATTGTACGCCGTGTCCTTGTACACGCCTTCATGAACGGACAGGGTTTCCAACCGGTACTCTCGTTGTTCCTTACGGCTCATCAGCTTTGTTCTCCGGGCCCGCGGTGCATGAGGGTCAAAACGGTGGAAGAGTATAGTGACTTTGGCCCGGCGGTGCGAATAGCACGGCCCCGCGCCCCGGCAACGGCCTCGGCGTTCTAACGTCCAGGAGTGACAGCCTGCCCAAAGGGCACGCGTCGACAAGCGCCCCGCTTCCGCACACCTCGGCCGGCCACTCTACCCGCCTGCGACTTTGGGTCGCGGCTTGGGTTCGGGCATCCCGGCGAGTATTGCCCTGAACCGCTGCCGAGCCGCCTGTACTTCGGCGTCGGTTGAAGAGGTCACATCCCGATAGCCCGTGCCATCGCGCGACTCGCCGCAATCGAAGAACCGCGGCGGACGGCCGCCTCTGGGGATTTCAAGCAACCAGCGGTCGCTGCGCAGCACGCGGCCATCGTCCAGGAAGCTGTATATCCAGTCGCGATGACGGACGGTCTCGCCCCGCATGAGCGGCACCAGGCTCTTGCCGTCAAAAACCACGTCCTTCGGCAGTTGAACGCCGGCGAGTTCCGCCAGCGTGGGCATCATGTCGGTCAGGTCGCCCAGCGCGCGGGACGCCCCCTTCGCGGGCTTGACTCCCGGCCCCCACACGATGAACGGGACGCGGACCCCCTGCTCGGACACCTTGCCCTTGCCGCGGCCGCCCGTGCCGTTGTCCCCCACGAAAATCACCACGGTTTTGTCGGCCAAGCCCAGCGTCTCCAGCCCGGTACGCAGCCGACCCATGAGATGGTCGAGGTATTCGAGATTCGACTTGAAGCCCTCGGGCCGACGCTGGCTCGGATGCTCGGGATCCGGCGTCGGTTCCCACGGTGTGTGTGTCAGCACCGACGTGTGATACACGAAAAAGCGCTCGTCCTTGTGCCTCCGGGCGAAGTCGAGGATGAAATCCAGGAACAGGTCGGGACCGTAGTCATCCGCCCGCGTCGGCAGGTATTTACCGTTCTCGACGATGCACGGATGCCAGAACCGTGCGGTCTTGGTGCCGTTCTTGCCCTCATGCCGCCCCGTATGAACCACGCCGTCGGGCAGATTGTGCGTGTAGGCCCACATCCGGTACTCGTCGAAGCCGCAATCGTGAACGAGCGTGGGAATCTTGCCGGGCAACTGCCACTTGCCAGCCAGGGCCGTGACGTAACCGGCCGACTTCATCAGGTCGCCGATGGTGAAGTGGTTGGCGATCTCGTACTGCGGCGAGTCCTTGGCCGGCTTGAAGGCCTCGTTGTTCATGCCCAGGTAGCCGTTGCGGAAGCCGTACTGCCCGGTCATGAGGCAAACCCGGGTCGGCGTGCACAGCGGCGTCGCATAGAACGTGTCGAGTCGCAGGCCCTGCTCGGCCATGCGATCGAGGTTGGGCGTACGGTGCTCGGTGTTGCCGTAGCAGCCCAGCTCGGCCGCCCCCAGGTCGTCGGCCAGCACCAGGATCACGTTGGGTCGATCGGCGCCCGCGGCCTGCAGCGGCGTGCCCGCAAGTCCGACGGCCCCGATCATCACCAGCCCGATTGAAGCAACAGGGGTTCGCGTCATAACGGTGCATTATGTGCCGGGAGACGGGTTGCACGCCAGGGCTTTACGTTTTCTGTCCGTGCCGCGAAGAGGCAAGCTCGGTCCATCCGTTCCCCGCGTGCCGCGTCCATCCTTCTCTCCCACTCCCCCCTCATTTCTTCCTCGCCGCGTCATCCTTCTCTCCCCACCCCTCGCCGCGTCGATCCTCGCCCCGCGCTCGCCGGGGGGCGCGCTTGCGGGTATATTACGCCGCCTATGGATATTGCCGGCACCATCGCAACGGAAGCGGAAATACGTCATCGCAAGAAGATGGCCTCGTCGTTCGGGCCGTTCAAGCGGCTCCTCGGCTACGTCTGGCCGCAAAAGCGCTACCTGATCCCCGCCGTCAGTTGCATCATCCTGATGGCGGTCACCTACTCGTTCAGCCTGGGCTCCATCCCGTTCATTCTGACCGTCCTCATGCGGCCGCAGGGCCTGCACGGCTGGGTCGCACAAACGGCGATAGAGCAACAACTTAAGGCGACTTTTGGCGTGCATTCGTGGCGTGACGCCGACGTGCCCGGCATCAAAGACGGCACCGTCAAGGTCACCGAGGTCAAGGACGATTCCCCGCTGCTGAAGGCGGGCATCCCTGGCGGAGCCTTCATCCTCGCCGTTAACGGCCAAACCGGAAAGGCGGCCGAGATCTTCAAAGCCATGGTCCAGGCCGGCGACACGATGCAAATCACGTACCGCCTGCCTACCGACTTGGCCGTCGAGACCACACCGGCACCGGTGACACCGGCCGCCGGCGAGCCTGCCGAGCCGGTCTATGTCACCCGCCAGACGACCGTCAAACCCAAGCCCATGGACGCCCGGTACCGGGCCGGCCTCTGGGCGGTGTCGTTCATCCCGGGCGGTACCAAGCCGGAAGAAAAATGGCGTACGCTGATCTCGGTCCTGGCCGTGCTGATGACGCTCGTGCTCATCGGCAACATTGCCCGCTTCTGGGCGGAGTACCTGACCGTCCTGGTCAACTGCCGGGCGATCATGGACATCCGGCGCGAAATGTACGCGCACATTCTCAAACTGCCGCTCAGCCACTTCAGCCGCCACACCACGGACACCATGAACCGCGTCCAGGTGGACACCAACGACATCTTCCGCGGCTTGAGCAACTTCTTCGAGAAAGTGATCACCGAGCCGTTCAAAGCGCTCGGCGTAACCATCGTGGCGTTCACTTGGGACTGGAAGATGACGCTCGGCGTCATGGTAGCCACGCCCGTGGCCGCCTTGCTCATCCGTACGCTGGGCAAGCGCATTCGCCGAGCCAACCGCCGAGCCCTGCAAAGCTACGCCAAGATGCTGGGCGCACTCGAAAGCACGCTCACCGGCATGCGAGTGGTCAAGGGCTACGGACGCGAGAACTACGAGCGCAAGCGGCTGTTCAACATCGACCGCGGCGTCTTGCGCCAACAGTTGAAGATGGGCCGAACCGAGGCTCTCGCCTCACCGGCCCTGGAGCTGCTCGCCTTTGTCGCCATCACCGGAGCGATCCTGTACTTCGGCCATGGCATCCTGCTGAAGGAAGGCGAAGCCGACGTCACTCACTTCATCACCATGATCGTGCTGCTGGCGGCCATTCTCGATCCGGTGCGGAAGCTGACCACCGTGTACCCCAAGATCCAGCGGGCCAACGCCGCCGCCGAGCGCGTCTTCGAGATCATCGACAGCCCCAGCGAGTACGCCCAGGACGCGGGCAAACCGCGGATCAAGCCGCTGCGGGACTCCATCCAGTTCGAGAACGTCACCTTCTACTATCCCGAGGCGACGCGGCCGGCCGTCCGCAACGTATCGCTGACCGTCAAACGCGGCGAGATCGTCGCTCTGGTGGGTGCCAACGGCTCGGGCAAGACCACGCTGGTCAGCCTCCTACCGCGCTTCTTCCCCATCACCAGCGGCCGCATCCTCATCGACGGCCAGGACATCAACGAGGTCTCGCTCCGATCGCTGCGCGAGCAGTTCAGCCTCATCACGCAGGACACCGTCATCTTCCCCGACACCATCCGGGCCAACATCGCCTACGGCAAGATGGGTGCGTCGCAGGAGGAAATCGAGGAGGCCGCCCGCAAAGCCTTCGCCGACGAGTTCATTCGCCAGATGCCCGAGGGCTACGACACCGTGGTCGGCGAGCACGGAGCCACGCTGTCCGGCGGCCAAAAGCAGCGAATCTCCATTGCCCGGGCCATCCTTCGTAATGCCCCCATCACCATCTTCGACGAGGCGACCAGCCAGGTGGACAGCGAGTCGGAGATGAAGATCCACAATGCGCTGGACCTGTTCCTCAAGGACCGCACGGCGTTCATCATCGCTCACCGGTTCAGCACCATCGCCAACGCCCACCGCATCGTGGTCATGGACGGCGGCGAGGTGGTGGCCATCGGCAAGCACGACGAGTTGCTGCAGAGCTGCCCCATGTACGTGCGCCTGTACGAAAACCAGTTCCGCAATCCGGGATAGGATCTGACGCGTCGGTTGGGCTCACCGACCCGACGGGGACGTGTGTTTGACTCCCCTGTGGGTTAGCGTATCCTTATTTTCGTGAACATCCGACTGCCCAAAACGGTTCGGAGCATGCGGCGCGTCCAAACCATCGCCCGCGTCCTGACCCATCACGGCCTCGGCCACCTGGTCGACCGGCTGCATCTGAGTCGATACGTTCCGCTCCCCAAACGGTGGAAGCCGGTGCCCGTCGAACCCGTCGTGGACGCCAGTCTCGGGCGTCGGTTGGCCGCCGCATTCCAGGAGCTCGGGCCGACCTTCGTGAAGTTCGGCCAGATGCTCTCGACACGTCCCGACCTTGTCGCCCCTGACATCGCCGCCGAACTGTCCAAGCTTCAGGACCAGGTTCCGCCGTTCGATACCGCCCTGGCCCGCCAGATTATCGAGCGCGATCTCGGGGCCCCCATCGAACGCTGCTTCCGCAGCTTCGAACCCGAGCCCTTCGCCAGCGGCTCCATCGCTCAGGTCTACAAAGCGGTGATCCGAGGCAAGGGCGGCCGGCCCGATCAACCGGTGGTGGTCAAGGTCAAACGACCGGACATCGAAGACGTCGTCCGCCTCGACATGACCATCCTGCGATGGATTGCCGAGCTGGCCGAGCGAGTAACGCCCGAATCCGCCAGTTATCAGCCGAAGATGATCGTCGAGGAGTTCGAGCGGACCATCCTTCGCGAGATGGACCTGATCAACGAAGCGGCCACCATCACGCGATTCAGCGAGGCCTTCGGCGAAGATCCGTTTTTCCGCCTGCCCCGCGTGCACTGGGAATGCACCGGACCGTCAGTGCTCACGCTCGACTGGCTGGAAGGGACGAGCCTCAAGGTGTTGCTCGCCCGCGACGACGAACGCGTGGACCGCAAGGTGCTCGCCGATCGGCTGGCCCGGGCGTTCGTGCGGCAATTCTTCGAGTTAGGCATCTTTCACGCCGACCCGCATCCCGGCAACCTGCTGATCACGCCGCCGGCCACCATCGGTCTGATCGACTTCGGCCTGACCGGCCAAATCGATGAGGAGATGCTGAGCCAACTGGTGATCGCGCTGACGGCCGCTCTCACCCGCGAGGGCGACGTGCTCGTTGAGATTCTCGCCGACATGAACGCGTTGACCGACGCGACCGACCACCGTCAGCTCCGGCGCGAGTTCATGGAGCTGGTGGACAAGTACTACGGTCTCCCCCTGCACCGATTCGATCTCCAGACGCTCTTCTACGAGATCACCGGGCTCATTCAGCGAAACCACGTGACCTTGCCCCGCGAATTCGTCCTCATGGGCAAGGCCCTCGTGCAGATCGGCGGCATCGGCCTGCAGTTGGACCCGCAGCTCGACCTGCTGGCGCTCATCCGCCCGAGAATTCGCGATCTGGTCGCCAAGCGTTTCGCCCCCTCACGGCTTCTGCGATCGGCGACCGTCTCGGGCTGGCATTTGCTCAATATCCTCAAGGTCGCCCCTACGCAGATGCGGGACGTCTTTCGTCGCGTCGCCCGCGGCCAATGGCAGGTCCACATCCGCCACCAGAATCTAGACGATCTGGCCCATGAGATCGACCGGGCCAGCAATCGGCTGGGCGTCTCCATCATCGTCGCCGCCGTGATCGTCGGCAGCTCGTTGATCATCGGAAATGAGACTCGGGTTCCGCTGCTGGGTCTGCCGCTGGCCATCATCGGCGCCTTCGGCTACATCTTCGCTGCTATCATGGGCCTTTGGCTCGTGGTCAACATGATCCGCAGCGGCAAACTGTCCTGATTTGTGGGCGAAGCCGAGCAAGCCCTCCAACCAAACGCCTCGCCGCCCGCCCGGAAGCAACTTCATGCACCCGCCCCGCGATTCCTCGGGGGTTTCCGGACATGGTTGTCCGCATCGGTTTTGCCGGCAAAACGGGGCTTCTCAGGGCCCCCTTCCTCCCCAAATCCATCCTGCTTTAGGTTTCGACCGGATAAATAGTTAAAATTTGTGACCTTTCAATTTGATTTCCCACCCGGCGAATTCTACTAATTAGATGGAAGCTGTCGTGTCCCCTTTCAACGGCCCCGTGTCTCTCGCGAGAGAGGCACGGGGTTTTTATTGGTCCGGGGCGAACCGTCGCGATGCTGCCACCACACGACCGTCGGGGACGGTCGTCCGTAGCAGCGGCGGATCGATCCAGTTTTGGCCGAGGCGACTTGTCAATCCGGCAGATTTTGAATATCTTACGAGACTCACCGGTCAATCCCTCGGGATGGTGGACCGGGTTATCGCCGCCGGCGTAGCTCAGCGGTAGAGCACGGCTTTCGTAAAGCTGAGGTCAAGGGTTCAAATCCCTTCGCCGGCTGTTTCCCGACGGCATGATTGGCGCGGTTCGACCCGGACGAAAGTTCTGCGCGCGAGGGTCGGCGTGCGAGGTCGGGATGCCTCGGCCCCGGGATCCGTCGGCCCGCCACTGCGGCCCTCCTCCTTCTCTCCCCACTGCCGTAACTGGTTGATTTCGCGCGGGTTGGTGCGTAGCCTAGCCGTGCATGAGCATCGATCGAGTGGGTATCGGGACGGATCTGCATCGGCTCGCCGCCGGACGCCGGCTGGTTTTGGGTCACGTGCCCATCGAGTACGATAAGGGGCCGGTCGGTCACAGCGACGGTGACGTCGTGCTGCACGCCATCATCGACGCCCTGGCCGGGGCCGCGGGGCTGCCCGACATAGGCGAGATGTTCCCGGACACCGATCCGGCCTACAAAGACGCCGACAGCGGCCGGCTGTTGACGGCGGCTCTTGAGCGGCTCGCCCAGGCGGGGTATGCCGTGGTCAATGTGGATGTGACCATCCACGCCGAACGCCCCAAGCTGAGCCCGCATAAAGCGGCCATTCGCGCCGAGGTTGCCCGGCTCCTGGGCGTGGATGTCCAAGCCGTCAGCATCAAGGCCAAGACGAACGAGGGTATGGACGCGGTCGGACGAGGAGAAGCCATCGCGTGTACGGTGGTGGCGGGAATCAAAAGAACGCGATAACACGGCGCCGCCGTGAAGCAGTGCCTGTCATAACCCGAGCGGACTATGAGCTTACGAATCTATAACACGCTTTCGCAGAAGAAGGAAGAATTTCGTCCGGTCCACCCGGGCAAGGTCGGCATGTACGTATGCGGCCCGACCGTCTACAAGCCGAGCCACATCGGCCACGCCGTCGGTCCCATTATCTTCGACACCGTCAAGCGATGGCTGGTGCACAAGGGCTATGAAGTCACCTGGGTGGTCAACATCACCGACGTGGACGACAAGCTCATCGTCGAGGCCAAGGCCCAGAACACCACCGTGCCCGAACTGGCCGAGCGCGTCACCAAGAGCTATCTCGAGGCACTCGAGCAACTGGGCGTGCGCGGCATCGACCACATGCCCAAGGCCAGCGAGCACATTCCCGAAATCATCGACATGTGCCAGCGGCTGATCGCCAAGAACGCGGCCTACGTCTCGGGCGGCGACGTCTACTTCGACATCACGGCGGCCCGCGACTACCTTAAACTCTCGCACCGCAAGGCCGAAGAGCAGCAGGCGGGCACGCGGCAACTGGCCAGCGGCGAAAAGCGCAACCCCGGCGATTTCGCCCTGTGGAAAGCGGCCAAGCCCGACGAACCGCCGGAGGTGCAGTACGACTCGCCGTGGGGCAAAGGCCGGCCTGGCTGGCACATCGAGTGCTCGGCCATGAGCAGCAAGTACCTCGGCCAACCCTTCGACATTCACGGCGGCGGGCGGGATCTCATCCACCCGCATCATGACAACGAAATCGCCCAGAGCGAAACTTGCTGCGACAAGCCGTTCGCCAACTACTGGATGCACAACGGGCTGACCACGTTCAACACCAAGAAGGTCAGCAAGTCCGATCCGGAGATGGCCCGCATCATGGACCAGCTCGTGCTGGGCAACCTGCTGAAGAAATACCCCGCCGAGCTGCTGCGGTTCGTGGTGCTCAGCACACATTACCGGCGGCCCATTGAATTCAGCGACGAGGAGATCGCGGCCAAAAAGAAGGGCCTGGAGTCGTTCTACCGACTGTTCGAACGTATCGAGCGGATCACCGGCCAGGACCCGTATGCGGGCGGACCGACGCTCGATCAGCTTCAGGCCGGTGGCGTGGACGCGTTCAAGAAGATCTGCGCGGACTTCCAGGACCGCTTCGCCGAAGCCATGGATGACGACTTCAACACCGGGGCTGCCATCGGCGTGCTGTTCGAAATGGTGCCGGCGATCAACCGCTTCATCGACGAGCACCAGCTCGAAGCCGGTGGCAACGGCGAGATGAAGGCGGTGGCCATGGCGTCGGTGCAGAGCTTGCGGGCTATGGGCGGCTTCCTGGGCTTGTTCGAGCGACGGCCGCCTGCCTCGGCGGAGTCGTCCGGCGAGCTGGTCGAATCGCTCATGGACGTGCTGATCAGCGTGCGCGCCGAGGCCCGCAAAGCCAAACAATACGCACTGTCGGACCTCATCCGTGACCGGCTGGGCGCGCTGGGCATCACGCTCGAGGACCGGCCCGGCGGAACCGTGTGGCGCAAAACGGACTGAAACCCGATATAGTGCGTGTGATTCCGTGACGTTGAGCCCCGTCGCGTACGACGCGAAGCTGTTTTGCCCCGTCGCGTGCGACGGAGGGAAGAATCACGGTTCAACCGTACGCATGTGATCAAGTACTCAGGAATCAGGCGTGGCACGCAAGTCAACCATCATCTGCGGTTTTGATCCCGGCCTGCGAGTGACTGGCTACGGGATCATTCGCGTGGACCACGACTACGACTTCGAGCTACTCGAAGCCGGCGTGCTGCGAGCCGACGTGAACGCACCTCTGGCCCGGAGGCTGTATGAGTTGGCCGGCGGCGCGGCCGAAGTCCTCAAGGAGTACAAGGTCAACGCGGTCGCCGTCGAGCAGATTTACTCGCATTATCAGCGGCCGCGGACGGCCATCCTCATGGCCCACGCCCGGGGGGTCATCCTGCTGGAAGCGGCTCGGCAGGGGATTGACGTGCTGCATCTGCCGGCGACGACCATCAAGAAACACGTGACCGGCAACGGCCGGGCCACCAAGGAGCAGATGCAGCGAGCCGTCGCACAGGCGCTCTCGCTCGCCGAGATGCCCGAGCCGCCGGACGTCGCCGACGCCCTGGCCATCGCCATGTGCGCCAGCGTGGTCCTGCGGCGGCCGGCCAAGGTGGCCTTGAACGCCAACGACGATCTGCTCACGACCTGACCTGACCGAGAAGCGAACTTCTCAATGAGGTCCGTCGCGAGCGGACGGCACCAGGCTGGACGGGTGAGAATTCAGGGATGATTGCTCGACTGACCGGAATACTGGCCGAAGTGTGCGAAACGCACGTCATCCTGGAGCGCGAGGGGATCGGCTATGAGGTGCTCATCTGCGGCTACGCGCTGGGCGAGCTGACCGCCCGCCGCGGACAAGAGGTGACGTTCCACACGTTGCAGTACTTGGAAGGCTCGTCCGCGGGCGGCAACATGATCCCCCGACTGGTGGGCTTCCTGCACCCGGAAGACCGGGCCTTCTTCGAGCGGTTCATCACGGTCAAGGGCATCGGCGTTCGCAAGGCGCTCAAGGCTCTGACCATTTCGACGGCCAAGATGGCCAGCGCCATCGAGGCGGGCGACGCCAAGAGCCTCAGCCGGCTGCCCGGCATCGGCGCCCGGGCGGCCGACCAGATCGTCGCCGAACTCAAGGGGAAGGTCGCCAACTTTGCGTTCGGTTCGGACGGCGACGTCCTACCCGAGGCCGCCGTGACCTGGAGCGAGGCCCAGAAGGACGCTATCGAGGTCATGGTCGCGCTGGGCGAGCGCCGCGTCGATGCCGAACGCTGGCTCCAACGAGCCATTCAACTGGCTCCCGAAACCGAAACCGCCGACGAATGGGTGAGACTGGCCTACCGCGTTCGTACGGGAGCGTAACCCCGGGCGCGAAGTGAGAAGCGAGAACGGTGTCTGACCTTCTGACTTCCGACCACTGACTTCTGACTGCTGATCTTTATGGCACGAGAGCGAGTCATATCCGCCGGAACCACCAGTCGCGAGGAAGCGCAGTTCAACGAGTCGCTTCGCCCCGAACGCCTGGCAGACGTCGTGGGCCAGGAGCGGATCGTCGAGCAGTTGCTCATCGCCCTCAAGGCCGCCCAGCAGCGTAACGAACCCCTCGAGCACGTGCTGCTCTCCGGTCCGCCCGGACTGGGCAAGACCACGCTGGCCAACGTGATCGCCCGCGAACTGGGCGTGACGCTCCGTGTGACCAGCGGGCCGGCCATCAGCAAGCCCGGCGATCTCATGCACTGGCTCACCGAGATGAAACGGGGCGACGTGCTGTTCATCGACGAGATTCACCGGCTCAGCCGCACCGTCGAAGAGTTCCTCTACGCGGCCATGGAAGACTTCCGCGTGGATTTCACCATCGACAGCGGTATCAGCGGCCGAACCGTCAACATCGCCTTGCAACGCTTCACGCTGATCGGGGCCACCACGCGCTCGGGTCTGCTCACCGCGGCCATGCGCGACCGGTTCGGCCTGCAGTTTCACCTCGACTTCTACTCCACCCGTGAGCTGGCCGAAATCGTGCGGCGATCGGCTCGCAAGTTGAACGTCCAGGCCGACGACGAAGCGCTGGGTCTGCTCGCGTCGCGCTCCCGCGGCACGCCCCGTGTGGCCAACCGGCTGCTCAAGCGGGCCCGCGACTATGCCCAGGTCCGCGGGGACGGCACGCTCTCCAAGGATATCGTGGAAAAGGCTTGCCGTGTTCTGGACATCGACGACCTCGGACTGGACGAGTTGGATCGTTCGGTGCTCAATGCGTTGATCAAGACGTACAACGGCGGGCCGGCCGGCATCGAAGCGCTCGCGGCCACGCTCGGCCAGGAACGCGACACGCTCGAGGACGTCGTCGAGCCTTACCTGCTGCAAGTCGGCTTGGTCATTCGCACGCGCCAGGGACGCTGCGCGACCAAAGCCGCTTACGATCGTTTAGGCCTGCCTTACACGCCCAAGACGCCGATCGATAGTCAGGGAGAGTTGTTCGACGACGAGTAGTGGAGTTGCGGTGGCTAGTCGCCCGATTCTGTCCACGCAGGCGCGAAGCTCCGTAGCTCAGCCCAGCAGGGCAAGGGCTTCACGGATCTCAGCGGCGGCGTGTTTGTCGCCGGCCTGCTCAGCAACGGTCAGGGCTTCCGAGAAAACGCTTTTGGCTTCGTCGTGACGGCCGAGAGAGACCAGAAGATTGGCTTTTTGAAAGTACGCAGGCACGTACTTTCGATCGAGCTCAATCACACGATTGAACTGATTCAATGCATCGTCCGGCCGGCCTACCTTGACGTATTCCATGGCCAAGGCAAAGTTGAGGAAAGGATCCTCCGGATCGGTGGTGAGCATTTTTTGCAGTTGTTCGAGTCGAGCCATTTCCTTCCGGCCTGTTGTTTCGCGGCAAGGTCCACTGTACAGTTTGGGCTATGGCGGAGTCAACCCGCTTCGCCGGTTTTGCGTGAAAATTGCCGACAATGGCCGATTCTGGCCAATCCCGGTCACGAAGTGAGGCACACAGACTGGTATGACCGGCCCCTCCTTGACGCGACGCGCCTTCCTGCAAACGAGCGCTGCGGCCGCTGCGACTGGATTGTGCACCTCGCATATTGCGCGCGCCGGGGTGCCCTCGAGAGGAGCCAACGAACGGCTGCGTGTGGGCCTGATCGGCGCCGGAGACCGCGGCACCTTCCTCCTGGAGCGGTTCCTTGACATCAGCCGCCTTCATAACGCGCAGTTGGTGGCTGTTTGCGACCTTTGGAGCCGCCGTCGCGAGCAAGCCGTGCACATGGTGCAAGAGCGCACCGGCAAGCGGCCCGCCCCGTTTCGTAACACGGACGAGCTGTTTTCCTCCGGCGGACTCGATGCGGTGATCATCGCCACGCCCGATTTTGCACACGCGCATCAATGCGTCGAGGCCGTGCAAGCCGGTCTCGATGTTTACGTGGAAACACCGCTCGCCCACACGCTCGAAGAGGCCGAACTCGCTCGCCGGGCGTGTCTGGATTGCGGACGCGTGGTTCAAATGGGAACCGACAACCGCAGCCGGGCCGTTCAGATCGCGGCCGCGGAATACGTCCGGTCCGGTGCGTTCGGCTCGGTACGAGAGGTCGAGATCGGCCGGCACGTTCACGATCCCCGCCATTGGCGGCGCGACGCTCTCGTCGCCACCTTGCGGGAAAGTGACACAGATTGGCGCCGGTATCAGCTCAACCAGCCGGCACGCCCGTTCGATCCCCGGCGGTATCTGGAGTTCCGCCTGTTCTGGCCCTACTCCAGCGGCCTGCCCGGCCAGTGGCTGAGCCACCATATCGATACGGTGGCCCATGTCGCCGGCGAGAGTTGCCCCATTCGCTGTGTCGCCTCGGGCAGCGTCGGCTACTGGCACGATGGCCGTGAGAACGTCGACGCGTTCACCGCCTGGTTCGAGTACGCCTCGGGCCTGAAGGTTCGCTATTCGGCCCGCCATGCCAATGCCGCGGGTGGCGCGTTTGCTCGTTTCTTTTCCGAGCAAGAAATGCTGGATCTCCATGCCGGAACGATCTCGTCCTTGCCATCTCGCTCGGCGTTGAACACCAAGGACACGAGCGAACACTTGGATGTGGCTTTAAGACCGCTGCCTCGCCAAACTGAGGCCTGTCACCTAGGTAATTGGCTCGATTGCATCCGCACGCGCAAGTCCGTCCGGGCCGGCATCGAGGCGGGCTATGCCCATTCCGTCGCCGTGGCGATGGCCGTCCGTGCCCTGCACAGCGGCCGAAGCATCACGTACGATCCGGTCAGCCGTCGCATCACCGAGGCTTTAACGCGAACATGAACCAACGGGCATGAAACGTGGGAAGCGATCCCCGTTCATACGGCAAGAAGGACCAATGCCGTAAAATGGGCCGCGGGCCGCGCGGGGTTTAACGCCCCTGCGACCCGCGACTGCCTCTCCCCATAAGACACACCGGGACTGTTTCCCCGCACTCCCGGTCAGCCGGGCGACCGCCCCCCCGAGATGGCCAGTCGCCCTGCCCCTCCAGAAAGCAACCGTCGTCGTGCCCCTGTCCCTTACTGCAGAAGGCGCAGCACGTTCTGCTGTTGTGCGTTGGCCAGGCTCAGCATGGCGGTGGCGGTCTGGATCAGGATCTCCTGCTTCTGCAGGTTGGCCGTCTCCAGCGTGTAATCCGTCTCGCCGATCTGGCTGGCCGCCAGACTCACGGCTTCCTTCCGCGCCTCCAGCGAATTGTTGGAAGCGGCGATCTGGTACTTGATGAAGCTGCCCAGGCGGGCCGATGCCGTGGCCACCTGCGTCGCGGCCTCACGAGCAATGGCCAGAGCGTTCGAGTTGGAGGCGGTCAACGAGTGCGCTCCGCCGCTCCTGAGCTGCGACAGATAACCGAGATCCGATCGCCCCAATTCGAACGTATTGACACCACCGATGCCCAGCGAGGTCCGGCTGTTCGCATTCGTGCCCAGTTGGAACGTCGCGCCGCCGCCCCCGACAGTCAGCGTGTAGGTCCCGACGGTGTTGTTCGCCAGGTTGAAGCTCAGGCTCAGTCCGCCGCCGTTGTAGAACACTTGCGTGCCCTGGGCATCGGCCTTGCTCCCGTTGACCGTCACCTTGGCATCGGTGCCCGTGACCTTGGTCACCTGGGCGTTCGTCAGCCAGTCCGAGTCACCCGAGATGGTCGTGATCGAAACGAACGAATCCGAGCCAGTGGTGGTGGACATGAGGTTCAGGTTTGCGCCCTGGACGGTCGCGGACACCCCGGTCACCTGCTTCTGGGCGACGATGGCGGCGATGATCTGGGAGCTGTTGGCACCGCTGTTCAGTGTGATGTTGGCCGTCCCCAGCTTGCCCGTGATCTGAATGACGGTCGGAGCCGACAGCGGCGTGGCCATGGCCACGTTCATGGTGGAGCTGGCCCGCGTAGCGATGGAGTTGACGGTCACCGTCAGCGCCTGATTGCCGGTGATATTCGGATTCCGGCTGTAAACCTTGATGTCTTTGATGGCCGCATTATTGCTGGCAAATGCGGCGATCCGATTCGTGCCGTCGAACAGCTTCTGGCCGTTGAACGTGGCCTGATTGATGATACGATCGATCGAATCGAGAGACTCATCAATCTGCGCCTGATAGGCAGCCTTCTCCTGAGCAGTCACCGTCGAACCCGTTGCCTTGAGCACCAGCCCCTCGATGTCGCTGATCAGTTTGCTCACTTCGGTCAGCGTGCTGTCCGCGACGTTGAGCATCGCTTCGGTTCGACTGTTTGATTCGATGGCCGCATTCACGGCGGCCAGCTCGGCATTGAGGGCATTCAGCGCCACTACCCCCGCCGGATCGTCGGAAGCGCGGTTGATACGATTACCGGTGGCCAGCCGCGTCATGGACACGGTGCGCGCACGGTCGGCATTATTCAGAGCCGCGATCATTCGGAGAACGCTTGAACTGCTGTTCGTGCCAACGGTCATTAACATGGTCAGTCCCCCTAGCTCGGCGAGAGATCTTGGCTCTTGCGGAGCCGAGGGAACGGTAAGATATAACCCGCGAAGTCAACCGCGATCCGCCGAAAAAACGGCGGATTTCGCCTAAGTCACGTCGTTGGCAAGAAGTTGCGATGGGCAGATTTTTTGCCGGCCGAACGTCCGCTTTTTCGCGTCCGGTCCGCTGACGATCGAATAAGGCTTTATCAGGCGTTGGTTCGCCGGCTCACGGCCGAGCGATGTGGTGGAATGCGAACCGGCCGGACGCCGTTCGTTGCAATGCGCGCCGGCGCTTTCTACACTAGTTCGGTGGTCGGAAAGACGGTACGTCCGGCCGAAGTGAAAGCGAGATGCCACATGCCGAACTACGCATTACTGACCGCCTCAGGAAAGGATCGTCCGGGAATCGTCGCATCCATCGCCAAGGTGCTCGTCGAGCAGGACTGCAACATTGAGGATTCGCAGATGGCCCGGCTCGGCCCCGACTTCGCCTGCATGCTCGTGATCCGCATGCCCGAAGGCATGGTCAGCGAACAGTTGACGTCACATCTGCAGCCCGTGGCGAGTGAGTTCGGTTTGCGCACGTACGCTCAGGACCTGCGTCCCGAGGAAGCCGGCGAGACCCGATCCGATCAGCCCAAGCACGTCATCCACGTCTACGGCGCCGACCGCAAAGGCATCGTCCATCGGATCAGCCAGCATCTGGCCGAGCGCAGCGTGAACATCACCAACCTGCACACCGAAGTGATTCATCACGCCCAACCGCTGTACGTCATGCTCATCGAGGTGGAGATCCCGCCCTACGTAGACTCGGGCCGGCTGCAGGACGAGTTGGCCGCCATCGGCAAGCAGATCGACGTGGTCGTGTCGATGAAGCCCAAGGACGACGCACGGTTCTGACCCGCACGCGAAAGCAAAACCGCGAGCAGAACGCAAACGACATGCATACACCCAGCGAGCGGCGGGTTTTACCCCCGCCGACTCTGTTGCGCGTGAAGAGAGTTCCTCCACGGCATCGCAGCGCGAACGAGCGTCTCACATGGCCGTGCTTTCGACCGGTTCCCGGTCGTCGAACTCGTCGCCGCGGAACGTGCTGCCCAAGTAGATGCGCCGAACCTTCGAGTCGTTGATCAGGGCCCGCGGTGAACCTTCGGCGATGACCTGCCCCTCATGGATGATGTAGCTGCGATCGGTGACCGAGAGCGTCTCGCGGACGTTGTGGTCGGTGAGCAGAATGGCGATCCCGTGCTCCTCCCGCAGCCGCCGGATCTCCTTCTGCAAGCCCTCGACGGCAATGGGGTCCACGCCGCTGAACGGCTCGTCCAGGAGGATCAGTTGGGGATCGGTGACCAGGGCGCGGGCGATCTCCAGCCGCCGCCGCTCGCCGCCCGAGAGGTTTCGGGCGTCCTGGTCCGCCAGGTGCAGCAGGCCGAACTGGTCCAGGAGGCTGTCAGCCCGCTGCAGGCGCTCGCGCCGGCGCAACGGCATCGACTCCAGGATGGCCAGGAGATTCCGACGGACGCTCAGCCGCTGAAAAACGCTGGGCTCCTGCGAGAGGTATCCTAGACCCCGCTGGGCTCGCTTGTACATCGGAAGCGAGGCGATGTCCTCGCCGTTGAATATGACTTTGCCGGCATCGGGCGTAATCATCCCGATGGTGATGCGGAAACTCGTCGTCTTGCCCGCGCCGTTGCGGCCCAGCAGACCAACGATCTCCGCCCGGTGAACCGTATAGCTGACCCGGTCCACGACGGTTCGGCTTCCATACCGCTTCACCAAATCGATTGTTTCGAGCAGTTTGGGTGAACTGGCCATCAGATCCTCATCCGGTTCCACCGACAGGGTATTTTCCCCCCGGCTCCCGGTGGACAAACTGTTGAAAACAAGGGCAACTCAGACGGACGACCGTCGAAATCGAGCACTGACTGTCGCTGTGCCCTCATCAAAACTCGCCGCGAGGAATTTCAGCACTCCCTTGTCACTGCAGCAGTTAACAAAGTATCCCATTCCCGCGCCCGCCCCAGGGCCGGCCGGGGCCAGTACTTGCCCCGATCCAGACCGAAGCGAGCAACCACCTTTCCCAAATTGTGGATAACCGGCCGGCACGGCTTATCTAATCCACCGCATTCGGCCGAAGTTTGGGATAATTCCGACGTCGGCCGTCCAGCTTCGACGATACCCGCTCGGCCAGTAGACGAAGAAGGCTTGGCCGATCAGTTGGTCGTCGGGCACCGTGCCCAGCTGGTAATCATCGCCCAGGTGCCGCAGGTGGGGACCGATCTCCCACCAGAGCCGGGAATCCTTGCTCCCCGGACTGTTGTCGCCCAGCATGAAATACTCGTTGATTGGCCCCTCACGGAGCATGATCGGGTAGCCCTGCGTCCCCCAGCCGGGCCATCCATAGAATGGGTTCTGGGCCCGTCGATACCCCGCCAGAGGCTGGTCGGGTTGCGGCGGCGATGATTCACGCTCGCTAATAGGCGTGGATCGGTAGTACACGTCGCGATCCAGCTCGAGGTGGGCGATGCGGAACCGCATGCCGTACCCGCCGATCGTCACCTGCGAAGGAATCGTCTGCTCGGGGTCCTCACCGTTGCGGCTCAGCAGTTCCCGAAGATCGGGAGCGTATTGCTGGTCAGTCGAGGCCACGACTTCCTCGCCGTCGATCGAGAGAGACACTCGAAAGTCCACGTTCTGGAATTCCACCGTGACAGCCTGGCCGGGCCGGAATGGGTCGCGTTTGGAACTGCCGATCAGCACCGGCTTGACTACATCCGGCCCCCAGTGCTCAATTTTGACCGTGCCGTCCGCCTGGAGGTGAGCAGCGAAGCGGTCCTTGTGCCGGTTCATCTCCAGCACCAGGCCGCCGTCACCGGCCTCCGGGAACCAAGTGAACGCCAGCCGCAGGTCGCCGACCGGAACGGCCGGCAGCAGCGTGTTGAAGTTGTAGCCGTAAAAGTCTTCGATCCGCTTGCCCACGAATCGGATGTCGAATCGGCGCTTCGAATCCGACTTGAACTTGATGTCTACCCCGGACGTGTCCCAAGCCGCCCAAGCGGCCGCTTCGTAGATGCTGAGCCGATTCTCTTCCTTGCGAATCAGCAGGTCGCCACCGGGCGCTGCGATCCGCCACTCTTCCCCTGGTTTCTCGACAACCACGGCCGAGTCCTCGGGAAGCGACCACGACTTACCCTCCAGGGCCCGGCGAACCTCGGCGGGGATGCGGCCAGCGTCCAGTTGCTCGGGCTGGAGCACCTCGACACTCCGGATGCGCGGCGACCAGCCGACCGCCGAATCGGGTTGGCTCTTCAGGTGGGCGTAGTTGGGCAAAAAGTCGCGGCTATAGACGTTGAACCAAAGCGACTTTTGTGCCTCCGGCGAATCCACGGCCTTTCGCTGAATCTTGAGGTATGGAATCAGCCGCTCGTTGATCGCCTGGTAGCGAGCCTCCATGTCCCGCCGGTTCAGCACCAGCTTGCCTGTCGCCACTTGGTGCAGGTCGCGGCGAAGCTGGTCCATCTCCTCGATCAGGCCCGGCTCCTTCTCACGGACCACGCTCAGCGGGGCGGCATAAACGTCCCCGTGGATGATCTCCACGAACTCGCCGGGCTTGCCGACCATTCGTTTGATGTAATTGACCGTTCCGTTGTGAGGATCTTTGAAAACCGTGACGTCCCAGCGCTTGGGCCCGAGCTTGCCCCCCACGCTGAACGGCCACTTGTGGACCAGGATCCGGTCGCCGCTGGAAGGACGCGCCACCTGATCGCCGGGAATCGTGTCCCGCTCGCTCGCACAGTTCGGGCATTTCAGCCGCATGTCCGACGGGCGGCCCGCCAACGCGTACGGAGGAACATCGTGGGCGTACTCATACCCGCAGGCCGCACAGGTATGGATGATCTGCTGGCCGTAGAGCGTTGGCGCCATGGAGCCCGTCGGGATCACAAACGCTTCGACGATGAACGCCCGGAAAATAAAGGCCAGCGCGAAAGCCACCACGATGGATTCGAGCGACTCTCTCGCGGTGACCGCAAAGGATTTGGCCGCTGTGGGAGCCGGGGCCGTGGGATTTTGCGTTGCGTAGGCCATCAAATTTTGTCCGCTCACCCCCGCCGGGGTGGTCCTGGTACCATGCTTACGCCCGGTGAGGGGTAACAGTTTCGGGCCGAATACGGGAGTAACTTAGCGAGGCGCCCGAAATGGGTCAACTTTTTGTGAACAGGAGACTTAAGAAAACGTCGCCGGACCGTCGCGACGCCCCATTCGATGGCCGCCGATGCGACTCCCCCGGGTGCCGGCCCGACTATGCTCGCGAGGAAACCCTCCCCCAGATGCGGTGTCCCGCCGGAGCCAGCCCAGTTTCCGCCGGCGTAAAACGAACGACGCCGGCCCGATCGGACCGGCGTCAATGAGGACAAAAATGTCGGCGATCACCTACTCTCGCCCTGTGGGACTACCATCGGCCGTTTGGGCTTAACTGCCGTGTTCGGAATGGGAACGGGTGTTTCCCCAAACGTCTCGTCACCGACAAGGGAGTATATTACTCGACCCGCTCGGAATGTCAAGGGCACTCTCGTCGAACGTAAGCCTTGAATGATTGGGCGGTTACGACGCGCGGACCAAGACGGCGCGAAAAATTCTTCCAAAATTTCGCCTGCGGCGAGCGGGCCCCGGGGCTCGCTCGCCCGGGAGGCGATGCTCAGCCCCGCATGCCGTATAATGGAGTCCGTGAACCTTCCTGGAGGAACCGACCGACTCATGCCCGCTCATCCCGGCCAGGTTACAGAACTGTTCGGCGTGCCCAAGGCCGTCGTCGGCATGATCCACGTGGGGGCGTTGCCCGGCTCGCCGCTGGGCGGGCGGCCCCTGCGAGAGATTGTCGCCCAGGCCGTGGAGGAAGCCCGGCTGCTGGCCAGCATGGGCTTGGACGCCCTGATGGTCGAGAACATGCACGACCGGCCCTATCTGCGACAGCGTGTCGGCCCCGAGGTGGTGTCGGCCATGACCGCCGTCGCCGCCGCCGTGCGAGAGGCGGTCGATCTGCCGTTGGGCGTCCAGATTCTCGCCGGAGCCAACCGCGAAGCGCTCGCTGTTGCCGCCACCGTCGGCGCGTCGTTCCTTCGGGCGGAGAACTTCGTGTTCGCTCACGTGGCCGACGAGGGCCTGATGCCTGACGCGGACGCCGGTCCTCTCTTGCGATATCGGCGAGAAATCGGGGCTGAGCACGTCCGAGTCTTCGCGGACATCAAGAAGAAGCACGCCGGCCACGCACTGACGGCGGACATCGACGTCACCGAGGCGGCCCGGGCCGCTGCCTTCTTCGGGGCCGACGGCGTGATCGTGACCGGTGTGGCCACCGGCAAGCCTGCCGACCTGAGCGACCTTCGCCAGGTCGCCGCCGCCGTCGAGTTGCCCGTTGCCGTCGGCTCGGGGATCACGCCCGGCAACCTGGCGGACTTCTGGCCACATGCCGACGTGTTCATCGTCGGATCCTTCTACAAGGAAGATGGGCAGTGGCACCGCCCCATCGATCCCGACCGGCTCGAACTCTTGATGCGAGCGGTCGATCAGGCCAGAATCGGATCGGCCTGACCGGGAACAAACCGGAGCTGCAACAGCTATTGCAGCTCGACAGAGAAACCGGACGGCAACCAGTATGCACAGAATTCGCCAAATCGGATCCGTTTTCGTCGCCGAGTCGGCCATCGTGGTCGGCGACGTCCAACTGGGTGAAGACGCCAGTGTGTGGCATTACTGCGTGATTCGGGGCGATGTGGCCCCGATTCGCGTGGGCCGGCGCGTCAACATTCAGGACGGCTCGCTCCTGCACTGCAAGCACGCCGTACCTCTTGAGATTGCGGATGACGTCGCCATCGGACATCAGGCCGTGGTCCATTGCCGGCGGGTGGGGAGCCGCTCGCTCATCGCGACGCGGGCCGTCCTCCTGGACGACTGCGAAGTCGGCGAGGACTGCATCGTCGCCGCCGGTGCCGTGGTCCCCCCGCGGACCATCATTCCCGACGGCTCGGTGGTCATGGGCGTACCCGGAAAAGTCGTGCGGCCAACCCGGCCCGAGGACCGCGATTACATCCGTTTCGTGGTCGAACGTTACGTCGAACAGGCCCGCCGACACGCCGCCGGCGAATTCCCTCCCACGTTTCCGGAGCTCTACGCGCCCCACAACTGAACCGCCTGAGTACGTTGCCGGAGTCGGGGGTTGAGCACGGCCACGCCGCGTCGGGTATAACACTGTGCATGCCTGAGCTACCCGAAGTTGAACGCGCTCGTAAGCTTGCTGAAACGCATCTGACCGGCCGCCGCATTTGCGCTGTGACCACGAAGGCCGATCCCATTGTTTACACCGGCGTGACAGCCCGGCGGTTCGCCCGCGCTCTCACCGGCCGGTGCGTCCAGGCTGTCCGTCGACGCGGCAAGCATCTGTGGTTCGAACTCGATCAACGCCCCTGGCCCACGTTTCACTTCGGGATGACCGGCTCGTTCCAGGTCTACGAGGATGCCTCGCAGCGTCCGCGTTTCTGGAAGCTCGAGCTTCTCGCCGATGGCATGCGCCTGGCTTTCCGCGACGCGCGCCGCCTGGGCCGCATCCGTCTGCTTGACGACCCCGAACGCGAGCCGCCCATCGGTAAACTGGGTTTTGATCCCCTACTGGACATGCCCGAACTGCCGGCCTTCGCCGCCCGCCTGAATCACCGTCGTGCGCCTATCAAGGCCGTCCTGCTCGATCAGAGCTTCTCGGCCGGTATCGGGAATTGGATTGCCGATGAAGTGCTTTACCAGGCTCGCATCGCTCCGGCCCGGCATGCCTGCCATCTGACGCCGGACGAGGTCCGCCGCCTGCGATCGACCATCCTGCGGGTCATCCGTAAAGCGGTCGAACTCGATGCCGACAACTCGCGTTTCCCTCGCACGTGGCTGTTCCACCATCGCTGGGGCCGCAATGCCCACGCGGTCACGTATCGCGGCGAAAAGATCATTCACGAGACGATCGGCGGCCGCACGACGGCTTGGGTGCCCGCGGTACAGACGTGACGGCGACGGGGACGGGCATCTTGCCCGCCTCAGATCAATCGTGACGTTAATATGTCACCATTTCGTCGACGCACCGAATCAGCTTACGACAAAGCAGTACAAGGCCGCGATCCCGCCCCGAAGGGGCGTAAAGTCAATAGCCGGCGGCGTGAGCCGCCGGTGCGGGGCCCTCACTAACTCCTCTTGTCAACCTGAGGGCGGCTTCGCCGCCCTCAGGTTGACAAGAGAATGGTTTTTAGAGTCAGCGGTCCGTGGGCTTACGCCCACGGCTACTGACTTCGCGCCCCTTCCGGGCGGAGCTGCGGTTAGAGGCGGGCGAGACGCCCGCCCCCCGTAGCTCGTCAATCGGCGGGCACGCAGCGATGCTTCGCCCACCGCCGCAACGCTTCGATGCTTTCGGCCATGGTCACCGACAGCGGCGGCGAGTTGCGCAACGCCTGGATCACCCGTTCCGTCGTCAACTCCGCCTTGTCCGCATACGCGTCGTGCAGAGCCGAGATGATTGCCTGCTCGATCTCCGCGCCGCTGTAACCTTCGGAGGCCTGAGCGATGGCTGCCAGATCAAACTCGACCGGATCGCGTTTCCGTTTGCGAAAATGAATGGCGGCGATCTGCTCGCGAGCATCAGCGGAAGGCAAGTCCACGAAGAAGATCTCGTCGAACCGGCCTTTGCGAAGCAACTCGGGCGGCAGTGCCTCGATGTCGTTGGCCGTCGCCACCAGGAATACGGGCGCTGTGTGCTCCTGCATCCACGTCAACAGCGTGCCGAACATGCGTTGCGAAAGCCCGCCGTCCGTGCTGCGGCTGGCTGCCGACGCGAACGCCTTTTCGATCTCGTCGATCCACAGGATGATGGGTGCCATCTTTTCGGCCTGGGCCAGGGCATCCCGCAACCGCTTCTCCGACTCGCCGACGTATCGATCATACAACGCCCCCACGTCCATGCGCAGCAGCGGACGCTGCCACGCGGTCGCGATGGCCTTGGCGCACAGACTCTTGCCGGCTCCCTGCACGCCCAGCATGAGCACGCCTCGCGGCGCGGTCAGGCCGAACCGGCCGGCCTCGGCATCGAACGCCCCACTGCGCTGCGCGAGCCAACGCTTGAGCCGCCGCAAGCCGCCGATCTCATCCGCGCTGACCGGCACCTCGACGTACTCCAACAAACCTTCCTGGTGCAGGGCTCGCCGTTTGGCTGCCAGTACATGGTTGATGTCCTGCTCATCGAACCTGCGATCCTCGGCCACCGCTTCTACGATGATCTGCTCGGCTTGACGGCGAGTGAGGCCCCGCAGGTTGCGGATGATCGTCTGCAGCCCACGGCGCGTGATATCCACTTCGATGCTCTGTTCGCGATGCATGCGGCGAAGCGTGTCGCGCACGATGCGATCCAATTCTTCGGTGTCCGGCAGCGAGATTTCCAACCGGGCCGACTCACTGCGGATGACGGGCGGCAACTCGTCGAGGTGATCGATCATGACCAACTGACAACCGATCGACCGAAAGCGGCACAGCAACTCGCGCAACAGCCGCAGCACGCGCTCATCCTTGAGGTGGCCGGCCAGATCGAGCGTGACTGCGATACTACCCGCGGTGAGTGACCGCTGCGCCAGGTGATACAGGCCCGCTGCCGGATGCTCGGTTTCGGGAACTGGCTTACTGTCGGTGATGAGGCCGTCCCGTACGCCTCCGATCACCGACCAGATCCAGATCTCCCCGCCGGTGCGGATGACCGTCTCCCGGACGAGGCTGAGCGCGTAATCCTCCTCGTGCGTGATGATAGAGACGCAGTGATGCCGGGCCCGGAACAGGGACTCGAGTCGTTGCTGGTCGTCCATATGCATCAGGGTATGGAAGGAGGGCGGAGGTTGGCAACCACTGGTAAGCTATGAGCTGTAGGCTGTGAGCCAGTCGAACTGAGTCCGCCAGGACAAGCCCGGCGGCTCGCTCTACCCACGCTGCGGCGGCTAATTCAGGCAGCCACTGGGCACGGCTGACTCCGGGCCGGCGTAACACTCCTGGAACCGCGCCAAATCGAACACATCCACGTCGTAGTCGCCGTCCAAGTCGGCCTTCTCGCAGCCCGGCAGCGCCGGCACGCCGGACGCACTCAGGCACCGCTGCAGGTAGCCGAAGTCCTCACTGTCCACGTCGCGGTCGCCGTCGAAGTCCGGCGAGTTGACCTTCAGGACGGCTTCATTCGAGGTCACGCTGCCGTAGCTGTTGCGGATCACACAGCGATAGCTGCCCGCATCCGTCGCGACCAACCCACTGATGACCAGCGTTGCGGCCTCCACGCCGGCATGCCGTTCGTCTTCGAGGAGATCGACACGGTTTTTCTGCCATCGGTAGCTCAACGGCCCCAAGCCGTCAGCCGTCACGCTGAACGAGACCGTCGAGCCGGGGCCCGCCCGTGCGTTCGCCGGGTGCTGGACCACGACTGGCGGCTGGCCGCCCCGCGCGTAGATGAAGCAATGAACCGTCTTGAGGTTCTGGTAGCCGTTGCTGTAGCCCGGCCAGTCGTAGTACGCGCCGGCCCCATCGTAGCTGGGGTAACCCGGCGTGTTCTTGTTGCCGTAGGGATCGTTGAATATCGCGGTCCGCTGATTCGCGAAATACCCGATGGCCGTGATGTAGTGACCCGCAGTGGTCAGGCTGTTCAGCACCACAAGCGGACGATCGGCATCGATCTCGGCCTTCAACTCGTCCCACGTGGGCGACCAATCCACGCTCGAAGGCACACCATGCCGGATGAAGTAATCGCGCATGTAGCCTTTGGTGTCGGCCCAGTTGTTGCGAACGATGTAGCCATAGCCACCGTACGCCGTCTTGCCGTTGGGATCGGGCGAGCCGATGTTGTAGGTGTAGCCGTTGAAGCTGTAGATCGCCGACACGTACTGCCCGAACGGCGACACGTGCGAATAGGGAACCGATACCGTCACATTCCAGACGGGCAGAATCTCAAAATACTGAATGGCCATGATCGCGGAAGTCGCCCCGCAAGCCCAGTGGCCGTTGAATGCATCGGGCGTATCGTACACCTGGTGAACATACGGGCAGGTGCGCTTGAGGCGGACCTGTCCGGGAGGTACCGGTTCGCCGGTCACGATCGGATCGTCAACCCAGGCGGAATCAGCCGCGACAGACGATTCGATCGGCTCCTGCAATCCGGTGATGCGCGCCACCGTCAACGGCGTACTCGCACCAATTTGCAGCCGTCCGTCGTTCGAGCCGCCCTCATCCTGTGGCGGCGCACTTGCGATCGTGGAGGTTGTCGTCAACGCGGCTTGATGAACACGCCCGTCATCAAACTCGACATAGAGGATGCTGCGACCATCAGGAGCCATGCGGGCGGCGCGTCTCAACGCGCCGGTGCCGTCATTCAACCGGTAGCGTCCGCTGCCGTCGTATCGCACGCACCAGAGGTCGGACTCGATCAGCCGCACACCCTCCTGCCTGACCTCTCGAACGTAGCAAACGCTTTTCCCGTCGGGCCCCCACGATGGACAGCTCCCGTCCCCCAGCGACCAACTCTGACCGCCATCGGCGTCCACGCAAAGGAGTCCGCCGCCGGTCGTGTTGACCACCAGCCGGGACGAATCGGGAGACCACACCGGGGCGAAGCAGCCCACCCCGGGCGGCGTCACCACCCGTTGCGCACCCGTGCGCAAATCGAGCACGACGATGGCGTCTTGGTCGTTGTTGAAAGCCACGCGGCTGCCGTCGGGGGAGATGGGTGCCAGATTGGCATACGTGCCCAACGCGTAGATCTGCGTGGTCTCGTCGGGCGCGACAATCCGCAGTTCGTGCCCCACCGTGAACGCCACCGTGCCGTCCGCGGCAAACGACGGCACGCCCGCTGCGGTTGCCGGATCGCACAAGCGTGTCGAACGACCGTGGTTCACCTCGTATACGCACGGCTGATGCATGGGGTGTTGGCCGCCGGTCTGAGGAATCAGCAGCTTGAATCCCAGCCGCGTGCCGTCCGGCGACCAGTTGAAGGCATACCCGCTGCCCGGCGCATCCGTCACCTGTACGGCGGTCTGCGTCGCGAGATCCAGAACGTACACGCCGCGGTCGTTCTCGCCGGACAGAGCCACGCGCTTCCCATCCGGCGACAGTGCCGGGTTGTCGAAGCCGACGCACTGGTCAATCCGGTCGGGAAGCGATACGTCATTCGCCGCCACCTCGGCTGCCCGGCTCGCGCCGGCAATCCACAGCGCGCACGCGAGGGCCGACCCGAGATACAGACTCGCCTTGAAACGGCCACCGCGGTCGTGAATACGGCAACGAATTGGCATGCGGAGATTCCCCCTCCGAGCGATCACGCTGAAGTATACCACAAGTCCAGCGAAGCGGTGAACATATCGCACCAACTTGATACGAAATCACCGCAGCGGCAACGCCGAAAAAACGCCTCCAAGGCGGTTGCGGAGAGCGCGCGAGCCTACTACTCTTTTCGGGGCGCCCGCCTGTATTCAGTCCGGTAAGTCATTGGTTTTGGCACGCTAGAAGTGAGGGAAGTCTGTGAGTTTGAAGAACGCAAGTGCACCAGGAATTCTCGCATCCACGCTCGTTGTCCTCTTCACCGCTTGTAGCAAGGATTCGTCGGCTCCGTCCTCCGCGGACACAACGGCGACCAACACGCCGCCCGTCATGGTCATCAAGGTCCCGACCGGCTTGGACGCGCCGCCCATCCCCGCCGATAACCCCATGACCGAGGCCAAAGTTGAACTGGGCAAGATGCTCTACTTCGACAAGCGGCTCAGCAGAGACGGCACGGTTTCGTGCGCGACCTGCCACGACCCCAAGATGGCCTGGGCGGATCACCGGGCCACCAGCGAAGGCGTCGACAAGCAGCTGGGCGACCGCAACTCACCGACCGTTCTCAACGCCGCCTACATGCCGGAGCAGTTCTGGGATGGCCGGGCGGCTTCGCTGGAAGAGCAGGCACTCGGTCCCATCGAAAACCCCGTCGAGATGGGCCACACCATAGACGAGTTGGTCAAGAACCTGGCCGCGGTCCCCGAGTACCAGAAGCGGTTCCGGGAAGTCTTCGGCACGGAAGTCAACAAGGACGGCATCGTCAAAGCGATCGCCGCATTCGAACGGACCATCCTCACCGGCAACTCGCCTTACGACAAGTACAAAGCGGGCGACACGTCGGCCATGACCGCTCAGCAGATCCGCGGCATGGAGCTGTTCAACGGCAAAGGCGAGTGCGCCACGTGCCATACGCCCCCCACGTTCAGCAACGGGAAGTATTACAACGCGGGCATCGGCAGTGATAAGCCGAATCCGGACCCCGGCCGCAAGAAGCACACCAACAAGGACGCCGACGAGGGCAAGTTCCGTGTGCCTCATCTGCGCAACGTCGCCGACACTGCCCCCTACTTCCACGACGGCAGCGTCGCCACGCTGGCCGAGGCCGTCCGCATCATGGCCACCGGCGGCATCGATAACCCGAGGCTCTCGCCCGTATTCAAGGGACTCAAGGAAGTCCAGTTCACCGACGAGGAAATCGCCGATCTCACGGCGTTCCTCGAAGCCTTGTCGGGCGAGTACCCGATCGTCGAAGCGCCCGAACTGCCATAAGGTTCAGATCGGCCATCAACCCTCAGCCGCGACCGAAAGCCGGCGGCCGGTTCCTGCCGGACCAACCGCTCGCTGACGGTCGCGGCTGCTACAACACCTGGAGTACGCAACATGATGCAACCTTATCCCATTCGACTCGCAACCTTGTCTCTGCCCGCCAAGATCACACTGACCGCTTTCCTCGCCCTGGTGGGCACGGGTTACCTGGTGGCGGCCGCCAAGATCAACGTCTGGCACAGCGAAGCCGACGGCGTACCCGGCATGAGCGCGGACGATTTGCGCGCCACGTATCACGGCCTGGAGACCACTGTGACCGCGCAGATACGCGAGGCGCTGCCCGCTCCCATGCTGCGTGAGATTCGCCCGGGCGGCTCCATGCGCAAGCATCTGCTCAAGGGCGGCGATCCGGCCGAGCGGGCACTGACCGCCTGGCTGGAGCAGGGCGCCAAGGCTGAGACGTTCGATAAGACTGGTCTCGTAGAGGCTGGAGACCCTTCGCCCAAGCAGATCATTGCCCAGCGTTGCACCGAGTGCCATCATGCCGATGGCGGCGACGCGCAGGAGACGCCCTATGCGGCCAACGCGACCGCCGAGCCGCAATATGAGCTGGTCGCCAAGCTGGCCCTGCCCGCGTTCGGACCGGCCACGGACAAGACCGAGGTCCGCCGGATCGAACCGGTGAGCGCGCGCAAACTGCTGCACGTGACGCATGCCCACATCCTGTCGATTCCCGTGTTCACGCTGGCGGTGACCGTTCTGTTCCTGATGACAGGGCTGGGACAGGGATTCAAGTTAGTGGTGGCCCCCCTGCCGATGATTGCGGTGTGTGTGGACATCGGCTGCTGGTGGCTGGCCCGGCCTTTCGAACCGGCGATTTACGGTATAATGGCGGCCGGCGCGCTGTTCGGGGCCGGCTTGGGCCTGCAGATCTTGTGCGTGCTGGGATCGCTCTGGTTCGGCAAGCGGCCGGCGTGAGTCGGGTCGTGGACTCACGGCGCCCACGTTGCCGATGCGTCAAGTCATCGGGTTTCAATCCAAACTGCGGGGTGCTGGCATGAGTCACCAACCTATTGTCTCGCGAAGAGCCCTGTTGCGTGGAACGGCACGGACGGTGATCGGTGGATGGGCCGCGGCCCAACTGCCCGCGCGTGTCTGGGCCCAAGCGGCCGCAAGCCCGCCCCCCGGCGTCGGTCTGCCCGCGAGTCAGGCCGCCCTCATCGCCGGCGACTCGCGGGCCGACAACGTGTTCAAGGCGCTCAAGCTGATCGAGCCGCAGGTGCGTCTCGGCATCGCCCGCAAGAAACGCGTGCTGGTCAAGCCCAACCTGGTCGTTGTCAACAATCAGTTGGCCGCCACGCACGTCGAGTGCCTCGAAGGCATCCTGGAGTTCCTCAAGCCCATCGTCAAGGATGAGATTCTCATCGGCGATTCGCCCGCCGGCGGGCAAGCTACGGAGGCCTTCGACAACTACAAGTACCACGAGCTCGCCAAGCGTTATAACGTCAAGTTCATCAACTTCGATGACATGCCCACCGAGCTCCGCTACGTGTCCGACCATCGCCACCAGCCCAAAGCCGTGCGCATGGTCAAGCCCCTCCTCGATCCGGACACGTACGTCATTTCGGCCGCCATCCTGAAGACGCACGACCGAGCCATCTGCACGCTGTCGCTCAAGAACGTGGTGGTGGGCTCGGCTATCAAGGACAAGGAGTTCCGCTGGGGCGGCAGCAAGGGGTCTAACGACAAAGTCTTCATTCACGGCGGACCGAAGAACGAAGCCATCCACTGGAACCTGTTCTCGCTGGGCAGCGTCGTCAAGCCCGACCTGGCGGTCATCGACGGATTCCAGGGTATGGAGGGCAACGGTCCCGTGGTGGGTACCGCTGTGGATCACAAGGTGGCGGTGGCCAGCACGGATTTCGTCGCCGCCGACCGCATAGGCGTTGAGCTCATGGGCTTCGACTTCCAGCAGGTCGGCTATCTGGCCTTCTGCGATCGGGCCCGCCTGGGCTGCGGCGATCTGTCACGCATCGAGCTGCTGGGCGAGAAGATCGAGCCTCACAAGCGGAAATACCGCCCCCACGACACCATCGAGCAACAGCTCGAGTGGATGAAACGCGGCGTCTGACGCATCGGGGGGCGGGCATCCTGCCCGCCTCATCATCGTGCCCCACATATACCCCGAAAAGGCCGGCTCCCGAGGAAGCATTGCAAGGCCGCGATCCCGCCCCGAAGGGGCGGGAGGAAATGTACGCTTAGGGCGTATACGCCATACAGTGACTTATAATCAGCATTCACGGTCAGAGGCGGGCGAGACGCCCGCCCCCCCCTCGCGGACAGATCAGTCGATGGTCACGCCAGAATACTCTTTCTCGAGAATGCGGCGGATATCGCTTTCGATCCGCTCGATCTGGTCCGCATCCGCGCACGAGAAGTACGACCGGACGACACCCTTTTCGTTGGTCGCCACGCGAAGGCTGCCGCTGTACCAGCCTGAAGCGAGATGCACGCCCGCATCATCGATCCGCACGCCCCTGCTGACCACCGTGCCCTGCAAATCAACTCCATCGGGCGTGGCCGTCACAAGTGTGGCATCCTGGTCGGCAAAGTGCCGCACCACGGCTTTCAGCGCCCGGTCGCGCGTGTCATCATCGGGGAACTGATAATTGAACTCGCCTGTCGTCCGCACCGCCGATTGCATCGACCACAACTCGTCGAGCAACCCGGGCTGCGCCTCGAGCGCCCCCAGGAACAAGAGCACCGTCACAATCGAGTTCTCGCAGCAGACCACGCGATTACAGTCGGCGCGGGCCTCGGGCGTTGCCTCGACGAACCGGTGATAATAGTGACCCGACTCCTCAGCCGCCGCGACCGCGCCCGTGCGACGCATGTAATCCTTGATCTGCGAGTGGCCGTTGCGAAACAGCACGGGCCGAATGTACAGCTTGCCCCACTCGCGCAAGGCGAGCGGGTTGACCTTCGGATCGTAGAGCGCAGTCAACGGCGAGCCATCCGCGGTCGCAAGCGACGCGGCATGCTCGCGCACGCACGTGCGCAGAATGGGCACAGCGGCAAACCCCGCACTGAGGATACCGCGACGATCGCCGAACACGACGCGGTCGCCATCACCGTCGAGGCCGATCACGGCCAGGCAATTCCGCTCGGCGGCCATCGCCACCGCCCGTTGCATTTTGCCTCGGCTGGTCGGGTTCGGCGAGCCGGTGGGAAACCGCCCGTCGGGCACCAGCCGCATCGCCTCCACGCGCACGCCGGCTCGTTGCAGCGCGGTCATGACCTCCGGCCCTGCCGAGCCATGACACCCATCCAACACCACACTGATACCACTCAGTTCGCCCGGCCTGATGCCCGCCTGAGTCATCGAAAACTCGACGTACTCCCGGGCCACGTTCACGATCCGCACGCTGCCGCCGGGCACGCGCTCGAACATCTCGGAACTGTGATAGATCTCCCGCACCGCCGACAGCCCGCCCATGGGCCCGCAGTGCTCGCCGATGGCCTGGACCGTGGGCACGGTGAACTTCACGCCGATGTACTGGCGAGGATTGTGCGACGCCGTGATCATCAGGCCCATGGTGGCCGGGTGCTCGCGCGAGACGTGCAGCGCGAGATAGTAGCCTTGCGGCGTACCGATGGGCTCCGGGCAAAGGTACACGCGCAGACCCATGCGCACCGCCGTATCGGCGGCCAGTTCGAGGACGTGAGCCGCGCCGAGCCGGCCGTCGCGGGCTAGCGTCACCGTGTCCACGCCCAGGCGTCGCCCGTAGGCGTAGGTGGCCTCAAACAGCCGGACGATCGCATCGTCCTCAAACTCGTGCAATTCCCAGCGGGCGTCGTAGACTTTGATCGGATCGCGGGCGGCCAACGGCTCCTCCTGGTGACTCAAAACGTTTGCTCGCACGCACACGATACCGCATTGGCCGCAAATCGGGAATCGGGAGCTTCTCACCCCGGTGTCCCGTGTTCGAGACGGTTGATCCGGCGATTATGGGCGGCTAATATGAGTTCTTACATCATGATTCTTCGCCGATGACGCGCACGCGACGGTCGGCGCTCCGGCAGTTTCCGGCGAAACCAGCCCGTGAATCCCTGGTAGTACTGCATGCTTTCCGTTGCCATGACCATCGCCGGCTCGGACCCCTCCGGGGGAGCGGGACTCCAAGCCGATCTGAAGACGTTCCATCAGCACGGCGTCTATGGCACCTCGGTGGTGACATTATTCACGGTGCAGAACACCCGCACGGTGCTGGAGGTCGAAACGCTGGAGCCGCGGTTCGTTCTCGCACAGCTCGATGCGGTGCTCGATGACATCCCCCCGGGCGCGGCCAAGACGGGAGCGCTCGGCACGGCCGCGGTGATCGAGATCGTGGCACACCGCCTGGCCCGCTGCCGGTTTCCTCTCGTGGTCGACCCGGTGATGATCAGCAAGCACGGGCTGGCCCTGCTCGACCACGACGCCGCCCAAGTGATGCGGTCGCAATTGTTGCCGCACGCGTACCTGGTCACGCCCAATTCGCTGGAGGCGGCCGTACTCGCCGAGATGAGCGTCGAGGACCAGGCATCGATGGAAAAGGCCGCTGCCGCCATCGGCCGCATGGGCCCGCGGCACGTCCTGGTCAAGGGCGGCCACCTCACGGAGGAAGCCACCGACGTGCTGTGGAGTGACGGCGAAGTCTTACGCTTCCCCGGCCAGCGCATCGACACACAGAACACGCACGGCAGCGGCTGCGTCTTCTCGGCGGCCATTACTGCCCGACTGGCACGCGGCGAGAATTTGGTCGACGCCATCCGAGCCGCCAAGCGGTTCATCACGCAGGCCATCCGCCAGAACCCCTGCCTGGGCGGAGGCCGCGGCCCCACCAACCTGCACGTTGACGTTCGAGATTTGAATTCGGAGAGCTGAGGCCGATTCCGGTGGCCGGCTTTCGTGTCGTATACCGCTAGTCGGGCATCTTCCCCGGCCCGAGGCGGGCGAGACGCCCGCCCCCCGAAACCTCGCGGCTCACGGAGAAAATTTACAAAAACCAGTTGACCGCCGCCCCCGACGGGGAAATAAAGCTACGACAAGAGCAAAACAATCTTCTCCTCAAGACTCTCTCTCTCCTCCACGGGATCGCCTCCACGATCCCGTTTTTTTTGCGCACTGGCGGCGACGCCCCCGCCGCTTGATGGGAACCAGGGATGAGCCTGGCCGAGGCGCGGAGCCGCGCGGAGTGATGGCCTGCCGGCGCATCACGCCCGGGAGCATGCAAAAGCCGCCTGCCGGTTTGCGTCCGCGCGTATCACCGGATACCTTAATGCCCGAGCATCTCGATCGGACATGGAATGCGTGCCGGAATGCGTTTGACCGCCATGCGGACTCGTGCAGTTCTGCTGATGTGTTGCCTCTTCCCGCTCCTGCCGGCCTGCCGTCAGGAGAGCGACCCCAGAACGATCACGTTGCGCGTCGCCAACTGGGGCAGCCCCGCTGTCGAGTCCTCGTTCATGACGCTCGAACGCGAGATCCGCGAGGAATTCGAGCGACGACACCCCGGTGTGCGCATCCAGTTCGAACAGATCCCTGGCTTCGGCCAGTACGCCCCCAAGCTGCTCATGATGCACGTGAGCGGCAGCATGCCCGACGTCATCTCGCTCGACGCCTCGTCGGGGGCAGTGTTCATGGACAACGGCGTCCTCCGTGATCTGGCTCCGTTCATTCGCGACGACACCACGTTCCAGCTCGAGCAGTACTTCGACCGTCTCGTGGACATCTTTCGCCGCGACAGCCGGTTGTACTCCATCCCCTTCGACTTCACGCCGATGATGATGTACTACAACAAGCGGCTGTTCGACGAGGCCGGCGTGCCCTACCCCAAACCGGACTGGACGTGGGACGACTTCCTGCGAATTGCCCGCGCTCTGACCAACCGCGACGGCCCGTTCGAGAAGCACCAGTACGGCTTTTACTTCATGAACGTCATGCCCTTCTGGCTGCCCTGGCTATGGACCAACGGCGGCGACGTGCTGGGACCTGACGGCAGGCAGGCGACCGGTCACTTCGACGGGCCTCGCTCGCTCGAGGCCATGCGATTCCTCACCGACCTCATGCTCGTGCACCGCGTGGCCCCCACCATCGACGAGGGCAAGGCCGCCGGCGTCGACCTGTTCCGCGCGGGCCGCGCTGCCATGGACCTCAAGGGCCATTGGATGATGATCGATTACCGCGCCGACAACATTGACTTCGGCGTGGCCCCCCTGCCGACCAACACGGGCAAGCCCACCACCGTGGTTTATGTCACAGGCCTGTCCATTCCGGCCAAGGCTCGGCATCCGGAACTGGCCTGGGAATACATCAAGTACATGACCAGCAAGGAGGTGCAGATCAAGCGCGTCTCTTCCGGCCTGGCCATCTCCGGCAACCGTCTGGCCGCCGCTCATTACGCGGGCACCGAGGTGGAGGACGCGTTCATCGCCGCCACCGAATACGCCCGGCCGGCCTGGGGCGCCAGCGTCGAGCGATATCCATTCATCGAGACGCTCGGCGAAGAGATGCTCGAAGACTACGTGTATGCCCGGGGCACGCTCGACCTGCAAACACAGTTGAGCCGCACGGCCAAGCTCATCGATGCCGTTCTCATGGAGCAGGCGGAGCCATGAAAAGAAGAACTTGGCCGGCGCTGCTGTTCGTCGCCCCCGCGGCCCTGTACCTCGCGGTGTTCGCGATCTTCCCCATGCTCTTTGCGGGCTGGGCGTCGTTGCATCGCTGGCATCTGCTCAAGCCCGAGCATCCGTTTGTTGGCCTGGGGAACTTCATCGCGCTGGCCCGCGATCCGTTCTTCCGCAACGCCGTCGGCAACACGCTGCTCTACGTGCTGCTCAGCGTGCCGCTGGGCGTGATCAGCTCACTGTTGGTGGCCATGCTCGTGTCGCGGGCTCTGCGCGGCATCGGCTTCTTCCGCACGCTCTACTACGTCCCGGCCGTCAGCTCGCAGGTGGCTATCTCCATGGTCTGGATCTGGATCCTGCTGCCCGGTGAGCAGGGTCTGGTCAACAGTTGCCTGGGGGCGCTGAATCGCGCCCTCGGAAGGTCCCTCTTCCCGACGGACACCAACTTCTTCGGCGAGCCGGGCTGGGCCATGCTCTCGCTGGTGGCCATGAGCCTGTGGATCGGCCTGGGGCCGCGTATGATCATCTTCCTCGCCGGCCTGCACGCCATCCCGCAGACGCTCTACGAGGCCGCCTCGCTGGATGGCTGCAACGCCTGGCAGCGGTTCTGGTACGTGACGCTGCCCCAACTGGCGCCGACCATGCTGTTTGTCATCGTCACGACCACCATCGCCTCGTTCCAGTTGTTCACACCGGTCTACATGATCACTCGCGGCGGACCTCGGCGGACCACCGACGTCGTGCTCTACCACATTTACAAGGAAGCGTGGCAGAAGTTCGAGATCGGCATGGCCAGCGCGCAGTCGTACGTGGTGTTCGCCATGATTCTCATCGCCGCTGCCGTCCAGATCGTCATGATGCGGCGCGGCTTGCGGCAGGAGGGCGACTGATGACCGGCGAGTACGGACGATGGCATTGTGGGGCAGGCATCCTGCCCGCACGTGCACGCTGGAAGCGTGCACCACAAGAGTGGGCACGAGGTTGAGAACGGGAAGTCCCCATGATGCGTAAACTCACGCTCACGCTGCATTACGCTGTGCTGATCGCCATCGCTTTGACGACGATCGTGCCTTTCGTCTGGATGGTGATGACCTCGCTGCATGCGCCCAATGCCCAAATTCCCACCATGCAGACGCTTTTTCGGCCCGACCGGCTGCATTTCGAGAACTACAAGTACGTGCTCACGTTCGGCGAACTGCCGGTCTGGCGATTCGCCCTCAACAGTCTGATCACCACCACCGGCGTCGTCGTCTTTCAACTGATCATCTGCTCGCTGGCCGCGTACGCGTTTGCCCGCATGGAGTTTCGCGGTCGCGATCTGCTGTTCTTCATCTTCCTGCTGACCATGATGATCCCCGCCCAGGTGCTCATCGTCCCGCTGTTCGTGACCGTTCAGAAGTTCGGCTGGCTCGACACCTACCTGGGTCTGATCGTGCCTTACCCGTACCTGAGCACGGCTTTCGGCACGTTCCTGCTGCGTCAGTACTTCCTCACTATTCCCCGTGCCCTCGACGACGCGGCTCGCGTGGATGGCTGCGGTGATCTGCGGATCCTCTGTCACGTGATCCTGCCCTCGGCCAAGCCGGCCCTGGCCACCGTGGCCGCTTTCGCGTTCATCTGGACCTGGACCGACTTTTACTGGCCGCTCCTGGCTACCAGCAGCACCACCATGCGTACGCTCGAGGTCGGCCTGTCCATCTTCAGCGACGCTTACAGCGGCACGCGATGGTCGCTCCAGATGACCGCCGCCGTCATCGTCCTCGTGCCCGTCCTCATTGTGTTCCTGGCCATGCAGCGATTCTTCATCCGCGGCGCGGTGATGACGGGGATCAAGGGATGAAAGTGGGAATGTGAAAGGTTGGAATGTGGGAACGTGATAGTGCAATGACGCGACCCGGATGCGAACAACGAAGATCACGAGGTCAACAGCCCTTTACTGCAGAACACGTATTGTCTGGCTCATAGCTCATAGCTTTCTTCCACGGAGTCTCTCATGTTCAACGCCACCGGCCTGGCCGGTTTGCCTTTCCTGCGGGATTACCGAAGCAAACGCATCAGCAGCTACGATCGCACGGGCGGCAATCGCGACTGGGTCGACATCGAGCCTGGCGCTCAACACGAGATCGCCCGCATCGACGGGCCGGGCTGCATCCGCCACATCTGGAACACCATGTTCTTCCAGAATGACGATCATCTCCGCCGCGTGGTGCTGATGTTCTGGTGGGACGATTGTCCACAGCCCAGCGTCGAGTGTCCCATCGGCGACTTCTTCGGCCTGGGGCACGCCCGCCGCAAGAACTTCACCACCGCCGTCCTGCAGATGAGCCCGCAGGATGGCCGCGGATTCAACAGTTGGTGGCCCATGCCGTTCAAACGCTCGGCCCGCATCGCCGTGCGCAACGACGGCACCGAGACCTTCCCGTTCTACTTCTACATCGACTACGAGTCGTACGCCTCGCCCGCCCCCCTAGAAGGCGCCGGCTACTTCCACGTGCAGTGGCGGCGCGAAAACCCCACCGTGGGCTGGGGCGAAGAGTACAACGCACTCCAGCCCGACCACGCCGCCGAATGGCGCGACAAGATGTTCTTCGGCGGCGATCCCCGCAGCCTCAACCGCTCCAACCGCGACAACTACTGCATCCTCGAGGCGACCGGCGATGGCATCTATTGCGGCGCTCACCTGGACATCGACATCTTCGAACGCCAGAAGAACGAGTGGTTCGGCGAAGGCGACGACATGATCTTCATCGACGGCGAGCCTTGGCCTCCCTCGCTTCACGGCACGGGCACCGAAGACTGGTGCAACACCGCCTTCGGGCCGAGCGAAGAGTACACGGCCCCGTACCATGGCATCCTGCTATACAGCGGCTCACCCGACTGCAAGTGGTGGCGTCAGCAGTCCATCTACCGCTATCACATTGAAGACCCCATCCGCTTCCGCAAATCCATCCACGTCTCCATCGAGCACGGCCACGCGAACAAGCTGGCCAACGATTACAGCAGCACCGCCTACTACTACCTGGCCGAACCCGCCGCCGGCGGTCCGCCGCTGCCCCCGGTCGAGCAACGGCTGCCGCGGCCGTAGAGAGTGGAAAGATGGCACGGGAACGTCCTGGCGGGGGAAGTGCGAAAGTGAGAAAGTAGGAACGTGTTAATGCGATGATACGCTGAAAGCGCAAGGGCCCGGACGAACTCACGCTCGTCCGGGCCCTTGCTTTCAACTCACTGGCGGCGAGTCAACCCCGCCGAACCGCCATTCCTTATTACGGATAGCAGTTCGGATCGCCGGGGTTGTCCTGCCCACTGTAGCACCGCTGCCAAGCCGCGAAGTCCACCATGTCGATGGTCCCATCGCCGGTGATGTCCTTGTCGGCGCACGGCGCATCCACCGACACGGCCGGGCCGGCCGCACAAGCAGCCAGCAGATTCAGGTCGTCCCGATCGACGTCACCGTCATAGTCGAAGTCACCGGGGACGGAAGCCGGCGGCCGCAACGCGACCAGGCTTCCGCCGACACCCGCGAAGTAGTAGATCTGCTGCGGCCCGCCGATGGCCGGTCCCATCTGGAGCCCGGTGAGGATCTGGGCTGCACCGGAGCCGTACATACCGGTGTCATAGGTGAAGATGGTGTTGGTCGGCGGCACGGTCAGATCCGACTTCAGCGTGCCCTCGATCTCCATATTCCAACCGTCGAGGCCGGTGTGAGCGGGATCCAACGACTCAGTGCTCGTCTGGGTACCGTCGATGGTCACGGTCACCGTCATGGCGTTGAAGTCAAACCTGTACTCGACCTTCTGCCAGACGTTCGCGGTCATCGCAGCGCCCGGATCGACCGGATCAGGCCCGGGCCCGCCACGAGCATACAGCCTGCCGTTCTGATCCCAACCGTAAGCGTACCAGCCGTCGTAGTCGGAGTTCTCGGAGATCCAGATGTTGTCCGTCAGGTCGCCACGGTACTGGTCCCAGCTGACGATCACCACCTGGCCCGACACCGCCGAAGCCAGCCGTGCGAATGCGCCCTGGTATCCGCCGCAGCCGCCGGCCGCATCCAGCTTCATGCCTTTACCGGCCCGGCCGGGCAACGTATTGACGATCTGAGCCATACCGACGCCGGAGATACCGCCCGTGTTGTCCTCCCAGGTGGCCGTGCCGATCCCGCCCGGGTTCTCCTGACCAGGCAAATCACCCAGGGCGTAGCCCTCGAAGCCGGCAGTGTCGAACACCGTGGTCTCCACGCCGGTCGGGCCTTGCGTGATCTTGAGGTTGTCCACGTACAACGGAGCGTCGTCGAACGTCGTGCAGCTGACGTCCGGCTCGGCCGTAACGTTGACCGCGATCACCATGGCGTTATCGATCCCCTGCGACCGCGTGGGCAGAACCACCACGCTCTCGCCCTGAGCGTTCTGATACAGACCGCCATAGAAGCGGAACTCGCCGTAATCGGGGCTGGTCGGGTAATACGTGGCCGTGGTCGTTCCGTCTCCGTTGTCGTGGTATCGCAGAATGTTGCCGTTGAAGCCGGTGGCGAGGATATCCGTGCCGTTAAAGTCCAACGCGGCAAAGTCGTTGTAGCCCGAGCCGCTGCCTTCGGCACTGTTGTTGCCCACCACAGCGCCCGTCACCGGGTCGAAGCTGTAGAACTGCTGGCCATCATCGCCCCAGGTGGCCGTGTAGAGTCGGCCGGTCACCGCCGAATAGATCACGTGGCTCTTGGTGGACTTGCCGCCGTCGGCCGTCCAGGCCAGTGAAGCGGTGAATGTGTTCGTGTCCACCTGGATCGCATACAGATCCTTGCTCGGCGTGTTGCCGGCCCCGTCGGCGTTGAAGTACAGGCCGTGAACACCCGCGCCGAACACGTCGGGAATCAACGTGATCGCACCCTTGGCATCACCCCAGCCGCGATCCAGATCGACGGCAATCGTCGACTGCAGCACCACACTGCCTACCGTGGCGTCGATCCCGAAGACCGTCTTCTGCGGAGAGCCGATGCCGATCACGTAGAGGATGCCGTCGTACAGAACGGGCGTGAGCCGATTGGGGCCCTGCGTCGGATCGTCAAAGTTGGCGCCAGGCAATGTTTGCTCCCAGACCAGATTGCCGTCCGCCTTGTTGAAGGCAGCCACGCCGCGATCGGTCAGGACGTACACTCTGCCCGCGGTACCGCCGTCACCCACGACGGGCGTGGTCGCGTCACCGATGCCCAGGTCCAGCCGAGTCCCGTCGAGATGCCCGGTCCAGCGGATCGAGCCCGACGGACTGACCGACACCAGGTAACCTTCGGTGGTCTTGAAGTAGAGGTTGCCCTGCTCATCAAAGGAGATGCCGCCCCGCTCGGTCCCACCGGTCAGTCCGGCCGAGTTCAGGTCGAGGATCCAGGCCTTCTCCACACCGCGCGACCATCCCTCGCTGAACGTCATGGACGGATCGGCCGAGGACTGCGTGGCGAAAATGTTCGCGTGCAGCGTACCCCACGGAGCAGCCACTCCGGACTCGGGCACCGGCACCTCCCGGACCTTGACCAGCCATGTCTTGCTGTCGGAACCGGTGGGATTCGAGGCGGTGGCGGTGAACTCGAACGTCTGGCCGAGCAACTCCTCGGTCGGCGTCCAGCGCACCACACCATCGGCGTCGATGCTCGAGCCGCTCGGGCCGCTCAGCGACCAATTCACCGGCTGGCACGAATCCATCGAAAGGTGGCACGTATAGGGCACGTCCGGATAAGCGTTCTGGGGACTTGATACCTCCTTGAGAACGGGAGCCTCCGTGTAGTTCGAGATTACGAGGTTCTTGACGTCGACGAAGTCGTCGCCTTTGCCCGCCCAGTCGGTGCCGTAGAAGCGCAGCCGATGAACTTTGGTCGGATCAAACGATCCACTTTCGGTGTAGTCCTGGAAGGTCAGATCGTTCAGCTTGACCTCTTTCGTGGTCCAGGTGGGATAGGGCGGATCGCCACGCTGCGTTGCATAGATGATGCTGTAATCGCGATAGCCCACGAGAGCGCTGTTTTGCTCGTTGTACGTCATCAGCCGCAGGAAAATCGGTGCATCGCCGTACGGATTGGTGTTGCCGCCGCCCTGGAAGTATCTCAGATCAACCGAGAGGGTAGTCTGGCATTCGGAAATGTCGATGGGCCGGCCGATGGCTTTCACAAAATCCACGGACGGGCCGTAGTACCAGCCGCTGACCTTGATGTTCAAGCGAGCCCAGCCTTCGGGCTCACCGTTGTCCGGATCGGCCGGGTGGAATGAAATGAAATTCTGTGCGTCGCCTTCTCCATAGATCGCGTTGCCCATCCCGATGTCGACCTGCTGATCCATGGGCAGATCCACCAGGTTGCCGTACTGCGCGACATAGACCTGCCAGGTCTTGCTGTCGGCGCCGGAACCATTGAACGCCTCGACTTCAATCGTGAACGGACCGGTGTCGGTCACCTGCGGCGTCCATCCGCCTACCACGCCGACACCACTCACAGTCGTGCCCGGGGGGCCCGCCAGGACGGCCCAATCGGGATACACCGAGGGGTCCACCAGTGTCAGGTAGCGAGAGTAGACCTTGTTGCCGTAGAAGCCGGTGTAGAACGTCTCCGGATTCGGCAGGACCGGCTTGAGCTCCGGTGCGACCAGCGTGTCCGGCGCGATGCTGAAGTTGTCGATGTACGCGGCGTCCTCGGGACCGGCCGGGTCATGGCGGAAGCCCCAACGCCCCATGTTGGTGTAGAATGTGGAGACACCGTCGTGATTGAAATAGAACCGCGTGGCGGTCTGGGACGTCACCAGAACCTTGGACCCGCTGCTGATGTCATAGATGCGGAAGTCCATGATCTGTGCGCGATCGAAGTCCATCAGGAACTCGACGCGATACCACTGGTGAGGCGTAAACGTAAAACCGGACACCAGATTCGTGCCGCCGTAGCCGCCGAACGGAGTGGTGCAGGTGAACCCGTTAAGACCAGCCCCTCCGGGGCCCCCGGTATCACCGTCCTGGATGTAAGGCTGGAAGATCTGCTGCGTGCCGTTGGTCACCAGGTCATAGAAGGTGAGCGTGCTGATGAGGTTGGCCGTGCTGCCGTCCATCTGGCCGGTGTAGCGGAAGTCGAAGCCCACGCGCCACAGCCCGCTGCTGATGCTCTCGTCCAAGTCGCGAACGATGCGGGTCAGCTCGGTCACCCCCTTGGCCCGCAGCGCCTGCGTGCTGCCGCCCATGGGACTGACCACGTCGTCTACGATTTCAAAGCTGCCCCCGGAGCTTCCGGTCTGAACGCTCCACCCCTGCTGGCCCACGATCGGCCCGACCGTGTAGCCCTCCGACGGCTCGAACGTGACCGACTGCATCTGCGCGTGGCTGACGACGGCCATAGCGCAGAGCGCAGCGATTCCCGTTACCAGGTGTCTCATAAAATTTCCTCCTTTAGAAGTGCGCAGTGCCTCTATCCCTGTTTTCCTCTCCTGATCACGTGCCGGCGCACGTGATGCTCTTCCCGTCTCCGCTCGTGCTACGGTTGCCTTCTTGCCCCCTGACAGAGCTGCTGTTCATTCGCTCCCCAAACAACCCAGAGCCCTGTTTATCGGTTGAAACCTTTACGCTTCCTCACATTAGTGGGCCACCGGCACTCCCCACCGCTTCGGTCATGTCTCGACCAAGTCATCGGATCCAACTGCTCGGCTGGCTCGCCACTTGGATAGGTATGATGCGTGCCCGGATAGTTGTTCCCATCAATGTTCTTGTTGTTCCATTCGCTGGCGTTGCCGATCAGCGTGTGCTCGCCTGACCGCCAGAAGTACTTGTTACTGGTCCGCAGACCCCGGACATGGTCGGTACCTGGATATTTATCCGCCGGATTGAATTTCACCGACTCCACGTGGCCATCCATGAAAAGGATATTGGCTGACATCAGCGACTTGGTGCCATGCCGATACCCGACCGTGCTCCCGCCCCAATACAGGTAGGTGGCAATGTTGCGCGAAACACCCGGCGCGCCAAAACCATGCATCCAGGTCCATGCCCCATCACCGGCAAGCACGACACTACTCTGATGGGCGTCGATTCGGTATTTGGTGTTCGGGACTTTCCAACCCATAGTCGCGGCAGGGACACTGATCCCGTAGCTGTAATCCATGCCATATTGGCCGTCAGGGCGTCTAAAATTCCACTCGCTCCCACGGCTAGCAGCCAAAGGGTCGGGCTTCATGTCCTTGGGGCATTCCCCGAGGCTCAGATCGGGCAAGAATCGGGTGGCGTGAAGGACATCGATCCAGGTTGACAAGACTCGATTATGAAAGTCCATTGCTTGCGTGTTGTCGCCGTCATCCCAAGCCGGGTATGCCTTGTAGGTGTCGAAGCAGTACCGCAAGCTCATCCCGAGCTGATTGTTACGGGCCTTGCAGACGGTGTCCTTCGCTTCATCACGCGCCCGAGCCAATGAAGGCAGGAGGATTGAGATCAACAGAGCGATGATGGCAACCACCACCAAAACTTCAATCAGCGTGAATCCTACCCGACCTTTTTGACACTGGTGTCGACGCATGCCGGCCAATCCTTTGATCTGAGCCTACAGTTCTCCGCCCATCCTTCCGGTTGCACTACTGCCACATTTCGGGCAACTCGGCGCCACTGGCTGTCGCGGAGGGTTGCCCGAAGCCGGAGGCGTGAACTGCTCATTACACTTGGCACATTCCCAGCGGTACCAACCAGTCATCTTGCCGCAGTTCGGGCATTCGACCGGTGGAGTATCTGCCACATCGAGTTCAGCCAGGAAATCTTTGTTGCATGATGTGCAATGCAGACTTGCATTGTAGTTTCGCCGGGTGCCGTAGTCGTTCAGGTCAGCCGAGCGCCAGTAATACAAGCCCCCGGCGGCGCCGAACAGAATCACCACGAGCGCAATGCTGTATTTCTTATCCATGTCGCGCGTCGACGAGCGAAAGAAGAAAGTGACCGCGCCTCATGTGGGCGGACAATCGAGATGCCCTGCCCCCGCAAGCTTCGCCCGGTGAGGCGCTTGATCCCAGGAAGCAACTTTAGCTCGTTTTAGCTGCTTCTGCAACAGCTTTTCTGGAACCCGGGAACGGATAACCGTTAGCCGTCCGAATCGTGCGGCACGCCCCGGCGTAGCCACCCCTTATCGCCCCACCAAGGGCCTTCACCCAAAGCGGAGACTGGGAGCGTCAGGACATGCCCCTATGGGGCGGATCCCCCCTCCTCGCAGGCCGGGTCGGCGTCGCGATTCGGGCCGGAGTAGCAGGCGATAAACAGCGCCACGTCCTGCTCATCCACGTCGCCGTCGCCGTCCAGCCGGGCATACAGGCAGGCCGAATCGGTCACGTCGATGCCCGCTCCCGTATAACAGGCCTGGAACAGCCCGAAGTCCTCCTGATCGACGTCGCCGTCGCGGTCCAGGTCGGCCCGAACATAGACCTGCCCCTCGACCACGAACGTCCGCACCGGCGACCGCACGAGCAGGCGGCCCACTTGCGGGTCGCCCAGGGGCTCGGCCGAAATGACGCGGTAGTAGTACGTCCCGACCGCGGGGACCTGCACATCCACCTGGTGATCGGTCACGACATCCTCCACCATCGCGTGCGAGCCCAGCTCAGGCGTGGAGCCGTATTCCACCCGGCTGTCGGACGGCCAGTCCGTGTGCCAGCGAATCCGCACGGCCGGCGGGTCATCGGAGATCTGCTGCACCGTCGAGAGCCAAGGCCCGGTGGTCACATGGAACCGTCGCCCGCCCGCATCGGCGTAATCGTTCCGCGTGCAGTTGGGCATCACCTCGTACGTCGTGGACGGCGACAGACCCGTGATCGCGTACTGGTGCGACGTTGCCATCCCCACAGAACGATCCGTGAACTTCTCGTTGTCCCAGTTCCATGTGCCGTCGCGCGTCCACCACAACTGCGCGTGCGCCGCCACGTTGGTCGTCCAGCTCAGCGAAATGACGGTCCCCGCGTCCGGCACGTCAGCCACGAGGTTTTCGATCACGATCGGATTGTCTTTCAGCTTGCTGAGCGCGAGCCCCATCGCGGTAGCGTTTTCGAACGCCGCGTTGTCCAGCGGCGACAGCGCGAGACTGAACACCGGATGGAGATAATGAGGATACAAGTACCAACAAGCGCAGTGCACCTGACGCTCGTGCGAAGCGTTCCACTCCCCGATATCGCGGGCGAACTGAGCCATGACCGCCATCGCGTTCGGGTTGGTGCCGGCCACCCAGCCCCACTCGGTGATGTACACTCCCACGCCGGGGCGGGCTCCAGCCTGATCGAGGTAGTCGAAAAGATCGGCGGGCACGCTGCTGCCCGCGTGGGCCGTCACGCCGTCGTAGCCGTCCGGCCCCAGAAGCATCATGGTTTCGTACTGCCGTTGGCCGCTGTTCATGTGTCCGATAATCACCACCGCCTCGGGCTGCACGGCCTTGATCGCCGCCCGCACCTTGCGGAAGCAGTCCGCGTAGATGGGCGCTGTCACGTCGAAGAACTCGACCTCGTTGCCGATGGAGTAGTGACGCGTGTAACGCTTGACCGCGTTGGCCCAGTTGCCACACTGCACGGCAAACTCGTCCTGCTCCGCCGCGGTCAGCGGGATGGTCTGCTCCCACTTCCAGTCGAGCCGCTGCAGAACCGTAAACCCCTCGCCCGAGGCCCACTTATGGCGATTCACGTCCACGCTGTCGGTGGCGGTGGCGTTGGCCTCCACGCACCAGCCCGTCCGGTTGCTCATGACATCGATGTGGGCTCCCCAGTCCCAGGAGTGAATGCCGAACACCTGCTTGGACTCAGCTCGTCCCCGCGCGGGAAACGCACTGAGCATCGCCGCCAAGGTACACGCCATGAAGGGGCACAATCTGCGCATATGGCCTCCCCTCGGAAATGTGGAAATGTGACGCCGCCCATGATAACACAAAACCGCCAGGACGTGAATCGCATGCTTACCTACCGGCCCGGCCCGGATGCCTTCAGTCCGGGGCTCTCGGCAGACAACTGCCGATAACACTGCAGCAGATAGCCGACCGCCTGCACGTCGATGTTGACCACCTCCTGCGGCGGCAGCTGAGACACCGCGGCCAGACGATACTGCATGATCCCACGGATCGCATCGCGCGTCTCGATGCCCGCGTGCACGTGAGCCAGGAGCAGCGCTTCGAGAATAAACGCGTCGCGATGCGTGTTGTGCCGCTCGGCGGAGGCCGAATCGGGCGGCGCGGGCTTGGTGTTCATCTCAACCGGAATCTCACCCGAGCAACGCTGCAGCTCGATCGCCCGCCGGACGCCCGCTTCGATGGACTGGAGCAGCCGGCCGCGAACGGGATGGTCGGCGGGCAGAACGCGATACACTTCGATCAGTCCCCGAAGAATGATCGCATGATACCAGATGCGCTGGTTGTGGCCGACCAGTTCGGGCGGAGCGTCAGCGCCTTCCTTCCAACTGCCGTCAGCAGTCTGGCGTGGCAACGCGCAGTGGACAACTCTGAACACCGCCTCATCCAGCCAGCGCTGCTCGCCCGTGATGCGGTAGTGCTTGGCCAGATGCCATACGGCAAACATCACGTAATTAGTATTCCAGACCAAATCGCAATCAGCTTCCCACTCCGCCGCTCGCGCCGAGGCTGCCAGATACCGGGCATCGCCGAACGTCGCGTAACCTTCCGCCAGAGCCGCACCGCCCTCGGCCGTGGTGTACTGACAATCGACACGATTATCCGTGCCCGCCGGCGTGTTCCACCACGTGAAATGGCCGTCGGGCTTCTGATCGCGCACGAGCCAATCCAGCGCTGCCCGGGCTCGCGCCTCGTACACCGGGTTCCTCTCGAGGCTCCACGCGCTCATGTAACCCTGGGCGCGGCGGCTGGCATCGCGGACCAGCGGATGCTCGATGCCGTACTCGACATTGGTCCATGTGCCGTCGCCGCGGTACTCCGCCTCGCTGCGTTCGTGATAGTATTCGAAATGCTCGAGCACTTGGGCATACGTGAAATCCGCGAAGCGGGCCTGTGCCGCCGGTCGACTGCACCCCGCAACCAGACCCCACAAGAGCACTACCCCGCCGACACCCAATAAGAGGCGCTTGACACGAAAGGATGGCTCTTGGCCACCGCAAGGAATGAAGCCCCGATGATCACCCGCGATCACGTCTAAGTTTTCTCGCTGATGCAGTCGAAGCATGTCATCACTACACTGCCCAGGACGGCGAAGGCCTACTGATGCGGCAGAGTCTCTGCACTCGTCATTCGAACTTCGTCATTCGGATTTGGCTCTTCGGGCTCCCATCCCCTCGACAGCCCTCTTGCCCTTGCGGCAGGCGTCGTACACATCCTCGATCATCCAGGCGTCGATCATGATCCAGCCGCGATACCCGCCGTCCCACAGCGTCTTCAACGATGCGTCGATATCGCAGTGGCCGTCGCCGCAGGCCACATGCCGCGATGTGCCGCCGAACAATGTGCCGTCCGTGTCGGTCAGGTGCACGTGTCCGACATGCTCGACGCCCAGAGCTTTCAACATGAGCTCCGGCCGGCCTGAGCGGTCCGACATGAGATCGAAGTGGCTGGGATCGTAGTTGGTTTTGCATGCCGGGTGATCCGCGCCGGCCAGGATGCGTCGCAGGTGATCGAGTGTGTTGAACACGAATGGCGGCTCGATCTCGAATGATAGCCACATCCCCTCGTCCGCGCACATCTGAGCCGCCCGGCGGTACGTGGCTGCACAGCGGTCGATCGCCTCGTCGATGGTCTGCTCGCCCAAAGGTCCGCCCGGCCAGGTGCCCACGAAGTCGCATCCCAACGCCCGCGCGAGTCTCACCTGCTCGCCGAACGTGCGGAGCCACTCGGCCCGCTCGGCCGCGCTTTCGGCGAACGGTCGGCCCGTTGGCGCCGACTGGATCGTGTGAATCTTCAGTCCGTATCGCTCGTACAGCCCGCGCAGCGCATCCACGCGCCGCCTGTCGTCAGCCGCGGGGTATTCGCCGGCCGGCCAGCCCTGCACCAGTTCCACACCCTCGAAACCTTCTTGTTGACAAAAGTCGAGGACTTCCCAGATCGGGTAGCGCTTCTTGTGCACCTGCTCGGACGACATAAACCCGTTGAGGCCGACGGCTACCCGCCAACCCCGCGGTCCGCCCGCCGCCTTCATCCGCCGCGCGACGTCCGCCGCATCTCGCAAGGCCGTCTGCCACCCCGCCGCCGATCGTGACGCCGTATCCGCCGCCACAATCGTGCCGGCTTTCGACGCCAGCAGCACCCCAGCGCTCCAGGCCAGTCCCCGCCGACACAAAGTTCGGCGACTCATCATTCGACGTTCATCCATCTCGCCAGGTCCCGCCCCGCTCTGTGAAGCCGCCGTCGTCACTCGACGACCGTTATTGCGGCATTGTCTTTGTCATTCGTCATTCGGATTTCGTCATTCATCATCCGCTCTTGCCCCGATCCTACCAGCTTCCCGAAGCTGGCAAAAGCTTGCGAGCATGGATGCGTCCATTGACGAGACAGCATGTTGACGTGTACGCACAGGAAGCGTGCACCTAATCCGAGACAGACACGATGTCCGCACCCGGGCGTGCGCGAGAGTCGACAATCGGAAATGCTCGAGCGGCAGGGGCGCAATAGAAAACCACGGAGGCGGCCTTCAAGGTTGCCGCCCCCGTGGTCTTACCTTCTTGAAGCGGGTCTTACTTCCGTGTTCGACGGGGTCGGCAGCGAACCGCAACCAGGCTCAGGCCGCACGCCAGTAGCAGCGAAGACGGTTCGGGGATGACCATTGCCTTGGCGTAGAAGGAAATGGTCGGAGCAGGTGCGCCCGGTTCGAGAATGCGAACCAGCGGATTTGGCTGATTGGCCGTATCGAAGGTCGTCACCCGCACCCAGCGCGCGGCAGAGTCATCGACGAACTGGAGATCAAACTGGAGCGACTTCGAACCGGAATAAGCCGTGCTGTCGGAGACCGCCGTCGTGCTACCCGGCAGTACATTGGCCGTCGTCGAACCAGAGAATCCGGGTTCCTGAAACATGACCTCCGTGCCGAGGGCCGCAGCTTCGAAATCCTGCACGATCGGCCCCGAAGCCACGGTGTTGGTCACGTCGTCGATCCACAACCGGATCGGATCGGTGATGCCGACGTGGTTGAGTATACGAATGTGTTCCAGCACAGCCCACTCATGCCCGGCTTCAAGCTGCCCATTGGCGGTCGTACCCGCGAACGCCGTGAGTGGATCAGTCGCGGGAGTAAACGTGAACAACTGCCAGGTTCCATCGGCGATCAGTGTCTGACCATCGCGATTGACCCACTCGATGCCGCCACCGGAGCTACCGCCGTTGCCGAATACCGGGCCGGGGACATTGTTCTCGCGAATCCCGATGGAGAGTTGCAAGGAGGTGCCCTCCACGACCCATGCGCTCCCCAAAATGAACAAAGAGGCCAAACCAATATCCCTTAAGGACAAGCGTGCCATCGAACTCCCTCCTGAGACATGGACAGAAGAAATGAACGTCCAACCTCAAAACCCGTTTACACCATCAGGATAAGGCCTCGTGCCGCACATCCGCCAGCATTAGTCAAGGTTTTTTGCTCCGGGTATCGCAGAAAGGCGCTGCACAACCGGGCCGTGGCGCTCGCTCGATACGCACCAACCGGTGATGTTGCGAGCCCTTTGGAGCGGTCCAAAACCTCCTACCCTTACACTTGCCTTACATCCGGCACTCCGGTAGCATGGCCGCCATGCTCTCACGTCTACACTCCATGGCACTGGCGGGAATCGAGGCGATTCGCTGCGAGGTCGAGGTGGATGTGGCCTCGCGAGGATTCGACAAGGCGGTGATCGTCGGCCTGCCCGATACGGCAGTCAAGGAAAGCCTCGAACGCGTCCGTAGTGCCATCCGCAACAGCGGCTACGAGTGGCCCAAGCACAAGGCCATCGTCAATCTCGCTCCCGCCGACGTCAAAAAGGAAGGGCCCGCGTTCGACCTGCCCATCGCCCTGGGCATGATCTTCGCGGGCGGTGAGGGCACACCCGAACGGGCGGCCGAGTTCATCATCGCCGGCGAACTGGCCCTCGACGGTCGCGTGCGGCCCATCAAGGGTGCCTTAAGCATGGCCCTGCTGGCTCGCGAGGCCGGCCTCAAGGGCCTGATCCTTCCTCGCGAGAACGCGGCGGAAGCGGCCGTCTGCGACGACGTCGAAGTCATCAGCATCGGCACGCTGGCCGAGGCCGTCGGCTTCCTCACCGATCGCCTGCCGCTCGAGCCCACTTGCATCGACGTGAACGAGGTTTTCAACCAGGCGTCGCGATACGACGTGGATTTCTCCGAGGTCCGAGGTCAGGAGGCGGCCAAACGAGCGCTGACCATCGCCGCCGCCGGTGCCCACAACGTGCTGCTCATCGGCCCGCCCGGCACGGGCAAGACCATGCTGTCCAAGAGGCTGCCCACGATCCTGCCGCCGCTGACGCTCGCAGAGTCGCTCGAAACCACGCGGATTTACTCCGCCTCGGGCGAGTTGCCGCCGGGCACCGCGCTTCTGGCCCGCCGCCCCGTGCGCTCGCCCCACCACTCGGCCAGCGGCCCGGCCATGGTCGGCGGTGGCACCGTGCCCCGGGCCGGCGAAGTCTCGCTGGCGCATCATGGCCTGCTCTTCCTCGACGAGTTCCCCGAGTTCCCCCGGAGCATCCTCGAAACGCTTCGCCAACCGCTCGAGGACGGCGTGGTCACCATCGCCCGGGCCCATGCCTCCATTTGCTTCCCAGCCCGCTTCATGCTCGTCGCGGCGATGAACCCGTGTCCCTGCGGCTACTTCACCGACCCCAACAAGCCCTGCAAGTGCTCGCCCAACCAGATCGACAAGTACCTCTCCCGCATCAGCGGCCCGCTCATCGACCGCATCGACATCCACATCGAGGTGCCGCCCGTGCCCTTCCGCGAATTACGCGGCACCCGTGACGGCAGCGACAGCGCTACGCTTCGCGAGCAGGTCATTGCCGCCCGTGAAGTCCAGCGGCGCCGCTTCGGCGAACACTCCACCACGCTCAATGGCCGCATGGGCCCCCGCCAGCTCCGCAAATACTGCCAGATTGACGACACGGGCGAACGCCTGCTGAAGCAGGCCCTCACCGAGCTTGGTCTATCCGCCCGCGCTCACGACAAGATCCTCCGCGTGGCCCGCACCATCGCCGACCTCGCCGGCGACGACCGCATCCGCTGCGACCACCTCACCGAGGCCATCATGTACCGCCGACTCGACCGGCAATTGTGATAATTTCGAGCAGATGACGGTCTCTCCCGGGGGCTGGGGATTGGGGCTGGGGACTGGTGGCATTCCCGCTCAGGTCGTTCGTTTCTGGCTCATGGCTGATAGCTGACGGCTGAGAGCTCATAGCTGACAGCTCGCTCCCCAGTTACAATCCCCGGTATGAGTACGGCGAACGATCGCGGCAGACAGTGCATCCTCGACGCCTTGGCTCGACGGCCTTCGGACCGTTTGCCCATGCTGGATCTGTCGTTCTGGCCCGAGACGCTCGAACGCTGGCACGGCGAGGGCTTTCCTCGAGGCGCGGACCCGGTCGACTACTTCGGCCTGGACCGCGTCGCATGCATCAACGATCTGTTCGATCCTTCGTTCGGCCTGCCTGAGCGCGTGCTCGAAGAAACCGAAGAGTACCGCATTACCGTCGATCGCTACGGCAAGACGGTCAAAACGCCACTGAACTCGTACAACCCGCCAGTCATGCTCGAGCCCGCCTTTCGCACGCCGGAGGAATGGGCCCGCCTCAAGCCCGCCCTCACGCCGGGTACGGACAAGTTCAACAACCCCGCTGCCGAGGCCGATTACGCCGCGGCCCGGGCGGCCGGACTGTGCACGATCATCACGCCGGCCGAGCCCATGTGGTTCGTCATCCACCTGACGCTGGGCTTCGAGGACGGGCTCATGGCTCTGGCCTGCGAGCCCGACATGGTGGCCGACATGATCGCGACCTACTCCGACTACCTGCTCGGCATGCTCGAACTCACGCTGCAGCGTGGCTACGAGTTCGACGCCCTGTGGTTCTGGAGCGACCTGTGCTACCGCAACGGGATGCTCTTTTCGCCCGACGACGCTCGCCGCCTCGTGCTGCCGCATTGGAAACGGTTCGGCCAGTTCGCTCACGATCACGGCATGCGCTTCATGTTCCACTGCGACGGCGACGTGAGCCGGCTGATCCCGCTGCTCATCGAGGCCGGCTGCGACGCCATCCACCCGCTCGAAGCCCGCGCTGGCAACGACGTCCGCGAGTACAAGCGGCTGTATGGCCGCGACATCTGCTTCCTCGGCAACATCGACGCCGACGTCATCGCCACCAACGACCGCGACCGCATCGAACGCGAAGTAGCAGAGAAGATCCCCGTCGCCGCCCGCGACAGCGGATACATCTACCACATCGATCATTCGGTGCCGCCGACGGTCTCGTTCGACAGTTACCGTTATCTCCTCGACCGCGTTCGATACTACGCGGCCAAGCTGACAGGTGCCTGATGCATCCAGCAGAACCCAAACGACTCGTACTCGCTCAATTGCCCACGCCGGTTGTGGAGCTGAAGAACCTCGCCCGGCAACTGGGCATACCGCGGCTATTGGTGAAGCGCGACGATCTGACCGGCCTGGAGCTGAGCGGCAACAAGATCCGCAAGCTCGAATACATCGTCGCCGACGCCCTGACCAAGGGAGCGACCGCCCTCGTCTCGCACGGCGGGTTCCAGTCGAATCATTGCCGGGCGACGGCGGCCATCGGAGCCCGGCTGAGACTGGCGGTGCGATTGTTCCTGCGCACGGCCGAGCCGAGCCCCGCGCTGGACGGCAACCTGTTCCTCGATCACCTCTTCGGGGCCGAGATCACGTATCACACGCCCGAGGAGTACAACGGCCGCCGCCAGGAACTCATCGACGCGGCCATGGATTCGCAGCGTGCCGCCGGCCGCGTGCCCTACTTCTTCCCGGTCGGCGCTTCTGTCCCGCTGGGCTGTTGGGGCTACATCCGCTGCGTCGCCGAGCTCGTCGAGCAGCTTGGCAAGGATACGCCCATCGACCTGTTCTGCGCCGTCAGCTCAGTCGGCACGTACACGGGACTGATTCTCGGCAAAGCCCTGTTCGGCTGCGATCAGTGGCGCATCGTCGGCGTTCCCGTCAGCGACAGCGTGGACAGCCTGAGCCGCGATGTCCGCGACCTCGAACGCCGCACCGTCGCGGAGTTCAACCTCGGCCTGAGCGAAGCTGACACCCCCATCGAGTTGATTGACGGCTTCATCGGCGAGGGCTACGCGATCCCCTACCCGGAGGCGATCGAGACCGTCCGCCTGCTGGCGCGAACGGAAGGCATCCTGCTTGACCCCACGTACACCGCCAAGGCCATGACCGGCATGCTGACCACCATTCGCCGCGGCGGCGTGCGCCCCAATGCCATCCCGGTCTTCCTTCACACCGGCGGCGCCTTCGGCTTGATGGCCCGGCGCGATCTGTTCACTTCGCAGACCTGACGACCAGTTCTGCTGCTCTTACGAGAAGAAAGGCCTGAGACTTGAGACCTGAGGCTTGAGCGAAAAGCTTGGGCTATCTCTTCATCCGTGCCCGTCCGTGTCATCGTGGCCCAAAAAGAACCACGGGTGCACGCCTGCCGGAGATGACCAATAATTGTCTCATAGTAGCCCGAGTTCACACAAAGAGGAATGTATGTACGGCGCAGCTAATTACTTTCCTCCTACCTTCTTTCGTTGTTGTTTATCTGTGTGATCTGTGACAGAGGAGGCGGGCGGGACGCTGCCCCCTCAAAACCATGGTTCACGCGAAGCGGATTAAGCGGGAATGGCACTAATGCTCGGGCAGGGGTTCGTGGGCTTTGCGTCCGTAGACGCGCTCGTAGGCTTTGCAGTACGGACAGACGCTCGACTCGACCCGATTCACGAACCAGAACAGAAAGCCGCGCTGCTTGCGACGGGCGTGCGAGCAGACAACGCAATCCATGCACCGCTGCGCCATGCGGCGGTCCAGGTCGGTCACTCTCGATTCATCGACAATGGCCATGGTGATACCTCCATCGGTGCGTCCATTGTACCGCACGAACAACCCGAGACCAGTATCGCTATTCATCAGCGAGGTTCGTCACCGCCGTCAGGCTTCTCGCGCGCCTCACCGAATTCACGGCCACGTCGCACGGAATCGCATGTGATGCGGTGTGTTGCGAACAAGCTCATGGCGTCCGGACAAATGTCAGGGCGCGAAAGGAAAGCGAACTGACGGGAGCATGAGACGGCGGGGTCAAGCCCCGCCGCCCGCTGGCTCAAAGCTTACAGCCCACAGCTCAGTGCTGGGAAAAGTAATCGGTGATCCCGTCGGCGATGGCGGCGGCCAGACGGGCTCGATAGGCGGAGTCGTTCAGCTTGGTGGCATCTCCGTGGTTGGTCAGGAAGCCGCATTCGATGAGCACGGCGGGCCGGGAATGTTCGCGCAGGACATGCAGGTTGGTGGACTGCCAACCGCGGACCTCGATCCCCGCCTTCTTGACCGCGGCCAGGATGCAGCGGGCCGCCTCCAGGCTCTTGCCCCGCGTGTTTTTCTGGATATGCACCTCCACCCCTGAGGCCGCGGGGTTCTTGGGTGCCGAGTCGGCATGGATGGAGACGAACAAGTCCACCTTGTAGCGATCGGCCGCCTTGGCTCTCGCATCCAGCGAGGGGTAGACATCCGTGGTGCGGGTGGCGTACACCTTGGCCCCGCGACTCTGCAGAATCCGTCCCACATTATTGCCGATGTCCAGCACGATGGCCTTTTCCGGCAAGCGCGACCGTGTCCCCTTCCACGCGCCGGGGTCCTTGCCGCCGTGCCCCGGATCGATCATCACTCGTTTACCCGACAGATTCGTGGACACCGGCTTGGGCGGCGGGGACGGAGGCGGCGTCTGAGGCGTCTGTCGCAGTGGCGGATACGCGGGCGGCGGAAGCGTGCGAACGATCCTTTTATCCGACGGCGGGCAGCCCGTCACGCAACCGAGAACCAGCGCGGCCAGCAGCAACTTGGCCGTCGACGCGCCCATCATCCGTAATCGTGGCCCTGAAGCCCCACATCTGCCGGCCCGATGTCCGTATGCTGAAATCAATGTCTCTTCCTTGAGTCGAGCAAAGCCTCCACCCGCCAACCCTCCGGGTTCAGATGGGTTGTCGTGCTCGTCGCAGCTGTCGATGCCGCGATCCCTCGTGCGAGCGCGGGCATAAGGCCCCTTGAACGGCCTTGACCATATCACGCATGAACCGGGAAGCCAACGCCCCCCTGCCGCCTTGCCGCAAGCGGCCGGAACACACCATAGATCGGCCGATCCGATCGGATTTTTCCCGCGAAAAGCCGGCCGTGTGGCAAAATCCGCGAAAGCGCGGGCCGGTCCTGCCTGTATTTCGCACGTCTGCCCCGCTGGTGTTACAATCCGCGGCCGTTCCGCATCATGGATGCACCTTTGTTGGAAGGAGGATTACCGGTGAAACGCAAGAAGATTGCACGGCGCGGCTTCCTCAAGGCGTCGGCGGGGACGCTGGCCGCGGCGTCCGCCCTGCCCTCGCTCGTGACGAGCCGCACGACGCAAGCCGCCCCGGCCGCTCCCGCATCCGCACCGCCGAGCGAGCGACTGCTCGTGGGGATGATCGGCACCGGCGATCTGGGTCGCCGACACCATCTGGAAGGCAAGATTCTCAACCACCCCAATCTTGAATGCGTGGCCGTCTGCGACGTGGACCGCAACCGCGTGAACCTCGCGGCCAAGTCCATCCTGGCCAAGACCGGCAAGCGGCCGGGCGTGTACCACGATTTCCGCCGATTGCTCGACCGCAAGGATCTCGATGCCGTGTTCGTGGTGACTCCCGACCACTGGCACGCTATCTGCTCGATCGCGGCCATGGAGGCCGGCAAGGACGTCTACTGCGAGAAGCCGCTGACGCTCACCATCGCGGAAGGCCGCAAGATGGTCGAGACCGCCCGCCGCTACGGCACGGTCTTCCAGACCGGCAGCATGCAGCGGTCTGATCCCCGGTTCCGCCACGCGGTCGAACTCGTCCGCAACGAGCGGATCGGCAAGCTCAAAACCATCCACACGTACATCGGCAAGGTGCACGAGGCCAAGTGGGAGCCTGTCCAGACGCCGCCGCCCGAGCTGGACTGGAACTTCTGGCTCGGACCGGCTCCGTGGGCGGACTACTTCCCCGGCCGATGCCATTACGAGTTCCGCTGGTTCTCCGAATACTCCGGCGGCAAAATGACCGACTGGGGTGCCCACCACAACGACCAGGCCCAGTGGGCGCTGGACATGGACGAGTCCGGGCCCGTGTTCGTCGAGGGCAAGGGCCAGCGATCCGAAAACGGCCCGTACAACGTGTTCCGAACGTTCGACGTGCACTACCGCTATGCCAACGGCGTGGACCTGTTCTGCCATGCCGAAGGCGAAAACGGCATCCGCTACGAAGGCAGCGACGGCTGGATCTTCGTGAGCCGCAGCAGGATCGAGGCGTCGGACCCCGAGATCCTCAAGTGGGAGCCCGGCCCCAACGACAAGCGGGTGATCAACACCGGTAACGATCCGGACAACTGGACCAACCACTACGCGAACTGGATCGAGTGCATCAAGACGCGACAGCGGCCCATCTGCGACGTGGAAGTCGGCCATCGCTCGGCCACCGTGTGCCACCTGGGCAATATCGCCATGCAGTTGGGCCGGCCGCTGAAGTGGGATCCGGTCAAGGAACAGTTCATCGACGACGATGCGGCCAACGCTCTGCTGAGCCGGCCGATGCGGGCGCCGTGGCACCTGTGACGTACTGAGCGGCGCGCAACGACGGCTGCGTCACTATGAAGATTCCGTCGAGATGACGATGCCGTCGAGGGACGGTTCCGTCTCGATGACGCCGTGACGCGGTGGGTAAGACACGCAATGACACGATGCGGTTTCGCATCGAGCACTCGAGGAATGTGACATGGATCCGAAAGTGGAAATGCTCAAATCGTTGGGCAATGCCGACCCGGTGGTGGCGTACAAGGCATACTACTCGCTGGAGATGGCAGCCCTGGCGTTCACTGCACCGGGCAGGACCGCGGTTCGCGAGGAGATGGCCACCTTTCTGGCCGGCGAACTGAACGCCACCGATCCCGGCGGCAAGGACGCCCAGGGCAAAAACAAGCCGCCGGTGCCCCGGTACACGATCGCGGTGCGAAGGCAGATCATTCAGCTGCTCGGGTACGTGGGCGGCGCGGCTGAAGTACCCGCACTGGCGGCTGCCCTCAAGAACCTGGAGCTGCGTGAGGCAGCCCGCTGCGCGCTGGAAGTCAACCCCTCGGCCGAGGCCACCGACGCCCTGCTGGCGGCGCTCGACGACGTCGGCCCGGAGTTCCGCGTGGGCGTGGTCAATGCGCTGGGGACCCGCGGCGGCGAGAAGGTGGTCAAGGCACTGCAAGGGCTGGTCAACGACGAGGATCGCGAGGTCCGGATCGCCGCCGCCTACGCCCTGGCTCGCATCGGCGATGCCGGCAGCGATGCCACGCTGGTCGCGCTGAGCAAGCAGGAATGCCGGTTGACTCGACAGGCCGCCCACCGGGCGCGCGTACGGCTGGCCGATACCCTGGCCCGCCGCGGCGACACCGTCACCGCCCGCAAGATCTATCAGGACATCCGTCACAGTGAGGCCGGCGAGCCGCAGAAGAAGGCGGCGGAGATCGCGCTGGCGGCGATGAGGTGAGCCGATTGGTCCGTTGTCAGTTGCCAGTGGTCAGTTGATGGGTCACTGGTCCGTTCGTCAGTGGTGGCCCCTACGACCACGCCGACGCGAAGGCGATCTCAAACCACGACCGTGAGAAGTGGCAGGCCTGCTCTGCCCGACCTCTCACGGTCGCGGCTCTTGTTGGCCACTGATACTGACATATACTTGTCGCCACGGACCAACGGACTACGATCCCCACCACTGACCACGGACCACTGACAACTGACAGATTGGGGCGTCTGGCTCATGGCCCACAACTCATAGCTCATAGCTCATGTCAATACTCCTTTCGGGGCCGGCCGCCGCGAGCTCGGGCTTTTTCGACAGCCACCAGTGTGGCCAGCACCTCGCCCGCGATGCGCTGGGCCGGCTCGGGCGAATTGTCGCGCACGAACACCAGATACCGCGTCAGGATGAGCCTGAGCAGGCTGACCTCGATCAAGCCCAGTTGCCGCAGCGCTTTTTGCAGCAACCAGACGGAGCGCTCGGGGACGGCTTCCCGCATGGCGGCCACGACCAGGTCGAGAATGGTCCGGGCCTGATCCGGCCGCTGCACGCGCCAATAGATGCTGAACGAAGCCATCCATTCCGGTCCGAGCAGATCGATGTCGGGTGGGATGGGATATGCATCAAGATCGAGCCTTCGGTGTGTCTTGCCCACGTGCGATTCCCCATCGTCCCACGCGGACGCGAGCGTCCGTGAGGATCGAACCGAGCGGACCGGCCGGAGAAACCGGCGTCGCCAATCCCGCATCGCCGGTGAGCGATACGGCGGAACATGGATGTAGTCGCAACCACGTGGGTTGAGCCGGTGGGACGGCCACCGAAGCCGTTTATCAGAAATGTAACTCACGGCGCAGGCGGAGGCAAGCGAAACACCGGCCGAGCGTGTCGCATACGTGGCATGAGAGGGGTTGGGGACTAGGGACTGGGAAGAACGAGGTGACACCCGCGAGCGGCGGGGTTTGCCGCCGCCGTCTCTTTCGGAACCGGGAGAGGAAACAATGACGCGGTGACGCGGAGACACGGCGAAGGGGCGCCCCGTAATTGTCCTGCCTCCTTTCCCTCTCGTCTCCCTTTCCGTCGTATCTCCGTTTCCGCCCCATCCCCGTGTCCGCGACGTCACCGCTTTCGCTGCGTCACCGCGTCGCTGTGTCGCCGCGTCGTCTTTTTTCCCAGTTTCCAAGCCCCAGCCCCTAGCCCCCGCCGGTGGCCCGCACGGGCCACCGGCCGGCCACCGGCCCCAAAAACCAAACGCCCGGGCCGTGGTGCAGCCCGGGCGTTTGGTTTCTATGGAGTTCACCGCGTCGGCGACGGCCATCCGCCGCCAATCGACGGTTACATGTGGCCGTGGCCGTGATGCCCGCCCTTGTCCTTCTTCTCTTCCTTGATCTCGCTGACGATGGCGTCGGTGGTCAGGAGGAGCGAAGCGATGGAGGCGGCATTCTGCAGCGCGACGCGCTCGACCTTGGTCGGCACGATCACGCCCATGCTGATCATGTTGCCGTACTCGCCCGTCAGAGCGTTGTAGCCGAAGTTCTTGTCCTTCGACTCCATGACCTTCTGGGCCACGATGGAACCGTCGAGGCCGCCGTTCTGGGCGATCTGCTTGATCGGCGCCACCAGAGCCCGGCGGACGATGTCCACGCCCGTCTTCTGGTCGCCCTTGAGCTCCTTGGCCAGCGCCTCGAGAGCCGGCAGCGTCCGCAGCGGGGCGACACCGCCACCCGGCAGGATGCCTTCCTCGACCGCCGCCCGGCAGGCGTGCATGGCGTCTTCGACCAGCGCCTTGCGCTCCTTCATCTCCACCTCGGTGGCGGCCCCGACGTTGATCTGGGCGACGCCGCCGGCCAGCTTGGCCAGCCGCTCCTCGAGCTTCTCGCGATCGTAATCGCTCGTGGTGGTCTCGATCTCGTTCTTGATCTGCTGGATACGGCCCTTGATGGCCTGCGCCGAGCCGGCACCTTCGATGATGGTGGTGTTGTCCTTGTCGATGGTGACCTTCTTGGCCTGGCCCAGGTCCTTGAGGTCGATGGACTCGAGCGAGATGCCCAGGTCCTCGAAGATGGCCCGGCCGCCGGTCAGGATGGCAATGTCCTCCAGCATGGCCTTGCGGCGATCGCCGAAGCCCGGAGCCTTGACCGCCGCCGCCTGGAGCGTGCCGCGGAGCTTGTTGACCACCAGCGTGGCCAGCGCTTCGCCTTCGACGTCCTCGGCGATGATGAGCAGCGGCCGGCCGCTCTTGGCGACCTTCTCGAGCAGCGGGATGAGATCCTTGACCGCCGAGATCTTCTTCTCGTGGATGAGGATGTAGGGCTTGTCGAGCTCGACCTGCATCGACTCGTAGTTATTGACGAAATGCGGCGAGAGGTAGCCCTTGTCGAACTGCATGCCTTCAACCAGTTCGACGGTGGTCTCGAGGCCCTTGCCCTCTTCGACGGTGATCACGCCGTCCTTGCCGACCTTCTCCATGGCCTCGGCGATCTTCTTGCCGATGTCGGCGTCCTGGTTGGCGGCACACGTGCCGACCTGGGCGATCTGCTGCGTGTCCTTGACGTTGGTGCTCATCTTCTTGAGCTCAGCCACCACCGTCTCGACCGCCTTCTCGATGCCGCGGCGGAGTTCCATGGCGTCCGCGCCGGCGGCCACGTTCTTGAGCCCTTCGTCGTAGATGGCTTCGGCGTAGACCGTCGCGGTGGTCGTGCCGTCACCGGCCAGCGTCGAGGTCTTGCTGGCCACCTCTTTGACCATCTGGGCGCCCATGTTCTCGTAGGGCTCTTCCAGCTCGATCTCCTTGGCCACGGTCACGCCGTCCTTGGTGACGGTGGGCGAGCCGAACGACTTCTCCAGCACGACGTTGCGGCCGGACGGACCGAGCGTCACCTTGACGGCCCGGGCCAGTTGCTTGACGCCCCGGCGAATCGCCTCGCGGGCTTCCATGTCGAATGCAATCTTCTTGGCTGCCATTATCTATGCTCTCCGTTGATGATTGAGCTATCAGCTATGAGCGGTAGGCGATCAGCTGTCAGCAAGCCGCGATCAGCTATCGGCCTCCAGCATTGGATTGTCAGATCCGATGATTCGGTCGATCAGATCTGGAACTCTCCCGTCGTCCCCCGTTTACTCCACGATGGCCAGGATGTCGCTCTCATCCATGATGAGGAGTTCTTCGCCTTCGACCTTGATCTCGGTGCCCGCGTAGCTCGAGAACAGAACCTGGTCGCCCTTCTTGACCTGCAGTTCGCTGCGCTGGCCCGAGTCCAGCAGCTTGCCGTCGCCCACGGCCTGCACCACGCCGCGCTTGGGCTTTTCCTTGGCGGTGTCCGGGAGGACGATGCCGCCGGCAGTCTTGTCCTCCGCCTCCACGCGCTTGACCAGTACCTTTTCACCCAGGGGACGAATCTTCAGCTTGGCCATTGCGGACTCCTTTTGAAAGCCTCAAATCGTTCAGTCGTTTGGCTTGTGGTGCGGCCGGCGGCCCGCCTGCCGCTCGCCCGCCGTGCATAACCGCTTTGCACACGGGCGTTCGGATTCCCGGCATGCCGGACCGCCCGGCGCGGAAAATCCTCGGCGGGTTCCTAGCAAAGGTAATGCCAACTCGCCCAGCAGAAGCCCTTGCCAACAGCAAATAGATTGCCCGCATGAACTTACGACAGGCACCTTGCGGGCCGAGCGCAGGCCGAACCGTCCCTGTTCTGCCAGAATCGAACCGTCCGGACTGTCGCCTGTCAGAATGGCATGGACTCGTCGAGCCGCCGAGAGTCCTCCCACCGGCCTGTCTGACCGCTTGGCTTCGCCCTCCGCCCGGGGCAAAATCAGCGCCCCCTCGCACCCTTCCCCCGGCCCTAGCCCGGGCCAATTCCGACGGCCGTGCCCCCTGGCATCCCACAGGCCGGCTCGGTCCTCCGCCAGGTGGCCGCTAGAGCGTCTTTTGAGGGCGGAGCGTCTCGTACCAACCCAGCCCTGCTGCGGCTGCCAAGCATTCCCTTCCCGCAGGCGACCTGGAGGAAGTCAGAGCAGGTTCGTCCTTCCGGCACCGCGTCCCTGCGGCCGCCTCGGACGGCGTTGGAGCGAGATCCCGGAGCAACGCCAGAAATTCCAACAGGAGAAAACAGAGGCAACAGAGCCAGACATCATTTCTCCGTTGCCTCCGTTATCTCCTGTTCACCCAACTCTCCCGCCCCTGGGAAACTTGAGCAGAAGCCTGCTACATGACCCGGCCATCGGCTCACCGGCCCGTCTCCGAGCCCGGCAAGAAGGAACGAACCACGGTTATCGTAGCTGGACAGGGATGTGAAGAACGAATGACTCTGGACGTGTCATGCTGCAAGTCCAAGTGTCTGTTTGCCCCAAAGCGGCTTTGAGGATTCCATGAAATCCTGATTCTCGATGGGCGGTCGATAAAACAGATCTCGGGATGCATGCGCATCGTCCTTGTTCCGGGCTACGGCAGGAGACATCGGCTAGATAGGATAGGGCACTCATTTGGTGATTCCGGCCCATACTGCAACCAAGGCCAAGAACGGGATGGAACCAGCTGGAGGCGGGGAGTAGACTGTCGTTATGGCTCGGGTCGCTGTCAGCACGGACATTCTTCGATGGGCGCTGGAACGTGCCGGTCGCTCGGTGGATGACCTCACGCCGCGATTCTCCCGGCTTGCGCAGTGGCTTACGGGCGAAGGGCAGCCGACGCTCAAGCAACTCGAGGCCTTCGCCCAGGCAACCCACACCCCGTTCGGCTATTTCTTTCTACCCGCCCCGCCGGTTGAGCACGTGCCCATCCCGGACTTCCGTTCCAATCGCCGGGAGGCCCTCGGTCGGCCCAGCCCTGACCTGCTCGACACCATCTATATCTGCCAGCAGCGACAAACCTGGTATCGCGACCACGTCGTCGTCACGGGCGAGAAGCCCTTCCCGATGGTCGGCTCGGCCAAGCCGACCGATGACGTAGTCGGTGTTGCAGCCAGGATTCGCGAGGCACTGGCTTTCGACCTAGAGGAACGCCGGCACATCCCCACCTGGACGGACGCCCTGCGACGGTTCATCGAGCAGGCAGACCATCTGGGCGTCCTGGTCATGGTCAACGGCGTCGTCGGCAGCAATAACCGACGCCCATTGAATCCCCGCGAGTTTCGCGGCTTCGCGCTGGCGGACCCGCTCGCCCCGCTGGTGTTCATCAACGGGGCGGACACCAAGGCGGGCCAAATGTTCACGCTGGCTCACGAGTTGGCCCACCTGTGGTTGGGCCAGTCGGCGCTGACTGACGTGGAGCCGCGATCGGCTCCGAGCCATGCAGTGGAACGATGGTGTGACCGCGTCGCCGCCGAACTGCTGGTTCCGCTGGCCGTTTTCCGGCAAGAGTACGACCGGGATGCCGACCTGCGAGGTGAGCTGGATCGGCTGGCCCGGCGGTTCAAAGTAAGTACGCTGGTGATTCTTCGACGTATGTACGATGCCGGTGGGTTGACCAGAGAACAGTTCTGGAACGAGTACGATGTCGAATTGCAGCGGCTGACAAGCATCCCTCGCACCAGCGGCGGCGACTTTTATTTGACCACCGCGGCCCGAGTGAGCAAGCGCTTCGCCCGCGCCGTGGTCACCAGCACGTGGGAAGGCCGCTGCTCGTTTACGGAAGCATTGCACCTACTCGGCTTCAAAAAGATGTCCACGTTCCGCGAACTGGGACAGAGCTTGGGAGTCGGTGTCTGATGGCATATCTTCTCGATGCAAATGTGTTCATTGCGGCCAAGAACCTGCATTACGGCCTGGATTTCTGTCCGGCATTTTGGGATTGGCTCATCCGCGAGAACAAATCCGGCAAGGTTTTCAGCATCGAGAAGGTGGGTGACGAGATCGCAGCTATCGAGGATGAACTGTCACATTGGGCCGATGCCGTGAGGGATGGATTCTTCCTGCCACCGGCGGAGACTACTCTACGCTCATTCGCCGCAGTAACAACCTGGGTCCAGGGACAGGATTACGCACCTGCAGCCATCAGCACCTTCTTCCAGACGGCCGACTATTACCTCGTGGCACAGGCTCACGACGGCAAGCACACGGTCGTCACCCATGAGGTGCCTTCAAAGTCCATCAACAAGGTCAAAATCCCGAACGTGTGCGTTGGGATGAAGATCAAGTGCATGTCGCCCTACGAGATGCTGCGGCGGGAGCGGGCGAGGTTCGTGCTGGGAAAGCAACCAACTGCGGTGGCCGGTCGACGGCAGTTCGGTATAGAGCTGTGAGCTATGAGCTATGGGCTATGAGCCAGACATCCGGCTCACAGCTGACAGCTGATCACAACGGCTCGTCCTGTCGAGCCGGACTATGTGCCATTTATTAGACGCGAGGCCCGACAAGAGCACAAAAAGCACACGGCCAGCATGGGCGGCCTGATCCTCTGTGCCCCTCTGTGCCCTCGGCGGTTCGCTAATCCGAAGAAGCGATCTGCCACTCTCCCGATGCGTCATGGGCGTGCGGACCGCCAATTTGAGCCAGGAAGTAGGACCGCACTCAAGGCTCTCGACCGCGATAGGCCGGGTCGACGGCGTTCTTTCACCGCGTCGCCGTGTCTCCGCGTCGTTCGTCCGCAATTGGCCGCGTCATGGGTTCGCATCCCGCCCCTCGCCGAGTCCATCCTTACCGCCGCCGTGGCGTCAATCCTTCCCGCCGGCGGGGCGCGCTGGACGCCAGCGGCGGCGCATCGACACGGCCGGTCGGGCGGATTAGAATGGCAGCTCCAATTGTCCAAGCAGGATGAGCCGGCGAGCGGTTCGCGGCGAGCACGGGGCGAGGGCTTCGTGCGGACCGGGGACTGCCGACGGCGTGACCGATACGGCATCCGAGGGAAGGCCGGCGATCGCAAACACATACCACAGGTGAACTTATGCAAATCAAGATCCAGCTCGACGAGAGCGAGATTCCGCGTCAATGGTACAACCTGGCGGCCGATCTGCCCACGCCCATGTTGCCGCCGCTGGGACCGGACGGTCAGCCGGTCAAACCCGAGATGCTCGCCCCGGTCTTTCCGATGAACATCATCGAGCAGGAAGTCAGTACGGAACGCTGGATCACCATCCCGGAAGAGGTCCTGGAGATTCTGTACCGCTGGCGCCCGAGCCCGTTGTATCGGGCCCGAGCCCTCGAAAAGGCCCTCGGTACGCCCGCCCGCATCTACTACAAGAACGAAGGCGTCAGCCCGGCCGGCAGCCATAAGCCCAACACCGCGGTGGCCCAGGCCTGGTACAACAAGCAGTTCGGGATCAAGAAGATCACCACGGAGACCGGCGCCGGCCAGTGGGGCAGCGCGCTCAGCTTCGCCTGTGCACTCCTGGGCCTCGAATGCAAGGTGTTCATGGTGCGGATCAGCTTCGAGCAGAAGCCCTTCCGCCGCTTGATGATGGAGACCTGGGGCGGCAAGTGCATCGCCAGCCCGAGCCAGGAAACCCAGGCGGGGCGGGCCGTGCTCGCCGAGCATCCGGAGACGCCGGGCAGCCTGGCCATCGCCATCAGCGAAGCGGTCGAAGCGGCGGTGACCGATCCGACCGGCCAGACCCGTTATTCGCTGGGCAGCGTGCTGAACCACGTGATGCTGCACCAAACCATCATCGGCCTGGAAGCCAAGAAGCAGTTGGCCAAGGCGGGCGAGAAGAAGGTGGATGTGGTCATCGGCTGTGCGGGCGGCGGCAGCAACTTCGCCGGCATTTCGTTCCCGTTCGTGTGCGACAAGATCCACGGGGCCGACATCACGATCATCCCGGCCGAGCCGTCGAGCTGCCCGACGCTCACTCGCGGTCCGTTCACGTACGACTACGGCGACATGTCTGGCATGACTCCGCTGCTGCCCATGCACACGCTGGGGCACGCGTTCATCCCGCCGCCCATTCACGCGGGCGGACTGCGGTATCACGGCATGGCCCCGCTGGTCAGCCAGGCGGCCATCGAAGGCCTGATCGAACCGCGAGCATACCACCAGTTGGAATGCTATCGAGCGGCCGTGCTGTTCGCCCGGACGGAGGGTTTCATTCCCGCCCCGGAGACCAGCCACGCGATCGCGGCGGCCATCGACGAGGCCAACAAGGCCAAGGAAGAAGGCAAGGAAAAGGTCATCCTGTTCAACTGGAGCGGGCACGGCCTGATGGACCTGGTCGGCTACGACAAGTTCTTCCGGGGCTTGCTGGAAGACTACCCGCTGCCCGAAGACATGCTGCGCGACTCGCTCAAGGCGATCGAGCCGTTGCCCAAGGCCAAGCCGGTCAAGTCGGGAAAGTGGTAGAAAGAGCTGTCCGCTATCAGCGATCAGCTGTCAGCTGTCGGCCGTGGGCTATGAGGTAGCAGTCGTCAAAGAGATGTCTGCCTCATAGCCCACGGCTCACAGCGAAGCTCATACCGTCGCTCCAGCGCCCCGACAACGGGATACGAACGTCGGACGACACGGATCAATCGCATGTCTGCTTCGGCTCACGACGCGCGCGAGACCTATTGCCGCATGCTCGGGCATGCCGTGCCGTTCCGGTACTGCCGAGCGGTGGCCGACGGGTTACCCTGCCGTCGTGTCGCCGACTGCTGGTACACGCAGTTCGACGTGACGGCGTGGCTGACCGAGCACTTCACGGCCGAGCAGATCGCCCGCATCACCGCCCCACCCCCGCCCAAGCTCACCTCGATTCTGGAGATCATCCAAAAGGTCCGGGCCGAGCAGGGCTGATGCGGATCGAGCGAGGACACTTCGCGTGCACGACGAGATTCCCAGCCAGGATGTGAGAATCGGGAAGATCATCGGTGAGCTTCTCGATCGACGTGCCCGGGGGGAACAGATCTCGGAAGAACAGGTGGTGGCCGAGCATCCGGACATCGCCGACGAGATCCGCAAAGAGCTGCGGGCTGCGGAGGTGCTGCTGCGCGGCCGAGCGGGTGACCTGCCCGTCGCCGAGCTGCTGAGTATCCCGGAAGACTCGTTCCCGGGCTACCAGATTCTGGGCGAGGCGCATCGCGGCGGACAGGGTGTGGTGCTCAAGGCGATCCAGAAAGCCACGCGTCGCCGGGTGGCGATCAAGGTCATGCGGGACAGCCTGTTCACCGGCTCGTCCGACGATCCGCGGTTCAACCGGGAAGTGCAGATCCTGGGCGCCCTTAAGCATCCACGGATCGTGACCATTCACGACAGTGGTGTGGCGAACGGGCGGCGATACCTGGTGATGGACTACATCGCCGGCCAGCCGCTGGACGTTTGGAACGCCAGCCGTTCGCGACCCATTCGCGAAACGTTGTCCCTGTTCGTGAAGATTTGCGAGGCGATCAACGCCGCCCACCTCAAGGGTATCATTCATCGGGACCTCAAGCCGAGCAACATCCGCGTGGATTCGGCCGGCGAGCCGCACATCCTGGATTTCGGGCTGGCCAAGATCGGGCCGGCGAGCCTGGAAGACTCCAGCTTCCAAACCATGACCGAGACGGGGCAGTTTCTGGGCAGCGTGCCCTGGGCCAGCCCTGAGCAGACGCTCGGCGATCCGAACCGCATCGACACGCGTACCGACGTGTACTCTCTCGGCGTCATCCTGTTCCAACTGCTGACCGGCCGCTTTCCGTACGACGTGGTGGGCCCAATGCGAGACGTGCTGGACCGGATCTCGAACGCCGAGCCCATCCGGCCGAGCTCACTGTGCAAAGAGATCGACGACGAAGTCGAGACCATCATCCTCAAGTGTCTGCGCAAGGAGCCGGAACGGCGGTATCAGACGGCGGGCGAATTGGGCCGCGACGTACAGCGCTATCTCGATGGCGAACCGATCGAAGCCAAGCGAGACAGCACGCTGTACGTTCTGAAAAAAACGTTGCACCGGCATCGGACGGCCGTTGGGGTGGCGATTGCGTTCGCCGTCCTGGTGGCCGCGTCGCTGGTGCTGTCAACATCGCTATGGCGGCAGGCCGTGGCGGAAAAGAATCGGGCCCTTGCCGCCGAACGCGACCAGGCGGCACAGCGGGCCCGGGCCGATTTAGCGGCCCGGCAGGCAGACCAGGCCCAGCAGGTGGCCGAGCGACGGCAAGAGCAGCTCGAAGAACAGGCGGAACACCTCGCCCACACGGTATACACCAGCCGGATCACCATGGCCCAGAACGCCTGCACCTCCAATGAATTCAATCAGGCACTGGCGTTCCTGGATGACTGTGCCCCTGAGCGGCGAGCCTGGGAATGGCACTACCTGCGACGGCTGGCCACGCCCCAGCACATAAGTGCCATACAAATGCCGACCGCGCACCCCCGCGTGGGTGACGAAGATCTCGCCAACGCGTTGTGCCTGTCCACCGACGGCCGCCGGCTGGCCGTGGTCGGGGCGGACGAAATCATCCGGATTGCCGATGCGCTCACCGATCAGGCCTGGCCGATTCCTGGGCAGTATGACGATCACACCATTGTTCGCTTCGACTCCACCGGCAGTTCACTGGCAATCGCCACCAAACGACCGGACAGCGGAACGGTCCGGATGTGGGATCTTCGCGGCAATGTCCCCCGTCTAGCCTGGGAACGGACATTTGATCGGCCGGCTGAGGCTCCCGGTCGACAGACATCTGCAACCTCATGCAGCCTGGCCATCAGCCTCGACGGCTCACGAGTGGCGTTCGGATTCCAACCCGCCGGTCTGTTCATCATAGCTGCTGACGGTAGTGAGACAGTAGCGATCACGAACAGCGATCTGGGCAGCTTCACCGCCCTGAGCTTCAGCCCTGACGGGCGAAAGCTTGCGTGCGGCGATCAGGATCGAACTCAGAACGCCCGAATCAGCATATGGAACACGAGCACCGGCGAGCAGCTGACCGTGTTCGATGCGCACGCCTCGTCCATCCGCTGCCTGGCGTGGAGCCCTGACGGTCGCTGGATCGCGAGCGGCAGCAGGATTCCCGCCTCCATGAGCGAGGCGGAGGGATCGCTGAAAGTGTTCGACAGCCAGACCGGCCAAGTCATCATGTCCACGCGGGGCCACGACGGTTTCGTGACGACGGTCGCGTTCAGCCCGGACGGCACGCTGCTGGCCTCCGGTGGCTCTCGCCTGATCCCCTACGCCTCCTCGCCGGACCGGACGCTGGCCGTGTGGGACGTGCAAACGGGACAGCAGCGGAACATGTATTCCGCCCACGCCGGCGGTGCCGTGGCGGTGCAATGGGCGCCCAGTGGCCAGGAGGTCCTGTCGATCGGATGGGACGGCGTTCTGAAGCGCTGGGCGCTTCACGAACGTCAGGCGTCCAGAACGCTTCGCGGGCATGCCGGCATGATCCTGCAACTCGCGTTCAGTCCCGACGGCCGTCAGCTCGTCTCCTGCGGCGCCACGGCAAGTGGGGCCGACAAGCATCCCATCCGCGTCTGGGATGTGCAGAGCGGCGAGCTGGTGCTGGCCATTCCCTTCGGGCGCAACGTCTACCGTGCCGTCTATACGCCGGATGGTCGGGAGATCATCACCACGGGCACCGATCGCACCATCCAGTTCTGGAACAGCCAGACCGGCCGGAAGGAGTCGTCGATTGAGGGTTGGGCCTCCCTGGTCTCGGACTTGACCATCTCGTCCGACGGGCAGCTTCTCGCCTGTGCCTGCGGAACGCGAATCACGGTATTCCGCCTGCCCGACCGGTCGCCGCATCGCGAATTCAACACAGAGGACCAGACGCGGTCGGTCGCATTCAGTCCGGATGGGCGCTGGCTGGCCGCCGCCACACATCAAGGGGCCGTGCACATCTGGGATTGTCACTCGCAGTTCGAATCGCGAATCCTCCGCGCCGGTCAGGTTCTTCGCCTGGCCCGATTTTCCCCGGACTCCCGACTGATTGCCGCCGCGAGTGCCAATCAAGAGATGCCGTTCATCGGTCTGTGGGATGTTCACTCTGGCAAGGAACTCGGCCGCCTGACTTTGCCGCTCAAGCCGGGGCAGGATCTGGATTTCAGTCCGGATGGCCGGCGCATCGCCTCCGTCGGAGCCGATTGCCTGTTGCGAATTTGGGACCCGCAAGCACACGCGCAGGTCTTCACCACTCGGGCGAGCGACAGCATCGTCTCGGCCGTCGCGTTCAGCCCGGATGGGAATCTGATTGCCACCGCGGGCAAGGACGGGCTCATCCGGTTATGGGACGCCACGCCGATCAGCGAAGCGGAACCGTCGGCGAGCGCGCCGGCGGACCCCGCCGAGGCGCGGCCGGACGCGACCGAGTTGCGGCCGGACAACGGGGCGTGAGAGTACTGCCGATCAACGCCCGCAAGCTCTGGCAGCCACGGGACCGAGGCGTGCCGGACAGATCAGGCAGTCTGCCGCTCTCGCGAGGCCGTCCAGCTTGACACGCGGATAGTTCAGTGACAATGCCAACGGGAAGTTTCCCAGCGCGTGCTTGAGGTCGTGCGTCCGACGCAGCAAGTTGGCCTGACCGGCGGAAACGGTCCAGACCACCACATCGACGAAGCGGGAGAGACCGACCGCCGCGGCCGCAAGATCGCCCTCTTCTGTCGGCGGAAGGCTTCCGAACAGCAGACCGTCCCAATCCTCTGTGCAGCGGATTCGTTCGATCTCCCCGCCGAGCCACTCGTATCCGTCATGCGAGTCCATGTCGCAGATCCAGAGGTTGCGGGCCTCGTCGATGAGGAGATCGAGCTCCTCGATCGCAGGCATCTCGTCCAGCTTCAGGCCGATCCACGCCCCGCGGTGGCGGGACGAAATATGGCGGACGGCGGCGGCGAATTCCGACAGCTTCAACCGATCGGGTGCGAGGAACGCCCCCTGATAACCCGCCCGCAGAACGGCTTCCATTTCCCGGCAGGCCATGGCGGCAGCGCGGACGTGAACCGTCGCCAGCGCGACCGGCCCGAAACCAAGGGCCTGCCGGAAGCGCATTGCCGCATTGCCGGGTTGATAAAAGGGCTTGAAAGGGACAAGTTCCGCATCAGGGCTGACACTCATCACCGATCCCTGCTCGCGACGCATAGCGGACTCCTCGCGGGTTGTACACATCGGCCCCGGCACAACAGAGGGAGGGGCTCTACAACATAGGACGAAACACCTCGGAGCTTCCAACGCGCCCGCTCATGATTTTTTCGCCGGAGACCAAGCACCGCAGCCACGCTCAGGCGAATGGAAATTTTTGTTCATCGCGCGTTGGTCCTCGGCCCGAAGATCGTTCAACCCGAGTAGAGGAAAATGCGCCAGGAGCCCCCAATGCTGCCCTCCCCTAGCCAAGACGACCGGCACGCTGTGCAAGTCGGGCGCCTCTTAAACGCGTTTCTGGACACCTCTTGTAAGGATGCACGAGCGGAGGCGACCGCCCTGCTGAAACGGCATCCCGATCTGGCCCGGGAACTGAAGGGCCCAATCGCGACCATCCGCAGGTTGCGCCGGACCATCCGAACAGTGCCACGTTGATGACCGGAGAAATCCCGAGTTCACGTGCCATATGACGCTCCGTGCCTGCATCCACGACATTACTCCCGCCAACCGGTCGATGTGCGCTGGTTACCGCGCGATTCTGCTCGAGACGCTGGGATCCCCCGCCTGGACGGGTATAATCGCAGCCCGGACAGGAACCTCTCCGTCCACATTGTCTGGCGCCCATGGACGATCAAGTCTTTCAGCAACTGTTGCGCCGAGCGCACGCCGGCGACAAGGAAGCAACGGGTACGCTGCTTGTCGCGGCGTTCGATCCGGTGCGGGCGGCCCTGGCTCGCAACATGGACGAAGTACTGGTCCGAGGCGGCGTCGAACCCGAAGACGTCATGCAGGAGGCCTACGCCGCAGCGTGGCCTCGGCTGGGCGAGATGGAATTCGACGGTTTCAGCGCCTTCCTGGCTTGGCTGCGGACGATCGCCGAGAACAAGCTCATCGACGTGCGGCGAGGGCTGCTCGCGGAAAAGCGCGACGTCCGGCGCAATGTCGCGAGGTCAGCCGGCGCGGGCCAGTCCTATTCGGATCTGGTGGACCGGGTGGCGGCGATCAGTTCCACGCCCAGCCGCCGTGTGGCTCGCCAGGAGGCCGTCGCGATCACGCTGGTGCAGATGGCCCAGTTGCCTGACGACTACCGGCGCGTCATCCAATGGCGTGTGATCCAGGGCTTGAGCGTTCAAGAGGTCGCCCGCCTTTTGAACCGTAGCGAGGACGCCGTCCACATGCTCTGCTATCGCGCGTTGAAGAAGCTCGGCGAGCTCATGGGCGAGCCCTCCGCCTACCTCCCCGACGCATGAGCACTGATGAAGCTCACCACAGAGGCGCAGAGGCACAAAGAGAAACTTTTAATGACGCCTATTTGTCTCTACTTGAATCTGCGCAATCTGCGGACAAAAGCCAACTTCGCGCACAAGCTCTGTGACTCCGGGTATCCGTTCTTCTTCTCTGCGCCTCTGGGTCTCTGTGGTGCTTCTTCTCCGCGCGCGATAAGACTGCGGGCGGACGGCTAATCGAAGGTGTTGCGGGGTTCGCGGTTGTCGATGTACTGCCGGCGGGCATTGGCGTACTGCTCGGGCGTCATCCGGACGATGAGGTCCTGGTCGGCACCGGCGCGGGCGGACTCGAAGATTCGCTTGAGGATGGGGATGCACCAGCCGCAGCCGGTCCCAGCGCCGAGGCAGTTCGACATCTGGCTAGGGCGCTGAAGCCCGCCGCGCCGGGCGAAGTTGTAGAGCTTGCGAAACGAAACGTGGTAGCAGTAGCAAATTTCGTCATCAGGTCCCATCGGGGGATTATATCCCGCCTGGCCGCCTTCAAGAATCGACGGGCCCGGGGCCGATAGAAAGTATCGTGGCGTCCGCGGGGCCGATCCGCTATGATGCGCGCCATCCGAGGGGTGTTCGCCTCCTTTCGTGTGCGGCGCGGCCGGCGGGAGTCCCGGCAGCTTCTGGCTGCCGCCGCGGCAAGCACGAGCCTCCACTGGATGTGGCTGATCCCAAGCACTCGCGTCGGCGCGGCGGCGGGTGCGTCAACACTGACGGAGTAGGTTGACCCCATGATTTCCTCGCTGTCGAGCAAGCCGCTCAACGACCCGACGCCTCTGCTGTCCGAGGACCGACTGCGGTCGCTGGCTCGCACATATCAACGTGTGGAATCGCCGATCTGGATTCACAACCTGCAGGGCGACTGCATCTACGTCAACCCGCCGGCCGAGCGGATCACCGCCCCCGTGTCGCCGGTGCTGTTCGACATTCTTGATCACAACGGCCGGGTTATCGGCCGGCTGGGAACCATCCCCAACTGATCGCACGCGCGTCAGCCGAAAGGGGTAACGACCCCATCACGGCCATGCCGCGCCCGTCTCCCGGGCACCGCCAGGGGCCAAAGTCTGCACGCTGCTCGAGTTGTTCGTCGCGTCGGCCGCTGCGTCCTGGAAATCCGACGAGTCCCAAAACCTCCGCCCGCCGGCTTCGAAAGCGATAGGGTTTTTGCCGCCGTTTCGGGGGTGCGGAAACGAACTCGTACAGGCCTTTACCGATCAAGCCGATATGCGGGTTAGCACAACGCCGGTGGAGGGCCGCTGCGGGGAGCCCTCGCCCGGGGTTCCCCAGGAGTAAGGACGACATTATGGACGTACGGTTCATCAATCCGTTCATTGCATCCACGAAGACCGTGTTCAAGACCATGGTCGCCACGGATATCAGCGTGGGGAAGCCCTATGTGATTCGGGCGAACGAAGAGCAGACCGCCGACGTTTCGGCGGTGATCGGCATGTCCGGGGACGCCGTCGGCTGTGTGGTGCTCAGCCTGCCGATGACCACCGCCTGCAACATCGCCAGCAAATTCGCGGGGATGCCGCTCAACCAGAACCATCCGGACTTCAGCGATGCGTTGGGCGAGCTGGCGAACATGGTGGCGGGCCAGGCCAAGGCCAAGTTCGAGAGCCTGAACGTGAGCATCTCGCTGCCGAGTGTGATCGTGGGCCAGGAACACGTGGTTTCGCAATCGCGAGCAAAGCCGCGTCTGGCGTTGCCCTGCCATTGCGACCTGGGGAACTTCACCGTCGAGGTGGTACTGGTGGTGGAAAGCGGTGCGGCCAAGGCCAGCGCTCCGGTCGGAGTGGCGGTCTAGGGAATGGCCTTTTCGAGTCGTTGAGCGGTGGCTGGGACTGCTCATGCACCAGGCGATTGCCAACGCTTCACTCGATCGTGGACTGCTCGTATGAAGACAGGGGATGCAGTATGAAGATTCTGCTGGTGGATGATTCGAGGACCATTCGCAATATTCAGAAGAACGTGTTGGCCCAGATCGGTCACACGGACATACTGGAAGCGGCGGACGGTCTGGAAGCGTTGAACCAGATTGCCGAGCACAAGCCGGACCTGGTTCTGGTGGACTGGAACATGCCGAACATGGACGGCATCACGCTGGTGCGCAAGATTCGGGAGACCGACCGCCGGCTGCCGCTGGTGATGGTCACCACCGAAGCGGAGAAGAGTCGCGTGCTCGAGGCGATCAAGGCCGGCGTGAACAACTACGTGGTCAAGCCGTTCACGGCCGAGACGCTGTCAGAAAAGATCACGCAGACGCTGGCCAAGGCGGCGGCGCCGGCCGGCGCGGCGTGACCGATCGTGTCGCCCGCGGCACGGGATGTCGCGGGCTCGTCGAGGGGACGGCAGCAGACTGACTTTCGCCGTATCGAGACCCTCAGATGGCGGCGGTAGCCCAAAGATCGATCCGCGTCGCCGTGGCGCGGGACGGCATTCGTGCACATCTGATCACCACCGACGTTGATCCCGGTCTGATCACGCGGGAGAACATCATCTCATGCCTGCGCGAACTGGGCATTCCGGTCTCTGACGACGTGATGGCCCGGATCGTGGAGGCGGAAAAGGCCGCGCGCGCGGAGGCGTTGCCGGCCGAACCCATGCTATTGGCGGAAGGACGCGACCCCGTGCCCGGCACGGGCGCGACCTTCGAGTTCCTGCCGGAACTGGTCAGCCAGCCGACCAGCGACAGCACCGACGAACGCGCCGACTATTACCGCAGTCAGATCCTCACCGTCGAAGCAGGCCAGGCTTTCGGCACGCTGACTCCGGAGGTTCCGGCGGTACCCGGCGTGGACGTCTACGGCAAGCCGGTGCAGCCGCCGGTGCCGGTGCGCTCGGTGCACCTGGGCAAGAACGTACAGCTCGGCGACGACGGCAGAAGAGTGATCGCCTGCGTCCGCGGGAAGGTCCACCTGACGCGTTACCAGGTCTCGGTCCTGCCCGTGGTGGAGGTCGATGAAGACGTCGATTTCTCGACCGGCAACGTGGACGCCACATGCGATGTGCTGATCAACGGGACGGTGCGCGACACGTTCCGAGTGAAATCGGGCGGGAGCATCACGGTTCGGGGTGCGATCGAAGCGGCCGAGGTTGAGGCCGCCACCGACCTGCAGGTCAACGGCGGGATTGCCTCGCGAGGCCAAGGCCGGATTGTCGTGGGAGGCGAAGTCTTCACAAAGTTCTGCAACGAAGCGGACATCAGAGCGAAGGGCGACATCACGATCAACCGCGAAGCGCTGAACAGCCGATTGCGAACGGACCGACGGCTGCTCATCCCACGAGGCAAACTGATTGGCGGCCGAGCCTACGCCCGCTGCGGGGCGGAGATCTTCGAACTCGGCAACGAGGCCAACGTCAAGACGATCATCGCGGTGGGCATCGATCCGCTGGCCCTGGTCCAGGCGGCTGAGGCGGCTGAAAGCATCCGCAAGAAGATGGAGGCGATCACCAAGATCCGCCAGACGGTCCAGCCGCTGATGGCGCAGCTCAAGCGGCTCTCGCCGGCCCAGCGCGAACGGGCGACCGAACTGCTCTATCAGGCCGATGCGATGGAGCAGGAAGTCCGGGAGCAGGAGAAACAGATCGCCGCTGCGTTGGAGCCGGTCACGCCGGACGGCCGGGAGGTCACGCTGGTGGTCCAGAAGATCGCCTATCCGGGCGTCTCGATCATTTTGGGCGATCGCATCGTCCCGTTGCACAAGGAACGGAAGGGACCGTTCAAGGTGGTCCGTCGCGTGCATCAACGGGTAGAGGAAGTCCTGCTCATCGACAAAATTTCCGGGTCGGTCACGGTGCTCGGGGGACGCGAGTACGACGCCAAAGCCGCCCAAGCCGACTTCGGGCAGTAGAGCGCTTCGAATCCGTCACACCAGCAGATGGACGGCCAATACCGTTGAGAGGGGGGCAGCAGGCGTGCGGTTCACGAGAGCTGCACGCTTGCTCTATTATTAACACCCGCTTGCGATTACCCGCGTTTTGGGTTCTACTGCCCACAGCCGCAAGAGCCGTGAATCGCAGGGTTTTGCCTGCGCGGACGGCAAGGAAGGAGCAGCCGACATGATCGTGGCGGATCTGAGCAAAATCGAAGGTAGAACCTTTCCGGCCCGGCGTCGCACGCAGAATCTGGTGGGCGGAGCCTCACCGATTCAGGTCAGCAGTTTCGCCATGGGGTACGTCACGCTCGAACCCAAGGGGGGACAGGTTCCCTGGCACAACCAGGAGCAGGACGAGGTGTACTTCATCGTGTCGGGGACGGGTGAAATCTGCCTGGGAGAGGAACGGCAGACCATCCGAGCGGGCCAGGCGGTGCAGATTCCGCCCCGCGTGTTCCACCAGTTGACCAACACGGGCGATGAGCCCATGATCATGATCTACGTCTACGGGCCGGCGGGCGACGTGGCCCATTGGCGGCAGGAACTGGACGGCACGCTGCCCCGGGCAGGGGTCGAAGCTCCCCCGCTGCCTGCGGGTGCCTGGCCGCAATGCACCGAGAAGCCCGCACAGGCTTGATTGCGCCGAAACCGGCGGTTAAAACGATTCAAAACATCTGTCATTTTCGGGAACGCGATCTTGCTCGCCCGCAGGCGGGCAAGACGCTCACCCAGAACCGCAGTGAGGATTCCCATCCGTGGCCAACGTCAAGACGCATAAGGTCGGGATCGTGATGAACGGCGTCACCGGACGCATGGGCACCAACCAGCATCTCATGCGGTCCATCATGGCCATCATCAAACAGGGCGGCGTAAAGGTCGGCCCGGACGAGGTGATCCTGCCGGATCCGACGCTCGTGGGCCGTAACCCGGCCAAGCTGGAGCATCTCGCGCAGCTCACCGGCGTGACCAAGTGGACGACCGATCTGGATCAGGCGCTGGCGGCCCCGGAGAACACGATCTACTTCGATGCACAGACCACGGACCGGCGAGTGGCATCGGTGAAGCGGGCCATCGCCGCGGGCAAGCACATTTACTGCGAGAAGCCAACCGCCCTATCGACGGCCGAAGCGATGGAGCTCTACAAGCTGGCCGAAAAGGCCGGCGTCAAGCACGGTGTGGTGCAGGACAAGCTCTGGCTGCCCGGACTGCTCAAGCTGCAGATGCTGCGGGACATGGGCTTTTTCGGGCGAATCCTGTCCGTTCGCGGCGAGTTCGGCTACTGGGTGTTCGAAGGCGACACTATTCCCTGCCAGCGGCCCAGCTGGAACTACCGCAAGGCGGACGGCGGCGGAATCATCTTCGACATGCTCTGCCACTGGCGGTACGTGCTGGACAACTGCTTCGGTCCGGTCAAGGCCGTGTCCTGCCTGGGGGCCACGCACATTCCGCAACGCTGGGATGAGAACGGCAAGCCCTACACCTGCGACGCCGACGACGCCGCGTACGCCACGTTCGAGCTGGAAGGCGGCATCATCGCCCACATGAACTCGTCCTGGTGCGTGCGCGTGCGCCGGGACGATCTGCTGACGCTGCAGGTGGACGGCACGAAAGGCTCGGCCGTGGCGGGACTCCGGCAGTGCTGGATCCAGCCCGCGGCGGCGACGCCTCGGCCCGTTTGGAATCCGGACGTGGACAGCCCGATCAACCACTTCGATACCTGGACGCCCATGCCCACGAACATGGAGTACGACAACGCGTTCAAGGTCCAATGGGAGCTGTTCCTCAAGCACGTAGTCAAAGGCACTCCGTTCCGCTGGAACCTCCTGGAAGGAGCCAAGGGCGTGCAACTGGCCGAAAAGGGCCTGGAGTCCTGGGCCAAGCGCTGCTGGGTCACGCTGCCGGAGCTCTAATTCGGCCCGAATACAGTCCTCAAAGTACCATTGACGACGTGCGTCTATGGCTGGATATCGGAGCACCCCGTAATCAGCCCAGACGTTATCGGCGGTCTCCATCCGCGCTCGTCACAATACACAATTTATTTATAGACAGAAACTTACGCACCGACCCTGCCGCACTACTGATCCGGCCTCCCGCGACGTCGATTTTTTCATGATCGCCTGCAACCTCTGGCCCCCCTCCTGTGTCCAAGAGTCCGTAGACCACGCCAGTGGGACTACTCGACGGAACGCCGGCCGCAGGAGTTCCGGATGAAGGGAAGACGGGTGGTTCCAAGGGAAGGAGTGATTGTCGTGCCCGTGTACATGCATTGCCCACATTGCGACCATCCCCAAATCGTGCCGGTGGCTCGGCGCGGGCGGATGCGCTTCTGCCGGCAGTGCGGAAGAGCGTACGTGACCTCCAAAGTCGTCGATATGGTTCAGCCGGTTCCGATCAGCTCGATGGCCGAAATGCACGCGGTCACCGCGGCTGCCCCCAGCCATGCGAGCCGGCGGGTCTGGGTCGTCAACTGACCCGGCGTGATCCGGGCCGATCGGCCCATTTTCCCCGCATCAAACAGGAAGATGTGGCAAAGCCAGGGAGAGCGGTCTGCGCCCGCGATCCCTGGCTGTTTTCTTGCCCTTCGATAGATTTCGCCGTCACGGCGTGGGCGTTCGTGAGAGGTAGGTATACCCCTCGAGGCCACGCTCGTACTTGCGGATGAAGTGGCCGGACTCTTCGAGCGAAATGGTCCCCGCCCGCACGGCGGCCTCGACAGTCCGGCGCAGCTTGCTGGTCATGCTGGCCGCGCTGTACTGGACGAACTCGAGCACTTCCTCGATGGTGTCGCCCTTGACCACGTGCACGACCTCGTAGCCGCCGTCCGGCGTCAGCTTGATGTGGACGGCGTTGGTGTCGCCGAAGAGGTTGTGCATGTCCCCCAGGATCTCCTGGTACGCCCCGCAGATGAACACACCCAGCAGGTAATCCTCACCGTTGACCGGATGCAGTTCGAGCACGTCCTTGACGTCGCGCAAGTCGATGAACTGGTCGATCTTGCCATCCGAGTCGCAGGTGATGTCGGCAAGAATGCCTCGCCGCGTGGGCTCCTCGTTCAGCCGGTGGATGGGCAGAATGGGGAACAACTGCTGCACGGCCCAGAAGTCGGGCAGCGACTGGAAGCACGAGAAGTTGCAGAAGTACGTGTCGGCCATGCTCCGCTCGAGGCCTTCGAGGTCATCGGGCACGTACTCGAGTTCGCGCACGATCCGCAGAATCTTCTGGGCACAGGCCCAGAAGATGCTCTCGACCTGCGAGCGATCCTCCAGCGAGAGGTAGCCGTGACGGAACAGGCTCATGCACTCGTCACGGTAGTGCAGGGCGTCGTGGTAGCTCTCCTGGAAATTCTTCCGCGAGATGCTGCGGTGGACCTCCAACAGGTTGTGGAACGGCGCGGGCTTCTCGTCGGGGATGCTCTCGGGCACCTTGGTGTCGTGGAAGCTGCTGGTGCCCAGCACGTCGAAGACGAGCACCGAGTGGTGGGCGGTGATCGCCCGGCCCGACTCGGAGACAATGATCGGGTGCGGCACTTCGGCGGCGTCACAGGTGTCGAGGATGGTGCTGACGACGTCGTTGGCGTACTCCTGCAGCGTGTAGTTGGTGCTGCTGGCGAAGTTGCTCTGCGAGCCGTCGTAGTCCACAGCCAGCCCGCCGCCCACGTCGAACAGCCGCAACGGCGCGCCGAGCTTGACCATCTCGACGTACACGCGGCAGGCTTCCTCGAGCCCGTCGCGAAGCGAGCGGATGTTGGTGATCTGGCTGCCCAGGTGGAAGTGCAGCAGCTCCAGGCAATCGAGCATCTCGTGCTCGCGAAGGAAACGGATGGCCTCGATCAGCTCGGTGACGTTGAGCCCGAACTTGGATCGGTCGCCGCCGGAGGACTCCCACTTGCCCGAGCCGCGGCTGTTGAGCTTGGCTCGCACACCGATATGCGGCACGACGTTCAGCCGCTGGGCGAGACTGACGATCACCGGCAGCTCGCTGAACTTCTCGACCACGATGATGACGTGCTTGCCGATCTTGGTGCCCAGCAACGCCATCTCGATGTACTCTTCGTCCTTGTAGCCGTTGCAGATGACCAGCGGGTCGGGCGACTCGAGCATGGCCAGGGCGGCCAACAGCTCGGGCTTGGAGCCGGCCTCCAAACCGAACTGGTAGGGCTCGCCGTAGGCGACGATCTCCTCGACGACCTGACGCTGCTGGTTCACCTTGATGGGGTAAACGCCCAGGTACTTGCCTTTGTAGTCGCAGTCGGCGATGGCCTTGCGGAACGCCTCGTTGAGGGCTTCGACGCGAGCCCGCAGGATGTCCGAGAACCGGATGAGCATGGGCAGGTGAATACCCCGCCGGCGGAGTTCGTCGATGATCTGCTTGAGATCGACGGTGGCGCCGCCCGGCCCCTGGGGATGCACGCAGAGGTTGCCGGCCTCATTGATGCCGAAGAACGGCCAGCCCCAGTTGCGAACGTTGTAGAGCTCCAGCGAATCGCGGATGCTCCACTTTCGCATGGAATCGGGCTTGTGGAATACGGGTCGCTCGAGTTTGCCCATGTCACCTTTACCCTGCGTAAGGAACCCAAAGGTTGGTCAGCGGGAGCAACAAGTCGCGATCTTGCCGGAAGCGCCGGGGTTGCTGGTGGGTCAGACCACCTCTGGCCATGGATCGCGGACCCCGAATTATATCGATTGTGACAACTTGCGACTCTACGTCAAGAAAGATTTTCCCTAATGGGGGAAAAGTTTTGCGCAACGGAGGCTCCCCCCCCCGGGTCGCGCCTGCGGTCATCACCCGCGCAGCAACGCGATGAGCTCATCGCGCAGGAGCCGCAGAGCCTGGCCGCGGTGACTGATGGCGTGCTTCTGCTCGGGGGCCATCTCGGCCGTGGTCATGCCGAACTCGGGCACCCAGAAGTGTGGGTCGTAGCCGAAGCCGTTGGTGCCGCGCGGCTGGTCGATAATACGACCCTCGACCACGCCCTGCGCTCGGGCCAGCACCCGCTCGCCGTCGCTGAGGGCGACCGCGCAACAGAATCGAGCCGTCCGCTTCTCATCGGGCACGCCGGCGAGCTTGCGAACGAGCAGGGCGTTGTTGGCGGCATCGCTCTTCGGCTCGCCGGCATACCGCGCCGAGCGCACGCCGGGCTCCCCGCCGAGGGCGTCCACCACCAGACCCGAGTCGTCGGCGATGGTCCACAACCCGCTGAGCCGGGCGTAATAGCGGGCCTTTAACTCGGCGTTGGCCATGAAGGTCTCGCCGTCCTCGACCGGCTCGGGCCAGCGGCGATCGGCGAACTCCTTCAGGTGCCGCCAGACGACCGTGTCATCGTCGCCGGCGAGGATCTCCCGCATTTCTTTGGCTTTGCCCGGATTGCCCGTGGCCAACAGGATTTCACGCATACTCATGATCCTGGTCGTGAACCTCAGTGTAGACGCAGTGGATGCAAAGGGCCTTGCTGGATTCGATGGGCGCATCGCGAGCCGGACATCTTCCCAGCCTGAGGCGGGCGAGACGCCCGCCCCCCAAGCCTCACACGTGCAGTGAGATATCCTTTTTCGCTCGCTTGCCGAGCCGCCGCAGGATGGGATCGACCACATTGGCCAGGAACCGATCGACCTGCTCGGGCGCCCGACCGACGTAGCGTTTGGGATCCAGGGCGGACTTCAGGTCCAAGCCGGCGAACGCCGGGTCGGCGGCCAGCCGTTCGATGAGGTCGTTGGGCCGGCCGTGCATCTTTACCTCGCGGGCTGCGGCCTGCGAATGTTGCCGAATGATCTCGTGCAATTCCTGCCGGTCGCCGGTCGCCGCTTTCTTTTTCCCTGCGGCGCCGCGCCGTCCCGACGCCGTGCCGTTCTTGCCGCCCCCTGCCGTCGCCAGCATGAGGATGTCCTCGGTGGCCATGAACGGCAGTTCGGCCATGACCCGCGACTCGATGACCTTGGGGTACACGACCAGCCCGCTGGCCACGTTGGCGGTGATCTTCAGAATGGCATCGGTACCCAGGAACATCTCGGGGATGGTGATGCGCTTGTTGGACGAATCGTCGAGCGTGCGCTCGAGCCACTGCTCGGCCGCGGTCTGGTAGAGGGAACTACAGGTCGAGATGACATAGCGGGCCAGACCGGTAATGCGTTCGCAGCGCATGGGGTTGCGCTTATAGGCCATGGCGGACGAGCCGACCTGCGTCGATTCGAAGGGCTCTTCGATCTCCTTCATGCCGGCCAGCAGCCGAATGTCGTTGGCGAACTTGTGAGCTCCGGCGGCGATGTTGGCCAGCGCGGCGGCGATCTGGGCGTCGATCTTGCGGGTGTAAGTCTGGCCGGTGACCGGCTCGCACAGGGCGAAGCCGAGCTTGTCGGCGACCAGGCGTTCGAGGCGATCGACCTTGCGGCTGTCGTTGTTGAACAGGGCCATGAAGCTGGCTTGCGTGCCGGTGGCCCCGCGGATGCCGCGGAACTGCAGGTTCTCGAGCCGGTACTCGATCTCCTCCAGGTCGCGTACGAAATCGTACGCCCACAAGCAGGCGCGGCGCCCGACCGTGGTCAGTTGGGCCGGCTGGTAATGCGTGTACCCCAGGCACGGCAGATCGCGCCATTGCCGGGCGAATCGGGCCAGGTGGTCGATGACGGCGACCAGCCAGTCGCGGATGAGCCCGAGGGCGTCGCGCATGATGATCAGGTCGGCGTTGTCGACCACGTCCATGCTCGTGGCGCCGAGGTGCAGGATCCCGCGAGCATTCGGTGCCACGTCGCCCCAGGTATGCAGGTGGGCCATGACGTCGTGCCGCAGCCGTTTTTCGTGGGCGGCCGCCGCTTTGAAGTCGATGTCGTCAATGGTGCGGCGCAGCTCGGCCAACTGCTTGCGAGTGATGGGCAGACCGAGTTCCGCCTCGGCCTCGGCCAGCGCCAGCCAGATCTGCCGCCAGGTTCGGATGCGCCGGCGGGCGCTGAACAGCTCGGCCATCTCGCGCGAGGCGTACCGCTCGACCAGGGGATTCTGATACGTTTCGTCCTTCGGCATGGGCAATCCTCTTCACTTTTGTGACGGGCGGCCGGGATCTTCGAGCGCCATCGTTCGCCCCGGGCGGCCGTCCGCCGGGCGAACAGTGTATGGAAAGATCGCCCCCATTCCAATTATCGGGGCAAATTAGAATCGCGACCGCAACGACCATTGGCTAGGATTGGCCTGGGTGGTTGACTGGAGATCAGGAATGGCTGGTTTCTGGAAACGATGTTCCGCGGGAGCGCCACCGCGGGAGTACGAGGCTGCGAGTAAGCTGATCGTCTGCCCACACTGCGGCGGATTGACGTTCGACAAGTCGGAGGCACAACTCAACACGGCAGGAATGACCTTCCTGAACCTGGAATGGGCCAACCGGTCCGCCACGACGTTGATCTGCACCACCTGCAGCCGGATCGAATGGTTCCTCAACGAACCCAAGCAGATCACCTATACCTGACAACGGAGGAGGTCTCTATGCCCGAACGGACGCCGATCAATCCCGATCACGAGTCCACGCGGAACGTGTTCCGAGTGGCCGGACCGCTGGTCTTCGGCCTGGGCGGATTGTTCATGATCATCGGGTTCGTGGATTTTGCCTCGGGCTTCGGCGGCACGAAGCCGCCGACAATGTTCTGGTGCTTTTTTGTGGGCATGCCGCTCCTCGGTATCGGCGCGACCATGACGCGGGCCGGATACGCCGGGAAGATCGCCCGCTACTACTCACAGGAGATCACGCCGGTAGCGACCGACACGTTCAAGTACGCCGCCCGCGAAACCAAAGACAGCATCCGCGAGATCGCCGGAGCCATTCGCGAAGGCTTGGTCAGCGGGACAAGCGAATCGGCTCGCGTCGAGCCGATGCCGGGTACGGCCCCGGCCACTCCCCCACCGCTGACCGTTCGGATTCTCCGCTGTCACCGCTGCAACCACGACAACACCGCCGAGGCGCGGTTCTGCTCGCAGTGCGGCGTGGCACTGGCCAAGCAGGTCCCCTGCCGTCATTGCGACGAGCTGAACGATCCCGACGCGAAGTTCTGCGACAACTGCGGCAAGCCGATCGCCTGACCGGCCCCCCCGGAGGCGGGCGTCCTGCCCGCCGAATGCAGGCAGGATGCCTGCCCCATAATGCAGCGAGGCGGGCAAGATGCCCGCCCCCCAACAGCCCTCGCTTTGACGCGGTTGCGTGCGGACATAAGATACCCCCATCGGTACAGCGTTCGCCCGGCAGCGCGTGTGCAACCCCTCTCTCGAACACGCCGCACACGTACGGCCGGCGCACGCGACGGACCTATCAAGGCCCGATGGCGGCTCTATCAAGGGTGCACGCAGCATGCTCACCATGACGTTCCTCGGTGTGGGCTCGGCCTTCGCCAAGCGCAACTTCCAATCCAATGTGCTCGTGGAGGCATGGGAGAAAGGCCCCGATTACCAGGCGGTTCCCGACGACACACTACTCATTGACTATGGCACGACCGGCCCCCAGGCGTTGTACGCCCTGATGCGCAAGCCGGGCTTCGAGTACCTGGCCCGCGGCAACACCATCAACTACCCGGCCATCCACCGCGTGTTTATCACCCATCAGCACGCCGACCACATCGGCGGCCTGGAAGAGATGGCGATGATGAACGCGTACCACTACGGCGACCGCAAGAACGGCAAGCGGCACAAGCCGCAGATCATCAGCTCGCTGAGCATTCTCATGAATCTGTGGGACCACTCGCTCAAGGGCGGTCTGAGTGTCATGGCCGGCCGCTACGCACTCTTGCAGGATTACTTTTTCATCCTGGCACTCAACCCTGCCGAACCGGGCAAAGACCGGTTCACCATGCTTAAGCGATACCACTTGCGGCTGTTCCCCACCGACCACATCCACATCGAGCGTAAGTACGATTGGCCGAGCTACGGCCTGTTTATCGAGGATGCCCAGACGCAGCAAGCGGTGTTCTTCACCGGCGACACACGATTCGACTACCCGGCCTATTCGCGCATGATGGAACAGGCACATATCTGCTTCCACGACACACAATTGTTTGACGAACCCAACCCCGTGCATGCGCTCATCAGTGAGCTGCGCACGCTGCCCGAGTCCATCCGTCGCAAGACGTACCTGTATCATTACGGCGATGATTGGGACTCGGGGCCCTACGACGATGTGAGCGAGCAATTCGCGGGATTCGCGGTCCCCGGCCAGCGCTATCGAGTGCTGGAATGAAGTTCAAAAACAAGAGACAGAAGACAGGAGACAGCACAGAAGACAAACGTCTCGAAACTCCCTCACTGAATTAGAAGTCGGCGGGGATAAACCCCGCCGCTCGCTGATCTGAAAGCTGATAGCTGACAGCTGAGAGCTTCACCCGCAATCAACTCTTCCCGTTCTTCAGGTATCGATCGATGTTGGCCGCGGCGGCCTTTCCATCGCCCATGGCGAGAATGACCGTGGCTGCTCCGCGAACGATGTCGCCGCCCGCGAACACGCCGGGCATGCTGGTCATGCCGTTGGCATCCACCTCGATGTAGCCCCACTTGTTCAGCTTGAGCGCGGGCGTACTGCGGGTAAGCAACGGGTTGGAGCGTGTGCCGATGGCCTCGATGAACACCTGGCAAGGAATCTCGAACTCACTGCCGGGGATGGGCTCGGGCCGGCGGCGTCCCGAGGCGTCGGGCTCGCCCAATTGCATGCGCTGGCAGCGAACGGCCCGCACCCAGCCGTCGTCAGTGCCCAACACCTCGATCGGGTTCACCAGGAACTCCATGCGGACGCCTTCTTCTTCGGCGTGCTTGACCTCTTCCGCCCGGGCGGGCATCTCGGCGCGGGATCGGCGGTACACGAGCGTGGCGGGGTCGGCCCCCAGGCGTCGGGCCGTGCGCACCGAGTCCATGGCTGTGTTACCGCCGCCCACGACGACGACCTGCTTCGAACGGATCACCGGTGTCTCGTGCTCTGGGAACTGGAAGGCGCCCATGAGATTCACGCGCGTGAGATACTCGTTGGCGGAATAGACGCCCTTGAGGTTCTCGCCCGGGATGCCCTGGAAGATGGGCAGGCCGGCACCGTTGGCGATGAACACCGCGTCGAAGCCCTGCTCGGTCATCAGTTCGTCGATAGTGTACGTCTGACCGATGACGACGTTGCAGACGATCTCCACGCCGAGCTTGCGGAGTTTCTCGACTTCCTGCTCGACGATGACTTTGGGCAGGCGAAACTCGGGAATGCCGTAAATGAGCACGCCGCCCGGTTTGTGCAGCGCCTCGAAGACTGTGACCGCATGGCCCAGTTTGGCCAGTTCACCGGCACAGGTGAGCCCAGCCGGCCCGGCCCCTACTACTGCCACGCGCTTACCCGTGGGAGGCGGCGGGACGCACTGGTCGGGCCGATTCGCGCGAGCCCAGTCGGCCACGTAACGCTCGAGATAACCGATGGCCGCTGCCGACGACTTGTTCGTGCGGATGCACTTGGCCTCGCACTGATTCTCCTGCGGGCAGACTCGGCCGGTGATGGCGGGCAGCACGTTGGCGGCATAGAGAATGTCGGCGGCCTTGTTCAGGTCGCCCTCGGCCACGGCCGCCACGAACGCCGGAATGTCCACCCCCACCGGACAGCCGGAGACACACTTGGCGGGCCGGCAGCGCAGACAGCGCTCGGCCTCCAGGCTCGCCGCCTCGGCGGCCAGCCCGCAATTGACCTCCAGGAAGTTGCCGGCGCGCGTCGCGGGGTCCTGTTCCGGCATCTGCTGCCGGGGAATCTTCATCCGTTCGGCCGGTTTCAACGACATATCACTTCACCTGCGTTCAATCGCGCCACGTGCGACGGGCACGGGGCCGGTGTCACTTTCAAACAAACCGCTCAAGAGTGCTGGCCAATATGAATCGGGCCACTCACGTCGCGCTGGTCAAACCTTTCACCGCCGCGTCAAGCCGGCACTCGTGGCCCGTGCCTTCGCCGTTCCCACCGGCATGACCATTACCGCTTTCATTCGCGCTGCGGACGCGCTCATACAGATACCGTTCCTGCTCGCGATAAGCGGTCAGTCGGCCGGTCAATTCGGCGAAGTCGACCTGGTGGGCGTCGAACTCGGGTCCATCCACGCACGCGAAGAGCATTTTGCCGCCCACCATCACACGGCAGCCGCCACACATGCCCGTGCCATCCACCATGATGGGATTGAGCGACGCCACGGTGTGGATGCCGAACGGTCGCGTCACGTCGGCGACCGCTTTCATCATGGGCACGGGCCCGGCGGTGATGACGGCGTTCACGGGGTTGGACGAATCGGCGATGAGCTCGGCGAGCTTCTGCGTGACGAACCCCTTGAAGCCGTAGCTCCCGTCGTCGGTGCAGGGGTGAACGGCCTGGCAGAACCGGGCCAGTTCGGTTTCGAGGATCACGTAAGGCCGGCTGCGTCCGCCGATCACCGCGGTAACCCGGTTACCCGCCGCTCGGAACGCACGGGCCTGGGGATGAATCACGGCCGTGCCCACGCCGCCGCCGACGAGCACGACATGGCCAAACTTTTCAATTTCAGTGGGCCGGCCGAGCGGCCCGGCGACGTCCAGGATGTGCTCGCCGGCTTCCAGTGAGCAGAGGCGATGCGTGGTGGCCCCCACGACCTGCACCACCAGCGTGATAGTCCCGGCCGCGGCGTCCGAGTCGGCGATGGTCAGCGGAATGCGCTCGCCGCGATCGGCGACACGCAGGATCACGAAGTGCCCGGCCTGGTGACGGGCGGCGATCCGCGGAGCGCGAACGACCATCCACCGGACGTTCGGCGCCAACCAGCGGGCCTGTTCGATCAAAAACATCCTGACAAACCCTCCGGATGTCCCCAGCGAGAAGCGGGCCGGCCTTTTAGACCCGCCAGACCGGCTGATCGTACCGGGCATCATTGCAACGATCAATACTGCGCGAGCGATTCGAGAAGGGTTCTGCATAAAGTATTCGCGATCGCGATCAACAGAAGAAGCAGAGCTGATTGAGGTTAGGACCGGATCGACGTGCCGTATTGCCGCTTCGATGCTTGCTTGATCCGTCGTGCCACGCCGGGTACTGTAGGGACTGACAATGGTATCCCCGAATGAACCGCTCGACTACTCATTGCCTCATGCCCGGAGAACCGTTGACATGGCTTCAGCCAATCCCCGAACCGGTCTTCCCGGCCTCGACCACGTTCTGCGCGGCCTGATTCCCGGCGACAACATCGTCTGGCAGGTGGACTCGATCGAGGATTATCGCCCCTTCCTGGAACCGTACTGCCGGGCGGCGATCGCTGACGGCGAGCGATTAATCTACTTCCGGTTCGCCAAACACGAACCGCTGATCGGCCCGGAGTGCGGCGCTGAGATCTGCGAGTTGCACCCGGAGGATGGCTTCGAACAGTTCATCACCGCGATTCACCGGACGATCGAGCAGACCGGCCGCGGCGGCTACTACGTGTTCGACTGCCTGTCCGACCTGGCGGTGGACTGGTACAGCGACCGCATGCTGGGCAACTTCTTCCGGCTGACGTGTCCGTACCTGTTCGACGTTGAGGCCATCGCCTATTTCGCGATTCTCAAGAACTACCACTCCGTGCACGCTTCGGGCATCATCGCCGAGACCACGCAGGTCCTGCTGGACGTGTACCGGCACAAGGGCAAGCTGTACATTCACCCCATTAAGGCCCAGCAACGTCACTCGCCGACCATGTACATGCTGCACTCGTTCGAAGGCGAGACGTTCGAGCCGGTGATGGAGAGTTCCACCATCTCCGAGATCCTGGCCGATTTGCCCTGGGAAGGCTCCGACCCGGCTCGCACGCGGCTGGGCGTGTGGAACCGGGCGTTCGCCCAGGCCGAACGGCTCATGGATCCCGTGCACGGCGAGTGTCCGCTCGGCCAGGCCGGAGACCTCATGCGACGATTGCTCCGCATGATCGTCACCCGCGACGAGCGCGTGCTCGAGCTGGCCGAGAAGTACTTCACGCTGAACGACGTGCTGAACATCTGGCGGCGGATGATCGGCACCGGATTGATCGGCGGCAAGTCGGTAGGCATGCTCCTGGCCCGAGCCATTCTCACCCGTACGGATCCCCGCTGGAAAGACCTGCTGGAGGTTCACGACTCGTTCTACATCGGCTCGGACGTGTTCTACACGTACCTGGTGCAGAACGGCTGCTGGTGGCTGCGTCAGAAGCAGGCCAACCCGGCGACGTTCCTCGAAGGTGCCGAGGAGGCCCGTCGACGCATCCTGGCCGGCACGTTTCCCGAGGACGTGCGCAAGCAGTTCTCGGATATGCTCGACTACTTCGGCCAATATCCGATCATCGTGCGGTCGAGCAGCCTCCTGGAGGACGCGTTCGGCAATTCGTTCGCCGGCAAGTACGAGAGCGTGTTCTGCGCCAACCAGGGCTCGCGGGACAAGCGGTTGGAAGACTTCATGTCGGCCGTCCGCACCATCTACGCCAGCACCATGAGCGAGAAGGCGTTGCGCTACCGGGCGCAGCGCGGTTTGCTCCACAAGGACGAACAAATGTCACTGCTGGTCCAGCGAGTGTCGGGCGCGTTCTCGGGCCATCTGTTCTACCCACAAGTGGCGGGCGTGGGCCTGTCGTTCAACCCGTACGTGTGGGGCGAGGGGATCGATCCGAAGGCCGGTATGCTGCGTCTGGTGTTCGGCTTGGGCACGCGGGCGGTCGATCGAAGCGATGACGACTACACCCGCGTGGTCGCGTTGAACGATCCCGAGCGCCGGCCCGAAGCGAGCTTCGACGAGGTGCGGCGGTACACACAGCGACGAGTGGACACGCTCGATCTGGCCGCCAACCGGCTGGTCTCCAACGATTTCATCGACGTCGCCAACCAGAGTCCGGGCATCCCGCTCGAAATGTTCGCCTCTCGCGACCAGGAGCTCGAGCGGCTGGCCGCCGAGACCGGCCGTCGCGACATGTTCCCGTGGATCCTCACGTTCGAGCGGCTGTTGTCGCAAACCGACTTCCCGAAGGACATGCGCGACATGCTCCAACAACTGGAGAAGGCGTACGGCTCGCCGGTGGATGTCGAGTTCACCGCCAATTTCTTCGACCGGCGTCATTACAAGATCAATCTCGTGCAGTGCCGGCCGCTGCAAGTCAGCGCGGACGAGACCGCGGTCACGGAAACGCCCGGCCCCATCGACGAATCGCGGATCGTGCTCAAGGCCCACGGGGCGGTCATCGGCCACAGTCGCAGTATTCGCATCGACCGAATTCTCGAGGTCGTGCCTTCCGTGTACGGGCAATTGCCCGTGAAGGATCGCTATTCCATCGCCCGGTTGATCGGCCAGGTCATGCACATCAACGATACGGAGCCCGGGAACATCCTCATCATGGGCCCGGGTCGCTGGGGAACGACGACGCCGTCGCTGGGGGTGCCCGTCTCGTTCGCGGAGATCAACACCGCGTCCGTGCTGTGCGAGATCGTGGCCATGCGTGACGATCTGGTTCCCGACGTTTCGCTCGGGACGCACTTCTTTAACGAGCTGGTGGAGTGCGACATCCTTTACCTGGCGCTGTTCCCGAACCGCAAGGACAACTTGCTTAACCAGGAGTTGCTGGCGAGTCTGCCCAATCGACTGGCCGACCTGATCCCGTCCGCCGCCAACCGGGCCGACGTCGTGCGAGTCATCAACGCTGCCGATCTGCCCGACGGGGCCACGTTCCGGCTTCACGCGGAGAACGCCAAGCAGGAAGTCATCTGCTACGTGGATCAAGCCCGGTGAGACTGTGCATTCCTCCGCGACCAGCGAGCCGCCGGGCTTGTCCCGGCGGACTCAGTTCGACCGGGCCCGGGCACTCAACGCGAACGACAATTGCGCTGGCTTATCGCTTATAGCTCAGAGCTTGCAGCTCTTCCTGCAACCCGAAGGGGAAAAGAGACGGCGGGAATTCCACTCAGCTCGAAGTAGATCGAGAAGGTGTGCACACTGGCATCGAAGCGCTCGCGGGGAGATCACGACGCCCAGATGGAATCCGTCGTGGCGTAGAGAATGACCGAACGAGCCGGGCCGTGAGAGTGGCGGCCGTTGTGGGCGGAGTTCACGCCGGTGTAGAACAGGTGCCACTTACCGTCGTGTTGGACGAGGCCGGCCGGCGGATAGATGCCGTACGAGTCCGGCTGCGTCTGCGAGCCGCGCGGCAACCACGGCAGTCGATGCGGACGGTGCCAGTTGATCCCGTCGGATGAGAAGCACCACTCTAGATCCATGGTCTGCGCCTTCGCCCGATAATGGCCCAGCATGCCGACGCGACCTTCGGGCGTGTATGTGACCGACAAGTGATAGAACTGCTGGTCGACCGGATCGCGCTCGTCACGCTGGATGACGCGCGTGCGACCTTCGAAATGCAGACCGTCCTCCGACACGTAACGATCGACCACCCGCATGTAGCCGGGGATGTTGTCCTCGGGCACGATGCCGGCGTCGCCCGCGGGCAGTCTCACCAGACCGACGCTGTACATCTCGAACGTGCCGTCGGCCAGCCGGTAAATCATGGTGGCGTCGTTGGAGATGAGCCGCGACGGAGCCTCGGGCTCGCCGGCCGGCCGTGAACCAGGCGTCCGCGTGAGCACGACGCCGTCGGGCGTGGGAATGCCGCGAGCCGCCCGGTCGTTCGGATGCCACAACACGGGCCGATGCGGATTCACGACCTTGTAGCGTTTGCCGTCATCGCTTTCGGCGGCCAGATAGCGGAGGATCTCCGGCCCGTGGGCCCAGAAGTAGATGCGATGCCGCCCGTTCGCCAGCCGCACGTGCACGACCTGCGTGGGCTTCCAGCCGTCGGGCAGATGGCCAATCGCGAACTCGCTGTCGTCCGGCTCGCCCGGCGTGCAGACAGCCGGCACTTTGCGGAAGGGTTCGCCCGGCGTACCCTCGGCATACGCGATCGCGAACCCCTTGCCGCGCGGCGAATACCAGATGCGCCACTTGCCATCGTCCAGAGGCTCGGCGGGTGATGTGAAGTTCTGGATCTGTCCGCCTTCCCAGGGCTCGGTGGCTTCGAGCACAATGCCGTGTTTGTGCCAGGCCGTCGGCGGACAGGGCTGCGGCATGCCGTCCGCCCCTGCCTGGTTGCCGACCGCTCGAACGAGACTCGGCCCGGCGACGACGACGCCGGCCGCCCCGGCCACGTGCTGCAGAAATTCACGACGATTCATGGGCTTGCCCCGGTCCTGTCTGTTCAACTGGCATCGCATCGGCCGGCGGCCGACACCGGGAGGTTGTACCATAAAGAAACGAAGGCACCAAAGGCGATCTTCGCACCTCGGTGCCTTCGTAGTCCAATCTCATCGTCCGCACAAGCTCAAACGTGGCTCGTACGGCGATCGAACTGCCCGGCGATCAGACCAGGCCCTGGTCGATCATGGCATCGGCGACCTTGACGAAGCCGGCGATGTTGGCGCCCAGCACGTAGTTGGTCGGCTGGCCGTACTCCCGGGCGGTCTGGGCCACGTTGGTATGGATCGCCTTCATGATCTCCTTGAGTCGGGCGTCCACTTCCTCGCGCGTCCAGTTGAGGTGCTGCGAGTTCTGGGACATCTCCAGCCCCGAGGTGGCCACGCCGCCGGCGTTGGCAGCCTTGCCGGGGCCGTACATGATCTTCTTTTCCACGAACAGATCGACGCCGGCGGGCTCGGTGGGCATGTTGGCCCCTTCGCTGACGAGGATGCAACCGTTCTTGAGCAGTTCCTTGGCGTCCTCGCCGCTGATTTCATTCTGCGTGGCCGAGGGGAACGCGCAGTCGCACTTGATGCCCCACGGACGAGCCCCGGCTTTGAACTGCACGCCCTTGAATCGCTCGGCGTACTCGCGGATGCGGCCGCGGCGGACGTTCTTTAGCTCCATCACGTAGGCGAGCTTGTCGGGGTTGATCCCGTCCGGGTCGTAGATCGTGCCGTCCGAGTCGGACAGGCTGACGCACTTCCCGCCGAGCTCGGTCACTTTCTCGACGGTGTATTGAGCGACGTTGCCCGATCCGGAGACGGTGCAGATCTTGCCCTTGAGGCTGTCGCCGCGCATGGCCAGCATTTCCTGGGCGAAATAGGTTGAGCCATAGCCGGTGGCCTCGGGCCGGATGAGCGATCCGCCCCAATTGAGGCCCTTGCCGGTGAGCACGCCGGTGAACTCGTTGCGGATGCGCTTGTACTGGCCGAACAGGTAGCCGATTTCCCGGCCGCCCACGCCGATGTCGCCGGCGGGGACGTCGGTGTCAGCCCCGATGTGCTTGCACAGCTCGGTCATGAACGACTGGCAGAAGCGCATGACCTCGTTGTCGCTCTTGCCCTTGGGATCGAAGTCGGAGCCGCCCTTGGCGCCGCCCATGGGCAGCGTGGTCAGTGAGTTCTTGAGAATCTGCTCGAAGCCCAGGAACTTGAGGATGCCCAGGTTGACCGTCGGATGGAAGCGCAGGCCGCCCTTGTAGGGACCGATGGCGCTGTTGAACTCGACGCGATAGCCCTTGTTGACGTGTATCTCGCCCCGATCGTCCATCCAGGGTACGCGGAAGATGATGATCCGCTCGGGCTCGGTGATCCGCTCAAGGATGCGGTGCTTCTGGTACTTGGGGTGCCGCTCGAGGACGGGCTCCAGTGACTCGAGCACCTCCTTGACGGCCTGATGGAATTCAGGCTCGTGGGGGTTGCGGCGCACCACAAGTTCGAGGACGTCGGTTGCATAAGACATACTGCATCTCCTGTTGTCAACGGTTCACGAAAACGAATTTTCGTGCGGGCGGATCGTCGCAGAGCCACTCCGGCGCGGTTTCGTGAAACAAATCACGACCTTCAGCCCAGTATATCGAGGCTGAACTATTATTGGAATGGGTATGTCTTGATACTTGTCATAAGCCGGACTAATGGTACAATAGACGACATGAACATCGAAACCTTGCGGATTTACTGTTCGGTTGTGCGGTCCCAGAGCTTTTCCCGCGGGGCGGCCATGAACAACGTCTCGCAGTCGGCGGCCAGCCAGGCGGTGCACCAGCTCGAGCGGACGTTCGGGGTGCAGCTGATCGACCGGACGAAGCGGCCGTTCGTCCTCACCCCCGAGGGGGAGGTCTGCTACGAGGGCCTGCGGGAAGTCCTTCAGCAGTACGACGCCGTGGAGGCCCGGGTGCTCTCCTTGCGTCAGGAGATCGCGGGCAGCGTCCGCGTGGCGGCCATCTACTCCATCGGCCTGCACGACATGAGCCGCCGCATGCAGGAGTTCATGAGCCGTTACCCCAAGGCCAAAGTTCGGCTGGAATTCCTCGGGCCCAACCGGGTGTACGAGGCGGTCCTCGACGAGGAGGCGGACCTCGGCATCGTGTCGTACCCCCAGGCGGGGCGCGGCCTGACGGTCATCCCGCTGCGATCGGAAAACATGGTCCTGGTCTGCCACCCCGACCACCATCTGGCCCGGCTCAAAAAGGTGACGTTGACGCAACTGCGGGGCGAGAACTTCATCGGGTTCGAGAAGAGCCTGCCCATCCGCAAGGAACTGGATCGCCACCTGCGAGACAACCAGGTCAACGTCCGCATGGTGATGGAGTTCGACAACATCGAGACCATCAAGCAGGCGGTGGAGATCGGGGCCGGCCTCAGCATTCTCCCCGAGCCCACCATTCAGAAGGAACTCAAGATCGGGACGCTCGCCTGCGTGCCGCTGGCCGTCCACAAGATTCGCCGGCCCATCGGAATCATTCACCGCCAGCGCAAGGCGTTCACCCCCACCATCTCCAAGTTCGTGGAGTTGCTGAAGGAAACGCTGGGCGGCCCGGAAGAGGATGAAGAGTCCCCTGCCCCGCAGACCACCGAAGAGACGGCGCGAAAACAGTCCCAGTAACGAAGCCGCCGCCCGCACAACGCCCGCCGAATCGGTCGAAAAAGGCGTGTCGGCGAGCCATTGGCGACCAGCGCCCGACACGAGTATGATTCCTCGCCTCGGTACGGGATGTGTGGTTCTCAGGATGGAAAAAAGAGTCTCATGGAAGAGCGTCATCTCCGGAAAATCGCGGGCGAGTTGAACCTGAACGTTCAGAACGTGCGGACCACGGCCGAACTGCTGGCCGGCGGCGCGACAGTACCGTTCATCGCCCGATACCGTAAGGAAGCCACGGGAAGTCTGGACGAGGTGGCGATCGCCGCGATTCGCGACCGGCTGGAGCAATTGGCGGAGCTGGACAAGCGGCGAGAAGCGATCATCAGCTCACTTGCCGAACGCAATCTGCTGACTGACGAATTGAAGGAGAAGCTCGACGCCGCCGAGACGCTGGCGGTGCTCGAAGACATCTACCTGCCCTTCCGGCCCAAGCGGCGCACGCGGGCGACGATCGCCAAGGAAAAAGGCCTCGAACCGCTGGCCGACATCCTGTTCGCCCAGGACGCCCAGACGCAACCCGAAGCGGAAGCGGCCAAGTTCATCAACGAGGAAAAGGGCGTAACGTCCGTCGAGGAGGCCCTGGCCGGCGCCCGCGACATCATCGCCGAGCGAGTCAGCGAGGATCAGCAGGCCCGCGAAGCCATGCGCAAGCTCTTCTTTGAGAAGGGGACGATCCGCTCGCGGGTGGTGAAAGGCAAGGAGACGGAAGGGGCAAAGTTCAAGGATTATTTCGAGTGGTCGGAAAGCGTGGCGAACGCCCCGTCGCACCGAGTCTTGGCCATGCGCCGCGGCGAGACCGAAGGCTTTCTCATACTGGAGGTCGGCCCGGACGAAGCGGCAGCGCTGAACATTCTCGACGGGATGTTCGTCCGCGGCCGGGGCCTGGCCGCCGATCAAGTGAAGCTGGCCGTCCACGACGGCTACAAGCGGCTGCTCGCTCCCTCCATGGAAACCGAGGTCCGCATGGAGATGAAGAAGCGGGCGGACGAGGCGGCTATCGCCGTCTTCGCCCAGAACCTGCGCGAGCTGCTGCTCGCCCCGCCCCTCGGTCGAAAGAACGTGTTGGCGCTGGATCCGGGCTACCGCACGGGCTGCAAGCTGGTCGTGCTCGACCGTCAGGGCAAGCTGCTGCATCACGACGTGATCTACATCACGCACTCGCAGCGCGAAACGGCTCAGGCCGGCCTGTTGGTCAAAGCGCTGTGCGACAAGTACGAAATCGAGGCGATCGCAATCGGCAACGGCACGGCCAGCCGCGAAACCGAGGCCTTCATCCGCGGTCTGGGCCTGCCTTCATCCATCATCGTGGTGATGGTCAACGAGAGCGGCGCATCCGTGTACTCGGCGTCGGAGGCCGCCCGCGAAGAGTTCCCCGATCATGACGTGACCGTGCGCGGCGCGGTGTCCATCGGCCGCCGTCTGGCCGACCCGCTGGCCGAGCTGGTGAAGATCGATCCCAAGAGCATCGGCGTGGGCCAGTATCAGCACGACGTGGATCAGACCGCGCTGAAGAAGAGCCTCGACGACGTGGTCATCAGTTGCGTGAACAGCGTGGGCGTCGAGGTCAACACGGCCAGCCGCCAGTTATTGACGTACGTGTCGGGCCTGGGTCCGCAGTTGGCCAAGAACATCGTCGAGTATCGCAATGCCAACGGCCCGTTCCGCTCGCGCAAGCAGTTGCTGGAGGTGCCGCGGCTGGGGGCCAAGGCGTTCGAGCAGGCGGCGGGCTTCCTGCGGATTCGCGACGGTGAGAACGTGTTGGACGCCAGCGCGGTTCACCCCGAGAGCTACCCCATTGTCGAGAAGATGGCCGCCGACGTCGGCTGCAGCGTCGCCGACCTCCTGCGCGATGAATCGCTCCGGCGCAAGATCGAATTGCGCAAGTACGTGAGCGACAAGGTGGGCCTGCCCACACTGAACGACATCATGCAGGAGCTGGCCAAGCCGGGCCGCGACCCGCGTGAGAAGTTCGAGGCGTTCTCGTTCGCCGAAGGGGTGGAGAAAATCGAGGACGTCAAGCCGGGCATGAAGCTGCCGGGGATCGTCACCAACGTGACCGCGTTCGGCGCGTTCGTGGACATCGGCGTGCACCAGGACGGGCTCGTGCACGTCAGCCAGTTGGCCGACCGATTCGTCAAGGATCCCAACGAAGTGGTCAAGGTCCATCAGCGGGTGATGGTCACGGTGCTGGAAGTGGATCTGGAGCGCAAGCGCATCGCATTGTCCATGCGATCCAATCCCGAAGCCGCGCCGCGACGCGAGGCCGGCGTGTCCACGCCTCGTACGACCCCTCGACCGATGCCCGGTCCCGCTCCGCGACAAGCCGTTCGATCACCGGAGCGACGTGCCGAACCGGCAAACGGCGGTTGGTTCTCGGCCGCACTCAACGAGGCCAAGCACGCCAGGAGGAAGTGAGTTGGTCAGTGGCCAGTGGTCAGTTGTCAGTGGTCGGATCCGTTGTCCAGTAATCCGTTGTTTTGGAGGCGGGAGGCAGGCACGCACGCGGCCCCCCCGGTCCGCAGCCGAGACACGACACAACTGACCAAAGTCCAGAGCCCCAACCACTGAGCACGGACAACTGACAACTGGCTAACTCGGCCGGGTTGCCGGCTGGGCCGGCGCTCGCGACCGGCCGCGGACCAGGATGGGGGCCACCATCTCCCGGATGAAGGCCCGATCGGTGGTACCGGCATGTCTTAGTTTGATGGGACCGACGCCGCCGTGCGGATACCAACGGTAATTGTGCACGCGAGCGGCGTAGGCTTCGCGCGTCTGCCTGCTCGCCGACGGCGGCACTCGGGCCCCGACCAAGCCGGCCACCTGCGACGTGTACTCTCGATCCACCGTGCCCACCAACGGCACGACGCCTTTCAGCACCGGATCGTCAGGCGACCAGAAGAAGTAGATGCCGCCGCGGACCCGCCGGAGGGCGCGGCTCAGGTCGTATTCCGCGGATAGGCTCGAGCTGAGCATGATCACGTTGTCGACCTGGTACTTGGAAGGCAAGGCCTCGAGGGCGAAGACGGCGATACCCGTTCCGGCGCTGAGGCCGATGATGTTCACGCTGGCCCCTGGATGCTCGTCAAGGTACTTGGCAATCTCTTTGGCCAGCACAGTCCCCTGCCGCCGGTTATAGGAGATGACCATCTGGTCCACGATAGGGCCGAGATAAGTGGCCCAGATGAAATGCTTGAACTGGCCCTGGTAGCCTCCGTCCTCGAGTCCGAGCGGGACGGTTTCCTTGCCGAAGCCGAGATTGCCCGCCCCATCGAGATACCAGGTCCGCTGGTTGGGATCCGATCCGCCGCGGACGAACTGTGGGCGGTTCCCCAAAATGCACCCGGAACCGCTCGACAACAGAACGGCGGTAACCAGACCCATTATGGCGTGACGCATCCGAGCGTAACTCCGTGCGGGACCATTCCCGGAAAAGCCGGGCAGTGTACCAGAGTTGGCCGGCAAATGCACCGGCACCGCCCTGTTGAACCTTCCAAACCAGCTGGAAGGTGTGCCCGGTTTCCCGGGGATCGAGCGGTAGCGCCGGCCCGCGAGGAATGCCACCCCATGAACAGGTCCATGGGTTCTTGTTCTACGGATGCGGCAGGGCCATGGTTCGGCCGCCCGTTCCTCCGGGCGAGTCTCGCCATCAGCGCGGCCCATAGTCGATCAGCATCAGCCTGGCTTCCAGTTGTCCATCCCCGTACAGCTCCATGCGCAGGATGCCGTGGTACGGCACCCGAGGGCTGACCCAGGTTCGCCGGACATACTGGATTTCCTCGTCGGTCCAGCGGTCCTCGTAGAGCGTGGCCTGCCATTGGCGGCCGGCGGCTTCGCACCAGTCCGTTTTAGCAGAACGAACCGCCTGACGCCGCTGTGCTTGGCGGGCGAGTGGATCCTCCTGCGGGTCGTCCTCGCGTTTGGCCGGCTCGCCCATCGTACGGCCGGCCTGTCGCACGGTAATGCGAGTTGATACGCTGATGCCCGTCACTTCGAGGATCTCGTATTTCAGCCGCTGCCCCGCGAGCGTCTCGTATTCGGCCCACTCACCGGGAGCGGCATCCGCCAGCGGCCGCCACGCAGGCACGTCGGCCGCGGCAGGGGAGCGCGGCGTGGATGTGCGAGCGGATGAATCGACCGAATCGGCTTGAACCGATGGAACGGATGGCTCGGGCTCAAGGGGCTCGTCCACCGCGCTTGATGACACCGGCGAAAGTGTCTCGCCGGCCACAGGCGCCGGCAGTGTCGTTGCATCCGGCCGCGCATCAGGCGCGGACTCACGCTCGCATCCGTACACTGCGACAAAGAAAGAACACAGACTCAATCCATTCAGAGCAAGCCAATACCCTGCGATGCCCGCGCGGCGACGACGTCGTCTGCCGAAGTTCATCCGTCATTCACTCCGATCGTCTTTGGACTGCTGAGGTCCACTTGTCTGAGCTCGTCGTTCAGGTTTATCATTTTGATGACTATGCATCCGACATGTTTCGATATCGCAACCGGAGTCGTGCATGTACCCAGCCATCGGAAGCCGTGCCCCATCGTTCTCCGCGCCTGACGCCAACGGCCAACGTATTTCACTTTCCAGTTTTCGGGGTAAGAAGATCGTGGTTTTGTACTTCTACCCCAAGGACAACACGTCGGGCTGCACGAAAGAAGCGTGCGGATTTCGCGACGCCCACGAACTGTACCAGCAAGCGGGCATCCAGGTGCTCGGCGTCTCGCCGGACAGCGTCGCGTCGCACCAGAAGTTCGCCAGCAAGTACGCATTGCCTTTCCCGCTGATCAGCGATGAAGACAAGCAGATCTGCGAAGCGTATGGCGTCTGGCAGGAAAAGTCCATGTACGGGCGGAAGTACATGGGCGTGGCCCGCACGACGTTCGTGATCGACAAGCAAGGGCGGATCGCGCACATTTTCGAGAAGGTCAAAACGACCGGCCACGACCAGGAAGTGCTGGAGTGGATTCGCGCGAATCTGCAGTAGATGAATCCGGGGCGGCGACGCTTCTCACGTCCCGCCCTCGTGTCATCCTTACTCACGCACACGGCTGTTGCTGCGAGAGGCAGTGCAGCGTCCCCAGCCCCCAGACCAGATCGCGGGAATAGATGCCGACCACTGGTCGATCCGGGAATAGTTCGGCCAGAATGTCGAGCGCCTCGCGATCGGCGGGATCGTTGAACGTGGGCACGATGACGGCAGCGTTGCCGATGTAGAAGTTGGCATAGCTGGCCGGCAACCGCTGGCCCTCGAACACCACCGGTCGCGGCATGGGCAGCTTGACCACCTCCAATGGCTGGCCGGAGGCATCCTCGGCCGCCTGCAGCCGCCGCAGGTTCTCCACTGCGTCCTCGTGGTAGTCATCGCGCGGGTCCGGTTCCCAGGCCAGTGCCACCACGCCGCGTCGGACGAATCGGGCAATGTCGTCGATGTGCCCATGCGTGTCGTCGCCCGGGCAGCCGCGATGCAGCCAGATCGTCTTGCGAATCCCGAGATATTCAGCGAACGCTCGCTCGTAGCCTTCGCGGGTCAGACCGGGGTTTCGACACTGCTGCTCCGACAACAAGCACTCTTCGGTAACCAGAAGCGTTCCGTTCCCGTCGGTGTCGATGGCGCCGCCTTCGAGCACGAGCGGCCTGCCCGGCGAATCCGGGCGCTGAGCTGCCACGCGCGGAATGCCCGTGATGCGTTCGATGGCTGCGGGAACCTGCACGTCCAAGGCGTAGTTGTCGTACTTGGCCCAGGCGTTGAAATCCCATTGCACCCACTCGAGCCGCTCACCTCGCTCGCCAATCCGCACCGCCGTGGGCGCGGAGTCGCGCAACCACCCCCGGTCGGTGGGCAGCACGTGCAAACGGTATGCGTCCGGCGCCACGCCGTTGCGTTCGAGGCAGTCCCGAGCCGAGTCGGCAACTCGCTCGTCGTGGCACAGGATTTCGACGCGTTCGCCGGGGGCCAGAACGCGCACGATCTCGGCGTACACCCACGGAATGCACTCCAGCTTGCCCGGCCAATCGGGTTCATGATGGGGCCAGGCAATCCAGGTGGCCTCGTGAGGTTCCCACTCGGCGGGCATGAGGCGTTTGGACTGGCTGTTCGGATGAGCGTTCATCCCGGTCGAGTTCCTCCGCAGGTTTCGAAGGCTGCAAATTGCTCGCTCGCGGCGATGGCTGGTCAAGGCTGTTGTCGATCGCCCAGGTAGCGGGACGTAATCGGCCCGTAGGCGTCGATACGCCGGTCACGGAGGAACGGCCAGTTCCGCCGGACGGTCTCCATGTGTCGCCGGTCGCAGGTGACGGTGAGCACCTCAGCCTGCGACTCGCCGGCCTCGGCCAGCACCTTGCCGAACGGATCGACCACAAACGAGTGGCCGAAGAACTCGATGCCGTCGGTGCCCGGCTCGGGCTCGTGACCCACTCGGTTCGGCGCAGCCACATACACGCCGTTGGCGATCGCGTGCGAGCGCTGGATGGTCTGCCAGGCCTCGAGCTGCCCGGCGCCATAGGTCGCCTTCTCCCGCGGGTGCCAGCCGATGGCAGTCGGGTAGAACAGCACCTCGGCCCCCATCAGGCTCGTGATCCGGGCCCCTTCCGGATACCACTGGTCCCAGCAGATCAGCACGCCGATGGTTGCATACCGCGTCTTGAAGACACGGAATCCGCCGCCCGGGCCGGCGGCGTCGCCCGGCGTGAAGTAGAACTTCTCGTAGAACAACGGATCGTCGGGAATGTGCATCTTGCGGTAGACGCCCAGAATCGATCCGTCGGCGTCGAGAACGGCCACCGAGTTGTGGTAGAGACCGGCCGCCCGCCGCTCGAACACGGGCACGACCAGGGCGACCTGAAGCTCGCGGGCCAACGGCTGCATGGCTTCGACGGTCGGGCCGGGAATGGGTTCGGCCAGCTCAAAGCGGTCGGCAGCCTCCGCCTTACAGAAATAGGGAGCGTTGAACAACTCCTGGAGGCAGACGATCTGCGCCCCGCGTCCGGCCGCCTCACGGATTCCTGCGACCGCCCGCTCGATGTTGCTCTGACGATCGGGCTCGCAGGGATGCTGCACGATTCCGATGGTAAAGAGGTTCTGGTCTGCCATGTCTCACCTGCTCCCGGGAACAAGAGGCCGCATACTACCCCCCTGCGCCGGGTCGTCAAGCTCCCGGCCGGGGCACTGTCGCCCGCCCGCGTTCATCGGCTTCCGAAAGACCGTTCGCAGGGCTGGAAACCGCCCCCCGCAGCCTCGGGTCCGACATTTTTGACGCAGAGGACTAGCGTTTTTGCAACAGTTATGCTTTAATCAGGACGTTTTTATTGTACAGACGCCCCGGTCTATAGCCGCTGTAAGGTTATAGAATGGTGTGAAGCCGAAATGGCCGGACGCCCGCCGGCTTCGGCAACAATTCACATCGCCGGGAAGACCTCGCTCGAGGAGGGGTTAGTCAGGTTCCCTCGAGCCACGGGCGGGAAAGCTGGTCGGACTGCCGGGGGTAGCATGAAGCACGTGAGCCCACGCCAGATCGCCGGGCGCATCGCCCTCATCTACGCGTTGTTCGGGGTGGTATGGATCGCCCTGACCGACACGGCCGTGACGGCAATTGTCGAGAAGAACGCCTTCTTGGTGTATGTCCACACCGTCAAGGGCTGGGCTTTCATTTTCCTGACCGCTTTGCTGGTCTACTACCTGGTTCGGTGTTATGCGTCGGCCATCGAGCATTCGGAGAACGAACTGGCCAGCAGCGAGGAACGGTATCGCCGGATCTTCGAAACCGCCCATGAAGGCATCTGCACCACCGATCCGATGGGCCGGATCCTGCTGGTCAATGCCCGGTTTGCCCAGATGGTCGGCCGCAGCGTCGAGGAACTCATCGGCGAGCCGCTGCTGACGCTGGTCGATCCGGAATCGCGGCACGAGCTGGCCGGGCGAATCCAAAACGGCGCGGCCTCATCCACTCACCCCTGCGACGTCAAACTCTGCGTTCAGAGCGGGCAGGAGGTCTGGGCGATGGCCGCCATCAGCCCCATGTTCACCGACGACGGCTGCCACCTCGGCTCGCTGTTCATGTTCACGGACATCTCGGACCGCAAACGGCTCGAGTCGCAGGTGCGGCAGTTCCAGAAACTGGAGGCGGTGGGCCAACTGGCGGGCGGCGTCGCTCATGACTTCAACAACATCGTGACCGCCGTGCTGGGTAACGTCGATCTCATGCGGCTGCGGCTCAAGCGAGACCCCATCCCGGTGGAGAGCTTGTCGTCGGACATCGACCAGATCGAGCGAGCGGGCGAACGAGCGATGGCACTGACTCGCCAATTGCTCATGTTCAGCCGCCGGCAGGTGGTGCGCCCGGAGATCATCGACGTGGGCCGGCTCCTGTCGGAGATGGAAAAGATGCTCAGCCGGCTCATCCGCGACGACATCGTTCTGCGGGTGGCCGTGGATGAAGATGTGCCGTTCGTGCGGGCGGATGCGGGCCAGCTCGAGCAGGTGGTGGTCAATCTGGTCGTGAATGCCCGCGACGCGATGCCCGAAGGAGGCCAGATCGTGGTGAAGGCATCCGCCGCCCAGTTGGATGCCGAGTACGCTGCGCTGCATCCGGACGCCCAGCCGGGCTCCTACGCCCTGATCGAGGTCAGTGATACAGGCCACGGCATGGATGAGGCGACGGTACAACGGGTGTTTGAGCCGTTTTTCACCACCAAGCCCGCGGGCAAAGGCACGGGGCTCGGGCTGGCCACCGCCTACGGGATCATCAAGCAAAGTGGCGGTCACATCTCGGTGTACAGCGAGCCGGGCATTGGATCAACGTTCAGGGTGTACTTGCCAGCGACCGACGAGTGCCCTGAAGCAGAGCCGGTGCATCAGACGGCCGGTCCTGAAGTGGGCGGTAACGAGACGATTCTGGTCTGCGAAGACAACGAGGCGATCCGGAAACTCCTCTGCCGCGTGCTCAAGGAGAAAGGTTACAACGTGAACGTCTTCGGTTCGCCTTCGGCCGCCATCGAGTTCGCCCAGAGTTACGACGGGCACATCGACCTGCTGATCACGGATGTCGTCATGGCCGGCATGAATGGGCCGGACTTGGCCGAAACGCTTCAGAGCACACGCCCCGACTTGAAGGTTCTGTACGTGTCAGGCTATCCGTCCGATGTCATTTCGCACCATGGCGTGCTGGAACGAAGCGCGGATTTCCTGTCAAAGCCGTTCACCGCGTCGACCCTGCTTCAGCGTGTGCGCGAAGTCCTGGACGCTGCCGGCGTCAAGAATTAGCTGTAAGCTGTCAGCGGTGAGCGATAAGCCAGACAAAAGCCCCCTCACCTGGCTTGCGCCTTCTGCTACTTGCGCGTGATCCATTCGAACTGAGTCCGCCGGGACAAGCCAAGCGGCTCGCTGCTCGCGAACGTGCACTTCCCGCGAGTAGCTGGGCTTCCCCCGCCGACTCTTTTCGAATGAGCACGCTTTCCTCTCGTATAACATCCGCGAGCGGGTGCCCCCCACCGTCTGCTGTGTCCTGATTTCTGTCTTCTACTTCCGCGTTCCGGCCAGCCAGCCGCTGAGGCGGAAGAGGGCCTGGTCCTTTCCCTGCGGGTCGATTCGAGCCCGGCGAACTGCCGATTCGAGCAGGCTGATGGATCGATCATACGTCGTGCGATCGACGGGGAAGGGAAATCCATCCTTGCCGCCGTGGGCATAGCTGAACGTGGGCGGATCGGCCGGTGTCCATCGTTTGGTAATGTCCCGGCGACACGCCGGCTCGCCGTACACCAGTTCGGCGATGAGGGCGAGACTGCGAATGGTGCTCGGCCCGACGCCCGGTGTGCCGAGCAACGCTTCGAAGTCGCCGGGCTGGCGCTCATAGGCCAGCCGGAGCACGCGCCCCAGCCGAACGGGATTGATGTCCTTCGGCAACACAGGGTGATGGCGAGGCATGAACAGCGAGGGACCGGCGGAGATCTCGCGCAACAGTCGCTCGGGCTGGACGCGAGCGAGTTCGGTGGAACGCTCGCGCGATCGCTCGGCCTCGGCCGCCACCATGTTCAACAAGTCAGCGCTCTTTTCGGCGCGCGGCTCGGTCACACTGGTGAACAAGTCTGCTGCGGCGGCACCATCCTTCCCGCCGCCTCGCCGCGTCCCCGCGTCCCCGCGTCGATCCGTCTTTGCTTCCGGTGACATGACACCGCTGTGCGGCTCGCACACGAAGCTATCGAGCGTGCTGCCCAGCCAGTGATATCGCCGGGCATAGCCGTTGGCGTCGTTCATGCCCTGTTGCACGACGCACCAGTTATTATCGTCGCTGAAGAAAAAGTGGTGCGTGTAGATCTGGTATCCGTCCTGGACGGCGGCGCTGTCCACCTTGGCCGACATCCGCGACGCGTAGATGAGCTTGTCGCCTTCGAGGCCGCGCCGATCCGCAATGCGTGCGACCTGTTCGGGCGTCTTGCGTGACGCTCCGCCCTTGCCGCCCGCGGCATGAATGCCCAGGTCCGGGCCGAGCCGCCGATAGGCTTCCGCCACCGCCCCACAGGTCACGGTGGTCAATCCGCTGGAATGCCAATCGAAACCGAGCACGCAGCCGAACGCCTGAAACCACAGGGGATCGGCCAGGCGGTTCAGCATCTCGCCCGGCCCGGCGTCTTCGACGATCAGCTGCACGATGGAGCCGGCCATGCGATGCATGCGCTCGAACAACCAGGAGGGTGCCTTGCCTCCGTGCAGCGGCAGATGGGCGGTGCGACGTTGCATCAAGAGCGATTATACCGGAACGAATGACAACTGAGGACGCGGAAGCAAGCCTTACCGCTTTGACGGCGATTTCGTTTTCGCCGATGCCGTGAACGCTGCGGGCAGCGAATCGATGATGTCGGCGGCGGTAAGCGAGATTTGCCCCAGCCGACGCGCAGCCAAGTCGCCGGCCAGACCGTGCACGTACACGCCGAAGATCGCTGCGTCCAGACCGGACATGCCCTGGGCCAACAGCGCGGCCAACACGCCGGACAACACGTCGCCGCTGCCGCCGGTGGCCATCCCGGGATTGCCGGTCTTGTTCACGTAGATGGATTCGCCGTCGGTGACCACGGTGCCCGCACCTTTGAGCACGAGCACGGCCCGGTCGGCCGGTTCGGTCTGAGCGTTGAGCCGGCGAGCGGTCTCGATCGCGATCTTCTCGCGGTCGGCCTGCACGTCGCGGGTGGAGATGCGCAGCATGCGGGCCAACTCGCCCGGATGCGGCGTGAAAATGGATCGCGGGTGCGGCCGGCAGTCCCAACCGTTCGCCAGCAGGGCCGCCAGATTCAGCGCGTCGGCATCGATGACGACGGGCGTCCCGGAACGGATGCGGAAAGCATCGATGAGCGTCCAGAAGTTCTCGGCATAGTCATGAGCGCCGGTCCCCACCCCCGGGCCGACGACCAACGCGTTCGGCGGGTTGGCCTTCTCTTTCGAGCCGATCCAGCCGCGGGAACGGAGCAACTTGGCAGCGGCCGCGGGTTTGATCTGGCCGGCGTCGTCGGCGGGTAGCGGAATGGTCGTGGCACAAGGACACAAACCGGCGACCACGTTCAGCACGGGCTCGGGCACGGCGATGGTGACCAGCCCCGCCCCGCTGCGAAGAGCGGCGTTGCCGACCAGCGAGGGCGCACCGGCCATGCCCACGCTGCCGGAGATGGCCAGCACACGGCCGAATGTGCCTTTATGGCCATCCGCCGGTCGAGGCGGCAGATGCGGGATGCGTCGGATCTGCTTCGCGTCGGGCATCAACTGTTTCTCCAGGCGCAATCAGCCCGCGGTCGTGTCGCGCTTAGCGGCACGGGCGACGGCACGACCGATCAGCGCGGCGATGTAGCCGGCGCCGAATCCGTTGTCGATGTTAACCACGGAGACGCCGGCCGCACAGCTGTTGAGCATGGTGAGCAGCGGAGCCAGGCCGTTGAGATGCGCGCCATAGCCGACACTGGTCGGCACGGCGATCACGGGCGCGGAGACCAGGCCGCCCACCACGCTGGGCAGCGCACCTTCCATTCCCGCGCACACGACCACCGCGACTGCGTTCGAAAGTTCGACGGCATGCGCCAACAGCCGGTGAATCCCGGCAACGCCCACGTCATAGAAGTGACGCGTGGGTTGATCGAGGATCTCGCAGGTCTCCCGAGCCTCTTCGGCCACGGGCATGTCGGAAGTGCCCGCGCAAACGATGGCCACGAAGTTGTTCGGATCGACAGGGCCGGCCGGCTTGCGGCGCAGCGTGATGGTGCGGGCGATCTCGTTGTAGCGGGCGTCGGCAAACCGGGCTTGCACAGCAGCCGCGACCTCCGGCGTGGCGCGGGTCGCCAGGACATTGCCGCCGCCGGCCAGCCGCCGATCGACGATGGCCACGACCTGGTCCGTCCGCTTGCCCTCGCAGTAGATCACCTCCGGGACGCCGCAGCGAAGCCCGCGGTGGTGATCCACCTTGGCGAAACCCATGTCCTCGTAGGGCAGCCGCTTCAGCACGGCGAAGGCATCCTCGACCGACCGGCTCCCGGACCGAACGGATTCCAGCAACTCTCGAAGGGTGGTTTCATCCATGCTGAACATGATAGGGTCTGGACGGGCCAAACTCTACGGGCACTGGGAATAGGGGACTGGGGGCTGGGGCTGGGGCTGGAGAGCGCGAGCCCACCAGCCACCGGCCAATCGGAAAGTAGGCGGGGCCGCCGGGGAGGATCGGAGAAGTCCGGCTCTGGTTCATTTCAACCAAAGAGTTGTTCATTTGAATAAAGTGGCAGCCGAGGATGCGGGAAAGCCCCCTCTCCTGGGACGAGAGAAGCCATTCCGCCCTGCTGGCACGCGGGATGCACATTACCGCTGGTGCACTCCAAGCGAGGGAAGTATGCGCCGAACGTCTACACCAAAACGGCTGGCTGACGCCATGCGGCTGGGGGTCAGTTTCAGCCGGGCGGGATTCGCCGTGGCGATCGCAGCGGTAGCGGCCAGCGTTTTTCTTCCCGCGCTTAGCGTCCAGTACGCGGCAGCCAAGCGCGCTCTGCAGAAGGAGTCGCCCTCCGCTGAAGTGATACAGGACATTCCCGACGGTTTGCCCGACCCGCATCCGGGACCGTGAATCAAACTCGAATGCCGAAGGCAGAGGAGGAGTATGGAGGATGCCCGCACTGCTTTGTCGCCGTCGAACCGGCGGGTATCATTCGTGGTCGTGCCGGAATGTAGGTAACCGCAAGGGTTTGCGACCAGAGCCGGCCGGCGGCCACGAGCAAGAGGTTGGTCATGCATCGAGTTTTGATCACGGGGGCCATTCATAAAACGGGTGTGGAACGGCTGCAGGCCGAACCGGACCTGCAGGTGGAATTCCGCCCGGACCTGCCCGTCAGCGAGATTTTGCGGATTATCGGACCCTACCACTGTTTGATCGTTCGGTCGGAGACTCCCGTCACGCGGGAGGTGATCGACGCCGCCCCCGAACTGAAAGTCATCGCGGTCGCCGCGGTGGGCGTGGCCAACATCGATGTCGAGTATGCGACGCAAAAAGGCATACTCGTCATGAACACGCCGGGCAAGAACACCAACTCGGCGGCGGAACTGGCCATGGGCCTGCTGCTGGCGGTGATGCGGAAAATCGTCCCGGCGGACCAGCACATGCGGCGGCTGGGCTGGGACCGGCATCGGTTCACGGGGTCGGAACTCCTGGGCAAGACCATCGGCATCGTCGGCCTGGGAAATGTGGGGCACCGCATGGCTCGCTTCTGCCAGGGCTTCGACATGCGGGTCCTGGCGTACGACCCGTACATCCCCGACGAAACCTTCGCCCGCCACCGCGTGGAAAAGGTGGACTGGCCGACGCTGGTGCGCGAGTCGGACATCATCAGCGTGCACGTTCCCAAGACCAAAGAGACGATCGGCATGATCGATGCCGCGACCATCGCGGCGATGAAACCGGGCGTGGTGCTGATTAATGCCGCCCGAGGCGGAATAATCCAGGAGGAGGCGCTGCTGGAGGCCCTGCGGTCGGGCCACGTGGCCGGGGCAGGCATCGATACCTGGCCGGTCGAGCCCATGAAGGAGAATCCCTTTGCCGAGCTGCCGCAGGTGGTCATGACGCCACACATCGGGGCGTCCACGCCGGAAGCCCAGATCCGCGTGGCCGAGGCCATCGCGACCGAAGTGCCCAAGGCGCTGCGCGGCGGGATCGTGGATTACCCGGTGAACATGCCGCAGATCCGCATGCTGGAAGGCGATCTCATGACCGCCTACACCGTGCTCTGCGAGAAGCTCGGATTGTTCTCAGCCCAATATATGACATTCACGCCCACGCAACTGGAGATCTCGTATCGCGGCGACATCGCCCAGTACGATTGCACGCTGTTGCGACTGGCGTTTCTCAAGGGGTATCTGAAACGATCGCACGCGTATGTCAGCTACGTCAACGCCGATCAGCGGGCCCGGAGCGTGGGACTCGAGGTCAGGACGACGGACATTCCGGAATTCCGAGCGTACCAAAGCGCGGTGAAATTCGTCTTCACGGGAGAAGGCGAGCGGTTCACGATCGGCGGCGTGGTGTTCAGCGGGCCGCATCCTCGGATCGCGCTGGTGGATGACTTCCCGTTCGAAATCGAACCGGACGGCCGATTCCTGGCCATCTGCAGCCGCGATCGGCTGGGCGTGGTCAGTGCCATCGCCTCCGTGTTGGATCGCAATGGCATCATGATCAGCAACTTCGAGTTTTCTCACCACAACGAGAAGAAGCGCTCGATGTTCCTGATCCGTGTCGGTGGCAAGCGGGACGTGCCCGACGAAGTGGTCCGAAAACTCAGCGAGCAGGAGCACATAACGCTGGTCCGCAAGATCGAGCTTTGAGGCTCACGCCCGCAGAGGGCGCGCGGCGGGAAGAACCGAAACGGCTATCGCGGATGAATGCTCCGCCGCATGAGCACGACATGAGAGCAAACTCGGCAGACCGGAATGCCAGGCAGCGTGAGCCAGGCGCCAGGCGTCCCGGTTTTATGAGACGGCTGTCCCCGATGGCGGGACTCTGCAAATTGAGGCCCAATTGTTCCGCCGGGAACAGATGGTGTGCAATATACTTGTGCATCGGGAGTTCTGAAGGATGAGGCGTGCCGTCACTACTGCCCTGATGACAACGATCTGCCTTTGCGCAGCCGCCGTCTCGTACGCGCAGGGCGAGCCGGGCCCCATTCGCTGGAAGGCGGAGGAACAAGGGGCACCTTTGCGGGCAGCCATTCAGCAGAGTGCCGCCGATGTGCTGGAGGCCACGCAGGACAGCCATGTTGTCCTGCAGTTCAAACGCATTCCCAACGCCGAACAAAAAGCCAGCCTCGAGGCCCAAGGCATTTTCCTGCAACGGTATCTGGGCGAGAACGCTTGGTTCGCTCGCGTAAAGGACGGCAAGCGGGCGAAGGAAATCATGGGCCAGATGGAGCTGGCTTCGGCCATGAAAGTTCAACGGCAATGGAAGCTCCATCCCAAGCTGGCCCGAGGAGACTTTCCGCAGTACGCCAGATTCTCGGCGGGTCGGGCCGAACGAAGCCAAAGCAAGACTGAGGCCGCCACTGAACCGGATATCGTCGCGTTGTATGTGCTGTTTCACCCCGACGTCGATCTGGACAAAACGGCCACGGCGGTGGTAGTCAGCCACGGCGGCGTCATCCGTAGCCTGATGCGGTCAATCAACGGGGCGGTGGTCTGGTTGCCCTCCACAAATCTGAGCGCTCTGGCAGACGAGGATGCGGTTGAGTGGATCGAACCGCCGCTGCCGCCCATGGACGTTTCCAACGACAGCGTGCGGACGGCGGTGCAGGTGCACACGGTGCAGGAACCGCCCTTCAACCTGGACGGCAGCGGCATCAACGTGATGATCTACGACGGCGGCACCGTGATGGCCGCCCACTCGGACCTCGAGGGCCGCGTCTTCGTTCGCGACAACAGCGGCGTGGCGGACCACCCGACCCATGTGGCGGGCACACTGGGCGGGAGCGGCGCAGCCAGCAACGGATTCTATGCCGGCATGGCCCCCGGCGTGATCATCCAGTCATTCGGATTCGAGTATGACGGCACGGGGCAGTTTCTCTACACCAACCCGGGCGATCTCGAAGCCGACTACAACAGAGCCATCAACACGTATGGTGTCGTGCTGACGAACAACAGCATCGGCACGAACGTCGCCCCCAACGGTTATCCGTGCGAATGGGAAGGCGATTACGGCGCGACGGACATGCTGATCGATGCCATCGTTCGCGGCAGTCTGGGAGCGCCCATGCGGGTGATCTGGGCGAACGGCAACGAGCGCGGCTCAGGACGCTGCGGCGTTACCTATCACACGACCGCCCCGCCGGCGTGCGCCAAAAATCACATCTCGGTGGGCGCCTACAACTCGAACGATTTCTCCATGACGACGTTCTCCAGTTGGGGCCCGACCGACGACGGCCGAATCAAGCCCGACGTTTGCGCACCGGGCTGCCAATCCAGCGGCGACAACGGTGTGACCTCGACAGTGGCCAGCGGCGGGTACGGGGTCATGTGCGGGACGAGCATGTCGGCACCGGTGGTCACCGGCTTGGCGGCTCTGGTTCTGCAAGACTGGAAAGAGCAGTACCCAATGCAGCCGCTGCCGCCCAACTCGCTGCTCAAGGTGCTCTTCGCACACAACGCCGAGGATCTGGGCACCCCGGGGCCGGATTACGTCTTCGGCTACGGTGCCGTCCGCATTCTGGAGACCATTCAGTTCCTGCGGTCGGGCAGCTTCGCACAAGGTGCGATCGAACACGGCCAGAGCCTGTACTACTTCGTGCCGGTCAGCCAGGTCGGCCAGCGGATCAAGGTCACACTGGCCTGGGACGACCCGCCGGGAGCCCCGAACACGGTTCCCGAACTGGTGAACGATCTGGACCTGTGGGTGGTCAGTCCGTCGGGCATCACGCACTATCCGTGGACGCTGGAGCCGTCGAGCCCGGAATCGCCGGCCGTCCGCAACAAGCCGGATCGCCGCAACAACATCGAGCAAGTAGTGGTCGACGCCCCGGAGCCGGGCACCTGGAGCATCGTGATCCACGGCTACGCGATCCCCTCGGGTCCGCAGGCGTTCTCGATGGCCTGCACGCCGGAGTTGCGGACCTGCTCGTCGGCCGGTCTGGTAGCCTTCGCCGCGCCCAGCTTCGGCTGTAACTCGAGCGTGACGGTTTCAGTCAAGGATTGCGACCTGGATACCGACTCGACGACGGTGCAGACCGTGACCATCCAAGTGAGTTCCTCGAGCGAACCGGCAGGCGAGAGCCTGGTGCTGACCGAGACATCACCGTTCTCGGCCACATTTGAAGGGACCCTGCCCACGTCGTCGGAAGACGCTCCCGGCATTCTGCACGTCCACCCCGGCGATACGGTCACCGCCCTCTATATGGATGCGAGCGACGGCCGGGGCAACTACAACGTCCCGGTTGCCAAATCCACGCTGGTGGACTGCCAGCCGCCGGAAATGACGACCCCCACCGTGACCGCAGTCACGGCTTCCACGGCGCGAATCGAGTTTCACACGAACGAGCCCGCGACGGTCCAAATTCGTTACGGCACGTCCTGCGACGCGGCGACCAAGATCATGGCGTCGCGGCAGTTCATGACCGTCCACTCGATCACGCTGTCCGAGCTGATCAAGGACACGACGTACTACTTCATCGTCGACGTCGACGATGAGGCAGGCAACCGGACGACCTCGGACAACGGGGGAGCATGCCACAGTTTCCAAACGCTCGATCGCCAGGACTACTACACCGAGCTGTTCTCGCCGAGCGGGTTCGACCTGGACGGAAAGGCCCTGACCTTCACGCCGTCGTCGTCGATCCATCGCTATACGGCGTGTCTGGATTCGATTTCGGCCCTGCCCGTCGATCCGGACAGCCTGACTCCGGAGTACTTGAGCGACGATTCGTACTTTGAAGTGAACTTGACCGACGGCAAGACGTTCCCGTTCTACGACGTTGCGTACTCGAAGTTCTACGTGGGCAGCAACGGTTACGTGACGTTCGTGTCGGGCGACACCGACTATACCGAGTCCTTGGCCGACCACTTCAACCGTCCGCGCATTTCCGTATTGTTTGATGACTTGAATCCCCCGAGCGGATCCGTGCGATGGCGGCAATTGCCGGACCGGGTCGTCGTTGCGTGGGTGAACGTGCCCGAGTACGGCACCTACAACTCGAACACGTTCGAGCTGATCATGCACTTTGACGGGACGATTCAGATGGCGTGGCTCGGCATCGACTCAGCCGACTCGCTGGTCGGCCTGTCGGCGGGCGGCGGCGTTCCCGCCGATTTCGAGGAGAGCGACCTGTCGGCCGCGGCTCCCTGCGTCGGGCTGCCGGCCCAGGCCTTCGATCCCCGGCCCGCCCATCTGCAAGCGGACGCATCCGTGGTCTGCACGCTTTCGTGGCAGGCCGGCTGGCGCGCGACTTCTCACGAGGTGTACTTCGGGCTCTCGCCGGACGCCCTGGAACTGAAAGCCGTCCAGGCCGAACCGCGGTACGTGTTGCCGACACTGCTGAACTCCACGACGTACTACTGGAGAGTCGACGAGGTCAACAACGAAGGACGGACGCCAGGGAATCTCTGGACTTTTTCGACCAAGCGGCTCAAACCAGACCTGGATCAGGATGGCGATGTGGACATGACCGACTTCGGTCTGCTGCAACTCTGCCTGACCGGCAAGGACGTGCCGCAGACCGCTGCCGAGTGCCAGGCAGCCAAAATGGATGACGATGACGACGTCGACACGACCGACGTGGAAATCCTGTTCGGCTGTATGAGTGGCTCCGACGTTCAGGCCATCGGCAGTTGCTTTCCCTGAGAACAGCGCGGCCGCGAACGACGGAAGGCGTGTGTCCTCCGCCCTACCGCGACGATGCGAAAAAAGAAACAGCCCACAAGGCCTTGGCGCCTTGCGGGCTGTTTTTCGATTCCGACTGACCGAACCGTTTTACAGCTCCCAACCCTTGCGGTACTCGCGGCGGAGGAACTGGTTGGCTTCGGGGACGTTGGTGATCTTCATGTTCGGGCCGTCCCACTCGATTCGCTTGCGAGCCCGCATGGCCACGCACCCCAGCACGACGGTCTCGGTGAGCGGACCGGCGTAGCCGAAGTTGGACATGCACATTTCGGGCTTGTTCTCGAGACAGGCGTCGATGAATTCCTTCTTGTGGCCGCCTTTAGGAGCGCGCGGCAGCCAGGGTGTCGGCGGCTTGTAGCCTTCGAAATCCTTCTCGGGCAGAAGCACGTACTGTGCGCCGTAGTCGTTGGGCGAGAACAGCGTGCCCTTGTCGCCGATGATGAGCGAACCGCTGTCGGGGATGTCACGGCCGTGGGCGAGTTCCTTGAGCTTGCGAGTGACCCAGGCAGGCTTGTCGCGGCCGCCGTCGTACCAGGTCCACTTGAGCGGAGGCATCTCGCCGCCCTTGGGATGCGGACGGGCCGGGAACTCGTAACGGATGACGCTCCACATCGGGAAGGTCTGATCGTTGAACTCGGACATCTCGGCCTCGACACTGGTCGGATAGCCGAGGTTGCAGGCCATGAAGGCCATGTTGGCAGTGTGGCAGGCCATGTCGCCGAGGGCGCCCGTGCCGAAATCCCACCAGCCGCGCCACTTGAAGGGCATGTAGATGGGGTCGTACGGCCGCTCAGGAGCAGTGCCCAGCCACAGATCCCACTTGATGTGCGACGGGGCGGTGGCGCTGCTGCCCTTGCCCGACAGAGCCGCCTGCACGCCCTGGTGCTGGAGAATCGCACCGGTGCCCTGCGGCCAGACCGGGCGATTGGTCCACACGTGCACTTCGCGCACCGCGCCGATGGCGCCCGACTGAATCACTTCGACCGCCTCGCGGAGGCCGGGCTCGGCCGTGCCCTGGTTACCCATCTGGGTCACGACCTTGTACTTCTTGGCGGCCTCGGTCAGGACGCGAGCCTCATACACGTCGTGGGTCAGCGGCTTCTGCGTGTAGACGTGCTTGCCGAGTTTCATCGCCATCATGGTGGCGACGGCGTGGGTGTGGTCGGGCGTGCTGACGGTCACCGCGTCGATGTCCTTGTGCATCTTGTCGAACATCTCGCGGAAATCGTGGAAGCGCTTGGCGTTGGGGAACTTCTCGTACGTGCCTTTGGCCGCATCGTCGTTCACGTCGCAGACGGCCACAATGTTCGCACCGTGGGCGGCCATGTCGCGGCAGTCGCCGGCACCCATGCCGCCCACGCCGATGCAGGCGACGTTGAGTCTCTCGTTCGGCGACTTGCTCTGCCCCAAGGTCGGACGAGCGGCGACCCAGAAGCCGGCCGTGGCCAAGCTGCTGGTCTTGAGGAAATTACGGCGGCTGCTTCGACGCGCCATGGACGGACCTCCTTCGTGAAGAACTAGGGTTGTAGCGTCGCGCTGGTATGGGTGACCTCGCCCGGCCCGCGGACTCGAAACCCGCGCGATCCCGCCGGGAGGGCCCCGCCAGAGGCTATCTTTATACTGCGCCCGCGGAAAGGCGGCAAATCGGTCGACCGACTCCAGCCAGTGCACGAGTTCGTCCACATATAAATCGTGTAAACGGGCATATGTCCGCGAGTTGCAGCACGCCTTCTTCTGCAGTTCCGCCAAATTTGACAGCCCCAATGCTCAGCCCGGACAATCGCATCGGTAGCCACGCTCGCGCCGCGGCGGACACGACAGGCTTCGGCAGCCGGGGAGGTTCGACGTGAAAGTCTACCCCGACCTTTGTTGCCTGAAACGACCGTTCGACGACCAGACTCGATCGAGGATCGCGCTCGAGACGGTCGCCGTGATGGGCATCCTGAAAGCCGTGCAGGCCGGGCGTGTGCAGGCCGTACGATCGCTCGCCCACGATCTCGAGAACTCGCAGAATCTCGACCGCAGGCGAGCCGCGGTTGTTGGAAAGTGGCTGGACCAGTTAAATCCGCCTGAGCGCGCATCGTCGTGGGTGACGCAACGAGTCGAGCTTCTCGTCGCCCGCGGGTTCCGGCAGTTCGACGCCCTGCTGGCCAGTGCCCCATTGGGGCGGAAGCGCATGGATGTTTTGGGGAGAACACGATGCAATCTTTCAGTCAGACCCGTTACGAATCGATGGTGTACAACCGCTGCGGGCGCTGGGGCGTGAAGCTGCCGGCGGTTTCGCTGGGCGCCTGGCAGACGTACGGCGGATACGTGGACGACGCCACCAGCAAGCGGTGCCTGTTCCGGGCGTTCGACCTGGGCATCACTCACTTCGATTTTGCCAACAACTACGGCGAGCCGAACGGCAATGCCGAAGTGGTCTGCGGCAAGATCATCAAGGAGATGCCGCGCAACGAGCTGCTCATCTCGACCAAGGCAGGCTTCTACATGTGGCCCGGGCCCTACGGCGAGTGGCTGAGCCGCAAGTACCTGCTGAGCAGCCTCGATGATTCACTCAAGCGGCTGCAGCTCGATTACGTGGACATCTTTTACGCCCATCGGCCCGACCCCAACACGCCGACCGACGAAGTCATGGACGCGCTGGACCAGGCGGTCCGCTCGGGCAAGGCACTGTACGTCGGTCTGAGCAACCATGATGCGGCCGACACCATCGCCAAGAACGCCCACGCCGTGGCCTATCACACCGCCCGGCCCATCATCAACCAGGTTCGCTACCACATGTTCGAGCGGACGGTCGAGCAAGGCACGCTGCAGGCCTGTGCCGAGAGCGGCATGGGTGTGATCGCGTACTGCCCGCTCGCCCAGGGACTGCTCACGGACAAGTACCTGGAATCGGCCAAGCCCGCCGACTCGCGCTTGAGCCGCAGCACCGATATCTGCGCCAAGCGGCTGGGGAATCGCGAATCCATCGACAAGGCCCGCAAGCTCAACGCCATTGCCCAGCGGCGCGGCCAAACGCTCGCCCAGATGGCCATCGTCTGGCTGCTCCGCCGGCCCGAGATGACCTCCGTGCTCATCGGGGCCAGCCGTCCAGAGCAGATCGAGGAAAACGTGGCCGCCCTGAAGAATGCGAAGTTCACCGACGAGGAGCTGGCGGAGATCGAGGCCATCCTGAACTGATTGACACGATAATGCGGCCAAGATGAGACAGAGGGCTGCCACCCAATCGATGCCGGAATGAGCCGCTCGTTGAACCTTCTTTGTGCCTCGGTGCCTCTGTGATATGTACACGCCTTGAAAGGAAAAACGCATGAAGCTTCGAATGACCGTGATGTTGGCCGGGTTGTGCGCATCGATAGCCGCTGCGTGGGCGCAAGGGGCGGACGCCTTGCACTGCACCGTGCTGCTGCAATCGCTCGAACGGCCGGGAGATTTCGAGAGCCGCCGGTCCAGCAGCGCGGATCCCGATTGGCAGAACGGCAACGGTGACTGCCGGCCCATCAAGCCCGGTGAGACACTCACGCTGGCCGAACTCGAGGGTCCGGGCCGCATCACGCACATCTGGTTCACCATCACGGCCGAGGACAAGTTCTACCCGCGGACCATGACGCTGCGAATGTACTGGGACGGCCGGGAGGAACCGAGCGTCGAAAGCCCCATCGGCGACTTTTTTGCGGTCGGTCACGGTTTGGACATGCCCGTCAACTCGTTTCCGGTCGCGGTCTCGTCCGATGGGCGGGCCCGCAATTGCTACTGGCCCATGCCGTTCCGCAAGTCGGCAAAGATCACGGTAAGCAACGACTCGCCCGACAAGAATGTAGGCTGCATCTTCTGGTATATCGACTGGCAGAAGCTGCCGAGCCTGCCCGAGGACACGATGTATTTCCACGCCCAGTATCGCCAGGAGTTCCCCTGCAAACCGGGCGAGGACTACCTCATCTTCGACGGCGAGGGAGACGGGCTGTACGTGGGTACGGTCGAGTCCGTCCACATGGTCGAACCGGGTTGGTTCGGCGAGGGCGACGACCGGTTCTACATTGACGGCGCGACCGAGCCGCAACTCAAGGGCACGGGCACGGAAGATTATTTCTGCGACGCCTGGGGCTTCCGCCCGTTCACGTATCCGTTCTACGGCGTGACGGTCTGGGAAGGATACCAGGCTGACGACCGCGGCACCGCGTATAGGTGGCACTTGCCCGATCCGATCCGCTTCCGCAAGTCGCTCAAGGTTACGATCGAGCACAAAGGTTCGCGGCACCTGCCCAGCGGCGAAGCCTACACCGGGTTCGAGGAACGGCCCGATTACTATTCGTCGGTGGCGTTTTGGTATCAGCGCGGCCAGGCCAAGCGGTTCGCCACCGTGCCGCCGGGCCCTGAACGAATCGTGACCGGCACGATGATCGAGGTCGAAAGCCTCGTCAGCTCGGCTCGGACAAGCGGCGAGCGAAAGCCCGAAAAGCAGGCGGGCGGCTCCTGGTCCGCCGCTGCACAGTTGCTGTGGCAAAACCTTGATCCGAAAGGCTGGATCGAGGTGCCGTTCACGGTCGCCGAGGACGGGCGCTACTCGATCAAGCTCGATCTCACCCACTCGTTCGATTACGGCATGTATCGGATTTCCCTGGACGGCAAGGACATCGGCCAGCCGCGGAATCTGTACAACTCCGCCGTGATCGTGAAGACCGAAAGGCTCGGCGTACACGAACTGACCAAGGGCGAGCACGTTCTGCGGTTCACGGCCGTAGGCACCGACCCGCGGTCCAGGCTGATCGTCGACGGCAGCCCGGGATACTTCTTTGGCCTGGATGCCATCCAGTTGAGGAAGGTGGGAGAAAAATAGTCGCTGGTTCCGCGGCTGCACCGAGCCGGTTTGACAGGTCGCGGCCGATTCGGTGAAATAACCATTGCGCCATCGCGATGGCCGCGTCGATCCGCGTTGCCTCGCCGGGCGATTAGCTCAATTGGCAGAGCGCCTCGCTTACACCGAGGAGGTCACAGGTTCGAGTCCTGTATCGCCCATTCACAGGCCGTTTGCCCGTTCCTCGCCCGCGACTTTCCCTCTGAATACGCGTCGTTTTCCGGAGCCATCGCGTGCGCTCCGCAAGCAGCGCGACGCTCTCCGCGACCGCACGCAAAGCGTCCCCGCATTGGCTGCGGGAGAACGGTGCGAGCCTCAAAGCGAAGCGGCCCGGGCCGGATAACCGGGCCCGAGCCGCTTCATCATCCGTCTACTGAGGGCATTTCGCCCGAAGCGACTTACGGAGCCGTATCAAACGTCGCGGGACGGAGGAACGACGGGATGCCGGTGACCGACTCCCGGTATCCGATGAAGGCCCCGCCCACCAGGTTGGGCGTGGTGGAGAAGTTCACCGTCTGTCCCGCACCGCTGGCCGTCACGGTCCCGTTGTTGTAGTTGATCCGCAGTCTGTACCAGCCCGACGGCTGAGCGGCCATATCGATCGTGGCATGGACCGCCCACGGACTGTTCGGAGGACTGCTGTCACCACCCGGTCCGGCATTGACCATGTACAGCTTGCAGACGGTTCCGGTCGCGGATTTGGCCTTGGTGAAGATCCAGGCCAAGCCGGTGATACCGCTGATGTTCACCGTGTCCCCGATGACCAAGGCTTCGGGATCCGGCGTGGCACAGAGCGGATCGATCGTGCCCATGATCCCGTAAACTGTCGCCTCGCTACCCGTGGCCTCTCCCCAGGCATCGAACGAGGTGTCCAGGTAGACGTACAGATCGAGCGCGCCGACATTGTTCATCAGGCCCTCGGAAATGGCCATATTCCCGCCGCCGGCGGGGAAGTCCCAAAGCACGGCGGCCCGACCACCCTGCGGTGAGGGCGGAATAGGATTGGGGTTGACCACGAATCCGGAAACGGTGGTGCTTGCGTTTTGCGGATCAATCACGATGGCAGGCTGGAACGACGGGATGAGCCCCGCCACCGAGCTGCCGACGGCCGCCGAGTCGACGTTCGGCAAGGTGAAGCTGGTGATGATGGGCACGCCGGCGTGATTACTGCTGCCGGGTGTCCACGGCCGCATGCCGAAGTCACGGCCGTTGGAATCGGTATCCAGGCCGTCCAACCAGCGGGAAACCGACAGGGGTATGGTCGTGTCCACCGAGGCGAGATCGCCCCAGATGGCGCCTTCCGACTGGGCATTCACCGTGCCCGCCTTGTTGCGGCCGTAGACGACCACGTCCACCGCCTTGCGGTTGCCGTCCAACAGTTCCACCGCGTCCGGTCCGTTCTCGAACACGTCGGTGGCTCCGGCTCCGGACAGGACCTGCACGTGCAAGAATGGCGGATTCGGCGCATCGACGTTCACATTGGGCGAGGTGATGACGTAGAAGCCGCCTGGGGCGAGCAACGTCGTGCCACTACCGATGCCGCCGGGGATGGTAAAGACACGGTTGGTGTCGTCGTCGGAAGCCCGCACGATCCAGCCGGAAATATCCACCGTCTCGTTGCTGCGGTTGTACAACTCGACGAATTCGCGATGGTCGGCGGGATTGGTGCCGGTGCCATCAATGAGGTCATACACCAGCTCGTTGATGACCACTTTGCCAAGCCCGCTCGGACGATCGTCGCAGGTCGGATCGGCGGGGATACCGGGACCGCTCCCGCAGGCAATGAACGCGGCCAGATCGTCCTCGTTGACCAGGCCGTCGTTGGTGTAATCCAGGCAGGTGCAGTATTCGATCCCCACCGGCGGGGCGTTGAGCACATTGCCGGTGTAGCAGAGCTGCCAGATGGCAAAATCATCCGCATCGACGTCGCCGTCGCCCATGCCGATGCCCACGCCCTGCGGTCCGTGTGCGTCGGCCACGGGTGTGTTGCAGCACAAGCCGGCACTGCGGCAATCCTCATCCTCGCAATCGACATAGCCGTCACAATCATCGTCCACGCCGTTGTCGCATACTTCAGGAGGAATGACGACGTACACCCTGGGTTTGCGACCCGCGTAGTCGTTTTCGCGCGTGCCGCAGTCGTCCGTCACGCGGCAAATGATATCCGCACCGTTGGCCGTGCAGGGAATGTTCGAGAAGACGATGTAATCTCTGCCGATGCCCTCAGTGATCGGCGTCTCGACTCCGTCCTTCCTCCAGTACCAGCGGTACATGAGATCGCCCGTGCCGACCATTGTGCACTGGAAGGACGCCGCGCCGCCGATCGGGATGAGCGGGTTGTCGGCCGTTCCCGTACCCTTGTCGCCGGAGATGGCGGTCTGGATCGGACCGGTGCTGACGGTGATCACCGCGGTATTGCTATAGACGGGTTGTCCCGGATCGGCACTGTCGGTTACGCGGCAGCGATACTGCCCGGCATCCTCGGGCAGCGTGCCCGTGAACACCAATGTGGAACTCGTGACGCCGGAAATCGTCGCGGTATTCGTAATGTCGCCCCAGACACCACCCACCAACTTCTGCCACTGGTAGCTGAGCGTGCCGAGCCCCTGAGCGACCACCGAGATGGACGCATTTCCGCTCGCACAGATGGTGGTGCTCGGAGCCGGTTGTTGAATGAGCACGACGCCGACGCTCAGAATGACGGTATTGCTGACCTGGACGCCGTTGTTGGAGCACACCTTGACGGCGAACGTCGCGTCATGATCGTCCTCGCGGGTGACACCGGTCACGGTCAATGTGGGCGAATCGGTTCCCGAGTACTTGCCGCCGTCGGTCAGTTCCACCCCGTCTCGCATCCAGCGATAGGTCAGGCCGGAACCGGTCGCGCCGACGGTGAAGGTCGCCGTTCCGCCAGGCAGCGTGGCGAAATCGCTGGGCTGGTCGGTAATGATCGGCCCGTTCACCGCCTTGTTCACCGTAATGATGGACGAGATGGTGCTCATGCTGTTGGGGCCGTCCGGAGGTGACCAGATGGTCAGACGCTCCGTCGTGAGATTGACGTTGTACACATTCCCTGCGGCGTCGAACGAAATGTCCCGGTTCTGCGAGCCGCCCGTGGAGACGACCGCCTCGATCGTGTCGGGATTGGAGATTCGCCGGATCACGAACGCCGAATTGCTCCCGCGGGTGGTCAAAGCAACACGGTCACGTGCCTCGTCGATGTCCACCCCGACGTAGCCGTACGCGCCATGCGTCGTGTAGTGAATGATCTCGTCGCCCGGCTGATCAGTCGCGTTGGGCGCTGGAGACGCCGTGAAAATCACGAACTCCCTGTAGCTGGCAACCGAGGTGAGGCGGTACTGGGTCCAGTAGTACCTTCCGTCACTGCCCCGAACGGCATCCACCAGGGAGTTAACCACCTCGGCTTTGAAGTCCGCCTCGCGGTTGGTAATGCCAACCTTCGGCAGCGGATTCGTGCCGAGGAAGTAGCGGAGCATCAAACCGCCCACGTTGTCGGCCGGAGTCTCGAAATCCTCATCCGTGGTCACAATGCTCAGCGTGGGACCGGAGCCTTCGACGATCACCGAACTGACACTACCGTGGGTCCCGTTCACGCCGTTGGCGGCTCGCCCGGTGCTGTCCAGGACTTCGACGGCCGAGGCGGGATTCAAGTTGGCGTCGATCCGGAAGACGCCGGAATGCCCATCGGAGTAGTCAGCCACGTAAACGTTGTCATCCTCTCCGACAGTGGGCTTGAAGGGGCTGACGCCGCCGCCGGTGAACCCGGAAGCGTTCACGGCGGTGTCGCCCTGTCCGATCGGATCGGTGCCATCGGCGTCCAGGACGTACAAGCCGACCGTGGTGGTCCGGCTCGGCGAGACACCTGCTGTCACTGTGCCTGCCAGGCCTTCCGCAACGTAAACTCGGCCGTAATACGGGCTCCACGGGTTCTTGTTGACCGCGACACCTCGCGGCGAGTAGTACTGCATCTTGATGTCGCTATCGCTACTGATCTTGGTCCAGGACGTGTAGCCGAAGTCGGCTGCGGTGATCCTGACACGATAGTCGCCGTTGGGGACGGCATTTCCGTCGTCGTCACGGCCGTCCCAAACGAACGTGTGCTTGCCCTTCTTCTGACGAGGAATGATGACGGTCCGCACGACCACATCTTCGGCGTTCAGTACTTCGATCTTGACGCCGGGCAGGGTGTCCGTGCCGTCCGCATCTTCGTTGAGGATGTAAGAGACCTTCGCCGTGCCACAAGCCTGGTCGAAGCCGGTGGCATCAACTCGTACCGCAGCCGGATAGACGTTCGCCCAGGCTGAGGCACTCAGACACAACACGGCCAGGCCGGCCAGTACCATGCCGGCTCTTTCCCTTCGTCCCGATCGCATCTGCCACTCTCCTTTCCGGTAGCACCCATTCTTTCTCAGGTTCAGGCGGTTCGCTTCTCGTGCGGCACGAACGAGCGGTGGCGCGCAGCATCACCGGCAGCGTTCTTACATCGATCGCATGTGACATGTACTCGACATCAGGGCTTTCCCATCAGAAGACTTGCCCCGGCCGCACTTGATCTGATCCGTTCCCCTACAGGCGTTCGACATGTGGGCGTCGTGTTTTCCCTTCGGGGTCTCCCGGCAGCAGAGAAAGCAACGGGAACCCCCCAAACGCACGTCGCCCTGAGGAATTCAGCCTATCCCATCCGAGCCGGGCAATCAAGAAAAATGATATATTTTCAGCATAAGGCGAGACCGGATGAGCGGCAAGGAAGACTCGTGCGAGTTAACTCGATAATCGCCGGGCGTCCGGGCCGACGCCCTATGGCAAGAAGCGTAAAGGCAAGCTGCGCAAGGCTGTACAGCCCGAAGTCTGCCAGGCGCCCCACCGATACCACACTCCCATCAAACGTGCGTCCGGCAGGCCTAATAGGCATTTGTTCGGGATGAAGCACGGAATGCGGTGCACCGTGACGCCCATTCGTCAGACGCAATTCGTCTTACATAATTAGCTTGTCATTGGGCCGGTTATGATAATATAATGGCACGCAATCGCCTGTCTTCGTTTCATCTTGCACCTTGCGAATGGTCGGCTTCATAAATGACACATGACACCGAGAACGCGTCCGCCAGCGGCACGGGCTTGAAGATCGGATTGATTGTGGTCCTGCTCGCTGCCGCCGGGGTCATCTCATATCGGCACACACGCTCCGATCTGGAGCAGCCGGACACCCCTGACACGGCGTCCACCTACGTCTGTGTCGAGTGCAATGCGGCGATCGATTTGACCGCTGCTCAGTATGCAAAGAAGGCAAGTGAAGACCGGGAAAACACCAAGCCGCTCGGCGAGTTGCGCGGCTACTCGTTTCTCAAGTGTCCTACATGCCAAAAGTATGGGGTCATCAGAGGAGCCAGGTGCCCCAAAGACGGGACGCCTATTCCTCAGCAAACCAAGGACGGCAAACCGGGCCGATGTAAAAAATGCGGTTACGCCCTCATAGGGGAATGACCATGCGACCGAAGCTCGCTCGAGCGACCGCACCGTTACACCACCGGGCCTGCGCCTTTACGCTGATCGAAGTGCTCGTGGTGGTCGCGATCATCGCACTGCTCATCTCGATTCTGCTTCCCTCGCTGAGCGCCGCCCGTGATGAAGCCCGCAAAGTGGTGTGCACGACCAATCTCCACCAGATCGGCATCGCTTCCGCTTCCTACCTCGATGCGAACCGGAACCGATATCCGTGGGGACCGGGCAAGACCGATGTCTTCTCCCATTACTTTGCCGGTGAGACGGACAAAGGCGACGGTCCCGGATCGAGATGGAGCAGTTGGTATGGCCCCGGCACGACGCGCCATACGCCGGCGAGCGAACGGCCGTTGAATAAGTATCTGATCGGACGCAGCCTCGGCAAGAGGTCGGATGCCAAACTCCCGGTGTTCAGATGCCCGACCGACAACGGCGTTCGCAGCCGCGGGAACTTCGATGAACCCTCGTCCACCAATCCCTGCTACTACGTCCTGGGGACCAGCTACGAAGCAAACATCATCTGGCAGCTCTATGTCCAGCAGAAGGAGAACTTGACCGGAGAGGCTTACAGCAAGCGCATTGAGTATTTGAAAAACCGGCTCATTTTCATCTTTGAAAAGAAAGGCGCCAGCCGGGCGGTCCTGGCCTTCGAAGATCCGGCGGATTGCACGCTCGGCGGTGTGCTTTATAACTGGCATCCAGACCTGCGTTACATAGGTTGGCATCGTCGGCCGAATTTCTACTCGTCGCTGTTCCTCGACGGGCATGCCGAGAATCTGTACATGGCCCACAAGAAGGTGCTGGACTACAGCTATACGGGGGTGGGTGGGTCCATCAATCCCACCTGCAACCCGGCCAGCGGCAATTGCCTGAACGGCGATGCCCGCTGGATCGTCCGGCAGGACTGGAAAGAACAGTAGAGCGGCCGGCCTCGGGGCACCGGCTTGGCGAATGCCGAGCGGGCATTCTGCCCGCCTGAGATGGGTGAGAAGCCCGTCTCGCGAAGCCGTCATCCGCGCGAATCGGATGGAACGGAGACAGTACTGACATCGGATGATGTTCGTGACTTCGCACGTTCTCGTGCAAGCAGCAAAGTGTTTCAAATCAGTTTGTCGCAGAATCAAACATCCCCAGGTGCCCTATGCGCTATATCACGAATGCTCCGGCAGCACGCGTTGGTCGTGCCTGTCGCAACGATCGCGGGCGCAGTATGTATGGCTTCACACTGATCGAAATCCTCGTGGTGGTGGCCATCATCGCCCTGCTCATTTCCATTCTGCTGCCCTCGCTGGCGGTGGCTCGCGAGACGAGCCGGCGCGTAATGTGCGGCACGCAGCTCGCCGAGATGACCAAGGGCCTGACCATGTACCACGGCGAGAACAAGGACTTTCTGCCCGGCCCCATTCATGCCGGCCTCGAACTGGAGACCGTGGACAAAATAGCGAGCTACGACCACGAGACATGGCACTTGCCGAGCTTCCTGCGCAAGTACTTCTCGGATGCGGGAAGGAAAGGCAAGCTGACGGACCGGGTGATCAAATGCCCGACCGCGGACAAGCTGGGAGGAACGGTCAACCGATGGGGCGCGAACGAAGCCATGCGTCCGTTCACCTACGCCCTGAACAACTGGGCAGCGTCCAGCGCCGCCAACCGGCCGGGCACGGTGCCGGAACGATACTTCGGCTGGCCCGACACGTTCTGGACGTCCGGCAGTAGCAGCACCGGCCGATTCATCGCCCGGGTCGATGCGCCCGACGATTCGAAACCGAAGCGAATGGGTCAGATTCCCCAACCGGGACGCGAGTGGGCCATTGGCGACGCATTCCGCTACACGGACGACAACCGGCCGCCACTGAGACCCGGAAAGAAACACGGCGACTGGCGACTAGGAACCTATCAGTCGGATTGGGCCGTGGAGATCCCGACCAGCCCCTATCACGACAAGGGTATCAACGTGGCTTTGTTTGATGGCCACATCGAGTATCAGCGGCCCTGGCGGGGTTCGGTCAATCACCCGCGGTAACAGTGCCGCTCTCAGCGCACAGCTTCCGTACGGCAGCCTGGGAACACAGGCTCTGGCCCCGTTCGAGGCAAGCGAGGCGCCCACCCCCTTCCCCCAGAACGGCGATGGATCGCCTCCACTCGTCACTGCGTCCTACGACTGAGAACAATCGGGATCCGCGCGTCTTACGCCTACGGACGGTTGGCGGTATAACAGACGCGGCCTCGAGCCGATGAGAAGGAGACCCGATGATGCATTCCGCTAAGACCCCCTCGCGCCGGCAATTTCTCGCCGGTTCAGCCGCGATCGGCGCTACGATGATTTCGATGAAAACGCTGCGACACGGGCTATTGGCCGCTTCAACCCGGCCCGCCGCTACGGACAGCCACCCCGAACGCTGGCAAATCGGCTGCTATACGCGGCCCTGGGCCGATCACGAATACCCCGTGGCCCTCGACGCCATCGCCGAGGCCGGGTTCAAATATGTCGGCCTGATGACTACCAAGTCGCCGTCGCACCTGGTGATCTCCGCGGCCACCACGCCAGAGGAGGCTCAGCGAGTGGCCGAGGAGGTGCGCAAACGCGACCTCCAGGTACTGTCGGTCTACGGCGGTGACATCCCCGTCGACCAATCGCTGGAGGCAGGCATCGCCGGGCTTCGCCGGATCATCGACAGCTGCGCGACCGTCGGCTCGGCCACGCTCCTCATGGGCGGCATCGGAAACGAGAAGCTATACGACGCGTACTACAAGGCCATCGCCGAGTGCTGCGACTACGCCGCGGAGAAGAAGCTGCATATCACGATCAAACCGCACGGCGGCATGAATGCCACGGGACCGCAGTGTCGCAAGTGCATTGAGCGTGTCGGCCATCAGAACTTCCGGCTGTGGTACGATCCCGGCAACATCTTCTACTACTCCAACGGCGAGTTGAACCCCGTCGACGACGCCCCCAGCGTGGACGGACTCGTGACCGGCATGTGCGTGAAGGACTACGAGCATCCCAAGAAGGTGGACGTCACGCCGGGCACGGGCCAGGTGGACTTCAGGACGGTCCTCGCCCGGTTGAAGAAAGGCGGCCTGCGCGGCGGCCCGCTGGTCATCGAATGTCTGACAAGCCGCCCCACGCTGCCCGCCCGCCACGAGGAAGCCCGCAAGGCCAAGGCGTTCCTGGAACGAATCACGGCCGAGCTTTGAAGACTCCGACTTCAGTGTTGCTTTCACCCGCCGTCCGGTCGAAGGCGGATTGTTGACCGCCAGGCCGTCAGAACCTAAGCTGGCCTCACTTTCTTGCCCCCGGGCCTGTTCGGCACGCGGGCCAGGGTGGGCGGGAAGGGACAGAGCGTTACCATCGGGCCAAATGAGGAACTGATTCATGCCGGATCTGAACAAGCTGTCGGAAGCGATTCTGAAGGGCGACGCCAAGGGCGCCGAGGCCATCACTCGCGAGGCCATCGAGGCCAAGGTGGACCCGCAGGAACTGGTCAACAAGTACATGATTCCGGCCATGGACGAGGTCGGCCGCAAGTTCGAGGCGGATGAGTTGTTCGTGCCCGAACTGCTGGTGACCGCCCGGGCCATGAAGAAGGCGCTGGAAGTGGTCAAGCCGCTCCTGGCCGCCACGGGGGCCAAGCCCATTGGCAAAGTGGTCGTGGGCACGGTCAAGGGCGACCTGCACGACATCGGCAAGAATCTCGTGGCGTCCATGCTGGAAGGGGCGGGCTTCGAAGTCATCGACCTGGGCGTCGACGTGGGGCCCGAGAAGTTCATCGCCGCGGTCAAGGAGCACTCGCCCAACATCGTGGCTCTGTCCGCTCTGCTGACCACGACTATGCCCTCGATGAAGACGACCATCGAGCAACTCTCGGCGGCCGGGCTGCGCGACAAGGTGAAGATCATCATCGGCGGCGCACCGGTCACGCAGGATTACGCCAACGAGATCGGAGCCGACGGCTACAGCGAGAACGCCAACGGGGCTGTCGGTCTGGCTCGCCAGATCGTGAACGCGGCCTGAGCGTCGAACTGACGACGGCGCGAGCGTCCGACTGACGTTGGCTCTGCACGAGAAGGCACCAAGCTGACGAGAGGCGGCGGGGTTCAGCCCCGCCGCTCGCTTTAGGGTGAACGCCCGCATGCGAGAAGCGAGCCGCCGCAAGCTGATCAGTTGCGAGATCTTCTACCGCGAAATGTGCGCGGTCGTGGCACGCTCTCCGTGGCCTGTGGACATCGAGTTTCTGCCCAAGGGGCTGCACGACATCGGGGCGGCCGGCATGCGGGCCCGCGTGCAGGAGGCGGTGGATCGCGTGGACACCACGCGGTACGAGGCCATTCTCCTGGGTTACGGGCTGTGCAACAACGGCATCGCCGGCCTGACCGCCCCGGCGATCCCCATCGTCGTGCCACGGGCTCACGACTGCATCACGCTGTTCTTCGGAAGCCGTTTCCGTTATCTCGGGTACTTCAACAGCAGGCCCGGCACGTACTTCAAGACCACCGGCTGGATCGAGCGCGGCACGGACGCCGGCGAACTGCGGCAACTTTCGGTGTCGCACCAACTGGGCATGGACCAGACGTACGAGGAGTTGGTGGCCAAGTACGGCGAGGACAACGCCCAGTACCTGTGGGACACACTGTGCAACACGCTGCGCAACTACAAGCAGTTGACGTTCATCGAGATGGGCATCGAACCGGACGATCGCTTCGAGCGGCAGACCCGCGATGAGGCCGCCCGGCGCGGCTGGACGTTCGAGAAGGTCCGCGGCGACATGACGCTGATCGAACGGCTGATCAACGGCCCCTGGGACGAGGCCGATTTCCTCGTCGTGCCGCCCGGCCGGCGCATCGTGTCACGCACGAATGACGCCATCATCGACTTGCAATAGCAAGAGGATAAAACAAACCACAGAGGCAGCGAGACACAGAGCCAGTCTCCTGGCTCCAGTCTTCTGTCTCCCATCTCCTCTTTCCGGTATCCTGTGCTTCCATGAGCGAAACGGTATCCATCGAGCTGCAGCCGCTGGGACGGCGTTTTGAGGTAGCGCGAGGCACCGCGCTGCAGGACGTGCTGTTCGCACACGGCGTGGAGTTCCCCTGCGGCGGCCACGGACGGTGTAAGGGTTGCCGCGTGCGAGTAGTGGCAGGCGAACTGCCGATCACCGCCAAGGAGCGCGAAGTCCTGAACACGAGCGAGATCGCCGCGGGCTGGCGGCTGGCCTGCTGCGGGCGAGCTGACGGCGACCTCACGCTCGATATCGGGCAGTGGGAAGAGACCATCCTGGCCGACAACTCACAGTTCGCGTTCACGCCGAAGGACGGCCTGGGCGTGGCGGTCGATCTGGGCACGACGACGTTGGTGGCTCAACTGGTCGATCGGCAGACCGGTCGCGTGCTGGCGGTCGAATCGGCGTTGAATCCGCAGGCGGCCTACGGCGCCGACATCATGAGCCGCGTGCAGTTCGGCGTGGAGCCGGCCGGCCGCGAAAAACTCCGCGACCTCATCCGCACAGCCATCGGCGGGATGGTCGAGCGGCTCCAGCGTGAGGCAGGCGACGGCGGCACCATCCAGCGCGTCGCCATCGTCGGCAACACGGTCATGCATCACCTGTTCTGCGGCCTGGACGTGACGCCGCTGTCCATCGTGCCCTTCGAGACCGACCACGCCGGCTTACAGTCGTTCACCGCCGCCGACCTGGGCTGGCACGCGTTGCCGAGCCATTCGCGGATCGACTTCCTGCCCGCCCTGGGCAGCTTCGTGGGCAGCGACATTCTCGCGGGCGTCCTGGCCACCCGGCTGCACGAGAGCGACGCGCCGGTGGGCCTGGTGGATCTGGGCACCAACGGCGAGATCGTCGTCGGCAACCGCGAGCGCATGCTGTGCGCGTCCACGGCGGCCGGTCCGGCGTTCGAAGGCGCCCGCATTTCCATGGGTATGCGGGCCGCGACCGGGGCCATTTCCGAAGTCCGCGTCAAAGGCGACACACTCACCTGTCACGTGATCGGGAACACGGCCCCGCGAGGAATCTGCGGCAGCGGACTGGTCGATGCAGTAGCCGCGGGTCTGGAGCTGGGTACCATTCAGCCAACCGGCCGGCTCGCCGACGGCGCGAAGGAATGGGTGTTGGCCGAGCCGGTCCGTCTCACGCAAGGCGACATCCGCGAGCTGCAACTGGCCAAGGCCGCCATCCACGCGGGCATCGGTCTGCTCATCGAGCAATGGGGCATCCAGCCACGAGAGCTCTCGACGTTGTACATCGCCGGCGCGTTCGGCAACTACATCAACCTGACCAGTGCTCGGCGCATCGGCCTGATCGACTTCGACCTCGACCGCGTGCGGGTGGTAGGCAACACTGCCCTGCTCGGGGCCAAGATGGCCTTGTTCGACGAAGATGCGAACCAGTATGCGGGCCTGCTGGGCAAGATCGATCACGTACCGCTGGCGTCCGATGCAAAGTTCATGGACGCGTACGTGGACGCGATGACGTTCCCGGAGAATCGCTCTGAGCGATGAGCCGTAAGCCAGAGAAGACGGCGGGCGTGCAGGTTCTTGTCGCGAGAAATCCGACGTGGTCCCCCCTGAAATCGCGAAAGTCAAAAGCCGTGGGCGCGAGCCTACGGTCCACCGTGTCCACGATCATACATAATGGCTCATAGCTCACAGCTCATGGCTCACAGCTTTTCACGCATGCGAGCTGATGACGAAAATGACTTCCGACGCCCGCAGATTCGGCAGGAAATGCACTTCCTCACGGTAGCCTTCGACCAGCGGGATGCGCTGCAGGATGCGGATGCCGTTGTCGCGGCAGAAGTCCTCGAAGTCCGCAATCGACAGGAAATGCCGATTGGGCGTGTTGTACCATCGGAACGGCAGCGTTTCGGTGACCGGGGCCCGGCCCATGGCCATCTGCCAGCGGCTCTTCCAGTAGCCGAAGTTGGGGAAGCTGACGATGCCCTTTCGGCCGATGCGCAACATCTCGCGCAAGACGCGATCGGGCCGAACCAGCGTCTGCAGCGTGTGCGAGAGGATGACGTAGTCGTACGAATTCGTCGCGAACGAACCGAGTTCCTTCTCGATGTTCAGATCCACCACCCGCAAGCCGCGGTCGATGGACTCGCAGAGATCGGCCTGGACCACCTCCACGCCGAGGCCGTCCACATTCTTGCGCTGTTGTAGCCGGGCCAAGAGCACGCCGCGTCCGCAGCCAAGGTCGAGCACCTTGCTGCCCGGCTCGATGAGATCCTCGATCCGCTCGTAATCGACGCGGCGACGCCTCCAGGTGGACTCGACGTCCGGCTTCTGGCGGTAGGGATGCAGGTCGTCGCCGTTGCTCAGCACGGGCCGACCCTGCACGCGGGACAGAAAACCGTTGATGAGCCGGCCCAGCACTTCAGGCTCGAGCAGGAAGGCGTCGTGGCCGTAAGGCGAGTCGACCTCGGTGTACGAGACATCCTTGTTGTTGGCCAGCAGGGCATCGACGATCTGCCGTGACTGGGCGGGCGTGAAAAGCCAGTCGCTCGAGAAGCTGATCACCAGAAACTTCGCCTGCACGTCGCGGAAGGCCGCCTCGAGCGTTCCGTGCTGGGCGGCCAGGTCGTAATAGTCGACGGCCTTGGTGATGTACAGATAGCTGTTGGCGTCGAACCGATCGACGAAGATCCGGCCCTGGTAGTCGAGGTAGGTCTCGACGGAAAACTCGCTGCCGAAGTCGTACTTGTAGCGGTCGGCGTTGCGGAGCTGGCGGCCGAACTTCTCGTGCATGCCCTGCTCGGACAGGTACGTGATATGGCCGACCATGCGGGCGATGGCCAAGCCCTTTTCGGGCGCGGGCCCGTCGTGATATTGCCCGTTGGCGAAGTTGGCGTCGGCAAGGATGGCGTGGCGGCCGACCGCGTCGAAGGCGATCGACTGGGCGTTCAGCCGGGCCGTGGTGGCCACCGGAATGGCCGACGCCACGCTCTCCGGATAGCGCACCGTCCACTCCAGCACCTGCATGCCCCCCATCGAGCCGCCGATGACGCAGAGCAGCTTGTCGATACCCAGGTACTCGATCAGGCGCTTCTGAACCTTGACCATGTCCTGGATGGTGATGACGGGGAAGTCCAGCCCCCAGCGTTTGCCGGTCGCCGGGTTAATGCTCGACGGGCCGGTGGTGCCCTTGCAGCCGCCCAACACGTTGGAGCAGATCACGAAGTAGCGGTTGGTGTCGATGCCTTTGCCGGGCCCGACCATGACCTCCCACCAGCCGGGCTTGCGGTCAGTCTCGCTGTGGTAGCCGGCCACGTGGGCATCGCCGGTGAGAGCGTGACACACGAGAATGGCGTTGTCGCGAGCGGCATTCAGCGTGCCGTACGTCTCGTACGCCACCTGGATGGGCCCCAGCGTACGCCCGCATTCCAAGCGCAGCTCATCCCCTGGCTGGTCGAACAACGTGACCGTCTGCGTCTGGACCAGCCCGACCGAACCGGCGAATTTGTCGGGTTGTGGCTCTGCAATCACCGCGTCCACGCGATCAGTATATCCGCGCCTAGCCGGCATACCAAACCGCTTCAGCTCACTTCCGGTCGGGCGGAATAGCCCCCCGGGATCACCGTCGCGAGACCGGTTCGTCGCAACCGGTCGGAGGCGGGCAGGATGCCCGTCTTCCCGAAAGTCGGCAACCGGAAGCGGCGCTGCGGACCGTTTACACCTCTTACTGCGAAGCCGCCAGAGCCTGGTCGATGTCGGCGATGATATCCTCCACGTCCTCGATGCCGATGGACAAGCGGATGTACTCGGGCACGACGCCGGTGGCGGCCTGCTCCTCGGCGGTCAGCTGCGAGTGCGTCGTGCTGGCCGGATGAATGCAGAGCGACTTGGCGTCGCCGATGTTGGCCAGGTGGCTCAGGAGCTTGACCGAGTTAATGAACTTCTTGCCAGCCTCGGCTCCGCCCTTGATGCCGAAGCCGACGATGGCCCCCGCCCCCTTGGGCAGGTACTTCTTGGCGTTGGCGTGGAACGGATGATTCGGCAGGCCGGGGTAGTTCACCCACGACACGGCCGGATGCGAGGACAGGTGCTCGGCCACCTTCAAGGCGTTGCTGCAATGCCGCTCCATCCGCAGGTGCAGCGTCTCGAGCCCTTGCAGGAACAGGAACGCCGCGAACGGGCTCATACAACTGCCCATGTCGCGCAGGAAATGTGTGCGGCACTTGATGATGTAGGCGATGTTGCCGATGGGCTTGAGCGCCTCGGCGAAGACCATGCCGTGATACGACGGGTCGGGCTCGGTGAACTCGGGCCACTTGGCGGGTTCGGCCGTCCAGTCGAACCGGCCGGAATCGACGATGCAGCCGCCGATGTGCGTGCCGTGACCGCCGATGAACTTGGTCGTACTGTAAACGGTGATGTCCACGCCGTGCTCGAAGGGACGCAAAAGCACGGGCGTCATCACCGTGTTATCGCAGATGACGGGCAGGCCGCATTCGTGGGCCACGCGGGCCACCTCGGCGAAGTCGGGCACGTCGTTCTTGGGGTTGCCCAGCGACTCGAGGTAGACGCAGCGGGTGTTCTTGTCCACGAGCTTGCGGATTTCCTCCGGCTTGGCCGGATCGAAGAACTTGGGCGTGATGCCCAACTTGGGGAACGTCTGCGTGAACAGCGTCCAGGTCCCGCCGTACAGGCTGGTGGCAGAGATAAAGTTCTGGCCCGCCCGGCAGATGTTGAAGATGGAGATATAGATGGCCGACTGCCCGCTGGAGACCGCCAGCGCGCCGACACCGCCGTCGAGAGCGGCCATGCGCTTTTCGAACACGTCGCAGGTCGGGTTCATGAGCCGGCTATAGATGTTGCCGAACTCCTTGAGGGCGAACAGATTGGCCGCGTGATCGGTGTTGTTGAACACGTAGCTCGATGTTGCATAGATGGGCACCGCGCGGGCAGTGGTGGCAGGATCCACCTGCTGACCAGCGTGCAAGCAGCGCGTGCCAATTCCCAGTTGACGATCTGACATCGTGGTCTCCCCTATTGAGTGCCGAGTCCACCCCTGCCGACCCGCCGTCAGGGGCGGAAAGATGGGTTAGTGTAGAGTCATTTCCGGCGGCTTGGCAAGAGCGGCGCCGCAACGGCCAGACGTGATGCAGGCTTCATCCGTCGCTGCCGCCCTTGCGGGCGCAGCTACCAAACGCGCGACGGCGGCCGGAAGTCCCGAGCCGCCGCCGTGCAGGTCACATGATGAACCAATGGGATGTCCGCCGGGTGTTGACACGATCAGGAAACCTTGTGTCGTAGCACGAGCGCGAGCCCGCTGACCGCGAAGAACGCGAGCATTCCAGGCTCGGGGATGGCCAGAATCATCGGCCCCCCGCCGGCTTCGAGAAGGCCGGTCCCGTACTGGAAGAACACGCCCTTGACGTGCAGTCCGGGCTGGAAACCGGCCGGGACGCCGATGAACGTGAAGACCAGCTGGTCCTGGATGAGGCCACTCGTGCCAGGAGAGGACAGCACACCATCAAAGCTCAGATCGGAGAATCGATCATGGAAGCCGGAACCAGCCAAGATCCCGTAGGCATGGGTCTCGTGGTCCCATTCATCAACTCCGGTGTCGAGCACAGTCCAGTCGCTCGCGACGGAGGCTCCATTCGATGCGACCCCGCTGAGCAACTGCAGATTCAGGTCTATACCCGAATCAAAGAACATGCCCGTCAGCACGTCATCCGATCCGCGCCTGCCGCTCTCCGACGTGTTCGCCAGCGTCACGACGAGATTGCCCCCGTCCATCTCGAACGAGGCCCACGCCGAACGGCTGCCGTCGAACGCGGAGAATTCGACAGGTATGGCTGCCGCCGGAATGCCCACGCATAACACCGTCAATATTGGAACGATCGCTCTCCTCATACGCCCCCCTTTTGGCGATGTGGCAATGCAGCGACTGAGAATACGCCGCAAAATGAATATAAGATTTGCTCGCCGCCACAGCGGGACGCTGTGAACGGCGTCCAAGTCAAACCAAGATGGTCTCCAAACATCCGATAGCCACCTTGCTCGCCAAACCTCAGAAGCCGGCATTATGGGTCGGATCGACCTCGCAACACTTGTTCGATCCCATGGCAGGCGCCATAATCCGCGTCCGAACATGCTATGAGTCATGAGCCGTGGGCCATCGACCCTTGACGCTGCGGAGCATGGTGCGAGAAGTTGCCGCATGCCCAGTCTACACGCGGGAGGTGTGCACCATGATTGTCACGCCGGACCCGAAGCGAGCAAGACGCCGCCCAATCCCGGCTCATAGCTCTGCACGAAAGGAAGCACTATGCGAGCAACCACGATCGGCAAGTCGATATTCACGGTTGGCCTCGGCCTGGCGGCGGTGACGAGCCTTGCCCAGCCCCCGGACCTGGTTCACGAGCCATATCTGCTGGACACCGGCCTAATCTCTCGGTCCATCTCGTTCGAGAACCCTACCGGTGAGCCGAGCCAGGGCGGCAAGGCGGCCAGCCAACTCGGGCCGGGACGCAAAGGCGCGCCAAACAAGACCCTCCAGCCCGGCGACTCGGTACAGTTGTGCGATATCCAAGGGCCGGGCACGATCCGGCATATCTGGATGACCACCGCCCTGGAGCCCGAAGTCCAGCGGGCAGTGGTCATTCGCGCCTACTGGGACGGCCAGGAGCATCCCAGCATCGAGTGCCCCATTGGTGACTTCTTCGGCTTCGCCCACGGCAAGATCATGCCCTACCACTCGGCCGTGCACTCGGTGGGGAGCACGGGCGGGCGAAACATCTGGCTGCCCATGCCGTTCACCAAGCGGGCCCGCATGACGGTCATCAATGAGAGCAGCAAGGCGATCCCGCTGTACTACCAGATCGACTACACCATCGGCGACAAGCACCCGGCCGACGTGGGCCGGCTGCACGTGCTCTTCCGCCGTGAGAATCCGACGACCCCCAAGAAAGACTTCGAACTGCTGCCCAAGCGACAACAGAAGGGCCGCTACATCGGCGCCGTGATCGGCGTGCGTAACCTGACGCCGGACCAATGGTGGGGCGAGGGCGAAATCAAGGTGTACATGGACGGCGATACCGAATGGCCGACCATCGTGGGAACAGGCAGCGAGGATTATGTCGGCCTGGCTTGGGCGCTGCAGCAGACACCGTTCTTCTACAACGGGGCCAGCCTGGCCGAGAAAGAGTTCGCCTCCATGTACCGCTGGCATCTGCCGGACCCCATCGCCTGGCGCAAGGAAGCTCGCATCACCATCCAACAGATCGCGTACGTTCGCGGCCAGGGCTTGACCGAAACCAGCGACGACTGGTCCACCGCAACGTTCTGGTACGAACCGGTGCCCAGCGCCGCCCTGCCCGAGTTCCCCGACGTAAAGGCCCGCACCGCCAACCTGTACGAGAAGAAAGAGGACGAAAAGAAATAAGCGTGCAGGAATAGGCGTTGAGCCGCAGCCCTACCGGGGCGAGCTTGGGGCCAGTGTCGCCTGCCCACAACGTGGATGGGCGACGCCGGCTCTCATCTTTGCCTGCAGGCGGGCGCGACGGTGAGCTCGCCCCGTTCGATTCGCACTTCGATCGCTCCGTCGTTGGCCGTGCTGAAGTAAGTGCGACCGGCGACGATCTCGGCCAGGGCCGGGCTGGTCTCGCGCCTACCCGTTGAGCGAATACAGTATTGCGGATCGACCGCCCGCACGAACGCGGCCGTGAACGGCGTGACGCTTCCGTGATGCGGCAACAACAGCACGTCAGCCCGCAGGTCAGTCGTCGCCAGCAAACGGCGGATGGCATATTCCTCGATATCGCCGCAGGCCAGGATGCGCTTGCCTCCGTACGAAATCCGTAGCACCAGCGACGTCTCATTCGTGTCGCCGGGCGTGATCTCCTCGGCAGGTGGCCAGAGCACCTCGAGTTGAGCCTCGCCCGTGCCCGACAGTCGGTCGCCGCGCGAAGCTATCTGCCACCGGCCGGGCTTGCCGCGCAGGCGCGCGATCAGTTCGCGGCTGGTCGAGTGTGCCTGGCCCGCGTGCTCGAAGTGCGGCGTGGTAATCACTCGGGCCACCCAACGACGATCGAGCAGTTCCGGCAGCGCGGCGTAATGATCGAGATTCGCATGACTGATGATCGTCGCGTCGATGCGCCAGCAACGCTCGCGAGACAACAGCGGACCGAGCGTCCACCGCTCCAGGTCGTACGGCGGGAAACAGCCCGCGTCATACAGGAGGGTCTTGCTGTTGGGCAGGCCGATCACAGTGGACGTTCCGTTGCCGACCGCCAGCACGTGCATGGTGAGTGATGGCCGCGGGCTTGGTGGCGCGAGAGCGAAGGACACGGCAACGGCAAAGGCCAGTCCGGCCAGCCGGCAACAACGCGGCGGTATCCGCAGCGCATCCTGCACGGTCCACAGTACCACCAGCAGCAGGCCGGAAGCGACGATCCACGGCGGAATGGCCGGCGTGGCGAACGCCGCGGCGGGCAGGCGGGCCATGGCCTCCACGAGTTCGATCAAGGCATCGGTCACCGTCGCAAGCGCCCATCCCAGCGGATCTGACAGCCAGGGCACGATGCCGGCCACCACCGGCTTGATCAGCCCGACCACCATGACGAACCACACAAACGGAACAAGCACGATGGTGTTGATCCAGCCCCAGCACTGCACCTGGTGGAAGTGATAAGCCGACAGCAGCGCCCCCACCGCCGAAGCCGCCAGCCCCACCGCAACCAAGCCGCCCAGACTGCGCACGGCCCGGTCCCACCACGCCCAAATCGGCGAGCGCATGCCCAGTCGCTGCTGCATCTCCGGCGCGAGCAACGGGTCGTCGCGGCGGGTGAGGCGGCGGTACGCTCGCATGCCGGCATAGTACACCCGCGGCGACACATAAATGACGCTAAGCAACGTTACATACGACAGTTGGAAGCCCGCGTTGAACAGTTGGGTGGGCCGCATGACCAGCAGCACCAGGGCCGACAGGGCCAGGCAGTTGGCGGCGCGGACCGGCCTTCGCGCGAGCAGGGCCAGACATGCCAGATCGGTCATGATCGCGGCTCGAATGATGGGCGCGCTGGGTTCAGCCAACACGGCGTAGCCCGTCGCCGCCGTCATGGCCCAGGCCGCGAATCGCCGCCGACCTATGCCCAGGAAGGTACCGATCGCCCACACCGCGCCGACCAGCATGCCCACGTGGGCGCCACTCACGCTGAGGTAATGCACAGTGCCGGAGCGGACGAACGCCTCGTTGAGATCGGCGTCGATGGCGCTGCGCTGCCCGAGGACCATACCGGCCAGCAGGCCGCTGCCCGGCACGTCGCCGGGGTAGGTTCCGTCGAGCATGGCCGCACGGGCCCGCTGTCGCAGCCAGTCCAGCCATGTGCGCCACTGCCACGGATTGCTCGCCCGCACCCGCACGTCGGCCGCCCGGCGACAGCGGAACTCGACCAGCACGCCGTTGCGGCGGTTCACGAGTGACCAGTCGATGCTGCCCGGATTGGCGGGCGGGCCGATACGGCGGAGCGTGCCGAACAGTTCCACGCGGTCGCCGGCACCCGCGTCGAGGAGCGGCTCGCGAACGGTAACCGTAACCAGCCCTTCGACCACGTGCCGCCGGCCCCCGCGCACTAGTGTGTCAGCCGACAGGATGAAGCGCGTTCGCGGCAGCTCCGGATACCAGACCGCCTTGGCTGAGGAGCCCGACTGAATGAGAGGGGAGGACAGGACCGTGCCGCTGAGCCGAACGGTGGCGGCCTGGTCCGACGCGTGGCGGACAAGGTGGCGAGCGGGCCATCTTCGAAACGACAGATCGTGAAGCACCGTCCCCGTTGCCGCCGCTGCGATGAACAACCCGAGCGGGCCGGCCAGGTGCCATCGAGTCGACCGCCATACGAGCAAGCCGGCAGCGGCGAACACCAGGCAAGCGATACCCACGCCCACGGCGTGCCAGGCGTCGAAAAAGATGCCGGCCGTCATGCCCAGCGCCGGTGCGACCAGAGGGTTGGCCACCAGCCAGTCACTGACCACGACCAGCCGTGGACGCCGATCGACGACGTTCCTCGGATCGTCGAAGCCCGGATCGTCGGTCGGCCCGGCCGCACGAATCGGTTTAGTCTCGGTAACGGAACTGGGCATGTCGATGGCTCGAAAACGGGCAGCGGAAATGAGAGCTCCCGAGCCATCAATGTGTCACGAACGGATATGGGTGTCAATTGTCGCCGTCAATCCGCCGGCCCGTCTTCCCCCTCGACACAAAAAAGCAAGCCAAGCCCGCGGTCCCCTGTCATCGTCTGTTTTCGCCGCGTCTCCGCGTCACGGCGTCGCCGTGTCCTTCTTTTTCCTGCGTCCCCGGCGCCGTGTCATTCCTTCCGCTGCCGCGGGCGCTTCCACACCCAGTCGGAATTGGACCACCACTCGTCGCCGTGCAACGCCCACCACACGCCGAAGACCAGGCCGGCCAAATGGCACGCCTCACCGCCGTAGTTGGCGCCGCGCTCAACCACCGACATGAACGCGATGACGCCCATGATGATGGCCGCGGTACGAACCCGCACGGGGAACACGTAGTAGACGAGGAGTTCGGCATCCGGGAACATGACGGCTACGATACCCAGCAGGCCGTAGATGCAGCCCGAAGCACCGACCGCGGCCTGGAACGGGTTGATGACCCCCTTCGTGCCCAGGAGGGTGAAGAAGATGTTGCCCGCCAAACCGCAAGCGGTGTAGATCGCGAAGAACTTGCGGGGCGACCACCGCTGCTCCAGCGGCCGGCCGAGGAAATGCAACGCGATCATGTTGACCAGCAGGTGCACCCAACTGGCATGGAGATACTGGGCGGTGAACAGCCGCCAGACCTCTCCATGCACCACGGCAGCGGTCTGCAGAGCCCCGAACCCGTATAGGGCCTGGTTCCAATACGAGCTCTGCGTCTGCACGAACCAGATCGCGACGTTGATCACGATCAGCGTGCTCACGATACTCAGTCCGCGCTCCCGCCGCACCGCCGGTCTGTCCCACGGCGAATCGGGCGTCGGCGAACCGGGGGGCGGGCCGATGGAGGTACCGGTCGTGATCTTGTCTCGATCGAGTTCAGCCAAGAGAGTCTCCTCGATACGGTTTGAATCCCAACAAACGTCTTAAATACGCACGAAAAGCCGCAAGGTTCCAGACGCTGCCGCTTTCATGAGGCGGTCAACTCGACGATCTGCCTCGGCGACAGGAAGACGAGATACTGCCCCCCCACGCTCCGTCGGTACGCCGCCCCCAGCGCCTCGGCGTAGTGCGCCAGTTGCGTCCGGTAATGCTCGGCGCGGGCGGCGCACTGATCTTCGGGGATATCATCGGTCTTGTAGTCGAGAATCAGCAGGTCGGTTTCGCGGCGGATCACCAGATCCACGATACCGCGAACGAGCACGACGTCGCGAGGATCCCGCCCGTGCACCAGCGGGTCCAGCCGCTCGGGAGCCACGCGGGACACGAACGCCACCTCCCGCAGCACGCGGTCGGCCTGTTTGCGCACGGAGCGGCCCAGCGGCGTAGTGAAGAACCACACGGCGCCAGCCAAGTCCACTGCCTCGGCATCCGCCCGGCACATACGGCCCGCCTCGACCAGGGCGTGAAGCTGGCGCTCCAGGTCATCGGCATCGCAGGGCCGATGCAGATCGAGCAACTGCATGAATCGGTGGAGGGCCAATCCGCGTGCCGCTGCGGTCAGATCACTCGGCCCCTCGTCGAGGAACACCGGTCGCGGCAACGGCCGATGCCGCCGCGACGCCGGCCGTTCGTCCGGATCGATGTCCGCCTGCCAGGTCCGTTTGATTTCGCTCACCGCCGTCCGGGCGGGCAGCGTGGTCAGTTCCAGCCCCGGATACTCGAAGGACAGCGCCGAAAGGATTTCCTCAACCACTGGCGTGCGGGCAACGGGCTCGTCGCTGGACAGCGGCTCGAGCCGCCCCACCGCGGCCAGCGCATCGGCCGTCTCCGGCCGCTGGGCGGGCGGTACACGCCACTCGTCGGTTTCCGACCGTTCGTAGACGCGCACGGTGATGGGAGCCCGGCTCGCATCCACCGGCCCTTCGCCCCACTCGACCGTGCCGACGGGCATGCGGCCCAGAGCGGGCAGGAGCCATTCCAGCACGCTCCCGGCCGACTCCAGCAGCATCCGGGGAACCCGGCTTTCGCCACCCGTTGCGGCCCGGCGGCAGGCCGCCTCGATGTGGCTCAACGGGCAACGTCCCACCAGCACCAGGTGCTCGCGGGCCCGCGTGAGTGCCACATATAAGACACGAAGCTCCTCCGACAGGCTCTCCTGCCGGCCCCGCTCAGCCGCGAGTTGATGCAGGAACGTGGGATAGCGTACCCGTCGCTCGGCGTCGGCCACCTGCAACGCCAGGCCCAACTCGCGATCGACCAGCGCCATCTCATGCGTGTCGGCCAGGTTGAACCGCTTCTGCAGATCGGCCAGGATGACCACCGGGAACTCCAGCCCCTTGCTGGCATGGATGGTCATGATGCGCACGGCGTTCTCGCCCGCCGACCCTGCAGCGGCCGGCGGCCCGCCTCGCTCCTGTTCGACCATCTCGTCGAGGAACCGCAGGAATCGCCGCAGTCCCTGCCTGGAGAACCGGCCGAACTGCCGGGCCAGCTCGTGCAACCGAACCAGGCGGTTTCGGCGCTGCACGCCGTCGGGCAGGCCCGCCACGAATGACAGGTAGCTCGTCTCCTCGTACACGTCCCACAGCACGTCGGCCACCGGTTCGCGCTGGATGCGCGTGCGCAGCCTTTCGAGTCGATCCAGGATCACGGTCAGCCGTTTCCGAAGCGCGTCGTCCTTACCGCGGATGCGGTACATCTCGACCGCCGCGTGGAACGCGACCGACTTGTCGACCAGGCGGATTTCGAGCAAATCCTGCTCGTTCAACGGATCGCCCAAGAGCGGCGATCGCAGCACCGCCGCCAACGGAATGTCCTGCTGCCGGTTGTCGAGCACCTGCAGCAGGCTGTACACGTCGCGGAACTCCGTGGAATCGAGCTGGTTGTCAGCCCCTTCGATCCGCACGGGAATACCCATCCGCCGCAGCACCTCGGCGATGGGCTCGGCCTTGTGGGGCATGGCCCGCAACAGGATGACGATGTCGCCGTACTCGATGGGCCGCGTGGCCGGCGGAAGCCCGGGCGATTCCGGCTTGGCCGCCACCTGCCGGCGCCCGCCGCCTTGTAAGCCCATCCAGTCGCGAATGCGGCCCGCGATCAGGAACGCTTCCCGCTCGATGCCTTCGAGCTCCGCGTCATCGCCGTCGTTCGCTTCGCCGTTATCGTCCGCCTCGTCCAGCGACTTGGTTTGCTGCGTGACCGGCTCGAGCAAATGGAGTTCGATGGCCGGCTTGCCGAACGTCGCGCCGTCGGATGCGTCGGGGTACGTCGCGCCCGCGTGCAACTCGGCGTGGGTATCGTATTCGCTGCCGCCGAATTCGCGGCTCATGAGACAGCGAAAGACCTCGTTGACCGTCTCGATGATGCCTTGACGGCTACGGAAGTTCTCCTGCAGATGAATGACGCGTCCGATCGCCCCGGGCTCACCGAACTCGTCGGCTCGCTTCATGAACAGCCGAGGCTCGGCCAGGCGGAATCGGTAGATGCTCTGCTTGATGTCGCCGACGGTGAAGAAGTTGCCACAGGGTGGATCGGCGGTTTCGCGACTGACCAACCGAAGAATCGATTCCTGCAGCGGATCGACGTCCTGAAACTCGTCCACCAGCACGTAGCGATATTGCCGCTGCAGTTGCCGGGCGATGAGCGACGGTCGGCTCGCATCGCCGTTGTCAGCCAGGATGCGCAGTGCCCCGCGCTGCAGGTCGTTGAAGTCCAGGGCGGCCTGGGCGTTCTTGGCCTCACTGTAACGCCGATCGAACTGCCGCACGAGATCCACCATGGTGGCCACGAAAGGCGCCGTCCGCCTTAGCCCGTCGCGATACTCGGCCGCGGTGAACCGACAGAGCTTCTCCTGTAGGCGCTTGCCGAACAGCGCTTTGGCCTGGTCGTAGAGCTCCTTCGCCCTGTCGTAGGCCTCGGAGTCAGCCTCGGACAGCTTCCGCGGTTTTGATGCCAGCCGATCGAAACGAAACTCGCGAATTGCTGTCGCGACGCCCTCCCAATCGGCGGGATCTCTTGCGAGCCGGTCGCTCCAGGCGATCAGGTTATCCCGATGAGCCTGTGCCGCCGCCAACCGGCTGACCGCCGTTGGCCAGAGCTGTTCGATCGTCCGCACCACCTGGGCGGCGAACTCGGTTTGTCGAGCCAGTTCGTCGCGCAGCCGCTGCGCTTGCAGTTCGTCCAGCCGAGCCACCACGCTGCGATCGTCCGACGGATCGAACTGCCGCACCGACCGATCCAACCAACCGTACGGATCGGGCAGACTGTTGATGAAATCATGGACTGACAACACGACTTCGCCGATCTGCCAGTCCTCACCCGCTCCGTACTCGTCCACGAGCGCCCGGAACGCCGCGCCGAGTTCATCCTCGCGGCCGTACAGCTCCTGCAACAGCTCATCGAGGACTTCGCGGCGCAGCAGCTCGGCTTCGTCGCCACTGAGCAGCGCGGCCTGCGGGTCGATTCCCGCCTGCGGGAACCACTTCTGAACGATGGTGCGGCAGAACGAGTGAATGGTCGAGATGCTCGCGCTGTCCAGCAGGTAGAGCTGTTCGCGCAGGTACGCGTCTGTGGGCCGTTCCTTGATCCGCTGGCGGATGGCAGCGCCGATTCGGCTGCGCATTTCGCCCGCGGCGGCATCCGTGAACGTCACCACCAACAGTTCGCCCACGCCGCACCGCTGCTCGGCGGGCAAATCGCAGACCAGATACGCGCAGCGCTCGGCCAGCACGGTCGTCTTGCCCGAGCCGGCCGCCGCCGACACCAGCAGGCTGCAATCCGTGGTGCGGATGGCCTCCCGCTGAGCAGCGGTCAAGTGCGCGAATCGATCTGTCTTCTCCGTCACCGACATAATGATTCATCAGCTCCCTGCGTACACACGTTGTTGTGGTGCACGCTCCCGCAGGTGTTTAGCGTGCGGCACCTTCTCGCCCCGTAGGGGCGCCGGTCGATAGCCGGCGGCGTAAGCCGCCGGTGCGGGCCACCGGTCCGTGGGCTTACGCAGCATGCATACGTGCAGGCAGGATGCCTGCACCACAATGCTATTTTTTGCCCTCGTACTCGCTCGCCAACTGCTCCAGTACTTCCTTGCGGCGCAAGCTGTCGAGGTAGCGGCAGGGCTGCGTCTCGATCTCGTACCGGCACACCGGTCGATACGGACAGAACGGGCAGGGCATCCTGCGGTTTAGCCGATACGGCCGGATGGCGATCTCACCGTCGGCAATCGCGTCGGCCAGTTCGCCCATCCGCCGTTCGACATGGGCCATCAGCGCCGAAACCTCCTCCCGTTCGGCCAGATCGCACACCGAATGCGGTGTGCCGTCGGACTTCAGCTTGGCCGACAGAAACCTCGACGCCCCGTCGCTGCCGGGTCGAACCTCCTCGTCGATGGCCTCGATCACCGAGGCATCGAGGATCCCGCGGCACTGGTACGTCTTGACGTTCTCCGCCTCGTCCGGGTGAGCAACGGTCTTGAACGGTTCGAGCAAAGGCAGGTACAACGCCGCCACGGGCCGTATCTCGCGTCCGGCCAACGACCGCCCGGTCTGTCGCAGCGCGATCAGATATCCCACCAACTGCAACGCCAAGCCGTGATACACCTGGGTGATATCGAGCCGGCGGTGGCTGGTCCGTTTGTAGTCGATCACCAGCCCGAGCAGGTCATCGCCGAGTTCCGCCACGTCCACGCGGTCGATCCTGCCGCGAAGCAGCAGGTCGCGTCCCTTGGGCGTGCGCAGCCGCACCACCGCGTCAGGCCGGTCGCGGTAGCCGAACGGAAACTCTGCCGCCGCCGGCCGAAACCGCCCGCGCCGGGCAAAATCTCGCTGCCATCGCATCACGCGACTGAGATGCCCGCGACTGCGATCGCACAGGAACTCGCTGCGAGCGTCGTCCAGCATCAAATCCAGGACCATGTCCGGCAATGTGCGCTGGGCGATTGCATCCACCCGCTCGTTGATCTCGTCGTCCTCCAGCTCGGCCAGGCGTTTTTTTTCTTTGGCCAGCTCGAACACGAACCGCTCGAGGATGGCGTGGCAGAGCTGCCCTAGATCGATCCGCGAAGTCTCCGCTTCGACCCGCTCCTGCAGCCGCAACAAGGACGCGGCGAAATGGCGGAACGGACATGCCGCAAACGACTCCAGCCGCGACACGCTCATGGTCAGCGGCTCGTCGATCAGCCGGGCCACCCGCGCGGGATCGGCGACGACTTCGTTCGTATAACGCAGCCCGCCCAACGCCCGGGCCAGGTCGTTCGACCACTCCGCCCGCGCGCGAGCGGCCTCGTACAGCGCGTTCCAGCTCGCCCGCGATTCGATGTCCAGGTCATCGTCACGCCGGGGCCGGTAGCGAAACTCGCGGGCCAGCCTCGCCCCTAATTGACGTACACTCGAGATCATGGCCGGTGCTCGGCCGGCTTCCGGCCCGGGCACCTTCTCTACTCGCAGGCCGGGGACCGTCGTCAGCACGTCCTGGAGATAAGCCGACGCTTGCAGCGGCTTGCCGTCCGCATCTTGGCGCGGATAACTGATCCACAGCCGTTCGCTCGCCCGCGTCAGCGCGATGTAAGCCAGCATGCGCTCGTCGGCGAGCTTCTGGTTGCGCGACGGGCCGATCTCGGCGTTCACCTGCCGCAGAGCCTCGCGCTCGGCGTCGCCCAGCAGCGGATCTTCCGATCGCCGCAACGGATAGCTCGCCTCGTCGAAGCCCAACAACAAAACCGCCCGGATCTCCGGATGACGGCTGCGCTCGATTTGCCCCACGAGCACCTGGTCGAGCGTGGCCGGGGCCAACCCCAGGTTGAACTCGGCCAGCGCCGCCTCCAGCGTTTCGCGGAACTCGTCGATCCGCAACGACTCGCCGCCCAGCGCTCGCACGAACTCGTCGAGCAACTCGGTGAAGTCGGTCCAGACCTGCCGGTGCATGTCGGCCGCTTCGGGCTGACCTTCCTCCACCGCCGCCTGCGCCCACCTCTCCAGCTTCTCCGCCACGCGCAGACGATCCAGACAGGCGAACAGCTCGCGTGCCCACGTCCGCCCGTCGAGCGTGCCGCGCTTGGCCGTTTCGATCCACGGCCCCATGGCCTGGCACCACTTTCGGCGAAGCTCGTTCACCCGCGACAGTATCGCCCGCTGCTCCGCCGACAGTTCACCGTTTTCGCCGCGCCGCTGGAAGAACCGCGTGTACTCCCACTCCTTCGACCATCGCTGCCACCCGGCGATGCCGTGGGCCAGCAGGTAGTTCTCCAGCAGGTCGGCGTCGACCATGTCCATGGACAACAGGCCCGTCTTGAACGTGAGCCGTACCGAGTCGAGCCGGCAATCGTCCTCGGCCAGGGCGAGCAGGGCCCGAACCAGCTCGATGAGCGGATGATGCGTGGTGGGCTGTCGCCGGTCGATGAAGCAGGCGATGCCGCGGGAGCGCATGGCCGCCGAGATTAGGTCGTGGTACACAGCCAGGTCGCGCACGATGATGGCCATCTCGCGGTAACGCATGCCCGTCGCGGCAAGCCGCTGCACCTCCGCGACCGCCGCCTCGACTTCCGTCCGCCGGTCGGGCATCTCCAGGATGCGAATGGCCTGCGGCGACTGCGCCGGCGTTGTAGTGCTCGCGACCCCACCGATGAACAGCTCTCGCTCGAGCTGCAGCAGTTCCGGCGCGGCGAATCGGCATCGCTCCGGATTCGTCTCCAGCCGGATCGGCTCGTCGATGGCCACGCCCCGCGATTGCAGTTCCGTGCGAAGCCGGACCAGCGTGCGCTCGGCTCGGGCGAACCGCGAGTATGAAATCGCCGGCAACTGCGTCGCCTCCACCGCACTGGCCGCCGGATCGACCAGCATGGTGATCTCGACCTTCGCCGCTCGCTTGGCGACCTCGGCCAGGAGGTGAAACTCCTGCCGTGTGAAGCCGGCGAAGCCGTCCACCCAAACCTCCGCCCCGGACAGGAAGGAACAACCGTCCAGTCGCTGGGCCGCAAGGTTCAAGTACTGAGCCGGATCGATGCGATCCTCGATGAGGTAGTCCAGATAGGCCTGGTACAGGCGGGCCACATCGGCCAGTTTCGCCGCCCCCAACGGGTCAACCTCCTCGCGAGCTTCGGCCACTTCCGCCAGCTTCGCGGGATCGACTTCCTCGCGCATCAGTTCGTCGAGCGTCCCGGCCACCTGGTTGACCAGGCCGGGCTTGTCGGCCACCGAGCCCAGGAGCCGTAACCCCACTCGCTCGCGGCGAATCAGCCGCCGGATGACCATCATCCGCCCCAAACCGCCGATGGTCTGATCCGATCGCCGGGGGTCCGCGCCCGTCTCGGCAAACACCCGGTAGGCCAGCCGCTGGAAGCTCAGCACCTCGCATCGCGTGTACGCGGGGATGTCGGGCGTCTCGATGAGTGCCCGCTCGACCTGAAAGCTGGCTTGTTCGGGGACGAGGAGCAGCAGCCGAGGCCCCTCGGCCGCCGTCTCGCGCAGCCGGGTCCGCACGGCCTCCAGGCATCTGAAGGTCTTGCCGCTGCCTGCTCTGCCGACGACAAACCGGACCGCCATGACCTCTCCCTCGGAGCTCGGCCGGTATGGTACCGCAAGCCCGGCGGAAAGTCGCTGACCAACCCGCCCACTCGGGGGTAACGCGGAACGACGGGTCTTCCGCAGATTCGGCGCATACCGGCGCGGGGTTTCGCGAGAGGTGTGCGAGCCGATGGGGGAATGAGACAGCGGGATCAAGCCCCGCCACTCGCCAGGAGACGATCGTCTTAGCAAAACTTTAACACCAAGCCCGCGGGAACCTGATCTACGCTTCATAACCTCGACAACCAGACGCCGTGCAACCGTGTTGTACAGCGCCGCGCAGGCACCGGTGGTGTCGGGAGGGAGTTCCGATGCGGATGGCGAAGCTTTGGCTCGTCGCTTCGATCTGGACGGCCGTGATCGGCTGCAACAAGCCGGATGCAGAACCGGTAGAGGATGGGCTGGTCGGAACGATCAGGATCGACGGGTCCAGCACGATCGCTCCCATCTCCATGGCCGTCGCGGAGTTGTTCCTGGAGAAGCACCCGGGAATCAAAGTCACCGTGGGCGTATCGGGCACGGGTGGCGGCTTCAAGAAGTTCCTTGACGAGCAGCCGTCGCTGCGAACCGATATCAACGACGCGTCGCGGCCGATCAAACCGGTGGAGATAGAACGGGCCCGCGAGCTTGGCGTCGAGTTTATCGAGCTGCCGGTGGCCCTGGACGGCATCGTCGTCGTCGTCAATCCCCGCAATGACTTCGTCAATCACCTCACGGTGGCTGAACTGGCGCGGATCTGGAAGCCTGGCAGCCAAGTCAACAACTGGAAGGACGTCCGCGACGGCTTCCCCGATCTGCCGCTCAAGCTCTATGGCCCGGGCACCGACAGCGGAACGTTCGATTACTTCACGGAAGCCATCGTCGGAGAAGCGAAAGCCTCACGCGGCGATTACACCATGAGCGAGGATGACAACGTCATTGTCCAGGGCGTGGAGGGGGACGCCGGCGCGCTGGGCTATTTCGGGTTTGCCTACTACGGATCCAATCGCGACAAGCTCAAGCTGCTTGCTGTCGGACCCGACGCCCACTCCGCGGTCAAACCGACGCCGGCCGCCATCCGCACCGGTGCTTATCAACCGCTTTCCCGGCCATTGCTCCTGTACGTGAACCAGGCCAGCCTTGAGCGACCGGCGGTAGCCGCGTTCATGAACTTCTATCTCGAATCGGCGTCGGAGATCGTCGAGCATCCGAAAGTGAATTATGTCGCGCTGTCGCCCGAGGCCTACAAGGTGCTCGCCCGGCGGCTCGAGAAGCGCATCACCGGCTCGGTTCTGGCCGCTGAACAGCCCGCCGGGCCGGTGAACGTGGTCGAGTTGTATGGCGAGGCGGCAACCGCCGGCACGAAGCCGGCGGCCGGTGAACAGGTGGTGCCATGATTGAAACGCTGCGACGCTGGAAAGAGCGAGGCATTCACGTCTGGCTGCTAGCCTGCGCTCTGGTTTCCATCGCCACCACGGCGGGCATCATCTGGGTACTGGCATCCGAATCGGTCAAGTTTTTCGTCCACGTCTCGCCGTTCGAGTTTTATTTCGGCACCCGCTGGGCTCCGCTCATGGAGCCGCGACACTTCGGCGTCATTCCGCTGATCGGCGGGACGTTTCTCGTCGCCGCGGGCGCATTGATCGTCTCGTTGCCCGTGGGTCTTGCATCGGCGATCTACCTCAGCGAGTACGCTTCGCCGCGACTGCGGAACCTGCTCAAGCCGATTCTGGAGATCCTGGCCGGTATCCCCACCGTGGTTTACGGGTACTTCGCGGTCACGTTCATCACGCCGCACGTCCTGCGGCCGCTGTTTCCGAATGTCGAGATTTTCAACGCCGCCAGTGCCGCCATCGTGGTTGGTATCATGATCATCCCCACAATCTCGTCGCTGTGCGATGACGCCTTCCGGGCCGTGCCCCGGTCGCTGCGCGAAGCCGGTTACGCGTTGTCTGCCACCAAGCTCGAGGTCTCGACGCGAATCGTTCTGCCGGCAGCCATGTCGGGCGTGGTCGCCGCCGTTCTCCTGGGCCTGGCCCGAGCCGTCGGCGAGACCATGGCCGTCACGCTGGCCGCGGGCATGACGCCGAACCTCACGCTCAATCCGTTCGTCAGTGTCCAGACGCTGACGGCCTACATGGTCCAGGTCAGCCAGGGTGATACCCCCGCCGGCACCATCGAGTATCAGACCATTTTCGCCGTGGGGATGACGCTGTTTCTCATCACGCTGGCGATCAACCTGGTCGCGCAGCGCGTGCTCGCCCGCTTCCGGGAGGTGTACGAATGAGTGTGCAAGCCACGCAAGCCACGTTTGTGCCACGGCTGGGTGCGCGACGAGCGATCGGCTCGGCTTTCCATCTGTTCTGCGTGCTCATGCTGCTGCTCGCGGTGGCGGCTCTGGGCATCCTGCTGGTGCGAGTGGTGATGGACGGCTGGGCATGGCTCAGCATGCAGTTCCTCACCAGCTTCCCGTCCATACTCAACCCCGAAAGCGGGGGCATCAAGCACGCCCTACACGGGACCATCTGGCTCATCGTGTTGACCGGCGTCGTGTCGGTGCCGCTGGGTATCGGGGCGGCCGTTTACCTGCAGGAGTACGCGAGCAGCAACCGCCTCACCCGCTTCATCCAACTGAATATCGCCAACCTTGCCGGCGTACCATCCATCGTGTACGGCATCCTCGGGTTGGCCGTATTCGTCCGCAGCCTGGCCCTGGGCCGCAGTGTCATCGCGGGCGCCCTGACCATGAGTTTGCTGATCCTCCCGGTGATCATCATCGCCTCGAAGGAAGCGCTGGCCGCGGTGCCCAACTCCATCCGGCTGGCCGCCTATGCTTTGGGAGCGACGCGGTGGCAGGTTGTCCGTCACCACGTACTGCCGGCGGCCGCTCCGGGGATCATGACCGGGATTATTCTGGCCTTGTCGCGGGCCATCGGCGAAGCCGCCCCGCTCATCATGTTGGGAGCGCTCAATTACGTTCCGTTTGTGCCCACCGGATTGACCAGCCCGTTCTCCGCGCTGCCCATCCAGATCTTCAGTTGGACCGGTCTGCCGCAGCCGGAGTTCCATCATCTGGCCGCCGCCGCCATCATCGTGCTGCTTGCCGTTCTGTTGACCATGAACGCGGTAGCGATCGGAATTCGAATGTACCAGCAGAAAGACAGGTTGTGATGCCCTTGGTTCAAGAACCGGCCATACCCGCATCGCTGAAGCCGTTCAGGCCGCTACCCGACCGCCGAACCGCGTCCGGCGGTGGGGAGACGGCCGCCGAACCGGCGATCGTGACCGAGAACCTCAGCATCCGGTATGGCCACTTCACGGCCGTCTCGAATGTGTCCATGGCGATTCCCCCGCGACAGGTCACAGCCATCATCGGACCGTCAGGTTGCGGCAAGAGTACGCTCCTGCGGTCGTTCAACCGGATGAACGACTTCACGCCCAACCTCAGCGTATCGGGCCGCGTGCTCTATCGTGGCCGGGACGTTTACGACCCGCAGACCGACCCTGTCGAATTAAGGCGGACGATCGGCATGGTCTTTCAGAAGCCCAATCCCTTCCCCAAGTCGATCTTCCGGAACGTCGCCTGGGGAGCGGCCATCAACGGTTTCACCGGCTCGCTGGACGAGCTGGTCGAGCAATCGCTACGGCGGGCCGCCTTGTGGGATGAAGTCAAAGACAAATTGCACAGCAGCGCGCTGGCCTTGTCCGGTGGCCAGCAGCAGCGTCTCTGCATTGCCCGGGCCATCGCGCTGCAGCCCGACGTCCTGCTCATGGACGAGCCCTGCTCGGCGCTGGACCCCATCGCCACCACTCGAATCGAGGATTTGATCGACAACCTCAAGAAACACTACACGGTGGTGTTGGTGACGCATAACATGCAGCAGGCCGCTCGCGTGTCAGACCGCACCGCGTTCATGTACATGGGCGAGCTGGTCGAGTACGGAAAGACGGACGACATCTTTACTCACCCGAGCAATCCGCGGACGCAGGACTACATCACGGGCCGGTTCGGATAAGCATCACCATGACGGCACATTTCGTTGAACTTCTGGATCAACTGACCAGCCGGTCGATGCGCATGGCGCGGACCGTCGAACACATGCTCGACGAGGTCTGCACTGCTGCCATTCGCGTGGATACCGAGACTGCATCGCGGCTCATCGCCCAAGACGAGGAAATCGACCGCGAGGAAGTCGCCATCGAGGCCGAAACGCTGCGGCTCATGACGCTCTTTCAGCCCATGGGCTCGGACATGCGCCGACTCTGCACCGTCCTCAAGGTCAACGGGGATCTGGAGCGCATCGCCGACTGCGTGGTAAACATCGCCGAACGCATCGAGCACGTCCAGCGCGACGCCATCGAGCCCTATCGGCCCGAGCTCGAGCAGATCTACCCGGCCGTCCGCCGGATGCTGCACGACGTGCTGCACGCGTATTCCATGGTGGATGAGAAGGTTGCCCTGCGCCTGCGCGGCGAAGACGACGCCATCGACGCGTTATATGAGCAGCTCATCCGCAAGCTGGTCATTCAAGCCGCCCGCTCGCCCGAGTCGCTGGCCTCGCATCTGGACGTGCTGAGCATCGCCAAGAATCTCGAGCGCATCGCCGACCACATCACCAATATCGCCGAGGACGTGATCTACCTCTCCACCGGCCGCATCGTCCGCCATACGGTCCAGGAATGAGCCACGAGCCAGAGACGACTTCGTGTCCGTCCACGCGGCCGATGGCTGATAACTCATCTATGCTTACGGTGTCATCCGTGGCAGCGACGGATGGCGGCGGCCAGATCGGCAGCACGGCGGCAGGCGGCCACGTCGTGAACGCGCACGCATTCGACGCCGGCCAACACGCACGCGCAGACTGCGGCGATGGTGCCGGGCAGACGGTCGGCGATCTCCGTGGCCCCCGTGACGGCGGCGATGAACCGCTTGCGAGAAGGCCCGACGAGCACGGGCACGCCCAATTCGCGGAACTCACCCGCCCGGCGTAAGAGCGTGAGATTGTGATCGGCGGTTTTGCCGAAACCGATGCCCGGATCGATGATGATCCGTTCGCGGGCGATGCCGTCCGCCGCCGCCGCGGCCATCCGCTCGGCCAGGTACGACCGGATCTCGCCCATCAGATCCGCGTACTGCGGATTGTCCTGCATATTGGCCGGCGTGCCCTTCATGTGCATGAGCACAACCCCCGCCTTTCGCCGGGCGACCGTCCGGCCCATCTCGGGATCGAACGTCAGAGCGGAGATGTCGTTGACGATGGTCGCACCGGCGGCGAGTGCCGCTTCGGCCACGGCGGCCGAGCGCGTGTCGATGGAAATGGCGGGCCCACCGTCTCCGAACCGCTGGGCAAGCTCCCGGATGACCGGCTCGACGCGGCGGATTTGCTCATCTGGCGGCACGCCCTCACTTCCGGGCCGGGTCGATTCGCCCCCCACGTCGATGACGTCCGCTCCCTCGGCGGCCAATCGACAACCGGCCTCGATGGCGGCCGCCGGATCCAGGTATCGGCCGCCGTCGCTGAACGAATCCGGCGTGACGTTCAAGACGGCGAAGATGAACGGCCCGGCACCTGGCACCACCGGGCGACCTCGGAACTGCATGGGCGTGGGCGTCTCCATGGCCGGCATTATAGTGGAGCCGGCCGTTCGGTCTCGCATCACGGGAGTGCCGCGCGACGGGCCGCAGATGCGACCGGCAAAACGCGTGGAAGGTCTTTGGTCCGCGTTTACAGCCTGATCGAAACGAGGGTATACTCGCTCCGGGCCGGTATGAACGCGGTGGCGGTGGTCGTGGCCGGCCCGGGCGAGGAGTTCACCGAATTCACATGCGATGCGAGCGAACGCCAAACAGGGTCTCCACGCGCCCCCTCGCCCGAATCGCCATGGGCCGCGCCGGCCGATGGCCTGCTCTCGCCCTGATCGCCGTCGCGGCCATGTGCGTGCCGGCCTGCTTGAACGCCGAACGCTCCGATCCCCAGATCGCGGATTCGCTCCCCGCCGTCGCATTCGAACCGGAGTTCGTCCAGCCGCAGGCGTCTCTTGACGCCGCGTGGACCGATTCGATGCCGCCGCGACCCGAGCCGGTGATCGTCACGCAGACGCAGCCGGCCATCGAGCCTCCCCCGCCTCCGCCCGCACGCGTGGTCAGCGCCGATCCGCCTGCGATTCTCCAGATGAACGGACAGGACTTTGTTGCCCTCCTGTCGGCGACGCTCCAGGTGGACCATCAAGCGGTCCCGTGCCGGATCCTGCCCGAGCCCGCCGCCTCGCAACCGTCCGGGCTGGAGTTCCGAGGCAAGTTCTCCTTCCGGCTTATTCCGGACGACCCGCGACTTCCGGTGTGCCGCTGCGAAGTCAACGAGGAACCCGACCAGATCACCATCATGCTGCATTCGCCTCGGCGGACAGTAGAGTTGCAGATCGTCGCCGAGACGCTCTTGCCCATGCTCCCGGTCTGCCTGAATCCGCGGGAATCGGACCGGGTGATGAACGCGGCCCTGGGACCGGTAACCGGTGACTGGTTTGACGGGCTGTTCATGCCCGAGCGAGACTGGGCTGTGCACCTGCAGGGCATGGTGCACTGTGAGGAACTGCCCGATCGCGTGCGTCTGACGGTAGCCGGATATGTCCCGGCCGGCGAACCGGCGCTGGCTCTGGCGCTGCGGCGGGAGGATGAGTTTCTGCGCACGCGGCATGGCCTGACCGGCTACGCCCCGCTCCACCGCCGGCGCCGGGAGTTGATGCCCGCCGCCTGGATGCCGCTGGAGACCGGTCAGCCGCCTCGGCCCGACGAGATTGCTCGCAACACGGTCTGGATGGCCATCAACCTGCAGCCGTACGGCGCGGCATCGGTGCTCTTGCCGGGCATGCAGAGCATGCTGCCGGCGGTACGAACGGCGGCGGTGCCATCGAGCGGCACGCCCGGCACGCGTCCTGCCGACGGAACCGCCGGAGCGACCGGGCGATCAGCCCCTTCGTTCTCCGCGTGGGAATGCTTCCAACAGATCGCCGAGAGCATCACGTCGAGGTTTTGGGGACATGGACTGCTGGCTCAAAGCATGTCGTCGACGGTGCTGGTGGGCGATCCTCTCAACCTGGAGCAGGCACGCCTCTATGCATCACTCCTCGGATTGGCGGGCGAAAGCCCCATCGCCTGTGAGCGGATGTACGCGCTACCCGACGAACGCATTGAGCTGCTTCGCCGGATCATCCCCGCCGCCCCCGTCCGTGCGGTCGATCTGTTCGCTCATCCTGGGTTGCCGCCGGTCTGGAATCTCAGCGTGGTCAACGGGGCGGGTCGATCCAATATTCTCGGTCTGTTCAACACGTCGGACGAGCCGCGAATGGAGTCCATCGAGTTGGCCGATCTGCACCTGGGCAACGGCACGCAGCAGTTCGCCGTGTACGATTTCTGGGAGCGACGGCTGCTGCGAATCGTGCACGACCGGTTCCAGGTGCGGGTGCCCGCGACGGGCTGCCGCGTCGTCTCGATTCACGAGCTGAACGAGACCGCTCCGACCGTCCTCGGAACCAGCCGGCACATCACCTGCGGCGGCGTGGATCTCCACGACGTGCGATGGAACGAAGAGGAACTGACGCTGTCCGGTCAGAGCGAGGTCGTGGCGAACGATCCGTACGAGTTGCTCCTGTACGTGCCCGAAGGGCCGGAGAGCGTCGAGTTGCTGGCGATCGAATCAGAGACCGCCGGCGTGCGGAATCGCGCCCACGGCCCGCTGCGGATCATCACGTTTGAGTCACACAACAGCGGACCGCTGGCGTGGCGAATCCGGTTCCACCGCGTCAGCCAGCCCCCACAGCCTCCGCCGCCGCGGCCACGACAGCTGGCGGCCGTCCAGAACACACGCGGCGTGCTGTTGAGCTGGCACCAGCCCGACGATCGAGTGGTCGCTCACCGCATCTATCGCAGCGGGCGATTTGTGGCCGAGGTGGACGGCTGCGAATTCCAGGACAGCACCGCCCTGTACAACGCGGAATATGAGTACACCGTGACCGCCGTCGACTTTAGTGGTCGCGAGTCCACGTTCTCCGAGCCCCTGCTGCACCGCACGCCCATGCCGGCGAGCACGAACCTGTCGCAACTCGTACCCCTGTCAATTTCGCAGGATCGGCTCCGGCTGGGCCACGATCGCAGTGCGGCCGGAACGCCGTTGCGTATCGCCGGTCAGCGGTTCTACCGCGGACTCGGCACGACCGCACCGTCAAGGCTGGTCTACTTCCTCGGCGGCGGGTACGACGCGTTCAGCGGCTCGGTAGGCATCGACGATGCGGCGGGCGGAGAGGGATCGGCCGTGTTCCGCATCATCGCCGATGGTCAGACGTTGTTCACGAGCCCGGTGATCAAGGGCGGCAGCCCACCGCTGCCGTTCAACGTCCGAGTTCGGGGCAAGCTGCATTTGGAGTTGGTGGTGACCGACGCCGGCGACGGCAACGCATCGGACTATGCGAACTGGGCCAACGCCTACTTGCGGGCGGGGCTGCAGTCGCCGGATGAATCCGAGACGGTGCGGCGCCGAGGCCAGGAACAAGAACCCGTGCAGTTGCTCCCGATCGTGCCGGCCAGCGGGCCCGATAACTGACGCCATGGACGCCGTTCGGCTGTCCATGCATGCACCGAGACGCTATGATTCGCGTCCTGCATCATTGAGCCAGGAGAACCCCTATGCGAGGTTCGCACATGATTATTGCATCTGTTGTGTTGATCGCGATCGCGTTCGGCGGGCTGTTGTACGCGACGGGCGGCGAGGACAATGCCGCCACGCGTCCGGCCACCGCGACGCAACCGGCCAAGCCGCAAGTGGTGATCGACACCAGCCTCGGCGAGATCATGGTCGAACTGGACGAGCAACGAACGCCGGAGACGGTGAAAAACTTCCTGCGATACGTCGATGACCGGTTTTACGACGGCCTCATCTTCCACCGGGTCGTCGAGGGATTCATGATTCAAGCCGGATGGCTCACGCCTCAACTCCAGGTCCGAGAACCGACGTACCCGCCGATCGTCAACGAGTCGCGCGGAGCGGCCAGCAACACCCGCGGCACGATTGCCATGGCTCGGTTGACCGATCCTAACTCGGCGACGTGCCAGTTCTTCATCAATCATGCCGACAACGTTCGGCTCGACACGTGGGGAGGCGGGTACACCGTCTTCGGTCGCGTGGTCAAGGGCATGGACGTTGTCGACCGAATCGCCGCCGTGCCGGTGCGACAGACGAGTTTTTCGGAAGGTCTGCCAGTGCAGAGCGTCATAATCCGGTCCATCCGTCGCAAGTAAATTTTCGCTTCATTGATGACTTTGCCCGTCACCTCGGGTACGATCAGTCAAGTTCCCTGGTGGGATTGCTGAGGGGCAAGTCATGCGAACGGGTTCCGGACGCATCATCAAAATTCTTGTCGCTACCTTGTTCTCGGCCACGCTGGTGGGTTGCGGCATGTCGCCGGTAGGCATCTTACCGGACGCCCCGCTACTGGATGACACGACGAATCTGGACGCGGCTTCGCCGCTGCCCTCGGACGACTGCAAGGCGCTGGGCGAGCCTTCGACCGAAACGCATCGGGAAATGTTCGAGGCGCTCAATAATTTCCGCGTCGCCAACGGGCTGGAACCGCTGGTGTACTCGACGCGTCTCGAGGCGGCCGCCAACGCGCATGCCCGCGACCTGTACGAACGCGGCTACTTCGCTCACATCAACCCGGACGGCGAGAACCCCGGGAAGCGTGCGGTCCAGGCCGGCTTCTGCCATGAGTACGTCGGCGAGAACATCGCTGCCGGCCAAAAGAGCGTGCAAGCCGCCCAAATCGCCTGGGAAAACAGCCCCAGTCACCGCGAGAACATGCTCCAGCCCGCGTACAAGATGGTCGGCATGGGGTTCTACCAGGATCCGACCGGCCGAATGTACTGGGCCCAGGAACTCGCCTACGACCTGCCGTAATCCCCAATCGGAACCAACCGTACAAGCTTGCGAAAGGTAAGACCGGCGCGAGCCGCCGGGCTTGTCCCGGCGGATTCAGTTCGACGGGGTCCGGACGTCCCACGCGAATAGACCCGCATGCTCTGGTTCTGGCGAGGAATGTGCGAACTGACAGGGGAATGAGACGGCGGAGTCAAGCCCCGCCGCTCGCCAGGCTCATAGCTCACAGATCATCGCTGATCTCATACGGACGGCGTTTGAACTGCCGAGCGGCAGGAGCTATGCTTTCCCGCCGCAAACGGGATGCCCGTCGGTCCATCTTTGGCGCGATGTGAGCGCGGGCGTCCTGCGGATGAGGTGACCCACCCGGCGTTTAAACAGAATCGAGAGCGTCCATGGCCGCCATCTTGATTTATCTGTTCCCCGCGATCATGGACATGATCCTGTCGGCCGTGCTGTTCATGTGCATGGTCTCGTCGGCCCAAAAGGGGCTGTCGGCCAGCGCGGTCGCGGGCATGCTCACAACCTGGGCCTTCGTCTACATGATCTCATCGCTGCTGATCGGTCGCGTGGTGACGCAGCGGAACTCAGCTGGGCTCATCATGCTGGCTTGTGCGGCGACGGCGGCGCTGTCGATCGTCTTTTCGACCACGCAACACACGGCCGTCCTGTACGGCCTTCTGGTCATCGAAGGGGTGGCGATGGCCACGTTCTTCGTGCCGTTTCAGGTCTTCATGCGAGTGGTCGGAGAAGGCCGCCAACGGACGATCAACCAATCGGTCGGCCTGTACACATTCTCGTGGAGCATGGGCTACGCCGCGGGGCCGTTCATCGCCGGGCTGATGTGGCAGCACCTCGGCTGGCGAATGAGTCACGTGACCATTGCCGGTTCAGCGGTACTCGTGGGCGTGATGACGTACCTGCTCGGGCACGCATCCCACCCGGCCACTCCGGCGACGAGACCAACGTCCGGCCCGGTCACCAACAGCACGCAACGCCGCGTTGCGGATTACTCGCGGATGCCTGATCTGGCCTGGATGGGCTGGGTGTTCAGCGGACTGGGCTGTCTGGCGGTGCGATTGATCTTCGGCCTGTTCCCCAGCAGCGCGGCGAACTATGGCATTCCCAAGTTCGAGCAGGGACTGACGCTGTTCCTGCTCAGCGCGTTCCAGGCATGCTTCGGTCTGTGGCTGAGCCGGTTCTTCTGGTGGATGTACCGGCCACTACCCATTCTGATGGCGGGCCTGCTCGGCGTGGGCAGTATGGTTCTGTTCTCGGTCGCCTCGACCCCCTGGATGTTCTATCTGGCGGCGGCCGGGTTCGGCTGCTACTCGGGCATGTTCTTCTTCTACCTGGTGTTCCACTCGCTGGTACACCCGGAACGCAGCGCTCGCTACGTGTCGGTGAACGAGGCGACCGTCGGCCTGATGTCGCTGACCGGTCCGTTTGTCGGCGGCCTCATCGCCGACCACTCCTCACTGCGCACCAGCTACTTGCTGACCGCCGCCCTGCTGCTGGTGGCGGTCGTCACGCAAGCGTTCATCCACGCCGGGTATTTGCGAAAACAGACCTTGCCGTGCGATCCGATAGCGCCGGCTTCAACGGTATGTGACTAAGCGCAGACACATGCTCGCTTGCCCATCACGGACGATTCGCAGGGATCACAAATCCCCTTCCGTCGTCAGACAAAGGATCGGGGCGCTGGCTAGCCGTGTCGCATGGCACAGCTCTCGCAGAAGCGAGCCCAGGGCATTTCCTCGAGGAGTGTGCGTGGGATTCGGGCGTTATCGTTGACGCATCGACCGTAGGTATTCTGGCGGATTCGCTCGAAGGCCAGATTGACCTCGTTCAGAAGCAAGCGCTTCTCGGCGAGAGCCCGCTGGCGGATGTTGCTTTGCCACTCGGCGTCGGCGTCATCCATGAGGATGGAACGTGAAGTCGCCGGCGAGTCGGCTTCCAGCTTGGCAATGCTCTCCCGGAGCCAACTCCGGAGATGTTCGAGTTGACGTTGGAATGCCTCAATCTCCGCCCGGGCCAGCGGTGTCTCTTTGGATGACTCGGCACCGTTCCGTCCTGCTGAGGCGTCGAGTTCCAGGACCATCGCACTGTCGGCAGCAGCTTCCATACGTCAACCTCCGATCTTTACTTGATTCCTCGCCGACGGCACCGATCCGGGCGACACCATCCGGAATGCAACGCGGTAACGGCCGGCCTCTTCTCCTTTACAGAGACAACAAACGAACCCAATCGCGGACCGAGTCACCCGAACGGCACAGTGTCTCAGGAGTGCACGTCGTGCGCCGGCGCCCGATTTCTATCCAATTAGGCTTAAGCTCCGGACCCACAAAGACTTGCGGCGCCGAGGCCTCTATGCCTGGATCATAGGCGGCTGCCTATGGAGCGAACACTACGGTGGAGAGAAACCTTGTTGCTGCCCTCTCCTAGTGCATGATACGGTTTGGTGAATCCGGGACAAGCCCAAATTCCGGATTTCGCCAAAAATTTTTTTGTAAGACTTGTGAAAAACGTAACTTATGACTGGAAGCTGTTTCGGCGACGCGGCGCGGACGCATCGGAACCCCAGCAGCGCAGCAGCATCCGGACACTCACCTGATATCCACAGCGCGGGTGCCCTTGCGGATTCTGCCGATGGCCACGGCGTCGAGCCGGCGGCGGCGGAAGTGGCCGATCACAGCGTCAGCGAAGGCGGGCCGAACGACCATGACGTAGCCGATGCCCATGTTGAACACGTTGAACATCTCGTCGCGTGCCACGCCGATGGACTCCAGGTAGCGGAAGATCGGCGGGACGGTCCACTTCTTCGACTCGAGCACGGCAACGCAGTGATCGGGCAGGATGCGGATGACATTGCCGGGCAGTCCGCCGCCGGTGATGTGAGCCATGCCGCGGACCACGTGCTTGACCTTGTACTTGCGGAGCACGCTGAGCACGGGCTTGACGTAAATCCGCGTGGGCTTGAGCAGCTCGTCGCCGATAGGGCCGCCGATCTCGGGCACGACGGTGTCGTACGAGAGCCGAGCTTCTTTGAAGACGAGGCGGCGGGCGAGGGAGTAGCCGTTGGAGTGCAGGCCACTGGACGCGAGACCGATAACCACGTCGCCCGGCTCGATGTCCGAGCCGTCCACGATCCGCGTCCGTTCGACAACCCCCACGCCGAAGCCGGCAAGGTCGAAGTCCTTGCTGGCGTACAGGTCGGGCATTTCGGCGGTCTCGCCGCCGAGCAGCGCGCAGCCGGCCTCGGCGCAACCCGCGGCGATGCCTTCGACGACGTCGGCGACCCAACGTGGGTCGAGGCGGTGGACAGCCACGTAATCGAGGAAGAACAGCGGCTCAGCCCCGACGGTGAGCATGTCGTTGACGCTCATGGCCACCAGATCGATGCCGATGGTGCTGTAACGGCCCGAGTTGCGGGCGAGCAGAATCTTGCTGCCGACACCGTCGGTGCAGGCGACGAGCACCGGTTCCCTGTAGTTGCGTTTGAAAAGATCCTCGCGGTAGTCGAGCCGGAACAAACCGGCGAACCCGCCGTGGGCGGCCATGACCCGGGGGCCGTAAGTTCTGCGGACGATCGGGCCGATGAGGTCCACCATGCGATCGTTGGCGGTGATGTCGACGCCGGCATCCTTGTAGGTGATCTGCTTGGACTTGGCCATTTGGACAATCTACTGGCGGGGTGGAATGACGACAAGCCATCCGCAAAGGCAAGAGCCCGCGTGGGCCATGTACATACTGCGGCAGGTGCGCCGCCAGAGTTGCCTTTTGGGGCGGTTTGCGTACGCTTCTTTAGCGGAACCTGCGAACAGCCGCGATTGGATTCCACCCGAGAGTCTTCACATGCGGAAATTTGCCTGGTGTGGTAGTCACCCGATGATGCTGGCGGGCATCGGGATCGCTGTCCTGGTGTCATTTCAGGCCGGTTGTGCCGGACCGGGACCGCGGCTCTTTCCGCCCGCACCACAGCAGATCGAACATTTGGCTGACCAGGTGCTGCTTCACTGGTACGACTCCACGGGCGACGGCCGACCGGACTATTACGAGCGGCTCGATCCGCAAGGCCGCGTGGTCGCGTTGGGGTACGGGGCTCAACCCGGCCAACGCGTCGCTGACGAAGTCATCCTGGCTTCGATACCCGCGACTGAGCGGCGCGACCTGGTGATCATCCTGGATAGTGTTCCGGCGTCCATGGTCCGCGAGGCCTGGGAGCAGGGACAGTACCGGTTCTTCCCCCGTCCTACCGCGGTAATCGCGCCTTTCCCGGTCATGACCGATCCGTGTCTGGTGGATTTCTTTCATCTCACGCCGGGCGTGGCGATCGAGTCGGACTATTACGATTACGAACGCGGTCGCGAGACCGACGCGTATGACGTCTACCTCAAAGCGGGCGTGGCCATCTGGCACGAGCGTGTGGACTACGCGCTGGACCATCTGGCCCATGCGTCGGCCTACCTCGATCAGTTGAGCTGGTTCGACCACGAGTTGCGGCAAATTCAAGACGGCTTCCTTGCCAGTAGCAATCCGATGTACATCGGCTACTGCGTGGGCACATCGGCGTTGGGCGCGCTGCGCGGCCGCGAAGGCCACGCTGAGGGCATTTCGCGAATCAATCGCTTCTGCCACGAGATGATGTATCTCACGCGAGGCCGGGTTCGGATCACGCTCCTGTCGGATCACGGCCACAACCTGGTGACCAGCCGCCGCATTCCGATTGCCGACTTGCTCAGGAAAGCCGGCTGGAACGTAACCAACAGGATCAATGGGCCCCGTGACATCGTGCTGCCGGAGTTCGCCATGGCCACCTGCTCGGCGATCTACACGCGGATGCCCGAAGCGGTTGCTCAGGACGTGATGCGGATCGAGGGCATGGAACTGGCCGCATACCGGGATTCCGAGAGCAGCATCATCGTCCTGAGCCCGGATGGGCGGGCCCGCATTTCTCGAGCGGCGGAGGGCTATCGATACGAAGCGTTAGAAGGCGATCCGCTGCAATTGAACCCGGTGCTGGCCGTGTTGAACGAGGCCGGCAAGGTGAATCCCGACGGCTATGTTCGTGACGACGTGCTGATGCAAGCCACGATCGACCACGTCTATCCGGATGCCGTCGATCGACTGTGGCGTGGTTTGAACGAACAGTTCCAGCACAAGCCTGACGTGCTGATCTCGGTGGCGGACGGCGTGCATACAGGCAGCGCGTTCCAGTCGCGAATGATCACGCTGCGCGCGGCCCACGGCAATCTGCGGCCGCTCAGCACGTTTGGCTTCGCCGTCACCACCGCCGGCGAGCTGCCCGCCGTTCTGCGGATTCGCGACCTGGCCCCCGCGTTGGAATCGCTGGGCGTCAACGTGCTGAAGAAGCCTGAACCACCCTCCGTTTCCCCCGTCGGCTCTGAACTGTAAGTTTGCCGCCGCTCGAACCAACTTGTAATGTGAGATGATGCGTCCGGACCGGCTGACACTCCAGGCGAGTGCCGTCCCGGCCAGAGCCGTCGTGTTGGCGGTCTGTGTCGCGGGCTGGGTCGTGCTGGCCGGAGCGGTGGCGGCGCCGTTACTGGGCGCGGCCTGGGCGGCACGCGATCCCGCATCGATCGCCACACAAGTCGTGGGCATGCCCAGCGCAGGTGTGCTGGCCAAGCGAAGCCTGATCCTCTCGATGACGGCCTGTGTGACGGCGCTGGTACTGGGCTTGGCGCCGGCGGCGGTATTGGGCACGTGCACACGCCGGCAGTGGCCTTGCCTGGCCGGCCTGGTGCTGGCACCTCTGATCGTCCCGCCGCAGGTGTACGCGTACGCGTGGAGCCTGCTGCCCGCCGGCCCCGGGCCTCGATGGGCGAACGGCGCATGGCGAGCCGGGCTCATCTCAGGTGGATGGCTGTGGCCGATCGTCACACTGATGGTGGCGGCGGGCTACCGCTCGACGGGCCGTGCGGTGCATCGGCTGGCCTTGCTGGACGGCTCGGCGGCGCAGGCGTTCCTGCGAGCGGTCCTGCCCAGCCTGCGGTTGCACGTCGTGGGGGCGGCGGCGATTGTCATGAGTTTGACGCTCATCGAGTACGCCATCCCTCACCTGACGCTCTGCCGCGTTTGGGCGAGCGAGTTGATGGTGCTGGTGGACATCCGGGCCCCCTACGGGCAAGTCATCCGGATGGCGGCGCAGCCCATGGCCATCGTGCTCGCGTTGCTCGGGATGACCTTGGTGGTGGTTCGCGGATCAGGATACTGGCTACCGGTTAGCGACGAAGACGCAACACCCGATGTCGCCGAACGTCTGAACCATGCAGCGCCCACCGCCATCGGCCGGATGGGTTGGTTGGCGGCCGCCGCGGTCTGGTTGGGAACACTGGGCGTGCCCGTGGTCCTGATGGCGGCGAATCTGCGGGCTCCGCGAGCATGGTGGCAAGGCCTGACGACGTTTGCTGGGCAATGGCCCGATTCGCTGCAAGTTTCGGTCGCGACTGGCCTTGCGTCCGTAACCCTGGCTGTCGGCACAGTGGCGTTGTGGCAGGCGACGGGGCAAGGGCTCTGGCGATGGGCGGCACTGGCCAGCTTGGCGGTGGCGCTGATCCCCCCTCCGGCATTGGGTGTGGGCTATGTGGTCGTGTTCAACCAGCCGGGCTGGGTCGGTGAGTTGTACGCGGATCGACCAGTGGTCTGGATCCTGGCTCTCGTGGGGCGATACGGCGTCCTGGCCATTCTGATCACGTGGCTGGCCATCGGCCGACGGAAGATCGCCGCGGTCGAGCAGGCCCGGGTGGACGGTGCAAACGGGCTGGATATCCTGGGCCACGTGCTGCTGCCGATGCTCTGGCCGTCGCTGGTGTGTGCGGGCGTGATCGTGACACTGTTGGCGCTGTTCGAGGTGGTGGTCACGCAACTGACGCGGCCGCCGGCCTACGGGAGCATCGCCATGACGATCCTGAACTACATGCACTACGGGCGAGACGACGCAGTGATCACGACTACACTGACGCTCGTGGCCGTGGGCGTGATTCTGGCCCAGGCGTGTGCACATCTGTTGACGCGGGTCAGGAAGTAGGGACTTTGGCCAGACCGATGAGACGACATCCGCGAAGCCCCGGGCCCAGTCGAGCCGTATCCGGTCGCACCGCGGCGCGCCGGTGGCGACGACTGGGCCTGACGACGCTCGCGTTGGCGATGGCGGTCGTGGGCGGGTGTCGCAAGCCGTCCATCTCGGGGCGGCAGCCGGATTTCTGGTTCGGCGAGCGCGGTTTGGGGCATGGACAGTTCGTCTATCCGCGGGCGATGGCACTGGCTCCGGACGGCTGCCTGTTCATCGTGGACCAGACGGCCCGGATCCAGCGGTTCAGTCCGACCGGCGAGTTCGAGACCTGCTGGCAGATGCCGGAGTGGGAAGCCGGCAAGCCGACCGGGCTGAGCGTGGACGCCGCCGGCCGCGTGCTGGTCGCCGACACGCACTATCATCGCATCATCATCTACGATCGCGACGGGAACGAACTGACCCGTTTCGGCTCGAACGGCACGGGCGACGGGCAGTTCCTGCTCACCACCATGGCGGTGGTTGACCGCAAGGGACAGATTTATGTCGCCGAGTACGGCGACAACGATCGCATCAGCCTGTTTTCGAGCGATCTGAAATTCTTGTACAGCTTCGGCCGGGAGGACATTGGCGAGCCGCTGATTCGGCCGCAGTCGATCGCCATCGACAAGGATGACACGCTGTGGGTGACCGACGCCTGCCGGCACCGGATCTGCCACTTCAGCCCCGACGGCAAGCTGCTCGGCTCGTTCGGCTCGCTGGGTCGCGAACCGGGGCAATTGCAGTACCCGTATCACGTGGCCATCTGCCCGGACGGCACGCTCCTGGTGAGCGAGTTCGGCAACAACCGCCTGCAGCGGTTCGACCGGACGGGCAAGAGCCTGGAGATCTGGGGATCGACCGGCACGAAACCCGGGCAGCTCGTGTCGCCGTGGAGCGTGGCGGTGACGGACAAGGGCGTCGTCTACGTGCTGGATTCGGGCAATAACCGGGTGCAAGTTTTCCGGATGTAGCGTCCGCGGAATGGGGAGCGTGGTTTGGTCGCGGTGAACTGGCCCATCTCGTTTCAGCGCCCGGAGTGGCTGTGGCTGCTGGCGGCGATCCCGGTGATCGCCGTGGCGTCGCTGCACTTCTTGCGCGGGGTGGAGAAGCCGCGCCGCATCGCCGCTATCGCCCTGCGGTGTGCGGTCATCGCGGTGCTGGCGGCCGCGCTGGCCCGCATCGAGTGGGTGCGCCGCAACGACCGGGTCGCGGTGATGTTCGTGCTGGACCGGTCGCGCAGCATTCCCGACGACGTGCAGGCTCAGGCTCACAAGTACATCCGTGAGGTCACCCGCAAGGCCGAACGCGACGACCGCGTGGGGATCATCGGGTTTGACGGCCGAGCCGACGTGGATCTCATGCCCAGCCGGGCCGGCTTCGACATCATCAGCTTCGGCATGGCCGGCCAGCCGGATCGTACGGACCTGGCGGCGGGCATCCGCATGGCCATGGCCACCTTCCCCGACGGCTTCGCCCGCCGCATCGTGCTGATGAGCGACGGCAACGAAAACATGGGCAACCTGGCCGAGGAGATCGAGAACGCCGCCGCCAACGGCGTGAGCGTGGACGTGGTCCCGCTGCACTATCAGCACACCAACGAGATTCTCTTCGACCGCATTTCCGTGCCGAGCCACGCCGGACAGGACACCAAGATTCCCGTCCGCATGATCGTGAAAAGCCAGCAGCCCACGCGGGCGAAGATCACGCTGTATCACAACGGGCAGGAAGTACCGCTGGCCGATCCGGTGAAGAATCTCACCGGGGGCATGCGGCCTGACCCCTTCGTGGCCGAGCTGGAGCTGCACTCCGGCGGCGTCCACCGGTTCGAGGCACGCATCGCCCCCCTGGACCCGTCGGACGACAGCATCGTCGAGAACAACCAGGCGACCGCCTTCACATTCGTGGAAGCGCAAGGCAAGGTGCTGCTGTTGTCGCGGAATCCCGACGAAGATCGCGTGCTGGTCGAGGCACTGAAGCGCGAGAAGATCAACGTCGATCTGCAGACGCCCCAAAGCATCGTGCTGGACCTGCTCAAGCTGCAGGAATACAGCGTGGTGATCCTCGCCAACATCTCGGCCGACACGTTCGACACCGATCAGCATCGCGACCTGGCGAGCTACGTCCGCGACTTCGGCGGCGGACTGATCATGACCGGCGGTGATGAGGCGTTCGGAGCGGGCGGCTGGATCGGCAAACCGATCGAGGAGGTCAGCCCGGTCAAGTTCGAGATCAAACACAAACGGCAGATGCCGCGCGGGGCCCTGGCCATCATCATGCACAGTTGCGAGGCCCCCGACGCGAACTACTGGGGCGAGCAGGTGGCGGTGTCGGTGCTGAACACCATCAGCTCGCTCGACTACCTCGGTGTGATCGCCTGGTCGGGATTCCGCGGCGGGGTGAACTGGGAGGTACCGCTCGAACCGGCAAGAGACAAGGCCGCTATCGCCAACAAGATCCGGCAGATGCAGGTCGGCGACATGCCCGACTTCGACACCACCATGCGAATCGCCACCCGCGACCTGATGAAGCTGAAGGATGCGGCCCAGCGGCACATGATCATCATCAGCGACGGCGACCCCAGCCCGCCCAGCCAGGCCACCATCGACGACATGGTCAAGAACCGCATCACCTGTTCGACGGTGGGCATCGGCTATGGAAGTCATGTGATGGTCGAGAACATGGTGCCCATCGCCAAGGCGACCGGCGGTAAATACTACGCGGTGAAGAATCCCCGACAGGTGCCGCAAATCTTCGTGAAGGAAGCCCGCGTGGTCAAACGGTCGCTGATCGATCCGCGGGAGTTCAACCCCGCGCTGACCACGGCGTTCGACGACATCGTCTCGGGCCTGGGCGGCGGCAGCCTGCCTCGTCTGGGCGGACTCGTACTCACCGAGCGCAAGCCCGATGCCCTGGTCCCCATCGTGCGAGCCGGCGAAGACAGGGGTGAGACACAGGAAGACCCCGTGCTGGCCTACTGGAACTTCGAGATGGGCCGCATGGTCGTATTCACCAGCGGCTTCTGGCCGAAATGGGGCGCTGACTGGAGCAACTGGGGTAGCTTCGGCAAGTTCTGGGCTCAGGTGGTGCGCTGGGCCATGCACGGCGACGATACGGCGGCGGTCTCGACGGGCTCCGGCGGGGACGATGTCGAAGGCGGCGGGCGACAGCGATCGGCGAGTTTCGAAGTCATTCCGCGGCTGGAAGGTAACCGCGGCAAGATTGTCATCGAGGCCCTCAACAAAGACGCGTCGTATCTGAACTTTCTCCAGATCAGCGGCAAGATGGTTCCGCCGGTAGGCGAGGCCCAGTCGTTGCGTCTGGTCCAGACCGGTCCGGGCCGATACGAGACGGAGTTCGAGGTGAACCAGCACGGCAACTATCTGGTGAGCCTGAACTACAACGATCCGTTCGGCAAGGGCGGGATCATCAAGGCCGGTCTGAGCGTGCCGTATTCAGCCGAGTTCCGCGACCTGGGCACGAACTTCGGGCTGCTCGAGCAGGCGGCCCGCAAGACCAAGGGCCGGCGGCTGGCCATGGACCCGCTGAAGGATGATGTGTTCAGCCGCGATCTTCCGCCCGCGGTGGCCCGTCAGCCGATGTGGCGTTGGCTGGTGACCTGGGTGCTCCTGCCGCTGTTCCTGCTGGATGTGGCCAGCCGGCGGCTCGCCTCGACGGTGGCCATGAGCGTCTACGTCGAGGTGGCGGTGTTCGTGATGATGCTGGCGGCGCTGTGGCGGCCCGGCTCGTCGCTCATGGTGATCGTGTACGCGTTCATCCTGGCCGAGTTGGTGGGCTGGGCCGTGCGATGGCAGTCCATCGGCCCGACACTGGCGTGGCTGACAGCGGGTGTGCGTGGATTGTCGCGGGCCGGCCAGCGCAGCGCGGGTTCGCTTTCACGGCTCAAGAACGTCCGCGAGAAAGTTCGCGAGGATCTCGCCGAGAGCGCTAAGCCCGCCGAGCCGGCACGAGCCGAGCGGCCGGGCACGATCAAGCTTGAGTCGCTGGCGGACAAGTCCCGCAAATTCGACGTGGGCGAGGTCGAGGGGGCCAAGCCGGCCAAGGATCTGACGGAGGCGCTGGGCGGAGCGAAGCCCGCCGGCCCGGAGAGCACGCCGCGACCCGGCAGCGGTCAGGCCGGCGGCAGCCTGGCCGACCGACTGAAGCGCGCCAAGCAGCGTGCGGCCGATCAGATCAAAGAACAAAAGGACCAGGAGCTATGAGCTGTGAGCTCATAAGCTTTGGGCCGTACATCCGGCTGAGAGCTGCTAGCTGAAAGCTGACAGCTAATATAACGGGAGCTTGATCATGGCGGCGAACATCGATCCGAGAGTGGAGAAACTCACGCACGAGTTCCGCGAGAAGTACCAGCGACTGCGGGACGAAATCGGCAAAGCGATCGTCGGGCACGGCGAGATCGTGGACGGCGTGCTGACCTGCCTGTTCGCCGGCGGACACGTTTTGCTCGAAGGCGTGCCAGGTCTGGGCAAAACGTATCTGATCAAGACGCTGAGCCAGGCGTTGAGCCTGAACTTCAGCCGTATCCAGTTCACGCCCGACCTGATGCCGGCCGACATCATCGGCACGAACATCGTGATGGACGACCCGACGACGGGCCGCCGGGAGTTCCGGTTCCAGCACGGGCCGATCTTCGCCCAGATCGTGCTGGCCGACGAAATCAACCGAGCCACGCCCAAGACGCAATCGGCACTCCTGGAAGCCATGCAGGAGCATGGCGTGACGTCGGGCGGCACGCGGTACAAGCTGGCTGAGCCGTTCTTCGTGATGGCCACGCAGAACCCCATCGAGCAGGAAGGCACGTACCCGCTGCCGGAGGCGCAGCTGGACCGCTTCTTCTACAAGCTCGTGGTGCAGTACTCGGGCCGCGAGGAGCTCAAGACCATTCTCGACCGCACGACCACGGGCTTCCAGCCGAAGATTGAGCCGGTCATGAGCGGGGAGGAAATCATCGCGGCCCAGAAGCTGGTGCAACGGGTCGTGATGGCGCCTCACGTACAGGATTACGTGGTGCGGCTGGTGATGGCCACGCACACAAACGGAGAGTTCGCGACGGACATGACCAACAAGTACGTCCGCTGGGGTTCGAGCCCGCGCGGAGCCCAGGCGCTCACGCTGGCAAGCAAGGTTCACGCCCTGCTCGACGGGCGATTCAACGTGAGTTTCGCCGACGTCCAGAAGGCCGCCCTGCCCGCGCTGCGTCACCGCATACTGCTGAACTTCGAAGGCGAAGCGGAAAATCTGAGCACGGACGACATCATCGAGGACATGCTCGTAAAGACGCCGACGCTGTCCGAAGCGGCTGCGTGAAAAGGATCGACGCGTCGGTTCCGGAAGGTAAGCGCCTATGGCGACCAAAGTCCAGACGAATGAGTTGCTCAGTCCCGAGTTCATGACCAAACTCGAGCGGCTGGACATCGTGACGCGCAAGATCTTCATGGGCCGCATGAAGGGCGAGCGGCGGTCGAAGCGCAAAGGACAATCGGTCGAGTTTGCCGATTACCGCAACTACGTGGTGGGCGACGACCTGCGGCATCTCGACTGGAACATCTACGGCCGGCTGGAAAAACTGTTCATCAAGCTGTTCTTCGAAGAGGAGGACCTGCACGTCAACATCCTGGTGGACATGAGCAAGTCCATGGACTTCGGCGATCCGAACAAGTCCTTGTACGCCCGCCGGGTGGCAGCGGCCATCGCCTACATCGGTCTGGTCAAGTACAACCGCGTGAGCGTGACCGCCTTTTCCGACCGTTACGGGCCGGAGATGGTGGGCGTTCGCGGCCGGCGGATGATTCACCAGGTGCTCGGCCATCTGAAGACCATGGAAGCCGACGGCGCCGGCAACATGAGCGCGGCCTGCCGGCAGTTCGCCATCCGCCATCCACAGCGCGGCATCGTCCTGCTGCTTAGCGATTTCATGGACAAAGGCGGCTACGAAGCGGGCCTGCGATATCTGGTCGGCCGCAAGTACGATCTGTACGCGATCCAGTTGCTCTCGCCCGAGGAGATCGACCCGCCGCTCAACGGCGACCTGCAGCTGGTGGACGTCGAGGACGAGGATCTGGCTGACATCACGATCAGCCGGGCCTTGATCAACCGCTACAAGCAGAACCTGACCGCGTATTGCCGCGGGCTGCAGGAGTTCTGCACGCGGCGGGGCGTGACGTACATGTTCACCAGCACGTCGGTGCCGTTTGACCAACTGGTGCTGAACTACTTGCGTCAGCGAGGGCTGCTACGATGAGCTTTCTCGCCCCCTGGTACGTACCCGTCCTGGCCGGCGCGCTCACCGTGCCGCCGCTGGTGCTGTTGTACTTCCTCAAGCTCAAGCGGCAACGGTTGCCGGTGGCTTCGACGCTCCTGTGGCGCAAGTCGATCGAAGACCTGCGGGTAAACTCGCCGTTCCAGCGGCTTCGCAGCAGCCTGCTGCTGTTGCTGCAGTTGCTCGTGTTGGCCGCCGCCTGCATTGCGATCGCCGAGCCGTTCAAATCGGCCGGTCGCACGTTCGATAACGCGATCGTCCTGCTGATCGACCAGTCGGCCTCCATGGCCGCACGTGAGAGCAACGGCGAGACGCGCCTGGAGATGGCTAAGCGCGAAGCGGCTCGTGTGATCGAAGGGCTGACTGCCCAGCAACGGGCGATGGTGATCGCATTCGCCGATCGCGCCCGCGTCCTGGCCCCGTTCAGCGACGATCGCAAGGCGCTGCTGCGAGCCATCGACTCCATCCAGCAGACGGACGCTCCGGCCAAGCTGACCGAAGCCATGACGCTGGCCGAAGCCCACTCCATGCCGCAGGGTGAGGACATCGGCATCGCGCAGCAGATCGGCCACGCTCACGTGATTCTGTTCACCGACGGCAGGCTCCGCGACGCCGAGGAAGTGATCGCTCAACGCAGCACGGTCGAGCTGGTCAAGGTGGGCACGACGGCCGAGAACGTGGGCATCGTCGATCTGGACGTCCGCCGCAACTACGAGCAGCCTACCGAGCTGACCATCCTGGCCCGGATCCGCAACTTCGGCACGCAGGCGGTCGCACGAGACGTTTCCCTGTTCATCAACGGCGAGCTGAAAGACGCGCGGTCCATCGGCCAGTTGGCCGCGGCGGGCTCGGCCGAAAAAGTCGCCCTTCTGCGGCCCGGCGAGATGCCCGACGAACGCAGCGAAACGGTCGTGCCCTTCGAGGTGGTTCTCGAGACGGGGGCCAACGTCGAGGTGCGGCTTTCGGGCACCGACGCGCTGGCCACCGACGATCGCGCGTTCGCGGTGGTCACGCCGCCGCAACCCATGAAGCTTCTGCTGGTGACGGCCGGCAACCGCTTCCTGAAACGGATGGTCGGCGTCATGCCCGCGGACCAGTTCGATACCTGGACGCCCGAGGAATACCAGACCAAGCCCGATGCGGAGTTGATCGAGAATGGGCGCTGCATCTATGACGTGGTGGTGTTCGATGCGCACTCGACGGACCGCCTGCCGCCGGGCAACTACTTCTTCTTCGGCGGTATTCCGCTCATCGACGGCGTGGAGCGAGGCGATCTTCTCGAGAACGAGATCCTGCTCGACTGGGACGACACCCATCCCGTCCTGCAGCACACGGTGGTCGAATCGCTCCGGATCGTCGGCTGGCACGACCTGAAGCTGCCCCAGGAAGCGGTCACCATCATCGAGGGCACAAACGGTCCGGTGCTGAGCTTCCTGGGCCGCGGCCGTAATCAGTACCTCATCTCGGCGTTCAGCATTTTCAACGAGGATCGCACAGCCCTCAACACGGACTGGGTATTCAAAGGCGAGTCCATCGCCTTCATGTACGACGCCCTGCGTTTCCTGGCGGGCAGCACGACCCAGGGCCAGCAGCCGCCGGTGAAGCCCGGCGAGGCGTTCAGCGTGCCGGTGGCTCCGCAGTACCAGAACGTCGCCGTGCGGCGGCCCGACCAAACCACGGAGAACATTCCCGTCGGCTCGCTGGGGCTGGCCACGTATGGGCGCACCGACAAGGTGGGTCTGTACGTGGTGTCCACCGGCATTCCCGGCGAGGGCACGCGGGCCGTCAATCTGCTCGATGAGTACGAGAGCCTCATCGCGCCCAAAGGAGATTTTCGCATCGCCTCGGGCGACGTGCAGCAGAGCAGCGGCTCGGAATTGGCCCGCCAGCCGCTGTGGCCTTACTTCCTCATGGCCTTGGGCGGTATCCTGTTCGTCGAATGGTTCGTGTACAGCAAGCGGGTTTACGTGTAAGCTGCGCTTCCTGATGGCACCGGCCGGTTGACGTGCGCGGAGCGAGACAACCGAAGCGACGCCGGGCGACGTCGAATCCATGTCGAATCGGAGGTTGGGAATGAACGTGCGCAGGCTTCTCAACATCGCCACCGTTACGCTGTGGATACTCGTGCCGATCGCTCGCGCCGACGCCTCGCCGGATCGGCCCGGGCGGCCCAACATCATCTTGTGCATGGCTGACGATCAAGGCTGGGGCGACGTGGGCTATTACGGCCACCCGGCGATCAAGACGCCGAATCTCGACGCCATGGCCGCTGCGGGCCTGCGGTTCGACCGGTTCTATGCGGCCGCGCCGGTCTGCTCGCCCACGCGCGGGAGCGTCATGACGGGCCGTCATCCCAATCGGTTCGGCTGCTTCATCTGGGGCCGCACGTTGCGACCGCAGGAGCATACACTCGCCGAGACGCTCAAGGCCGCCGGTTACGCCACCGGACACTTCGGCAAGTGGCATCTCGGGTCGGTCGAGAAAGGCAGTCCGGTCAATCCCGGGGCAAGTGGCTTCGATGAGTGGCTGAGCGCCCCCAACTTCTACGACAACGACCCGATCCTCAGCCGCAAGGGCATCGCCGTTGAAATGAAGGGCGAAAGCTCGATGGTGGCCATGGACGCGGCGCTGGCGTTCATTCGCGAGCAGGCCAAGGCGCGGCAACCGTTCCTGGCCGTGGTGTGGTTCGGCTCGCCGCACCTGCCCTACGAGGCGGCCGAGGAGGATCGGGCCCTCTACTCAGGGCTGAAGCCGGCACTGCAGAATTACTACGGCGAAATCACCGGCATCGACCGGGCCATGGGCAAGCTCCGCGCGGAGCTCCGCACGCTCGGCATCCACGAGAACACCATTGTGTGGTATTGCAGCGATAACGGCGGGGTCGGCAACGTCAGCGCGACGGGCGGCCGAGCCGGCAAAGGCAGCATCTATGAAGGCGGGCTGCGCGTTCCCGCCATCCTCGAATGGCCGGCCCGTATCCCCCGGCCTCAGGTCAGCAACTTGCCCGCGGTGACATCAGACATATATCCGACACTTCTGGAGATTGTCGCCGCTCAGCCCGAATCGCGTCGCGTATTGGACGGGATCAGTTTGGTGCCGGTGATCGAGGGGAAGGTTGACCGGCGTCCCCAGCCCATCGGCTTCTGGAAATACCCCGATCAAGGCGTGCGCACGCCGTCCAAGGAGTTCATGGCCGAACTGCTCGAGGCGCAAAAGCAGGGACGAGAGATCTCGCGGGAAGAGCGGCTATGCCTCGACGCGGGCAAAATCACGCAGCAGTACCCGCGAGACCGCTTCCCGGGTCATGCAGCCTGGCTCGACTGGCCGTGGAAGCTGCACCGCATCGAACCGCCCGACCAGCCGATCACGATCGAGCTGTACAACCTGGCCGAAGATCCGCAGGAAAGCCGCGACTGCTTCGCTGAGCAGCCCGATCGCGTCAAGGTCATGCGGGAGCAGTTGGAGCAATGGCTCGCGTCCGTGGTTGACAGCCTGAACGGCAAGGACTATTGAGCCTTTCGGGGAGCAGGCATCTTGCCCCCTCCTTTTTGCACGTGCGCGTTGTACGCTGTCGTAACCATCCGTGGCGCATTGTCGATGGAGCGAGGCCCATGCGCTTAAGATGCACGATTCTGTTGTTGATCGGGCTGGTGTCACTCCTGGCCATGCCGGCGGTTGTCAGCGCCGAATCGCCCACCAGTGCTCCGGCCAGCGTCATCCCTCCCGTCAATCTCCAGGAGTTGACATACCGCAACCCTATTATCGATCGCATCGGCCCAGCCGATCCTCATGTGATCCGATATCAAGGCCGCTACTATCTCTATCCCACGCTGGATTGCCGCGGCTACGAGGTGTTCGTGTCCGACGATCTCGTCCGCTGGGAACACAAGGGCAAGTGTTTCAGGGACAAACGCGGCGGCGTATGGGCGCCCGACATGTTCCACAACCCCCGAGGTGACGGTAAGTTCTACCTGTACTACACCGTGGATGACGCCCAGTCGGGCAAGCTCATCGGCGTGGCCGTGGCCGACAGTCCGCTCGGCAAGTTCATCGACAAAGGCCCGCTGATCAAGGGCGCGATCGACGCCCATCTGTTCCAGGATGATGATGGGAAGATGTACCTGTACCACGTGCCCACGTCGGCCGGATACAACCGCATTGCCGTGCAGCCCATGGCCGACCCGCTCACCAAGACCGGCGAGCCGAAAACCCTTATTGAACCGACCGACGCGTGGGAACGGCACGGTGCGCCCATCGCCGAAGGTCCGTGGATGCTCAAGCACAAGGGGCTGTACTACCTGATGTATTCGGGCAGCCCGGCCGACGGCCCGCATTACGCCATCGGTTACGCCACCGCGAAATCGCCCATGGGCCCCTTCACCAAGTACCCGGGCAACCCCATCGCCCAACAAGGCAACGGCGTGTTCGGCCCGGGGCACCACTGCGTCGTGACCGGACCGGACGGCAAGTTGTGGATGGTCTATCACCAGCAAAGCACCGCCCAGAGAGGCTGGAATCGCTTTCTGGCCATCGACCCGCTGTGGTTCGACGACGAAGGCGTCATTCACGTCAAGCTGACGCGTGGCACCACGGAGCGTTTCACGGCCCGGGACAGATAAACGTCTCCCGCGTACGCCGTGCTCACCACGGAGGACACGGAGAAGACGCCTGCGACCACGGATGACACGCGCGAGTACGTATGAAAAAGGCGCGCACCGCAGAGGTCACAGAGGCGCACAGAGGCGGGCAGATCAACTTTTCCTCTGTGACCCTCTGTGTCCTTTGTGGTTCACCAATTCTTGCCGTCCGCGTTACCGGTGGATCCTTACAGTTTGTACTGCGGGATCTTCATCAGTTCGCCGTCCTTGAGCGCCGACTGATGGGCGACGATGCCGGACACCGTCATGTTCAGCGCCCAGGCCACGTCGATGAGCGGCTTGCGGTCCTCGAGGATGGCGGTGACGAACTCGTTCATGAGGTAGCCGTGCGAACCGCCGTGCCCGCCGGGATCGACCGTCGGCGGCAGCGGCGGCCGGTTGATGTTGGGCAGATTCTTCTCCAGCCCCTCGTACTTCCCGTAAACCGTGCCCTTCTGCCCACGAACGCGGCCCTGCTCGCCGCCCGAGCCCGGCGTGTCCCAACTGACCGCCATCCGCGCACAACCGCCCTCGCTCGTGCGGAACAGGGCGATCTCCGTGCCGAACGGGTTCTTGTAGCGGTTATTGGAAGGCTGCAGATGGGGGACGATGCTGGGCATGCCCATGCAGGACACTTCGGTGAAGCTGCCACCGGTCACGCCCACATAAAAGGCATTCGAGTGCGTCGGATACCACTGCGGCGGCAGGCCCACCCGCCAGTCCTTGTACGACGGGATCGGCTCGGGCATGTAGTGGTAGTACTCGCCCTCGGCGTACACGATCTTGCCGAGCCCGCCGGCCTTGTAGATCTCGCGGGCAGCGTGCAGATCGGCGTGGTAGCAGGACGTCTCGAAGAGCATGTACTTCAGGCCGGTGGTCTTGACCGCCTCGAACAGTCGGTCGGCGTCTTCGAGCGATCCGAACACCGCGGGCACCGCCGAGGCCACGTGCTTGCCGTGCTTGAGAGCGGCGATGGCGTGATCGGCGTGGCTGGGGGCGTCGGTGGCGACGAACACCGCTTCGATCTTGTCGTCCTTGACCAGTTCCTCGAGCGAGGGATAGGTCTTCTCGCAACGGACCGCCTTGGCCAGTAGCGCGCAGCGATCGGGCTGAATGTCGCTAACCGCCACGATCTCGACGTTCGGGTGATCCTGGAAGCTGAAGGCCGCGCCGAAGTTGCACACGCCGTAGCCCACGATGCCGACGCGCAGTTTGCGGTCGGACACGGGCTTCCAACCCTTCGAGGTGTCGGCGTCCCTGGCCTGTTTTTCGAAGCCGGGGATCACCTGTCCTTCGGCCCGGGCCGTCTGCGACAACCCCAGCGCCGCCGCTCCCATGCCCACCGCCTGCAGAAAAGATCGTCGCGTCGAAAGATCGTGCATGATCGAGACCTCCAGTTGATCAAGGCCGGCCGGGCGAACGGCCGGGCGTTCGGGAACACTTGTTCGATCAGTTGATGCCTCTGCCGGAGCAGCTGCCCCGATTCCTGCTGGTCAATGCATCGCAGCGCTCGCGCCATCGGCCGCAGTCGTTGCAGATGCCCGGAATGACATCAATCAAGCCGCTCATGTGCGAGACATGGTACCACTGACCGGGAGACGAGAAAACTGCGCGGGGCCGGGAGGCCGCGGGTTGCCCGCCCGGGGGCTCCTTCCTACACTGGCCGTCAAATCGCCAAAACACGATCAGGGTGACGGGCAATCGTGCCTCAGCCAGACGAGACGCCCGGCTCGATCTCTTTGTCGCAGGAGCAGTCCATGCGAAACCACGATCGTCCGGTTGTTGTCGGCTTGCTTTCGACGATCCTCGCGGTTGCGTTCGTCGCCGCCCGAGCCGACGCTCAGGTCGACGCACCGGCGACGGCACCGGCCGGCTTGGCTGACGCGGCATGGGACGTCGACTTTTTCCCCATCCTGCCCTGGGACCATCTGCCGCTGACCAAGGATCGCGCTCAAGCCGACCGGCGCATCGAGGGAATTGCCGAATGCGGTTTCACGATCGCCGGGTTCGTGCAGCCGGAAGATTTGCCCGCCTGCGAACGGCTCGGCCTGAAGGCGATCATGGGTGCTCCTGGAGCCAAGTCGCCGTTCGCGCGAGGCGGCTGGAAGAACCTGTCGGACGAGGACATCGACCGGTACGTGCGCGAGCTGGTGGACTCCTCGCGACACAGTCCGGCGGTCATTGGCTACTACATCATGGACGAGCCGGGAGCCCCGGCGTTCGGCGCGCTGGCCAAGGCGGTGGCGGCCGTGCGGCGTCACGCCCCGGGCAAGCTCGCCTACATCAATCTCTTCCCCGGATACGCCACGATCGGTGCGCCCGACCGGTCGCAATTGGGAACGGCCAGCTTCACCGAGTACCTCGAGCGTTACGTAGCCGAGGTCCGGCCGCAGTTCCTCAGCTACGACAATTACATGGTTCAGTACTCCGACGACCTGCGGAATCCTGTACAGGCCGCCCAATACTACCGCGACCTGCTGGAGGTCCGCCGAGTAGCCGCCCGACACGGACTGCCCTTCTGGAACATCGTTTCGAGCAATCAGATTCGGCCGGTCACGCCGCCGCCCTCGCCGGGCAACATGCTTCTGCAGGCGTGGACCACGCTGGCGGCCGGCGGGCGCGGCGTGTCCTGGTACACGTACTGGAGCCGAGGGTATGGCTACGCCCCCCTCAACTCCGGCGGCACCCGTACGGAAACGTGGGACTATCTGCGAATCGTCAATCGGCAACTTCAAGTCATCGGACCGATGATGAACCGGCTTCGTTCCACGGGCGTGTATTTCGCCGGGCCCGTGCCGCTCGAGAACGTGCCCACGCTGCCGGGGCGGCTTGTCGAGAGTGTCACGGCCACGGTCTCGCTGCGGCAGGAGTCAGCCGAGCAACTGCCGATCATGGTCGGCGAGTTTGCCGGCGCCGACGGCGATTACGTCATCTTCGTGAACCTGAGTCTGGCTGCATCGGTGAACATCAAGCCCAAACTGGTGACGCCCGGTGTCGAAATGCACGTGATCTCGGCCGCCGAGGCCAGGCCGGTCGTGCTGGACACCGCTGCCCGGGGGCACTGGCTGGTGTCGGGACAAGGAGTCCTCGTCAAACTCGTCCCGTCAGCTCAGCCTCGCCCGTAGAGACCACCGGGGACATGAGCTTAGACGACAATCTGCTCATGCGAACGGCTTCGTGCCGGCAAAACAGACGCGGCATTCGGATTTCGGCATCGCGAGTCTGTAAGAAACCAGGCGCGACCTGCAAGTATCGAATAGGACCCTCCATACGGTTCGGAGGGGCAAATTCGATCATGCGCAGGGGACCGGGCAATGGCGGTAGGACAAGAGCCCGAGGTTGACACACAACCTCGGGGCAGTTCCGTTTGGGCCAGCGGTCCCCGCGAGGCCGTCGAGTCGCCCCACCCACGAGCGAACGAACACCCCGCCGACTGGGTGGAATCCCCGCGCGCCGAAAGCAAGAAGAAGGCCGCTCGATCCCGGTTCGGTCCGCGAAGAGTCATCCTGCCCGCGATTCTCCTGTTGGCCGTGGCGGCCGCCTACCTCGCCGCGCGGCAATTTGGCTCACCCTCGAACGATGCAGCGGCGGAACTCTTCACCGTCAGCCGGCGAAGCTTTCCCGTCATCCTGCAACAGAAAGGCGAACTGAAAGCGGCCAAACAGATCGACATCCGCTGTGAACTGCAGGGCCGCTCGACCATCATCAAGCTGGTGGAGGAAGGCAAATCGGTCCGCAAGGGCGACTTGCTGGTCGAACTGGCCAGCGATGAGATCGAGGAGAAGGTGCGCGAGGCCGAGAGCAAGGAGCTTCTCGCGCGAGCGGCACTCGAAGCGACCGAGAAGGAACTGCAGATTCTCAAGGACAAGAATCACAGCGAGCTCAGCAAAGCGAAGGTCAAGCTGTCGCTGGCCACGCAAGCACTCAACAAGTACCGCGAAGGCGACGCCATCCAGGCCGAGCAGGAGAAGCAGCTGGCCGTGGACGAGGCGGCGTACAACCTCCGGCGGGCGGAGGCAACGCTGGCCGATACGGAAGATCTGTTCAAGGAAGGATTCGTCACGCGGCTGGAGGTGGAGAACGAACGGGCCACCGTCTACCAGAACCGCATCAAGCTCCAGAACGCCGAGCTGGCTCTGCAGGTGCTCAAGAAGTTCACGATCCCCATGGAGATCCTGCAAAAGGAGAGCGATCTGGCGGATGCAGCCAAGGAACTGGAGTGGAAGCAGAAGGAAGCGGCTGCATCGGAAGCCAAGCTGACAGCCGAACTGGAAGCCAAACGCGGCGATCACAAGCTGGCCAAGGACAAGCTGGCCCAGATGATCGATCAGAAAAACAAGACGCGAATCCTCGCTCCCGCCGACGGCCTGGTCGTGTACTTCAAGGAACACTGGTGGGACGAAAGCGACATGATCAAGACCGGCGCCCAGGTGCACGAGCAGCGGGTTCTCATCCAGTTGCCGGATACCACGTCGATGAAGGTGGTGGTCCGCGTGCACGAAGCCAAGGCCAAGACGCTCAAGGAAGGGTTGCCGGCGATGCTGCAGATCGAGGGGCTCCGCGACCGGCAGTTCACCGGGCGCGTGAGCAAGATCGCCGTTCTGGCCGATTCGAAAAACAGTTGGCTCAACCCCAACATCAAAGAGTACGAGACCGAGGTATTGCTGGACGGCACGCACGAGGAACTCAAGCCGGGGCTGACTGCTCACGTTCAGATCAAGCTGGCCGACCTGCATGATGTTCTGGCCGTGCCGGTGCAGTCCGTCTTCGGCAAGGGCAGCCGGTTCTACGTGTTCACGCGCGACCACGCGGGCATCAAGCCGGTGGAAGTGAAGCTCGGCATGGCCAGCACGGAGTTCGTGGAGATCACGCAGGGTCTCCAGCCGGGCGACCAGGTGCTGCTGGCGGTCCCGGATGAGGCGAAGCTGCTGTTGCCCGAGGACTCGGAGGCGACCAAGACGGCCACGTGGTCGGCGAGTCAGCCGGCCAGTGCGCCGGCGAGTCAACCGGCAAGCACGCCGGCATCGGGGCCGGCGGTTGAATGACGAAACCCAAATGACAAATGACGAAATCCGAATGACGAATGTCGAGTGACGAATTCATCGTCTGGTTCAAAGCTCATAGCTCGTGGCTCACACCGCAGAAGCCGCCATGTACGCACGCATGCTCATCGAAACGGCCGGCATGGGCCTGAAGAATCTGCGGCTGCACAAGTTGCGGTCGTTGCTCACCACGCTGGGAATCATCTGCGGCGTGGGAGCGGTGATCTGCATGCTGTCGGTCAGCGAGGGTGGAGCCGAGATGGAGATGGCGCTCATCCGGCTGCTCGGCACGCACAACGTCATCATCCGGTCGGTCAAGCCGGCAAGCGGCGGCAACGTTGCGTCCGACAACTCGCGCATTCTCGAATACGGCCTGACCGCCAACGACCTGACGGTCATTCGGGCCACCATTCCCCATGTAAACCGCGTGGTGGCCCTGCGCGAGGTGGCGTTCGACGTGCGCCGGGGCGCCCAAAGCTTTTCCGCGACGGTGGTGGGTGCCGACCCGCAGTTTTTTCAGATGATCCACATCAATCTGGCCCGCGGGCGTTTCCTGACCGAGGTGGACGATCGGGAACGGCTGCAGGTCTGCATCATCGGCGATGAGGTGCGGCGGCGGCTGTTCGCGTTCGAGGATCCCATCGGCCAACCGGTGTTCGTGTCCGATTACGAACGGGGACTGATCCCGTTCGAGGTGGTGGGCGTGCTCAGTCGCGTCCAGACCGCGGGCAGTCCCGCCCGAGGCATGGGCGACCGCGACGTCAATGCTGACGTGTTCATCCCTCTGGCCACCTCTTCCGCCCTCTACGGCGATCTGCGGATCAAGGTCGGGCGCGGCTCGCGCGAGTTTACCCGCTGCGCGTACAGCGACTTCTACGTGGAGGTGGACGATCTCGAACACGTCGTGCCGGTTTCCGGCATGCTGCGTCACTGCCTGATGCACCCGCGGAGCGGCAAGATGGACTACGTGATCAAGGTGCCGCTGGAGAATCTGCGGTTGGCCGAAGCCGAGAAAAGGCGGCGGCAGGTGACGCTGGGTTGCATCGGCGGTATCTCGCTGCTGGTGGGCGGCATCGGCATCATGAACATCATGCTGGCCACGGTGACCGAGCGGACTCACGAGATCGGCATCCGCCGAGCCTTGGGCGCCAAGCGACGGCACATCACCGGTCAGTTCCTCGTCGAAGCGTTGACGCTCAGCATGACCGGCGGGCTCATCGGAGCCGGCGCGGGCTGGGCCGGCGCCCACTTGATCACGCGAGCGGTCGGCTGGCCCACGGTCATCCACGAATGGACGCTGATCGTCAGCCTGGGCTTGGCGTTGGCCGTCGGGCTTTTCTTCGGTGTGTACCCGGCCGTCACCGCCGCCCGGTTGGACCCCATCGAAGCCCTGCACCGCACCTGAACCGGGCGAGCATTTTCGCACGTGCCCGGCGCGCGCCGCTGCCGCGCGGATTCTCGATCTCTCATCACAAATCGGGTGTTCCCGACCCTGGCGAGCCCTTCTGAAACGTGCTAATGTGGTAGGGCTCATCAATTCGTCTGTTCTTCAGAAAGGTTGTGTGAGAATGCGGCATAGGCTCATGTCCATCGTGTGCACCTGGAGTCCCCTCGTCGCGCTGGCGATCCTGCCGAGCGTTCCGGCGGCCTCCGCGGAATCGCAAACGGCCACTCGTCCGGCGTCCGGTACCGCGGCGCTGACGGACGATCTGACAGTGTGGCCCAACCAGACCTGCTATCGGGCGTCCGAACCCTGGCTGGCCGAGAACCACGACCACCTGCGGGTGATGCGACCGCGGGTCCTGGTGCTGAACTTCGCCAACGATGTGGACATGGCCGGCATCCAGGAGCGCACGGAGAAGCTGATCCAGGCCCTGGCCGAGAGCACCCGCTACCACGGGTACGAGGATCCGGCGGCCCCGGCGTTCCTTCAATACGAGGTGGTCCGCTACGTGGACATGCGCGACCAGCCTCCCCCGCCGGAGCGGGCCCACCGCAACAGCGCCCACTTTCCCACCAAGCCTGACGGCCCCAAGGACTTCGCCTGCGACTACAGCGCTTTTTATAGCGATGCGTTCGCCCGTTTCTACGGCTTCGCGGATCCGAAGAACAATCGGCGTTATCGCAACCTGCACGAGCTCATCGAAGAAGGCGTGGTCCACGAATTGTGGTTCTACGCGATTCACGAGTACGAAGTCGGCTGGCCCGCCTTCGAAGTGATCGAGATCAAACAGTGCTACGACGAGAACTTCAAACGCATCGAAGGCAAGTACGTGCCGGCGGGCAACGGCCATGACGACTCCATGCCCTGGTCGGGCCGGACGTTCCGGATGGCGTTCTTCAACCCGCACCGCGGTCCGGGTTGCGCCATGGAGAACTTCGCCCACGGGCTGGAAGCGATCGCCCGTTCCCGCGCCATTCCGTACTTTTCCAAGTACTTCAACGAGTACGCGGAACTGAACCTCAACCGCAAGTATGGGATGCCGTTCAAGTCACTCTACGAGATGCCTTACGGCGAGAAGGATGTCGTCAACTATCCCTCGCAGACGAGTCTCGAGGTCAAGTACAAGGGCGAAAAGCACGTGATCGATCCCTACGTGGCGGTGGGCGGGAACGCTCACTGGCCGCCCGGCGGACGGCATCATTACGACCTCAATTCGCCGTTCACCGTCTCCAGCACGATCGAGAGCTACCGGATGGGCAATGGACCGGACGGCAAGGACCGAGTGGCCGACTTCAACAAGGATCAGTTCGCTCAGTTCAAGAGCACGGCCCCGGACTGCATGGGACCGTGGTTGGTGTTTTGGCGACAGTGCATGCCAGGACTGGACAACAAGGCCAAGGATGACGACGGCAAGCCCATGAAGAACTGGTGGCCATTCCTGTTCTATTGATTGCAACTATGACCTGTGAACGATGGGCTGTGAGTCGGATGAAGAACTGGTAGCCGTTCCTGTTCCAAGGAGTGATCGATGCATCTGAGAACCGCATTCGCGGCAAGTGTGTTCTTCGTTACTACAACTCTGATGGCGGCGGATCTGGATCTGAAGAACAACCCGCGCATCACGCACAGCGCGACCATTCGGCCGGGCACATACCACCTGCCCGACACACAGGGCGACGGCGCGGTGCGGATCGAAGGTGACGACATCACCGTGGACTTCCGCGGCGCCCGCATCCACGGCGGCTCCGATGGTCAGCGACCCGACACTTTCAGCGGCACGGGCGTGATCATCCGGGGCCGGAACATCACGGTGAAGAACCTCGCGGTGAGCGGGTACAAGGTCGGCATTCACGCCGTCGAGTGCACGGGCCTGATTGTCGAAGACACCGACGTCTCCAACAATTACCGCAAGCACCTGCTGTCCACGCCGCAGGCCGAAGACGGCAGCGACTGGATCTTTCCGCACAACAACGATTCGCAAAAGTGGGCGGAACAGTACGGCGCGGGACTCTACGTCGAGAAGTCGAGAGGCGCGACCATCCGCCGCGTGCGCGCCCGCGATGGCCAGAACGGGATCATTCTCGACCGCGTGAACGAGTCCAAGATCTACGATAACGATTGCTCGTTCCTGAGCGGATGGGGCCTGGCCCTGTGGCGATCGAACGACAACATCATCACGCGAAACGCGTTCGATTTCTGCATCCGCGGCTATAGCCACGGCGTGTACAACCGCGGCCAGGATTCGGCCGGCATCCTCATGTTCGAGCAGAACAGCCGGAACATCATCGCCGAAAATTCGGCCACGCACGGCGGCGACGGCTTCTTCGGTTTCGCCGGCCTCGAGGCTTTGGGCGACCGCCCCGCCCCACCGGGCTTCGACCACAAGCGGGCGGGCAACAACGACAATCTGCTCATCGCCAACGACTTCTCGTACGCGGCCGCCCACGGCATCGAGATGACGTTCAGCTTCGGCAACCGGTTCATCGGCAACAAACTGGTGGGCAACGCCATCTGCGGTGTCTGGGGTGGCTATTGCCAGGACACGCTCATCGCCGACAACATCATCGCCGACAACGGCGAGTACGGCTACGGCCTGGAGCGCGGCGGCGTCAACATCGATTCGGGCCGCAACAATCGCATCCTCGACAACCGCTTCGCGAACAATCGCTGCGGCGTGCATCTGTGGGGTCCGGCCGCCAAGGGTTTCCAGGACAAGCCCTGGGCCAAAGCCAACCAACCGGCTTCAGCCAACAACATCATCGCGGGCAACACGTTCGAGGGCGACCGCCTGGTCCTCCATCTCCGCGGTGAAGGCAGCGGGATTGTGTTCGCCGCCAACAAGCTGGAGAACGTCGGCAAGGACATGGACGTGGCCGCCGGCGTCGAGATCATCAAGGAAGTCTCGGCGGCGGATCGCGCGTGGAAGCGGCCGGAATATCCCGTTCTGGGCGAGACGCGTCCCGTCGGTGCCCGCAAACATCTGGCCGGACGTCAGAACATCCTCATGACTGAATGGGGACCGTACGATTTCGAGCGAACGTTGGTCTGCCCCACCGAGATTCACGGTAGCCGGGAGGCGACATTCCGCGTCCTCGGGCCGCGCGGCTCGTTCCGCATCAACGACCACACCGGAAAGGTGACGGTGTCACCTCGTGAAGGCGAGCTGCCGGCCACCATCACGGTGAGCGCGCGGGAGCCGGGACTGACGCCGTTCAGAATCAGCCTGACCGCGGATGGCCAACCGTTCGAAGTCAATGGCACGCTCCTGCAGGCGAACTGGACCGTGCGATTCTTCAAATGGACGGACGCGCAGGATCCGCGAGAAAAGCCGGAAAACTGGCAGGCCATCGTCAGCAGTAACCCGATCGAGACACTCGAGAAGGATGAGATCGACTTCAAATGGGGTGGCGGGGCGCCGAGCCGGGCCGTCGGCAGCGACCGCTTCGCAACGGTCGCAGAGAGCGAAATCCGCCTGCCGGCCGGGCGTTACAAGCTGTGGACGGTCTCTGATGACGGCATCCGGGTCCTGGTGAACGGCAAGAAGGTGCTTGAAGACTGGACTTGGCATCCGCCCAAAGAGAACACGGCCGAAGTAACACTCGAGGAAGGGGCGCACAAGCTGCGGATCGAGCATTTCGAGATCGACGGGTTCTCCCAGTTGCAGTTCCGGATCGAGCCGCTGTCTCAGGCGAGTCCGTGACGCGTTCCGGGCCGGTTTTACCGGGCATGAGGGGCGGGCATCCTGCCCGCCTCGGAGGTGAACCAGACGCCCCCCAAAGGGTTGCGACGCGGGTGGGCTCTCGGCTAAACTGTGCTGAATCAAGATCAGATCCTAACGAAGGTTACAACAGGAGGGGGTTCCATGCCGGTATACAGGCTGTTCGGCTCATGTTGTGTGATCCTATTGAGCGCCTTGCCGGCGATGGCCCAGCAAGCAACCACGATCAGGCCTCGGGCTCTGCTGATCAACTTCAATCCGGTGATCGAGAGCCGCTCGTCTCAACGGCTCAGCACGGTGGGCGGATGGAACTCACCTTCCGCGCTGACCGCCGGTTACATCTCCGACTTGGCAGAGTGCAGCCACGGCTTGGTCTCGTATCGGCTCACCCGCACGGTGGACGCCGACATCTGGCCCATCAAGGAAGACGGCTTCCGCTACACCGACGAGTCCTATCTGCAATGTCTTTCCACGTGGTCGGGCTGGCACCAGCCGGACATGTGCGATTACAAGGCCAAGTGCCGAGATTTTGACCTGGCACGCAAGGTGGACTCCGGCGAGATCGACGAAGTCCTGGACCACAGCGCTCCGTTCTTCGGCGGATACGAGACGCGAATGATCGGGCGAGGCGGTTACTGGTGCAATTCGCCGCCCCTGCGGCGAACCGCGTGCTCGAAGATCTTCATCATCTCGGTGTTCAACTACGAGCGAGGCGTCGGCGAGATGCTGGAGGATTACGGGCATCGGACCGAATCCATCATGCGCCTAGTGTACGGTAGTTGGGAAGCCCAGAAGACGCATGCCTGGAACCGCTTCACGCTCTACGACAAGATCTTTCCGGGAGAGGCGGCTTGTGGAAACGTGCACTTCGCGCCCAACAGCCAATCGGATTATGACTGGGGCAACCCGACGTTCGTCTGGAGCTACTGCGACGACTGGCTGTACAACTATCCGAATCTCACCGGCCAGAAAAAGTGGGTGAATCGCAGCGAATGGGGCAACGGCGACATCCGGCAGCATCACCGCTGGTGGTTCGCGCACATCCCGCACGTCTCCGGCAGCACCACCGAGTACGGGATGACGCGTTTGAACAACTGGTGGGCGTACATGCAGGATTTCAACCGCTACGCCGAAAGCGGCGGCGACCACAAGCCCGGCGGCACTCCCCCGCCGGCCCAGCCTTACCCGGCTCCGGTCCGCCGACTGACCGTCAACGCGACTGACGACTGGGCCCCCCAGATCAACGCGGCCGGCCGGATCGTCTGGCACGGCGCCGTGGGCTCCACATTCGAGATCTTCTCGTGCAACGCCGACGGGACCGGCCTGGTCCGCATCACCAACGACTCGTTCAACGACGAGGATCCGCGGATCAACGCGGCCGGCCGGATCGTCTGGCAGAAGTTCGACGGCAAGGATTACGAGATCTTCAGCGCCAACGCCGACGGCACGAACGTCGTGCAGATCACCAACAACGATTACAACGATTGGCATCCGGATATCAACGACGCCGGACGCATCGTGTGGGATGCTTTCGACGGCACGGATTACGAGATCTTCAGCGCCAACGCCGACGGCACCGACGTGGTTCAGATCACCAACAACGCCTCCGCCTCCGGATACCCGCGCGAGGACGTTTGGCCCCAGATCAACAATGCCGGGCGAGTGGTGTGGTTCGGCCACACCGGCGGGACGAACGGCAACTGGGAAATCTTCAGTGCCAACGCCGACGGATCGGGCCTGGTCAACATCTCGAACAACGCGGCGGAAGACGAGTACCCCCGGATCAGCGACTCGGGGCGAGTCGTCTGGCAGCGATGGCTGAGTGACAACAACACCGAGATCATGAGCGCCGCCGCCACCGGAGGGCCGGTCGTCCAGCTCACCAACAACACGTACGAGGACTGGTATCCGCGGATCAACGCCCACAATCAGGTTGTGTGGATGGCCCGAATGGCCGACGGGTGGGAGATCATGCAGGCCCCCGCCACCGGCGGTTCGCCGATCCGCATCACGCACAACTCCACGCACGATCAATATCCGGTCATCAATGACGACGGCCAGATCGTCTGGCAAGGCTTCGACGGTACGGACTGGGAAATCTACACGCTGCGGAACGGCGTGATCGAACAGGTCACGGATAACGGCATCGACGATCGCTGGCCGGCGCTGAACGGGCAGGGGCAGCTGTGCTGGCATTCGGACGCGGGCAGCGGGGAGAACGCCAACACCAGCGAGATCTTCTCGGCTTATCTGCCCAAGTACGCCCGCGTGGACTTCGACCGCGACGGCGACGTGGACCTCGACGACTTCGCCGAGTTCCAGTTGTGCTTCTCGGCCGAGGCTCCCACGCCCGAGTGCGCGGACAAGAACTTCAACGGTGATCGCGCGATCGATCAGTTGGACTTGCTGTGGTTTGAAGCCTGCTTCCAGGGGCCGAACCAGATCGTGGATCCGCTGTGCGCCGGGTAAGTCCGGAGCTAGCGTCGCTTTTGGTCGCCGGCTTTCGCGCATTTCGGTGGGTGGGCATCTTGGCCACGAGGGAATGCCCGCGCCCTGCTGTATATCAGCCCGTCACCGCTATCAGCCCGTCACCGCTGCGGGCTCGGAGGCTTGGTATGAAGCTGACTTCACTCGTGCTCGCGATGCTCGTGCACGCCGCGGACCTGACCGCCGGCACGGCCGCTGCGGATGAGGTGGGCCAGCCGGCCCCCGCTGCCACTACCGACCTCAACGTCACGTACATCGAGCGGCTGCCGCGATATGACTATGATGCCGCCAAGAACCAGCCTGCCGCGGGCGATGTCGTCACCTTCGTGGGGCATGTTCGGCTGTGGGGCTCGACCCCGCTGGCTTCCGTGGCGTACCGGTGGGAACTGGACGGCCAGCCCGTGGACTCGGGAACGTTGACCAACCTGCAGCCGGGCACCGAACAGACGGTCACCTGGAACTGGACTTGGCAAAGTGGGAATCACACCATCAAGCTCATCGTCGATCCGGACAGCCAGGTCGCGGAACTGAGCGAGTTGAACAACCAGATCGAAGACCGGACCAACGCCATCATCGCCGGCTTCTGGGTCGAGCAGTCAGTGTACGACTACTTCGCCGCGAACCAGCACAAGCTGGGCGTGGGATCGAACTCCTGGGAAGACTGGATTCAGCGGCAGATGCGGTACTGGAACCAGTTCTGCGCCCAGGCCATCTACCCGACCACGCCGCAAGGGGTGCTGGACCGCGTCCGGATCGACAAGATCGTGGTCGTGCCGGACGGGGCCCTGCCGTTGCACGGTGGACTGCCGACCAACAACCCCGATCTGTGGGACAAGACGGTCGATCTCATGTGGGGGTTTCCGGCCACGCTGCTGGATGGCAGCATGTATGCCAACGTCACGTCGGCCAGCATGAGCAATCCGTTCTTTTTCGAGGGCTCGCTGCTGCATGAACTCGGCCACGCCCGTTACCTGGTCGACACGTACGGCTTCGACGTCCACAACACGTCGTCGCACGCGTCGGTCCAGATCTACGAGGGCGACAAGCCGGTGGCCGGCAGTTCCTACATGCCCTTCGTCGCGTTCGGTGAGGTGCTGTACTACAACAAATACGGCAAGCTGATGTCGGGCGGCCACGACCAGGGCTGGTCGGAGTATGACGCGGGCGCCCTCAACCGGATCGCTGGCCAGCGGGCGACTTGCGGCAACTACAACGCTCCTTGCAACATCGGCGCGTATATCAACGATTTGCCGCAGCGGAATCATCTGCGGCTGCTGGATTCCAACGGCGCAGCTCGCCGCCGGGCGAACGTGAAGATTTTCCAGGCCGCGGGCGGGCCGGGCTGGTACGGCAAGACGTTCGACAACACGCCCGACCTCGAGTTCACCTCCGACCTGGACGGCTACGTGCATCTGCCGCGCAACCCGTTCAGCTCGGGCCCCATCCGGCACACGTACGGAGAGGCGAACGGGACGATGATCCTGCGCATCGAGCACCAGGGACAGGTCTGGTACCGGTTCCTGGAGGTCACCGATTTCAACATCCAGTATTGGCGCGGCAACACGGAGGATGCATACTATTCGTTTGCCCTGCCCGGGACCAACCGGCCCGCAGCCGACTTCACGTACGACGGGCGGGTCAATGAGGATGACCTGCCTCATTTTCTGGCTTGCCTGGCGGGTGCGGACGAGCCCATCGCCGATCCCGATTGCGCGGACGCCGATCTGGATGAAGATGGCGACGTCGATCAGTCGGACTTCGGTCTGATGCAGAGGTGCTACAGCGGAACGGCGCAAGCGGATCCCGGGTGCTGAAGGCGGCGTTCGCCGCCATTTCGTGGTTCTGCACCCGTTTTGTTCAATCCGGAAGCGATCGGTTCTTCTGAGAAGGTGGGACCAGTACGATGTTACGAGACAAACAACAACGAGCCAGTCGCGGTTTTACGCTGATCGAGGTTCTGGTGGTGGTGGCGATCATCGCGCTGCTGATCTCCATCCTGCTACCGTCGCTTCGCGCCGCCCGCGAGGAAGCCAAGGCGGTGGCCTGCCAATCGGGCGTGAAACAGATCATGCTGGGCATCCAGATGTACCAAACGGACTTCGGCGGATCGGTGCCAATAGGCCTGTGGAGCGAGAATCACTGGGATCTGCCGAAGGAAAAGCTTTGGTTCTACAAGCTGCACAAGAGGTACCTGCCCAATCCGAAAATCTGGATCTGCCCAGCCGATCCCTATGGATCGAGGTTCGATTTCCTGGCCATGAAGAACAACATTCCCTACTCGAACACGACGGTCCCGTCGTGCGGCTACGGTATGAACTACCTGCTGCGTCACTCGGGTCTCGGGGACAAGGCGTTCAACATCGAGAAGTATCCGTCCAAGCGGCCCATGAACACCATCCTGCTCGCCGAGGTCGGACCTGATCATGGTCTCGAGAACTTTCCCTTCTATCCTTCCGGCGTTGGCCAGCCGTGGCGGGACGGTGGCCGGCTGGTCTGGGATGACGGCAACAGTCGTGGTTGGTATGCCGGTGGGCCGACTTGGCTGACCGCCCGCCACAACGGCAGCATCACCATGACCACCATGGGCGGATCCGTCCAACGCGTGCCGACGCTCAAGCAGGTCAGGACTCGCATCAGGCCGGAATACGAGGATTGCAAGCGAGCAGACTGCTACCTCTGCAATTATTACCCTGCCGGTGCTGACAAGACCCACTACAGCTTCGCGGACAGCAAGCTGTACTGGTGGGTTGGGCCGCGACAGGAACACTGAGCTCGAGAGTCGGAAGCGAGTGTCTCATGGACAATCAGAAACGGAACATAATTATCCTGGCCCTGTGCCTGACGGCCTTGGTCGTGGTGCTGGGCTATCAGTGGCGATCCTCGTCCAGCGAGCCGGTTGTCCCCGTCACCCGCACGATCCGCGATTTCATCGCGACCTGGCAGTGCCTCAGCTGTGAGCATCGGCTCGAAGACCGGGCCGGGCCGGGCCCCTTGCACTGCCCGAAGTGTAACAAGGACGAGATGTACGTCACGGCCAAGTGGAGTTGCCCCCAGCACGGAGCCAAGCCGATTTTCTTGCAGTACAACGACCGCGGCAGGCCGAGCGAGTTCCGGTTTAAGAACGGCACGTGGACGCCGGCCATGACGCCCGAGGGCGGCTGGAACATCGGCTGTCCGCAATGTCGCAGCCCCATGACCCCGGCCGAAGCCCTCCGCCCGGCGGAGGATTGAGCAGCAGAGCTATCGCATCAGCTGTCAGCCAGCGGCGAGACGTCTGGCTCCTAGCCCATTGCCCATAGCTCACAGCTCTGCTCATGCCGAATCCCACTGATACTCCACACCCGCAGCCTGCGGCCGGGGCGAGACGCTCACCCGACCGTTCACCAGAGCGGTGCGGGCGGCGAGGGCGGGATCGGCGACGCTCAGCTTGCCCGGGCCGGCGGCGGTGATCAGCACCGGTGAATCCGTACTGCTGATCGGTAAACGCACGATGGCTCGGCACGTACACTGGATGAACAACTGATCGTCGCGATAGACGCGGAGCCCGTCGTCGAGTTCCACCCGGTACACGCTGCCGCCCACGTGAACGTTGCGCATGCTTGAAGCGGGGAACGCGACCGAGCCGAAGCGGACGTAGCCCGCCGGCTCAACGTCGATCAGTTCGCCGATGGCGATGTAGGCCATGAGCCCGCCCCAGTGGTACAGGCGGGCAGCGTTCCACACGTCGGCGCCTTTGCCGGTATCGGCGTTGTAGTTCTCGTAGATACCGCCGTCCGCCCGCCAGTTCTCCAGGAACATCTCCAGCCCACGCCGGCTCAACTCGGCGGCGACGTCGTCCATGCGATACCGCCGCAGGCCCTCGGCAACGAGGAAATTGAACGGGCCCCAGATGCGACCGCGCCAGTAGTCGTTGTCCGGATAGGCCGGGTCCGTCCGGGCGATGGCCGGGATGACGTAGCGACCCCAGAACTCGCGCTCGTTCAGCAGGTGCTCGCGAACCATGCGCTCGGCGCGTTCGGGCGGAGCGATGCCGGCGATGAGCGGGAAGAACGACGTGGGCGACCATCGCGAGGAGAACCGCCCATCCCAGTGCCGATTGGCGTAAATGCCGTTTGCATCGTCCCACAGCTGCGCGTTGATGCGCTCCTTCATCTCCGCGTGCTCGCGACGGAACCGGGCCGCGTCCTCGGGTTTGCCAAGCCATTCGGCAATCCACGCCAAGCCCTCGCAATCCATGGCGTAGTAGCTGTTCAAGGCCACGTCCGCCAGTTCGAGCGTGTTGGCCTGGTGGTTGAACGGCACGTCGTCGTACATGGGCGAGTTGTCCAGGCCCGACTCGTACATGGCGCATTTGGCCGTGTTCTGCAGCGAGGGGTTGTAGGGCAGGAGTTGCGGGAACTCGTAGTGAGGCTCGGCATTGGTGCCCCATTCCAGCAGGCCGTCACCGTTGCCGTCTCGATTCGTCATCCAGTAGCCGTGCCAGCGGACCAGCCGGTCATACATGCCCTCGAGCCAACCGCGGTCGGGTCGCAGCGCTTGCGTCTTCCAGATCATGTACGCCCCAAGCGGCGGCATGGAACGATCGAGCGAAACCGCCCCGTGAGCCATGAAATAGTTGGGCACGTGGCCGATCTCGTCGATGGCCCGGGTCACGGCCTCGAAATTGAGCCGGGCAAGCTCGGGCGACTCCAACGCGGTCATGGCCCCGACGAAGAACGTGTCCCAGCAGAACACGAGCACACCCTGCCAGTCGTAACACCAGTCACGGCTCACGGGCGAGGAAACCAGCCGCCGGCGCGTGTCGAAAAGCGTGTTCCAGTTGATGGCCTGCATCATGGCCTTGGGGGCGTCGGCCAGGGCACCGCCGCCGTCGAGCGCCACGGCTTCGTAGCCTTCGACCGTACCCTGCGAGGGCAGCTTGCGGTCGGCACGGCTGGCGATCATGACCGCCGGACGGCCGGGCTCGCCTACGGCATAGGGCTCGGCAATGTTGAGGAAGTAACGGCTGGGCCAGGCCGCACCCTCGAACTGCAGATCCCAACCCGCGAACACGCCCGTGCGCTCGGACCGGACTTCGGGGGTCTCGCCGAACGGCGTAGCCAGGAGGAACACGACGCGTTGTCTGCTTTCACCGAGCGGCGTCACTTCAACGCGCAACTCGCCGTCGCGGTCGGTCGCGGAAAGCCGATACGCGGTCTCGCCCGCCTTGAAATCCAGTTCCGCGGGCAGGCCGAGCGGCGCGTGCGGCCCCAGACGGACCACGTCGGTCCAACGGAACGTGCTGTAAAGCTTGCCTATTTGCCGGCTGTCCGGCGCGGGTGGAGGGACGTCCTCATCCCAGATCGCCATCTGGAGCGTGATCTCGGTTCGGCCGTCGCGCAGATAAACGAATCGGTTGAAGCCTCTGAAATCCCACGTGTTCCAGCCGGTCGGACGATGGATCATGGATTCCTCGGTCACACAAGAAGCGAAAGCAATGTGTGCACGTTAGCGAAAAACGCCGGCGGAGTACGGTAACCTGAGTTTCGAAGGAACGCCACTCCCGCCCCGGAACTCATGAGGCGAGTCTCCCGGCCGGACATCGCATGTCCGGCCCGAAGACTCGCCCCTGGTCGATCAACTCAGATTGCAGCCGAGTTACGCACGGCGACGACGCAGCAGCAGGCCGCCCAAGCCGAGCAGGAACAGCGTGGCGGGTTCGGGCGTGATCGTCAGGTTGGCGAAGTGCTGGAAGTCTTCGCCTTGGATGCCTCTCCAGTTGGTCGAACGAACGACCAGCTTGGACACCTGGGTCAGGTCGAAGTCAGCCGGTGCACCGGCGTCCGCGTACAGAGCGTCGATGTCACGCGTCTCATGACGCCACTCGTCGGCGGTCCAATGCCCCAGGCTGGTGAGCGGATCGGTGCTCCACTTGAGATCGAGCTCCGTGCCATCGGCGTCGTAAATGAGCAACCAGATCTGGGCGTCCTGATAGGCCGGCCGGACCGGTTCGGCATCCGGATTGTCCACTTGGCGATAGCGTGCATAGAGATCGAGCACCGCACCGCCGCCGCTCACGTCCACCGGCGCAAACGTGACTTCCATCACCGGCCATCCCCAGCTGACGAAGCTGCGGGAAGCGACCTCCACGCCGAGGATGTCATCGACCACGAACCCGTCGATGGCGGAGATCGTCACGTTGCCATTCGCGCTGTTCAGATCCTCGTTCAGGAGCTGACCGAGCACCGGCGTGCCGGCCAGTAGCACCAGGGCCAACGCCCCTATCCCAACCCGCTTGATCATTGCACCTCTTGTCATCTCTCTCCTCCTTCTTAAACGTCGAAGTGTGACAGCCTAGACGGCTGCGCGGTTGAACGCTCTCTTCTCCAGACACGAAGTGGCGCTGCTCAACGCAGACTTCCCTTTCGTAGAACGCGAATGTAACCCCTCTCCCATGCCAGACATGCATTAGTGAACAGTCAGTGTACCCGCCCGCCCCGACTCAGGTCAATCCTTTTCGGACCGCTTTCTGTGCACCGGCGGATGGATGATTCCAAATCCCGGCCAGTTCATGAGATACGCTGTGAAGATCACCGTCCGGGCACCCAATCAGCGCAGCGCGTAGGTGTTGCAACCGGTGGAGTCGCGGCCCCGCAGGAGGTACAGCGGGTAGTCTTTGAACCATTTGCTGAGCGGGCCCTCGCGAACCAACCGGGTGGTGGCCGGCATGAACCGCATGGTGAAGCCGCATCGGCGGCGGGTTGAGCGGTTCGGGGCGGACCCGTGGATCAGGTACGGTGCGTGGAACGAGCAGCCGCCGCGCGGGATGACGCAATCGACGGCCCGGGACACGTCCACCTGCTCGGCCGGGATGCCGCGGTGGAGAACCTTGGTCTCGGGATGCTCGATGTTTACATGCTCGATGGGACCTGCCGTGTGCGTCCCCGGAATCACACGCATGCAGCCGTTTTCCACCGTGGAGTCGTCGATGGCCAGCCAGAGGGTAATTACCTCCATGGGCTCGAGCGGCCAGTAGATGGCGTCCTGATGCCAGGGCACTTCGAGGCCGTCCCCCTTGGCCTTGCAGATGATGTGGCACGAAAACAAGACAATATCCGGGCCGATGAACTGCTCGACGGCATCCAGGACGGCAGGCATGGCGCACAGATCCAGGAATGTGGCATCGTGCAGATGCGGTTTGTCGAGGTGCTCGGGCCGGATACCGGCAGCGGTCTGCCGGTCGATGTACGCCTCGATGTGACGCGTCATACGCTCCAGATCCTGCCCGCCGATCAGTTCGGGACAGAGGGTGTAGCCTTCGCGGGCGTACTGCTCCAGATTTTGCGGCGTCACCATGCCGGTTTCCTCTCCCAATAGCATGCCATCAAAAACGGAAATTCAACCTTTGGACAGGGCCGCCGGATTCTAGTGCGTCAACTGCACGCCGCCCAGAAGCGCCACCCCGGCCAGCATGCGGCGTATCCATTCGTCTGTTGCCTTCGTCTGTTGCCTCGTCGGCTGGATCGGCTAGAATGCCCGCGTCGCGTGCGGAAACACGCCATTTCGCTGTCGTATTTCAGGTTCGGAGAAACAGATGTCCACGCTGGAGGACGTCAGGCAAGCGGTTCTGGTCGGCGACGAGCAGGTCATGGCCGATCTGGTCAACGGGCTCCTGAAGGAGGGCACGCCGGCCGATCGCATCCTGAGCGAGGGTCTCCTGGCCGGCATGACCGAGGTCGGGCGGCGATTCCGCGAATACGAGTACTTCATCCCCGAAGTGCTGGTGGCTGCCGGTGCGATGAAGGAAGCCATGCAAGTACTCCGCCCTCACCTGACCAGCGCGGGCGTCAAGCCGTTTGCCACCGCGGCGATCGCCACGGTCAAGGGCGATCTTCACGACATCGGCAAGAACCTGGTAGCCACCATGCTGGAAGGCGCGGGCTTTGAGGTGGTGGACCTGGGCGTTGATGTATCGCCCGAACAGTTGGTGGCGGCCTGCCAGTCTCGTCCCGTGGATCTGGTCGCCCTTAGCGCGCTGTTGACCACGACCATGCCGGCCATGGTGGATGCGGTCCAAGTGCTCAAGCGCGAACTGCATCCCGCGCCGCGAATCATTGTCGGAGGCGCGCCCGTGACACAGGAGTTCGCCGACCGAATCGGGGCCGACGGCTACGGACGAGACGCCGCCACCGGAGCCGAAGTCGCCCGTCGGCTGTGTACCAAGTAGTGCGTCATCAGGGTCGCAGCTCAAACCTGCAATCAGCCGGGTCACCCACATGTCCAAGCCTTCGATGAGCAGCAGAGAACGTGTGGCTCGCACGCTGGCCCACCAGCAGCCCGACCGCGTGCCCATCTTCGACAAGTTCTGGTTTCAGACCGAAAAGAGCTTCCGCGAGCAATTGGGCCATCCGCTCGTGGAACGCGAGACGCGGTTCGACTGGGACACCGCCCCGTGTGCTCAGGCTCAGACCATCTGGGAACTGTTCGACATGGACATGGTCGAGGTGGCTTGGCCGGACTATCGGCTGCGGTTCACGCCGCCGGAGATTCTCGAGGAAACCGACGAGTGGGTGCTTCAGCGAGACGGCAACGAAGCCGTGCTGCGGTGGTGGAAGCACAAGATGGGTGTGCCCGAGCACGTGAAGTTCGGAATCGACTCGCCGGAGCAGTGGGCTCGGGTCAAGCCGCTGATGACCGCCTCGCGCGAGCGGGTACGGTGGGACGAGTTCTGGCCGCTGTATCGCCGGGCTCGCGAAGCCGACCGCTACGTCTGCTATGCGACGGTCGAGCCGATCGAGATGATCAAGGACGTGCTGGGCCACGAGATCATGCTCCGAGCGATGATCAAGCAGCCGGAGTGGATCCACGACATTTTCGACACGTATATCACGGTGGCCGTGCAGATGCTGGAGCTGGTCGAAGCCGAAGGCATGGTCTGCGACGGGGCCTTCGTGTACGGTGACATCGCCTACAACACCGGTCCGTTCATGAGTCCGCGGCATTATCGTGAGTTCGTGCAGCCGTACCACAAACGGCTGATGGACGAGTTCCACCGGCGCAACATGCCCGTGCTCCTGCATTCCGACGGTGACATTCGGCTACTGCTGGACGACCTGATGGCCTCGGGCGTGGACTTCATCAACCCGCTGGAAGTCAAGGCGGGCATGGACGTGCGCGAGTTGGCGCCCAAGTACAAGGAACGGCTGGGCTACTGCGGCAACATCGACGCTCGCATATTGGAGACCAATGATCTCGACCGCATCCGCGAGGAAATCCGCAGCAAGCTGGCGGCGGCCATGCCCTACAACGGGTATATCTATCACTCGGATCATTCGGTCCTGCCCGGCACGACGCTGGAGACGTACCAGGCGGTGCTCGAAGAGGTCAAAACCGCGGGCAGATACGATTAGACGCATGGCCCCCCGGCCCCGTACCGTGCAGGCATCTTCCTGCATCGTGCAGGCCGGAAGCGCGCTCCATGAAATCCAGTATGTTGCCGGCGTCTGGCCGGTGTGAACCGAGGGTGTTGTCATGACTCGACGGGAAATTGTGGAACGGGCGATCACGTTCAGGAACCCGCCGCGGTTGCCGCTGAAGTTCGATGTCGTGGGCGTCAATGACTGCTACGACGTCTGGACGCACGATCCGACGGGATGGAGTTGGGCGTTCGAGGGGCGTTCAACCGACGAGTGGGGCTGCGTATGGGAGCGCACGGGCGTGCGCAACACCGGGCAAGTGGTCGGCCATCCCCTGCAAGATCTCAGCCGGCTGAAGGATTACCCCTGGCCCGATCCCGATGCGCCCGCGCGGTATCGCGACTTCGAACAGCAGTTGGCTGGCGCCGAAGATCGCTTCGTGATGTTCTGCTTCGGACATGGCATCTTCGAGCGCCTGCACATGCTGCAGGGCATGACCGAAACCATGCTCCGGTTCTACGATAACCCGGACGAGACGCACGAGATCATTGAGCGCATCCTCTCGCACCATCTGCGAGTGCTCGAGAACTGCACCAAGATCGCCAAGGGCCGGATGCACGCGGCGGCCATGGCCGATGATTGGGGCATGCAGGACCGGGGGTTCATCAGCGTGCCGCTTTTCCGGCAGTTCTTCAAACCCTATTACAAGCGGTGGTTTGACGCGATCAAGGCGGCGGGCCTGCACACCTGGATGCACTCGTGCGGGCACATCAACGACATCCTGGAGGAGTTGATCGACTGCGGCCTGGAAGTGATCAACGCCCAGCAGCCCAACGTGGTCGGCATCGACGAGATCAGCCGGCGCTTCCGGGGCCGGATCTGCTTCGAGACCATCGTGGACACACAATCGACGCTGATCCACGGCACGCTGGACGAGATTCGCGACGAGGCCCGCCGACTGGTCGACGCCTGGGGCACTCCCGAAGGCGGCTTCATCGCGAGCGACTACAACGACGCCGAGGCGATCGGCTCGACCACCGAGAGACGGCGGGTCATGTTCGAAGCCTTTGCCGAGAAAGGTAACTATCCCGGCTACAAGGAAATCCTGGCCCGGACGGGCGATGCTCTCGTCGGCCATTCCTACGGCCGCCAGAACATCGAGTGATCGGCGCGAACAAGCGCTGTCCTCTGGCCGCGCGTGGCTCGCCGGCAAGTGGCGTCATATGATTCGGGTGTGAACGCTGGGAGGGAAGGATTCCATGCTCACATCCGAACAAGTGCGTTTTTTCCACGAGAACGGCTATCTGATCATGCGGCAGATCCTGCCGCCCGAGGACATTGCCGCGCTTCGCCGGGCGGTCGATCGGCTGCAGGCCACGGCCATTTCCCGGCTGGCCGACCCGGGTTATCTGGAGAAGGCGGCGCAGCTGAACCAGGATTGGATCGAGCATCCGCACGATCACTTCGTCTATCGCCGCAAGCCGGACGGCACGTACAGCTTCCACCGCATCGAGCGGGGTTTCACGCAAGACCCTATCTTCGCGCAGGTCGCCATGTCGTCACGTTTGCTGACACCCGTGTGGCAGGTGCTGGAACGACCGTTTTGGCCGCGGGCCGGAAACGTAGTGGTGAAACTGCCGCACGAAGGGGCTGCGGTTCGCTGGCACCAGGACATCCCCTACCTGTATTGGAGCAGCGGCGGCCATCCGAGCAAGGGACGGCCGACCACGCATCCGATCCCCAATTTCACCACCGACATTTACCTCGAGCCCTCGACGGAGTCGAACGGCTGCCTGTATGCCATTCCCGGCTCACACCGTAACGGCACGGTCGACGTCGATCGGCTCGTGGCCGAACAGGGATGGTTTCTGAAGGGTGCCGTGCCGCTGGAACTCGAACCGGGAGATGTCATGTTCCATCATGTGGCGCTTGTCCACGGATCGCCCGAAAACCATTCCCCCTTGCAGCGACGAACGTTCTATGTGCATTACCTGACGGACGAAACCGTCGCGGATGCGTATTCCGACTGGCCGGACCTCAAGACGGCCGATGAGAACGAGGCATTCTGGTCGCAGGCACTGGCCGATCGGCAAGCGGCATGCTCGGCCGAGCGGGCTCAAACGCCCGGTTTCCGGGTGACACGCGAAGGCATCGCACTCGCCCAGCATGCACCGGTGGCGGCATAGAGCCGTTCCGACTTGGCATCCAACGTGTATTGGCTCCGCCCATGGTGAGCCTTGGTCATACCTCCGGGAAGTGCGCGCCGCGCAACACGTCGCCGTGCCGCAACCCTTCGGCTTCGGCGAACTGCCCCATGAGATGCTCATAACGCGAGTCGTAGCGACAGTGCCCCGGCATGAGATGCGTGATGACCGCCCGGCGCGGTTTGTCGGTCCGGTTGACGTCCGTCCCGTGGAGCGTAAGGCAATGGTGCCACATGCAATGACCGGCAGGTAGTTCGATGGCGACCTTCTCGAGTTTCTCGCCGGGCGGGAGCGAGACAAGCTTGAGGATGGCCTCGGGATCGTCGTCACCCAGGTTCGTGTTGGCGGCCAGCAGGCCCCAGCGATGGCTGCCCGGAATCACCTGCATGCAGCCGTTGGCAATCGTGGCATCGTCGAGCGCCACCCAGCAGGTGATGAGGTCGGCGGGCGTGACCATCTGCCAGTAACCATAGTCCTGGTGCCAGTTTACGGGCCGACCGTTACGAGGGGGCTTGCTCAGGATCTGGTCGTGAAAGATCCGTAGGACAGGCGTGCCGGTCAGTTGGCGAGCCATCTCGACCAGGGCCGGCCGGCTGTGATGCCGCCGGAAGACCGAGTCCTGCTTCCAGATGTTCACCACCTGCAACACGCCGCCCACGGCCGGGTCCTTGTTTTCGATGGTCGCGGCGTATTCGACCCGGCCGCCGGTGTCGGACTTGCCGGCGAGCACCGCGTCCAGCCGTTCCCGAAGCTCGTGCACTTCGTCGAGCTCCAACAGCTTGCCGCCGCGGACATACCCGTTGCGATGAAAGAACTCCACCTGTTCTGCCGTGAGCATAGTGGTCGTCCCGAGTGGTAAAGATGGGATAATCCCTGGACCCTGCGTGCTTATTGTAAGTCGCCGAATACAATCCGGCTGCCCCCGAATCCGGTCATTCTTTCGCGATCGGGCGAAAGGGGTCAAAAGAGCCGTATTGACGCGACGGGGAGGGGTCTGGCAATCCGCGAGACTTGCGGTATAAAGCATACCCTGCAGCACGGCAACCGGCCGTTCGTTCGCCCCGAAAGGGACGTCAGCCAACCGCCGGCGGTGCTGGGGTCTCGGTCCGCAGGCTCACGCCTACGGCTATTAACCGCCGCCCCTGCCGGGGAGAGAAGAGCCCGCGCACCGAATGTGTGCGCTCTGAAAGCGTGCACAATTATTGTCACGGACGACTTAAGGCGGGCGAGATGCTCCCCCCCCGATATGCGCGAGAGTCGGTAACCGGAAGCGGCGCCGGGCTTGGAGGATGGAGTTGGACCTTTTTGAACGACACGCGATGATCGGCGGCGAAGTCCACTACGCCCGCTTGCAGCCGCGATATTGGGGCGCCATCCTCGACGCGGCCCGGCAACTCGGCGTCGAGGTCCTGGCCAGCTACATCATCTGGGATTACCACGAGATCAGCGAAGGCCGGTACGACTTCAGCGCGTGGCATGAGTTCATGGCCGAGGTCAAGCGGCACAAGTTCAAGGTCCTCGCCCGGCCCGGACCGTTCTGCTACGCCGAGTGGCGCAACATGGGAGTGCCCGACCACGCGGTACCTTTCGGCAAGCAGACGCCCGAGTTTCGAGGCAAGGCCGCCCGCTGGATCGAAGCCGTGATGGCCGAAGTCCGTCCGTATCTGGGCGACCCGGTGATCGCCGTGCAGGCGGATAACGAAATCGATCCCATGCCGTTCCTCTACGGCGAGGACCAGGGCTTCGCCGACTGGCTCCGGGGCAAATACGGCACGATCGAGGCGGTGAACGCCGCCTGGGGAACCAGCTACGAAAGCTTCGACGAGCCGATCCCCACGCTGACGCCGTTCGAGCGGAATCAGAAGACACGCGACGGCTGCCGATACCGATATGACTTGGCCACCGATTATGCCCGCTGGGTGGTGGCCGAGTATCGCAAGAACGGCTGCAACGTACCCATCCTGCTCAACACGTGGCCCGGCGTCGATGCCCAGCATTGGCACGACCTGGCCGATGTGGCGGACTTTTACGGCATTGATCCGTATCCCTCCAATGAGTGCCGCCAGGACTACCGATACTTTCGCGAACGACTTCGGCTGCTCCGGGCGGTAACCGGCACGCCCTACCTCGCTGAGTTCGCCAGCGGCATCTGGCAGGGCATGCCCAACCGCGAGTACACGCCCGATCATTACCGGCTGACGGCGCTGACCGCGCTGGCGGCCGGCGTGAGGGGCTGGAACTGGTACATGCTGGCCGATCGCGACAATTGGCACGGTGCGCCGATCAACGAACGCGGCGTGCTGCGGCCCGACACGGCCGCGGCGTTCCGCCAGGCCGTCGAATGGTTCCACGAGTTACGACACGCGCCCCCGCCACGTGTCTCGTGCGCGGTGGCGTGGTCGTGGCACTACCACCAGGTCGCTCAGATCAACAAGCGAGACGCTGACGACCCGCTGTTCGAAGTGCTGCACGACATGGGTCTGGAGTACGACTTCATCGACGTCGATCGCGATTTCGATCCGCCCGACCTGCTGTTCGCCGCGGGCGAGATCGAGCAGCCCGAGCGTCTTTGGGAGTACGTGCGGCAAGGCGGACGCTTGGTGATGTTCCAACGATTGCTTGACGGCTGCGTGCCGCCGGACGGCACGAGCCACCCGGGCGCAAGCCGGCTGGAGACGTCGCTGGGCTTCGTGACCGATCGACCGGTATTCAACTATCGCCGCGTGCCCGGTACCCCCATCACCGCCCGGCAACTGCCCATCGTCGTCGACGGCGATCAACAACGGATGTTCGACGTCGCCACGGGCCGAACCTACATCACGGGCTACGTCGAGCAGATCGGCCGCGGCACGCTGATGGTGCTCGGCTGCGCCCCCAGCCGTGACGCCGTGCTCGCCGTCCACCGCTACTTCGGCGCGGCCATCCCCGTGCTATCGCTCACACCCGGCGTGTTCCCGAGCATCCGCGGGGACAAGCTCATCGTCGTCAACACGGGCGAAGCGGGCACCGCCCGACTGCTCATCGAGGGCAAAACCCATTACGTGGATCTCCCGAGGTGCTCGGGCACGATCCTGGACATACAACGGTTCCACACGTGATTTATGAGTCTTAACGCGAGAATCGGCACTTACCGTCAACGACCTGTCCTGTTCATCAACGATGTTCCCACCACGGAGTTCTGGTGCTACGGCGACCCGAATGCGATCCGGGATTTCGAGGCCTGTGGGCTTCGTATCTGCCAGTTCCACGTGCCGTTCCCCTCGTGGTGGACGGGCCCGGGACAATACGACTTCGAGCCCACCGCGCAGAAGATCCGCGAATTCCTCGACCTTGTCCCTTCGGTACTGCTCCTGCCGCGGGTGAACTTCGGCTACGTCGGCGAGGAATGGTGGGGCCGGCTGCATCCCGATGAACTGGCGGTCGGCCTCGACCTCACGGGCCGGCCCGTCGATTACATGCAGATTCGAGCTCGGCCGGTGGACTGCTGGTTCTCGTCCGCCTCAAAGGTCTGGACCGATGACGCCACGCAAGCCATGCGGGCGTTCGTTGATTTCTGCGAAACACGGTTCGGCGAGCATATCCTGGGCTATCAGATCGGCGGGGGCATCTCGGCCGAGTGGTTCCGCTGGTGGAACTTCGTGGAGCGCACGTACGAGGACTACTCGGCCGTCGCGCTGGCGGCGTTCCGGAGGTATCTGCGGGACAAGTACGTCAGCGACGATCGGCTGCGCAGCGCCTGGCATCGGCCGGACGTGAATCTCGATACCGCCGAGCTGCCCAGTCCGCAGCGCCAGCACGAGACTGCCTTGGGTTATCTGCGGGACCCGCAGACCGAACGCGACGTGGTGGACTGGCTCGAATGCTTAAGCGTCAACAACGTGACGCAGATCCTGTCGCTGGCCGAGGCGGCCAAGAGTGCATGCAAACACCGCAAGATCGTGGGCACGTTCTTCGGCTATCTGTGGCCGCACTGGAACACGCAGTGCCCGGCCAAAGCCGGCCACATCGGGCTCGAGCGCGTGCTGGCCAGCCCGTTCGTGGACTACATCAGCTCGCCCTACCACTACGACAATCGGCACGTGGGCGGCTTCCATCACAGCCAGACCGTGCCGCAAACTATCGAGCGAGCGGGTAAGCTGCACCTCGACGAAATCGATACGTTCACGCATCTGGTCATCCCCGAGAAGACGCTCGACATTCCTTACCGCCGCGCCTCCAACGCCCGAGAGAGCTGTCAGTTGCTGCGGCGCGATGCGGCTACGGTGCTGGGCACCGCCGGCACGGGCTGGTGGATGGACCTCTACCACCACCGGTGGTATGCCGATAGCGACATCCAGGCCGAGGTGCGACGGCTGCAAGCCATGGGGCGCCAATCGCTGGAGTGGGACTGCCGCACGCACGCCGAAGTCGCGCTGGTGGTGGATGATCGCAGCTACATGTGGGCGTCGCCGTGGAGCGTTTTGAACCAGGCCTTCACGTCCATGCCGCGACAACTGGAGTGGAGCGACCTGGGGTTTCCGATCGACACGCTCATGTTGCGTGAGGTGCCCACAGCCCGCCCGTACAAGCTGTACGTGTTCCTCAACTGCTGGTACATACACAGCGATTTACGCCGGCAAGTAGCGGCACGGGTGCGAACGCCGGGCACCACGGCGATCTGGTTCCACGCCTGCGGCTGCATCGACGAGACTTCCTGCGATCCGTCGCATGCCGCGGAGTTGATCGGGATGCAACTGGCGTGGATGCCGGAGCCAGCCGTGCCGGAAGTCGGACTGCTCGAGCCCGCCGGCGATGGTATTCGAGTCTTCGGAGCCCGGCTGCGCCCGGATCAGATCGCGCCTCTGGTGACCGGTCCCCATCACGACTGGTCGCAGGTCGCGACACCCCGGCTGAAGGTGACCGACGCCGATGCGACGGTGCTGGGTCGGTACACGGACAACGGCGAGCCCGGCCTGGCCGTGGTTGAACGCGACGGCTGGCGAAGCGTGTTCTGCGGCGCGCCGTTGTTGCCGGGCGTGCTGCTGGCGAAGATCGCTGCCCAGGCAGGCGTTCACCGATACGCACCGCTGGGCACGCAGGTCTTCCATCGTGGGCCGCTGGTCTCGGCGTATCGCCCACGAGCTGGCCGCGTGGAGATGCGTGCCCCGATGGGTTTGCGATTGCGACCGCTGGTGTATGATGCCGGCTCGGACATTTGGCAACCGACCGGCGAGCCTTGCGATGTGTGCACGGGCGACTTGGAAGCCGGCGAAACGCGGTTTTACTGGGCCGAGTGAGAGCAACTTCGAGCATGGAACCACTGGCACGCTACTTCGACGCACGACAGGCCGGGACGATCATCGCCGATGAACTGCGAACGCGACTCGACACGGACGAGTTCGTGGCCGTCCGCAATATCGACTACGTGTTGAGTCCGTTTCAGATTTACCCGCTCGCACCGGTCGTCCGGCCGCCGCTGCCGCGGATCGCCGCGTTCGCCGTCGACATGGACGGCACGAGCACGACCACCGAGCCGCTGGCCCTGCACGCCTTGGAATACATGGTCCGCCGATGCACAGGCCGGCTGACCCGCGAACAATGGGCCGGTCTGGATCCCAAGCTCGATCATCCCTTCGTGATCGGCAACAGCAATTTCCGCCATACCGAGTTTTTGCTCGGCCGCTACCGGGATGCGATGAACGCGACCGCGTTTCGCGACGCGTTCTTCGAAGCGCTAACGTGGACGTTGGCGAGCATGACCGACGAGCAGCGGCGTAAAGAAGTGCGCGTGCACGCACGCAACTGCGGCCTGGCCGACCTGTTGGCCGATGCCGATTTCCGCCGGCTCACATCCGCCGGTCCGCTCGACCCGGATGCCGCCGGACGAGCGTGCGTACCGTTCGTGGCGCGGTTCGGCCCGGCGTTTCGCTGCGACAACATGGGCGAGACCGTGGCCGCCATGCTCGACATCTACTACATGCGCTATCACTGGATCATGCAGCGCATCGAGGCCGGCCAGGGGCAGGCACTCAGCCGGGAACTGCTGGGCGAGGCCGGCCGGCTGCTCATCGAGCCCATGCCGGGTTACGACGTGTTCATCCCGCTGATCAAGGGATGGATCGGCGAAGCGGATGCCGCCCCGCTGTACGACATGATCCGCAGCGGACTGTCCGCCGACGTCCGCGGCGAAGGCGATATCGGCATCGACGGCGTGCGGAAGCTGACGCGCATCTTCACCGCCAACCCCGCCCGCTTGGCCCTGGTCACCGCGTCCATCGCGTTCGAAACGCACGCCACCATGCGCGAGATCTGCCGCGTCATGGCGCTGCGCGTGCGTGACTGGCCGGTATCCAACGCGTGCAAGGAGCGGGTGCTGGCGGGGATTGCCGACTACCGCGCACCGTTCGACGCGTTCATCAACGCCAGCGACGCGTGCGAACACCGGCTCAAGCCGCACCCGGATCTGTACAGCCTGGCCCTGGCCCAGATGGCGATTCCCAAAGCCGATTACTCGCTGTGCGTGGGGCTCGAGGATACCGAGCCGGGCATCATCGCACTGCGCACGGCAGGCATCGGCTGCGCGGTGGGTCTGCCCAACCACGACACATCGCGCCAGGACTTCCAGGCCGCGGCCACCGTGGTGCGTCACGGCCTGCCCGAGGTGATTCTCTCGCACGGCTGTTTCCTGAACCTCGCTGAGGTGACAACATGAGCGTGGACACGTGGAGCCTGGTCAAGACGACGTTCGACCCGCACAGCCTGGGTCAGCACAACAGCCTGTTCACCATCTCCAACGGCTACGTCGGGCTGAAGGGCAACCTGCAGGAAGACCGTGATGGCTACTGCCCGGTCACGCTCATCAACGGCGTGTACGACGAGCTGGACATGTTCAGTCTCATCCGGGCATCGAACGAGCCCCGCCGCTACCTGGACGAGCGATTCTTCGACAGCGCGGGCAAGAGTCCGGCCGTCGCCAACCTCCCCAACCCACTGGCCGTCCGCGTGTTCATCGACGACAAGGAAATCTCGTTCGCTCGCGGCCACATCAGCGAGTTTCGCCAGGAACTCTCGTTCAAGGACGGCGTGTACCGCTATTCGTTCGTGTACACCGACCTAGCCGGCAAGGCCACTCGCATCGAGATGACGCGGTTTGCCTCCATCGTTCACTGCCATCGCGTGCACATGAGGTATGCGGTCACCCCCCTCAACCACGAGTCGGACATTCGCATTCTCTCCGGCATCGACGCAGCCACCTTCTCCAACACCACCCGCGAACGGCAGTTCCGCGTGACCGCCCTCGACGCCGGCCCCGGCTGGACGGGGCTGACCGCCCGCACGCCCACCCGCGGCATCGACGTGGAAATGCGAACCGCCGAACTACCCACGAGAAAAGCAAGCGGGGCGTTGGTGGAGTACGACGCGGCCTGGTCGGTGGCGGCCTTCCGCGGCCGGCCGGGCGAGCGGTTCGAACTCGAACGGCACATCGTCCTGGCCTGCAGCGAAGACGCCCGTCACAACGCGGTGATCGACGTTGAGCGTGAGCTGGATGCGGCGGTCGCTCAGGGCTTTGACGCCGCCGCCCGCGAACAGGCCGCGGCCTGGCAGGAGATCTGGGATTGCTGCGACGTTCGGATCGACGGCGACGACGAAGCCCAGCGTGATCTGCGATTCTGCCTGTACCACGTTTTGGCCGCCGCCCCCCGCCACAGCGAGCAACTGAGTGTGCCCGTCAAGCTCCTGAGCGGCGAGTACTACCAGGGCAACACGTTCTACGACACCGACGTGTACATCCTGCCCCTGTACACGTTCACGCTGCCCGACCTGGCCCGGCGCTGCCTGCGATGGCGCTGGGTGGGCCTGGAAGCGGGTCGACAGGCTGCTCGCGAGCGCGGCTATCCCGGGGCCAAGCTCGCCTGGCAGGCCGGCCCGTATGGCGAGGAGTGCCTGGGCAACTGGTGGCGGTTCATTCACACGAACATCCACATCAATGCCGACGTGGCATACGCCCTCATGCAGTACTGGCAGGCCACCGGCGACGATGCATTTATGGCCGGCCCGGGCATCGACCTGCTCGTTGAAACCGCCCGGTTCTATGCGGGCCGGGCTGTCTACGATCCCGCCCGCGACGCCTATGACCTGCGCGACGTGGCCGGCCCGGACGAAGGGCACTGCGAAAGCACGAACAACTTCTACACCAATTGTCTGGCCCGCTGGAACCTGCAATGGGCGGCCGTCATGCTCACGTGGCTGCAAGAGCACGACCACAACGCCTGGGCGAGCGCCCGCGAGCGGCTTCATATCGGCGACGACGAGCCCGGCCAATGGCAGCGCGTGGCCGAGCGCCTCACGTTCCTCTTCGACCCGGCTAGCCTGATCTACGAGCAGTGCGAAGGGTTCTATCAACTCGAGCCGATCCCCCCCGCACTGTCCCCTGAACGCAAGGCGTGGTTTGCCACCGTCGCCCCCTACCAGGCGCTCAATCAGCCCGACGTGCTCATGGCCATGGTCCTGCTTCGCGATGCTTTCCCCGAGCCCGTCCGCCGCGCGAACTGGCAGTTCTACAAAGACAAGAGCATGAACTTCTCGTCCATGAGCTTCGTGATCAACGCCATCGCGGCGGCGGATATGGGCGATCTCGAGGAGGCGTACCGACAGTTCCGCATCTGTGCGGGCGTGGATATTGACGAAAACCTGACGGGCCGAAAAGACACGTACGCCGGACTGCACGGGACGGCCGCCGGCGGCGCCTGGCTGGCTGCAGTATGCGGCTTCGGCGGCGTGCGGCTGTTCGAGGGCGAACTGATCGTCGAGCCACGCCTGCCCCGGAACTGGGCAGCACTGCAGTTCAAGCTCGTCCTGCATGGCGGCACGCTGACATTCTCCATCCGGCAAACGGAACTCCGCATCGAGGTCGGTGCGGACGTCCGTTCAGGCATCCGGGCCAGAATCAAGGGACAAGCGGTCACGCTCGCCCCCGGTCTGGTCTGGATCGGATGAATGCCTGGTGCCGGGCGCGGCGCGACGCTAGGCTTATGTGCGATCCGATCTTGAGCGCCATGTCGTATCCATGCGGAGGTGCCCGTGAGAACCATGAAGGCCTTGGTCAAGGCGGAATCACGTGAGGGTCTGTGGCTCCGCGAAGTGCCGATACCCGAGATCGGCATCAACGATGTGCTCGTACGGGTGATCAAAACGAGTATCTGCGGTACGGACGTGCACATCTGGGAGTGGGACGACTGGGCCCGCAAGACCATTCCCGTGCCCATGGCGGTCGGTCACGAATTCGTCGGCGTGGTGGCGGCCGTGGGGGCCAACGTGCGCGATCTGTGCCCGGGCGAACTGGTCAGCGCCGAAGGGCACGTGGTCTGCGGACGGTGCCGGAACTGCCTGGCGGGACGCCGGCATCTGTGCGCTCACACGTCCGGCGTGGGCGTGAATCGGCCGGGCGCCTTTGCGGAATACATCAGCGTGCCCGTCACGAACATCTGGATCGCCGACCGCAAGATTCCGTTGGACGTGCTGAGCACGTTCGATCCGCTGGGCAACGCCACGCACTGCGCCTTGTCGTTCGATGTGTTGGGTGAGGATGTCCTGATCACCGGGGCCGGGCCCATCGGCTTGATGGCCACCGCCATCGTCCGCCACGCCGGCGCCCGCTACGTCGTGGTGACCGATCGCAACCCCTATCGGCTGGAGTTGGCTCGCAAGATGGGTGCCACCATCGCCCTCGATATCCGCGAAGGCGCGCTGGCCGAGGTCCAGAAGCAGCTCGGCATGCAGGAGGGCTTCGACGTCGGCCTTGAAATGTCGGGCAATCCCCAGGCCTTCCGCGACATGATCGCCAACATGGCGCATGGTGGGAAAATCGCATTGCTCGGCATCCTGCCTCGCACGGAGATCGACTGGGACCAGATCATCTTCAACGGCCTGGTCATCAAGGGCGTATACGGCCGTGAAATGTACGAGACGTGGTACAAGATGACAGTCATGATCCAGAGCGGCCTGGACATCTCGCCCGTCATCACGCACCGGTTCCATTACACGCAATTCGCCGAAGCGTTCGAAGTCATGCGGTCGGGCCAGTCGGGCAAAGTGGTCATGGATTGGGCGGAGATCTGAGGCCTGCGCGCCTCAAGGCCTGAGACCTGCGGCTTGAGACTTGAGGTCATGACATCAAAGGGGGCTGGCGTTTGAACGTGATCCAGCTCGTCCAGCTTCTGGCTCATAGCTCACAGCTCATAGCTTTTCCGGAGACTACCATGTTCGGCTCCATGCAACGGCAGATCGAGGCTACGCTCGATGAGATCCGCCGGAGCGGCTTGTACAAGCACGAGCGCGTGCTGGACTCGCGGCAGGGATCGCACGTGAACCTCGCCGACGGCAGCGAAGTGGTGAACTTCTGCGCGAACAACTACCTCGGCTTGTCGGGCGACCCGCGCGTGATCGAAACCGCCCGGGACGCCTGCGAGCGCTGGGGCTTCGGCTTATCGAGCGTGCGGTTCATCTGCGGCACGCAGAGCATCCACAAGCAGCTTGAAGACCGCCTTAGCGCGTTCCTGGGCACCGAGGACACCATCCTCTACAGTTCCTGCTTCGATGCCAACGGCGGACTGTTCGAGACGCTGCTAGGCGAGCAAGATGCCATCATCAGCGACGAGTTGAACCACGCGAGCATCATCGACGGCATACGGCTGTGCAAGGCCGCCCGCCATCGTTATCGCAATCGCGACATGGCCGACCTCAAACGATGCCTCGAAGAGACCCGCGGCGCCCGGCTGCGTCTGATCGCCACCGACGGCGTGTTCAGCATGGACGGCACGTACGCCCCGCTGGCCGACATCTGCGAGTTGGCCGACCGCTACGACGCCGTGGTCATGGTGGACGACTCGCACGCCACCGGCTTCGTCGGCCCGACCGGCCGCGGCACACCCGAGCTGTTCGGCGTCCAAGACCGCGTGGACATCCTCACCAGCACGCTGGGCAAGGCGCTCGGCGGCGCGTCCGGCGGTTTCACCAGCGGCCGCAAAGCCATCATCGACCTGCTTCGCCAGCGCAGCCGGCCCTATCTGTTCTCCAACAGCGTCGCCCCGGCCATCGTGGCCACCACGCTGTTCGTGCTGGATCTCATCGAGTCCGAGCCGAACCTGCGCGAGCGCCTCTGGGCCAACACGCGTTTGTTCCGCGAGGCCATGCAACGTGAAGGCTTCCCGGTTCCCGAAGCCGAGCATCCCATCGTGCCGGTCATGCTGGGCGATGCCGAAGTGGCCGGCAAAATGGCAGCCGCCATGTTGAACGAGGGGATCTACGTCATCGCGTTCAGCTATCCCGTGGTGCCCAAAGACAAGGCCCGCATCCGGGTCCAGATTTCCGCCGCCCATACGTCCGACGACATCGAGCGGGCCGTGCGGGCGTTCGCCAAGACCTACAGGAGTGTGCAAGCATGAGTTTATCGGAAAGGAAAGGACGGGCCGTCGCGGGTTCGGCAACATCGGCGGTCATCGCAATCCTCGCGGCAGCATCCATCGTGCACGGGGCTGAACCCATGCGCATCACGCGGAACATCAAGCTCGATAAAGACGCCGTACTGACCTCGCCGCTGGTGATCGAAGCCGACGGCATCACCATTGACGGAAACGGCGCCACCATTCAGGGCCCGGGCAAGGCCGGCGACCTGTCGAGCTTCGTCGGCGAGGGCGTTCTCGCCGAGAATCGCTCGAAGGTCACGATCCGCAACCTGAAGGTCCGCGGGTTCACCTCCGGTCTGCGAGCCACCGACGGCCGCGAGTGGATCATCGAGAATTGCGACTTTTCCGACAACTACCACGACCCGTCCTACGGCTGGGGGGATGGCGAACGCGTCGGCGGCATCATCCTCACGCGGATGCACAAGTGCATCATCCGCAAGAACAAGGCCAATCGTGTGTGGAACGGCCTGGACCTGTGGGAAAGCCACGACAACACCATCGAGCACAACGATTTTTCGCACTGCTCGAACGTCTGCCTGAAGATGTGGCTGGCCTGCCGCAACCAGGTCCGCGACAACAATTTGTCCTACGGCCTGCGGATCAGCCCCGGCGAGGTCCATGCCCGCGATTCGACCTGCGTGCTCCTCGAAACCGGCTCGAACGATAACCTCTTCGAACGAAATGACATCACGCACGGCGGCGACGGCGTGTTCATCCGCGTGCTCAACGGCTGGTGCTCGACGGGCAACGTGTTCATCGAAAACGACTGCTCGTACGCCAATAACAACGGCTTCGAGGCCTGGAGCCCGGGCAACACATATATCCGCAACAAGGCCAACCACTGCAGCTACGGCTTTTGGCTGGGCGGCTCGGACCGCACGGTACTGATCGGCAACGAGGCCGCCTACAACGGCCGGCCCGACGGGTTCCACAACGCCCCCGAGCCCGATTTCGTCCACGGCGGCATCGTCATCGTCCACGGCTCGGGCACGCACACGATCATCGAGGACAACTACTGCCACCATAACAACGGGGCGGGCATCGTCTTTCGCGGCGACCTGGCCACTCGGGGCGCCAAGTGGAAGATGCACCATCTGATCGTGCAGAACAATCGGTTGGAGAACAACCGCTGGGGACTGTTCGCCCGGTTCACCGACTGGCTCGATCTGGCCGGCAACACGTACGCGAACAACGAACAGGACGAACTGCTGGAGGATGTCACTCATCTGAGCCGCCGTCCCGCCGACCCTCAGGGCAAGCCGGCCCCGAAGGTGAAGATCACCGGTCCCGAACGCGTCACGGTCGGCCAGCCCGTCGTGTTTGAGGCGGCGGCGATCGATGCCTCCGGACGCACGCTGCATTATCGCTGGGACATCGGCGGCAAGGAATACACCACCCAACGCGTGGAACACGTCTTCACCGAACCGGGTTTCTACCGCGCCGGCGTGACCGTCCACAACGGCCACCTTGCCGGCTTGGACGGACTCGACGTATACGTCACGCGGGCCGCGGGAGACGCCTCGCCGGGTGCGATCGCGAACGCGCCGCAATACGACGAACTCACCGACTCGGCGAGCAGCCGCTGGACCTGGTCCATGGGCAACAACGCCGACAAACGGGGTAAGGTGATCATCACCGACGATCCCGAATGCCTCGTCGGCAAACGGTCATTGCGTTTTCGGCCCGACCCATACAAGGGATCGGACGTGGCCATCGCCTGCAACGCCAGGAGCAATGAAGGCTGGAAACTCGATGGGGCCAAATACTTGTCCTTCTGGATCAAGTGGGCCAACCCCAACAACGGCGGATTCCAGGGCCCCACGCCCATCGTGCGTCTGCACCGCGGCAAGGCGGCGTTCACGTATACGCCGGCGTTCAACGGCATGCCGCGGAACCTCCTCGGCGATCTGCCTTACAGCGAAGCGCGTCACGGCTGGCTGTACGTCCGCGTCGCCCTCGATGGCGAGCCCGGCGTGGAGCCGGCCGCCCGTCAGTGGATCCGCATGGAGTCGCTCGAAGGGGCCAAGCCGCCCCACTTCGACCGCGATCTCCAGTTCACCACTGTCGAGACCACCGTCGAAACGCAGGGGGCATCGGCCATGACGTCGGACGGCAAGCGGCTCTACTGCGCGGTCAACGAGTCCGACGCCGTGTTCGCCTCGGAGGATGGCCGCGATTGGAAACCGCTGCCTCGCCCGTCCACGCTGGGCGGCGCCGGGCCCGACTGGATCAACGGCATGCTCTGCTACGATGCGGCGAATCACCGACTGATCCTTCGCCGCCGGGCCAAGGAGAAGGACGCATTCGATCACGATCAGCCGCGGCTCATCGCGTTCGACATCGAAAAATCACAGTGGTCGTGGTTGCCGACGATAACCGCGATGGGCCACGGATGCGTGGTCGTCGGCGAGCACCTGTTCGGCATCGCTCACGCCATCGCCGGCAACTACGGCGGGCCGATCGACCGCGTGAACCTGGCCAACCCCGGCCCGCTCGACGAGCGCACCGTGCTCGCACCGGTCGTCGGCAAAGACGCGTGGTGGTTCAGCCGGGCCGCTCAACTAGCCTGTGTCGATGGGAAGATCTACGCCACCAAGAACGACTGGCAGACACCGCGACCCGAGAAAGCTGACGAGATCGGCGATCGTCTGCTGGTGTTCGATCCGGCCGAGTACCGGGCGAGCAGCTTCGCCGGCGGCAATCGCTGGGACAGCAAAAACTGGAAGGAAGCCCGCACGCCGGTCAAAGACCTCGGTCCGTTGCCGTTCGAGATCGGTCACGGCTCGGCTCTGGTCGCGTTGCCGCCGAACTGGTGCGAGCGGGTCGGCCCGCGCGGCGGCTTGTTCCTCCTGGCCGGATGCTCGCCGTCCAACCACGAGGGCTACGGACCGCCGTCGGCGCAGTATGCCATCTACGATATCGCCACGAATACCTTCACGACGGGCAATCTGCCTGACATCACCGGTACCGGCTCGTCGGCGACGCTGCATCGCGGCAAGCTCTACATCAAGCGCGGCGGCATCAACCACGCTCCCTCCAACCGTGAGATGTGGATCGTCGAGCCGGTTCCGCCCGAGAAGGCCCAAGCGATGGCGAGCAGGACCGGACGCGAACGCATGAGCCTCGAACGAGTGGACGGCCTGAGCATCCAGTTTGATTCCATGGGCCATGAGCCGTTCGATGTCTGGATTGACGGACTGAGTATTGAGTGAGGACAGGGACTGGGGGCTAGGAGCTGGCGAAAGAACAGAAATAGGTCGGGAAAGCATCGGAAGTCTTTCGGCCGTCGCCAGGCCCCAGGCCCCAGCCCCCGCATTACCACATGATCAACCACAACGAGATCGATTGCTGGGAGCTGGTCGAATCTCCCTTCCGTGTCGAGCACGCCAAGGCGTGGGAGGGCATGTTCACGCTGGGCAGCGGCTACCTGCACGTGCGCGGCTCACTCGAAGAGCATCTATCCGACGCGCCGCAGGACCGCACGTACACCCGCATGCCCGCCAACGTCACCTGCGAGACCTTCGCAGACACCAAGAGCAAATGGGGAACGTACGTGCCGGGCGTGTTCAGCCGCCATCCGCTACTCGGCAACCAGATGGTGAACCTGCCGTGGTTCCTCGGCATGGTGCCCGTTGTAGACGGGGAACGACTGGACGTGGAGGCCTGCCGGATCGCCGATTACCGTCGCGTCCTGAACCTGCGCGACGCCACACTCACCCGCACGCTGCAGTGGACCACCAAGACCGGCATCCGGGTGAACGTCACGTTCGAGCGATTCGTCAGCGCTGCCCGGCTCGGCCTGTGCGTGCAACGGCTGCGCATCCGATGTGACCAGCCGGCACGGCTGCGGCTCGAAGCGGGCCTCGACGCCGACGTACGCACCAACGGCTTTGACCACTTCGTAAACGTGCAGTTCAGCTACGACCGGTACCTTTCCTGTGAGGTCCGGACGGACGCCGGCGACCGCATCGTGATGGCCACCGCCATCGGCTGCGATGTGCCGGGAAGCAGCGAGCTCTGCTCGAACCTCCGGCAGGAGGATCGCCGTGCGAGCATCGTCACCGAATGTCTCCTGCCGGCCGGCGTCGAAGCGGTCTTCACGAAGCGCACGATCGTGGCTACCAGCCGTGATCGTGACGATCGCGACCCCTCGCGTGAATTGGCAGAAATCAGCGACCAACCGTGGCAGGAACTGCTCGCCGAGCACACGGCTATCTGGCACGAGCGGTGGGCCGGCTGTGATGTCATCGTGGAAGGCGACGCCGCCGCCCAGCAGGCCGTGCGAGCCTCGCTGTTTCACCTCCTGCGCGCCCATGTGCCCGGCGACGATCGCGTGGCCATCGACGCCAAGGGCTATGCGGGCGAGGCCTACTGGGGCCGGTACTTCTGGGACACGGAGATGTTTCTCCTGCCCTTCTTCCTGTACACCGACCCGGACCGCGCCCGCACGCTGGTCGATTTCCGCGTACAGAGTCTGCCGGGTGCCCAGGCCAACGCCAAACGCTACGGTTACCGCGGCGCTCGTTACGCCTGGGAATCCGACTCGGCGGGCGTCGAGTGTTGCCCCAATTGGCAGTACGGCGATCACGAAGTGCACGTGACGGCGGACGTGGTGTACGGCCTGGTTCACTACGCGCAGGCGACCGGTGATGACGCTTACCTTAAGGGCCCCGCGGCCCGCGTGCTCGTCGAGACCGCCCGCTATTGGATGGAGCGCATGGATACGCGGCCGGGCGACGGGCATCCGAGCATCCTCGGCGTAATGGGCCCGGACGAGTACACGCCGATTTCGAACAATAACAGCTTCACCAACGCCATGGTCGCCGAAGCACTGCGGGCCGCCGCCCGGTTCGGCCGATACGGCGGCGCGACCGAGACCGAGTGCCAGGCGTTTCTCGCCGCCGCGGACGCCCTGCCCATCCCGCGAAGCGCTGATGGCACGCTGGTCCTGCAGTGCGAGGAGTTCGAGCGGCTGGCCGAGCCCTGTTTCGAGCGAATCTGGCCCGACCGCTCGCGCACGCTCGGCGCTCAGGTCTCGCAGGAACGGCTCTACCGCATCAAGGCCCTCAAGCAGGCCGACGTGCTCATGCTCATGATGCTCTTCCCCCATCGGTTCACACAGGAGGAAATCCGGCGGGCCTGGGACTACTACTTACCGTACACGACGCACGACTCGTCGCTGTCGGCCGGCGTGCATGCCATCGTCGCGGCGAGGCTCGGCCTGCACCATGAGGCGTGGGCGTTCTGGGAAAAAGCCAAAGGCATCGATCTCGACGTCGAGCACGGCGGAGCGGCCGAGGGGATTCACATCGCTAATGCGGCTGCGGTCTGGCAAATCCTGGTCTTCGGCTTCGCCGGGATGCTGACCGCCATGCAAAGTGACACCCTCACGCTCTCGCCGAGATTGCCGCAGGCGTGGACGCGACTGGCGTTTCCGCTGGTCTGGAAAGGCTGCCGGCTGGAGTTGGAACTGACCCGCACGACCTGCCGTTTAACCAATCGCGGCTCCGTGCCGCTGGGGGCGTGCGTCAGCGGCAAGACCGCGACGATTCGTCCGGCCCAAACCGAGGAGTGGGGGCTCGCGCAATGATCGACGCAGTGATTTTCGACCTGGACGGCGTACTGGTCCGCACCGACGGGCTGCATTACCGCGCTTGGAAAGTGATTGCCGACGCCGAGGGCATCGAGTTCGACGAACGCATCAACGACCAGTTGCGCGGCGTGAGCCGAATGGAGAGTCTCGAGATCATCCTGCGCCGAGCGACCCGCGCTTACACGCCGGAGGAAAAGCAGGCCCTGGCCGAGCGAAAGAACGCGATCTACCGCGATCTCCTGCAGTCGCTTTGTCCGGCCGACGTCCTGCCCGGCGTGAACGAGTTGCTTTCGGGACTATCCGCCCGCGACGTGGCTCTGGCCGTCGCGTCGTCGAGCAAGAACGCGCGAACCATCCTGGATCGTTGCGGGCTCACGCAGCGGTTCGGCGTCATCGTGGACGGCAACGACATTTCGCGCTCCAAGCCCGATCCGCAGGTGTTCCTCATGGCTGCTGAGAAGCTGGGCATTCCGCCCGAGCGTTGCCTGGTGGTCGAGGACGCCGAAGCGGGCATTCTCGCCGCCCGTCGAGCCGGCATGCACGTGTTCGGAATCGGCACGCCGCGAAACCTGCCCGGAGTGGAACCGATTGCAGAGAGTCTTTCCCAGGTCAACGTTGCCACATTAATTGGACGGAACTGAACGGAACAGAGGAGACAGAAGACAGGAGCGAGAAATCGGGATGAGCTGCCAGTTGCTCTGCTGGCCTTATGCGCGTTGTTTATACATTCTGTCTTCTGTCTCCTGCCTCCTTCTTCTCATTTCCTCGTCGCGCGGATCAACGAATCCATCCACGCATCGCGGTACACGAGTTCCACGTTGCCGAACCCGGCCGCCTCCAGATCCGCCTTGTACTCCTCCAGCGAGAACGTGCCGCCACGCTCCGTGCCCACGAGCATGTTGACGGCAAACAGAGCTCCGCCCGGCGGGTGGACGTGATCCTCGTCCATGACGATGTCGCGGATGGCCAACGTGCCGCCTGGCGCGAGAGCATCACGAATCTTGCCGAACAATGCCCGATTCTGCTCGCGTGAATTCTGATGCGCGATGGCGCTGAGCCAGACGAAGTCGGCACCGGTAGGCAGCGGATCGGTCTCGAAATTGCCGGCCACCAGATCCACGCGATCGATGAAGCCCGCGTCCGTGAGGCGCTGCCGGGCCATGGGGATGACGTCCGGCAGGTCGAAGATGATGGCCCGGGCCGAAGGCACTCGCCGCAAAAACGCCATGGTCCACGTGCCCGACGCCCCGCCCACGTCGAGCAGACACTGGAACGACAGTGGCCCCAACCGGCCAACCACCGTATCAGCCACCGGCCCCGAGATCGCATGCATGGCCCCGATGAACGACGCGGTGTCGGCGGCTTCGCCACGAATGCTGGGAATCCGCTCCGCCGGTCGGCCGCTCCTGACCACCTGCGGCAACTGCACCCATCGCCGCAGGCAATTGGCTTGATGCAACACCATGGGCAGAACCGTTTGCGGGCTCTTGTCCGTCAGCACATCCACCAGCTCTGCCGGCAGAGCATACGTGTCACCCTGCTTGGACAGCAGTTCCAACGCGACCAGCGCATCGAGCAGAATGGTGGTCGCCCGGACGTCGCCTCGAATGGCCGATGCGACTTCCTCCGCGTTCATCGGCCGCGACGCGAGCACGTTGAACACATCCAGATCGGCCGCGGCCGCCAGCACACACGCGGGCTGAAACGATCTGGCGATATCGAGCACTCTGGCAGCAGGTGATGACATGGGTGACTCCCGTTCTCGTCAATGTCCCGTGGTCCACTGCCGGTCGTGGCACAGTTTGTGACATTGACTCGTCAAACGACGAGTGGTCCACGGACTAATTCTTCAATTGCCGATCCAACCAATTATACATCTCTTGCTTCGTTTCGTCGGCGATGGCGTGCTTACCGGGCTTCAGCACGTTCTCGAAACGATCAGCCGCATCGTGAAGTTCCCACACAACTCGTGCCCGCTCGCCGGCTTCGTACGCACTGATCGATTCCGGGAAGATGTCATCCTCGCGAGTGGTATGCTGATACACGGCCCGCGGTGCGATCGCCTCCAACACGTGGTCCCAGTCCCACGCGGGCAGATCGCCCCGCAGGAACACCGGGCGAAGTGTGGGCATGTAGCTGAACCACTGGTCGCGAGCCCAGCGCAGGCGGTCTTTTTCCGCCGCGAACGTCGCGTAGCCGCAACTGGCGACCGTGGCCTTCACACGCTCGTCAAATACGGCCAGCATCAGCGCCGTCTCCGCGCCCAGCGAATGGCCGATCACACCGAGACGCTCCGCGTCCACCGTACTCAGCCCGGCCAGCAAGTCCAGCGCTTGCTGGGCGTCGAACACCATCTTGCCCATGGCCGACAGATCGGGATATCGCTCGTAGTGCCACCGTGTGTCGAATGGCTTTCCGTCATCGACGCGATCACCGGCAGCGATCGAGTCGGGCGCGAACGTCACGTAGCCACGCTCGGCCAGCTCGGCCGCGAATGCCAACGACGGATTGCCCGCCAGCCCCACGGCTTCGGCTTTGCCTTCGGCGACCGTCTGATGGAGCACGAGCACGCCGGGAAGCTTGCCGTCCCTCGCATGGGGAATGCAGATGTAAGCACGCACGCGCTCGTCCTGCCGATGTGGCGTGTACTCGACCAACTGCCGCTCGTACGCGGCCAGCGAAGTCGATTCGACAATCGTGAAGCCGTCTCCTGGCCCTCGTTCCGGCGGCGAACCGATGCTGCGGCGGATCACGCGACGAATCACGTCTCGGCGTTCGGTCCACTCCACGCGATCGCGCGGTGCGACCTCCAACCGGCCCGTGGGGAAGAACCGCTCGGCCAGCCACGTATAGGCCATCTCACGTCCGTCGGTGGGGAACGCATGCGGACCGTCGAACGCCTGCCACATCAAATCGTCGGCCGCGCCGTACAAGCCGTAGACGCCGCGGACGTCCTTGAACATCGCGTCGAGATTGTCGGTATTGGGAAAGATGGTATCCTGCGTGGCGTACCAGACGAACAACGGCCGGGGTGCGATCATGGCACAGACGTGCTGCCAGTCAAACGGGATGTCCTTGACCTGCGGCAGGTACGTGCCGAGCTGCGGAATGAGCGCCGTCAGATGCGACCAGCGATCGGGTGTGGGATCGCTGCGGAACGTATTGAAGCCGCAACTGGCGATGGCCACGCTGATCCGCGGTTCATATGCCGCCGCAAACAGTGTCGTGTACGCCCCGTGCGAATGCCCGATGCTCCCGATCTGGAGTGGATCGACGAACGGCAAGGTGCGCAGATAGTCCACGATCCGCGATATGTCCCAGATCATCTTGCCCATGAACGACCAGCTCGGATGTTTGCGGTAGAAGGCCGCGCTGTCATGATATGGCCGCGTGCCGGGCGGAATCCGCTCGCCGAAACCGATCATGTCCGGGGCGATGCACACAAAGCCGCGGCGCACGAGTTGCAGCGCGAACGCCAGCTCCGGATCGCCTTGGATGCCGCACGGCTCCTTCTTGCCCGGAGCCACCGTCTGATGCACGCAGATCATAGCGGGCAGGCGAGTTGCAGCGCGTCCGGCGGGTCTCGACGTGACCGATTTGGGCACAAGCAGGTAGGCGGTGATCCAATCGTCGGCCTCGCTGCGGATACGGATGTGTTGCCGGATGTGGTCGTCGAGCGTCTCCTCGCCCAACAGTTCCGCTTTCGGCGGCAGGATCTTCAACTCGCCTGGACTGCCCAGGATATCGGCGATGCACCGGGTGTATTCCGCTCGCTCGGCTTCCCAGACACGGATTTCGTCGATGCGTCGTGCATCCTTGCCGCCGAGCAACGGGACGAGCTCGGGCTTGCCGGCCTGCTCCGTCCTGGCATCGGGTCTGGTCCATGTGGTGATCTGTTTCCACTCTTCGAACTGATGACCGGGCCACGCGTGGGCGAAGGCGGCACACAACGACAAGAGCAGAAACGATGTGGCGACGCGTGCCGCGACGGACAAGCATCTGCGTGGCGACGCTGAAACGAGCTGTGAGCTCATCATGGTCTCCCCGCTTTTCATTCGAGCACGACCAGATTGGGCAGGCGGAACTCGACGACCTCCGGCACCGGGAACCGCTCGACCTCGATGCGCTCATCATCCGTCGATCTCACGGGCAAGCCCGTCTGCTGTGTGGCGGTGCGAACCGCCATGTACTGCTGCACGCCTGACGACAGCGCCGGCCAATCGGCGGGCCGTGGCGTGCCGGCCACGATGGTCGTCTCCGTGCGGCTTGCGACCGGACCCGACCAGGCGGCGGCTGCGGCGGAAAAACGCAGATCGCCCGCTTTCAACAGGACCGCCTCGTTACACACCGCGGTCGTATCGTCCCCGTCCTGATGGAGCAATGCGAACTCACCCTGGAACGTGACGCCTTCGACTTCAGCTTGGCCGGCAATTCGATTGAGGAACGTATACGTTCCCCATGCCGATTCGATGCGCAGCGCCACCGCCTGCGGCCCCGCCGATGCCGGCAAGGCCAGCAAACGCACATTGCGAATGGGCATCACGCCCTTGTCCCCGCTCGGTTCGTGAACGGCGACAAACGTGCTGGTCAGATTGTCGCCCTCGCGAATCGCGTCCACGTATCGCACGCGCCGGCCGGGCTGCGCGAGCGTTTCCTGGCCGGGCCCGTTGGACGCCTCGACCCGATCCACCGGACCGAGCATCCACATCCGATACCGGCGGCCGGCCTCCTTCCAAATCGCCTGCCATGCATCAGGCGGCGACTTCACGCTTCGCACGTCGCGCAAGCCGAAGATGTCTTCGCGAGCCAGGCTCGCGCCCACCTTGGGCAGCGGCGGTTCGGGCGGCATCGGCAGGCCCACGAACGCCACTTCGCCGTCCGCGGCATCGCTCGACGCGATTTCGCTGTGCACGCGGAAGCTATGCTTGCGGCCACCGGTCACGCGGAACACATCCACGACGAACGTGCGGCCCGCCGGTCCCTTGATCAACACCACCAGCCGCGAATACTCGCTGCACTGCGCGTAACAGTCCGACGCCGCCTCGACGACCGACACGCGAGGCGATGTGAACATCCGCACCAGCCGGGGCACCCGTTCCTTGAATCGCTGCTCGGCGTCATCCACCACCACCAGGTTGTGGCTGAACGTGCTCTTGATCCAGGCGTTGACGGGCATGTTACCCATGTAACCGTGATCGCCCAGGATGGTCGTGCCCCCATCGCTGTAGAACAATGCGAGATTGTCGGTGTGACGATGGCCACCGTGGGGATTGAAGGGCATGGCCAGCACGGCGGCGTTCGGCCCGCGACCGTGCCGCAACACGGCCGTCATCCAGGCCGGAAAGAGAATCTCGGGCAGGTTCAGTTCCGCCTCGGCGGCGATCTCTTCGGGCGAGAGCTTGAGCAGTGCGTATAATCCGCGCCCGCCGCCCAACCGTGACACCGTACCACGGTAATACTCGGGGTAGCGCTTGGCGCCCAGGTCCACCAGATGGCTCGACGGCCTGGTCAACTGGTTCGTGTCGGACAACGGCAGGTAACGACCATCGGATCGCAGTTGATCGAGCATCGCACGGTACATCAGCCGCAACCGCGAATCGCTCGCGTACAGATCCACCACGCCGGATCGGCCGGGAAAACCCGCCGGCCATTCAAACCCGTGCAGATCTTCCGGAATCTGCACGAGCTCGCCCATAAACATGTTCGTGTAGGACGGGCTCTCATGCGAAAAGCCGTCGTAAATGAACGACCGATCGCGCACACCCTCGTAGCCGCGAAGCGCGGTATCCACGTATGGAGCCAGTCCCAGTACGCGGCCGACGACGGCCATCGCCCGATACACCGCCGGTGCCTTGTTGTTGACGCAATCCGCCTTGCCCGCCCCGCCGACGAACGGCTCGGCGCCCATGACGTACTCCAGCAGCAAGTCGCGCTCGACGAGTTGGCGTTCCCCGTCCGTCCAGATCGGCTGGCCCGACGCATCGACGGCGTCGTGAACCAGATCGTACGCAATCGCCAGGGAAGGCAGCCCGGCGATGCCGTCCGTGCTGGGGTGCACGCGGCCCGCGCCCCAGTAGCTCTGCAGCATGCGGGCCCTCTCCAGGGTGTCCGAGCGAAACGCCTGCTCGCACAGGTGTCGTTTCCATTCCAGCGGCAGCCGGTTATCGTGCCACGCCGCGTACATGGGATCGCAGTCGGCGATGGTGTCCCAGTAATCGTGATAGAGCCATTGACGATAGCACCGTGCGAACCGGCACAGGACCTCTTTCGTCCGCACCGCGTAGGCCGGCTCGCCCGAAAGAGTGTACTGCATGGCCAGGGCCTGCGCCGCCTGCATCATGAACCGGATCTTGGCCGCGCGAATCTGCCCCGTGTAGCTCATGTGCAACGGCCTGCCCACCCAATGCCAGGCCAGTGCACCGCTGCGATCGTCGGGATTCGCCCGCTCGCGTTCGTTGAGGTAGTACGTGAACGTCTGGCCGGACCGCGGACACACGAGTTGAGCCGTCTCCGCGTACTTTTCGCTCGGGTAGACCTGGCCGCATCGCTTGCACGAGCACACGTCCGGATTGCGGTGATCCCAGCGCATGAGCGACGCGCCCATGCCTTCCTGCGACTTGACGCCTACGCAGGCCGCGCACGTGAAACCGTACGTGTTCGTGGGCGTCAGTTCGGGAATCATGCGCTCCAGGTAATCGACGGGCTGGGCGAGCACATGATCCGCCACCTCCCGATTTTCCTCAGCCCACTGCCGGGCCCAGTCGGCGGACGCAATGTTGCGGCGAGCCCGCTCGATGTCCTCCGGCGAAATCATCACCGGATGCCGAACGGCAACCCGCGAACCGAGCAGTTCCGTCTTGCGAGCCTCGATCTGCGTGCGGAACTCGCGCTCGGCCGCGCTGACACCCGGCTCCTGCCAGGGCATGAGCCCCGCCCCGCGCGTGACCGCCCGCACGTACTCGACCTTGCGCGACGCCTCGGCAGCCAGCGACAACCGCGAAAGCAAAACGATGATCCCGATCGTTGTGAGACCGATCCGCATAGCGACTCCCCACGGAAGTGTCCAACACGACGAAGCCCGAAGGGCGAATGTCGAAATCCGAATGACGAAGCCAGAATGACGAATGAAGTCCGAAGGGCGCATGGTCCGCGTCCCGATGGTCCGGCTCAAAGCTCAGAGCTCATCGCTCACAGCTTCTCTCGTCATCTGCTGCCCAGGTTGAGCAACCTATGTGCATTACCGCTAAAGATGGCCGCCCGCTGCTCGCCGGTGATCCTGGCATTCTCCAGCTTGCTGACATTGCATGCGGGGTAATTGAGCACCGCCCCCGTGCCGAAGAGCACACGCTCGGCACCGACCTCCGCTACGAGCTTGCACACGGATTCGAAGCCCTGCAGGCACGAGATCTCGTAGAAGACGTTGGGACATCGCTGCATCACCTTGACCAGCGCCTGGTATTCCACCAGGTAGTTCGGCCCGCTGATCAAAATCGACGTGCCCGGATGACGCGCAGCCACCGCTCCCACGGACTCGACGGCCAGCGACTTGAACCGCCAGTTCATCATGGGCCGCGTGGGGATCATCACCGGGATGCTGCAGGCCGCCGCCGTCGTGCAGATATCGTCGACGAACGCACTGTCGAGCGGATAGTTATGGAACGACGGATACAATCGCACGCCTCGCATGCCGGCATCGATACATCGGCGCAGCGCGTCGCCGTTGCCGCCCAGGAACGGGCTGATGGTCGCCATAGGGATAAGCCGATCGGCAAAGCGCTTCGCCGCCTCGAGTGTCTCGATGTTGCCGTCGCGCCAACTGATGAACATGCCCCGCAGGCTGATGCACGCCGCCTGCTCGATGCCGTTGCGGTCCATGAGCGCGACCAGATCGTCGGCGGTCTTGCCGGGCGAGTCCCAGTACGGCCAGTGCCCGAAACAGGCGTTGATATCGATGCGCATCAGTTCAGCCCCAACAGTCTGGCCAGGTTACCGCCCAGGATCAGCCGCTTGGCCTCGTCGCTGATGTCCGCCCCCGTCACCTTGGCCAATTGCGTGTGCGGGTCGAGCAAGGGCATGTCCGTGCCGAACAGAATCTTCTCCGGACCGAGTTCCGCCACCGCATGCTCCAGCATGCCGTTGTCAATCTGCGAGCTGGCGGTGTCGAGCAGCAGATTCGGATGCTTCTTGGCCACCATGACCGCTCGGTGCCAGTCACCGTATGCGTAAGGATGGCCGCCCATGTGAGCCATGAGCAGCCGGGCGTGCGGCACCTGCGCCATGAGATAGTCGCACTCGTCCGGCGTGGTATGAGCGAGGATGGGCATGTCGTACTCGACCGCTGCCTCCAGCAGCGCCGCCGTACCCGGCTCGGCGATGGACGCCTCCGGATGCGAGTAGATCTTCATGCCGCGAAAACCGTACTTCTCATAACAGCGGTGAACCTCGTCCACGGCCCGCTGCCCCAGCCGCGGCGTGGGCACCGACACGTAGCCGATCAGCCGGTCCGGGTGCCGGGCGATCTGACGGGCCAGTGCGTCGTTGCCCTCGCGCATGTCATAGAACAGCGCGTTCAGCTCGGTGACGAACAGCTTGTCGAACCCCAGCTCGTCAGCCAGCCGGACGAGGAAATCCGCGTCCGCCTCCATGTGAAAGAACACGCTGGTGCCGATATGCACGTGCCCGTCGATGATCATGCAAGCCCCCTCCGGGGGTAAACTAGAATGACGAAATCCGAATGACGAAAAAGGCGTCACGCACCTATTGCCTGGCTCATAGCTCACAGCTCACAGCCCACAGCTTCCTTCGTCATTCGTCATTCGCCGTCTTCGCCACGCTTTCGACCGCGCCGAGCGTCACGCCGGCGTCCTTGTTCAGGAATTTCGCCAGTTCGGACACTTCGCGCTGCCAATTGTCGATCGTCGGGGCCACCGGGTGCTGACGGCCGCGTCGCCAGTCGCCGATAAGCCAGTAGCGCAATCGACCGTTCTCGAGCTTGCACTGCATCCGACGCTCGTGAGGCAGATCGACGATCTTGATCACCGACGCCGGCGGCGCGATCACCGCCATGCCGATGTCGCCGATCACTTCCTCCTGCCAGCCCCACGAGCCCAGCGTTCCCGCTTCCGCGTTCTCGAACACGGACTCCCGCGGCAGTTTGACGATCCCCGGCGCCAGCACCACTTCGCCCGCCGCGTTCGAGACACTCGCCCGCACCTCGGTCTCCTGACGCTCGGCGTAAATGATGCAGAGCATGCGTACGGCAAGGTCGGGCTGCTCCGGCACGACGTTCGTCGCGACGATTTCGACCGCCGCCCGTACAGGCCCGCTGACCAGCTGTCGTTTGCTGAACTGTACCTTGCCCTCGCCCGCGGGATTCTGCACGAGATACGCCTCGTCGCCGCGGTAGAGCGTCAGGCCGCCCAGGCCGCTGGCCTTGCCCACGTGCAGGGCGTCGATGCCCCACTCCACCTCTTCGTGATAGCTCTTGGCCCCGATGTTGCCGTAGATGAGCTGTTCCGTTTTCTTGCCGAAGAAATCGAACTGGCCCCAGTACGCCCGGTACGCACCACGGTTGGACTCCCAGCCGATATTCGGCGGCACCCAATCCTCGGCCGTGCCCGTCTTGTGCGCGAAGGCGGGGACACTCGTCCCTTCCGGCGAATAATAGAGATAATAGAGCCCCGCGCTGTACGCGGGTAGATCGGCGATGAATGACAGCTCCGGCCCCGTCTGTGGATCGATCTCGTCCACCTGGTGCGGAATTGGCCGCCAGGCGATGGCGCGCCGGCCGTCGACGACCGCGCAGTTGGCCGGATTGAAATCCGGAGCGACCCGCCGAATTCTTGCCACCGGCACGACCACCGGCCAATCCGGCCGCGGGGACATGCCCGTGTTGTCGATCTGCAACGCGACGCGCTTTGTGAACGCACCGAACGCGTTGACATTCACCGGCGAGCGTCCCGCACCGAAGAAACGCATGACCGCCTCGGCCGCCCCCGCATACTCGCCGGCCCCGTACAACCGCACCACGTCGCCCCAACCATCCCGCTCGCCCAGCTCTTTCTTGAGCCTGGCCAGCGCTCGGTCGCGCAGCAACTCCATGTAGAACCGCTGTCCGGCCGGACTCTTGCGAATGTGCTCACCCAAGCGAGTCTGCGGCATCCAGCCGGCCAATTCCTTCTCGTAGAACAACTCGACCGGATCCGGCTCGGCCGGTGGACAAACGGTGTTCACCGCGTCCAGGAATGCCTGGCTCTCATCCAGAATCTTCGGCAGGCTCATCTTGTAGAACGGCGCGATCCGCCGCCATTCCAGGATGACGGGCCGAGCCGCGAGCGGGTTCATCCGGAATTCGAAGTCGATCGTGCCGTCGCCGTCCACGTCGATCCTGCGCCAGTCGAACCGGCCGTCGCCGTCCTCGTCGACCCAGGTGTACTTTGCATCCAGCTTCCCGTCGAAGTTGTAATCGACGTCCAGCCAGCCCTCTTCCGCGCCGGCCAGATGCAGCCGCCGATCGCTGGGATCGTAGTACAGCATCAACCGGTCGGGGACGACGCCGCTGGTCGCTTTGGACCAGATCTCATTGCGTTTGTTGAACTGACTGCACGGCGGACCGCCCACCTGCTTGAAGTCTTTCGAGCCGCGAGCGATGACACCTTCCCACCGCTCGAACGGGTCGTACTGGACGCCCGCCTCGGTGTTGGCGTTCAGTTCGTCCCACGTGAGCAGCGCTTGCGGCCATTGCTGGTTGATCACGAACTCCTGAGCCTGGTGGCGGTTCAGCCAGCCCTGCGTGGGAATGCCGCGTAGTTGCGTCTTGACCAGGACGCTGTCGGGCAGCACCACCGGCTTGTCGGGCTCGGCCCGGGCGGTGATGGAGAAATCGTAATCGTGCGTCCGCCGGCCGTACGCATCGTCGTCGGCATCGAAACTGTAACGAATGGCCTGCACCTGGTTGCCCTGCCCCTCGATGCGAAGCACGACCTCACTGCAGGTGTCGCGATCGGGATCATAGAACAGAAACGGATTCTCAAACGCACTGAGCCATTCCTGACTGTCCTGCAACAGGCCGAACGCCACGAACGACTCGTCGCCGCTGAAGTGGCAGCGGTACTGGCATAGCGGCTGCGTGTAGTTGTAGTTCAGATCGTACCACAGCAGGTTGTCATCCCCGTCGTCGCGTCCCCACCAGACACGAAGCACGTCATCGCCGAAATAGGGGTGGTGCTTCATGTAGAAGTAGAACGCCATCTCGTCGACGTCGTTGTCGCCGTCGAGATCGGTGTAATCGAGAACGACGTCGACCTTGCCGTCGGCCTGGTAGTCCACCACGTACAGATCGCTGTCGAGGTCCGGCCCCTTGTACGCGTCCATGTCGCCGTCTTCGTCGATGACCCGGACCAACATCGGCTGCACGACCGGCAGCTTGGAGGCGGCGATCAGCGCCGGATCGGCGTTCATCCCCTTGGGCAATGTGTCGATGAACCAGCACTCGTCATTCTTGCCGTCACCGTCGCGATCCACGTAGATGCGTTCGTTCGGCTTGGCCGCCTTCACCCGCGCGATCATCTGCGGATCGAGCTTGACCGCATCGCCGAACACCTTCTCGAACAGAGCCTGACTGCGATCCGCCGTCGGCTCGGCCGCGCGAACGGAAACACCGATGAACAGCACGACGGTCGCCAGCAAACACGTTGCTTTCATTGGACACCTTCGCCGCTCTACCGTGCACACTAAAACGAGCCGCCGGGTTCAGCTCCTGCGGCTCGCAAACCGGATGAACGCCTATTGCACTACGTTCTTCAGCACGAAGGGCTTGAAGAGCCCGTAGCCCACGCTTGTATACTTGTCGCCTGCCGGCGGACCGCTCTCGGGCTGATTGTCCCACATGCCCGGCCACGCCGTCCCCAGCGCGGGATGGTGGCTCGGTCCGAGCGTGTTCCGCAGCGTGCCGTAGACGACGACCTCGATCTCGTTGGCTCCGGGCACGATGTGATCGGTCACGTCGCAGGTCCATGGCTGCCAGCCGATATGACCGGCGTCCTTCCCGTTCACTTTCACGCGGGCGACGCTGCCGTACCACGCCGGCAGTTCGACCGCGTATCGACCTTTCTTCTCGGCTACGCTGAACTTCTGACGGTACGCCACGCGGTGTCCGTACAGCCGATGCCCCTGCTCGTTCCACGGCCCCAGCCCGAGCGGCTGCGCGGGCGCGATGGCGAATCCGCGCTGCGTCGGCCGCACGGCGAAATCCCCGATGATATAGGCCGACTCCAGTTCGTGGGCGATGTGGAACGGCGACGCCTTGAGCGTCAATGTGTTCTCGCCGACCTGAACCACCGATCGCAGATCGATCTTGCCGAACGATTTGTCCAGCCACCACTCGCCCGGCGCTGCCGTCACCGGCTTGCCATTGCACTGAATGCTATACAGATCGGGCCGCTCGACGACGGCGAAGACTTGCGCGGGCACCGAGCCTTCGACGACAAAGCGATAGGTCGCCTCAAACCCGCTGTCGGCCGGGAACTTCCTGGATATCAGCTCGTCCTTGAACTGCACCGCGCGATCCCACGGATTGCGATTCAAGCCGTGTTTCTTGTACAACCAGTGTCCGGCACGGTTCGCCGGCACGCCGGTCTGCGTCTCACCCCCGCAAGTCACATCCACGTAATCGAGCACCAGCACGTTCGGATCGAGCCGTTCTACCTGCGTCTGCCCTTCCGGAGCGATCTCCGAGGCCTGTTCGCTAATCGCATCCGCCAGTTCCTTGGGCTGGTTGGACAGGAACAACAGCAGGCTTCCGCACGGCGGCAGTTCGAACGCAACCTCCAACCGCTTGCCGTCGAGCTTGGCCGGCATGGGCTCGACCTGGCCCGTCTCGATATTCCACTTTTCGATCCCGCGGGTCCGCGACGTGCTGATCGTGCCGGCGGCGGGCTGGTCGAGCTTGGTGTTCACGAGGAACAGCAACTCGCCGTCGGCCAGTACGCGGCGATGATGGAACAACTGACCGGGCTTGTCGGCCGCGGGCAGAATGCGCAACCCCGCCGCCCACTGCCGGCCGCGCACCGCGGCCATCGCTTCGGGCTCCGAGAGCTTCATCCAATTGCGGTTCTGGGCCAGTCTCGCCAGCCGATCGCTCGGCCGCGCATCCACCAGGCTCGGCGGCTCACCGCACGCGATCACGCTTCCACCCGCCTGGATGAACGCCTCCAGCAGTTCGACGGTCTTGCCCTCCAATGTCTCCGTGTGTGGCGGCAAGACGACGACCTGATAGCTGCACTGTCCGACCACGAACGACTTGTTTGCGGCATTCACCGACCCGTGCCGGGCGATGATATCCTCGCTGCCCAAGTCGTACTCGACCTGATTTTGCTCCCAATCCCGGATCAAAGCCTCGAATGCCTGACCGATTCGGTTCAGATGCTCGCTGCCGCCGTCCTTGTTGTACATCCAACAGGTGGTCGTCGGCTCGATGAGCAGAACGTCGTTGATCTGCCGCCCCGCCGACAACGCTGCCGAGAGCCGGGCAAAATACTCAGCCGAGATGTGATACGCATCCCACCACGGTGTGTGATACGAGAACGACTGCGGATGGTCACGTTTGCGGGCGCCACGGATGGTGATATACGACAGATGCGGATCGAGGAGATTCACCCCCAGCACGTACAGCCAGTCGCCGATACGCTTCATGTCCTCGAATCGCAGGTCCCAGCCGCCCGCCCCGTACGCTTCGCACAGCGTGCGGGTCCGCCCCATCTGGTTAGCCACGCTCGACAGTTCCTTGACCGTCCGCGCGTTGCCGAACTGGGCGTTCAGCCCCTCGCTGTAGTTGTTCATCAGGTTGTCGATGCCGGGCAGCTGCTGCCACGCGTACATGGCCATGTTGTCGGGCACCATCAGGCATCGGGGCCATTCGTGCTCCCAATAATGGCCCGTGAACATGAGATTGTTCTTCTCGCAGTACTCGTAGTACGGCTTGGCCCATCGCTCGATGAACAGGTGATTGAGGACCCAAAGGTAATCGTGGCGAACCTTCTTGAAATCACCGGTGTCACGTATCAGGCAGGGCAGGTGATCGAGCAGATCGTATCCCCACTTGGCCTTGAACTGCTCGAGCAGATCGACCGTCCAAGGCAGGCCTCCCGCCGGCCGCAGTTCGGGCTCATCGGTGAACGAACCGGGGATGCGCCGGCCGAACTCGCTTCCCACCTGTCGCCGATACGGCTCGAGTGTGACCTGCAGGAACTTCTCGGTCACGCCCGGATACATCAGATCGACGTAGAACTTGCCGGCGTTCCAGGGCGTAGGGGCCGCGTATACCACGCTGGCCACCAGGTACGTGCCCGCCGGCAGACTGCCCGCTTTGGCCTCGGCGGTGACGTTCTTGAATCCATCACCCTCGGCTCGATACACGGCCACCAGATTCTCATCCACCTTGGGCGCTTCGGTCACTTCGCGGAAGCTCAACCCCCGGCCGCGAGACTCGGGCATCTGCTCGGGCACGAAACCGCCGGCGAATCCCGAGGGATAGGAGTTCTCGTCGTAGATCCAGACGATCATCCCCAGCTTCTCGCCCTCGTCCAGCGCGATCTTCCACAGTCGGAACCATTCCTCGCTCAGATACGGCGTCATCAGGCCGGGCCGTGGGTGCACGAACACCTGCATGACCTTCTGGGCGGCCATGTCGCGCAGGGTCTCGCGGATCTGTTGCTCGGTCAGCAGGTCGTTCCAGACCCACAGCGGTGCAACCGCATACTCAGCCGCCGGGCGGACGAACCGCTGAAGCACGTCCGCCGACGCGGGCACACCGGCCAGCGTCGGCGATCGGCCGGAATCACCCGCCGCCTCGGACGTCGGCGCCCCCGCCGCTCCTGCGAACGGGCCCGACAACAAGCTCGCCACTACGATGCAGATTCCAGAAGGGATGAAGGTTCCGCGAGTCATTGATTTGATCTCCTCGATTCCCGCGTCGGATTTGGCCGTCATGCTAATCCAGACCCCCCACTGCATCAATTCCCAGGACTCGGCGATGCGACACACCTTCGAAACACTCGATCCGGGCCTCTTGTCAGCCCTCGAGTTGATAACCGCAAGCTCTGGGATGAGCCTCCGAACTGCGGTACAATCACGCCATGCCTGTGGAGGCGGAAAAACTGACTGTTCGGCGACTCGACCGGCTCGTGCTGCGTGACGTTTCACTGCGCATCGAGGATGGCGAGTGCGTGAGCGTCATCGGTCCCAACGGCGCCGGCAAATCGACGCTCATGTCCGCCCTGCTCGGGCTTCTGCCCGCCGACAGCGGCACGGTGCGACTGGATGGCGTGCCCATCGACCAGTTGAGTCGCAAGCACATCGCCCGGCGGCTTGCCTACGTGCCCCAGATCCACGAGGGCTTCATGGGCTTTTCCGTCCGTGACGTGATCGAGGCCGGACGATTCGCCCACCTCGACCCGCTCGAGCCCTTATCGCCCGAGGATCGCCGTGCTGTCACCGACGCCGCGGCCGCCACTCGCATCGAGCATCTGCTCGATCGCCGTATCGACAGTCTTTCGGGCGGCGAACGCCAGAAGGCATGGATCGCCGCCGCCCTGGCCCAGCAGACGCCCGCCCTTTTCCTCGATGAGCCGACCAGCGCTCTCGACCCCGCCCACCAGGCGGAGCTCATCCGACTCATGCGGGAACTGCACGCGGCGGGCAAAACGCTCATGGTCATCTGTCACGACCTGAATCTGCCCCTCGCGCTGGGCGGGCGGGTTCTGGCCATCCGCGACCACACCATCGCGTTCGATGGCCCGGTCGAGGCGATGTTCGAGCTCGACCTGCTGCGTCGAATATTCGATACCGATTTTGAGTTGCACCGAGCGGTAGTCAGCAACCATCGCTCGATCCAGTTGTGCGTCTGACGATGGTGTGAAACGGTACGTTGATGGGGTGTGACACGCCGTGGTGCACGCTTCCAGCGAGCAAGTGCAGGGAAGATGCCTGCACCACAATGACGTGACGTGAACCCCCACCGGTATATGGTCCTTGAACGCATGACTCTGCGGCCTCGAACCGTTTACCTCTTGCTGATCGCCACCTGGCTGCTGGTGGCGGCAGCCTCGCTGCTGGTCGGAACCACCGGCGCCGGCTGGTCGGCCAATTGGCAGATGGCCGTGAGGAAATCACCTGACGCACCCACCGGCGATTTCCTCCGTAATCTCGCCGAACTGCCCCTGCCTCGCCTGGCCCTGGGCACCATCGCCGGGGCCGCCCTGGCCATGGCCGGCGCCATGTTTCAGGCCCTGTTTCGGAACCCCCTCGCCTCGCCCTACACGCTGGGCATCTCCAGCGGCGCCTCTCTCGGAGCCGCCACCGTCATCCTCCTGGCCGGCGGCGGCATGTGGTACGGCTTGCCCCTGATCAGTCTGGCGGCGTTCGCCGGCGCCCTGGCCTGCGTCCTCATCGTTTACGCGGTCGCCCATATGAGCCGCGGCACCAGCGTCGCCACGCTCTTGCTCACGGGCATCACCATCGGGTTTCTCTGCTCGGCCCTCATCGTCCTGGTCATGTACTTTGCCAACCAGTACGACCTCGGGGCCATCCTGCGCTGGATGATGGGCTCGCTCGAAGTCGTCGGCATGGACGCGGCTTATGAGGCGTTGGTCGTCTTCGTCCTCGCCGCCGGCGTGGCCGCCTGGCTGCATCGCGACCTCGACTTGCTCATGATGGGCGAAGTGGTCGCCGCCAGCCGCGGCGTGTCCGTGCGACAGTCCCGGCGCTGGGCCTACTTCGCCGCCTCGCTCCTGACCGCCGGCGTGGTCGCCCACTGCGGGCCCATCGGCTTTGTCGGCCTGATCATCCCCCACCTCATGCGGTTCATCGTCGGTCCCACCCACCGCTTCCTGCTGCCCGGCTGCGCCCTGGCCGGAGCCGCCTTCCTGCCGCTGTGCGACCTGCTCGCCCGCAACGCCATGTGGTGGATCCGGCACGAGTCGCGTCAGATCCCCGTCGGCGTGCTCACCAACCTGCTGGGCGGGGCGTTCTTCCTGTACGTCCTGCTGAGCCGAAAAGAAGATCGTCCGATCGTGTAATTCCCGGTTTGACGCGTTTGGTTCGCTGGGATATGTTGTCCGCGCACCACCAACCTCAGTCGTGTTTCACTCGAGGGGGAACGACGCTTGCCGCATGAGCGATTCGTGTTGATTCCCGGCATGGGAGCTGACGGTCGGCTGTTCGAACCGCAGCGACGCTACGGTTTCCAATTCGACGTGCCCATCCTCACCGAACCCAAGCGTCGGGACACACTGGCCGACTATGCCGCCCGTATTCGCGACCAGCTCGATCTGGCCGGCCCCTGCGTGGTGGGCGGCGTGTCGTTCGGCGGCATGTTGGCCTGCGAACTGGCCCGGCTGTGCAGCGCCCGCTGCGTCATCCTCATCGCCAGCTGCCGCAATCGTGCCGGAATTCCGCCCCACTACCGAGCCATCGAATTGGTCTCCCGTATCATCCCCGACGTGATCATCCAAAAGCGGGCGCTGGTCAGCGGACGTGTGTTCGCCGCCCTCGAGTGCATCACCGAAGAACAGAAGCAAACCGTCATGCAGATGAGCCGCGACGTGGCCGTGCCACAGTTGCGACGCATCGCCCGCATGCTCCTGCAGTGGGATGCGGACGGCAACTGGCCCGTGCCGGTCTACCACATTCACGGCGACGCCGACCGTATCATTCCCTTCAACCGCGTCCAGCCCGACGAAGTCGTGCGAGGAGGCGGCCACCTCATCAACATGACTCACGCCGATCAGGTCAATCGCTTCATCGAGCGGCACCTGACCCCCTGCCGTTGTCCTGAGACTTACCCAGCGAATTGACAGGGGAATTTATTTAGGGTACTTACCCCACCATCCGATAGTAGCTGTGTTCCCCATGCGGAAACGGAAAAACGAGCAGTCCGGAGGGGAAAGAGGCTCTCGATTCCCCGCATCGCAAGGAGGGGTCCGTTGGGCTGGCGGCGGTCGATTCTAAGTTTTGCAATCGCAGCAAGTTGTGTGTGGTGCGTCAGCGTCGTACAGAGCGTCCATAGCCAGGAGCAACTCCGCGCGACGACAAGCCGAGCGCCCACCGTCGAGACGGTGCGCGGCGAGCCGGCCGATCGCGCCCATACACCCGATCCGCAGGCCGATACACCCGAACTGATCGGCCAGCCGGATTCAGAACTCCGAGCGTCCCGAGCCCAACTATCCGGAGCCTGATCGAGTCGTGCAACGCCCCGCCTTCATGGCGGCTATCCATATTCCCAGCAAGAGCAGACACGGATCGAACCATTGAACACGGGGAGGCCGCCGAACCGTGAACAAAGGCGATCGGTGTCTCTCTTTTTTTGCCAACAACCGCTCGTCACGGCCGGATGCCGCAACCATCAACCGCTCTCACGCAGCCGCTCGAAGTCGGCCGCACGTTCTTCATCCTGCAAGTCTTTGTGGATGGTCGCAGCGGTGGTCGCGCCTTCGCCCGCGGCCACGATCGCGAACTGAACGTCGCCGTTGGCATCCCCCGCCAGATACAGGTTGCAGACGCCGGTCCGGCCGCGCGCGTCCGTGCACACGTGCCCGTTCTCGTCGAAGCAGCAGCCCAGCTTGTCCGCCAACGGCGATCGTTGCCACTGTCCCGTGTTGAAAAACATACCTCGGCAAGTCAGCGGCTCACCGGACTCGAAGATGATCCGTTCGAGCCGACCGTCCTGTCCTTCCAGGCGAACGATCTTTTCGGTGCGAAGCGGGAAACGGTGTGTTTTGATTCGGCGAGCGCACTCCTCGTCCACTTCGGTTCGTCCATCCGTGCAGACGGTGATCCGGTCGGTCCAGCTCAGCAAGGACAAGGCCAGGCCGGTCGCCTCGCGCATGCCGCCGTATGCCGCCAGCGGCTCGTCGCGATGTTCCCAGCCGTCGCAATACGGGCAGTGCCACACACTGCGGCCGTAATATTCCTCGATGCCGGCAATCTCAGGCAGGACGTCCACGATACCCGTGGCCAGCAACAGTCGCCGGCCCCTCAGGATCTGGCCGCTCTCCAGAACGACTTCGACGAGTTGATTCTCCTCACACCGAGCGTCGGCCACCACATCGGGGCGAAACTCCACGCCGTAACGAGCGATCTCTTCGCGGCCCAGCCGCAGCAGTTCCATCGGGTCGATCCCGTCCCGAGTAAGAAATCCGTGCATCGCCTGAGCCGAGCGGTTGCGCGGCCGGCCGGCGTCGCACACCACCACTCGACGCCGGCAGCGCGCCAGCACCAGCGCTGCGCTCAGCCCTGCCGGGCCGCCGCCCACGATGATGACGTCGTACGGGTCCACACACTGATATAGGGTGGTTCGGCCGGCAAATCCTCAGCCCGGCAACCGCGCCGTCCACAAGTAGCTGGACCGCTGATGGTTGTCGTTCTCCGCCAGGTAGAGTTGGTGATCGCGATCGACGGCGAGTTCGTGAATGCGGGCGGGCCCCTCGCCGAGGCTCGGATCGAGCAGATTAAAAAAGCCGTCGATGTGATCCGCCCCGGGTCGCAGGCGGATCACCTGCGTGTGGCCCTTCATACCGCCGGCGCCGTACAGCGTGCCGTCCTCGGCGAAGGCCAGCGCGGGAAATCGGCCCGTGGCCATGACGTTGGCCACCTTCTCGACGCGATTCTCCTGCGTGTCGATCCGGCAGAGCACGCCGGCCACTGTGCCCGCGTAGATGTATCGCTTGCCGTCGAAGGCCATGCTGTCGCAGAACCCGTAATCGTCACGGTGACGCGTCTCGGCCAGCGCGGGGGCCGCATCGGGCGGCGCGGCCGGGTCGGGCAGGAGTTGCTCGCGATCGGCCTTGCGCGACAGACCAAAGTCGAACCACACGAATCGCCCGCCGTCCGGATGGTACTTGAACAGCCGGATGGGCGTGTCGCTGAGCTTTTCATCCCATGCTCGCGTTTCAGCGTACGTACCCCACAACCAGCCGTCCGCGTCCACCACCGGGTTGTGCGGCTGCGAAAAAAACATCGCGTTGCCCGTGTAAGCCAGGATCTCGCTGCGGCCCGTCCGCAGATCGAACTCGAACAGGGCTTCGGCCGGATAGGTGAACCCGTACAGCTTGCCCCGTCCGAAGTCGGCCGCAATGGACTGAATGTACAGCATGGGCACGGGCACGCCCAGAATCTCGTAGGTTCCGCCGACCGGATCGTACCGAACCAGCTTGCCTCCTCTTGCCTCTCGTTGCTGGTCCACGTCGTGCAGGAGTGACGTGCCGAAATACAGGCATCCGTCGGCCGGATTGTGCAGCAGCGTGCGGTGGATCTTCACGTCGAAGGCGTCCGTCCACTGCTGCGTCCCCAGGCTCGTGAACCGCCCGGTCGCCGGCTCGAACCTGTAGAGCAAATCGCCATCGATGGAGTTCAGCCCGCAGTACACGGCCCCGTCGTCCGGATTGAACGTGACCGTATCGAAGCTGATCCAGCCGTTGCGCCAGTTCTCGTCGCCGACCAGTTGCCGGTAGTGCCACCGCCCCACGATCCGCTCGTGCCATCCGGTCAGACGGTAATCACGAAGCTTGTAAGCCTTCACCGCGGTATGGTTCATTCGCGAGCTACTCCAGATCCCCTCACAACTTATGGCCAACCCGACCGGTCATCTACCGGCACGCTCGCGGCCGAACGGCCGCGAACAGCCATAGACTGTAGGTCCGTTACCCCGCGGAAGACGCCAGAATTGTCGGCTCCCCGCAGTAGCCGTAACGCAATACAATAGATCGTCACGCCCGAGATGCTTTGGGTGGAGGAAGATTGGTCGAGGAGATACAGAAAGTCCAGTCCGAGCACCCGGACAAGCTGATCGATCCTCGCCGAAAGAAGACCAACGAACGCTCCTGACCGGAGCCCGCGCGAAGACAGGCACATCCACACTCACTCGTCGCCGGCGCGGGGCGGCCCGCTCGTCACAGCGAGTCACTGCGCCGTCCAGCCGCCGTCGATGACCAGGCTGGCGCCGGTCATGAAGCTGCTTGCGTCGCTGGCCAGGAAGACGACAGCCCCGGCGAGTTCGTCGGGCTGGCCCCAGCGGCCCAGTGGGATTCGCTCGATGAAGAAACGGTTGGCCTCGGGATTGTTGAGCACGGGTGTGTTGATCTCGGTCAGGAACGGTCCCGGGCACAACGCGTTGACCCGCACGCCCCGGCTCGCCCACTCCAGCGCCATGGTCCGCGTGAGTTGAATGACCGCGCCCTTGCTCGCCGTGTAGCCCGGCCGACCCGCCAAGCCGACCAGTCCCAGCATGCTCGCCAGGTTGATGACCGAGCCGCTGCCGCGCTCGACCATGTGCCGCCCCACCGCCCGGCCGACCAGGAACAAGCCCACGAGATTCACATCGAGGATGCGGCGGAATTCCTCTTCGGTCTGGTCGAACGTCACGTTGCGGATATTGATACCCGCGTTGTTCACGAGCACGTCGATATGGCGAAGCCGGCGAATGGCCTCGGCCACCATGCCGTCCACCTCGTCGCCACGCGTGACGTCGCAGACGATCGGCTCGCAGCGCCGCTTCGTCTCTGCCGCCAATCGCTCGGCCGCCGCCTTCAACTCCTCCACGTGACGACTTGCGATGGCAACATCCGCTCCGGCACGGGCCAGCGCGCGAGCCATCGCATAGCCCAACCCTTTGCTCCCGCCGGTCACCAGCGCGGTGCGTCCATCAAGCGAGAATTCGTGCAACATGTCGGCTGCTCCGTGCGAATGTCGCGGCCGTCATACCGGCTTCGTGCATGAGATGAGGTGGTCAAAGGCGGGCGAGACGCCCACCCCCCAATTCGGCGAGCGAGATGACCACCCCCCTGAGGGCGCTCACAGTCGCGAGCGCAACGTCTTGAGGAAGCCCTGATAGACGGCCGGGGGCACCTTGGCCATCTCGGGCGGCGGAACCGGATCGGCGACCATGCGGTCGAGCAGTTCCTGCGTCGTGCGAGGCTGCATCCGCAACGTGGCCAGGGCTCGCTCGGCATTGTCAAAGTCCGAATCGCGCATGGCGACGAGGTAACGCGACAAGGCCGCCTCGACTCGGCTCGAGCCGCTGGCGGTGTCGCCGCCCGCCCTGCCGGTCGCCGCCGGCCGTCCCGGCGAAGCCGCCGCGCCCATCCTCCCCGCCGACCGCCCTTCGTCCGTTCCCGCGTCACTTTCGCGAGCCAGCAGCGAGTCCAGCCGACGCCGCTCGGCCATGAGCTGTTGTTCCTTGCGAAGATCCAGCGAATCCTCCGGAGCGAGCGGCAGTTCCTCGAGCTCGTCTTCCGGCGTGGCCACGTACACCGCGTTGCCGCAGGCCGGACACTTGGACGTGCGTCCCGCCATCTCCCGAGGGGCTGAAATCGCCGCTCCGCAATGCTCGCATTGAAGCCTGATGTTCACGAGTCACCTCTCCACCGGATTGCGCTGCTCGTTTGCACGCCGATAGCCGCTTCGGCCTCGAATCACCAGCCGAATCGGCACCTCCGAAAACGGCAACTGCTCACGAAGACGATTGATGAAGAACCGTTCGATCGCCGGCGTCACTCGCGTGGGATCGCTCACGAACAGCACCAGCGTCGGCGGGCATACTGCCACCTGCGTCGCATACAGCACCTTCAGCCCGCCCGCGCCGTGCTTGGGCTTGGGCATGTTCTGCGTAACCGCCTCTTTCAACACGCGATTCAGTTCGCCCGTGGACACCCGAGTACGCGACTGCTTGAACAGTTCGCTGGCCAGGTCGATGACCGACTGAACGTTTTTCCCGTCCTTGGCCGTCGTGAAGGCAATGGGCGCGTAATCCAGGCCGACCAGCGTCTTGGACAGGTATTCGCCGTAGTCGTCGCTGGAAGCTCGATCCTTGGCCAGGTCCCACTTGTTGACCACCACGATGCAGGGCTTGTACTGATCGACGATGTAACGGCCGAGCTTCTTGTCCACCACGCCCACGTCGGCCGTGGCGTCGATGAGGAACAACACCACGTCGGCCCGACGGATGGACAGTTCCGTCCGGTGCGTGCTGTAAAACTCGATGTCGTCGGCGATCTTGGCCTTCTTGCGCAGACCCGCCGTGTCGATGGCCACGTACGTTCTGCCGTCCCGCTCGAAGCGGACGTCCACCGAGTCGCGCGTTGTGCCGGCCACCTCCGAGACGATCACGCGCGGCTGACCGGCCATCGCGTTGATCATCGTGCTCTTGCCCACGTTTCGACGGCCCACGATGGCCAGCTTCATCACCGGATCGGCGGGCACCTCGTCGACCGCGAGACCACAGAGGTGCTCGTGGATGCGCTCTCTGAGCTCGTCCTCACCCCGGCGGTGCGTGGCCGAGACCTCCATCGGCGAACCGAATCCCAGCTTGTGGAACTCGCCGATCTCCGTCCGCGTCTCGATCGCGTCCACTTTGTTCGCCAGCAGCACCACGGGCTTGTTCGACGCCCGCAGCCATTTGGCCACCGCCTGATCCAGCGGCAGCAGACCGTCGCGGGCATCCACCACGAACAGGATCAGACTCGCCTGATCCACGGCAAAACGGATCTGCTGCTCGACGTCGGCGTCCAGGTCGTCTCGATCGACGATCCCGTAACCGCCGGTGTCCACCAGCTCGAAATAGCGATCCTTGTGCTGAAGCACCACGGAGATGCGGTCGCGCGTCACCCCGGCCGTGGGGTCGACGATGCTGATGCGACGGCCCGCCAGCATGTTCAGGAGAGAACTCTTCCCGACGTTCGGCCGTCCGACAATGGCTACTACCGGCAAAGCCATGAAAACTCCCGGAACCCCGTTCCGCCGCGCCGGCGGTCGCGCCGTAGCGCGACCACACGAGGCTGCACCATGCAAACCGCGACCTCGAGGGAGCGATCACGTTCCCTCGAGGCTGTCCATCGCAGCGTTGATTTTATGCGAATATGCCGCCCGTATCGACCCGACCGCACCGCCCGGGGCCCGCGCCGGCGAAAAGAAGGCGACGCTGGTAGTTATGGGGCGGGGGTATCGGCGACTGCCGCCGCTGCCGGCGGCGGGACTTTCAGGCCGGGCTCAAAGTTGAAGGGAGCCTGGTTCAGCACGCCGGGCTGCTGTGCCGTCCCGATCCACTTGTTCAGAGCCAAGAGCGTGCTGTCCTTCTGGCCGGGCCCGCTGTCGAGCATGGCGGCGGCCAGCGTGGGACTGGGAACCTTGGCATTGGGCGCCCGGCGCGTCACCACGGCCGTCAACTGCTTCTCGGCCGCGAGGACCACTTTCTCCAGATCGACCAGAATCTCGTCACCCGGTTTGCTGACATACGCGTAGACCGCATCGGTCATCAGGCGGGCAATGGCCAATGTCGCCCGATTTTGCAGTTCCGGGCTCATCCCCGCCATCCGCTCGCCCAGCCACTTGATGGCCACCGCGTCGGCAGCCACGGGCCAACCCTGCTTCTGATCGAGCCGGCTCAAACGGGCGTCCAGAATCGCCAGCACGGCCGGAACCGGATCCACCGGAGCGTTCGCCGGCAGCGCCAACAACCGATAGATCCGAGCCAGCACGGGTCCGCTGGTCTCGGCAGCTCCGGTTTTCTGCAGCACCGGCAGCAACTCGGTCCACTGCTGCTGGTTCAAGTTCTTCTGCAAGGTGAGCAACCCCGAAACGCCCAGAAGACGCCCGCCGGGCGTAGGCTCGGACAGGGCCATCGTGAACGCCTGGATCATCTTGGGCGTGGGCTGCTGAACCGCGGCGTTGAGCGCCATCAGTGGATAGACCACCGCCAACGGCCGGCGATCCGAGGGAGCCTTGGGATACTGGGCAACAAAGCTGTCCGCCAGGATGGTGGCCACGCCTTCGCGGAACTCCGCGGTCGCATCCCCGGCTTTGACGCTCTGGGCGATCGCCTCGTAGAACTCGCGGCCCTGCGTCTGCAGGGCCGCATCATCCTGCTGGGCGAACATCTGCTGGATTTGCGCGTTGATCCACGCTTCCACGTTGTTGCGGTCGATCGTGGCCAGTTGCGTCTTGCGAATAGTGGGAAACTCCGGCTTCTTCGGAGCAGCCGGCGCCTGAGCCAGCGCGGCGGGAGCGATCGAGACGATGCCCATCGCTCCGATGAATGCGAGCCCTGATCGTGCGATCACCATGCGGCTGAACTTGCGAGCGCGGTCGAATTGCACCTGGTATCTCCACTCCACAGTTGGATGTAAACGGATTCGATCTCGAACTCGTGGTCGTCGCGGCGCAACAGCCCATCGACACAACCGCCTCGTCCGCCGCGTGCGATCGTACCCGAACGGGCACGCGAGCATCCCCGAACGGGTAGCCTGTCTGGGCAAGCCATCTGGCGGTGCCGGCCCCGTCGAGCCCGGCGTTCGTCCCTGCGGAACGCGCCACGGGTGCACTGGCCCCGACTCAACCGACCCGGGCGGGCACAGGATCCGGGGCGCAATCGAGCACTCAACGCTATCCGCCCCAATCCTCCCTGTCAAGCAATCCCACGACCAAAAACCGGTCAATAAAGGGCTTACGTCAGTCTTTCCCAGGAGTTTCCCCTTGACGGGGGACTTTGTGCCTTTGTACATTCTGGGTATGGCCTCCGATCAAGAATCGGACAACTCTGCCCCTCTGAGCGCAGCCTCCGGCCGGTTCGATGCGGTTCCCGCCCCAGCCGTCCGCCGGCTCAGCCTCTACCTCCGCGAGCTCGAACTGCTCCTGGCCAACGGCCGTGAGACCATCTCCAGCAAAGAATTGGGCACCGCCCTGGGCTACACCGACGCTCAAGTCCGCAAGGATCTCGCGTATTTCGGGCAGTTCGGCCACCCGGGCATCGGCTATCGCGTGAACGAGCTCATCGCCCGCATTCGCTCGATTCTGGGCACCGATCGGATGTGGAAGGCCCTGGTGGTCGGCGCCGGCAATCTCGGCCACGCCCTGGCCAGCTATCGCGGCTTCCTCAAGAAGGGCTTCCAGATCGTGGCCATGTTCGACAACGATCCCTCGCGCGTGGGGGAGGAGATTGGCGGCCCACCCGGCCTGAAGATCCAGCCGTTCGACGAGCTGCCCCACACCGTCCGCGAGTTGAACATCGAGCTCGGAATCATTGCCGTGCCCACCGAGGCCGCCCAGCGCGTGGCCGACCAGTTGGTGGTCGCGGGAATCAAGGGAATCTTCAACTTCGCCCCGACCTCGATCAGCGTGCCCGACCGCGTGCCAGTCGTCACCGTCGACCTGTCCGTCCACCTCGAGCAGTTGGCGTTTCGCATCTCGACGTACAATGTCTCCGCGGCCTCGAGACAGATGGGCTGAGTGGTAAACCCATGCGTTACGATTACGACCCCACCGATCCCGACGCCCCGCAGCCCGGGGATGTGGATCCGTCTGACGACTTCGACGATGGGTACGACGATGATGACGCCGACGAAGCCATCTCGTGTGCCGGCTGCGGGCGCCGCCTTCACGTTCTGGCCGCCGTCTGCCCCCACTGCGGCGAGTGGGTTCTGGATGACTCGCCCGCCGCCCGCCGGAGCCGCGGCTGGTTCTGGCCGATCATGGTCGCCCTCCTCATCGCGGTGATCCTCGTCCTCTGGTCCGGCCTGCGGCTGTGAACCGCAAGGCGGCTACAGAAATGCTTTAGCGGTCTGCTTTTATCGTGCCAGCCGCCTTGATACACTAATGGGCTGCGCTGTCCGCGCCGGGGGGAAGACCGCGCACGAAATCACTGAGAGCAATACGCGAATGTTCGACCGTAATCGTATTCGTAATTTCAGCATCATCGCCCATATCGACCACGGCAAGAGCACGTTGGCCGACCGCATCCTCATGAACACGGGAGCGGTAGCCGCCCGGGAAATGCGGGCCCAGTTCCTGGACGACATGGAACTCGAGCGCGAGATGGGCATCACCATCAAGGCCAACCGGGCCACGGTCAAGCTCGAGCTCGACGGCGTCGAGTACATGCTCAATCTGCTGGACACGCCGGGCCACGTGGACTTCCACTACGAGGTCTCGCGGGCGCTGGCCGCGTGCGAGGGCGTGCTGCTTCTGGTGGACGCCACGCAAGGCGTGCAGGCCCAGACCGTGGCCAACGCCTACATGGCGGTTGAGGCAGGGCTGGAGATTATCCCCGTCATCAACAAGGTCGACCTGCCCACCGCCCGGCCCGAGGACACTGCCCTGGAACTCGAGCACGTGCTGGGCCTCCCGGCCGAGCAGGCCATCTTCACCTCGGCCAAGACCGGCTTGGGTATCGACCAACTGTTCCGTGCTATCGTCGAGCGCATCCCCCCGCCGCCCGGCGACACTGAGGCGCCACTCAAAGCCCTGGTTTACGACGCCAAGCCTGACGTGCACCGCGGCGTGGTTTGCCACATGCGGGTGATGGAAGGCTCGTTCCGCCGAGGCGACAAGATCCTGCTCATGGCGGCCGGCCGCAGCTATGTCGTGACCGAAGTCGGGAAGTACTTCCCCAAGCCTCAGCCCGTCGATGTCCTGGCCGCCGGCGAGGTCGGGTACATGGTTGCGGGCATCAAGACGCTCAACGACGTCAACATCGGCGACACCGTCACGCTGGAATCGCGACGAGCCGACAAGCCGCTGCCCGGTTACAAGCCGCCGCAGCGCATGGTGTTCTGCGACTTCTACCCGGGCCCCATGACCGAGGCCGCCGACCTGCGCGCCGCCCTCGAGAATTTGTGGCTGAACGACTGCTCGTTCTCGTTCGACGCCGTGCACAGCCAGGCACTGGGCTTCGGCTTCCGCTGCGGCTTCCTCGGTCTGCTGCACATGCAGATCATCCAGGAACGCATCGAGCGCGAGAGTGGCATCGACATCGTCCAGACCGCCCCCACCGTCACCTACCAGGTGCAGCTCAAGGGCGGCGACATACTCAGCATCGACTCGCCGAGCGAACTGCCCGACATGTCCAAGGTGGCGGAGATTCGCGAGCCAATCATCAACGCGAATTTGATCGTGCCTGCCGACGCCATCGGTCCCATCATGCAGTTGGCCGAGGATCGTCGCGGCAAGTACCGCCGGACCGAGTATCTCTCGCCCACACGGGCCATGTTGACGTACGAGTTCCCGCTGGCCGAGATCATCTACGACTTCTACGACCGGCTGAAGGCGGCCACACACGGCTACGGCACGATGGACTACGAGCTGAAGGGCTACCAGGCCGACGATCTGGTCAAGCTCGACATCCTGGTCAACGGCACGCCCGTCGATGCGTTGTCCATCATCGTGCATCGCGACAAAGCCGACCGCCGCGGCCGCGCGCTCATCCGCCGACTCCGCAAGGAAATCTCGCGACATATGTTCGACATCCCGCTTCAGGCGGCCATCGGCAACAAGATCATCGCCCGCGAGACCATCAAGGCCCTCCGCAAGGACGTGACCGCCAAGTGTTACGGCGGCGACGTCACGCGAAAGCGCAAGCTGTTGGAAAAGCAGAAAGAGGGCAAGAAGCGGATGAAGATGGTCGGTCAAGTCTCCATCCCGCAGGAAGCGTTCATGGCTGTCCTGGATCCCGGGGATGATGAATGACGACTGACCAAGCCCGAATCCCGAATGAAATCCGAATGATGAAACCAGAATGACGAACGACACTACGCAGTCTGGCTTATAGCCTAAAGCTTATAGCTCACAGCTTATCAAATCGCCATTCTTCGATTTGGCGGCGTACCGCGTCCAGGGCGACGGCGGCATCCCAGCCATCCAGGAGGCCGTGATCGTAGGACAGCGTGAGCATGATGGTGGGCACGGCCACAGGGCGGCCCTCAACCAGACGAAGCTCGTCGCGGATCGCCCCCGACGTGAGCAACGCCGTCTGGTAGTTGTTCTGCAATCCCACGTGAAACCGCACGGGTTGATCGTTCAGCAGTGACACGGTCAGACAGCCGCCGGCCAGGTCGGCATCGGCCAGCTCGCCGCGAAACGCCGCCATGGCCAGTTCGCCGCAACGGTTCGCCACTTCTGACAGACTCAATCGGCCGACGTCGCGCACCACCGGCGTATAGAGCAAGCCCTGGTGACTGCGGACGGTGAAGGCGATATCCAGCCGGCGATAGCGAAAGACGCGCCGATTCAGCCGAAACGCCTGCAGCTTCGGACACGCCGCGACCGCCGCCGCCGCGGCCTTGATCAACACGGCCAGCGGACTGGCCATTCGGCCGGCTTTCTTGCGGGCTTCCACCCACTCGACCGCCCGTTGCATGTAAACATCCATCATAGCATGGGCAACCACCATGCGAGCCTGCGTCTGCTGGAGGTGTTGGGCGATCGCCCACTGGTGATTCGACAGCGCCTCGGTTTCCTCGACCATCTCCTCAAGCGCGGGCGGCAGCACCTGATCCGCCACCGCGACACTGCGATCCCCACCATCCTCTTGCGGTGTCACGGGTGGGTGCTCGGCAAGATACCGCTCGACGTCGCTGCGGCGGATCCGTCCTTCGGTAGCCGGTACAAGCGACAGATCGACGCCCATTCTGCGGGCCAGCTCGATCGCACCGGCTGTGGCCTGCACTTCGGTGGCAGCCGCGACAGCCGGCTGGGCGGCGACATGCCACGAAAGCATCGACAGGTACGAGTCCACCACCTCGGCCGACGGCCCGATGTACGCGACGACCGCATCGACCTTCACCACGTCGCCCGACCGCACCGCGTGTCGCACGATCCCTGTGGCCGGGCTGGGCAACTCACCGACCGCCTTGCTGGTCTCGACCTCGCATAACGGCTCGCCTTCGGCCACGCGTCCGCCGTCCCCGACCCGCCACTCCAGCACGGTCACTTCCTCGTCGTTCACGTTGAACTGCGGCATCCGCACCGCCACGACCGCGCCGCTCTCCGCCGTCATGATGTGTCCTCCCCGTGATCCCGGAACCATCGCCCGGGAAAAAACGGCCGGCCCCGCCGATCAGCAGACGCCCTTTTGCTGCAGGCACGACATGATGGCCGACACGCTGCCCAGCGAGGCGATCTCGTCGTTACCGATCCGCACGCCGAACGTCTTTTCGAGCTCCAGGACGAGCGACAAGTGCGCGACCGACGTCCATCCCGGCACGTCGGCTGCGGTGGTCTGCGTATCCACGCCGGCGACGGTCGCGTCGTCCAGCTTCAACGCCGACGCCATGCACTTGCGAATCTTGTCGATCACATCCGCCTCCCTGCGGTTGCCGCTAGTCTCGGTACCTGACGCCCTCGAGCTTCTTCGACGTGGCCAGGCCGATGGTCCGGTGCTCGCCGCCCTTGCCGTCCGGACCGCACGACGTGACGAAGTGGTAATAGACGCCTTCGTGAATCACGATGCTCGGTTTGTGACAATAAATGCTGTCGTAAGTGCCGGGCGGCCCCACGTCCATGATGGGGTTGAACGGGCTCTTGGTCCAGTGGATCAGGTCGGTCGACGTGGCCAGGCACTCGCGGGCATGCCGGCCGTCGTACGCGAAGTAGTACATCTCCCATGCGTCACCCGCGGGGGAACGCATGATCCACGGGTCGCCTATGATGTGATGGTCGCGATCCCGCTCGGGATCGCCCTTGCGCAGGATCGGATTGTCCGGATGTCGATGCCAGGGTCCTTCGAGCCGATCCGCTTTGGCCAGGCCGATCTGCTCGCAGCGGTCGGCCGTGCCGTACGCGTTGTAGAACATCCACCACGCGCCGTCGTGTCGCATGACGAAAGGCTTGTACAGACAGCCATCGTCCCACGTGCCCTTCTCGCCGACGTCGCGGATGGGGTTGGCGGGCGACCTCGTCCAGTGAACGCCGTCCTCCGAGAACGCCAACCCTTGTCGGCCGGGCTTGCTCTCGTACCCCAAACGCGGAAACGCCACGTACACCATGGCCAGCCTGGAGCCGTGTGCCGTATGGTCCGTCACTTCAAACACGAACGGCCCGCTCACGCCTCCGAAGTCGAACGCTCCTTCGGGGCCGCGCTCGAGCACCTGCTGTCGATCGGTCCAGTGAATGAGATCCCGGCTGACCGCCCGACCGATGGTCGAGTGCACCACGCCGTCCTTCAGTTGGATGCCGGTGTAGTACATCCACCACTCGTCGCCGCGGCGGATGACCATCGGACACTCGACCTTGTGGCTGTCGAACAGCGACGGATCCTCCGATCGCGGCCGGAGTACCGGCTCCGCCAGCTTGTAGCGCTGCAAGTGTGCCGGCCGATCCCCGGTAGCCGCCGCCGTTATCGTGCCCAGGAAGGTCGCGAATATCGCCAGCATTGAGTTCCCTTAGATGTCCGCCCGTTCAGAATCCGTGTGCCGGTTCTGATCGCCGGCTTCTCCGGCACGTCGCCACGCGTCTCGTACGCTTGGAACCTGTAAGCTGAGGCGCTTTCACCAGCCCCCAGCCGCCAGTCCCCAACCCCCAACGATCAGTCCAGCCACTGCTTCTTGTCCTTGAGCTTGGCGGGCACGTACTCCTCCGCGAGGTACGTCAGCCGCTTGGTCGTGAGCGCTTCGACTTCCATCTTGAAGCCGTTCTGCATCATCTTGCGGATCTCTTTTTCCCAGTGCTTCTTGCCCTTGAACCACGGGTAATTGAGGATCTGCTTGGCCCGCCGGATGTCGTTATCGTCCAGACCGATCTTCACGTCGTCGCTCAGACCGAAGCGGTCGTAATCGAAGCTGGACACGCCGATGAACATGGCCTGGGGTACAGCCATCCGCTGGCTCTCGTAGGCCAGGCTGATCGACCCCTGCTTGATGACGCTGTAGATGTAGTACCCCCACGGATCGCAGTCGAGCAGACAGTACACCGGCAGCTTGAGCTCATCATGCATCCGCCGGAGCAGCCGTCGCATGCCGCGGGCGGGCTGGCCGCCGCCGTGCGTGACGATGCAGTTGTGCGTCTCGTGGAACCGGTCTTCGTAGAACCGCCGCCACACGGTATCCTTTTCGACGTGCAGGATGAACTTGGCACTGCACTTCTTGAACTGGATCACATCCGGCTCGACGATGCTGGGCACGGGATAGCCCGCGCTGCCCATCTTCATGCAGTCCAGCGTATTGCCGTCGTCCACCAGCGTGATGGGCCCGACCAGGCTGCCGCGGTTGCTGGCAAAGACATGTAGCTCCTCGCGCAGGGCGTCGATGGTGACCTCGAGATCTTCGATGATCGGATCGGACTCTTCCTGGCTGTTGAACGTCTTCTCTTTCGTGCCGGCCACGTCGTGCTTGCTGCGATAATACAGCTGACGAATGCTGGCCGTCTTGCCCTCTTCGATGAGCTGCTTGCACTGAGCCGCCACCAGAGCCGTCTGCATGAACTTCTTGGCCATGTTCAGATCGAAGAAGGCGCGAGACTGCTTGTTCTCGCCCATTTCGATGATGGCCCGCTTGGGATTGAACTTGACGTTCGACAGCGCCCGAATGGGGATTTCCAGCTTGGGCGTCATCTTCTTGCTGGCCGCCCTGGCGATGCTCTCGGCCAGGCCCTCCAGCTTGCGCGTCGTCTCCTTGGCCTTGGCGGTGGCCAGGGCCGAGCGGCGCCCGCCCGAAGCCGCGGCGACCTTCGATTCTGCACTGCTCCTCTTGGCTGCTTTCTTGGCCAACTCGTATCTCCGTGACGAATAGCTGCGCCGCCAAAGGCACAACTCAACGATTCTCAAACAAACCGAACAACTGCCCCACTCAGCGCGCCCACCGGACCTGGCCCGCGCCCTGAGAGGGAACGCGGGTCGCGTTACGACGCCTGGCTGAACAGCGTGCCCGGCGGGGCACTGGGTGCGGCATCCTCGGCCTGGGCGTCGGGATCGACCACGACCGTGTTCGGGCCGAACTCACTGTCCATCTTCAGCGACTTGATAGGCCGGCCATGCTCGTCGAGTTGTTCGTCGGCCTGGGCCGTCAGCTTTGTGGCCATAGCCAACAGTTGCTCGCGCAGCGCGTTCGCATCGATCTTGGGGTTCAACACCGAGCAGGCGCTGACCACTTCCGGGATGTAGCGGGCAAAAACGCTTCGCCGCTCGCCCTGGTACTTCATCTTGCGCTTGCGGTTCAAGTAAGCGGCGAGCTTTCGACCGCAATCCTGCAGGGCCAGCTTGATCTCCGCTCGAATCTCGTCGTAGTCGGCGATCGCCTCCTTCGACTCGGACGTGAACGGCACCCACACGCTGGCCATGTGCACCATGATCACCAGCGGCCCTTGGGGCAACGATCCGCTGCTTTGCGACAGCCCGTAGCGCCGCCAATCCAGATCCACCAGCGTCTTGAAGATGCAGCACGCCGACTGTTGATACAGCAGCGGTACGCGGTTGGCGAAACGAATCACACGTGCCAGCGGCACCTGCGGCGTCGAGCCGTTGCCGAACTTCTTGCCCTTGCGGCCCTTGCCGTTCTGCTCGACGGGCGGCTCCTCGTCGCTGGTCTTGGGATCGGGACCCAGCGCACCGCCGAATGCCAGCCCCGCTTCAATCTGGAAGGGGTTTCCGCGATAGACTGCCGGCGGCCGCGTGGAAGCGGTGAAGAACTCGGCCTTCACGCCCTTGAGCATACCCGTGAGGATCTGCTCGGCTCCGATCGGCGCCAGGCAGTTGGTCGGCGGGGCCATCAACCGCGTTTCCTGGATCGCCTTGTACAGCTTTTCCGCTTCCTGGCGGGCGATCCGCTTGGGATGCGAACGCGGGTTGAGCTTGGCCCTCGCGCAGATCTCCTCGGCCACCTTGTTGCCCACCCGGCAGAACTCGGTGGTGAGGAATCCGCTCAACCAATGCGACTTGGTGTCTTGCAGCATCTTGATGAGCATGCCCAACTCGACGCCCAGCGGGTGAGGCTTGATGGCCTCGGTCTGAGCGGGCATGACATCCGTGCCGCGATCGTACACCACCGGCTCGCCCACCGGCGGCGCGTAGATGAACTTCGCGTGCGGGTTGGCGATCGCCGTCTGCTCCATGTACTCGTCCACGGACTGGCGGCCTTTGTTGTACGAGGCGGCCAGCTCGATCTCCACCTGCGTGCCGTGCTCCCAATCGACGTCGATCTCGGCATCCTTGACGATGTTGGGCGAGTTGGTTTTGGTGTCGATCTGGATTTCGTAGCTGTGAGCGGGCTTCTTGGCCGACGTCCGCGAGACGATGCGAATGCTCTTGCCCGTGGTGAGCAACCCGTACATGCCGGCCGCCGAGATACCGATGCCCTGCTGGCCTCGCGACATCTTGAGCCGGTGAAACTTCGAGCCGTACAGGAGCTTCCCGAACACGTTGGGGATCTGCTGCTTGATGATGCCCGGGCCGTTGTCCTTCACCAGGACACGGAAGCGATCCTCGCCCGTCTGCGTGATGCGGACTTCGATCTCAGGATGGATGCCCGCTTCTTCGCAGGCGTCCAGCGAATTGTCCACCGCCTCTTTGACGGTCATGAGCAGGGCCTTGCGCTTGTTGTCAAAGCCCAGGAGGTGGCGATTCTTGGCGAAAAACTCGGAAACCGAGATGTCCCGCTGCTGACTGGCCAGGGTTTCGGCGGTCGCGCGGCCGAGCCTGGCTTTGGGCTTGGCGTCCGCCTTGACCTTCGCCGGCGGGAACGTTTTGGGGCTTGTCGCTTTTGATTTCACGTCATCACCCGGACCCGACGCTGCAAATGACAGCGCCAGTTGCCCTGCGGGGTCCTTTCGTTGTGTCGGTTCGGATGCGCCATCCGTGGCATGCATGGTGAGTACTCCCATCCAACGGGAGGTATGCGAATTATAATCAGGCTCTCGCCCGAACTGTTGGCCGGGCCAGCCCCCAAAATTACCCATTTATTCGACCAGCCCGCTGACGTCAACCTCCAAACCGGCCGAACGACCCTCGCGCCGCTCTGTAAGCCACCGGCTTCAACTGGAGCGTCGGCACAATCCCGTGTCCCCGCCTGGGGCTCGGCCGGCTCACGCCTCCCGTGCGACGTCTGGTTTTGTCGGCAAGACGCTCCGCTTGGATTCCCGCCGCCTACAAGTACTCAAAGGAGGTAGTCCCGGCGCGACTTGCAGGAATGAGCCGACAGGATTCCCCATCGCCGGCCGTCATCGAACGCGAGCCGCCCGCCCCGGCGGCAGCAGACCTGGTGCAGCGATACCGGCGGATACGGGCGGCCACCGAGCGGTTGTGCGAGCCGCTGGAGACCGAGGACTTCGTCATCCAATCCATGCCCGACGTCAGCCCCGCCAAGTGGCACTTGGCCCACACGAGCTGGTTTTTCGAAACATTTCTGGTGGCACCGCAACAACCGAGCTACCGGCCGTTTCATCCGCAGTACAGCTACCTGTTCAACTCCTACTACGTATCGGTCGGCGAGCGGCACGAGCGTCCGCGCCGCGGCCTGTTGAGCCGGCCCACGGTGAGCGAAGTCTACGCCTATCGCCGGTACGTCGATGAGCACATGATCGCCTGGCTTGAACAACTCGACGCCGGTGCCCTCCGGCGATTCGGGCCGCTCGTCGAGTTGGGCCTGAATCACGAGCAACAGCACCAGGAACTGCTACTGACCGACATCAAGCACGTATTCGGGATCAACCCGCTGCACCCCGTCTACCGGCGCCGGGAAGCCCCGCCGTCCGGAGAGGCAGCGCCCGCCGCACCGGCGACTCCCACCCACTGGGTCGCGTTCCCGGAAAGCATCGAGTGGATCGGCCATGCCGGCGGCTCTTTCGCTTACGACAACGAACTGCCGCGACACCGCGTGTTGATCGAGCCCTTCCGGATCGCCTCACGGCCGGTGACCAACGGCGAGTTCCGCGCGTTCGTGGAGGACGGTGGCTACACGCGGGCGAGCCTTTGGCTGTCCGACGGGTGGGCCACCGTCGAACAGGAACGATGGCACGCGCCGCTGTACTGGATCCGGCAAAACGGCACGTGGTGGCAGTATACGCTGACCGGCGTGCTACCGCTGGCCAATGATGAGCCCGTCTGCCATGTGAGCTATTTCGAGGCCGACGCCTACGCGCGCTGGGCCGGGGCACGGCTGCCCACCGAGTTCGAATGGGAATACGCCGCCCGCGACTTGCCCGTGCAGGGCAACTTCGTCGAGAGCGGTTGGTTTCATCCCCGCCCCATCGCCAATCATCCGGCCCGCACCGAAAACGCGGCCCCGCTCGACCAAATGTTCGGCGACGTGTGGGAATGGACCGCCAGCCAATACTCGCCCTACCCCGGATACGTCCAGCCCCCGGGCGCGGTGGGCGAGTACAACGGAAAGTTCATGTGCAACCAGTTCGTCCTCCGCGGTGGTTCGTGCGCAACTCCGCGCGACCACCTGCGGCCGACCTACCGGAACTTCTTCCCACCGGCGGCTCGGTGGCAGTTCACCGGCGTTCGACTGGCCCAGAATCCATGAATTCCGACACCATGCAGCCATCCATCCACGACCCGGAGCATGCGTCACGAAGCCCTTTCGCCGCCGACGTGCGAATCGGTTTGAACCGGCCTCAAAAACGGCTGAACTGCAAGTATTTCTACGACGAACGCGGGGCCGCCCTGTTCGATCGCATTTGCGAGCTACCCGAGTACTACCTGACGCGGACCGAGATGCAGATCATGAGCCGCTACCGCGAGCAGATGGCGGCGGCGATCGGACCTCGTGCCGTGCTCGTCGAACTGGGCAGTGGATCCGCGGTCAAGACCCGCCTGCTGCTGGAAAGCCTGGCCGCGCCGGCCGCCTACGTGCCGGTGGACATCGCCGCTGAACAACTGGAGCACGTGGCACGCCACATCGCCGCCGATCACCCGCACCTGGACGTGGCCCCGGTGTGCGCGGACTTCACCCGGCCGTTCCGTCTGCCGCAACTGAGATATCCCTCGGCCCGGCGGGTGCTGTACTTCCCCGGATCGACCATCGGCAACTTCTCGCCGCGGCAGGCCGCGCGGTTTCTTCGCCAACTGGCGTCGATCGCGGGCCCCGGCGGGGCTTTGCTCATCGGCGTGGATCTCGACAAGGATCCCGCCGTGCTGCACGCCGCCTACAACGATACCGAGGGCGTCACCGCCGAGTTCAACCTGAACATCCTGCATCGCATCAACCGCGAGTTGGGAGGCACGTTCGATCCGAACGACTTTCGGCACTACGCGTTCTACAATCCTCGGCATGGCCGCGTGGAAATGCACCTGGTCAGCCGGCGCGAACAATCCGTCCAGGCCGCGGGCACGCATTTCCGGTTTCGCGCCGGCGAGAGTATCTTCACGGAAAGCTCCTACAAGCACGATCTGAATGCGTTCGTCAGCCTGGCCGACGCGGCCGGCTTCACCCTCACACACGTGTGGACCGATCCGCGGCGGTGGTTCAGCGTGCAACTCTACTCGACGGCATCACCGGCTGATCCCGGCAGTGTGCATCATGCGGAAACCGCGGAGCGATAAGGCGACGGCGTACTCGCCCGTTCGGGCGTTCGCCCAAAGAGGACCAGGGCGGTTGAAGCCCTTCACGGCCGGTTCCTAGACTTGGATACAGGGACGAGTCGCTGGCCCCTGATTGCGGCTCGAATTCCATCTATGAGAAACGGGGGTCTGGAGACGCGATCATGAGCAACCCGAAGATTCTACCCGCGCGGTCGATCATCGGCCGCCACGTGGTGAACGAATGGGGCATCGAATTGGGCAGAATCGAGGACATGGCCATCGATGCCGACTCGGGACGCATCAGCTATGTCGTGCTGGTCTACAGGGGGTCACTCGGGGGCGCGGACAAGTACTTTGCCATTCCGTGGGATTCGCTGACCTTCCATCCCGGCTCGCAGGAGTTCATTCTCGACATTCCGCGCGATCTGCTCGAGGATGCCACCGGCTTCGACAAGCAGCGCTGGCCCGAAGCCGCCGATCCGAGTTGGGCGACGCAGGTCTACAGCTCGTAGGATCGACTCGACTTCGATGTCCGCGGTCCCCGGCTTCATGGGTTAGTCTCGGCGACCATGCGCGGCCCTTCTTCAAACGGAATGGGGCGGCGAGCCTTGAGGCCCAGTCTGATTTTGAACTCGTAATCCACTTGCTGGGGAGTCATTCGCCGGTCTTGGAAGCTCAGGGCGATTTGCCGGAGCCGACGTGACCTTCTCCGCACTTCCTCGATCGTCCGCGGATCTTCCGGTCCGGGCACGTACTGCCACACGTCATCGTTACATTCGAAGCGCAGTTCGCGCAGCGGCAGACGCCCGGCGATCTGCACGGTGACGATGGCCGTGTCCCCGCTCTCGCGCAGATCGACCCATTTGACGTCACGCGAGAACAATTCGAGGTTGTTCTGCAGGATGGAGGCCAGATCGTACCGGCTAACGTCCGCCTCGGGGCACGCCTCGGCGAGAGCCGTAAGTACCGTCGCATTGGCCTGGCTCAACTCATCCACCGCGATCAACAGGTCGATCAGGCCTTCTCGCCCCGATGGATGAAGATAGGGACGCATGCCGCCGTAGCTGCCTGAGCGCCAGCATGCCCGCAGTATTTCAAACGTCTCGCGCACGCTCGAAGGCGCGTCGCCGCCGGCGCTCCGCCGGCCCGAGCCGTCCTCGCGGCAGCCGGCCACCGCCACAGCCACCAGCAATCCCAATCCTGGTAACAACAGCCCGCGATTGGGCGTCGGGAGTCTCGGGGACAGCATCTGGATCCCTCCATGCCCGGACTCGAAGTCATGTGACGACGTGTCAATGCCTGAACGTGCTGACCTGACGGCCGAACGAGCGAACGACCGCGGCGGCGATCATGCCTCCTGCACTTTTGCCGCCTCACGTTCTCATTATATCGCTGCTTCGCTTACGCTCTCCGCCCTTTCTTGGGCACGCGAAACTCCTTGTGGCTTCCCGAAATGACAATCCCGTCGCGACGCTCGAACTGCACGATCAGACGAATGATCTGGTTGCTCAGGTCCAGGTCGCCCCAGTTGAGAAACAGCGCATAGCCCCAACCCGCTTCCACCCGCCGCTTGCATCGGAAGGGCATCGCTTCCTCGACGTCGAACGACCACTCCTTGACCAGCTGGGGCTCGACCTCGCCTTGTTCATTTCGGCGACAAACATAGAGCTTGGGGCGGATGATGCCGTCGCCGAAGACGCCGGTATAGTTGGGGCCGCGCAGATACAAGGCGTTGATCCGGATCCCGCGAACAACCGTGCCTTCGGTGTTCCAAATCCACGGATTGAACGGATCGTAGAAGCAGGAAACGCCCAGCACGTTCGGCTCGAGCATCCGGGCGACTTCCTCGGGAGTCGGCTCCCGCCCCGGTGGAGAAGCGCTCGGCGAAGCCTGGGCCGAGTGACCTTGCGGAAAACCGTTGTTCTCCGCGCAGCCGCCCCATACGACCGCGGCGCCCAACAACGCTGTCGCCCAAATTCGCTGCATCTGCCTCGGCATGCGCATGCTCTTCACCATCGCGATTCAGGACGCACCGTCCAGCCGATCGTCATCCCGGCCTCAATCGCGAACCGCCACGCGGTCGCGCCCACCCCCAAAGTCGATCGACGTCGTGGGCGGACCGAACTCGTCCAGTTGGGGACCGTATTCATCTCCTACTGGCGGAGGCGGCATCACGGGCGTCACTGGAACCGGAACCGGCATCACGTCGATGGGCCCGAGTTGATCGTCTTCCGGCTTGACCTGCAGCCCCTGCATCAGCGGGTTCTTGCGAGCCTCATCCATCAGACCGGTCTGATCCCGCATCTGCACCGACATGGTCCGGGCTTCCTCCGGATTGCGGACCACCTTCGGCGTGAGCACCATGAGCAGTTCCGTCTTCGTCTCGGTCTTCACCGTGGCGCGGAACGCCAGGCCCAGCAACGGAATGTCGCCCAGCACAGGCACCTTGTTCTCCGTTTCGCTGGACCGGCTGGTGATCAGACCACCGATGATGATGGTCTCGCCGTCCTTCACCGTGACCGAGGTCTCCGCCTTGCGCTGCGTGATCACGGGGAGCGTCACGCCGCTGCCGATGGAAACCGACGACACGCCCAGGGCGGAAATCTCCGGGGCGATCATCATGTTCACGAACCCGTCCGGGTTGATGATCGGCCGGACGTCCAGGTTCACGCCCACGTCGCGATACGTCACGCTCGGAATCACCGTCAGACCCGTCTGCGTGATCTGATCGACCACCGGCACCTGCTCGCCGATCTTGATGCTGGCTTCCTCGTTGTCCTGCACGAGCAGCGATGGCCGGCTCAGCACCTGGAGCCGTCCTTCCACCTGCAACGCCCGCACGAGGAAGTTGAAGTCCTCACTGGTCACGGTAAAGCTGACGCCGCCCAGGCCCGATCCGGCCGCACCCAGGTCCGTGCCGCCGATGAAATCGTGGCCCGGCCCCCGAATCACGCCGTTGCCGCCGAGGAACGCCTTCTCGCTGAACAGCAGATCCTGCAGCGCGAACTCCATGCCCATTTCGAACCGGTCATCCAGCGTGACCTCGGCCATGAGCACCTGGACCATCACCTGCGGTGGCGGCCGGTCCAATTCGTTGATCAGCGTGACGATCTGCGACTCCAGCCGCGGGCTGTAACTCAGCAGCAGCATGTTGGAGGTCTCGCCGCCGCTCTCGATGGTGACTCGCCGCTGGAGCAACCGCGTGGCCGCCGCCCCTTCCTCCGCCTCTTCGAGCAGCCCGCTCTCGCTCTCGAAGAAGCTGCTCAGCGTTTCGGCCACCGTGTCGGCTTCCGCGTACTGCAAGGGCACGACACGCACCACGCGCTCGTCGACCGGCTCGTCGTCCAGCCGGTAGACCAGGCTCTCGACGATTTTGAGCTGGGCGGGCGTTCCCGCCGCGATGAGCGTGTTCGTCCGGCGGTCCACCGCGAACGAGATCGGGATCTCGCCCCCGGCGCCTTCGCCTCCGGCCATCGGAGCGCCCGGCCCCGCGATCACCAGCCGGCGGCCTTCCTCGTCTCCCCGGCCTCCGGTCGTCGGCTCAAACAGCGACTCCAGCAGGTCGGCCAGTTCCTCGGCATCCGCGTTCCGCAACTGGTACGCCTCGATCTTCGCCGTCCGTGGCTCGATGCTGTCGAGCATCCGGACGAGCATCTCCATCATGTCGATGTGATCCGCCGGCGCCATCACCAGCAGCGAGTTGGTGTACGGATCGGCAGCGATGGTGATGTCCTGGTGCACCAGCGTCTGCACCACGCGCTCGCCGGTGGCCGGATCGATGATGGGCGCGCCGGTCTCACGGCTCACCGGAAAGAAGCGAATCACCAGTTGACGAACGTTTTCACCCGTCCCCGCTCCGGCTGCCTCGAAGAACTGGTTCAGCGTGTCGGCGAGTTGCTCGGCGATGGCGTTCTCCAGCCGGAACACCCGCATGGCCAGCACCGCCCCCGGCTGGGCGCGGTCGAGCCGCCGAACCACGTCCTGAACGGTCGTCATCAAATCCGGCGGCGCGAAAACCACGAGCGAATTCGTTCGCTCATCGGCCACCACCGAGAAGCCGCCCTGCACGCCTTCAGCCTGCTGAGCCTCCACCAGGTCGCGCAGTGTCTCGGCCACCTGCGCGGCCCGCGCCTTGGTCAGCGAGATCACCTGCATCTGCTGGGCGAGGTCCGACGGCTTGTCCAACTGATCCAGCAGACGACTCACGTCCGTCTGGTCGATCCGCGACGCGCTGACGATCAGGCTGTTCGTGGCCGGTTCGGCGAACACGAAGATGGGGGTCCGCTGCCCGGCCTGCTCGGCCGTGGTCCGTTGCTCAAAAAGCTGCTCGAGCACGGGAGCCAGCCGCACCGCCGCCGCCTGCTGCAGCCGATACACCTTGGTCTCGTACGTGGCCGTCACCGCCGGCTGGTCCAACGCGGGGATGATCTCCTCCGCTCGCGTCATCGCCGTTTGCGTACCGGCCAGGATGATCGTGTTCGTGCGTGTGTCCGGAATGATCTCCAGTTGGAACTGGTCCGCCTGGTCGCCCACCGCCTGACGAATGCCCTCGAACATGCTGCGCAGCCGGTCCGCCACGTTGACCGCGTCGGCAATCTGCAGCTTGACGAACCGGGTGTGCTCGCCCGCCGTGTCCAGCTTGCTGGCGATGGCCTGAATCTCCTGGAAGTTCTCGTCGTTGGCGATCACCACCAGGCTGTTGGTCCGGGCGTTGGGGATCACCAGGATGCGCTCGCGGGCCTGCTCCAGCGGGGACAGCCGCTCGTTCAACTGCTGGCGAAGCTGAGCGTACTCGTCGATCGCGGACTGAACGCGCTCGACGCCAGCGTGCTTCAACTGGATGAGCCGCGGCGGAAATCGCCCGGGCTGCTCGGGGACGTCAATTCCAGTGATGATCTGCGTGGCCAGGTACACCTGCTCGGGCCGGCCGGCCACGATCAGCGTGTTGGTCCGCGGGTCGGCCGAGATCGCCACGTTGTACGCCAGCGCCGCTCCCGGCAGCCCCGGCGGAATCCGGCCCGGCACGTTGCGCCCGGGCTGTTCCGGCAGATTCTGCCCCTCGCTGAACAGCGAGATCAGATTCGACCGGAGCGTCTCGGCATCCGCGTGCTTCAGCGGGAACAGCTTGACCATCATCTCGTCGGCCAAGGGTACTGTATCCAGCACGCGGATGATCTCACCGATGGCCTCGAGGTTTTGCTCCGTACTCTGCACCACCACCGAGTTGGTCCCTTCCTCGGCCGTGATGGTGATCGGCTTTTCCAGATTCAGCTCGGGCAGCTCACGCTCGCCGTCGGCCTGCCGCAGCGTTACCTGCAGCCGTCGAATCTGCTCTTCGACAGCCTCCGCGGCCGGCGTGTCGGCTCGCAACATTTCCCTCAGCGAGTCGGCCAACTCGGTGGCCACCGCTTTGGTCAGCGGGAAGATCGCCACCTTGGCCACACCGCCGCCTTCGAGCGTAGGCGGCACGTCGATCAACTGCAGGATGTGCTCGATCTGCTCGATATCAGCCTGCGGGGCCGCCACCAGCAGACTGTTGGTCCGCACATCGGCTCGAATGTTGTACAGCGCCGAGGACAATCCGCGCTGACGCTGCAACTCGGCCATCCATTCCTGGATCACCCGTTGGGCTTCGGCCGCCTGGATATGTTGGAGCGGAATCTGCTTGAACTGAATGGCCTTGGGGCCGATCACCGGCTGGTCGATGGCTTTGACGATGCGCGTGATCTCAGGCATGTTCTCCGGCGTGGCCGCGACGATGACGATATTGGCGCGCGGCTCGGCCACCACCGAAATTCGGTCTTCCGGAACGATGCGTCCGGTCGGTCCGGTCTTGGCTTTGGTCCACAGATCCTGAAGGCTCTGGGCCGCCTCGCGAGCCGTGGCGTGTTCCAGCGGGAAGAACTGAAACTCCATGTCCGGCTGGCGGTCCATCATCTCGATCAGTTCCCGCAGGTACTCGATGTCCTCGGGATTCTGGGCGGTGATGACCACACCGGTTTCGGTCACCTGAATGCCTACCGGCCCGCCGCTGAGCCCTTCCAGGGCTCCCTCGGGCATGGTGGTCGTGACGCCCGGCATGATGACCTGAACCGGCGGCGTCTCCTCTTCCTCCGCGGGCGCGGGCTGCGTCCCGGGGATGACCACCCGGTATTGCGGCGCACGACCGGCCGGACGCTGCGGTGCCGGTGCGACTTCACGGGCCGGCCGGTCAGCCGGTCCTGCCGTCCCCTCCGCAGGCCGGGTCGTCGGGACCTGGCCCAGTACCGCCGCTGCCATCAACAGCCACGACGTCAGCATGTCTGAACTCCTCACTCGCTTCACACCCGCCGGCAACACGCGCCAGTACCGCCGGGTGAGATCCTCTTACCTTCCCTGTCTCGGCAACAGGCGAGCTCGCATCCGGCCCACCCGACGAACCGGTTCGCCAGGCCGCCGCGCGCTCTGCGATGACGCCTCGAACCGGTATCGCCACCCACGAACATGCCCACGGCCCGACAAACCGGGATGCGGCCACGTCGTGCCTCGACGTTCCCGGGCGGCGAACCGCCCGGGAACACCGTCGCCTTACTTCTGCTTCACGCCCGTATGGCGTTCGATCACCTGGTCGAGGATGGTCTTCATCTTCGCCGGGTCACTCTTGGTCCGGATGATGATCGTCTGCGGCGAGCCGTTGGTGTTCATGCCGTCCAACTGATTCACCAGCGCCTCGACCTGCTTGAACAGATCGGGCGTCCCCGCCACGATCAGCGCCGGAACCCGCTCGTCGTAACCGATCGACACGCGACCGGCCCGGTAGCTCTTCTGCAACTGCTGCTTGGCCAACTCTCCATTGTTGACCGTGTCCTGGATCATCTTGGCCATCGCGGCCACGTCACGCCCCCGGCTCACCCGCAGCACTCGGATCTGGCCGTCCTCCGACGGCACGTCCAGCGTCTTGACCATATCCTCGATCAGAGCGTAATCGACGGCTCGCGCCCGCACCAGAAGACTCCCCGACGCCTCCTCGGCCACGATGAGCGGAACCGAGTCGGGCGAGGTCCGGCCTCGCGTGGCTTTGGCCGGGTCGGTGAACATCTGCGTCAGCGTCTGAGCCAACTGGCCCGCCGGGATGTGCTCGACCTTGATGATCTTGGGCGCTCCCGCCCCGACCACCTGCTTGTCCATCTGCTGGACCATGGCCTGGATCTTGTCCAGTTCCTCGGCCGTGCCGCTGACGATCAGGGCGTTCATGATCGCCGAAGCCTGAATGCGGATGCCGCCGATCAACTCGCCGCTTGAGCCACCGCGCCGACCGCCGGCGCCGCCGGGCTTGCGGAAGTGCTCGTTCAGCAAGTTCATCGTCTCGGTGGCGTCGATGGCCTCCAGCGGCATGACCCGCATCTCCTGGAGCCGGTCGGTGGCCGGCCGGTCCAGTTGGGCGATCATGTCCCGGATGCCGGCCAGGTCGGTCTCGCCGGCCGACACCACCACCGCGTTGCCGTTGGTGTCGGCGGCAAACGTGATCTGCGGCCCGCCGCCCGCCCGGCGGCTGGCCCGGTACGTCTGCGTCAGCACCTCGACCAGGTCGGCGGCCCGGGCGTGCTCGAGTGTGATGATCTCCTGCTTGGGCGTGTTGGACGAGTTGGCATCCAACGAGTCGACCAGCGTCCGCACCTGCTCGAGCTTTTCGGGCATGGCCGTCACCACCACGGTGTTCGTGGTGCGTTCCGCCGTGGCCTGGACCCGCTCGCCCTCGGCAACCTGGCCCGTCTTGGCGAACGTGCTGTTGATAGCGGCCGCCACCGATGCCGCGTCGGCGTTGGTCAGCGGGATCACTTCGATCTGGCGGCTGCCGCGTTCGCCGGCGTCGGCGTCGATCTTGCTCGCCAACTGCTCGAGGTCGTCCAGCCGATCTTCCGGCCCGGTCAACACCACCGAGTTGGCGCCGATGCTCGCGACCACGTTCACGTCGCCCAGCAGCTCGCCGCCGGCGCGGCCGCCCGGCCGGCCGGGCTTGCGCAGATAGGCCTGGAGCATGGTGACCATCTCCTGTGGGGCGATCCGGTTGAGCTGGACCACCCGCATGCCGCGGGCATTGGCCGCCTCCTCCACGTCGAGTTGCTCGATCAGTTGCCGGACCTTCTCCATCTCCAACTCGGTGGTGGTCACCAGCACCTTGCGCGAGCCTTGCAGCACGTTAAACACCGCCGGCACGCCGGAGCCCCGCTGCGTGCGGGCCATGGGGTTGTTGTAGATGTTCGTGAGCGTCGCCACGATGTCATCCGGGTCCGCATACTTCAACTCGACAGTGAACGTCTGCCGCGTGGCGGCGCCCGGCTGATCGAGATCCGCGATGAGCTTGGCGACCTTCTCGTGGTTCTCGGCGTTGGCCATCACCACCGCACTGTACGTGCCGGACTCGGCCACGGCGTCCACGGCGTCCGCCGCCCTTCGGGTCCCCACACTCCTGAAGGAGGAATTGATCGCCGCGATGACCGAATACAGATCGGCGTACTTGAGGCTGTAGACCTTCAGCGTCCGCTCCGCGTCGGCGCTGGGTTCGACGTCGAGAATCTCTTTCACGAGCTTCTCGATCTCCGTGAACTCCTTCTCGGTCGACGTGACCAGCAGGCTGTTCGTGGCGTCGTTGGCCTGCACCGTGGGCGGAGGCGTCCGCCGCTGCGGGGCGGTGGCTCGGATGGTCGCGGTCAGCGTGGCCGCCACGTCGCTGGCTCGGGCCTTGTTCAGCACAATGGCCCGCGTCTCCTTGCGGCCGACGTTGTCCAGCCGATCCAGCTCCGCGATCAACGCGGCCACCGTCTCGTGATTCTCGGGCGAGGCCGTCACGATCACCGTGCTGTTGGTGTAGTCCAGACCGACCGCGACCAGATCCCGATTCGTCTTGCTCGCGTTGACCGGGAATCGGCTCAGGACGGTCTGGTAGACCGCGGTCAAATCCGCGTACTGCACCACGTACGGCTTGACGATGCGATCGTCGAAATCCTCGCTCTTGACGTCCAGCTTCTCGATCAGCGCCTTGATCTCCGCCATGTGCTCGGCGTTGGCGTTGACCATCACCACGTTGGAGGCGTCATCACCGGTCACGCTCACCGGGTAGGTGCCCGTCCGCCTGTCCACCCGCATGGTCTGGCGAATGTGAGCATTGAGCCGCTCGGCCAGCACGGTGGCCCGCAGGTTCCTCACCTTCACCGTTTCGGTCGTCCGCTGGATGCCGATGTTCGACTTGTCCAGCTGGGCGATGATCTTGGCCACTTCCTCGTGGTTCTCCGCCGAAGCCGTTACCAGGAGCGAGCTGGTCGTGTAGTCCGGCAGCGCCGACACCTGGTTCTTCAGCGGGCCGCCCGCGTTGGCGGCGAAGTTGGCGTTGATCGCCTGGATCGTCGCCCCCAGGTCCGCGTACTTCAACGCGTACGACCGAACCTCCCGCTGATCGCCATCCATCCGCACATCGAGTTGCTCGATGAGCGCCTTGATGTCGGCCATGTGCTCGGCGTTGGCGTTAACCATCACCACGTTGGAAGTGTCGTCGCCGGTCACGCTCACCGGGTAGGTGCCCGTCCGCCGGTCCACTCGCATGGTCTGGCGGATGTGGGCGTTCAGCCGATCCGCCAGCACAGTGGCCCGCAGGTTATTCACCTTCACGGTTTCCGTCGTCCGCTGAATGCCGATGTTCGACCGGTCCAGCTCGGCGATGATCTTGGCCACTTCCGCGTGGTTCTCCGGCGAAGCCGTCACCAGCACCGAACTCGTCGTATAGTCCGGCAGCGATGAAACCTGGTCGCGGATCGGGCGGTTGGCGTTGGCGGCAAAATTAGCGTTGATCGCCTGGATCGTCGCCCCCAGGTCCGCGTACTTCAACGCGTACGACCGAACCTCCCGCATGTCGTCCGCCGGACGCGAATCCAGCTTGGCAATAAGGGTCTTGACTTCGTCCAGGTCTTCCTGGGTCTTGGCCGTGATGACCACCGTATTGTTCGAATCGTTGCCCGTCACGTTCACCGGGAACACACCCGTGCGGGCGTCCCGGCGCTTGGTCTGGGCGATGATACTGGTCAGTTGGGCCGCAATCTCGGTCGCCTTGACCTTCTCGATCCGAACCGTCTCCGGCGGGATGACCTTGTTGGCGTCGGGCCGATCAATTTGAGCCAGCGTCTCCTCGATCTGCTTCATGTCGTCGGGCAGCGCCTTGACCACCAGCGATCGCGTGCCGTACTCGTACGTGATCACCGGTCGCTCATTCACCGGACGATCCGACTTGTTGAAAACCGCCACCAGCGCCTGATAGGCGTAGGTCACGTCGGTGTACTGCACCGGGATGACCTTGACCTGCAGCCCGGCCTCGCTCACCTCGGGCCGATCGAAGATCTTCAGCAATTCCTCGATTTGTTTGCGATTCGAATCGCTGGACTGCACGAACAGCATCTTCGACCTGCTGTCCGGCATGATCTGCACGACAGCTTCCGAAGGCACCGGCGTCGTGCCTGCCGCGGTCAGGGCGTCGTTACGCGTCTTGAACCAGGCCTGCAGCTTTTTCGCCACTTCATCGGCATTGGCGTGCTGGACGGTGAAGGTCGACTCCTTCACGGCCGCGATTTGCGGCTTGCGGTACGCCTCCAGCGGATCGATGACCAGGGCCTTGATCTGCTGCAACTGCTGGCCCGTGCCGTAGACGTACACCATGTCGTTGCCGCTGGCCACTGCCCGCGGAGGCTGCTTGCCGCCCGGGAACTTCACGCCGGCGTACAGGGCGTTGATGGATGCGGCAACCGCCGCCGCACCGCCGCCCGTGATCGGATACATGGCCACCGTCTCGGCCGTGTCGTCGCCCGGCGGGATGTCCAGCTTCTTCAGCGCCGTGTCCACCATGATCATGGTGGTGGGCGAACCCACCACGATGAGCGAGTTCGTCCGCGGGTCCGGCGTGACACCGAACGGCTCGGCGCCGCCCCGCAACGCGACCGACATCTGCGTCATCAGCGCCTTGAACTGGGCCTCCACCTCCGTGGCCGCCGCGTGCTTGAGCGGGAACACCTGGATTTCCTGCTTGCTCGGTCGATCCAGGTCCATGGCCACCTTCTGGATCTGCTTGAAGATCTCGTCCGGGGCCACCACGAACAGAATCCCGCTATTGTCGTCGCCGGTGATCTCGATCCGCTGGGCACCGCGAACGTTCCGCCGGCCGCGGGGCACGAAGATCTCGGTCAGCTTGCTCGCCACGCTGGTCGCGTTGGCAAACCTCAACTCCACCTGCTTGGCCGTCGCCGACTGGAAGGACTTTTCATCCAGTTCCTTGATTTTGGCCGCGATCAGGAGTTGCTTGGCCTCCGTGGGGGCGTACACCAGCAGCGAGTTGGTCTCGGCGTCTGCTGTGATGCGAACGGCCCGCGGCCCGGTCTCGCCCGGCTCGACGAAGATCTTGGTCAGCGTCGCCGCCATTTCCGTGGCGCTGCCCGCGTTGACCGGGTAGATCTGGACCTGCTGCTCCTTGGGAGCCACGTCCATCTCCTGGATGATCGGAGCGATCTTCTCCATGTCCGGCTTGAGGGCCCGGACCACGATGGTGCCCGCCCGGCTGTTGGCGGCGATCTTGACGTCGCCTGCGCCGCGGCCCGGTGTGAACCCGTCTATGCCCCGTCGGCCGCCTCCCGTGCGGTCCGGACCGAACACCTTCTCCAACTCGGCGGCGATCTTCTCCGCGTCACCGTTCTGGATGACGAACGTCTTGACCTCCAGCGGGACTTCCAGTTCCTCCAGTTGCTTGATCAGACTGTGGACCAGGTCGATCCCTTCGTCGGTGGACGACACGATGATGGTGTTCGTCGTCGCGTCCGACGTGATCATGATGTCCTTGGCCGGGTTCAGCCGCATCTTGCCGGGCACGCCGCCGTTCTGGCCGTCCTTGCCCGCCTGCGCGGCGCTGGCTTCGGATGCCGCCTCCATCTGCTGCATCTGCAGTTCGAGCATCTGCTCTTCCAGCCGCTCGATCAGGTCGGCCTCGGGGCTGCCGCGGCCGCCCCGCAGCCCGCCCAGACCGGCGCGTCCGGTCCGCAGCCGGCGGGTGCCGTCGTCGATCTTGAGGATGGCCTTGATGGCCTGCTCGACCTCGCCCGCATTGAGCTTCTCGAGCTGGAACAGCCGGATCTTCACGCCCTGGCCCCCGCCCGGCCGGTCAATCTTGAGCAAGAGTTCGGCAATGACCGGGAAGGTCTCGGGCGCGGCCCGGATGATCAGCGTGTTCGTCCGCGGGTCGGGAATGACCTTGATGCGCTGGGCCGCCGCAGCCGCGGCCTTGGCTGCCTCCTCTTCCTGCTTCTTCTGCTCTTCCTCTTCCCGACGGCGCTGGCTGCCGCTGGACTCCTCGCCATCGCGGTCCTGACCGCCGTCCTGGCCCTGCTGCGCCCCCTGACCGCCCTGGCCGCTGCGGCGAGCACCCTGCTGCCGCCGCTGTTGCTGCTGGGCGGGCACGGTGTCGTTGAACATCGTCTCCAGGATGTGAGCCGCCACCTCGACCGCAATGTGCTCGACCCTCACCACCCGGAACTCGGTCTTGGTCGCGTCCTCGATGTCCTCGAGCTCCTTGACGATCGTGTCGAGCAGGTAGTCGAACTCCTTGACCTGGCCTTCCCGGCCCACGATGAAGATCAGTCCCTGCTCGGGGTCGTAACGAACCTGGACCTCATCGCTCTCGCGGGCCTGTCCGGCCGCCTGGCTGAGCTCGCTGTACATGCGCTCTTCGGGCGACTGGCGGGACTGCTGAGCCGCGGGCTTCTCAGCCACCGTGCCGGCCTTCGGGGCTTGAGCCTTGGCCGGCGCAGCCGCCGGGCTCGCCTTGGGAGCCGCCGCCTGGCCATCGGCTGCTGCCGGTTGCGTGGTGGCCTGCCCTTCCTGACGGAAACCCTCCAGCAGCATCTGAGCGGCCGTGCGGTTTTCGGACGCCGATCCGGTTTCCGCGGGCCGGCTGGCCGGAGCCGCAGCCGCCTTCGAAGGCGGGGTCGCCGCCGGCTGCGTCGCCGCGATCGTCGCCGCTTGCGACAATTTTATGGCATTCAGTGACGCCTGCATCCGGGCCAACTCGCCGGCTGGGGCGACGAACGGGTTCGCGCTCACCGGCTGAGCCGATCCCTCGCCCGCCGGAGCCGCCGGCGGCTCGATCGGATCCCAGTAGTTGACCTCGCGCTGGTTGATCATGTCCATCGGGCTCTGCAGTCCGCCCGGACGGACGATCGGCCGAATGTTGACGCCCACCGGCGACAGCCGCTGAATCTGCGCGATCAGCCTCTGAGGATCCTTCACCCGGCGCGCCGCCACCATGATCTTGGGCTGCGGCGGATTCTTCTCCACTTCCTGCAGCATCTTTTCGACCTGCGGGAAGTACTTGGGATCGCCCTGCACGATGATCTGGTTGGTGAACGTGTACGGCTTGATGTACGGCGCGTCCCAGCCGTACAGCTCGTACATGCCCTTGTCCAGGATCTCGGCGATCTCCTTGGCCGGGCCCTTCACGTCATACAGAAGCGTGACTTCCTTGCCCGAGGTACCGATCACCGTGCTGTTGGGTCGCCCGCTCTCGTGCGCCTTGGCAATCCGCGCAGCGGCCAGGTTCTCCATCTGCGCGACCACTTGTTCGATAATGGGGAACTTCTCCGGCGGCGCGTAGACGATCAACTGGTTGGTCTGGTAGTCCGTGCGCACGGTCACGGTCGCGCCGCCCGCGCTGCTTACACCGCGCCGCGAGCTGTAGCTGTAACGGCTGCTTCCGCCGCCGACCACCTCCTCGACCATGTCGGCGACTTCCTGCAGGTCGGCGTCCTGGATCTGGATGACCTTGAACATGCCCTCGGGGCGAGCCCCTTCGTCGAGCTTCTTGACCAGTTGTTCCGCCTCGGCGACCTTTTCCTCGGCGCCGGTCAGAATGATGGAGTTGCTGGATTCGACGGCGGTCACGGTCAGCTCAGTGTTGCTCTCCGAGCTTCGGCTCCGCGAGCCCCAGCCGCCCCACCAGCCACCGAAATCACGGCGACGCGAGGACGACGACGAACCGCCCGACGTGCTGGCGATCTGCTCCTCCACGATGGGGGCCAGATCCGTCGCCTTGGCCGTCATGAGCGAGATGATCCGCGTGGTCGACGGCCGCGGCGGTCGGTCGAACTCGCTGATCAATTCCTCGACCGTCGGCATCAACGCGCTGGGCGCCGACACCATGATCCGGTTCTGTCCCTTGTGCACGGTGACGCGCGGACCACTCGATCCGCCCCACCCCCCCCAGCCGAAGGACCGGCCGCCACCACTTTGCTGCTGCAATTCCTGGTACTTGGTCTCCAGCACCGGCTCGATGATGTCCGCGATCTCCTGCGGACGAGCCCGCTGAATGTCAAAGTGCCGGATGGTCATGGTCAGATCGGCGCCTTGCTTGGCATCGATCATCTCGCGAACCCGCTTGTCGATCTCCGGCATCCGATGACTCGGCGCCGAGACCAGCAGCAGGTTGCTGCCGTACTCGCCGATGAACTTCAGGTTCGACGCGCCGCTCGACCGGCCCCCCGGGCCGTCCTTGCCGAACAACTGTCGCAGGTTGTTCGCCAGTTCGTACGTGCCCCGGTAATCCGAGCCGGTGACCTTGTACGTTCTGATCTCGTTGCCTGCCGTCGCGTCGGTGTCGACCTCCTTGACCAGCTGGGCGATCTCTTCCATCTTGTCTTTGGGCGCCTGGACGATGATGCCGCGGCCAATCTCAGCCACCTTCACGCCCAGGTTGGGACCGTCCGAAGACATCCCGCCGCCGAAGAAGCCGCCGCGCGAACGCCCGCTCGTGCGAGCCTCGAACGTCGTCTGGATGATCTCGCTGACCTCGCTGGGCTCGGCGTAGCTCAGCTCGAACGTCCGCCGCACGATCTCTTTGGCGGCGTAGTCGGCGTCGATCTGCTTGACCGTCTCTTCGATCTTGGCGAAATCCTCGTCGCTCGCCGAGACGAACAGCCGGTTGCTCACCGACTCGGCGACGATCCGCACGGGCACTTTGCCCGCTCCGCCCGAGCTGTCCGCTCCGTAGCCGCCGCCGTAGTATCTGCCGCCGTAGCCGCCTCGCCGGCCGCCACGTTCGAACAGGTTTTCGATCACACTCTCGACGTACCCGGCGTCGGCCTTGGTCAACTGGATAGTGCGCCAGCCGGCCTGATCGGCCGCACTCGGCACATCCAACTGGTCGATCAGTTCCTTGGCCTTGGCATGCACTTCCTCCAGAGCCGTGACCACGATCGCGTTGCTCTGAGGCTCGTAGACGAACATCGGCGCGTTGGGATCGAGGCTCATGCCGTAGTAGTACCCGCGCCGTCCGCCGCCACCGCCCCGGCTGCTCAGCGATTCGCTCAGAATGCTGGTCATCATGGCCGCGTCGACGTGCTTGAGCCGGTACGTCCGGGTGATGGCCGACGACTTGCTGCGCTCATCCACCTGCTTGATCAGCCGATGGATGTCGTCCCACATCTCCTCGCGGCACAGCACGATGAGCATCTTGGAGTTGTCGTCGGGCAGGAAGCGCGGCAACGTGTTGCCTCCGCTGCCTCCGTAGTACGACCGGCCGCCGTAATAGCCTCCGCCGCCTCCGCTCTGGCTGTAGCGGCTGGATAGCGTTTCGGCCAACGCCGACGGTGTGGCGCTCTCGAGAATCACAATGTGCTCGACCGCCCCGGCCTGCGGGTCGACGTCCAGCTTGGCGATCAGGGCTTTGGCGTCCTCCATCTCCTTGGGATCGCCGCCGCTCAGAATGATCGCCCGATCCGTCGCGCTGTCCGGAATGACCTTCAGTCCCTCGGACGCCGGCGTCCGCGCCCCGGGTCGGTACGAGGCCCGCTGCCCGAACACCGCCCCCACCACTGAGGCGATGTTGGACGCGCTGCCGTGCTGAAGCTCCACGTACTGCAGCTTCTCGTTGGGAGCCTCCTGGTCCAGCATCCCGATGTATTCCTTGATCTGGGCCATCTCGTCTTCGGTGGCCTTGACCAGGATGGAGCGGCTGGCAGCCATGGGCACCAGCACCGCCGTGCTGCCGATGCTGCGGAACTGCGGCGGCGGCGCCGGCTGCTCGATCATCTGCCCGCCCGGTCCCTGCCGCGGCGGCGGAGGCGGAGGCTGGTACAGCTCGCGACGACCCAGCAGCGGCGTGATCTGCTCGACCAGCTCCGCCGGATCGGCGTACTGCAGCTTGAAGACCTCGCGCCGGTCGGGCGTGATCAAGGGCACGTCGATGTACTCGGCCATGTACTTCTCGACGAGCTTGTGCTTGGCCTCCGAAGCCCGCACCAGCAGCTCGTTCTTGCGCTTGTTTTCGCGGATGTCCACGTCATCCGCCGTGGATGTGCCGACGTCGACCGGGGCGGCGGGCGCTGCGGCCGGCCCGGGCGGAGTGCCGCGCGAGGGGCGGCCCGGCGTAGCCGAGGGCGTGGACTGGGCACGAACCACCGAGGCTCCCGAACTGCTCGGCGGCATCAGCTCGGCCAGCATCTCCACCGCGATCGAAGCGGCCGCATACTTCAGCGGGTAGGCCCGCCACTCGCGCCCGTCCGTCTTCTCCACGTCGTAGACCTTCACGGCCAGATCGAGCATCTTCTGGACGTACAGGATGAAGCCCTTCAGCTCGATCTTGTTGCTATCGGGGACCACCGTCGCCCGGGCCGTGTTGTCCGGCACACTGTCGATGAGCAACACCGCCAGTTGACTCGGTGAGACGTTCTTGGGCTCGTAAATCACCGAGGCCAGCTCCCACATGGGCAGCTTGGCCTGCTCGTAAGCTTCGACCGACGGATACATCCGCGACGGCGGAATGTAGCGATACCAGTCACTCAGCCGCCGCACGCCCAGATAATCCTCCAGACGCAACACCCAGTAGCCCTTCTCGGCCAACAGTTCGTTGTAGGTCGTGAGCGCGTCGTCGAAGCTCTGCATCTCGACGCTTTCGAACGTGATCTGTTGCTGCTGGTCGGCCGGGTCGATCTGCCCGATGGGGTTCAGCCCCGCCATCTCGCAGACGTCCTCGAACGTCTTCTGCAGCGGCGTGTTCTTCCACACGAAGAAGAACATCCGCTCCTCCAGCGGCAGCCGGAACACGTTCTTCGGCTGGACGAGCTTCTTGCCACCCTGGGCATCGGTCTCCACGGCGTATCCTTCCCGGCCTTGGACGTCGGAGGTGGCGGTCGGCGTGCCCGACCCCGGTGGCGTGGCCGGCGCGGCAGGCGCCGGTGTACGAGCGCTCGATCCGCGCGGCGGTACCGTCGGTCTCACCGGCGGCGTAGTCGGCGCCGGAGGCGTCGCGGACGGCGGAGTGGTACCGGCCGCGGGTGGCGCCGCCGGAGGCTGGGCGGGCTGAGCTGCCGGCGTCTGCGCTGACGTCTGGTCGGACGCGCCGGCCTCCGACGGCGGCTGCCTTCGGCCGGAACGGATGCGCTCCCGCAACGCCTCGAGTTCGTCGTCCGACACGTCGGGCAGCGCATGGGAATCGATGCTCATGTCGCCGCTGGGCTGCGTCGCAGGCGATTGGGCCGCATCTTGCGGCCGCGCGTTGGCGCGCCGCTGGGCCAGGTGATCGCGGAAACGCCGAGTGGGGTCATCGTCGCTCTCGTTGGGAGTGGTACGCGGCGGGAGGCGATCACTTCCCGGCGGCAGCGGCTGAGCTTGCCGCCCGTCCGTCGCCCCCGCGGGCAGCGTCGTCGAACCGCGCCGTCGGATGGGCGGCCGCTCCACCGGCTGGTCCTGTGCAGCCTGCGCCAGTTGCAACGGCTCGGCCGTCGCTGACGGCGACTCCTCACTGGCCGCAGCCCATGCGGCGCTGAACTCCTCCTGGGTCGCGTCCACGTCCGAATTCCCGGCCAACGCGTAGCCGGCCAGGCTCAGCAGACCTACGCTCGCCAGGGCGGCCAACATCATCCGCCAGTGGTTCGATAATGCACTTACCATGTCGAGGAGTCCTCCAATCGCGCCCGCCTTCCGTGGGTCGGCGGTCGTCTGGATTGCTCGGTTTTGCATCCCTGTGTGTGTTCCGGATCAGTCCAGCCGGACTATCCTGTCCGTGTGACGGGGAACGATCAGGCAGCCCCTCTACCTACGGCGGCTTCACGCCTCGGTTCCGAGGAATCTCGGGGCCACTCGGGGAAAAGTATCACCGTCTCCCTGGATCCGGGTTTCTCCATCACCCGATTGCCGGTCAGCGTTGCCTTCGAGGCTCATCCTGGCCTCTCGCTTATACCCGCGGCACGCTGTTCCAGTTTCAGGTACTCGTACAGAAGCTCCGGCTGCGACTCTTCCGTCAGAGGTACGCACTCCCGCAACGCCTTGGTCAGCGGGTGGTAGTACAGCTTGTCGTCCTTGGTCGAGACCGCGCCTTTGGGGTGAACGAAAATCAGCGTTCCCCCATACAGAGTATCGCCGATTTCCACCCGCTTGTCTTCCTCGGCCTTGTTGGCCGGGTTTTCCAGCACCACTTGCTGGCGTGTCGGTGAGCTGATGATCCGGGCCAGCACCAAGTTGGCGTCCGGCGGCGGCTGCGGCGGCGGGGGCGGCGCCACCACGACCGGCGTTTCCGGCTGGTAAACCGTGAACTGCAGGACATCGCCCTCGGTCCGCTTGCCTTCCGAATTAATCGAGTCCACCCGCCAGTAGTAGGTCTTGCCAAGTGTGAGGGCCCGGGGAATCTGGAACGTCACCTGACCGCTCGCCGGCCCGGAGACCCCCTGCGACATCGACGGTGGCGGGTTCTCCTCGCCTACGAACACCTCATACGTCTTGGCGTTCGGAGCCGCGTTCCAGCGCAGTTGCTGAGCGGTCACCGCCAACCGGCCGTTGGGCCCCGGCTGGTGGCCCACCACTTTGCCCGGCAGCGGCACCGGCGGTGTCCACGGCTCGAAGATCTTCCGCTCGATGATGTCCTCGTAGTCCTCGAACTTGTCCTTCTTCGTTCGAACGATCGTTACCGCCGGTTGCGACGTGAGGTCCACGGGTTGCACGCGCGGCAGGCCTTCCGCCTTGGCGTCCGGCAGCAGCAGCGTGTCCATCTCCACCGTCATCTTCAGCGTGTTCTTGGGCACGTTCTTGCCCGTCTGTTGGGCCAGCGTGATTCGCCGGCAACGCACGATGTACGGCCGCTGATGCACCTTGAACAGGTACTTCAAAATCTGATCGAGCTTGCCCTCGGCCGTCACCGTGCAAGTCAGACTCCGCAGGCCGTTCTTGCCTACCTTGGGCGTGCCCTTGAGCGTCACCGAGCCGTTGGCCAGCCCCACTTCCTGGACCAGCGCATCGATGTCGGGCCGAAACAACGTCTGGACCATCGCATCGTCGGTGCCCAGCGTCTGCCTGCCTGCCTCGAGCCAGGCTTCCTTGCCCCGCATCAGCCGCTTGCGCTCGGCGAGAATCTCGTCCTGCTTCTTCTCCAGGCGCGCGATCTCCTCGTCCAGCGACTCGAGCTTCCCGACGTACTTCGTCTTGGCCCCCCACGCCGCCAGCAAAGCCAGGAGCGCACCCAGCACTATCACCATTCGTTTCTCACGAGGGTTCATTCGCTGCCCTCAATCACCTTCACGTATGGCACCGGCGTCTCGCTGGTGCGCTCCGGGCGATTGGGCCCGGCCACCAACCGATGCTGCACGGACGCAGCAGCATACCCTATCGCTGCGTCTTGGGCTTCGGCGCGATCGGCAACACGGTCACCGTCACCTCGTCCGAGACCGGATACTCGGCGTCTTTCGAGTAATCGGCCTTGTTGCCGGCCACCGCCTTGAAGATCGGCTTGCCCTTCTCGTCCACCACCGCACTGATGGACTCCACCGCTCTGGCCGCCACGAACCGATTGGCCGCCGCCAGCTTCAGCGTGATCAACCCCTTTTCGGTGTTGGCCTCCAGTTGCGTAATGTAGCAGTCCTTGTTCGATGGGAAAACCGCCGCCAATTTCTGCAGGTAATCGATCCAGACGACGTTCTTGTCCTGGTAGTCATACAGGTCGGCGATCTTCTTGAGCGCCGCGGTGCGCTGCTTCTCATCGTGGTTCAGCGATCTGATCGCCGCCTGCAAGCCGCTGATGGTCACCTTTCGGGCTCGGATGGGCTGATAGGCGAACACGCCTGCCGCCACCGCGAGCATCGCGATCGCGGCCACGAAGTACGGCCGCCGCTTGATCCGCTCGCGATGCTCCGCCTCGGGCTCCTTGACGTGCAGGAAGTCGAATCGCTCCCCCGCTTCCGCCAGGCTGCCCAACGCCAGACCCACGGCTGCGCTGAACGGTGCCGTCGCTCCGTTGAGCTCTGCCCGCCCGCGGAACTCCTCGGGCAACGAGTACAACTGCGTCTGGACCCCGAATCGCTCCTCGAATGCCCCCACGAGTTGCTCGCCGATGTCGGCCGCCCCCGACAGGATAATGCGGTCGATGGCCGCCCCCAGGTCGGTGGCTCGATACGCGGCGATGGTGCGGCTCACTTCAATCAGCAGCGTGTCCACCGGCCATTCACTCGGCTCGACCGGCTCCGGCTCGGCGGCCTCACCATCACCATCTGTCGCCGATCCCGCTGCCGGCGACACCGGCATCGGCACCGGCGCGGCACGCGTGTACATCAACACGCCGTCGCGCAGAATGTTGATCTCCGTCATGGCCGGGCCGATGTCCACCAGCACCACGCGCCCCTCGGTCAGGCCCAGCGCGCGGGCCGCCAGCAGGTTGGCGTGAGGTCGCAGCCCTACCCGCTCCAGTTTGATGCCCGAGTTGGCGAACACCTGCCGGTAGTATTCCAGCACGTTCACGCGGATCGCCGCCACCCACACGTCGCACGTGGGGCCCTCTTTCGGCACAACCGCGAAGTCGATGATCGCCTGGTCCTTGCTGAACGGCAGTTCCTTGGCGATCTGCAGGTGAACCATGGCGGCCAACTCGTCCATCGTGCCTGTGGGCAGCGACAGCCGGTTCAACACCGCCTCCTGACGCGGCACATTCGAGATCGCCCGTCGCGTGCGAATGCGGTGCTCGCCCAACGTCCGCCGCAGGAAGTCGCCCATCACCGAGGGGTCGCGTACGTCGAGCCCGGCCGGAATCGGCGCGTTCACCGCCCGCCGCACCGTCGGCTTGCCCCGGCGCAGCGTCGCTTCGAGGACGCGAAGGGACCGCTCGTCCCAATCAATGCACAGGATGTCGCTCTTATTGAAGCCCAAACGCAAGACCTTCGCTCCTCTCGTCGTCTTTGACCGGATAACCGATTCCCAGTGAACTGATGTCGCGATAGTAGCGGATCTGGGCCATGTGTCCCCGCATCTCCACCACCACCTGCAACCGCCGGAACGTGCCCACGTGGTCGGCAAAACCGATGACGTCCGCCGTGAACTGGATGGACCGGGCGGTCAGCTTGTTCGAGAGCACGGCGAACTTTTCCGGGCTGAGCACGCCGGTCGTGACCACCCAGGCCGGTGTCATCTTGTCCTGGCCCGACATGGTCCGCCGCCGGGCCACGATGGCCTGAGCCTCTTCCAGCGTCATGCCGATGAGGCTCTGCAGCACTTCCACGGGCGCGGTGTTCACGTTGATCTGCCCCACCCGCACCGCCGACTTCACCGTGGTGAGCCGGTCCATCACTACGTTCATCTGCTCGGGTGTGACCGGGCTGACTACGGGCGTGCCTTTCCGCGCCTCGTCATCTTCCTCGTTCCCGTCGTCGGGCTGTGGGCCCGGATCGCCGCGACGGCCGCCCCCTCTATTGTCTCCGTCATCGCTTCGGGCGCCACCCGCATTGCCGCGACCCCGGCCTAGTCCGCGTCCGCCGCTCCGTCCGTCGTCGCCGCCGCGGCCTCCGCCTGCAGTGTCGTCACGAACGGCCTGGCTCAGCCGCTGATTCTTCGCGTCCCGGATCGAGCCGCTGTCGGACCGCAGACCGCCTGCCGAATCATCGTCATCGGCGTCACGATTGTCGTTGCCACGATTGCGACCGCGGCCCCCGCGATTGTCACGGCCCGTTCCGCCGCGCCCCCGCCCGCCGCTGTCCGCGTCATCCTCCTCCAGATCGTCGCCGTCAGGATTCTCGTTCCCCCCGCCATTCAGATCGTCGTCACCATCCGGGTCGCCGTCCTCATCGCCGTCGGGATCCAGGTCGTCGTCCTGATCGCCCTGCTCATCTTCCTCCTTGGGCACTTCGTTTTCTTCCTTGACCTGGGCGCGATACTCCTCCCACGCGTCGTCATAGTTCGACGACCCGTCTTCGTAGACTTCCAGTCCCCACAGTTCGCCCACCGACCGGAACTTGAATCCGCGTCGCTGCACCTCGGCCAGAAACTCGATCGTCTCGGGGCTCAACTCCTCGACCAGATGCTCGGGCAGCGAGTCCGGCTCGGACCACTTCAGCGCGTTGATGTCGTCGCGCGGCTTGTTGTCGTTCGCGAAATTCCAGTCCCACGAGTAGACGGTCATGAGCCGCGCCAATCCGCGAGCCAGCTTGCCGTCGCCGTCATCGGGCGGAAACGCTCCTTCGATGCCGTCGTCCTCGTTCTCGTCCAGGTAGCCGTTGCGATTGTGATCCTCGCCGAAGAGCAGCCGGCCGTTCCAGTTCTTGACCATGAGCAGCTCTTCAATGCTCTCGAACGGCCGGTTCTTGGCTCGATACCGTGGATTGAGGCTCAGGTACCAGGGCGACTCGGCCCCGAACGGCGACGTCATCTCCGAATCCGAATCGCGCCAGTCGATCAGTGTGTCGACCAGTTCCTCGGCCGGCGTATCGCCGAGATCCATCGTCCGCACCAGGCGCAACAGCTCGCCGCGCGAGGCGACATTGATGTTCAGCTTGCCCGCCTCGTCGATCAGGCCGTACCGCATCACGACCTTGTCGTCGCCGACCTCGTCGTAGGCCACGATGCTGTATCGCCACGCCGGCTGATTCTCGACGGGCTCCTTGGCCATCGGGCTTTCCGTGCCGCCGATCCCCTCCCGCAGGTCGCTCGGCATCCACACGGGCACTTTCCGGAACGCATCCGGGTTGTTGTACCAAAGGTCCATGTCGGTGCGCGAGTCGCGCAGGAGCAAGAGCAGCCGAGCCACGCCCGATTCCGCGGCCAGCCGCGCCTGCTGCAGATCGCGCAGCCCTTCGATGCCGATGCGCTCGGCTTCCATCCGATACGCCAGGCTCGCCGCGATCAGCGCCAGCACCGACAGAATCACGAGCACGACCAGGAGCAGCATGCCTCGCCGCTGATGCCGCGCGCCGCAACGGCGCCTCGCCGGTGTGATCCGGCCGGCTGGGCCGTCACCTCGCCGCATGGCCGCGTCGCCGCGTACCCGCGTCATCTGTTGCCGGGCGGCGCTCATATTCCACCGCCTTCCGTCTGCTCGCCCATCTGAGCCCCTTCGCCGTCGAGGTCGTTATCGAGGCCGTATTTGCGCGAGCTCAACTGCGACTGGTCCGACTGCCGCAGGTAGACCGTGATCGTCCAGCGGTCCGGATGATACGTGCGAGCGTCTTCTTCCTTCTCTTCCTCGGTGCGCGACAGATCCAGGTCATCCTCGAGCCGCGGCTCCTTGATCTTGCCCACGGTGATGCGAATCGCCTGCGGCAGAACGCGCACTTGCTGGCCGTTCGCCCCCTCGCCGCTCGTGCCGCCGCCGGTCAGGCCACCGCCGCTCAAGCCACCGCTCCGATCGCCCCCGCCACCGCCCGGCAGCCCCCCCGTGCCGTCGCCGCCGGTCCCATCGTCGCCCGAGCCCTCATCGCCGGTCGAGCCGCTCTCGTCGAGCCCTCCCGCATCCGCCGCCGCTTCCGCCGCCTCGGCCGCCGTCTGCCAGGTGTCGTGCCACTCCGCACCGTCGAAATACTCGAACCGCAGGAACTTGATCTCCGGCGCGATCAGTTCCGCCGTCACCGGCTGAACCATCTCCTCCTCGAGCTGCTCGTCGAAACTGAAGCCGGTCTCTTCCTCGTACTTGGCCGCCTCCTCGGGTGACAGTTGGAACGACGGATTCGGATCGATGGGCGATTGCTGCGTACGAAGCAGTCCGTAGCACACCGGCGTGCCGTCCTCGTCGAGGTTCTCTTCCTCCTCGTCCCACTGCAGCTTATATGTCACCCGCATCATGTCCTGCTGACCGGGCTTGGGATTGCTCAGCGGATCGAACTCACCATACGCCGTCCCCATGTCGGGCACGACCAGCCGCACGAACGTCAGTTCCTCTTCCGTCCCGCGGAATCCCGCGTTGTCGGGCACCACGTCGGAGATGTGGCGCAACTCTTCCGCGATCTGCTCGAGCAAGGCTCGCATGAGCAGCGTGTCGCGCATGCTGCGAATGGCCGTCTCGCGCGACTTCATCGTCCCCACGTAGAAGCCGTACACGCCGCCCATCAACGCGATGATCAGCGCCAGCGCGATGACGACCTCCAGCAGCGAGAAGGCGCGAACGCCTCGGCCGCCACCGCGGATGAAGGCCGGTCGCCGGCCGCAGCCGGGCGCTACGTCTCGAGTTGTCGCGCGTTTCGGGGTCATGGTTTACCGCCGAGCCCCTCCCGATCGATTGCTGTCGTTCGGTCGACCACCGCGATTCTCATCGCGCGGGTTGTTCCGGCCACGATTGTCGTTCGGTCCGGACCGGTTCGGTCCCGCGCCGCCATCCGGTCCCCCTTGTCCGCGGCGGCCGCCGCTGAAGTTGCGGCCGCCTCCCGCGTTTCCGCCGCGGTCGCCGGGGTCTCCGCCACGATCATTGCCCGGACCGGCGTTGCCGCCGTCGCGCCCCCGGCCGCCACCCGCGCCGTCGCTCGCGCCACCATCACGATCCCGCCCCCGACCACGACCGCGACCGCCTTGCCCCGGCAGGCCGCCGACGTCACCCGGGCCAAGGTTACCGCCGGGACCGAGATCGCCCCCGCCGCCTGACTCGTCCTGTCCGCCGCGCCCACCACGCCGGCCGCCCTGCCCGCCGCCACCTTCGCCGAGATTCTCGCGGAGCTGGTCCTCCAGCCCGCCCAGTTGGGCCCCTCGGCCTACGAACTGCTGCAGAATCTCCATGGCCAACTGGAAATCCTCGGCCGGCAGATTCTTGACCGCCTCCAGATCGATTCCGCCGTTCTCGTTGAGGATCTCCGGGTGTTGCGTGAGGAAGTCGTTGATCAGCGACCACAGATCGCCGGCCCCGCCGCCACCTTCGCCACCTTCGCCGCCCTGGCCACCGCCGCTGCCGGCCTGCTCCTGCAGACCCTCCAGGTCGATGCCGAAGTCGCGGGTCAGGTCCAGGTCGGCGGGCGTCGGAACCAGCCGATACACGGTGCGGATGATCTGAGCGCCCTCGTCGTCAAAGTCCAGTTCGAGATCCGGATTGGCGATTTGCTCCTCGACGACGTTCGGGTTGTACGCGATATCCAGCTTCATCAAGTACAGGTTGTCGATCTCGCATGGCTCGATCTCGATCCGCCAGGAGTAGCCGGGGTAGCGAATCCCGAAGTAGCCGGCCAGATGGTCCTCGGTGGACTTGAACGGCACCGCCCCCGCCTGCAGCTCGGCCATCTTGGTCTCGGCCAGGAGCATCCCGGTCGTCCAGAGCTCGTTCTTGCGGGCCGTCTCCAGCGACGTGGAGAGCCGAATCCCGATCACCGCCAATCCGAACACCATCAGCGCGATCGAGATCAGCACCTCCAGCAGCATCACGCCGCGTCGGACACGTGCTGACGATTTGTCGCGAGAAACGCGCATCGCTCACTCCTCGCTCTTCTTCGCACGCTTGGTCGGCACGCCCTGCCCGTCGATGTGGATCATGAGGATGTTCTCCTCCGTGATCGGATCGGGACTGTTGAAATCCATGTGGAGGATGGGCGAGGCCCCATACTCCTCCATGATCTCCTTCTCCTCGACCGTGAACGCCCGTTGGAACCACGTCTGGCCCGTTCGCCCGTCCACGATCAGATCGAGCACCCGGGTGGGCTGGATGCTCATGGGCTCGACGTCGGCGGGCAGGTCGGTCAGGCGGAACGTCAGATGATCGCACGTGCCGTCGGGGTTGAACGTCAAAGAGACGAACTCCCATTTGCCCTCGGTGATGGGCGGTCCCACGATGGGCGTGCCCGGCGTTTCGTCGAAGTTCGTGCCGTAGTACGTGGCCACGCACCGCACGCCGGGCTTGAGGAACTCCTGCGTCGCCCACTCCTCTTCGACCTTGACGAACGAGTCGGGGAACTCCAACGGCCGATCCTGGCGGAACACCTCGGGCTGCAGCGTCTCGAAGGGGATGTCGATCTCTTTCTCCGCGTGCTTGTCGAGCGGGTCGGGCGTGCCGGGAAACTGGATGCGATACTTGATGCCGTCGCGCATGGCCCGCGACCGGGTCATGATGATAAGCGACCGCAACTGCTCCGCCGACTCCTCCATGCGCCGGGACTGCAGCATGCGCTCCAGGTCGGGGTACACGAACCCGAGAATCAACCCGATGATGAAGATCACCAGGATGACTTCCAGAAGTGTGAACGCCCGCCGGATCATGGTTCGCGTCTCGCCCTCGTCCCAACCGCAAGGGCGGGCTTGACCCGCCTTCGACTCTCGCGAGGCGGGCGAAGCCCGCCCTACCCATCTTCACGCCGCGTTTCCATTCGCGCCGGAGGTCCGCCCGGACGCAAACTCCGAGCGAGCCTCCGGCCGGTTCCACCGGCCGAATTATTCCTTCGTGTAGTTGGTGATGTCGTCGTCGTCACCGTCTTGCCCGTTCGGGCCCATGCTCCACAGGTCGTACGAAGACTCGTTCACCTTGCCCGGGCACTCGTACTTGATCTCGCGCTGCCAGGCGTCCTTGAGGTCCTTGGCGTCCTTGATGTACGGCCCGTTCCACTTCTTGGCCTCTTCCTCGTCGTCCGGCTTCTGCGTCAGTTCGGACAGCTCTTTCGGATAGCGCCCGACGTCCAGCCGGAACGTGTCGATCGCCATGGCGATCGGCCCGCTGTTGGACACCGCCGTCTTGGTGATCTTGATTTCCTGGGCCTGGGACACGCCGATCAGGTTGGGCACCACGAACGCCGCCAGCAGCGCGATGATGGCCACGACCACGAGGATTTCGAGCAGCGTAAAGCCGCTTCGACGCCCATTCCGCTTGATACCGTTCTTTTTCATGTCCGCTACTCCTTCTCAGGTTCCTGGTGGCCTTCACCCGGCCAGATCTCTTCTTACGTTTCGTCCCTCGCCGGTGCTCGGGATCCGTCGTTCTTGTTCCACGTCGCCGCCCCCGCCATCGCGAGCGGCGCGGCGTCACTTGTTCCTAGCCGTGCGCCGCCGACATCCGCAGAATCGGCACCAGCAGCGCCACGGCGATGATCAACACCACCACCGCCATGACCAACAGCATCAAGGGCTCCAGCAACCGGACCGCCAGGTCGATCTGCCGCGCCGTCCGGGCCTCGTTCGAGTCGGCGATCTGCACCAACACCTTCTCCAGATTGTTGCTCTCCTCAGCCACCGCGATCATGTCCACGATGTCCGGCGGGAACAGTCCGCACTGCCCCAACGGAGCGGCCAGCGGCTCACCTCGCTGTACGTTGTCCGCCGCCTTGTCGATCTCGGCGGCCAAAACACGATTGCCCGCCGAGTCTTTCGAGATCTTCAGGGACTGCAGGATCGGCACACCGTTGTGCAGCATGGTGCCCAAAATACGGCAGAACCGGCATACCGCTACCATGGTGACCACCGGGCCGATGATCGGAGCCTTGAGCTTGAAGATGTCCATCTTCAGCTTGCCTTGTTCACTCTTGAGCAAGGGCACGGCAATAATCGCGATAATGGCGATGACGCCGAGCACGTAGTGTCCCTGCGTCTGAAGAAAGTCGGACGTCCAGAACAAAGCGTCAGTGACCCAAGGCTTGTCGGCTCGCTCCAGGAAGCCGCGGATCTTGGGCACCACCGTCAGCATGAGCAGCGTCACCACCACGATGCCCGCGATCATGAGCACGATCGGGTAGATCATCGAGCCGATCAGCTTGTTGCGCAGTTCGTCCTGCCGCTCGGTGAAAACCGCGATGCGAGCGAGCACGTCTTCCAGGAAGCCGCCCTGCTCGCCCGCCCGGATCATGGCAATCGTCAGCTCGTTGAAGATGTTCGAATGCTTGGCCATCGAGTCGGCCAGCGTCTGGCCGCCCGACACGTCGGCGTAGATCTCCTTGAGAATCTCCGCCAGCAACGGGTTGGACGCCGAGCGGGCCAGCACGTCGATCGACCGCAGCACGGGCACGCCCGCCCGCAGCAGATCCGACAACTGGCTGTAGAACGTGGTCAGCGCCTTGAGCTTGATCTTTCGACGGGCGCCCGTGACCGTCAGCCGGTCAGCCTTGCCCCCTTCGTTCACCTCGATGGGGAACAGCGACCGGTCGTCCAGCGTGCGCAGGGCGGCGTGACGGCTCTCGGCAGTGAGTACGCCGGTCACGGTCTGCCCGGTCTGGGTCTTGGCGGTGTACGTGAACGTCGCCATGGAAGCACCGCTAATACGCCCGCAACGACCATCCGTTCGGGAAACCGCCTGTTTGTCTTGCGGAAAGCCTGCCGGAGGGGCCGGAATCCCGCAATTCGGGTTCCGCTTGGCCCGTCCGGGCCCCATCGGCCCGCCGACCTTCCCTGGTCGGGACACCGGTCCGGTGGATGACGAGGCGTGTCGCTAGGCTGCACGGCATCCAGCCGGACATTACTCTAAGTTCAACAACCACTTAAATCAACGGTTTCCCTGGCCGGCCCCGAGCCCCGGTCCCATGACGATTTGGCCCGGCGTCCGGGTGTCCGGCACGCCTCCTTATACCCACCCTCCAGCCCCGCGCTGCAGCGCAGCCGCTCTCCGCTGCCGTAAGTTCCTTCGCCTTCGCGGCCTACATGCTTGTCTTCTCCTTTTCTGTCGCCGCGTCTCTGTGTCTCCGCGTCACTCTCCCCCGCATCTCCGCCTGCCCGCCTCGCCAGGTCACTCCGCCGGCTCACCCCGTAACCCCACCGGGCGGGGCGCCGAATTGACTTTGCCCCACTGCACTTCTACCCTGTGGGCCCTATGATCGTGCTCATCGATAATTACGATTCGTTCACCTACAACCTGGTCCAGCGGATCGGCGAGCTGGACCGCACGCGGCAGATGACCGTTTACCGCAACGACCAGGTCACGCTTGAACGGATCGAGGCCGACCGACCCACGCATATCATCATCTCGCCCGGCCCCTGCACCCCCCGGGAAGCCGGCATCAGCGTGGATGTGATCAAGCACTTTGCGGGCAAGGTGCCCATCCTCGGCGTCTGCCTGGGCCATCAGTCCATCGGCTACGCCTTCGGGGCCGAAATCGTCCGCGCCGACCGCCTCATGCATGGCAAGACCAGCGAGATTCAGCACGATGGCCGCGGCCTGTTCGCCGGTGTACCCAACCCCTTCACCGCCACTCGGTATCATTCGCTGGTCATCAAGCCCGGCACGTTGCCCGACAGCTTCGAGGTCAGCGCCCGCACCACCGATTCGCCCGACAACGAAATCATGGCCATCCGTCACAAGACCATGCCCATCGAAGGCGTCCAGTTCCATCCCGAAAGCTTCCTGACCACGGAAGGTCACAAGCTGCTTGCAAACTTCCTCAAGACCTGACGCCGCCCCCTGTCTCCTGTCTGCTGTCTCCCGTCTCCTCTCTCAGTCTCCGCGCGAACCACGGATGATTCAGATGATTTGACCACGGTAACTCGGACGGGCACGGACAAAAAAGGCATGGATAAAGAAAAAATGTCTTTGTGAAGCGAACTGCAGCGAGGTAGGTCAACACAGATCGCGCAAACGAGGCCTCATTCCTCTGTGCCCCTCTGCGTCCTCCGTGGTAACTCACTTCCAGGAGCCTCGAGTACGGCCCCCGATCTTTCCTCCTCCTGTCTCCTGCCTTCTGTCTCCAGTCTCCTATCTGCCTTCTATCAACGCTTTCAGCGCATTGATCCTCGACGTTTTGCTCCCGTCGAAGAGCGAGCCGTACGAAAAGATGGCCAGGCCCCGGCCCCATTGTCGCGCAAGCTTCACCTGCTCGATGGTCAGCGCGTCGCTCTTGTGGAGGTATTCGCCGATCCCCGGAATCACCATGCCGGACTTGGTGGCCCGCAACCAGGCGTCGTGACGCGAACGAAACGTGCTTGTCTTCGTCGCGTAGTTCATCGTGAACACCGCGTCCACGAGGCCGCCGCGCAACCAGGCTGCACCATCCTGGAAATAGCGAGTCCTGTACTCGGTCAGATCCCCGCCGCAGGCCGCGGTGAGCAGTATGTCCGGCCGCTCCTGCTTCTGCATCGCCCGGATGTCGCCCACGAGTTGCGTCACCTGGGCGGTGCGCCAAGCGTTCCACGAGGCGGCGCTGTCCTGGGGGCGCTTGCCCGTGTCGCGCTTGTATATCCACAGCGTGCGCTTGTCGTGCGGGTAATCCACGCCTTTGGGCACTTCGTCGAGGGGGAAGCGGATGTAGTCCAGATGCAGGCCGTCCACCGGATACTTCGTTACAATCTCCCGCATGAGATCAACCAGGTACTTCCGCACTTCCGGCAAACATGGGTTGACGCTCAGGTAGAACCGGCCGAGCGGCTGGCGGCGGCCTTTCTGGTCGTACCAGAACCAATCGGGATGCGCGTTGTACAATTGCCGCGGATCCCTCGGCGGCGACGAACCCCGCCAGCCGGGCATCACGTTTACCCACGCATGCAGCGCCATCCCGCGACGATGCGCTTCTCGGCACGCCACGGCCAGCGGGTCGAAGCCCGGCCCCGACGAGCCGTACTCCACCGCCCAAGGTTCGATCTTCGATGCGTAATAAACCGTTCCCTCGCCGCGGACCTGGAAGAGCACGGTGTTGAACCCCGCCTGGCAGGCGCGGTCCATGATGCGGATGATCTCGTCGGGTGAGCGGTACGCCGCTCGTGCCACCCAAACGGCTTTCGGCGGCCAGACACTCTGTCGCGGCGGCGGCGCGGGCTCGGGTTCGGGCCGCGGCCTCAGCCAGTCAAAGCCACCGCCGGCGGATCCCGGCCGGGCGGTTGAACCGCTGTCACGCCGAACCGGCTGCTTCCGGGCGTCCTCGCAACCCGTCACGCTCAGGCCGAGCGGCACCAATAGAGTTAATAGGAAGTAGAAGGATCGCATCCGTGCGGTCGAAGACATCGGCCCATCCTTGTGTGAGTGCGGTCCTGCGCCATCCCCGAACCCGGCAGTCACGAACTCCACCCGCCGGTCCCGGTGGAACGCCGACGCGCATTTGACCATCTTCGCACGCCGACCGCAACCCGCGACGTGATGGATCCCCCGCCCTCGTCGAACCGAGTCCGCCAGGACAAGCCCGGCGGCTCGCTTCTCGCACGCGAACGCTTCTCGCGTCCGATCGCACATCTGTCTTCGACGAGTCGCCTGACTCAGGGCATGCAACCGTTCTGCGCCTGGACTCCCGGTCCGCTGAAACACTGCAGGAACAGTTCGACGTCGCCGGCATCGACAGTGTTGTTCATGTTGAAGTCGCAACCGCGGCAGAGCGGCTCCCACGGCACGCCGGTGCCCAGACAACGCTGCAACCGGGCGAAATCCTCCAGATCCACGTCGGTGTCCAGGTCGAAGTCGGGCGGCATCCGCAACCGAGCCACGCCGTCGCGCAGCTCAATCTCATCCACGTAGTTCACCTTGCCGTTCACCATGGTGTTGCCCATGACGAGGCTCAAGCGGTTGAACGGCCCCGTGTATACGCGCGGTACCTCGTGCGGCACGTTCGTCGCCGGATAACCGCCCAGGTTATCCACTTCCATGATCACGGTGTGGCTCTTGATGGTGAGCTTGAAGATGCTCGGACCCCCGTCCTGCCGTTTCCACATCGAGGCGTTCACGCCGTTGATGTCATTGATCATCTTGGTGTAGTGCCAGCGCGTCCCGTCGTAATACATGGGTGCGCCCTTCGTGCCGCCGCTGTCGGGATCGGTTGCCGGCACGTTGATAGCCGCGAACGAGCCGTACGCGATGCACCGATGTACGCGGTAATCAGTCCATGGTCCCTGGTCGCCATCGGCCAGCTTGTCGTCCTCGGTGGTCAGGCCGTGCGTGGGCGCCGAATCATCGCCCGTGCCGTCGTCGTACGACAGCTCCACGTAGAAGTTGGACCGGCCGCCGCTGGCCTCGCCGTTGAAGTCCACCATGAACTGCAGCACCAGCGGGTTGACGTCCGTGCCGTTCACACTGGCGGTCAGGCCGATGCCCTCATTGCCCACGCCATAGCTCGCCGAGAAGTCGGGCTCGAGGTTCGCGGTCATGCGGTAGGCGTTCTTGTTCGTGTTCATGGCCGCCCCGGGCGAACCCGTCGCGCCCTTGCCCGGGGTGAATGTCCCGCCCATGCTGCCCCGAGTCAACGGCCAACGCGCGAGCATCGACGACTGATCCCACGAACCGGTCTTGTTCGCTCCGGTCCTGGCCCCGTCAAACTCCTCGTCCAGCCATTTCGTGCCGAAGTCGCACACGTCGCCGTAGCCGTCCTGATCGGCGTCGGCCTGATCCGGGTTGGCCGTGGCCGGACAGTTGTCGCACACGTTGCCCACGCCATCGCCGTCGCCGTCCGCCTGGTCCGGGTTGGCCCGGCCCGGGCAGTTGTCGCAGACATCGCCCACGCCGTCACCGTCGTTGTCGGCCTGATTCGGGTTCGCTATAGCGAGGCAGTTGTCGCACGCATCGCCGAACCCGTCGCCATCGGTGTCGGTCTGGTCGGGGTTGGCCGCCAGCGGACAGTTATCCATCGCATTGCCGATCCCGTCGCCGTCCATGTCGTCGTCGCACGCGTCACCGATGCCATCGCCGTCCGTGTCGCGCTGATCGGGGTTGGGCACGGCAGGGCAGTTGTCGCAGGGGTCACCCACGCCGTCGGCGTCGCTGTCGGCGGGCAGCCCAGCCGTCAAAGGCCTGCCCTCGAGGATCTTGGCCGCCACCTGTCGTCGGAACGACTCGAGCGCCTGCGAGTCACGCGTGTAGGAGGCAACCGAGCCGACCAGATGGCTTGGCACTGCCAGCAGCGGACGCGCCGCGGCCAGGAAGGCGATGCGCTCAGGCGTGTCCGGGCAACCTGCCTCGATCCGCTCGACGATATCGTGCAGGATGCACAGATACTCGTAGTCTTCCAACCCGTCGCGGATGTTCTCTAATCGAATCGTCGGGATCGGACCGTCGGGACCGGCACAGAACAGGCTGCCGTCGCCGCAGGCCCACCCCTTGGGATGCTCGAGCGTGCGTGGATCCCAGTTCGTGTACGGCCCCGACGTGATGGGCGACAGGTTCAACTCGAGCGGCCAGTTGGCCATGCTGTAGTACAGGAAGCCGCCCACCTCGTACTTGAACGACATCAGGCCCAGCAGGAGCCGCGACTCGATGGCGGGGTATTCGACCAGGAAGTTAGCGTACGGGTGGCGCGGCCCCACCGCCACGTACCACCACATGTCCTTGCCTTCCGCCCGCAGTTGCCGGGCCGCGTACAGGTTGTACGACGGCGTGTACGGCACCCAGATGTCCACCGCCTCTCGCAGGTACGACGTGGAAGACGAGGTGCCGAATGACGCGTCGCCCGCCGTGGTCATGGTTCGCAGCCCCGGGTAACGTCGATGCACTTCGTTGAACACGTCGCGCATCTCGGGGAACTTTTCTTGCGTCGCCTCATCGAAGCCGTACACGTAGCTCATGGGCAGCCAGCCGGCCGCCGTCACCTGCGAGACCAGCGACGCCAGCCCCGAGGACGTCACCCGATCCATGTTGCTCGCATTCACCAGGTTCAGCGCGTTGGCCCCGCGGTTCACCCAATACACGAAGTCGTTGTACGGTTCGGGCGTGTTGCGATACAGGTGACAGATGCTCAAGCGATGCTCGAGCTGCATGTCCCAGAACTTCCGCTCGATGTCCTTGCTGTCCCAGGTCGATGCGCCGTACAGGGTTCTGGCCATCCACAGGTCCAGCGAAAAGGCAGTCGGCAGCGATGACACTCGCGGTAGTTCAAAGTCCCAGACGTGAATGTTGAGCGTGCGCGTGGTCGTGGGGCTGTTGTCGGCCGTGATCGTGATGGTGGCGGTGTAGTCGCCCGGCGCGGTCTCCGCCCGCGTGGCCACGTCCACCCAGTACGCCACCCGGTCGCCCGCGTTGGCCGTACAGCGATTGGTGAACGTGAGCAACGGGTCGGGATACCAGCCGTGATAGTCCACCAGATACGGCGGGTAGTCGATCTGCAGATCGCTGAGCGGCTCGTCGGTCACGTCCACGTGGCCGACCAGCCAGACCTTCACGTCCCCGACAAACGCCGGCCCGCCGCCGACGGGCTGAGGCGTCGAAACCGTCACCTTCGCATTCGTCAGCGTCTGGGCGGGCATGATCACGACCTGCACGGCCTCATGCTCGAATCGAGCAAGGTACAGGTCGTACGAGGTCGCCATCGTCCCCTCGAACGGCCAGCCCTTGGCCGCACCCTTGATCATCACCTTGTCCATCGGCGAGGCGAAGCCGACTTGGTACGACCCGGCCCGCAAAGAAGCCGGCAAGCCAAGATTGCAAACCAGGCCGATCAGTACGCTGCACGAAATAGGTCGCTTCATCTGCCCCCCAGAAACCAAGTGGCGTCAACAAAAGAGGAAAGAATGTGACGACAGGAATTCTACCCTACGTTCGGGCGGGACTCAACGCGGAACGCCGACGGTGGGGCAAAAACACACGGGACGCGGAAATCGCGGCAGCTCTGTTTCCGCCGCATGTCCGCGTCCCGTGTTAAACCCGTTATCGCTCGTGGATGGACCGGTAACGGCCTTAGGCTTTGGCCTTGCCCTGGTTGGCCACGGCCGCCATCGCCGCCTTGACCTTCTCGGGGTCGCCCAGGTAGTAGCTCTTGATCGGCTTGAGATTCTTGTCCAGTTCGTAGACCAGCGGCATGGCCGTCGGAATGTTGAGCGAGATAATCGCTTCGTCGCTCATGTTGTCGAGATACTTCACCAGCGCCCGCAAACTGTTGCCGTGGGCCGCGATGATCACCTTCTTGCCCAGACGCACCGTGGGGGCAATCGTGTCGTGCCAGTACGGCAGGAACCGGGCGACGGTGTCCTTCAGACACTCCGTCAGCGGCAGCGCGCCTTCCGTCAGGTCCGCATAACGCGGATCGTTGCCCGGATAGCGCGGATCATCCCGCTCCAGCGGAGGCGGCGGGACGTCGTACGACCGACGCCAGATCTTCACCTGCTCCTCGCCAAACTTGGCGGCCGTCTCCGACTTGTTCAGCCCCTGCAGCGCGCCGTAATGCCGCTCGTTCAGCCGCCACGACCGATACACCGGAATCCACATGAGGTCCAGCTGATCGAGCGTGATCCACAACGTACGGATGGCTCGCTTGAGAACCGACGTATAGGCCACGTCGAACGTGTAGCCTTCCTTCTTCAGCACCGCGCCCGCCTCGGTCGCCTCCTGGATGCCCGCCGGCGACAAGTCCACGTCGGTCCAGCCGGTGAAGCGGTTCTCCTTGTTCCACTCACTCTCGCCATGCCGCAGCAGCACAATCTTGTACATCGACCATCTCCAAGGTGTTTGAATCGACACTCTGCACTCGCGTCGGCTCGCGCGGCCACGCGCGTCCTACTTCTCGCGGCAGCGGCCGCGCACAATCCCCCGCGGACACCGGAAGCAATCTCTCGGGCCCGGAAACGGTGTATTCTACACGTTTTGCCGCTATCGCCAACCCGCGCGGCATGAGGGACAGGGTGGGTGGAGAATCACACCCCGGGCGCGGTTTTCCTGGGTGGGGCCGATGCCGCTAGCGGCCGCCGGCCTGCCTAATGAACGGGGACGGGTTTCCTGCCCACTTCAAGCCGGGCAGAAAATCCGTCCCCAAAATCGGCTTCTACACAGACGGATGCGGCAGCCGGCCGGCTCTGCGAGCGAGGCTCGGCCTCCAACACAGGCCCCGAGCCCGCCCCCAATCAGCCATGCCGCCGCGAAGCAGTGGTATTCAAATCAAGTGCGCCCCGGCCTTACTGCCTCACGCACTGCGGCGCCGCAAGAACGGCAATCCGCACAGGAGCAACGCCAGCGTGGCCGGTTCAGGCACGATGCCCACCTTGATGTCATCAAAGTACACGGCTGCGCCGCCGTTGGTCAGGGCCGAGCCCACCCGAAGCGAAGTTATGCCGTAGATCGACGTCGTGGTGGTTTCCAGGCCGAGCTGACCATCGATGAAGAACTTGAGGTTGCCGGCTTCATCCTGCTCCACGCGCATCGTATGCCAGACATTGGGCACCCTTCGGATGGTCGTATTCGTCCAGCCCACGCCACCGTTGGTCACCCGTGCATTGTAAACCGTAAGGTCGACCCCGGCATTGTAGACGCCAAACGAGATCAACTGCTGTAAGGCGCCGGAGCTGCCGCCCTCCGAGTAGCTGCGAATCTGCAAGTACTCGCGAGTCGCGCCGGTATCAAAAAAACTCCATTCCACGTACCAGTTGACGGCTGTCGCCGCGTCCAGGTTACGGTCCAAGGCGTTCATGCTGTTCCCGATCGTGTTCCCCTGCACCTTGAGCGAGTACGTTCCTCCGGGCGTCGTATTCTGCTCATTGCTCAACGTCGGAACGACGGTCCCGCTCAAATCGACCCAGCCGTCGGTGCCGCTCTCCCAGTCCTCCCACAGCACAACCGTAGCCTGGACATTGGCGGTCAGGAAACAGATCACAATGCCTGCAATTAACAATCGCCCCATTATGGCCCTCCTCTCCTGGAGAAGAAAGATATGCACTATCGCACGGCCGCCACATGGCTGATCCGCACGACCTCCGAAAAGGCAGCACAAAGAACTGATGAAGCCAGACTAGCACTTCACGAGAAAAAGGTCAAGTTATTTGCTTCGAAAGTGACGGGTTCAGAACGTTCGGCGGCTGCCCCATTACGGGCCGCTCCGTTTTTTATGGTCAGACGTGGAATGGCGGCAGGCCGGCCGTGATGCAGCAGGGGTCAGGGGAACCAGGGCTCAGGTGGCCACTGGCGGCTCGGTATGCTTCTCCACGGAACGAGGCTTCTCGCCTGCCAGTTGCAGCAGGCGATCCAGCTCGCGGCGCATGCGCTTGATCTCGTTCTTCAGCTTGGGCAGTTGCTGCATGACTGCAATCTGTCGCTTGCACTCGCTGATCGCCACCGCCGGCTGGCCGAGCACGGTCGCCCCCGCCTCGATCGAGTTGGAGACGCCCGCCTTGGCCCCGATCACGGCGTTGTCCCCGATGGTGATGTGGCCGACCACGCCGGCCTGACCGGCGATCGTGACGTGCCGTCCGACCGTAACCGAACCAGCCAAGCCCACTTGCGCCACGAAGAGGCAATCCTCGCCCACCTTCGTGCCGTGACCGATCGCCACCAGGTTGCTGAACTTCGTGCCGCTGCCGATCACCGTGCTACCCAGCGTCGCGCGATCAATGGTGCAATTGGGGCCCATCTCCACGTCGTCGCCGATGATCACGTTGCCAATCTGCGGGATCTTGACCCACTTCTCGTTGACCGGCGCGTAGCCCAGCCCGTCCTCACCGATCACCGTGCCCGCATGGATGGTCACGTTGTTGCCCAGGACGCAGTTCTCGTAGATCACCACGTTGGGAAACAACGTGACGTTGTTTCCGATCCGCGTCCCGCGGGCGATGTACACGCCGGGATACAGCGTGGCGTTGTCGCCGATTTCCGCCCCATCGTCGATGTACACGCCCGGGGCGATGTTGGCGTTGGCTCCGATACGGGCGGTGGGCGAGATGATCGCCTGCTCGCTGACGCCCCACCATGGATGCTTGCGGTAGCCGTGCAGCCGTACGATGGCCGCCGTCACCGCCGCGTAAGGATCGGGCGTGCGCAGCAAGCTCATTTGCCGGTTGATCTTCACGTCGGGCCGCACCAGCACGGCCTCGGCCCGCGTCGTCTCGAGATAGGGCTCGTATTTGGGGTTGGACAGAAAGCTCAGTTGGCCCCGCGTCGCGTCCTCGAGCGTGGCCACACTTTCGACGATTGCCGAACCGTCCCCGTCCACCTGACACGGGATGCCGACTGAATGGAGATACTCCGCAAGGCTGTCTAAAGTCAGGGCCATCGAGTCCACCGCGCCAGCAGGACTGCCAAAAACAACCGGGGGTATCTTAAAAGCCTTCGCGCGGGAGTGTCAATCGTCGACCGGCCCGTCGGCCCGCACTGATCGGCCGTGGGGCGGGATTCCCGCCTGCGTCTGGTTGACTGCGATCAGCTGTGACTGTGAAAACTCCGCACTCGAGCTGCCAAGTGGCTTGTCGATAAGAGGTTCCGCGTTGATTGAAAAACGCGCGGCGAACAGTGCTCGGCCGCTGCAAAAAAGCGGCGGACACAATAGAATTGAAGCATATGTCGAACCGGGACGTCGTACACCAGTTTAACGAGATCGCCGATCTCCTCGAGATCAAAGGCGAGGAGAGCTTCCGCGCGGTGTCCTACCGACGAGCTGCCCGGGCCATTGAGGATCTGACGGAAGATCTGGCCGACATCGCCGCTCGAAACGAGTTACAGAAGATCCCCGGCGTGGGCAAGGGCACGGCCGATCGCATCAAGGAGTATCTCGCCACCGGCAAGATCCAGCTCCACGAGGAGCTCACCTGCTCGCTGCCCTCAGGAATCCTCGAACTGCTGCGCATCCCGGGCCTGGGGCCCAAGAAGATCGCCGTCCTCCACGCCCAGCTGTGCGTCGGCAGCGTCGAAGAGCTCCGGACAGCCATCCTCGACGGGCGAGTCGCCAAGCTCCGCGGCTTCGGCCAGAAGACGGCGGACAAGCTGCTGGAAGGCATCGCTTTCCTCGACCGTTCGGCCGGCCGCACGCCCCTGCACGTGGCTCGCCCCATCGCCTGTACGCTGCGTGAGCAGGTCGCCGGCCTGCCCGGTGTCGAGCGGGTCGAAATCGCCGGATCAGTCCGGCGCGGCAAGGAGATGATCGGCGATCTGGATTTGTTGTGTGTGGCCGCCGACGGTCCAGCCACCACCGCCGCCTTCACCCGCCTGCCGCTGGTGCGCTCGGTGCTCGCGGCCGGCGACACCAAGGCTTCCGTGCTCGTGGAGAACCCTATCGGCGGCGAGATCCAGGCCGACCTCCGCGTGGTGCCCGCCGAATCGTTCGGAGCGGCTCTCCAATACTTCACCGGCTCGAAGGAACACAACGTCCGACTGCGGGAGATCGCGGTTAAACGAGGTTGGAAGCTCAATGAATACGGTCTCTTCGAAGGACCGGTCGCTTTGGCCGGGCCCGATGAAGCCGGCATCTACGAGCGGTTGGGCCTGCCGCTGATTCCTCCCGAGCTTCGCGAGGACACCGGCGAGATTGACCTGCGTGACTTGCCCGATCTCGTCGATCTGCCCGACCTGCGCGGGGATCTGCATATGCATACCCGAGCGAGCGACGGCGTATGCACCATCGAAGAAATGGCCCTGGCCGCCCGGCAGCGCGGCTACGAGTACATCGCCATCACCGATCATTCGCACAGCTCGGTCATCGCCAACGGCCTGTCCGTCGAACGGCTCGAGAAGCTCATCGAGGAGGTCCGCGCCGCCAACCGGCAGCTGGCCGGTTCGGGCATCGTCGTCCTTGCCGGCACGGAGTGCGACATCTGCCCGGACGGGACGCTCGACTACCCCGACGACGTGCTGGCTCAACTCGATTGGGTCGTCGCCAGCATCCACGCCGCTCAGACGCAGGACTGCGACCGGCTGACGCATCGCACGCTGGCCGCCATCGGGAACCCGTACGTCAACTGTATCGGCCATCCTTCGGGTCGGCTGCTCGGCCGCCGCGAAGCCATGAACATCCAGTGGGAAAAAGTGTTCGAAGCCGCCGCCGCGACCGGCACCGCGCTGGAGATCAGCGCTGCCTGGCTGCGCCTCGACCTGAAGGACTCGCACGTGCGGCGAGCCATGGACTTGGGCTGCACGTTCGTGATCAACACCGATGCTCATGCCGTCGATCAACTCGACCAGATGATCTTCGGCGTGCAGACCGCCCGCCGCGGCTGGGCAACCCGCAGTTGCATCCTCAACACCCGACCGGTCGAAGAAGTTCGCGCGTTTGTCGCAGCCAAGCGGAAGTGAGCAATGAAGAGTCCGTGGCTGACGAGCCCGAACTCGTAGGGAATGAGACGGCGGGGTCAAGCCCCGCCGCTCGCTGGCACATCGAATCGATAGCGTAGGCTTACAGCTTACAGCTTATAGCCTATAGCTGATAGCTCCTCTCAGTAGCTGTGCTCGCCCAACTGCACCTTGCCGCGGAACACCCAGTAGATCACTGCCGTGTAAGCCAGGACGAACGGCATGCCCAAGGCCGCAATGATGAGCATGATGAACAACGTCTTGGCCGACGACGCCGAATTGAAGATGGTCATGCTCTCGGCAGGATCGACCGCCGTCACCATGTTCGGGTACAAAGCGATCGAGAACAGGAAGATGAACCCGACGATGGTCAGTGCCGATGAAACGAACGCCTGCAGTGGCTTCTGATGGTAGATCGACCGCGGAATGTTGGCGATGGCCAGCACGTTGAGCACCACCACGATCCACGCCCATGCGTGGTCCTGGAAGTTCCTCACCGCCGCCGGTACGGCCGCCAGCGTGTAGATGGTGGTCAGCATGTAGAGCACGAGAAAGATACCGAAGCCTCGCCACATCCAACTGTGCACATGCTCCTGCAACTTCCCTTCCGTCTTCAAATACAGGTAGATCGCCCCGTGCATGGCGAACAGGGCCACGGCAAACACGCCCACCAACAGCGGGTAAGGTCGCAGCAAACCCCAGAAGTTTCCGGTGAATTCCATGTTCGTGATGGGGATGCCGATCATCGCGTTGCCGACAGCCACACCGAACAGGAACGTCGCCAATGTGCTGCCGACCGAAAAGCCGATGTCCCACACTCGCCGCCATATCGCCGACTGCGTCTTGCTGCGAAACTCGATTGAGACGGCCCGGAAGATCAGGGCGAACAGCAGCAGCATGAACGCCGTGTAGAACCCCGAGAAGATGGTTGCGTACGCGTTCGGGAACGCCGCCAGCATGGCCCCGCCGAACGTCACCAGCCACACCTCGTTGCCGTCCCACACCGGCCCGATGGAGTTCAGCAGAATCCGCCGCTCGCGGTCATCCCGCGTGGTCAGGTGCAGAATCCCCACGCCCAGGTCGAAACCGTCCAGCACGGCGTAACCCGTGAGCAGGATGCCCAACAGGACGAACCAGATCACGCACAGCGTCTCGTAAGCAAACCACATGGCCGTTATCCCTTATTCCTTCCCGTCGCTCTCGGGTCGCGTTTCTCGCGTCAGCTTGCCGCGGGCATCGGTCATCGACTCACCGGCGTGATCCGTCAGTTGGGCGGCGGACTCGAGGTAACCGTGCTCGACCGGCCCGGCCGGCACCACCGCTTCGGGCAGTTCCGGCCCCTGCTGGATCTTCGCGTTCAGCAGGTACAGGAAGATCGCGAACAGCAGTGCATAGATCAGGCCGAACATGATGATCGACCCCAACACCTGTTGCGCCGAAACCGACGGCGAATACGCCTCGGACGTCTTGAGCAGGCCCTGCACGATCCACGGCTGACGCCCCACCTCGGCCGCCACCCACCCCAACTGGTTGGCGACGTAGGGCCCGATCACCGAGAACACGAAAATCCACATGAGCCAGCGCCGATCGAACAGCGTGCCGCGCCACCAGTAGACGAGTGCCAGGAGCGTCAAGGCAATGAAGTACACGCCCAACGCCACCATGATATGAAAGCTCATGAACGGAATGAGCACGGGCGGCCGCTCGTCCGGCGGGAACGCATCGAGCCCAGTCACTGTCGCGTTCGCATCCCGGTGCAGCAACAGGCTCAGGCCGCCAGGGATCGCCAACCCGTACTTGACGCGCTGCTCAGCATCGCTGGGCACGCCGAACAGGTGCAGGTCGCCCCGGCCGGTCTTGTAGTGCCCTTCAAACGCCGCCAGCTTCGCCGGCTGATGCTGGTAGACGTTCTTCGCCTGCAGGTCACCCTGGATCAGGGCGAGCACCGACGAGATCGCCCCCACCCACAACGCGGCCCCGAACGATTTGCGGGCGAAGTCCTCGTGCCGCTTCTTGAGAATGTAAAACGCGGTGATGCTCATCACGAAAAACGCGCCCAGGATGAACGCCCCGATCCACACGTGCAGCAGCCGGTGAACGGTCGAGTAGTTGATGAGCACCTCCCAGAAGTTCACGATCTCAGCCCGGATCTGCTCGACGCCTCCGACCGTGTTGCGCACGATGTGGAACCCGCGCGGCGTCTGCTGCCACGAGTTGGCTACCACAATCCAGACGGAGGAGAAGATCGAGCCCAACGCCACCATGCACGTGGCAAAAAAGTGCATCTTGGCTGAAACGCGATCCCAGCCGAAAACCAGCACCGCCAAGAAGCCCGACTCCAGGAAGAACGCGAAGATGCCCTCGGCCGCCAGGGCCGAACCGAACACATCGCCCACGAATCGCGAGTAGATCGACCAGTTGGTCCCGAACTGAAACTCCATGACGATGCCTGTCACCACGCCCATGGCGAAGTTCAGCGCGAATATCTTCGTCCAGAACCGGGCCGCCGCCTCGTACTGCAAATCCTTGGTCTTGAGGTACAACCCCTCCAGCACCACCAGCACGACCCCCAGCCCGATGGTCAACGGCGGGAACAGGTAGTGGAACATGACCGTCAGGGCGAATTGCAGCCTCGATAGCAACACTGTGTCCATGATGTCGCGGATCCTGTGTTCGAAATCTCCTCGTGGGATGGATACCTGGCCCGCCTCTCCGCCCCGATCGAGGCGTCCTGCCCACCTCGCTCATCGTGGCGTGGGCATATTGCCCCTCGAGTTGGGCGGAACAGCGTCCCCCTCGTCCGTCGTCGCTCCCGGGCCTGGCAAGCCGGTCGTGTGATAGGATAGTTCGCCCCATCCGGATAGAACAGTACAAAATGGTAGATTTGACCGCTGACGACCCGTCCCGCCGGACGATCGGCTGGGAGGCGATTTGTGTTCAAGACACCGGCCCCGTTCTCCGATCTCGCCGGGGATCAACGCCTTCGGACCGGCTGTGAACTTTCTCCACTCGGTGTTTCGGAGTATCATTCACTGCAATAAGTTGCAGTCGAACCAGGGGAGTATGTGAATGGATCGGATCGCCTTATCGACGCTCGTTGCGCTCGTGTTCGCCGTTCCGGTAAGTCGGGCCGACGAGGCTGCCGCTCCCGCTCCTCAGCCCGAGGCCACGGCAAGCCGTCCGACTGAGACGGCACCTGCCGCCGAGCAACCTGCTGTACGAACCTTCGTACCTGTCCCGCACCCGGTCGCGCGGGAGACGGGCTACCGCGGATTCTGGCTCGGCGCGGCCGGACCTGAAGCGCAGAGCGGCGACCCGATCGTTGGCGGAGTGGCCTTTGCCCCCATGAGCCACGCGCCCGTCGCCGTGTACGCCGCCGCGGTGGACAAAACGTTCTTCGTCTACGCCGGCGCTTCCGGCCCACCGGCCGCGGAGCGCGACAAGCAGACCATGCGCATCCTGATCGGCGCCTACGACCACAAGGCCGGCACCGTTAGCGTCCCTGTCATCCTGCTCGACAATCTGCCGCCGCAGGCGTACGGCTGCCCCGCGTTGACCATCGACGACGCCGGCCGGCTGTGGGTCTTCGCTGCCGTCAATGGTGCGGATTACCCCTCGACCATCCTTCGCAGCGCCCAGCCGCACGATATCGACGCTTGGGAGAAAGTCGCCGAGATGGACTTTCAGCATCCGCAGGCCTGGCATGTGCCCGGCCAGGGTTTCCTTCTCGTTCACACGCGCCAGATCGACGGCAAGCCGCGCGTTCACTCCACCACCAGCCCAGACGGCCTCACGTGGAGCGAGCCGACCGTCGTGGCCACTTTCGGTGACGGTCAAAGTTGCCTGAGCGGCCGACACAAGAACAAGATCGGCATCGTCATGACTCAGCGGCCGATGGGGCTGCCTGCCGGCCACCGCGAAGACGTGTACTACCTCGAAACACCCGACCTCGGCCGGGCTTGGCAGGCGCTCCCGCGCAAGAAGCTCGAACTGCCTCTCGCCGACGCGACTAACCCGGCTCGCGTGAAAGACTACAAGAACTGGCACTTCATCCTGAATGATTTGACGTTCGATCGATCGGGCAATCCGATCATCGTGACAGTTATTCGGCACATGTCCAAGTCGGAACCCGCCCACAACTCGCGGATCTGGGCGACCACGCGCTGGACAGGCCGCGAGTGGGAAGCCATCGGCGGCTTCCAAACCGACAGCGACCACGACGCCGGCTGCCTCGAGGTGGACAAGACCGTTTGGCTTATCACCGCACCCGCGCGTCCCGGCCCGCAGCCCGCCAGCCCCGGCGGCGAGATCGTCCGCCTCCGCAGCGAGGACCAGGGCCGCGCGTGGTATCCCCACCCTCTTACCGAGAACAGTTCGGTCAACCACAACTGGGTCCGCCGCCCCGTCGACGCCCAGCCGGCCATGTCGCTGCTGTGGGCTGACGGCAATCCGCGCCAGCCCTCCGAGTCTCACCTGTACTTCGCCGACACTCCCGGCAACGTCTACCGCCTGCCCACGACCATGACCGAGCCCGAGGCCCGGCCTGAACTCGTGCACAAGGCACCGGAGCCGGCCACGCAGCCGGACGAGGATGTAGCGGGGAACTGATAGACACGGCAACGCGGTGACGCTCAGACGCGGCGAATAGAATTGGATTAGCTGACGAGCGATGGCACTGTGGTGCAGGCATCCCTGCCTGCACGTGCACGCTGGAGTACGTGTTTAGCGTGCAAGAGATCGACGTAGCTCCGCCCCGAAGGGGCGGCGGTGAATAGCCGGGCGGCGTAAGCCCCGGGTTCACGCCGGTCCGACAGATTTTGTTCTTCCTTCGGAAAGAGCCCGAAGAGGCGACAGAACACCGTGTTGGCACAGGCGATTGCCCAGTTGATCCCATGCTTCGACTGGCAGGCCGATCCCGGTCGCAACTGTCGCCCCTTCGGGGCTTATAGTTTTCGGAGGGACGCCAAACGGGGGCTGACGCCCCCGCCTACTGACCTTCGCCCCTGCGGGGCGAGTGCAAGACATCCACGTCCACCGTATGCACTGCATCCTTGCACTGGGCCAGCATCCCACCCACGATGGCGGCCGAAATGTCTGTCCGCCAAGATACCGCAGCCGCGAATGGAGCGCAAGCCCGTCACGAGGCGGGCGAGACGCCCGCCCGCCGAGATGCCCGCTCCCGTCCGCGCGAACGGAAACACATCGGTTGCTTCCGGCTGATAGCTGACAGCTGAAAGCTGAGAGCTGCCAGCTGACAGCTACTGTTCACTCCAGCGGCCGGACGATCGACTGCGGGCGGAGGTAATCGAGCAGCGTGTCGGGACCGAGGACGCCGCCGCCCATGCCGGAGAGGTTGCAGCCGGCATACGGCACGCCGTGGGGGAACAGGTTGTGACCGTTGATCCAGCCGTTGCCGGCCACGAGGGCTTCGGCCACTCGCTGGGCGCGATCGATCTGCATGGACCACACGCTGTTGGCCAGGCCGTACGGCGAGCGGTTCACCAGCTCGATGGCCTCGTCGGCATCGGCGAACTTCATCAGGTAGGCCACGGGGCCGAAAATCTCCTCGCGAGCGCAGACGTTGTCGGGGTTGCCGGCCAGCAACGCGGGCTTGACGTAGAAGCCGCCTTCGTGGCCGGGCACTTCGGCCGGCCCGCCCGGCAGCACGGCGTGAGCGCCCTGCCGCTGGCCGCGCTCGAGGTAGCCCAGCACCCGTTGTCGCTGCTTGTCGCTGACCACCGGCCCCATCATGGTGTCGGCGGACAAGCCGTAGCCGATCCGGATCGACTGCATCTTCTCCGCCGCCGCCTCCACGAACGCGTCGTAGATGCGCTCGTGGAGCAGCCATCGCGTGGCCGTGCAACAGACCTGGCCCGTGTTGAAGGTCACGGCTTCGACGAGCTTGGTCGCCACCTCTTCGACGTCCACGTCGTCGAAGACGACGGCCGCCCCCTTGCCGCCCAGCTCGAGCTTGACGGGCACGAGGTTCTCGCCGCACGCGGCCGCCACCTTGCGTCCCACTTCGGGCGAGCCGGTGAAGCCCATGCGGTTGATGCCGGGGTGTTCGGCCAGGGCATCCCCCGCCTCTTCGCCGAAGCCGGGCACGACGTTGACCACGCCGGCTGGAATGCCCGCCTGCTCGACGAGCTTGCAGAAGTACAGCGTGCTGAGCGGCGTGTCCTCAGCCGGCTTGACCACCACGGTGTTGCCCGCGGCCAGCGCCGGCGCGAGATTCCAGCCTACCAGCAGCATGGGGAAGTTCCACGGAAGGATGAACGCGGCCACTCCATAGGGCGTACGCGCCTGATACGCCTCGTAATGCGCCACCGGGATGGGTTCGCGCAATCGGGTGTGCACGGCCAGGTCGGCGTACCACCGCAGCGTCTGGGCGACGTTGGGGATATCCACGGTCGCCGCCGCACTGAGCGGCTTGCCCACGTCGAGCGATTCCAACTGGGCGAGAACCGCGCAGTTCTTCTCCACCAGGTCGGCCAGCCGATGCAACAGCACGGCTCGTTCCTTCACCGGCATGGTCGCCCACCCGCTGCGGGTGAACGCTTCGCGGGCGGCCCGCACGGCGCGGTCGATGTCCTCGGCTTGGCCCTCGGCCACGCGAGCCAGCGGCGAGCCGTCGCCCGGATCGAGCGTCTCGAACGTGCCGCCGTTGACGGCTTCCACCCACCGCCCGCCGATGAACATGCGGACTGGCGACTGCGACAAGAAGGCATGGACTTCCGGCAGGAATTGGTACAGATCGGGTGCCATGAAGATCCTCCCCGCGTTGGACGTGATGCGGATCCGAATTGAGGCTTGGCAGCGGCGCCGGCGGATACTTCCGCAACGGACGCCGCGCACAGTCCTCATTGAACCGGCATCAGGCTACCGGCCCGGCTACGGGGTGGCAAGACATAGAGACGCCATCGGCTCCCAGGAGCGCGTGCACGCCTCTTGTCGCCGTCACACCTTCGCAACGGGATTACCGATCGGCGAGCATGAGCCCCCAATCCGCGCGGCCCGTCAGGTCAGCAACCGCCGCTGCAGGGCATCGACCTCGTCGCGCAACGCGTGCGGGATGCGGCCGTCGAACGTGTCGAAGAACTGGCGGATGCTCTCGACTTCCTCCAGCCACTCCTGCCGATCCACCCGCAGCAGCTCCTGCAACACCGCCGGCGAGAGATGCAGGCCGGTCATGTCGAGACTGTCCAGCGTGGGCACGTAGCCGATGGGCGTGGCGATCGCATCCGCCTCGCCCCGGCAGCGGGCGAGAATCCATTCCAGCACGCGGAGGTTGTCGCCATATCCCGGCCAGAGATACTCGCCGTTCTCGTCCGTCCGGAACCAGTTCACGTGGAAGATCTTGGGCGGCTTGGTCATGGCCTGGCCTATCTGGAGCCAGTGCCGGAAGTAGTCGGCCATGTTGTAGCCGCAGAACGGCAGCATGGCCATGGGGTCGCGGCGGACCTCGCCGATCTTGCCGACCTGAGCGGCCGTTCGCTCGGAGGCCATGGTTGCCCCCACGAACACGCCGTGCTGCCAGCTGTACGACTGGTACACCAGCGGGGCCAGGCGGGCTCGACGGCCGCCGAAGATGATCGCCGAAATCGGCACGCCGTGGTGGTGGTCGAGCCGGAATGTACGCGACGGACACTGCGTGATCGGAGCGGTGAACCGGGCGTTGGGATGAGCGCCCGGAATAGGCTTGCCGTCGGCGTCCTTCATGCCGGGATGCCACGGACGGCCCTGCCAGTCCCAGCCCTCGGCCGGAGGATCGCGGTCGCCGCCTTCCCACCACACCGTCTTGCTCTTGGTGAGGACCACGTTGGTGAAAATCGTCTCTCGCCGCACCGTGGCCACGGCGTTGGGGTTGGTCTTGGAGTTGGTGCCCGGCGCCACGCCGAAGAAACCGGTCTCCGGGTTCACCGCCCACAAGGCGCCGTCGGTATCGATCCGCATCCAGGCCAGATCATCCCCCACCGTCCAGATGCGATAGCCCTTGCGCATCAGTCCTTCGGGCGGCACGAGCATGGCGAGGTTGGTCTTGCCGCACGCGCTGGGGAAGGCCGCCGCGACGTACTCAATCAGGCCGGAAGGATGCTCGACGCCGAGGATGAGCATGTGTTCGGCCAGCCAACCCTCCCGCCGCGCCTGCCAACTGCCCAGCCGCAACGCCATGCACTTCTTGCTCAGGAGCACGTTCCCGCCATAGCCCGAGCCCACGCTCCAGATGGTGTTGTCTTCGGGGAAGTGCAGAATGAGCCGCTTTTCGATGTCCAGGTCGGCCTTGCCGTGCAGGCACTTGGTGAACTCGCCGTCCGTGCCGAGCTTGTCCAGAACCGGCTTGCCGCAGCGGACCATGATCAGCATGTTGAGCACGACGTAGATGCTGTCGGTCAGCTCGACGCCGATCTTGGAGAATACCGAACCCACCGGCCCGAGCGAGAACGGGATCACGTACATGGTCCGGCCGCGCATCGAGCCCTTCAAGATGGCCGCCGCCCGGGCGTACCCTTCCTCCGGGCTCATCCAGTTATTGGTGGGGCCGACGTCCTCTTTGTTGGTCGTGCAGATGTACGTCAGGTGTTCGGTGCGGGCGACGTCATTGGGGGCGGTGCGATGCAGATAGCAGCCGGGCAGCTTGGCCTGGTTCAGCTCGATGATCTCGCCTTTGGCGACCGCCTCGGCCCGCAGCTTGTCGCGCTGCGCGTCGGAGCCGTCGATCCAGACGATGTTATCCGGCTGACACATCGCCGCCATCTCGCTCACCCACGCTTGCAGCCCCTTATGTTCAGTCATCTAACCTCAGCTCCTTCGCCCCACGTTAAGGTCAAGGGAATCGCCGCGGCGGCTTGTCCGGCTCAGGCAACGCCCCGCGACATAGGAAAAAATCGCAATCCAGTAAGCCTCTCCGGCCTCTCGAAAGCAATGGTATCAGACGTCCCGAAGGGCGGCAACCGGGAATCCGCAGCCGCCCGTCCCTCGTCCGCGAACCGTCGGGAGCGGGCAAAAGCAGTTGTGTTGAGGGGCTGAATGCGGAATAATGGGCGTCAAGCAGGTTTTGGGGTCATAGGAACGATGAACCGCAAGCCTTTAAAGCATCGCGTCACACTGGCCCGAGTGGCTCGGGAATCCAACGTGTCGGTCACGACGGCTTCGCTGATTCTGTCCGGCCGCCCGGAGTGCCTGGCTCAGTTTCAGCAGCAAACCATCGACCGGGTGAGGCACCACGCCAAAGAGTTGGGCTATCGTGCCAACCTGTTCGCCTCCAGTCTTCTGGCAGAACGCTCGTCATTTTTCGCATTGGTCATCCAAGGCGGTCATACCGAGGATCTGCGGGGCTGGCAATACGGGGCGTATGAGTCGGAACTGCTCTACGGCGTGACCGAGCACGCGCCGCCGGACACTTATCCCGTCGTTGCCACGTCCGGTCCCAAGATCAGCGAGGCGCGGGTGCACTCGATCGAGCGGATCATGGCCGGGGGCGTGTTCGGCACTATCGTGCGGACGCCCGAGCCGCTGCTCGAGAAGAGTCTCCGCGAGCGGATCAAGCGCGGCTATCCGACGGTGGTCGTGTTTCCGGACCAACTGGACGACTGGCCCGAGAACGCCATCGACGTGGACAACTTCGCCGTCGGGCAGGTGGCGGGCAAGCTCCTGGCCGCCCGCGGCTGCAAGCGCTGGCTGGTGCTGCGTGATGCCGAATACCACGCCGGTCAGCGATTACGACAGGAGGGAAATCGCGACGTCGCCCAGCGGCAGGGCGCTAGCTGGGACGTGCTGGAACTGCCGGTCGGATCGGAAAGCCCCGAACTGGACCGCATGGTGGCCACGCGGATGCGCGAGGATCGCCCGGACGGCATGTTCGCCATGACGTTGCGTGCGGCTGCAGCCACCGTGGCGGCCTGCCGCGAGTTGGGCATCGTCATGGGCAGCGACCTGGCCTTGGTTGGCTGCGACGTGGCCTATCGGTTCCAGGCTCCCGACCCGTCCATCACCTCGGTCGATGTCTCGTGGTTCGAGGCCGGCGGCGAGGCCATGCGACGGCTCGTCAAAATGACCGAGAGCGGCGAGAGCCGGTTCAAAACAGTGCTACTGCCGCCGCGCATCATCGAGGGACAGACCTGTCCCGTCCCACCCGGGGGAATTGAATGAAGCTCTGAGCGATGAGCTCTGAGCTGTGAGCCATACACTCTAACCGGTCATCGCCTCGCGAGCGGCGGGGCTTGGCCCCGCCGTCTCTTTTGAACTGCCGTACGCTTTCCTCTCGCCCGTCACGCTTATGACTGCGTCATTCGGAGGTCGTGTCGTCCGGCGGCGGCAGCAGCTCCTCCGCCGGCGTTTCGTCCGGGCTCGGCTGCGTGGCCGACGGCAGGACGGTGACGGTGGTCGTCCCGACGCTCGGCCCGAGCGTGGCCGTGATCACCGCAATGGGCGGCGACGGGCTCAGCCCGAGCACGGTGAATCGGCCGAGACTGTCGCCGGCCGGGATCACCGTTTGCGCGGGCACCTGCAAGATGCTTGGCTGGTCCGTGGCCAAGTTGACGACGGTGTCGACAGCAGGAATTGCGTCGAGGCTCACCCGAATCTCGGCGGACTGGCCGACGATCACCGGTCCGCCGGACACATTGGCGATCGCTAGTGCATCCACGACGTCCAGCACGACGGACGCTGAACTGTCCGGCGTCGTGGCGGTGATGGTCGTGCTGCCGGCCGCGAGACCTTGGACGGGCACACTGGCGTCCCGCTCACCGGCCAGCAACTCGATAAATTCAGGCACGCTGGCGATGGACGGATCGCTGTTGGCGAACTCGACGATCGTCGGCTCGGATGCCGCTGCAGCGAGGCGGAGCGACAGTGTCGATGTCGCGCCCGCCTGCAATGGCACGCCGGGCCCTTCCAGCTGTACAACCGTGTTCGTGGCGACGACTTCCACATCGATTCCCAGGCTGTCGCCGTTCAAATCGGCCGTGATCACCGTCGAGCCGGTTTCCAGGGCCGTCACCGCGATGCCAGCCTGCGAGCTGCCAGCCGGGATGATGAGCGAGGTCGGCACGGCGATGACGGACGGATCACTCGACGCGAGCGTCACCGTCGTATCTTCAGCAGCGTTCACATCCAACAAGACGGTCAGTACGGAAGTCGTGCCCACCTGCACGCGGTCGGGGAATTCGAGCCGTAAGAGCGTGGGCGCGTCCACCACTCGAACTTGAATGGCCGCGGAGGTGCCGTTCAGCGTGGCGGTTAGCGTGGCCGTGCCCGGCGCTACCGGTGTGGCCACCGCCGTTGTGCTGCTCGTCCCGGCCGGCAGCAGCACGTTACCGGGAACGGTGATCACCGCCGGATCGCTGGAAGTCAGATGGACGGTAACGTTGCTCGTCGGCGCGGCGTTGAGCATGACGGCCAACCCGCTCGGAATGCCGGTCAGGAGCGTATCGCCTTGCCCGTCAATGAGCGTGAACCTCGCCAATTGCGGCGTCTCCACGACGGACAGCAGGGCCACCTCACTGGAATTGTTCAGCGAAGCGGTCAGCGCGGCCGTTCCCGGCGCGGCGGCGAGCACGGGCACGGACTGACTCGCGGCGAAGGCCGGGAAGACCACGCTGGGCGGTACATCGATCACGCCGGCCGGCTCGGCCACCAGCGTCACCGTCGTCTCCGCCGGCGCAGGGATGTTGAGCTGGACCGTTACCGTCGACGCCAATCCGGTCTGCAGCGCGGGCTCGAGCGTGGAGACCGATTGCACGCGCAGTGAGGAGACGACAGTGACCACTCGCTGGAGCGTGCTGCCGTCCAGTGTCGCAGTGATCACCGCGTTGCCGGGGGACACGCCGCTGATCTGGGTCTGAGCGTTGGCGCTGCCGTCGACGATGGTGACTGAAGCCGGTACCGCCGCGACCGCCGGATTGCTCGAGCTCAGTAAGACGGTGGTCGTGGTATCGACGGGATCGCCGAGCGTGACGCGCAGCAGCCCGGTGCCGCCGACGACCGCTCCCGTGGCTTCGAGGCCGACGATGGTACCCGAGCCGGGCAGCGGTGGTGTGTCACCCGCCACCTGGTCGACCGGCGGACATCCAGTCATGAGTGCCGCCAGCGCGGAGATCACCAGGGCGGCGCCGCATGCTTCCCACGAACGTTTCGCGATCATGACAAGTCTCCTTCAAATGGATGCTGGTAGCCTATGTAGCCCGAAGGAGAGTCGGCGACCGCTTGCCGCCAGGCTCGCCCCTTAGGGCAGGCACGGTCGGCAAGAGGATGCGGGAGAATGCGGCGCACGACGGCTGCCGTTCACCTGGGCTCGCGCTTCAGACGAAGCGCGGCTCAGCCCCGGAACGCCGGATGCCTTCAGGCGTCGAAATCGAGACGATCGAGCAACCGCCCTAAGCGTTCGTGGCAGGCCGGTGCGACAGACCGTATGGGCGCCAGGCGCGAATGGTGAATTGGATGACGTCGAGGGCTATGCGTTATCCGCTTTGGTGGTGGTAACCCGCGCGACGCGAAATCCGAACATCGCCCGGTCAACGCGGTGGACGAGTCCGCCGGCGAGCACAGCCAGCGCGATGTGGCTGGTGTCGGGGAAGGCGCCGAAGAACACGACCGTAACGGCTTGCAGACTGAGCGCAGCCAGCAGCCCGGTGGCGATGCAGTGACTCAACCGCGGCGCGTGACCGCGCAGCCGCAGCCAGGCCACCAGCACCCCGACAGCCAGCGCGTAGTTGAGAAAACCGCTTGTGTAGCTGCCCAGCACCGAATCCCACGACCGGCTGAAGTTGCCCATGACCGGCAGCCAGCCGAGACCGCTCGTATGCCCGCCGCCGACGTTGCGAAAGGCGGACACGGCCAGCCACAGGAAAACGATGGGACATATAATAGGCACTATTGGGCTGACCAAGGCGGCGGGGTCGCGGTAGATCAACGGCCGCAGCCACAGCAGCGCCGCCGCGGCCAGCGTACCAGCGCTGCAGCAGGCCCAGCCGCGCAAGAGGTCATGGCCGTCGGCCACGTGCGAGACGGTGAACAACTGCACCAGTTCGAGAACGGCCACCAGGCTCCACGAGCGGGTGAGAGCGTACCAGGCGGCGGCCGGGCGCGATCGGCCGGTCTCGCGAGCAGCCATGGTGAGCAGGAACGCCAGCACGCCGCACGCGCCGGCAGCCATCCATTTGTTCAGCACGGCCGGCGGACTCAGACCAGCGGCGGCGAGCGATCCGGCCTGCAGACTCGCGTGCAGCCGGCTCAGACCCGCAAGGACGTGACCGGGCGTGGGCCGCAGGTCGAACGGGGCCAGCGCGTAGATACAGATGGCCACACCGAGGAAACCGGCGGCCGCCGTGAACGGTGTGGTCTGCAAGGCCTGGTATAACCAGGCGTGGAACTGCCGAATCCGCCGCTGCGCCAATGGCGCGAGCAGCGCTCCCACAAAGGCGCCGAAGACGTTGCACAGCGTGTCGGTCAGCGTGGGCACGCGGCCGGGCAGGAATTGTTGCAGGAGTTCGCATCCGTAGCTGATGACGAACGCCACGAGGGTCGTGGCGGCACACTCGAAGTACCACCGCGACCCTCGCCGCCGAAGGACCAGCCGGACAAAGATGCCCAGCGGCACGTAGACCAGCACGTTGGCCAGAGCGTTGCCCGGTTGCAGTGGCCACATGGTCAGTCGCCATCCGGCCGTGTCGGACGGCTTGAATTGGAACGGCACGAGCGTGCCGTAGATGACGCCGGCAACCATCAGCACGGCGAGGATCACGAGAGTTCGGCGGCGCAGCACCGGTGGCTTGACGGCCAGGCCGACACGCAAACTCTCCGGCGAACGATCGTCGAACCGCACTTGAGGCAGAAAGGCAGGCATGACAGACCACCGGCCACCGCCCGGGCGAGTCGAGGCGATGCCCGCAAGGAACGTACGATTCGCTCACCCGCGAAGCAAACTGCCCATTACCGGACTGACGTTTGAAGTGTGAGCGGCGTCCAAAAAATCTCATTCAGGCAACTGTGAGCTATGAGCTTTGAGCCAGACATCCGGCTTCTGTCGCCCTTGGCGGGACTTCACCGATGGTATGGTGGGCATCCTGCCTGCATGCGCATGCTGGAAGCGGACACCACAACAAGCCGGGCGGCAAGTCGCTCGGGCGGGGTTACATGCGCTCCAGTGTGCGGATGCCCAGCAAGCCGAGGCCGACCTGAAGCGTGCGGGCGGTCAGATCGCACAAGCGCAAACGAGATGCCTTGAGTTCCGGCGTCTCCGCCCGCAACACGGGGCAGTGCTCGTAAAACTTCATGAACAGCCCGGCAAGCTCGTACAGGTAGTCGGTCAGGAGATTGATGCGCAGGCCGGCGGCCACGCTCTCGATGGTCTCGGCAAAACGCAGGATCTGCCGGCCCAAAGCGCGCTCGGCCGGCTCGGTCAGTTGGATCGGGGCCTGCGTCGCATTCAACTCGCCTTCCTGCGTTTCGGCGCCTTTGCGATAGATCGAGCGGATGCGAGCATAGGCATACATGAGATACGGCGCGGTGTTGCCTTCCAACGCCAACATCCGGTCCCAACTAAAGACGTAATCGCTCTGGCGATTCTGCGAGAGGTCGGCATACTTCACCGCGCCGATGCCGACAGCCTCGGCGACGTCCCGAATCTCCTCGTCGCTGAAGCCGCGCCGTTTGTCGGGATCGGCCTCGGTCGCCCGCACGAGCGCTTCGGCCCGCCGCACGGCTTCGTCGAGCAGGTCGGCCAGCTTGACGTTCTCGCCGCTGCGGGTTTTGAGCGGCCTGCGGTCCTCGCCCAGGATGGTGCCGAACGTCACGTGATCCAGTTGCACTTCGGAAGACGCGGTGCCTTCAGATTGCACCGTCCAGCCTGCGGCCCGAGCGGCCGTGAATACCATCTCGAAGTGCTGAGCCTGCCGGGCATCGGTCACGTAGATCACGCGCTCGGCTCCGAGTTCCTTGATCCGGAACTGCAGAGCGGCCAGGTCGGTGGTCGCATACAAAAACGCTCCGTCCGACTTGCGGATGATCATGGGCAACGGTTTGCCCTCGGGGCTCTTGAAAAGCGGCTCGCCGGCGGCGTTCTCGAAGAAGATGACCAGCGCCCCTTGCGAGACTTCGACGCGCAACACAGCCCCACCGGGGAAAAGTCCGGGCGGCGCGGTGATAACGCCGGCTTGCTCGAAGTCGCCCACCACTTGCGGCAGGCGGTCGGCGTAGAAGCTTTCCCCTCTTTCGTCTTCTTGCGTGAGCAACACGCCGAGACGACGGTACACGGGCAGATAATGGCGGCGCGATTCATCCACGATGTAGCGCCAGGCTCGCAGCGTTGATTCGTTCTTGTTGTGCAAAGCGACCACTTCGGCCCGGGCCCGCTCGTGGAAATCGGCATCGTCCTTGTCGCGAGCGGATGCCTCTCGATAAAACGCCTCGAGATCCGACAGATGCACCTGGTCGGGCTGGTCGAGGGCGGCCGGCATCTTCTCTTTCAGGTAGGCACAAAGCATGCCGAACTGCGTGCCCCAGTCGCCGATGTGGTTCTGGCGAATGACCTGATGGCCCTCGAAATCGAGCACTCGGGCGATGGTGTCGCCGATGATGGAGCTGCGCAGATGGCCCACGTGCATCTGCTTGGCGATGTTCGGGCCGGAATAGTCAACGACCACGCGCTTGGGCGCGGCTACTTTCTCGATCCCCAGGCGATCGAGCGTACCGGGCGAGGCACCGGGCACGAGGTTGAGTTGCTCGGCCATCCATGCCGGAGCCAGGCGAATGTTGATGAATCCCGGGCCGGCGATCTCGAACGGCTCGCACACGCGCTGCGCGTCAGCGGGCAGATGGTCGATGATCTTCTGCGCCAGGTCGCGGGGCTTGGCCCCGAGTCGCTTGGCCAGGCTCATGGCGATGTTGCTCTGGTAATCGCCGAATCGGACGTCGGTGGCGGGCCGGATGAGCGGATCGACGCCGCGACCGTCCTCGCCCATGATCGCGACCAGTGATTCGGTGAACAGCCGTTCAAGAAGTCCCGCGATGGATGTCATGCTTTCGCCTTACGCGCCAAACCACCCAGCGCCACCCGGCACCGGAAACGGGTTATTTTATCACGGTTGGGAGTAAGGGCGAAGAGCCGGGGATGACCGGGCAACCGGTGCGCCGATAGCCGGACGTTAAATCACAGACGGGCAAACCGGCCGTTGCCGCCGTGGCCGTTGTCCTTCTGCAGCTTGCGTTTCTCGATCAGTTCCTTGGCCTTGCCGACCAGGTAGAACGAGCCGGTGATACAGATGATGTCCTCGCGGGTAACCGCTCGCTCGGCGATGTCCAACGCCTCGTCGAGCGTTTCGGCCACTTGTGCCATCTTGCCACACTGCTCGGCATATTCGGCGGCGAGGTCGACCGGATCGGCGGCCTTGGGCGAGCCGGCACTGGTGAAGATCACCTTGTCGGCACCCAGCTGAATGTGCCGGAGCATGCCCACGATGTCTTTGTCGGCGCGGGCCCCGAAAATGACCACCATGGAGTCGTACGGGATGTTCTGGCCGATCGCCCGCATGAGGGCCTCGACACTGGCGGCGTTGTGAGCGCCATCGACGAGGATGCGAGGCGAGTCATTGATGATCTCCATGCGGCCGGGCAGCCTGGCTTTGGCCAGCCCCTCAATGGCTTTCTGATCGTCGATCGGCAGACCGCGATCCTTGAGAATGGCCATCATGCTGAGGGCCAGACCGCAGTTGACGGCCTGATGGTCGCCGGGCAGAGGCACGGCCAAATGCTCGAACCGGCAACTGCCGGCGGTGAGGCTCACTCGAGTCTGCGGCCCGCTGGCTCGCGAGGATTCGAAACGATAGCTGAACTCGATGTCCTTGCCGGTCACCATGAGCGGCGCCCCGACCTTGGCGGCCATGTCGGCCAGAACCTTGCGAACCTCATCAGCCTGCGGGACAGTCACGGCGGGAACACCGGCTTTGAAGATGCCGGCCTTCTCTTCCGCGATCTTGGCCAGCGTGTGGCCCAACTGCTCCACGTGATCGTAGCTGATGCTGGTGATCGCACAGACCTCGGGCTTGAGCACGTTGGTGGAGTCCAGACGCCCGCCCAAGCCGGCCTCGACCACGGCGATGTCCACCTGCTGCTCGGCGAAGTACAGGAAGCCCAGGGCCGTCATGATTTCGAAAAAGGTGGGCTCGTCCTTGGCCAGCTTCTTGACTACGGGGGCGATCTTGGCCATCAGCCGGGTCATATCCGCCTCGGAGATCATCTCGTCGTTGATCTGGATCCGCTCGCGGATGTTCATGAGGTGGGGCGAGGTGTACAGGCCGACTTTCAGGCCCGAGTTGGCCAGCATGGCGGCCAGCATGGCGGCGGTCGACCCCTTGCCCTTGGTACCGGCAATATGGGCGCTGCGGAACTTCTTGTGCGGGTTCCCCAGAGCGGTCAGGAGCCGGTTCATTCTTGTCAAGCTGAAATTACTCGCGTTATAGCCCACGCGAGTCATTTTCTCGTAGTCGGTCATGCAGTTGAGAAACTGCACGGCGGATTGAAAGGTCCGGATAGTGGCGGGAGCCTTGCGGCGGCTCGTCGAATGAAAGCTCACTGACCGTGCCATATGGGGGCTCATCTTAGCAAAAAAGGTTCAAGAAATCAATCGTTGTCTGACCCGACGGGCCTGTGCGGGCATGATTGCAATGGTGGATTTCCATCTCTATGTTCATAATACGTTTGAAATTAAGATAAGGATCGAATCTGCCTGTCCCAAATTCGATCGCATCGGCGTAGGTTCGCCCCGTTTTGTGGGGTCAGAACGCAAGTAAACGCAGTTCCTGCACAAGCTTGTTAACCCACGCAGGCAAAAAACCCGGCTTCTTTGATTCGGGTGTTGTCAGGATCGATAATTCAGGTGTAAGATGATGGCGGACTGACGGAATGCCGTCAGCCCTGGAAGGTCAAACAAAGACCGGGTATCCCGCCTCACTCTACTTCGGCGGGGAGATAAGTTGCAGGGACGGGCCGAACCGGTGCCGTTTCGTCGCACCTTGGCCCGTCTTTCCGCCGTATATATAATCGGCCGGATTGTCGGAATGGGAGAGACGCCGACAGGCGCAACCTCCTGTCCCCCAGCAAAGTCCGAGACCCAGCTCATCCGGCGGCGAGGAATGACGCCAGATGGAGTCCCGCTGATTACCCTTTCATCGAAGGAGCCGAAATGCGTTTGTGCCCAGAGAGATTTTTCGGGCGTTGCAGGCCTGCGGTCGTGGCTTGTCTGATCCTGTTGGTGGCCTCGCTCCCCGTTCGCGCACAGACGAACACGGACGGTGCCGCCGGCACACTGATCGGCGACGCCTCGCTGCACGCCAAGTGGGTCGAGGGTCTGCGATTGGCCCAGTCCGGCTCGTTCGACAAGGCAGCCCGCCAACTGGAGGCGATTCTCGCGGGTGGCGTCAAGGATGGCCGCGTCGAGAAGGTCAACCAGTGGCTTCATGAGCTGGCGGATCTGCAGGCGGCCAGGCGCGAGCGGGCGGAAAAGGATTATCGGCGGTACGTCGAATGGGTCCAGGCCGACATCGAAGGCCATCGCAAGGACGGTCGCCGAGGCTGGTGGCGACTGGCCGTTCTGGACTCGGCCCGGGCGTACAACTCGGCCCCGGACCGGGAGGCCTTCATCAAGGAACCTTGGTTCCAGACCGTCGTCGAAGGAGCAACGAAGGCGGCCGCCGAGTATGAGGAGAAGCATGAATGGCTCGCCGCCGCCCGCATCTACGGCCCGCTGGCCGACATGCTGCCCCAGAAGAAGGAGTTGAAGCGGGCGTTGGAGCGCTGCCAGGCACACATCCGCCTGGAACTGATGTATTCGCCCGAATCCGACTGGGAGAACGCGGTCAAGAACATTTTCCCGGGCATGGCCAAGGACGCGTTCCTGAAAATCGAGGAGCTCTACCTGAACGAGCCGTCATTCAAGGACGCTGCCATCGCCGGCCTGGAGCAGATGCTGCGGCTGGCCCGGACCGAGAAGCTCAAGAAGACTTTCCCCGGTTTGAACAACGCGGATAACGTCGAGGATTTCTGCGACCGGCTGGAAGTCCGGCTCGAACAGGTCCGCAACGCCGACGGACTCGACGCTGAGGGCCTGATCACGATCTTCGATCGCGTGCTGACCATCAATCGCGAGATCGATCTGTTGCCGCAGACGGTGGTCATCTACGAGTTCGTGCACGGCGCGCTGCAGCCGCTGGACCCGTTCAGCGACATGTTGTGGCCGGCCGACATTCTTGAGTTCAACAAGCACACGCAAGGCCGCTTCAGCGGCGTGGGCATCCAGATCCGCAAAGGCCCGGGCGAGCCGATCAAAGTGGTGTCGCCGCTGGACGATACGCCCGCGTACCGCAAGGGGATTCAACCCGGCGACCAGATCACCGAGATCAACGGCGAGCCCACCGACAAGATCACCATCAACGAAGCGGTCCGTCGCATCACGGGTCCGCCGGGCACGACGGTGACGCTCACCATCAAGCGGGTGGGCGTGGACAAGCCGTTCCAGGTCAAGCTCGAACGCCAGGAGATCACCATCTTCACCATCAAGGGATTCGAGCGGAAAGAGGACGGCCACTGGAACTACATGATCGCGCCCGAACAGGGTATCGCTTACGTGCGGATGACCAACTTCACGGAACGCACGATCGACGAGTTGAAGGACGTCCTCAAGCAGCTCCGAGATCAGGAGAAGATGCGAGGCCTCATCTTCGACCTCCGCGGCAATCCGGGCGGTCCGCTCAAGGCGGCGGTGGATGTGACCGACCTGTTCCTCGACGGGAACAAGAAGATCGTCTCGACCAAGGATCGCGGTGGCCAGATGTGGTCGAAGTCGTCCACCGACGACGCCAAGTTCAGCGACTTCCCGCTCATTATCCTAATCGACGAGACCACGGCCAGCGCGTCGGAGATCGTGAGCGGCGCTCTGCAGATCCACAAGCGAGCATTGATTCTGGGCGAGCGAAGCTACGGCAAGGGGAGCGTGCAGCAGGTCCTGCCGCTGAATCGCAGCAACATGGCGTTCCTGAAGCTCACGACCGCTCACTACTACCTGCCGAACGGCCGCTGCCTGCACCGCGAGGAAGACGCCACCACCTGGGGTGTCGATCCCGACGTGCATGTCCGGCTTGTGCCCAAGGAGTTCGTCAGGATGAATGAACTGCGGCTCAAGAAGGACATCCTCAAGGGCCGTAACCAGAGCTCGCTGTCCGAAGACGAGCTCAAGGCAGTCACCGACTACAGCAACACCAACAAGGAAGAGGACGAATCGGCGAAAGAATCCGACGAGAGCGAGGAAACGAAACCGGCCGAAACGGACAGCGACGAGGTGGATGAGTCCAAGCTGGATCCGCCGCGGAAGGACGAAAACGACTTCCCGGCCATCGATCCGCAGTTGGAGGTGGCGCTGAGCCTGATGCGGATACGGCTGGAGTCCGGGCTGGACTGGCTGCAGCCGGACACCGAGCAGATCGCTCGGACACCGGGTGATCCGATCGCCGCCACACCGGCCGCGGCCGCTAAGTAAGCTCAGCTATTCGCTTTCGGCCACGAGGGTCAACCAGGCGGAAGCTACCGAATACGTGTCCGCCGTCCTGCACTTGGCTCATGCGACCGGTCCTATCCATCGGGGGCGGGCAAGATGCCCGCCCCACGATGGAGCAAGCAAGCCGGTTCCTGCGCGCCGGCAAGAGTCAGCGCCAATCCACGTCAGGCGTTACGAGAGAACGGGTGAACTGACGAAGGGATGAAACGGCAGGGTCAAGCCCACCGCTCGCCGAGCACATCGAGCATCAATCAGGGAAGAAGACTTTGCCGGCGGATACCTGCCCCCGCGGAATCAACACGCCGCTCATGGCTCAAAGCTCAGAGCTGAAAGCTACGCTCACTTGCCGTCGAGGTGGAGGCTGGCCAGGCCGCTGGCCACGTCGTCGTACACTTCGAAGATCTTGTCCAGACCGGTAACCAGGAACACGCCCCAGACGTGCGTGCTGACGGCACAGATTTTGAGTTTGCCCTGACGGTTGACGGTGAGGAGCTTGCGCAGCTTGAGCAGCTTGGCGATGTTCGACGAGTTGACGAACGTGACGTTCTGGAAATTGAGCACCACGTTCAGCCCCTCACGGGCCTCGACGGCCTCGAGGACGGCGTTCATGTCGTCCGTGAACTGGGGGTCATCGGCCAGCTCCACGAGTAGAACGTTCTCCGACCAGTTCTCGATGGGCATGTTCTCGCTCGGCGATTCCTCTGTGCGTTCTGATAATCCGATCCGGTCTGCAATCTAACGGGGGAGCGGGGCCATTGTCAACGCGAGGAGCGGCCAGCACGCGAGCCTATGGGCCGGCCTGACTGCAACGCATGGGATTCCGTCCGGGCGCACCGCCGGAATCACACCGAGCCGATGCAATAATCCCCCGCCCGCGTTCTCGGACGCGAGCAGTTGAGCCGATCGTTCACAGGAGCCGAACAAGCAGGTTGCGGTCGAGGCACTGCTGCTTGACGATTGCGTCGATGTCGGCGAGGAATCGCTGGCCGTCGGTGTTATAGCCGGCCGTGGGACGCAGGTCGGGAATCAGTCCGCGCCAGTACCGGTTGAAGCAGATCATGAGCAATTCGCGGATGTACTTGCTGAAGATGCTCGCCAGGGCGACGGGCATTTGGCACGCCTCGCCGTCCACCACGAAGCGGATCGTCCAGGGAATACCCGACCGGGTGATCCGGTAGCCGCTGTGCTCGGGCGATTCTTCGAGGACCGTGAACTCGGCCTCGGGCCAGGCGTTCATGAGCGGCTTGAGATACGCCATGCGTCCGCCATGACGATCGGCCCAGATCCAAAGCGGCCGCGAACCCACGCGTTCGGCGATGCGGTGGATGAGCCGCATATTCTGCTGAAACAGCACGACGGCCTTGTTGTGCGTGGCCGAGACAAGTTGGTTGTAATCGCCCTCGCAGAGCACTTCGACCCACGCACCGCGAAAACGGACTCCGTTTTTCGCCAGGTCGGCGGCCAGTGAGTTGCACTGGACGGCCACGTCGTCGGCTGAACACTCGACCGGCAGGGGCAACTCGGCCTGATGGTACCAGGGATACCGGCTGAGCCGATCGACGACGTGGGGGCAGACGATCTTCAGGAGCGAGATCAGGCTGGCCGGATGGCGATCGGCCTGAGCGAGAAACGTGAAGACGGCCCGCTCGAGCAGCGCAACTCCGTACTGCGTGTCCACCCGCGCGTGCAACACTTTGCTGTCGCACACCGCCAGGCGCGGATTTTTCTTGGCCGGCTTCTTGATCACGCTGCGGCGCAGGCACTTCCAGAGGTCGGGGCCGAGCGTCTCGTCCTTGCACGTTTCGAGCAGTTCAGCCGGCACGTCGAACGCGGTAGCCGACACGACCAGCGGGCCGAGCAATGGCCCATACCCCGCCTCGTCGATGCCGACGATGGTCACGGTGCCGTCGGAGTTGATGGGACACTCGCCGGTCATGGTCTCCACGTCCGAAGCCGGCGCGTCACACGCGACACGGCCCGACAGGTCGCGGGGCAGACGATCTGCCCCGCGAAGCTCCATTTTACCGCGAGATTTCCTTGCTTTCGCTCACGCGGTCGAAGTACATGCCCACGTTCCAGGCCGGGCCCATGTCGCCCACCGTTTTCTGGGCGGCGATGGCGGCGCGGTTGCCGAGATCCAGTCCGAACTTCACGCGGGTAGCCAGGTCCAACTTGTCGTTGATCGATCCGTCTCGCTGCAGACCGAGGTAGCCCGCGATCAGGCCCGCGCTGCACGAGTCGCCGGCTCCGGGGCGGTCGAGGATGACGTAGTCGAACACATCGCCGACGATGTACTGGCCGTCGGGCAGGAGAGCGGCACTGGTCCACACGCCGGTCTCGTTGGTGATGCGTTTGCGGATGGTGAGCACGTACAGCTCGCAGTTGTTGCTGTACTTGGCCTTGAGGGCTTCGAGCACCTGCTTGCTGCGGCTGACCAGCACGTCCATGGGCGACTCGTCGTCCACGCCGCAGTCAATCTTGAACACCGTGCGGGCGTCGGTTTCGGTGGTGATCAGCGCGGTGATCAAGCCGTTCCGGAGATAGCCGTCCAGGCACTTGAACGCGTCGGCAGGGCTCCACAGCTTCTTACGGAAGTTCACGTCAAAGAACACGGGCACGTTGTTCTTCTTCGCCCGCTCGAGTGCCAACTGCGTATTCTTCTCGCACTTGGCGTTGAGAGCCGGCGCGATGCCGCTGATGAACAAGGCCGAGGCGTTGTCGAGCGGCGCGAAGAGCGACTCATCCGGTTCGAGTTGCGTGATGGCCGAGCCCGCCCGGTCGTAATCGACGCGGGCGACGATGGGCCCGATGCCCTGCTCGAGGTAGTACACGCCGTTGCGAGCGTTCTTCATCCACCGCACGTGCGAGAGATCCACGCCGTACTTCATCATGTCGGCCACGAGCAGCCGCCCGCCCAGATCGTCGTTCAGGGCAGTGATGATCGCCCCGCGCAACTGCGGCGAGAACTGGGACACCTTGGCACAGACGTTGGCTTCGGAGCCGCCCGCGGAAATCTGGATGGTGTTCGAATCGCCGAACGCCTGCGAACCGATGGGCGACAGGCGAACCATTACTTCACCGAAACCAAAAACCGTCTTCATAAGTGTGTCCTTTGTCAGTGATCAGTCCCCTGTACAGTGGCCAGTTGTCCGTTGTCAGTTGTCAGTTGATGGATTCGTGGTCCTTTGTCCGTTGTGGGTTGCGGTTGATATGCGGTGTTTGCGGTTACGCACCTTTCGGCGCACAAACTGCAGGACAGTGACTACCGCATTTCCACCACTGACTCCAAGGACCAATGGCCCGACCCCTGGCCACTGACAACTGACCACGAACTACTCACGCACGCAGCTGCTCAAACTTCTTGTACGGCTCTTCCCATCGCCCGGTGTCGACGGGCTGATAGACGGCCACGTCGAACGACCGGCGAATGAGATCGCGGGCTTCCCAGATATCCTTGAACACGCCGGTGGCCACGGCCTGCACCGCGATGTTACCGGCGGCGGTCGCCTCGATAGGACCGCACACGACCGTGCAGCCGGTAGCGTCGGCCGCCCACTGGCTCAGGTGCTTGTTCTGCGTGCCGCCGCCCACGATGTGAATCACTTCCGCCTTGCGGCCCGTGCACTCCTCAATGCGACGCAGCGTCTGACGATACGTCATGGCCAGACTCTCGAGGCACACGCGAACGAACTCGCCCGGCGTGCTCGGGGCCTGCTGACCGGTCTTCTGGCAGTACGCGACGATCCGCGAGGGCATGTCGCCGGGAGCCAGGAAGCTCGGATCGTCGGGATCGATCACGGCCACGAACGGCTTGGCCGCCCCCGCCATGTCCGCCAGTTGGGCATAGCTGTACTCCTGGCCCGCCCGCAGCCACGTCCGTCGGCACTCCTGCACGAGCCACAGGCCCATGATGTTCTTGAGGAAGCGATACGTCCCGTTGACGCCGCCTTCGTTGGTGAAGTTGTATTTGAACGACGCGTCGCTGATGATCGGGGCGGGCACTTCCATGCCCATGAGCGACCACGTGCCCGAGCTGATGAATGCCCAGCCTTTGTTGCGCTCAGCCGGAACCGCCGCGACGGCCGCGCCGGTGTCATGCTGGGCGGGGGCGATCAACGGCACGTTGCCGATGGCCAGTTCCTCGGCAATGTCCTTGCGGACCGGACCCAACACCGTGCCTGATGCGACGATCTCGGGGAAGATCTTTGTTGGCACGCCAAGCCGATTGATCAGATCGGTCGCCCACTGGTTGGTCTTGGGGTTGTACGCCTGCGTGGTGGTGGCGTTGCTGAACTCGATGCACTTGCGGCCCGTGAACCAGAAGTTGAACAGGTCGGGCATCATGAGCAGCGTCTCGGCGGTGTCGAGCAGGACCGAGCCGCCCAGCTTCATGGCCAACAGCTGGAAAATGGTGTTGAACTGCATGAACTGGATGCCGGTCTGGTCGAAGATCTCCCGCTTGGGGACGATCTCGAAGGCTCGCTCGAGGATGCCGTTAGTGCGGGCGTCGCGGTAGTGGTACGGGTTGCCCAGGAGCACGTCGCCGCGGCCGAGTAGGCCGAAATCCACGCCCCAGGTGTCGATACCGATGCCCTGGATGCCGCCCGGCTCGCGGCCGGCCAGAGCCACACCCTGCTTCATCTCCGCCCACAGGCGCAGCACATCCCAGTGCAGTTCATCGCCGGTGCGGACCGGACCGTTGGGAAAGCGGTTCAGCTCCTTCAGTTCGAACTTCGAGTCACCGATCGTGCCGAGCACGACACGGCCACTCTCTGCCCCCAAGTCGACCGCGGCAAAATTGGCAGGCTTACCCATGTCTGATCCTCTCTCCCGAACCGGCTCGTACCACGCCGGTGATCCGTCCTGAGATCCGCAGAACCCATCCGAAGACCGATCCAGAGCCTGTCCGAGCGGGTTCACGCCGAGCCATCAAAACCCGTAGAGTCCGTGAACCGGCCGTGCATGCCATCGTCCGAGCGGGTGACGACGACCGGGCTTGGCATCGGGCCACCAGAATAGCATGTGTGCCCGCCGGGACAAGGGGCCGGTCGGCCGCGCCGGACTACAATCCCCCGACTCAGGCGGGCAAGATGCCCGTCCCCCGGAACGCTCGTCCAATGGCCGCGGATCTTGGTGAGGTTCTCATGTCTCGAGACGGATCATCCTTGCCGGCTCGCCGTCGATTGGCCGGATCGATACTGGCCGGCGTGTTGGTCCTGGAGTCTGCCATGTCCATCGCATTCGGGCAGGCCGGTCGGGTGCGAGCCCCCGACTTCGGCGACGTAAAGTGGCTCAACACGGAACAACCACTGACGCTGGAGTCGCTGCGCGGGCAGGTGGTGCTGTTGGATTTCTGGACGTATTGCTGCATCAACTGTATGCACATTTTTCCGGACCTCAAGCACCTCGAAAGCAAGTACCGCGGCCAGCCCTTCGTCGTGATCGGTGTGCACTCGGGCAAGTTCAGCCAGGAGAAGGATCCGGAGAACATCCGGCAGGCCATCCTGCGACACAACATCGAGCATCCGGTGGCTGTGGACAGCGACTACAAGATCTGGAACGCCTATGCCGTGCGAGCGTGGCCGACGCTGGTGGTGATCGATCCCGAGGGCTACGTCGTGGGAGCGGTGGCCGGCGAGGGGCATCGCGAGACGATCGATCGCACCATCGGCAAGCTGCTGGCCGAGCACAAGCGCAAGGGCACGCTGGGCGAGCCGATGAAGTTCCGGATGGAACGGGAATCGTTCAAAGGCGGCGTCCTCGAGTTTCCCGGCAAGATATTGGCGGACCCGAAGAACAGCCGCCTCTTCATCAGCGACACCAACCATCATCGCGTGCTCATCACCGACCTGGAAGGCAACGTGACGGACACCATCGGAACCGGCCAGATCGGATTGATCGACGGTTCGTTCGATCAGGCTCGGTTTCATCAGCCGCAGGGTCTGGCCCTGTCCGCCGACGGCAAGACGCTCTGGGTGGCCGACACCGAGAACCACGCCCTGCGTGCGGTGAACCTCGAGAAGAAAACCGTGATGCGGATCGCCGGCACGGGTAAGCAGTCTTATAGCCGCAACGCCAACGGGCCGGGCAGGACGACACTGTTGAGCTCGCCATGGGACCTGGCCTTGGTGGGCGATCGGCTGTACATCGCCATCGCGGGCATGCACCAGATCTGGCTGTACGATCTGGCGTCGAAGAAGGTGGTGGATTACGCCGGCACCGGACACGAGGCCGGCATCGACGGCCCGCGAGCCAAGGCTGCATTCGCTCAACCTTCGGGCCTGGCCACCGACGGCAAGCGCCTATATGTGGCAGACGCGGAGATTTCGAGCATTCGCACCATCGACCTGGCGAGCAAGGACGGCGTGGTAACGACACTCGCCGGCAGTGCCGGATTGTTCGACTTCGGCAACCAGGACGGCCCAGGGCGTCAGGCTCGCTTTCAACATCCGTTGGGCGTGGCGCTGCATGGCCGCACGCTTTTTGTCGCCGACACGTTCAACCACTTGATCCGCGCGATCGATCTCGACACGGGCCAGGTCTCGACCTGGCTGGGCACCGGTCGGCCCGAGAAAGGCACGGTTGAGGCCATCGGCTTGTTCGAGCCGGGCGGAATCTCCGTCGGCGGCGACACACTGTACATCGCCGACACGAACAACCATCGCGTGCTTGCGGTGGGCATTCCCTCCAAGAAGGTCCGCGTCCTGGAGATCAGCGGCGCGCCGAATGTCGAATGACGAAATCCGAATGACGAAAAAGCACGCACGAGGAATGACGATTGATGCATCCTGCTCCGTAAATCCGCGCCAATCTGAGCGAATCTGCGGACAACTCTTTTCTCTGTTACCTCTGTCTGCTCCTGTTGGCATTGCACGCGTTCGTGCGTTCAGTCGCGTGTGGGTGCTCGCGTTCTAATCGTTGAAGAGGTTCGGCGGGACGGGTTTGCCCAGCGTGCCCTCACGACCGAGGCGGGCGTTGACGAGTGCGTGGTAATCCTGGAGGGCGGCTTCCCAGAAGGGACGGACGGGCTGGTTGGCCAGCTTCAATGCGGCGATAGCGCTGCGGGCGGCGAAGGCGGCGTCGGCGGCGGTGTCGGCCACGCACATGGCGGCAGCACTGGCGGCGGCTGCGGCGGCGGCTCGCGTGGCCTCGACGGCCGCCTCCGAAGCTTGCGCACCATCCTCCACGTAGGCGGCTTTCAGCGACGCCACCCGCAGGTTGCGAATCCTGGACAACGCACGCGTGACTGAGTGCGGCGACTCGGGCGCGTCGGCCTCGCGGAAAAGAGCCTCGGCCATCGCCAAGGCGCGCTCGACCCGCGGGTCGGGATCGCGAAGATGCTGAACACGCCGGGCGCAACGACAGGCCCAGCAAACGATCGCCCGCTGCGGCAATACCAACAATTGCTTCTTGACCGCCCCCACGTCCACCCGCCAACCGTGCTCGTACGTGACCGGCGTATCGTCAGCCTTGGGGCCAGGATGGGCGTACCCCACCAGCACGCGTACGAGTTCGTCCGCGCTGGGGTATCGGTCTTCCGGGTGTTTGGCCAGGCAGCGGAACACGATCGAGGCCAGTTCGGCGGGAATCTCCGGCCGGAGCAGCCGCGGATCGGGGATCGGCTCGGATATGTGTTTGAGCATCATGGCGAACGGACTGGACTCCTCCACCTCGAAGGGCAGCCGGCCCGTCAGCAGCTCGTAGAGACTCACACCCAGCGCATATATGTCACTCGCAGGCGTCACTCGCTCGCCGCGACACTGCTCGGGGCTCATGTAGCCCGGCGTGCCGATTTGCTGGCCCACGCCGGTAAGCCAGGTCGTGCCCTCGACCACCATGATGGTTCCGAAGTCCGCCACCTTGACGCTACCCGCCTCGTCGAGCAGGAGATTGGAGGGCTTGATGTCGCGGTGCACGACGCCCACGGCATGCGCGGCCGCACACCCCGCCGCCGCCTGGCGGATGAACTCCACCGCGTGGTCGATGGGCACAGGCTGCCGGCTGGCTCGCCACGCCACGAACTTGTCGCGAAGGCTGCCCCCCGAGACGTACTCCATCACGATGGCCCGGCTCGGGCCGTGGGGGGGAAAGTCGAGGATGCGCACGACGTGCTCGTGCTGGATGCGAGCCATGCTACGGGCTTCCCGCTCGAAGCGGGTGCTCATGTTGCGATCGGCGCGATACTGAGGCTTGAGCGTCTTGAGAGCTACCTTCTGGTCGGTTGCGGTGTCCAGCGCGAGATAGACGCGAGCCATGCCGCCTTCGCCGAGGAGCCTTTTCACGAGATATCGATCGATCTGCTGGCCGACGAGTTCATCCGCCGGGTCGATGGAAACCGCGTCCGGCACGGCTCGTCGATCAAAGACCACACGCAAATCTTCGATCAGCCGCTCGGTGGATCCCGAGTCGCCGGTCCGTGCCGTATTAGTGCCCCCCACCCCATCCGCGCAGGCGGCATCGGCGGGCACGACTGTCCCGTCGGACTCACCGCTCTCGGGCAGAGGCAACGTTTCGTCGTTCATTTCTGAAGTGCCGGCCGAGGCTGTGCGGATTCCCCTCGCGCAGAACTCTCAGTACCGTCCCCGGTACTGATCCGCCGGGTATTTCAACGCGTTCTTGGCCATTTTGGCCCGCAGCGTCGAGGTGATGTCGATGCCGGCCGCGTTGGCGAAGCTCAACGCGAACGCGAGAATGTCCGCCAGTTCCTCGGCAATCGCGTGCCGGGCGGTCGCATCCTTCACCAGGTCGCGCGACTCTTCGTTCCTGGCCCAGCGGAAATGCTCCATCAGCTCGGCCGCCTCGGTGGCGATCGCCATCGAGAGGTTCTTGGGGTCGTGGAACTGCTCCCAGTCGCGCTCGCGGATGAACGCGGCAATTTCGCGGCGAAGCTCATCAACCGTGGTGTTCCGATCGTCGGACAAACGTGGTTCGCTCCCGCGGGCCGGCCGGTCTCAATGAAGCCATGTTCGGCCCTTCAGCGCCCGGCCTCGAATTACATGCTACACCCGGTCTTGCCGCCGGATTGCCCGCTCAATCCACAATGGTCGTGATCGAAGCCCCGGGCACCAGGAATTTGTATAGGGCGGCGATGTCGTCGGCGGCCAGGCGCACGCAGCCCAGGCTCACGTCCTGACCGATGGTCTCGGGCTCGACCGTTCCGTGGATTCCGAATCCCACCTTGCCCACCGCGTCGCCCTCAATGCCTTCCAGGCCGATCCAGAACTCGCCGATGGGATTCTTGGGATCGTCGGCATGCCATCGTTTGCCTTGGGGATCGACCCAGTCGGGATTCTCCAACTGGTTGATCACCTTCCACGTGCCGGTCGGCGTGCTGCCGTCCATGCCCAGCGCGACCCTGTAGGTCCGCACGTAGACATCCTGCAGGTAAACGTGGAGTTTGTGCTGGCTCTTGACCACCGACGCGTGGAACGGGCCGTGAATCACCTTCAGCGTGCTGCCCGCCCGGATCAGGTTCTTGTTGGTGATGCCGTTGATCTCGGCAAGCAGGTTCTCGGAAATCTTGTACCGCCGGGCGATCCGGGCCAGGCTCTCGCCCGACTTGATCGTGTGACGCTCGGTCAACGGATCATCTTTGAGGACCGAACGGGAAAAAATGGTCTGCTGAGCCAGATCGGCCAGGGCCTCGCGAACGCGTTTTTCGTCGGCGGGCGACAGGCCGCTATGCAGCGCGTTGTTCAGATACGTGCGGGCGGCCACGAGTTCCTTGCGATCCAGGGCGGCAAAGCCCGCCTCGAGTTCCTTCTCACCCTCCCGGGCCGACAACCTGGGCGTACCGGGCTGCGTAGCCGGCGGCGTAGGTACACCCCTCGCGACCTTGGGCTTGCTGGCCACACTGGGGATCTCGGTCAGGGCAGGCTCCTTCCGGCCGCCGTCGGCCTCGCCGGCCGCCTCGACCTTCTCGAGCTCGGCCTGAACCTTGCCCTCCGCAGGCGCGGCGGACGCCGGCAGCAGAGGTCGCAGCCCCGGCTCTCGGGTCGACGTGCTCTGTTGCGGGTGAGCCACCCGGCCGGTCAGTTCCGTGGGCTCCGAAGAGAAGATCCAGCGGATGCCCAGGCCCGCCACAACCAGGCAAGCGGCAACGGTTGTCAGGCCCAGGAGAAACCTCCGTGTTTGGCGATGCATTCTCCGGCGAGGCATAGCTGCTCCTTGTCGCTGGACGGGGATAACCGGTCGAGCCCTCAAGATACCGCGCATGCCAGGACTTGCAAGCGGAGCGGCAATGTAAAAAACAGCGGGCTGACAATGCGAATTTCATGCAAGTCAGGACTTTGTCACAGCTGTGGAGAACCTGTGAATTTCGGTTGATAAACATCGTTGTGCCGGCATCTGCGCGGGCCGAATTCCTGTGTGCGAAGCCCCACGGAAAGCGATGCCGGAAAGAGCGAAGATGAGGTCGTGAGCCGAAGAGGTAGATTATTATCGGGCCGAGCGGAAACGGCGATCCGAGCGTGAAAGCGGGAGTGGCGGGTTGGCCAGCCGCGCGGGAATCGTGCGTGGGCGGTGTGAATTCTACTTGGACGCCTGGCTCTCGCCGGCCGGCGGGCCGAACCGGTACACCGCGGAATCGGTCACCAGCATTTGAATTTTCATATCGTGTTCGGTGGTGGGCACCGAATCGAGCACCTGGTTCTGCAGGGCCAGGCCGCACGCGATGCCCGCCCAGTCGCGGTGAGCGAGGAAGCGGTCGTAGAAGCCGCGGCCCCGTCCCAGCCGGTTGCCTTGCAGATCGAAGCCCAGTCCCGGCACGATCACCATATCAATGTTGGCCAGGGGGATGGGGACGCCGTCCGCCGGCTCGCGGATACCGAGCACCGATTCGCTCAAATCGTCGGACAGCGAATCGATCTGGATGGGCAGCATTCGCCGCTGCTCCCAACTGACCTTGGGGGCCAGGACTCGCTTGCGGTCGCGCCACGCCTGCAAGACAAGCGACGTGGTATCCACTTCCGTCGGGAGCGACAGGAAGACCATGATGATTTCGGACCGGGCGTATTCGGGCGTTTGGGCCAGGCGGGAACAGGCCTGAATGGAGCGTTCGTGGAGTTCGGCCGGCGAAATGGCCGCCATCTCCGCTCGGAGCTTTTGACGTATCTCTTTCTTGATCACGATGGCTCCGCTGCTCCTGTGTCGGAATCGGCGGACGGCGTCTCCTTCGGCACGGCACCCGGCTGACGACGAATTCTACCCAGGTATTCCCGGATCGCCGACTCGTGCCCGCGGTCGGTCGGCTTGTAGTATATTTTATCGACCCCCAGATATTCCTGCTCCACAAAACCACCTTCGTAGTCGTGAGCGTACTTGTAGCCCTCCCCATGCTCCAGACGGGCGGCCCCGCGGTAGTGAGCGTCGCGCAAGTGCTTGGGAACGGGGATGGTTCGGCCTTCACGAATGTCTTTTGCGGCGGTCCATACGGCCATCGCCGAGGCGTTGGATTTCGGAGCGGTGGCGATGTAGGTCACGGCCTGGCTCAAGGGCAGTTGGCATTCGGGCATGCCGACCAGGAGCGTGACTTGGGCGGCCGCGTTGGCTAACACCAACGCCATGGGGTCGGCGTTACCCACGTCCTCCGCGGCACAGATGGCCACCCGTCGGGCGATAAACCGGGGATCCTCGCCGGCCTCCAGCATGCGAGCCAGCCAGTACACCGCCGCGTCGGGATCGCTGCCCCGCATGCTCTTGATGAGGGCGCTGGCGGCATCATAGTGGGCGTCGCCGGTCGCATCGTACTGGATGGCCTTGCGCTGAATGGATTCCTCAGCAACCTGAAGATCGATCCGCACGGGTCCGCCGGGTTTGGCAGCCGAATCTTGCCCCAATTGAGAGAGCACTGCCACTTCCAGCGCCAGCAGTGCCCGGCGGGCATCGCCGTCGCAAGTCACCGCCAGATGCTGGCGGGCTTCCGGCGTCAATTCGACGGAATACCGCCCCATGCCCCGCTCGACGTCGCTCGCTGCCCGATCCAGCAGGATCGCGATATCCTCCACCGTCAACGGCTCGAACTGGAAAATCTGGCTGCGCGAGATCAGTGGCGAGTTCACACTGAAGAAGGGATTCTCCGTCGTGGCTCCGATGAGCAACAGCAGACCATTCTCCACGTCGCCGAGCAGCACGTCTTGCTGTGCTCGGTTGAACCGGTGAATCTCGTCGAGAAACAACACGGTTCGCCTGCCGTTGTCCGTGAGCCGGTCTTTGGCCCGGGCGATGACTTCGCGAATCTCCTTGACGCCCACGGCGGCGGCGTTCATCTCCTCGAACACGGCCTGCGTCTGGTTAGCGATGATGTGGGCAAGCGTCGTCTTGCCGGTGCCGGGCGGCCCGTAAAAGATGGCGCTGGTCAGCCGGTCGGCGGCCAGCATCCGGCGAAGCAGCTTGCCCGGCCCGAGAAAATGCTGCTGGCCCACGAACTCGTCCAGTGTGCGGGGCCGCATGCGCACGGGCAGCGGTTGCACACGATCGAGTGCTGCCTTTCGTTGATGGCTGAACAGATCCACAGCGCCGCCCTTGTCCTGTCAACGGAGTCTCGCTCTGCCCTGTCGAAGCCAGGCTCTCCTCGGACAGATTTTAGCGGATTCAGGCCTGCAAAGCGTGGGCACGTTCCGGATTGGTCTTGGCGAGCACGGCAGCGTAGACCCGGGTGGCCCCCGCTTGCTTGAGCACCCGGGCGACCTCCTGCAACGTCGCGCCGGTGGTCGAGACATCGTCCACCATGCAGAAGATGCCTCCGGCGGGCCGAGCCCCGCGGGCCAGCCGGAACACGCCGTGCACGTTCTGGCGCCGCTCGTCGGCCGTGAGGCCCACCTGCCGCCGCCGCTTGCCTTTCTCGTACAGCAACGGCAGCACGGGCAGTTTCAGTTCGCGGCCGAGCTCCTGAGCCAGCGCTCGCGGCGGACTGAATCGGTACGCCAGTCGGCTACGCCAGGATAATGGCACGGGAACGATGGCTTCCACTTCGCATGCCCACGACCGGGTGCCCACGGCAACGGCCAGGAACCGCCCCAGCGGACGATCGAGCTGCTGACAGCGACCGAACTTGAACTTGCAGATCAACTGCCGGAGAAGCCCGTCGTACTCGCCGACGCGACAGAAGCCGTCAAACGCGATACGATGTTCGACACATCGAGGACAACCGTCGGCTGCTCCGGCAGGCTCGTCGGTCGTCAAACCGCAACGGGGACAATAGAATTGCTGGCTTGCGCGGCCCATGGCCAGGGCACATTCCGTGCACCAGGGGCCCTCGGCGGTGGTCAGCCAGGCTCCGCAGGCGCAGCATCCGCCGGGCAGCACCAGGTCGGCCAGCAGGCACGGCACTCGGGTCAGCCATCGCATGGGTTCATTCTGACCGGCTGACGGACCAGCGCCAAGTTGGCGAGAACGCGAATGCTTGCCGAAGGAGGTAACTCGGCTCGCTGGATGGGTGAATCCTGGATGCATTTTCCGTCGGTCCGTTTCTTTTTTGGATTATAATGTAGAGTCATCATCTCCTGATGCAATGAGGCTGCGTCATGTCTCGCGATGTCGGGGTGAGCTAATGAGTCTGGACGCCACCATTCAACGAGCCCGCTCGGCCCGAGAGCCATTGATCCGATCGGAGCAGAGCAACGCGTGGAGGTTGTTCCACGGTGGCTCGGACGGCGTGGAAGGTCTCTTCATCGAACAGTGGGCGGACGTGCTGGTCGCCCAGTTTCATCCCAACCACGTCCACGTCCGCGAAGACGAGACCCGAGGAGCCCTGGAGCATCTGCGGCAGTCCGTGAACGCGCGAGCCGTCTACCGCAAGATCTTCCCCCCCGATCGGGCCCAGGTGTCGCCGGAAATCGGAGCCATGCACTTGAGCCCGCAGCCGTGGTTGGGCACGCCGGTCGAGGCCGAAATTCCGATCGTGGAGAACAGCCTGAAATTCCTGATCCGGCCGTACGACGGGTTCTCCGTGGGGTTGTTTCTCGAGAACCGGGACAACCGTCGGCGGGTGCGAAACATGGCCGCGGGCCGTCGCGTGCTGAACGCGTTCTGCTACACCTGCGGCTTTTCCGTGGCCGCCGCCGCGGGCGGAGCTACCAGCGTGTACAGCGTGGACCTGTCTCGCAAATACCTCGAGTGGGGCAAACGCAACTTCGAAGCCAACCGTATCTCCACCCAAGGACATTGGTTCTTCTGCTCGGATGTCCTCGATTACTACGCCCGGGCCAAGCGGCAGGGCCGGCGCTTCGACCTGATCATTCTCGATCCCCCCACGTTCGCGCGGATGCGGCGGCCCCGGCGCACGTTCGTGCTCGAGGAGGACCTGGGCCCGCTGTTGGCCGGTGCCGTCGAACTGCTCGACCCCGGTGGCATCCTGCTGCTGGCCACGAACTGCCGGCAGCTCGCTCTTGCTAGGATGGAACAGGAAATTCGCAAGGCCGCGGGCAACCGCGAGTGCACCGTTCTCGAACGACCCGCCCTGCCGCCGGACTTTCCGGGTGACCCGGATTTTGCCAAGAGCATCATCGTGCGACTGAACTGACGGTGCTCGCTTCGGCGGATCGCGATCGCTTCGGGCACATATTAGTCACTTATGATCACGTGACGTCCAGCGGGTGCTCCCAGCGGGCGCGGCGGAACGTGTACGGGCCTTCAATGCCGAGGTTGAGAGCTGCCATCACCTGTTCGCGCTCTTCCAGCGTGTCGCGAAGCTGGCGGGCCAGATCCTCGAACGGCACGGCCCCACGCCCCCGCATGACCAGCCCACTTCGCTGCTGGGTCAGGAGCTCTTCCGGCGAGATCGAACAACGGATGTCCACCTCGCCCGACCATTCGCCGCACGTGCTCACCGGCGTGATGATCGAAACGATCCATCGCTCGTCGCGGGCGTTGGGTTTGCTGGCCCCGATCAGGATGAGCCGATCCCCGTGGCCGGGTCGCAAATACATGCGCGCGGTGGTCACTTTGAGGCCGACCTCGCGAACGATATGAACCAGGCGACGTTTGATGTCTTCCGCGGGTTCGCGTCCTGCTCTGGACAACTCGCCCCTCCCTTGCGGCTTGTGGCACACGAATCGGGTTACCCATCGGGCCGGCAGGAACCGCCCGACGCTTGGTTACGACATTGCCTCTTCCATGGCGGTGAACCTGACTCCGCTGTCGAGTCTTCGCACCGGTCCGACCGCGCCGAAAAGGGCCTGTTGCGCTGATCGGCCGCACATTATGCCGCGACGCATCGGGTTTGTGAATAGGGTGGATCACGGAAAGGAAGAATGATCAACCCGAGGTCCGATAAAGAAGCAGCGACTTGATTTCGTCGTTTGGCAAAGCAACGCAAGCTCACACAGACTTGAGATATGCGGTCGTTTGTGACAAGCCATCGAGCGGACTACACTCGTCGAGCCAATACAAAGAGGACCAGGTGCCATGCACGAGACCGATTTGAAAGCCAGGCTCGAGTTAGCTGTTGCGGCCGCGCGCTCCGCCGGCCGTATCGCCGCCGACTACTTTGCCCATCTGAAGTTCGACGTGGAGACCAAGCGTGATGGAACACCGGTTACCATCGCGGATCGCCAGACCGAGGAGGATCTGCGCAGACAGATCGAGCAGGGCTTTCCAGACGATGCCATCCAGGGAGAAGAGTTCCCCAGCCGGCCCGGGCGATCAGGATGGCAATGGATCCTGGATCCCATCGACGGCACCAAATCCTTCATCCACGGCGTGCCGTTGTTCGGCACGCTGGTGGGCATCGAATTCGAAGGCGAACCCGTCGTGGGTGTGATCGAGTTGCCCGCGCTCAACGAACGCGTCTATGCCGCACGGGGTCAGGGTGCCTGGCACGTCAAGGGCGATCAGGCTCCACAACCCGCCCGCGTCTCCGCGGTCACGTCACTATCGGAGAGTCTCTTCTGCTGCGGCTCGGTCACCACGTTCGTGACCGAGCATCGGCTGGAAGCGTTCGAGAAGTTACGTGCCGCCAGCAAGCTCTCCCGCGGCTGGGGCGACTGCTACGGCTACGTGCTGGTGGCCACCGGCCGAGCCGAGGTCATGGTCGATCCCGTGCTCAACGTCTGGGACATGGCCGCCTTGCTGCCCATCCTGACCGAAGCCGGCGGCACGTTCAGCGACTGGCAGGGCACGCCCACCATCCACGGCAGGGATGGAATCGGAACCAACGGTCACGTGCTTTCCGAAGTGCTGGCCATCACCCGAGGCCGGTAACGCGAGCGTCAGGGACGCCGAATGCGGAGCGTTTCCCCTTGGAGCCGCAGCGTCTCGGCCATGAGCACGGGCTCGCCGTCAACGCTAACCGTGTAGGCCAGGATAGCCACGCGATCGTTCGGCTGGATCTCCTCGTGGGGTAGCTCGCGGACGGGGCCGAGATCCACCCGCACTCTGTTCCCGTCATCGAGCTCGACCATCGCCACGAGATGCCGGTCCGGCCGATTGATGGGCTGAAGAACGCGCGTGCCCTGGATGATCCCGTGATACCACTGGCTCTGCGGCACCGCCGTGTGGTCGACAGACTCCCCGACACGCACGCGTGACGCGATCAACACCGATCGACCGTCGACGATTCTCGGCCGGCCGGCGGCGGTGATCCGGTCGCCCAGCCTCAAGTCGAGTTTCCTCGCCTCATCGCGCGGACCGAGGAACACGCGCCGAGCCAACCCATCATCGGTCTCGACCATGGCCACCACGCCTGGTTCGGCCACGCGGGACAGCTTGACCAGCCGGAGTTCCCGAACCTGCCCGGTCACTTCGTGAGTTGCCGGGGGCGTCCTCGGCTCATTGGTCTCTTCCGGCCCGACGAAGCCCAACACGTCCGAAGGCGGCGCGACCCGGCCCACATCCAGCCGGGCAGTCGGAACTTGGTCCTGGCGGTTGTACAGTGTGTAATCGTCACGCAGGTTGTATTCGCGCAGCGTGTAGATGCCGTCCGCGTAGCTGTCGCCGTACCAGCGACTCTCATGACGCGGCAAGACTTCACGATAGCGGTACACGTGTGTCACGATACGAGGGCTCGGGACAATCGATTCCGTTTGTACGCTCGGCGCGGGAGTCGCCGGAGCCGTCTCGCCGCGAAAACGATAGACCGGAGCAGGCTCCGGGGCGCGGGCCCGCTCGCGGATGATCACGCGCGGAGGATGGCTTGCCTCCTTGCCTTCGATCTCGAGCTTGTAACCCTGATCGGTGACGTTGTACTGTACCTCCACGTCTTCAGCTGCGATCGGCCCCGTCCCCAAAACCAGAACGGCGCCGGCTGCCACAATCCACGACCTGAGGAAAACGACAGATTTCATAACATCCCCCGCTGAATGGGCTGTGATCAGCTATGAGCTCTGAGCTGTGAGCTATGAGCCGACCGGTCCGGCTGAGAGCTGAGAGCTGACAGCTACTAGATCGTTTGCCCGATCACGGCGAATGACAAATCGAAAACGCTGATCCCGGCATTCGGGGGATTGCCCGTTTTGCGAAAGGGGATTCCGATGGCATTGTGGTGCAAGACTTGCTGCGTGCTGGAACTGTGGTGCAGGCATCCTGCCTGCACTGTGCACGCTGGAAGCGTGCACCACAAGAAAAGACCGTCACCTGCGAATTCCGAAGGGGCCGCCGTTTTGATCGAATGGACTGCGGTTGTAAACATAACCGCGCATGTCGTCGCCGGTATCGCGATCCCAGCTGCGACCGTACCAGTCCGTGCCGCGCCGCGTGTTGTCCTGGCGATTGCGATACCAGTCGCTGTATGCATCCGTGTGGCGCCGGGTGTCGTACCGCCAGTCGCGCTGCGCGGTACCGCGCCAGGTGTCGTCGGATCGGTAACCATACACGCCGCGCACGTCCGGCTGTCGATAAGCTCCGCCGTACTGACCGCGACCGACCTGCCGATCGCCGTACATCTGCGAGTACCGGCGTTCACTGTAGTAGCCATAACCGTCGGCCGGCGCAGCGTAGCGGCCAGTGACGCCCTGCCTGTATGCTCCCGTGCCGTACTGCCCGGTTCCATACGTGCCCGTACCTGACCGACCCGTGTCGTAGCCGTATATCCCGCTTTGGCTACGGTACGGCGTGCTTGGGCCAAACTGACCGGCGGTGCCAGGTACGTCCGTGCTGTAGCCTCGGCCGCCACTGTATGAGCCGACCGTGCCCGAACCCAGCGAGCTATCGCCAAAGCGGTATGCGAAATTGCGCGTTCCAATCCCGCGTTGGCCGATCGCACCGGTCCCCTGCTGACCTACGCCGGCTCCACCCGGACTGATCGCCCCGGCCCCGGCTTGGCCGGTCTGGCCCATACCGAGCTGGCCAGCCACACCCGGTTGCTGACGCGCGGCCTCCACGCCCGAGTCGGTCATGGCATCATTGCGGAACGTCCGGTTACCCATACGAGCGGCATCGTCGCGACTCGCCGCGTTGGCCCCGGCGCCCTCATTGATCCGCCCGGTGGTGCCGCGCTGCTGGCGGGCGGTACCGCGGTCGCCATACCCGCCGGCCCCCTGGGCGGACTGGCCCGCTCCTTCACCACCCGGCGTCGTCAACCACGGTTCGACTCGCAGCGTCCTGCCCGACTCCAGGTTCCCGGTGCTGCTGATACTCCGGCCCTTATGCCAACGGCTGTTCGAGAGGCCCCGCATCTGGTCCGACCGGCTCAATCCCGAACCCCTCTGGCTGTTGGCCCCGCGGTCGCTTCCGGACCGGCTCTGAGCCCACACCTGTACCCCGGCCAGCGACAGCGCGGCCGCGACGACCACGCTGATGACGTTTATCTGTTGATGAGATCTCATGTTCTGCTCCCAGCGCTTGAAGCTTTCGCGATGGCGATTCAACCGGGGACATCGAAAACCGGCTCATCGCCATTGAATCATCATTGCCGCCGGAAAGTGCGAGACCACGTGCAAAACCCCCATGTTGAGGGTGGGTGGGCCTGACGGCCCGGGGCTGGGGGCTGGAGTGGGGACTGGCGAGACGAGGGCGGCGTCTCGCCCGCCTTGATCGGAGGGTTTTCGTCCTGCAGCGACGAGAAAACACTGCGTGATGAGCGGGCAAACGCCTCCCGTGCCTTATTGTTGTCACGATGGGATTGAGGCGGGCAGGAGGCCCGCCCCCCGAAGGCACTAGCTCAGCGTCGCTCGCGGCCCAGCATTTCGTGCGTGTAGCGGAGGAGTTCTTCGGTCTTCTCCCAGCCGATGCACTCGTCGGTGACCGACACGCCGTACTTGAGTTTGCCAGGGTCATGCTCGAAAGGCTGGTTGCCCTCGAACAGGTTGCTCTCAATGAGCAGTCCGATGAGCGAAGGATTCCCGTTGAGCCGTTGATCGATCACGCTTTTGAGCACGATCTCCTGGTTCTGATACTTCTTGTTCGAGTTGGCGTGGCTGCAGTCCACCATCAGATACGGCGGCAGCCCGGCCTTGCGGAGGTCGGCCATGGCCTCGGCGACCTTCTCGGGCATGTAGTTCGGCCCGCTGCGGCCGCCCCGCAGAATCACGTGCCCCCACGGGTTGCCGCGGGTGCGGATGATGGCCGTGGCGCCATTCTCGTCGATACCCAGGAAACTGTGCGAGTGCCGGGCGGAACGCATGGCGTCGATGGCGTACTGCAGATTGCCTTCCGTGCCGTTCTTGTAACCGATGGGCATGGACAAGCCGCTGGCCATCTGGCGGTGCGTCTGCGACTCGATGGTCCGGGCGCCGATGGCCGACCACGTGATCAGGTCGGCGATATACTGCGGCGTGATGGGGTCGAGCATCTCAGTGCCCGCGGGAAGCCCCATGCCGTTGATGGCCAGCAGGAGCTTGCGAGCAATCCGCAGGCCGGCCTCCATCTCGAACGAATCGTTCAGATAGGGATCGTTGATCAGGCCCTTCCAGCCGATGGTCGTCCGGGGTTTTTCGAAGTACACCCGCATGACGATGAACAGCCGGTCCTGCAATTGGGAGCTGAGGCGGCTCAAACGATCGGCATATTCCAACGCGGCCTTCTCATCGTGGATACTGCACGGGCCGACGACCACCAGCATACGGCCGTCCACGCCGGTGATGATCCGCCGGACCGTCTCGCGACTCTCGATCACCGTGCGATGCACCGCGGGCGTCATCGGGAGTTCTTCCTTGACCAGCACGCGCGGCGGCACGAGCGAGATGGTCTCGGCCACGTTGATGTCGTGCGTGGGCTGCTGGGCCGACCAGCCCGCGCCCGTCCAGGACTCCTCAGCTTCCGCCGACATGCTTCCCCAGCCTCCAGATCTTCTTCTCTTCTTGACCTCAGCCATTTCTGCTTTCACCGTGTGTCAACACGGCCTCTTCTTCGGCGCGTCGGCGTGCGCCGCGTCGCAGCGTACTCTTCTCCGCCGCGTCGTCGCGTCGGCGCGTCGCCGTGTCATTGCTTCTTCCGCTCAGTGCTTGAAGTGCCGCATGCCGGTCACGATCACCGCCACGCCGGCCTCGTCGCACACGCGGAGGGTGTCCGCGTCCCGGTTGCTGCCGCCGGGATGAATGATGGCGGTGATGCCGGCCGCGATCAGCTTTTGCGGCCCGTCCTCCACCGGGAAGAACGCATCGCCGGCCGCCACCGCCCCGGCCAGTTTGTCGCCGTGACCGTTCTCGCGAGCCAACTGAATCGCCAGATCGCATGATTTCACACGGCTCATCTGGCCGGCCCCGTTGCCCAGGAGCATGCCGTCCTTCACGAGCGTGATCGCGTTGCTCTTGGTGTGCTTGCAGACCAGCCAGGCGAATCGCAGATCCGCCCTTTCGGATTCGGTAGGCTCTCTCTTGCTTACGACTTTCCACTGCTCCTCGTTCAATCCGGCCAGGTCGCGCGTCTGCACGAGCATGCCGCCGGTGATCTTCTTATAGTCCGTTTCACGCGGATCGGGCGGCGTGTCCATGGACCCCACCGCCAGCAGCCGGCAGGCCGCTCCCCACTTGCGTTTTTCGGTCGGCGTGGTGATGAGCTTGACCGCCTCCTCGTCAAAGCTCGGCGCGATCCAGACGTCCAGCTTGAAGAACGCCGCCCCTGCCGCCTTCCCCCAGCTAGCGTAGGAACCCATGACGGTTTCGGCCACCTCCCGCGTGACGGGGAAGTTCATGCACAGCACGCCCCCCGCCGCCGCGATGGGGTCGCCCAGATACGCCCGCCGGTACGTGTCCACCGGATCGTCGCCGATCGCCACGCCGCAGGCATTCGTATGCTTGATGAACGCCACCGCGTACTTGGACAGCTTGGCCCTCGACAACTCCTTGACCAGCGACAGTGCCGCGTCGCCATCGACGTAGTTGTTGAAGGACATGGCCACGGCGGGGTTTTCCACTCTGGCCTGGATCAACCCTGCGTCGTGATCCGCATCGTATGGCTCGAGGACGTCCCCGGACTGATGAGGATTCTCGCCGTACCGCAACCCGCCCCGGCTGGAAAACTTGAGAAGCTGCGTGCTCCGCGTGCCTTCCTGCCGATCCAGCCAGCTCATGACGAGACCGTCGTAGAAGCAGGTGGTCTGGAACACGGTTTTCGCAAAGGTTCGCCTCGTCCGGTCGGAGACCTTCCCCGCTCTCAGGTCGTTGAGCACGACGTCGTACTGCGAAGGCGTGCACACCACGAGCACGTGCTTGTGGTTCTTGGCCGCAGCGCGGAGCATGCAAGGTCCGCCGATGTCGATCATCTCGATGGCGTCCTCGAACGTGCAGTCAGACTTCGCGATGGTCTGTTCGAAGGGGTACAGACTGACCACCACCATGTCGATGGGTTGGATGCCCTGCTCTGCCAGTTGCCGCATGTGCTCGGGCTTGTCGCGGTCGGCGAGAATGCCGGCATGGATCTTGGGGTGCAGTGTCTTGACCCGGCCGTCGAGCATCTCGGGAAAGCCCGTCACCTGCTCGACCATGGTCACCGGGATGCCGGCGTCTTTGAGATGCCGGGCCGTGCCGCCCGTGCTGAGAATCTCGATCCCGAACTCGTCCACGAGTGCTCGGGCGAATTCAACGATACCTGTCTTGTCATAGACTGCGATCAACGCGCGTTTAATCTTTCTGTCGCTCATGAGCACATGATACGACAGAAGCGACAACAGATAAATGATCCGCGGTCAGACGGGAGGAGTTGCCAACAACGGGCATGAGCGCATCGACTCGTCCAGCGGCAATCCCGAACGAACGCTTTGGGCTCACCGACAGATTCCGCTAAGCGGACGGCATTTTGGGGGACGGTCGTCTCGCCCGCCGCAGGGGCAGGCAAGATGCCTGGCTCCGAAAGCGTTCGAAAGCCGGCACTACCGCACGACGGGCCGCTTGGACCGCAGCGGGTCGTACGGCTCGGCGGGAGCGGCGGCCACCGGAGCGTCAGCTTCTGCCTCCGGCGTTTTCGGCTCATCCTTGACGGGGATCGCCGGCTCCGGCTCGGGCACGATGCCCGCGAGCTTCTCGCGCTTCTTGCGGGCGGACTCGCGCAGCCGGTCGATTTCCGTGGGCTCATCCGGCTCGGCCGGCAGTTCGCCCTTTATCTCCGGGACGAAGCTCGCCAGTTGCAGCGGAGCCGCCCCCGCAGGCCGGATGCAGCAGATCGAGCCCTGGTTGTCGGTCAGAAAGATGGCATCGTTCTGCAAGTTGGACAGGCCGCTGACAAAGCCGCCCGCACTACCCAGGGCTATCGGCCGGTCGGGATCGTCGCCGATCAGCGCCAGCGATCCGTCCGTCCGAAGCACCACGACCCCCTGGGGCCACTCTGACAGCACTTGAAGGCCCTGCGGGTCGAACCAAGCGCGGAACTCGCCGGGAGTCTTGGGAATGCGGTGCAGTCCGCCGCCCTCGGTCGCCTGATAGACGGCAGTCGCGCTCACCAGCGGACCACCGCTGGGCCGCTTGGCCAGCCGGTACTGCCAAACGATATCGCCGGCTTGACTGTCCTCGTCACGGCCCATGTCGATCACGTGGAGCGTCTGGTTGTCGGTGGTCAGGTACAGCACATCGCCGTCCATCGCCGGGGTCCCCGACGGGCGAGACCACAGGAGTTGCTTGAAGATGACGCGAGTCTCGACGCGATGCTCGTTCCGCAGGCCGGCGACGAGGCCGACGGTATCCACCGCCACCACGGCATTGATCGCGGGGGCGTAGAGAGGAGCCAGCGTAAAGCGGTCTTCAAATGCCGCCCGCCAAAAGACGTATCCGTCGCGCAGGCGATAGGCTGCCAGCCGGCCGTTGGCCTGGGCCACGAATACCCGGCCGGGTGCGACGGCAACCGGGCACACGGCCGGCTTGCTGAGCTTCATGGTCTCCAGCGTGACACCGGTCTTGGGATCGAGAAGGACAACGCGATCGAGCAGCGCGAAGACGATGGCGTGCTTCTCCCGCGTCCTGTACATCACGGGCGGCCAGAGCGTTTCCCCCTCGTCGGCGAGCTTGCGACTCCAGGCCACCTCGCCGGTGTCGGCCAGGACGCACAGGACCGAGTTGTCCGTACCCATGGCATAGATGCGCCCTTCCAGGAGGTGAAACGAGCGGAACGACATGGTCTGGCGGGCGGGCAGTTGGATCTGCCAGACCACCTCCGCATCCAGCCGGTCCGGCTCGGAAGGGCCGCGGCTCAGCGTGTCGGCGACGGCAACGCCGCCCACGATGAAAGATGCCAACACAACCGGGAGACCGAGCGTCGAGGATCGCGAACGGAAGAGCTCAAACATCCGAAGCTCCTGCAAGAGGTTGGGCTTGCGTGCGGTCGGAGGATAGTTCGTTCCGATGCCTGTGCGGGTCCGCCGCCCAGGACCGACATATCCGGGCCGCCTGTCAGCAGGCGGGACCGCGTCGGCGGCCGTGCCCCCGGTGTTCGTCGCCGCCGTGCGGGACGCGAACGGAGAGGCTCCCCTCATTCAACACCGGCCGGGGCCAATGGTCAAGTGGCGCCTTCCGCCGATCAGACTGGGTTTTGCACCAGCGCCCAACACGCAACGGCGTGGCGTGTGTCCCCGGCTTCACCGGTTGCCCGGAGCCCGATTCAGGGAAGACAGATCCTGTTGCAAACCTCGTCCGGCCCGGACTTGCAAACGGCCGATCCCCCGGTATAGTTTACCAGCGGCGCACCGTCTTTTATCGGTACGCCGCGAGCTCGGTCGCACCACGGGCGGCCGCAAGTTAGACTCCCAACAGCCGCTGCAGCGGCTGACAACGGCCCCGATGTCCGGACGCCACCTTGACCGACCCGAAATCGCAGGAGCCCGCAGTTGACCACCATAACCAAGGTATTCGTCATTCTGGTGTGCCTCTTCGCTTTGATCTTCACCCCGCTGGCCATCCAGTTTGCCGCTCGCAGTTACAACTGGAAGGCGACCTCCGAGAGCTTGCGCGACAAGCTCGAGACGGCCTACGCCAATGAGCGCAGCGCCTATGCGGTGGCCGCCTCGGAGATCGAGTACTACCAGGATCTGCTCCAGGCCGAACGCAACAGTCTGCAGGAAGCCCGCAAGCGGATCAGCGACCTCGAGCAGCAGTTGCAGAATGTGACGCAGGAGCGCAACCAGTATGCCGCCAGCCGCGACAACTGGGAGCGATCGGCCACGCTGCTGACCAATCAGTTGGCCGTCGAGTCGGAGCGGAATGACAAGCTCGCCCAGGCCCGCGAGGATGCCCTCGCCCGCGAGCGTGAACTCCGGACGCAGAACCTGCAGTTGGCCGACCGGGTGAAGGATCTCACGGCCGAGGTCGCCATTCTCGACCAGCAGAACCGTCAGCGGGTGCAGGAACTGGCCAGCTTCCGCGAGGAGAATCAGAAGCTGCGCGACGCGCTCAAGATGGGCCAGGGTGGTCAACTGACCGGCACGGCTACCCCCACCGCGTTGGCCGCCATGCCGGTGGCCGCCGGTCCGGTGACCGGTGAAGTGAGCGACGTGAGCGGGCCGCTGGCCACGCTGAACATCGGCTCGGCCTCAGGCCTGCGCCAGGGCATGATCCTGGTCGTGACCCGCGGCGGCAACTACATCTGCGATCTCGAGGTGACCTCCAACATCGGCCCCAACGAAGCGGTCGGGCGTATTATGTACGAGGAACCCGGCCGGCGCATCCGCGTGGGCGACAAGGTCCAGGACGCGACCTCGTTTGAGACCCGCCGCTGATTTCGGCCGCGCGTTTTTCGGATTGCTGGAGATCAGACCATGGCACAGGCAGGACCGAACGGCCCCCAAGTAGAGGCACACGACAGCCTGTACACCACCTTGCTCATTGTTTCGGCGGCGACTTTGCTGATCGGCATCATCATCATGATCAGCCGGTCCATCCAGTTCTTCGGTTCGATCTGGCCTTCCGGATCGGCCTCCTAGCGACGCTTGCCAGACCGGCAGGCAGTGCGAGCTCCGCCGGGTCTTCCGCCCGGCGGCCTTCGATCCGAGTCACCGCCGATATCCGCCCCCACCTGCCGGGCGTCCCACCGCAGGAGCCGATCGGCTCCCGTGGGGATGATCACCGTGAATTTCACAGGTCCCCAACGGATCGGCAGGCGGCGCCTCTCGCAAATGTGAGATCGGCTGGTACAATACGGCCCGGCCAAACCTGGTAACAAAGTCGTTCCGTCCGGTACGGCTGAAGGCCTCGGCCACAAAATCGGCATCGCCTTTGGCAGATGGAAGGGTTGTTCCGTGCTCAATTCGCTGCTTGGGCTTTTTAGCCTGGACATGGGCATAGACCTCGGTACCTGCAACACGCTGGTCTGCGTGAAGGGTCAGGGTATCGTGCTGAACGAGCCCTCCGTCGTGGCCGTCCGCAAGGGCACCAACATCGTGCTGGACAACGGAAACGCCGTGGGCCTCGTGGCCAAGGAGATGATCGGCAAGACGCCCGGCACGATCACGGCCGTCCGGCCCATGCAGGACGGAGTCATCGCCGATTTCGACATCACCGAGGCGATGCTGGGCTACTTCATCCGCAAGGTTCACGGCCGCCGTTCGTTCGTGATGCCCCGAGTCGTCATCGCCGTTCCTTCGGGCATCACTGCGGTCGAGAAGCGGGCGGTTTACAACTCCGCCGAGCGTGCCGGTGCCCGCCGGGTCTACCTGGTGCCCGAGCCGAAGGCGGCCGCCATCGGCGCGGGTCTGCCGGTGGCCGAGCCCCGCGCTTCCATGATCGTGGACATCGGCGGAGGAACGACCGAGATCGCCATTCTCTCGCTGGCCGACATCAGCACCTGCGAGTCCATTCGAGTAGCGGGCGACGACCTCGACGAGGCCATCGTCAACTACATGAAGCGCACGTACAACCTGATGATCGGCCCGCAGATGGCCGAGCGCATCAAGCTCGAGATCGGTTCGGCCGCCGAACTGGAGCAAGAACTGACCATGGAAGTCCGCGGCCGCGACATGATCAGCGGCCTGCCCCGCAAGACCGTTATCAGCAGCGAGGAGATTCGCGAGGCTCTCAAGGAGCCGGTAGGATTGATCGTTGAAGCGGTCGTGCGGGTGCTGGAGAAGGCCGAACCGGAACTGGCCGCCGACCTGGTCAACGAGGGTGTCTGCCTTGCGGGTGGCGGCGCACTGCTCCGTGGGCTGGACCGCGTGTTGAGCAAGACCGTGGGTTTGAACGTGCGGATCGCCGACGACCCGCTCACGTGCGTGGCCCGCGGCACGAGCATCTTCCTCGAGAACCTCAACACCTGGAAGGATACCATGGAGTCCGACGAGGACGACCTATAGGGGTCTGCGGCCCAGGGACTGGGGGCTGCGGGGCTGGCCCATAGCTCACAGCTCCAAGTCGATGGTTTATAGCTTATAGCTCACAGCTTAGAGCTTTTATGTACTACCGCCGTCTGCGAAAACCGTCGAAGCCCACCATCTTCGCCCTGCTCATGTTGGGCTCGGCCACGATGGCCCTGTTGCCGCGGGACTTCTTTGCCTCAGCCCGCAACATGACGCAACTCGTGGCATTCTCGGGCTATCCGGTCTCGCGAGCGGCCGACCGCATCTCCGACTCCGCCAAGGCGCTGGCGGCCGAGCCGGTGCCGGCTCACACCCATGCCGAGGTCGTGAAGGCTCGCCAGGCGGCTGAGAACCAGAACATCGTTCTTTCCGGCCAGTTACTCGAGTTGCAGAATCTGGTCCAGCAGTTGACTCGGTTTCGGAACGAGCGCCGCAATTTTCCGGCAGAAGGACGACTTATCCCCGCCCGCGTGGTTGGCTGGGACGCCGTTCCCGGCCGCGACTCCATGGTCCTGCTCAAGAGCCGCTCCAATGTCGACAAGGGTGACTGGGTCACTTCCCGCATCGCCGTGCAGGCCGGCAGCCAGGACGGCATCACCAATGACCTTCGAGTGCTGGCCCGCGAGACGCTGATCGGCTGGGTGGAACAGACAGCCCCTTACGTCTCGCGTGTGGCTCTGCTCAGCGACCGCTACTCCAAGGTGGCCTGGCGGGTAAACGTGGCCGCGATCAATCGCGGCAAGCCCCGAGCTGAGTTCGTGCTCGACGGCGATACGCCGGCCGACTTCGCCCTCGAGGGCATCGGCGACGGGCAAATGCGGATTTTGGATATCAACGCCCGGTTCATCGAGCAGGAGCTGATTCGCGTAGGCGACGTGGTCACCACCGACGGACACGACCCCAAGCTGCCACTACGAATGGTCATCGGCGACATCGTCGAAATCCACCAGGTCAAGAAGCAGCCTCTGCTCTATTACGCCATCGTCAAGCACCGCTGCGACCCCAAAGACCTGACCAACGTCTTCATCGTGGACGTGTCGCAATAACGAGTGGGCGTGTCGCAGCAGCGGACGGGTCGCGACATAGATAGAAACACTCAGACGCGACAAGTCCGCATCTTCGCTTCCGCGGTCACCCGCCACCTTGACGGCCGATAAACCCCTGCAAACCTCAAGCAATGTGAAGCACCGACCGATGACACTTAACGCCGGCCGTTTTGCTCTGCGCACTAACTGAGTAGCGGGTGTGTTGTTATGCCCATCATGTTGCACGTCGATGAACTCAAGCCCGGCCTGTGCCTCGCTCAGGCGATCTACCAGGGCGAGCAGCGACTGATCTGCGGCGGGCAAAAACTCGAGCAGTGGCACATCGACGCGCTGCGGCGACGCTTCCCCACGCTGGTCGTCCGTGTCCTCGACCCCATTCTCGACGGCATGGCGGAGTTCGAGGACGACACACAAAACGTGGAGGTGGCGACCACCATCACCAGCAGGATGAGCCGCCTCATGAGCAGCGTGCAGGCCAAGATCGGCGCCCGCACCTCGCTGGACGGCTCGGACCTGACCGGTCTGCAGGCGGCCATCAAAGAAGTCATGGACTATCTGGTCGCCCATCCCGTGACCGCTGCCGTTCTCATGCGCAGCGGCGGCACCACCGGCTACCTCCAGGAGCATGCGGCCAACGTCATGTACCTGAGCCTCCTGGTCGGCAACGCCATTCGCGATTACGTGTATCACGAGCGAGCCCGCACGACCCGTTCCCGCACGCTGGCGGTCCGTTACGGTCTGAACCTCACGCCGCTGGCCCTGGGCTGCCTGTTTCACGACCTGGGCATGCTCGAATTTGAGGATCTGCTGTACACGGACGCCCCGCTCACGCCGGAGCAATTCCAACGCATCCGGCAACACCCGCTGACCGGCGTCAATCTCCTGCCCAAGGAGACGGACGCGGTGGTCAAAACCGTGGTCCGCACGCACCATGAGAACATGAACGGCACGGGCTATCCCGCCGGTCTCGCTGGCGACAAGCTGCACGTGTTCAGCCGCATCATCCGGCTGGCCGACGCATACGACGCCGGCACGAGCGATCGGGTGTACCGCCAGGCCAAGACTCCCGCTCGCGTGCTCTGGGAACTGACGTGCGGTCCCAATCGCCATCTGTACGATCCGCTCATCGCCCGCATTCTCAGCGGCATGGTCCAGCCGTTCCCCATCGGGGCCAAGATCCGGCTGAACTGCGGTCGCTACGCGGTGGTGGTGCGTCACAATCGCCGGCATCCCTTCCGGCCCACGGTCATCATCGCGTTCGACGAAGAGGGCCGGCGGCTCAAGAAGAAGCAGCTCGAGCCCCCCTTCAGCCTGGTCGACCACGAGGAGGTGCGGCTCGTCGAGTTCGCGGGACAGGACCTGACGTTCCTCAACACCGGCCCGCAGCCGCCGCCTGCCCTGGGCGAGAGCCCGGCGTCATCGGACAGCGGTGTCTACGAAGCGTTGCACGCCATGACCGCCGAGACGACCGAAACCAACCTGTTTAGCATGGTCTATCCCTGACGAAGCGCTCAGTGCAGGTCGTCACAATGAAGTGCCGTCGTTCGGAACGACGGTCTCGCCGTTGATCTTGATCGCCTCGGCGGGCGGTAGGTCATTACTTCCGAGCCGGCCCCGCTCGACGTATCGACGCGCGTAAAACACCAGTGGGATGATCACCGCCAGGGGCAGGCTGACCGCCAATCCGCGTGTGAATGTCACCAACGCAGCGTCCACCATCATGGATGCAAGAACCGCGCTCCATGCGGCCGAGCGCAACGTCGCGTCGGCCGGCCGCACGATGGCTCGACCGATCGGGTAGCCGGCCACAGCAAGCACCAGACCGATCCACACGCCTGCGCTGGAATGCAGACCCGTAGTTGGGAAAAATACTCTCGCCGCAGCCAGGGCCAGGACGGCTATTCCGGCCACGATGGCTCCGGCCGCCGCCATGGTTCGGCGCAGTTGATCCGGTGGACGCTGTGCGAGTATCACGCCGCCTAGCGTGAAGATGCCGAGCACGCACAGGGCGAACACGCGAAACGGCCAGCCGATGGCAGCCGCGCCCGCGGAGGTCGCCGGCGGAACCAGCATCATGCCCATCAGCATGGCCAGACAGCGGGCGATCGCCGGGATGGCCTTGCCGGCCGGCGCCGCTTTCATGATGAACTCGTAAACGAGGATCGCCGCCACCAGCCCGAGCGCCAGCCCCATCTGCCGGCTGTCGAGCGACGCAAGCGTCAGGCCGGCGGCGAAAAGGACGACAGCCCCCAACAATGCGTGCCACCGCCCCACTGTGCCCATGACGATCGGTCGGTCGGGCTTCTCGACGCGGTCGAACTTGAAATCATGCCAGTCGTTGAGAGCAACCGCCCCGGCGTGCAGACAGAACACGCCGCACATCAGGCTGATCGCCGACGGCACCTGGCTCCAGCCGGCGCCCGCCAGCAGGGCACCGGTTAGCGGATCAGCCGTCACCGCGAGACTGTGCGGCAATCGGCACAGATCCAGCCAGGGATGCAGCCGGCCGAGTCCGCCGCGCACCTGCTCCCAATACCGAGAAACGCTCTGGATGCTCAAGTTCCTGCCCCGATCGGCCGCCGTTCCGGCAGCCCAGGCCATCCGATCCAAACCGCCCGCAGATACCAGTTTCCCGCACGAGGCCGGTTTTTGCAAAGGTCAAGAGAAGAGCATACGGCGGGTGCGAATACTCCCTGCCCGCTCCGCGAAGCGATCGCGCAGCAAAAAAGCCGGACCAAGCCGGCGGAGTGGGCGGTTCTGATTCGAACACACGGGCGACGTATAATGGGGCGTTCGCCGACACCAGCGCGAGCAAGGGCGGGCTGGAGCCTGCGACCAGGGTCGATCACCAGAACCAGCAGCAGGGCTCGTAAACCGGCACGTAGTAGACCGGCTCCGCAATCCAGTAGTTCCGGCGGAAACTGGGCCAGTTAAATTCGAATTCGTCGTCCTCACACTCGATGTCGGCACCGGGCAGGGCGAACAACGTCAGAACGAACAAGATCTTGAACAGATTGCGTCGTATCCAACTCATCGACGGTTCTCTCTCGGTAATGGGTGAAGCAACGCAGCCACAGTAACCTACCACACCAGACACCGGACCGGCAAGAAGGTTGGAGTCGGCTCCGCGGCGTCGTGCCTCGGCGGCGACGAAGTGCGAGTCTGCTCGCTTTTCGCTTTTATGGGGCGGCCGAATGGGGGTACAATGCCCGATTCCGGCCAATCCGGCGGTTGCCACGCCCAACCGACCGGAAGCCTGTGAAAATGGCGTACGCCCCGCTGGGACTGAGCTTATGAATTCGCCTCAGATTTGTATCCGCGGCGCCCGGGAACACAACCTGCGGGATGTGACGCTCGAATTGCCGCGCAACAAGCTCATCTGCCTGACCGGTGTCTCCGGCAGTGGCAAGAGCAGCCTGGCTTTCGACACGCTCTACGCCGAAGGCCAGCGCCGCTACATCGAGTCCCTCAGCGCCTACGCCCGCCAGTTCCTCGGCACGCTGGCCAAGCCCGACGTGGACCAGATCACGGGCTTGAGTCCGGCCGTCGCCATCCAGCAGAAGTCCACCGGCTGGAATCCCCGCAGCACCGTCGGCACGGTTACCGGGATTTACGATTTTCTGCGCGTTCTGTACGCCCGGGCGGGGCGCCAGCACTGTCCCCAATGCGGCGAGCTCATCACTGCCCAGACCTCCGAGTCCATTGTCGCCCGGATCCTCACGCTCCCTGCCGGCTCGCGCGTGCTCCTCTTGGCGCCGGTCGTTCGCGGCCAGAAAGGCGAGCACGTCGATTTGCTCGACGACCTGCGTCGGCGAGGCTTCGTGCGGGCCCGTATCGACGGGCAGGTCTGCCATCTCGAGCAGGCTCCCAAACTGGGCCGTCACAACCGCCACGATATCGAGGTGGTGATCGACCGGCTGACCATCGACGCGAGCGTGCGCAGCCGACTGACCGAGTCCGTGGAAGCCGCCCTCCAAGTCGGCGATGGAACCGTCGTTGTCGCAATTGTGGATGATGCGGCAGCGGGTACCGGCGCGACCACGCGAGACGCCTCCGAGTCGAATGGAGACACTGCGGCGAAAGGAGTCGGCACGGCCAAGTCCCGCCGCTCACGGGCGAATAAAGACATCGTGTTGTCGTCCAAGTACGCCTGCCCAGAGTGCGGCATCGGATTCGAGGCCCCTTCGCCACAGTTGTTCAGCTTCAACTCGCCCACCGGCATGTGCCTCGAGTGCGACGGCATCGGCTCGGTGCATGATTTCGACCCCGAACTGCTGATCCCCGATCCCAGCCTGCCGTTTTACGCCCCGTGCGTGGTGCCTATGCGGCATCGCCCGGGTCGATGGCGGCGGCACATCTACGAGGGCGTGGCCCGACACGTGGGGTTCGACATCAATCAGCCCTGGAACAAGCTCCCGCAGAAGGCACGCGACGCCCTGCTTTACGGGACGGGTGATGCTCACATCACGTTCGAGTGGCGACACTCGGGCGGCGTCTGGAAGCACGGCGACAAATTCGAGGGCGTCATCGCCGAGTTGAAGAGCAAGTATCGCCAGGCAACGGCGGGCTTCATACGGCGTTACTACGAAAAGTTCATGCGCCATCGCGTGTGCAGCGCATGCGGCGGCGCTCGGCTCAATCCGCAGGCTCGGGCTGTCCGCGTGGGCGGCAAGTCGCTGCACCAAGTGTGCAGCCTGTCCGTGCGACGGGCTTACGAGTTCTTCAACTCGCTGGAACTCACGCCCACCGAGGCCGTCATCGCCGCCGAGGTGCTCAAGGAGGTTCGAGCCCGCCTGGAGTTCCTGGTCAATGTGGGCCTCGACTATCTCACGCTCGATCGCACCGCCCCCACGCTCTCCGGCGGCGAGTCGCAGCGCATCCGATTGGCCGGCCAGATCGGCAGCGGCCTCGTCGGCGTGCTCTATGTACTCGACGAACCCAGCATCGGCCTGCATCCTCGCGACAACAAGCAGTTACTGGCGAGCCTGCGCCGCCTGCGCGACATGGGCAACACGGTAGTTGTCGTCGAGCATGACGAGGAGACCATGCGCGAAGCGGACATGATCGTAGACTTCGGCCCTGGGCCCGGTGTCCGTGGCGGCCACGTGGTCGCCGCCGGCACTATCCACGACATCGCGCAATCGGAACAGTCCGTGACCGGCGCCTACCTGAGTGGTCGGCGCGAGATCGAAATACCCAAGCAGCGCCGCCCGGTGGACGTCAAGACAAAACCGAAAGGCAAAAAACGCAGGAAATGAAGAACGATTTGATACGCGCCGTTTAGCAGGGTCGCACGCGATGTTTTCCCCGTCGCACGCGACGGAGCAAAACAAGAACGATTTCGATACAGTGGATAACCGTGGGTAAGCGCAAGACGAAGACCGGCGAATCTCTCCTCTGCAGCGATACGTTGCGATGGTTGACCGTGCGCGGGGCGCGACACAACAACCTCAAGAACATCGACGTGCACTTCCCGCTCGGGCGGTTCATCTGCGTGACCGGTGTGTCGGGCAGCGGCAAGAGCTCGCTGGTGATCGACATCGTGCGTGAGGAACTCTCGCGGCGGCTGAACGGCGCGGAAGAAGTCACCCCGGGGCTGCACGACGCCATCGAAGGGCTCGAGCACCTCGACAAGGTCATCGACATCGACCAGAAACCCATCGGCCGCACGCCGCGGAGCAATCCGGCGACGTACATCAAGGTCTTCGACGAGATTCGCAACCTCTACGCCGCCCTGCCCGACGCCAAGGTCCGCGGCTACAAGCCCGGGCGATTCAGCTTCAACGTGCCGGCCGGCCCGTCCGGCGGCGGCCGATGCGAGGCGTGCGAGGGCAACGGGGCCAACCGCATCGACATGGAGTTCCTGGCCGACATCTGGGTGCCCTGCCCGGTGTGCGGCGGTCATCGCTTCAACCACGAGACGCTGCAAATTCGGTTCCGCGGCAAGAACATCGCCGAAGTGCTCGAGATGGATGTACAGCAGGCGCTCGAGCATTTCGAGAACATCCCCAAAATCGCCGGCATGCTGCGGACGCTGCACGACGTGGGCCTGGACTATATCAAGCTGGGCCAGTCGTCCACGACGCTCTCGGGCGGCGAGGCACAGCGCATCAAGCTCGCCAAGGAACTGGTCCGCAAGAGCACCGGCCGCACACTCTACCTGCTGGACGAGCCGACCACCGGCCTGCACTTCGAAGACATCCGCAAGCTGCTCGAGGTACTGCACGGCTTCGTGGATGCCGGCAACACCGTCGTGGTGATCGAGCACAATCTCGACGTGATCAAGACGGCCGACTGGGTCATCGACCTGGGCCCCGAGGGCGGCGAAGCCGGCGGATACCTCGTGGCCGAAGGCACGCCCGAAGATGTCGCCCGCTGCGAAAAGTCGTACACGGGCCAGGCGTTGGCAGAGTTATTCGCCAACCCGCCGCGGGTCTCAGTCCGCACGGATCTGGCGGCCCGGCCGTCGAAAAAGACCGCGCGAGCCAAGGCCCGCGGTTCCGGTGCGAACGGCACCGGCAACGGCGAGCTCACCGAGGTCACCGTTGTCGGCGCCGCCCAGCACAACCTCAAGAACATCGACGTGAGGTTCCCTCGTGGCCGCATGACCGTCTGCAGCGGCGTGAGCGGCAGCGGCAAGAGCAGCTTCGCCCTCGACACGGTGTACGCCGAAGGCCAGCGCCGCTACGTCGAATCGCTCAGTTCTTACGCTCGCCAGTTCCTGGGCCAGGTCGCCAAGCCCAAGGTCGAGCGAGTCGAGGGCCTTTCGCCGGCCATCAGCATCGAGCAGAAGACCACCAGCCGATCACCTCGCTCGACGGTGGGCACGGTCACCGAAGTGTTCGACTACATGCGGGTATTGTGGGCCCGCATCGGCACGCCCTACTGCCCACGCTGCGATTTGCCCATCGGCACGCAGACCTGCGACGAGATCGTCGATCGCATCCTCGCGATGCCCGACGGCACCAAGGCCCTGCTGCTGGCCCCCATCGAACCGGCGGGCAATGAGAGCTACGCGGACCTGCTCGCCCGGCAGAAGGCCAACGGCTTCGCTCGCGTGCGCGTGGACGGCACGGTATACGAAATCGCGGATGCCCCCGCGCTTGACCGTCGCAGCCGTCACACCGTGGAGGTGGTGGTCGATCGCATTGTCATCCGCGCCAATCAGCGCTCGCGCATCACCGACAGCGTGGAACTGGCGTTGTCGCTGGGCAACGGCTGGATGACGCTCGCGCCGGTGGAGACGGGCGAACCGGGAACCGAGAATGGAACCGCCGTCTCGCCGAACAACCGTCGATCGACCGACATCCGCTTCTCCCAGCGGCGGGCGTGCACGCAATGCGGAACGAGCTATGAGGAGCTGACGCCCCACCACTTCTCGTTCAACACCCGTCTGGGTTGGTGCCCAACCTGCGAGGGCCTGGGCGTTCAGCAAGGCGCGAGTCCCGATCTGATCGTGCCCGAGCCAAAGAAGTCCATCCGCGGCGGCGCCGTCGCGGGCTGGGAGAAGTTCGACGAGAACCCCCTGCTCAACCGCATGATGACGGCGGTTGCCGACCATTTGGGCTTCAGCCTCGACACCCGCTGGTGCGACCTGCCCGACGAAGCTCGGCGGGGCATCTTGTACGGCACGGCCGGCCACTGGTACGAGATCCGTCTGGACGAGCCGGGCAAGTCCGGCCGCGCCAACTCCAAGCCCGATCGCACGTTCCGCTTCCAGTGGAAGGGCTTCTACCCCGCCATCGATGAGGCGACCAAGTCCAGCTGGCAGTACCGCACGCGGCTGAGTCACCTGACCACCGAGATCCCCTGCCAGGCGTGCGGCGGCGGCCGTTTGCGCGAGGAGTCGGCGGCGGTGCGGTTGAACGGCAAGACCATCGTCGAGGTCTGCCGCATGCCGCTCGATGCCGCCCTCGCGTTCTTCCGCGGGCTGAAGTTCGACGCTCGCCAGCGAAAAGTCGCCGGCGAACTCCTCGTCGAGATCGTCAACCGGCTGAAGTTCCTCGTGGATGTCGGCCTGGAATACGTGACGCTCAACCGGTCCGCGCCCACGCTCTCGGGCGGTGAGTCGCAGCGAATTCGCCTCGCTTCGCAGATCGGCAGCGGTTTGACCGGCGTGCTCTATGTCCTCGACGAGCCGACCATCGGTCTGCATCCGCGCGACACCCGCCGCCTGCTCGCTGCCCTGGCTCATCTGCGCAACCTGGGCAACACGCTGCTCATGGTCGAGCACGATCGCGAGGTGATCGCCGCAGCCGACCACGTCCTCGACTTCGGGCCGGGGGCCGGAAGCGATGGCGGCCGCATCGTCGCTGCTGCTCCACCCAACAAGCTACAGCGGGTCGCCGAGTCACTCACCGGCCGATATCTCGCGGGCAAGGACGTCATCCCGATCCCGGCCGAACGCCGCGCCGGCAACGGCCACGTTCTGCAGGTGATCGGCGCGCGGCACAACAACCTCAAGAATGTCGATGTCAGCTTCCCGCTCGGCCGATTCATCGTGGTGACCGGCGTGTCGGGCAGCGGCAAGAGTTCGCTGGTCAACGACGTGCTTTACAACGCCATGGCCCGCCGCATTCACCGGGCAACTGTCGAACCGGGCAGCCACGACGAGCTGCGTGGCGTGGAGTTCGTTGATAAAGTCATCAACGTCGATCAGTCGCCCATCGGCAACTCGCCGTCGAGCAATCCGGCCACGTACACCGGCGTGTTCGATCTGATTCGCGAGTTGTTCGCCCGATTACCCGATGCCAAGGTCCGCGGCTACAACGCCAATCGCTTCAGCTTCAACCGGCCGGGCGGCCGCTGCGAAGCCTGCGAGGGTAACGGCCAACGCTGCATCGAGATGCACTTCCTGCCCGACGTGTGGGTCACCTGCGAGGCCTGCGGCGGGACCCGCTACAAAGCCGAGACGCTCGAGGTCAAGTACAAGAACAAGAGCATCGCCGACGTGCTCGCGATGCGGATTGCCGACGCTCTCACATTGTTCGAAAATCAGCCCAAGGTCCGCCGCATGCTCCAAACGCTCGCCGACGTCGGCCTGGGCTATCTGTCACTCGGCCAGCCCGCCCCCACGCTCTCGGGCGGCGAAGCCCAGCGAGTCAAGCTCGCCGCCGAGCTGGGCCGGCCCAACACGGGCAAGACGCTCTACATCCTCGACGAGCCGACCACAGGCCTGCACTTCGACGACCTGCGAAAGCTGCTCGACGTCCTCCATCGCTTCTGCGATCTGGGCAACACCGTCGTCTGCATCGAGCACAACCTCGACGTGATCAAGACGGCCGACTGGATCATCGACCTGGGTCCCGAAGGCGGCGTCGGCGGCGGCGAGATCATCGCCGAAGGCACGCCCGAGCAGGTCGCCGCCAACCCGCGCTCGCACACTGGCCGCATCCTCGCCGAAATCCTCCAGCGGGAACCCAAGGCCTCGCGGCAAACCTTTCAGATTTCTGTCGAGGAATCGCCGAACGAACCGGCGTTCGACCAGGACGATCTGGGCGAAGCCCGCATGCCTTGGGAGATCGATGGCCGTGCCTGGCACACGCGCGATCGCGTGGCCCATCGGGGCGAGGCATGCCAATGGGAGGGCGCAGCCCTCGAATGGCTCATCGATGAGATCGAAAAGGCCGGGCGGATCGGCGGTTGCCGATTCGCGCCGACCAACTATAACAGCCGCAGCACGGTCGAAATCAAAATGCCGGGTGCGCAGACGCCCTGGTTCTTCCACGCCCGCACGGGCAACACCTGGCTGCTCGACGTGACGTTCCGCGTGCCCGCACGGGCGTTTTCGGCCGCCGAAGTGCGTAGGCTCGTACCGCTGGAGATCCTCGACAACTGCGATAACCTGCCGATCTACGGCCGCGAGCCCCGCGTGACCGTTCGCCACTCCGGGCGGCTCACTGACGATATCCGCATGCTTGTCCACAGCAAGGCGGAGATCGCCACCGCGGGTTGCCGCGAATTCATTCAGCGGGCGGTCAAGGCGTACCAGCGGCTCGTGCGCAAGCTGGCCGAGGACGTCGCCGTCCGCCAGCCCTGGCGCGTCGCGGGCAAGGCGTGGCACTTGGGACAGCAGATGATCGCCAAGCGCAGCCAGATCCAGTGGCGCGGCTCACTGATTGTGGAGGTGCTGGGCCGGATCAAGAAGATCGATCCGTCCGTCAAGGAGGATTGGACGCGCAAAGTCATGGTCACGTTAAGCCATCCGGGTATCACGGGCGTCTGGGGCCGGCTCATCACCAACCATCCGCACGCCTTGCGGCTGGAGTTCCGTTGCCGCCGCGGCCAGTTCACCCCCGCCCTCGTCGAAAACCTCGGGATGGAAGTGAGAATCCGCCAGATGCGCGGCCCCGAGGACCAGGTTCAGTTCTGGCTCCAGACCATGAGCCAGTGCGACGCCACCCAGTTCGACGCCCTCATCCGCGGTTCGATCGCCGGCCTCGCGAAGGAGGAATGACCCGCCGTGGAAGCCAGAAATGCTCCTGGGTTGGCCGGATCGCCTGCTTAAATGGGCTTGACTAGCGCGCCAAGTCGCACCGGCCTGACTACCGTTGTGACGGGCCGGGAGAGGTGGCCGGTTGCGTCGCCGACACCGGTTGCGTGGTCGTGGGCTGCGTGGTTGCCGGCTGCGACGATGGTGTATTCAGCGTCTCATCGCTGAGCAGGTATCGCCACAGGTGCCGGTCGCCCCACCCCTTGGTCATCTGCCGTCCGTCAACGAACAGATTGGGCGTGGACTGCAGACCCAGCCTGCGACCTTCGGCGATGTTGAACTTCACGTGATCCATGGTGGTGGGCTTCTGGATGGTGGCGATGTAATCGCTGCGGGCGATCCCCATCTTCTCGGCTTGCTGGATCATGGCCTCGGCACTGAATTTCGTGCCGCGAAAGACGAAGTCGTGCATGGTCCAGAATGCGTCGTTGCCCGCAAGTAACCGGATGGCCTCCACCGAGGCAGCCCCCACGCACGCCCCCGGATGCAGATTGCTCTTCAGATCGGGATTGCAGCTCTTGTCCAGCGGGAAATGCTTGAACACCACCCGGAACTCGCCGGGAAACTCTTTTTCACGCTGCTCGAGCATCGACGCCAAGCCTTTGCAGAACGGGCACAGGAAGTCGGAGAACACCACCACGGTGTGCTTGGCGTCAGCCGGACCGCGCACGGGGTCGTCGGGATGGATGGCGATGTCCACACGCGGTTGCTGCAGGAATTGGTCGTACAAAAACCGCGTGTCCTTGTTGTAGTCCTGCCAGCGGGCGTAGTACTCGTTGGCGTAGCCGGCGTGCAGTTGTGCCTTGTAGATGAACCAACCCAGGCCGGTGGTCACTGCCGCCAACGTCAGCGTGGCCAGGAGCATGCGGCCGATCGGGTACGGCGCCGCCGGAACCCTCGCTGCATCCCCTGCTTCACCCGAACTGCCCGCCACAGGGGCAGCTTTGCCTCGCCGCCACAACAGCAGCGTGACCACGAACAGCAACAGGATGGCCAGATGCGTCGCCATGCACAACGGGCACAGCTTGCCGAGCACGGCGAACATGATGTACTCGAAGCCCGCCGCCCCCGCGAGCCCGGCCAACAAGCCGAGCGTGGGCACGACGTGCAGCCACCGGCGGCGTCCCTCGGGCATGCCGATGCAGACGAACCACGCGAACACCGCGGCGAAGAAGGCAAAGCCCACCATGGCCGTCGGGATCACAGCCCGCCGCTCGCCGGCCACGAGCGTGATCTTGCCCCACTCTGAGGCGATCACCTCGTCGCAACTGAACTTCGCGGTTGCTTCACACACGCCGCCCAGCAAGGGGTCGCCGCCGATCTGCGCCACCACATGATGCTGCAGGAGAATGCCGCTGACGATCATGCCCGCCAGCGACAACAGGATGGCCAGGAACACCAGAACCCCGGAGCGGCGTTTGCTGACAATCATGATGCGGTTCACCCGATCGTGAAAGAAACCCGTTTAACGCCCGGCGCTTGCGGCAGGAACGTGTGGCCTCGCCACGTGCGAGAGAAATGCCCCAAGGCGACACTCACGGTGCCACTGGCGCCGCCGGTGCCGGACGCGTCGCCGGCGGCGGCTGTTTGGTCTGTTGCGTCTGCTGCGTCTGCATCATCTGAGAGAACTGGATGATGGCGGTCCAGGTCCTGCCGAACTGCGGCGAGTTGAGTCGCCGACCGTTCACGAAGATGGTCGGCGTGCTGTCCACTTTCTGCGCCGCCCGCTGGGCCGGATCCGCGAGATCCTGTCCCATGTTGGCACCGTCGTTCACGTCTTCGCGCACGCGGCTGAGCGCTTCCGAGCTGGCCATGGCTTTGCGGAAGGCCGCTTCATCAAGCCCGATCTGCCGAGCGTACGGCAGGAAGTCCCGGCTCTTCTTCCACACCTTCTGGTTGGCGAACAGCAGGTCGTGCATCTTCCAGAAAGCCTCGTCCCCGCCGACCAGCCGGGCCGCCTCGGCCGCCAGGGCCGCGTCGCATGCCGCCGGATGTATCGAGACACCCTCCATCCGGTCGTTGCAATCCTTGCAGATGGGCCAGTGCTTGAAAATCACCTTGAAGACAGGCTGACCGTTCGGCAGCCTGCGCGACAGGACGGACTTCTTGAAATAATCCTCGAGCCGGGCACAGCTCGGACACTCGAAATCGCTGAACACGACCACGGTCTGCGGCGCATTCGCGGGCCCACGGACCGGCCTGCCTTCAACCGGAATGTCCAGTACGGGCTGCTTCCGCCAGGCTACGAAATTGTGCTCCCAGTCCATTTCGTAAGCCTTCCACTTTTTCTCGAACATCTCCTTGTAGTACTTGTCCGACAGCCCTTTGTGGATCGACGAGCGGTTCAGGATGAAAAAGTGCGTGGTCCCCACCAGCAAAATCGCCGAGGTCACGGCCGCAAAGATGGCGTAGTTGGTGGGCCAGCCACGCCCATCGTCGATCCAGGGCCGTGGCGGTGCGGCCGGCGCGGGAGCGAACAAGCCTCCGCCTTCCGCGGAACTCGGCGCGAGGACGGGTGGGACGTACGCAGCCGACACACGACGCGGCCACAGCAACAACGCGAATACCGGCAACAAGAAGGTTCCCACATGCGTGGCCAGACAGAGGGGGCACCAGGCCTCCAGTTGCGTCCACATGACGTATTCGTAGAACGCCGAGGCCGGCACACCGGCGAGCGTGCCCAGGAAGAAAACCACATGCGGCCACGTCCGGGTGGCCGGGAACGGCCCCGTGAAAACGAGCCAGCACAGGATGCAGCTGAAGTAGATCACGCCCAGTTGCGCCGTCGAAACACGCGGTATGTGAGACTCAGTGGACGCAGTCGAGCTGCCAACGTCGATGTCCTGCTCGGCGTCGCCGGTCCCTGCGGGCTTGGTCTGAGCGGAAGCGGCGTCCTTTTCCTGCGGCGGGGGCAGCGGCGGGAACCACGCATACCGGCTCTGGGCCACCTTCTCACAACTGGACGTGGCGAAGCTCGTGCACACCTGTCCCAGCAGACCGCCCGTGTCCTTGGTCGACGTGCGGTAATGCAGGAGGGCCAAGTGCATGCTCAGCCAGATGCCGACGATGCAGACCAGGACTGCCAAGCCCCAGACGACGCCGCGCGCAAGCGGTGATCTCACTGCTAGTCTCCTGAACGGTCCGGCTCAGTGAGCCGCTGTGTGTCCTGTTCTATACGCTCACGCCACCCGGACGTTTGCCGCCGCCGGCGCGTTTGCAGTGTTTCCGTGCTGACTCTACACTTAGGTGCATGAGCCAGCCCAAAGTGATCGTTCTGCGAACTGCCGGTACCAACTGCGACCAGGAAACCGTCCACGCCTGGGAATTGGCCGGGGCCGTACCCCAGCGCGTGCACGTCCGGGAACTGATTGATCGGCCAAATCTCCTGGACGAGTTCGCGATTTTAACCATCCCGGGCGGCTTCAGCTACGGAGACGACATCTCGGCGGGCAAAATCCTCGCCGGGCAGATGATCCACCACCTGGCCGACGCCCTCGAGCGGTTTATCGCGTCGGGCCGTCTGGTTCTGGGCATCTGCAACGGGTTCCAGGTGTTGGTCAAGGCGGGGCTGCTGCCCGGACCGTTGGGCAACGGCGCCGACGCCGGCCGGCAGGCCGTCACGCTCACACAGAACGACTCGGCCCGCTTCGAGGATCGCTGGATCTGCCTGCGAACCGGTCCGAAGGAGACGCCGTTCCTCCCAGCCGACCGCATCCTCCAGATGCCCATCGCTCACGCCGAAGGCAAGCTCGTGGCCCGCGACGAAACCGTCCGCCGCGAGTTGCAGGCTCAGGGCCGCATTGCCCTGACGTACTGCAACAGTGAAGGCAAGCCGGGCCCCTACCCCATCAACCCCAACGGCAGTGAGTGCGACATCGCCGGGCTGACCGATGCCACCGGCCGCGTGCTGGGCCTCATGCCTCACCCCGAACGCCACGTGCATGCCACGCAGCATCCGTTGTGGACGCGACGCAAGGCCACCGCGGGCGGGAACGTCGCCGCACTCGACGCCGAGGCCGACGGCCGTGTGATCTTCGAATGCGCCGTCCGGACGGCAAAGCAGATTTGACCGGCTCCCGCCCCGCCGGACCACGAATCATAATCCGTGCCTACCACACTCGGTGCGTGGAGACTCGACACTCGTCGGCTTGGCTTGAGAGGAGGTCGTGATGCCACGGACGGTTTCTATCGCCCTGGTTGCATTGTTGTGGCTGACTACGGCGGCGCCGGCCGAATCGCCGCACGTGATCCGGATCGAGCACGGCAGCCTGTCCGCGACGTTCCGCGACAATCACGAGTCGCCCGCGGTGCTGAGCGGCATCGACTCGCTGTTCAACCGTGACGCCGCCCCCGGATTCGACGCCTTCGACCCCGACTCGCCCGGCGCATCAGCGGGCATGAACTTCGAGCACATTATCAGCGGCCACGAGAATCCCCATAACGCCTTCAGCCCGCGGCATGGCCCGTTCACGATGCGGCCGCTGGCCGACGGACCGGGCGTTCAATTGGTCCGCAAAGCGGCCGACGATCCATGGTCGGTAGACAGTGTGCTGACGTATCGGCTGGTCGCTCCCCACTACATCGACGTGGAGTTCCGCTGCCGACCGCGTGACGCCGCCAAGTTCGGCCGCCGCGGATACGCCATCTTTTTCTTCTGCAACTACATGAACGATGTGATCGATCCCGCCCTGCACTTTCGCGGCATCGCCGGCCCCGGCCAGCCCGAGACCTGGATTGCCGCCGACGGTCTGCCCGGCCATCCGGACTGGAACGGCGGCGGCACCTACCGGCACGTCGATGCCGCCGCTCTCGAATATGATGCGGACCTGAGCTTTAAGCTGAACAGTTGGGCGTACGACAACCCACGATACACGCTGCCGTTCTACTATGGCCGGGCCGCCCGCGACATGGTGTTCATTCTGATGTTCGATCGAACCTGCAGCGCCGAGGACGAAATTCGCTTCAGCCTGTTCAAGTTCAAGCTCGATCGTTTCCCGCGTCCGGCCTGGGACTTTGAATACGTAATCCGCAAAGTCGTTCAGGATCGCGAGTACGGCTACCGCACCCGGCTGGTCTGGAAGAAGTTCGTCAGCCCCGACGATTGTTTGGCCGAGTACCGCCAGTGGGCGGCTTCGCTTACCACTCGACCGGAATAAACAGTTACTCACGGCTCAGTATGGCGACGCGACATCTGCGCGGGTGGCCGTGGTCGCCGATTGCACACCACCGCTCGCTGGAGGTGGCGGCTCGTGGAGTGATTTCGGCACACGCCAGAGCTCAACCGCCAGGCCCGGCACGGTGGGAGCGGGTTGGCCTGTGATGTGGGCCCAGGTGCGGCTCGAACGGTCACGATACGGCTCGCGACGAGCGATCCGTTCGAACGTGCTCAGGGCCGCCATCGAAGGTCCCATGAGCGTCAGGCGATCGTGCTTGGCCAGCCCGTCTCCCACGCGATCAAATCGCGTAGTGATGACGTAGGCGCCGCCGTATCGGCGAACCCATTCCTCGCGCGTCGTGGGCGCGGGCAAGGCCAGTTCAACTTGCGGACAGTCCAGCCATCGCGGCAGGCACGCAAAGCGATTACGCGTCAGGCCGGCCGCCACCAGCCGAGCCGACGGCTCGCTCAGGGCCTCGCAGCCGGAGATAAGTTCATAGCCGGCGGCGAAGGTCTTCGCGTTCGACCACTTGTTCGCCATCCGATCGGGCCCCGTGAATGACAAGGCACAGATCACGATCATCGCCGGTACCATCCACCGCGTCGAACGAGCGAACGTGCCTTGCAGATGCTGGAGCATCATGCCGACCATGAGAGCCAGGGCCGGCAGGACCACGACCAGGTAATGCGACTGATGGAAGATGGGAACGTACTGCTTCCATTCGACGCTGCCCACCGACAGGTACACCGATACCGGGAGGAGCACGCACAACAGCAGATATCCGGCAGCTCGGCGCCAAACCACCACGGCCACCGCTGCCACCAGCGTCACCGGTCCGGTAAGCCCATAGTCGGAGCCGGCGTCTGCCAGCCAGCGCACGTAGTCGGTCCAATAGCTGAGCAGGCCCGTGATGGTCATCTGCACATTAGGGTTGTGACATGCCCGGTGGGCGGCGCGAACGGCCTCCAGGTGGGCCAGCGGACGCCCAGTCACGATCCAAAGCACCAGTGTCTCAATCCCCAGCCACAAGCCGGCTCCCGAAACCAGCAGGAGCGATCGCCACCACGCCCAGGCACATCGCGTTCGGCACAGGAGCACAAACAACCCCAGCCCAGCCACCAGCGCGAGCGTGGATTCCTTGGCGTTGTAACCGACAGCAATGAGGAATCCGCCTGCCAGGCAACGCAGAACGGCATGCCGGGCTTCACGCTCCAACAATGCGGGAGCGACAACAGAGATGCCGAGCCATGCGAGAACGGCGGCGGTCAGATCGGGCAATGCCACCGAGCTGGATAAGACCATGGTTGGCATCAGGCCGAACGCCAAGACCGCCCCGGCGGTGGGAATCTCTCCCAAGCCCAGATGTCTGCGAGCGAATGAACGGATGGTCAGCAACAACACAATGGCCCCGACCAGGCTCGCAGCGCCCATCGCCCACGGATGGTTCGGAAGAATCGCGGTCGCCAGTGTGAGCGGAATCCAGTGCACAAACCGGCATGGGAAGTACCAGTCGCAGCCCAATGGACCGGCGGCGGGTGGCGTGGGGAAATTCTCCCACACCCGCAGGTACCCCAGATCGTCGGAGGCGACCACGCCGGTGTAGTAGAAGAGCATGAGTCCGACGACCAGGATGATGGCGGTGATGTCCCATGGCACCGCCTGGCACCGCGATACTGCACGGGCGGATGGCGCGATTGGGCAGGCAAGCACAGTCAAACCGTTCCCCCCTTGCTGACCAGAGGCTCGCGCGCGGGACTATCGCCGGGCGCCTCGGTCCACAAGCAGGATCGGTGGTTGCGGTCTTGAACTCCAATGACCGGTCGGCTGCCAGAAGCGGCTGCGATCGGATGTATGAACGGACGGTCTGGTATTCCCCCACACTGCGTCGGGCGAAGCGTACTTCGGAGAGCGTACGGGCCGATAATGAAATCGGGTTGCCAACACTGAAAAAAACGAAACCTTTGATCGGCTCGTCTGATAACAGTGAAAAACCGCGCGGCCACGAGCGCATGCCGAACTTGCCCCCATGCTTGCCGAAATGGATGGCCCCCGCGACGGATCGCTTCGTCGGCGGAGCCCTCAAGATCACGCCTGGTTCATCCGATAACACGCACTGCGGGAAGAATTTGGGCTTGCAGCGATCCCGCGGACAGGAGCCGGCCTTGAAATCTTGCATTGCAACGACATCGGCCTTGGTCGTCGCCCTGCTGGCGGCGGCGTGCAATCAGCCCGAGTATGCCAAGCAAGCGGCGATGCCGCCCGACCCGGGCGAGACGCTTCCTGAATGGGCCTTCGACGCCCCCTTCTACTTTCAGCCGACCACCGAAGCCATGCCACGGCCGGTGACCGAGGCCAACCCGGACTATCCGACGCACTACTACGTGAACCGGCGCGTCTTTCCGATCGATCGGCCGGACAATGAAGTTCATCTCGACCGTGCTCCGCGGATTGCCGTGTGGTGGACCAATACGAATGGTGGCGCCTGGGCCCGGTCCGGCTTCCTGGGCCTGGGGCAGACACACTTCCACTTCGTGGCGGGCGATGACGGCGATTACGGCATTCGATTCGTGGGCCCCGGCATCCGCGAATCGCTCACGCAAGAGACCGTCCCGCACCGCATCTACCACGTCGACACGGTCGCGCCGTGCATCACCGTTCGCGTGGCCCCCGAGCAGCCGGTGTACTATCCCGAGGATGAGCTCGTGATCACCTGGACGGTGGAGGATCCCAACCTCGACGCCGACTCCATCCGACTCAACGTCTGCTGGAGCTGGGAGAATCCCGACATGCTCGAGCTGCGCCGCCCGGACAACGAGGGCGAGCCGCCTCGCGACAACCCGCCTCCGCCGGCCACCCGCTTGTGGTGGCCCTACAAGGCCGATTGCAGCCCTAACGATATGGCCACGTTCACCATCCCCGCCCGTGCCCAGGGCGAGGCCCTGCAGTTTCAGGTCCGGGCCAAGGACCGCGCCGGCAACTACGGCGCCGGCTACTCCTGCCCCATCTTCGTCAGCGGCATCACGTCGTGGGCAGCGCCCTAAGCCGCCGCGGCGCAGCCATGATTAGCGCTCGCGAGCTGTAAGCTATCAGCTATAAGCTGTAAGCCGGAAGAAACGAGTGCGGCATTGGATTGCGGTCGAAACCCGCGTCGTTCTTCGTCTGCGTCAATCTGCGCAATCTGCGGACCCAACTGGCCGCGCCTGACAGGAGTACCAGCGTCGTGCGTGCACGCTCCACATCCCGTTCGCTATGAGCGGTGAGCTCGTGCGATGCTTGCGTATGAGGGAGCAGGCGTCGCACGCCCGATCCCGGGCGGGCGAGACGCCCGCCCCCCAAGGACCGCCGTCCAGACGAGACCGGCCGCGGACACGGCACGGGCCAGTTCATGGCTCACGGCTCACAGCTCATAGCTCGATCCCCACGCCCCAATCCCCAGCCCCCAGGCCCGGCCGCCAGGCCGTCAGACCGTCAGGCCCGTGGCCCCGGGGCCGCTACAAAAACGGCGACGGATGCCATAGACTTTGCCGCGACGAGATACTGACAGGAGTGACCTCATGGCCAGTGCAACCAAACCATATCCCCGGCAGTTCGTCCCCGCCGATGCCGACATGGGCGACTGGAGCCAGATCGAGCCGTTGTTCGATCGGCTGGACGCCGAACGGATCGACACGCCCGAGCAGATCGAGGCCTGGCTGCTGCATCAGAGCGAGCTGATGGCCTGCCTCAACGAGGAGCAGAACCATCGTTACGTGCTGATGACCTGCCAAACCGACGACCCGGAGCGGGAGAAGGCCTACCTGCACTTCATCCAGGAGATCGCCCCGCGGTGCAAGCCGCGATGGCACGCGCTGAATCAGCGGTACGTGGACGCCCCGGCGCGGCGGCGGCTGCCGGCCGAGCGCTACCGGGTGCTGGATCGCAGCACGGCGGCGGCAGTCGAGCTCTACCGCGACGAGAACGTTCCGCTGCAGACCGAGGATGCCGAGCTCGACCAGCAGCACCAGAAGATCACCGGGGCCATGACCGTCCAGTACGACGGCAAGGAGCAGACGCTCCCGCAGATGTCGCGCTACCAGGAGCAGCCCGACCGCGCCGTGCGCGAGGAGACGTGGAAGCTCACGGCCGCCCGCCGGCTGCAAGACGCCGCGGCCCTGGACGACATCTATGACCAGATGATCGAGCTGCGGACGCGCATGGCCCGCAACGCCGGGCTCGACACGTTCCGCGATTATCAGTGGAAGGCGTACGAGCGGTTCGACTACACGCCCAACGATTGCTTCGCGTTCCACCAGGCGATTGAGGAACTGGTCGTTCCCATCAAGCGGACGCTCCAGCAGGAGCGCAAAGCGCAGCTCGGCGTCGACGTGCTTCGGCCGTGGGACCTGGCGGTCGATCCCCGCAACCGTCCGCCACTGGCGCCGTTCCAGACGGCCGAGGAACTCTGCCGCAAGTGCTCGAAGACGTTTCATCGCATCGACCCCGAGTTGGGGCGACAGTTCGACGAGATGGTGGCGGCAGGCTGGCTGGACCTGGAGAGCCGAAAAGGCAAGGCCCCCGGCGGATATCAGACCACGTACGACGAGCAGCGTCACCCGTTCATCTTCATGAACGCCGTTGGCCTGCATCGCGACGTCGAGACGCTCCTGCATGAGGGCGGCCACGCGTTTCACTCCGTCGCCTGCCGCGACGAGCCGCTCGTGCAGTATCGGCACACAGGCATGGAGATGGCCGAGGTCGCCTCGATGGGCATGGAACTGCTGGCATACGATCACCTCGACGAGTTCTACCGGGGCGAGGACCTCGTGCGAGCCCGCCGCGAACAGCTCGAAGGCGTGATCAACATGTTCCCTTGGATCGCGACCATCGACGCGTTCCAGCATTGGATCTACACCAACCCGACGCATACGCGCGACCAGCGCACGCAGTTCTGGCTGGAGCTGCAAACACGCTTCGGCGGGATCGAGGACTGGAGCGGGCTGGAGGAATTCCGGGCGGCGTCGTGGCAGCGGCAACTGCACTTGTTCAGTGTGCCGTTCTACTACATCGAGTATGGCATCGCCCAGATCGGCGCGCTGCAGTTGTGGCGGAACGCCCGCACCGACGGGCAGAATGCGCTGAAGAAATACCGCCAGGCCCTGGCTCTGGGCGGCTCGCGTCCGCTGCCGGAGCTGTGGGCAGCCGCCGGACTCGAGTTCGATTTCAGCGCCCGCACGCTGCGTCCGCTGATCGAGCTGGTCCACGACGAGCTGCGCAAGCTGTGACGGACTGCGCCGGTCACCACCGGGATTGATGCCCCTGCGGTTACCCATCTTCGGTCTTCTCGGGGAACGGGCATCTCGCCCGCCTCGACCATTCCTGCCATCTATAGCGCACGGCTTCAGCTTGGATGCGACGAGCGGGCGAGACGCCCGCCCCCCGGGGTTGGAGATCATCAATCCGTTCACTTGATCGCCTGATCGTGCTGTGGAGAGTCGAGCAGGCTGTAAGCACGATAGCCGAACGCATTCCACTCGCCGGCCAGACGTTCGAACCGGATGTCCAGGCGATCTTTGCCTGCAGTCAGGCCGGCCGGAAGGATGATGTCCTGCTCGCGCCAGCGATCGACGGTGAACGACTCGGGAACGTCGGCGATCTGTACGAATTGGCCGTTCACGAACAGCCGGGCGGCATGTTTGCCGGCGGATTGGTGGTACACACGCCGCAACAGAACGCCCCCGTTGGCAGGATCGATCCGCATGGAGAATGATTCGACTTGCTGGCCGAAGCGGCCCACGAGCGTGGTCGGCGATGGATGGTCCGGGCCTCCGGCTTGGTTGTGGCGCGGGCTTCCAGCCTGCACGTGTGGAGCCGATGGTTGTCCTCCGAACGCATCGTCCGCCTCGAACACGGCAGTGAGTTCGCGATGTTGTCCGCCATCGGCGACGTACTGATGCGCCCATTCATCGTCCAACCTGCCGAGATCCAGCGAGTCCGTGAGCCGCATGGCCGGTTTCGGTGAATGGTAGTAGTACGCGACGGCTGCATAGTTGGTGACCACACTATTCTTCATCCCATGCTCGGTGCTCACACGGATGCCGTCGCGGAACGGGATGCCACCGGCGAAGAAGCGGTAGCCGCTCATCGCGCCGTTCCATTGTGAGTCGGCTCGCTCGTCAAACAGCCGTACCACGGGCAGACCGTGCAAAGGCAGCGAGTACGGACCCTGCAGCCACCGGCTCGACCAGCCGCCCAGCAACTCGTCCTCGTGGCCGGTTCCGTGCAGGATCGGATGGCGGCGATGATCGGTCCAGACGCGCAGATCTCCCTCCCACCACTGCTTGTTGTCCGGGCCGTAGGGTTCCACGATGAGCGTGTGCCCTAGATACACGCCCTGTCCAGCCGGGACGTCCAAGATCATGAAGTCTCGTCCTTGCGCAGCCGGTTGCTCCCGCCGCCAGGAAGCGTTGAAATGCAGGCCCTCCGCAGGCCAGTGCGTCTCGTCGCGCGAGACATCCAGTTCGCAGTAGATCTCGCCGACGGCTTCAAAGTGCTTGCACTGCAATGCCACCCGGCATGAAGACTGGAACGGCATCGGAATCGAGCAGTAGTACTCGCCGCTGGCACTCATGCCGATAGGCAGCGCCCGAACGCAGCCCTCGCCTTGGCCGCTGCCGAAGAACGGCCCGAGCGGCACATCCACCGCGGGGTGCTCCTGGCCGTCCCACCAGATGCGCAACCATGTGTTGTTCAGCACGAACGCGGACAACGGGCGGGCGGGATTGATCCGGATGGCCCGCAGCACGCCGCTGCCCTGAAGCTCGGCCAGCTCGAACGTGTCGGACTCTCTCTTCCCGCCCGGGATTTGGATGCGGACGGTCATGCGCTGCAAGCGTTCGCTCGCGGCGAGAGCCGCCCCCACGGCGTTCCACGCGTGAATGGCTGCGGTGAGGTCTTCACGTTCGTTCCAACTCTCGATGGGTGTGCCCTGCGGATAGAGATGGTAATACGCGTTGTAGAAGCCGGCCCGCCGCTCGGTGGTGATGAGCAGGCGCTTGGCGAAGGGGATGGGTACGTGGCTCACGTTCCCGCCGGTGGAGATGAACGAGTGCGCCACCAGTGGTCGCGGAAAGCCGATCACCTCACCGGAAAAGAACGTTTCGCCCGCGCACTCCAGCCGCGGGGCAGGCTCATCGTCCAGGTAGATGCGCAGCTTGCCCCAGGGCAGGCTGTAGCCGCCATCCGGTCCGGTGAACCAGAGTGTGTACAGGCAGCCCGGGCCTTGCAGATCGACGATCACGTGTTCACCGCTCGGCAGTTCGTAAAGACTCGAGTACGTGCCTTTGAAGCCGTCGTCGTTCTCGCCGGTCCGGTCGTAGCTGGAGAAATAGCCCGCCTGCACCGTCGGTCGGGGTGTGGCGATGGAATCCAGATTCCAGATTGCATCGAGCGGATCGAAGAAGACAGGCCCCGCGCCGGGCTCGATCGGTGGTGCGGCAGCGAGAGCACTGCCGACGGCCAGAACCAGCACGACGAGTCCGAGCCGGTGAACTGCCACCAGAGCGGTTGGACCTGGACGTCTCATGACGACTCCCTCCCCTGAATGTCGATGTCACTGTGTGGCCAGCGCGCGCAGCACGGTCAGCCAGTCCACATAGAAGTACGGAACTTGGAATTCCTCGTGGAGCCGTTGCAGCCGGGCCAGCATTTCCTCGGTCAGAGGTCCCTGCCAGTGTTGAGAGGCAGGATCGCAGTAGAACACGCGACACCCCAGCGGCCGCCGCGGACGAGCGTGGCAGACACCGTCCCGCGCGTGCGGGCAAGCGTCCTGCGTCACGGGCAATGGGCCCTCGGCGTCTGCGCCTTGATCCGCGGAGGCCAGGTAGTAAACCACCTCCAGCGCAGTGACGTACAACCGATGCCCGAACTCTCCGAAGCGGCAACACTCGCCCCTGTTCCGGCAGACGGGCAGATGAGCGGCGATGCGGCGGTCTGCCTCGTCGTACAGTTGCCGCACGGCTGCGACGATCTCGGGACGACCGGCTGCTTCGCGAAGGACGGTGATCGGGATGTCTTCGGGCTTCAGCAGCATGGGTTGCAGGAGGGCAGGAATGTTCGCGGATGCAGGCAAACCTGAGCGTTCAAACGACGTAAAAAAAGCCGAACGCAAAAGCCCGAATGAGTAAGGGCCCAGATGGGCTCACCAACTCTTCTGGGTTCGAATGGTCTCGATCTGGACGTAATCGTAATGCTTGCCGTTGTTCATTCCGGGACAGGTTTCGCCGGCGGCAGCCCAGTCGCCGGGGCTCTTGAGGTTAGACGACCAGAAAGGCCACGTCCGGCACTGCAGCGGCCGAACCGGGTAGATGCTGCAGATGCGTTTGCCGTTGCCGTCGCTGCGCAGAAACACGCAGTCGCCGTTGGGTTTTTCGGTCAGAGAATACCTGAACCCGACGCGCCGCAGCGTGTCGGAGGGCAGCCAGCCGTCGTCTCGTCCGAGGAATTCGGCGACACGCCGAATCTCCTCCTGCGTCATCCAGACGTAGCCCGGCGCACCGGTGCAGCAGTTGCCGCACTCGGTGCAGGTAAATCGAAGGCCTCCCTTATACCACTTCTCGCGCAGCATACGAATAATACTCCCGCCGGAGGATCAGGTCCTGGATTATAGCGGCCACCATGCCCTGGCTGCCGGCCGAACGTCAGCGTAACCGTTGAAAGCTCGCGGTTCAAACAGTACCCTTGCCCGACGACAACGCCGCCACGACTCGAGGTCCCGTCGAGGTTACGATGTCTTATGAACAATGGCCGTATTTGACAGTCCTGCTGGTACTCCTGGCTGCCGGTCTGGGATTGCCGCTGCCCGAAGACGTTCCGCTCCTGACCGGGGGGTATCTGTGCCACATCGAGCGGGCCTCGCTTCCGGTTATGATCGCGGTAGCACTGCTGGGCGTACTCGCCGGCGACATTTTCCTCTTCACGATGGGCCGGCGTTTCGGGCACCGCATTGTCGAGCACCGCTTTTTCCGCCGGCTGGTGAACCCTGGCCGGCTGCTGACCGCCGAGGAGTTGTTTGCCCGCCACGGCGTCAAACTAATTTTCATCGGGCGATTTCTGCCCGTGCTCCGGCCCATGATTTTCGTCGCCGCCGGTGTGTTGAGAGTACGGCCGCTGGTATTCCTCGGCGTCAACGGCACGGCCGCGTGCATCAGCGTGCCGCTTCTCGTGATGTTGGGGAAATTCTTCGGCAACAGCCTGGAGCAGATCAAACGCGATGTGCGGGTCGCGTCTCACAGCATGCTGTTGCTGATCGCCGTGGCCCTGCTGATCGGAGCCGGCGTGTGGCTGCATCGGCGTCAGAAACGGCTCATGGATACGTCGAACGTCCCCCGTGGCATCGACAAGCACGAGCTCGCCTCGATGATCCCGCCCCCAACCACCGACAACGAGCCGGCGTCTGAGAACGGACACCCTCGCAAACCGGTGCGTTCTTCGAGCCCGTCGCAGGTCGCCTCGTCGAGACGGCCAGGCGCTTGATGATGGCCTTGGCGGCCCCACATTCGAAACCCCTCGCGAAAGCGGAAAGCACACGCAGGTTCGATAATCGTTGCGATGGCATGATCTATCGCTGGCGCCGCATACGCGGCTGTCCTGCAATTCGTCCATCGTGCCGGCGATTATTGAATTTCGGCTCTGGAAATTCCGACTGAATATGTGTATACCATAGGCAAGAGAATAGACTGTCTGCCATGCTCGATCCGGGAGACCGCATTTGATTGAACCTTAAAGCGGAACCCTGGGAGGCCACTGGACACTAAAGGAGAACGAGCCTGCTTGACAGGAGGTTCTCGAGGGTGACATGCCGCCCACCTTGTCTGTGGGTTCTGTCAAATTCCTCCCACCGGCATTACGGCGGATGCTATTCTCTTTTTTTTTTTCGCCCAGTTCACGGGGCCGCACTAACCTGACATGCGAACGCTCGTCATCTTCGAGGACGACGGATTTTCTCAGCTTCTGCCGTTGACCTATTGGCGCACCTGCAGCGAGCTGCGTACGGGATATGATCGCCTGTACGACCATATCGTACGTCAGGTCTCCGCGGGATGGGCGCGGCCTGATGAAATACACATCTGGTGCCGGCCCGAGCTGGCCGCCGTCACGTCCAATCGCTTCGAGCATGCCGTCAACGCGCAACCTGAACCCGCGCCTTCGCGCAAAGTGCTCTATCTTAACAGCCGGCTGCTGTTGAAAGCACCGCTGCAGGACGGCCCCGCGCCGGCAGTGCAGTGGCGCAACAATCGCCCCGTGATCATCCACGCCGATGAACAACTCGCCCGGGCGCTGACTCCCGAGATTCTGCTCGATCCTGCGGCGACCCACCGCGTTCTCGCCGCCGTGCCGCACCACGAATTCGTGAGTGGCCCCAAACTCATGGATTATCCGTGGGATCTCGTGCACGCGAACCCGGAAATGCTGCACTTGGGCTGGCGGCAGGCCGGTGAGCCTGCACAATTGGCGGGCCGGATTTGCGAAGGCGTTTACTTCCTGAACCGCAGCGCCATCCACATCGGCGAGGGCAGCACGATCAAGCCCGGCGTGGTTCTCGACGCCGAGCACGGGCCCATCTACATCGGCCGCAACGTCACCGTTTCGCCCAATACCAGTATCGAAGGCCCCTGCTACATCGGTGACGATTCGCTCATTCAGGCCGGCACCTCGATTCGCGACGCCGTCAGCATCGGCCGGCGGTGCAAGGTCGGCGGAGAACTCGAATCCTCCATCCTGCACGGTTTCTCCAACAAACAGCACGACGGATTCCTGGGCCACTCGTACGTTGCCGAATGGGTCAACCTGGCCGCCGACACGGTCAACAGCGACCTCAAGAACACGTACGGAACCGTGCGGGTACCCATCAACGGCGTGGAGGTCGATTCGGGGCAGATGTTCGTGGGCCTGACCATCGGCGACCACAGCAAGACCGGCATCGGTCAGATGTTCCCCACCGGGGCCGTCGTGGGCTTCGGCTGCAATATCGCCATCTGCGAGTTTGCCCCCAAGTTCGTCCCCTCTTTCACCTGGATGACCAGCCGCCAGGCCTGCACCTACTCGCCTGAGCGTTGTCTGGAGATTGCCAGACGCGTGATGGCCCGTCGTCAGACCGTGCTCACGCCGGCCGAGGAAGCCTGGTTCCTGAACATTCCCGCGTACGTCCGGAAATTCGAACGAACGCCGGGCTGAGCGGCCATCTCACGAGCGGCACGCCCTTCGCCCACCCGGCCGAGTGATGCCCCAGGGCCAAAGCCTGACCGAGTGAAAGAGGCCCATTTCCGCCATTTTGTCGCACCTCCGAACAGACTCTGCCCCCGGCGGCGGCTCCGGAGATATTGGATCTGACTGCTCGCCGTCTCGTGACATGGCCGCCCCCGATTTCGCCAACACAGAGGGGTTGCAAAGACAGACCTTGACACCCCGATGGGTCGCTTCTATACTTACTCGGCTGACTGGTGCGCTTCTTATTGCCCGACAAGAGCTTACATCAATTCCGGGTCCATGATCCGTGTTGAGGATTCAGCGTGGCCAAACAAAAAGCAGGAAAGAAAGCTCCGAAGACCAAGGCCGACCGCCCTGGCGCCGCGAAGCCGGCCAAGGTAACCCGGAAACGGGTCAGCGACGGTAAGAAGTCTGACACCGCTGCCGCACCGTCCAAGAAGAAGCCATTGGCAGCGAGCAAACAGCCTGCTTCCGTGAAGGAAGCCCCCCGGAAATCCGTTGCCGGACAAAAGTCTGCGAAAGCCTCCAAGGCTCCAACGTCCGGCGCCGCCAAAGTGCAGAAATCCGCCGGCGCGAAATCCGCGGCCGGTGTCGCAAAGCCGGCAGCCGTCAGTTCGCCCGCCAAGACAGACGCGCGACAGAAATCGACCAAGCCGGCCACCGGTAAGGCGTCCGCCAAAGAAAAGACCCCGGCACCGGTGGCGGAAGTCGCATCCAAGCCGGTCGTTCAGGCCAAACCGGCAGCGAAGGTCAGCCCTTCCATGTCCGACGGCAAGCCGAGAAGCGCGGACCGCGGAACGTCCACCGCCGACAAGGCCAAGCTGCTCTCCAAGCCGGCCGCGCCGCGACCGATCATCGGCCCGGTCACCGGCGTGCTGCAAGCAGCTCGGGCCGCCGCGTCGCGGACAACCAAAGTGGTCGAAGTCGAAAAGGAACGCAGGAGCCATTTGACGCCGGAAGAACTCGCCGAATTCCGGCAGATCCTGCTCGACAAGCGGCGGGAGCTAGTGGATGACATGGTCAACCTCGAGGACGAGGCCCGCCGCTCGGGTGGCGACGGCGGTTCGGCCTCATCTTCCATGCCAATCCACATGGCCGACCTCGGAACCGACACGTGGGAGCAAGAATTCACGCTCAATCTCATCGAGAAAGGCCGGACGATGGTCCGCGAGATCGATGAGGCCCTCGAACGCATCGAGAACAAGACGTACGGAACATGCCTGGCAACGGGCAAACCGATTTCCAAGGCCCGACTGCGTGTGAAACCTTGGGCCAAGTACTGCATCGAGTACGCCCGCAAACGCGAAATGGGCTTAGTTTAGTGACCTCTACGGCCCGGCTCGGCACGCGGCGACGATTGCGAGCGAGCCGGTTTTTGCCTTCCCTGAACAGTTGATCTCCCGTTGATGAACCCCGAACAAGGCAGCGCCGAACACACTGAACCGTCACAAGAGCCGGCCGTTCCCGTGGACTCCCCGGCCGACACCGCCGCGATACCGACCGCTGTTAGCGACCTGAGCTCTCACCTGCGATTGTGGCTCGTTGCAGTCATTGGCTTGGCGCTGGACCTGTGGACCAAGCACTTGGCTTTCACGCGGCTCGACGGCAATTGGGCCGACAAGCACGGGTACATCGCCATCCCGGGGCTCATGTCGTTCCGGCGCTCGCTCAATCCGGGCGCACTGTTCGGCCTGGGCAAGGGGCTGACGCCGATCTTCATCGCGGCGTCGCTGCTGGCGCTGGGTTTCGTGTTGTTCTTGTTCGTCAACAGCGGCCGCAATCGCCGCAGCCTGCATGTGGCCTTGGGCTTGGTGCTGGCCGGCGCCCTGGGCAACCTGTACGACCGCGCGTTCGTGATGGCCGACGTGGTCAAGTACACCGCAAACGGTCGCCGCTACACCGAAGTCGGCAAGATCGTCAGCCCCCCCGGCGAGATGCCCATCAAGCTGGGGTCGTGGCCCGAGGGCCGATACGTCCGCCAGATCCCCGCATCTGCGGAGCCCGAGGTCCGCACACAAGGCGTCGTCCGCGATTTCATCAAGATGGAGCCGCACTTCGAAGTGGCCGGCTACAAGGTGGACATGTGGCCTTGGGTGTTCAACATCGCTGACGTGCTGTTGGTCTGGGGCGTGGGCCTGCTCATGCTCAACTTCTGGTGGGAACGCAAGGCTGAGATCGCCCAGAGCGCTGCCCCCGCGCTGGCCGCGGAAGAGTCCGGCAGTTCATAGCTCACCGCTCACAGCTCATAGCTCATAGGACGCGCGAGGTTTGACGCGTTCCGGCCGCCCTGCCATTATTGGCCCGATGAGCAAAGCTGCCCGATTCGATGAATCCGTGCACATGCGACGAGCCCTCCAACTGGCGGCTCGCGGCCTCGGCCGGGTCGAGCCCAACCCGATGGTCGGCTGCGTGCTGGTCCGTCGCGGACGCGTCGTCGGCGAGGGGTACCATCGGCGATTCGGCGGCCCGCATGCCGAGGTCGAAGCGATCCGCTCGGCGGGCGAGGCCGCTTGTGGCGCGACCGCATATGTGACACTCGAACCCTGCTGCCATCACGGCAAGACGCCGCCCTGCACGGACGCCCTGCTCGCGGCGGGCGTCGAGCGGGTGGTCGCGGCCATGGCCGACCCTTTCCCACGCGTGAGCGGCCGCGGCCTGGATATCCTGCGGAAGGCCGGTGTACAAGTCGAGGTCGGCCTGTGCGAGGATGAAGCCGTCGCACTCAACGGTCCCTACCTCAAGCGTCAAAAGCTCGGTCTGCCCTGGGTCATCCTCAAGTGGGCGCAGACCATCGACGGAAAAATCGCCACTCGCACGGGCGACTCGCGTTGGATCAGCGGTGAGCAGTCGCGCAAGCTCGTTCACCAACTCCGCGGGCGAGTAGACGCCGTCATCGTGGGTGTGGGCACGGCCATCGCGGACGATCCGATGCTCAACTGCCGCCACGGCCGGCCTCGACGTGTGGCCACCCGAGTCGTCATCGATCCGCACTTGCGCACGCCGCGCAACGCCCGGCTTATTCGCACGGCCAGGCAAATCCCTACAATCCTGGTGACGTCTCGCGGCATCAACGCGAGAAAGATTGCGCCGTTCGAACGAGCAGGCGCCGAGATGTTGAGCGTGCGTGAGGTCCGTGGCGGGCTCGATCTTCGGGCCATGCTCGAGGAGTTCGCTCGGCGGGGCATGACGAACGTGCTCGTGGAAGGTGGAGGCAAGACGCTCGGCCGCTTCCATGATGAGGGCCTGGCCGACGAAGCGATTGTGTTCGTCTCGCGCCGGCTGATGGGCGGCGAGCTGGCGACGTCGCCGCTGGCGGGGCACGGCCCGGGGAAAATGAAGGATGTCCATCCGCCAGTGTGGACGCGACTCAGCCGCGTCGGCGAGGATGATGTGTATCAATTGGGCCTGACCGACCCGAGGAGTTTCATACGGTGACAACCGCGGCGATGAACGCATTCATTTCGGGCGATCCTTGGCAGTTCATCGGCGTGCTGTTGATACTTGCCGGTGCGGTGGGCTATCTCACCATCTATTACCGCCGCAAGTTTCGCGGCGACGCCGGCGATTGCTGCAGCAGCGGAAGCTGCGGCATCCCACTGAGGCGCAAGCCCGAAAGCCGCTCGCAGCAACAGCCGGACAAACCATCCGCCGGCACGCAGCAGTTCCTGCCCGTTGAGAACCTCGCCGACCTGGCGGCCCGCCATCGCAAGGAACTGGACGAAAAGAATCGGCCGGACGAAAAGGGATCGGGATGAATTCCGGAGAACCAGAACATCATCCTGACAGCTTTCTGGATGGGCTGGAAGCTCTGTCGCGGCAAGGGCTGCGGCGGCGCCTGCGGCGAATCAACTCCGCGCAGGGCGGGCGTCTTTCGCTCGATGGCCGAGATGTCTGCTGCTTTTCGAGCAACAACTATCTGGGACTGGCCAATCATCCGCACGTGACCGCAGCAGTACGCGACGCGGTCGAGCGCTGGGGATGGGGCGCCGCGGCATCGCGGCTGATCACCGGCCATATGGGGCCGCACGAACAACTCGAGCGGCGGCTGGCGGCGTTCAAACGTACCGAAGCGGCGCTGGTTTGCTCGACGGGATATCAGGCCAATCTGGCGGCTATTCGCGGCATCGCCGGCGCGGGCGACGTGGTGATCATCGACAAGCTGAACCATGCGAGCATCGTCGATGCCTGCCGGGGCAGCGGGGCCGTCCTCCGCGTGTTTCCGCACCGCGACTACGACAAGCTGGCGCGGCTGCTCGACCGGTCGGGCTCGTTTCGCCGCCGCGTGATCGTGACCGACTCGCTGTTCAGCATGGACGGCGACCTGGCCGACCTGCCGCGACTGGTCGAGCTGAAGCGCCGATACGACGCGCTCCTGTGCATCGACGAGGCTCACGCAACGGGCGTGTTGGGCGAGAACGGTCGCGGCCTGGCCGAGGCGGCGGGTGTCGAGGGTGAGATTGACGTGGTCGTGGGCACACTGAGCAAGGCGCTGGGTGGCATCGGTGGCTTCATCGCGGCCCGGGCCGAGATCATCGAATGGCTCATCAACACAGCCGGCGCGTTCATCTACACGACGGCGCTCCCGCCAGCAGCCTGCGCCGCAGCCATGGCCGCATTGGACATCGTGGAGCGCGAGCCGCAGCGTCGGCGCGACCTTCTGGCCTCCGCCGCCCGGCTGCGCCGCGAACTGGCCGAGATTTGCAGCTCGAACCGCCATGCGACGAGCGACCGCCGACCGAGTATCGGGGACTCGGCCAGTCAGATCGTGCCGCTCATCGTCGGCGATGCGGCCGAGGCGGTACGGCTCGCCGATGCCCTGCTGGACGACGGTTTGCTCGTTCTGCCCATTCGCCCCCCTACCGTGCCGCGCGGCACCGCCCGGCTGCGGATCAGCTTGTCCTGCGAACACACCCCCGCCGACGTCGATCGGCTGCTCGCGGCCATCGACCGTCATCTGCGCTGACCCGTTTGGTTGCGCGCTCCGAGTCACCGGTGTGCCGGCACGTGGTGGATCCGCCCGCGGGTGCAGTACAATGCTCGCACGCCGCCCGGTAGTGTGGCCGGGCCAACTCTTTGCGTTCCCGTGGGAGCGATTATGAATTCGCAGAAACGTCTGACCCGACGAACCGTGCTCAAGCGAGGAGCTGCCGCATCAGCGGCGGTGGCTGTACCATACTTCGTTCCGAGCGGCGTGCTGGCTGCTCCCGGGCGGCTCGGGGCCAACGATCGCATCATTCTCGGCTTCATCGGCGTGGGCGGCCGGGCACGGCAACTGATGGATCACGTGCCCCCCGACGGTGCGCGAATCGTGGCCATTTGCGATTGCTACCTGCAGAGGTGCAAGGAAACGCTCGAGCAGAAGAAGGCCAACTGGAGGGTCTACCAGTACTACCAGGAGATGCTCGAGAAGGAGAAGCTCGACGCGGTGGTCGTGGCCACCACCGATCACGCCCGCGTGCTGCCGTGCATCCGAGCCTGCGAAGCCGGCTTGGACGTGTACGCGGAAAAGCCGCTCACGCTGACCATCCGCGAAGGCCGCGTGCTGGTCAACGCGGTCCGCAAGTACAAGCGCATCCTGCAGGTGGGTTCGCAACAGCGATCGATGGAGATGAACCGCTTTGCCTGCGAGTTCATCCGCAAGGGCGGTCTCGGCAAGCTCGTCCGAGTGCAAGGCGTCGCTTATACCGGTCCGCGCGATTACCAAGGTCTGCCCGAACAACCGATTCCCGAAGGCAACGACTGGGACGTGTGGCAGGCCCAGACCGAGTGGCGGCCGTTCAATCATGCCCTGCAGTTCGGATGGATGGGCTGGCGCGACTACTCCGGCGGCGAAATGACCAACTGGGGCGCGCACGGCGTGGATCAGATTCAGTGGGCGTTGGGCAAGTGCCACACCGGCCCGACGGAGATCTGGCCGACCACGCCGGGACCGCACGGTAACGTTTCCATGAAGTACGCCGACGGCATACAAGTGGATTTCGACCTGAAACAGGGTCCGCTCGGCGGAGGCGTGTTCACGGGCACCGAGGCCAAGATGGTGCTCGACCGCAACGTGTTCACCACCGATCCGCCGGGCTTCATCAAGAACCCGCCGGACCCGTCGGTGGCCGAGCCCTGGGAAGGGCCGGATTGGGTGTCGCGTCCGCACATCCAGAACTGGCTCGATTGCATCCGGACCCGCTCGCTGCCGACCGCCGACGTGGAGATCGGGCATCGTTCGATCACGGTCTGCCACCTGGCGAACATCGCTCGGCGGCTTGGCCGGCACCTCCGGTGGGACCCCGACAAAGAGCAGTTCATCGGCGATGACGAAGCCAACACCTACCTGGATCGGCCGCGACGCAAAGGATGGGAACTGCCCGCGCTGTAAGCACGCGTTGTCGTAGACGAAAGGGATAAACCGTGATGAAACGATATTCGATCATTGGTGTGGCGTGCGCGGCACTGTGTGTTTGGGTAGCCGCAGCGCGAGGAAACGCTCCCGCGTCGCCGCGTTTTCAGGCTCTTAAGTGTCCGCCCGTGGCACTCGGTCAGACGTGGGCAATTCTGGATCGCGACGGGGCCAATCGGCAAGTCGAACCGTATCTGTCGTCGCTGGCCAACGGCGAATCCGGAACGGGCATGATCAGTTCGCCGCCGTTTATCGTCGATTCGGATGAGATCACGATGACCATTTGCGGTCATGACGGCCCGCAGGGCGGCCAGAAGAAGAATTTCGTGGCCATCGTCGATGCCCGCAAGGGCGAAGTGCTGCTCCAGGTGCCGCCTCCGCAGAACGACGCCCTGCAAGTGAGCAAGCTCGACGTACGGGGACTGCGTGGCACGCAGGTGCGCATCGAACTGCGGGACGGCGATAGCGGCACCGGCTTTGCGTGGATGGGCGTGGGTGCGATCGATGCCGGCCCCGCGCTCCGCGTCGATTTCAAGCAGGGTATGCCCACGGGCTGGGCCGAAGCCGTGCACACGGCGGACGTTCGTTACGATCTGCTGGAAGGCGGCGTGCCGTTCAAGCGCTTGCTCAGCTCGTTCACGATCATTCCCAAGAACGGCTCGGTGGAGATTCCCTGCGGCTTTGCCGCCGAGCGGCTCTATTTCCTCGGTTGCACGGCCAATGTTCGCCCGCTGGAAACCTGTGGCGGAATCGAGATTCACTACAAAGACGGTTCGCCCGACGTGATTCCGCTGATGGGCGGATTTACGCTTGATGATTGGGGCAAGTTGCTCAGCCCGTCGAAGGCACTCCGGCTTCATCCGTCGGCCGATCCGTATCAGCACTATTTGGTGATTCGACCGCGAAGCGAGGTGATCGAAAAGATTCGGCTTGTGGCCGCCCCCGACGGGATCATTCCGCGTATCACCGCCATCACCTGCGAGACCACCGCCGAAGCGGAAACGCTCATGCCGCTGCCGTCCACGACGCTGAACTCGCGTGAGGCGGCGTGGATCGAGGCCAACGCGATCTCGGCCGACGCGCTGAATCTCAACGACGTCATCAAGGCGATTCGCGCGGATCACAAGATGCCGGCTCCCGAGTCGCCCATCGGTTTCCGCAAGCATCGGCTGGATTCAGCGTTCCGCAGCGAAGGCCTGGCCGTGGCCGATTTCAACGGTGACGGCAGGCTGGACATCGCCGCGGGCAACGTCTACTACGCCGGCCCCGACTGGAAGATGGTGCCCATGTTCGGCGAGGCCAAGGCGTTCAACCGCTTCGGGTACAGCGACGCCTTCCTGTGCTATGCAGACGACATCAATCGCGACGGTCATACGGATCTGATCGTGGTCGGTTTCCCCGGCCAGCAGTCGCGCTGGCTGGAGAATCCCGGCTCGCCCGGTTCGCATTGGAAGACGCATCCGGTCATGGAGCAGACGGGCAATGAGAATCCCGCGTACGTCGATGTGGACGACGACGGGCGTCGCGAACTGGTATTCATGCATGGCGACAAGTGCGCGTTGGCCCGGCCCGGCGTCGATCCCACGCAGCCCTGGACCGTTCAAGTCATCGCCGGGCCCGGCGATCCGGGAGCTGCGCATGGATTGGGCGTAGGTGACATAAACGGCGACGGCCGCCTCGACGTGGTCATTCCGGATGGATGGTGGGAGGGACCGGCGTCAGCGTCGACGTCATCGTGGACCTTTCATCCGGCCAAGTTCTTCGGCGGTGCGCAGTTGTGCGTAGCGGATTTGGATGGCGATGGCGACAGCGACGTACTCGGCAGCAGCCCCCACGCGTACGGCATCGCCTGGTGCGAGCAAACACCCGACGGCTGGCAGATGCACGAGATCGACCACAGCATCTCGCAGACCCACGCCATCGCGGTGGCGGACATGAACGGTGACGGGCTGCCCGACTTCGTCACCGGCAAGCGGTTCTGGGCCCACAACGGTCACGACGCCGGCTCGTTTCAGTTGAGCGTGCTGTGCTGGTACGAGCAGAAACGCGTTGACGGCAAGCCGCAGTTCACGCAGCACCTGATCGATGCCGAAAGCGGCGTCGGCCTGCAATTCGCGATCGTCGATCTCAACGGCGACAAGCGGCCGGACATCGTGACCAGCAACAAGAAGGGCGTGTTCGTGTTCGAGCAGGTGTCGCCGTAGATCCCAGCGTGGCCTTAACCTACCACCGAGACGCCGAGGCACGGAGAACCTGGCACTCTCGAGAAACCCTCGAGCGGTGAGTGGCGGAAGACAGACGGACACGGATAAAGAAAGGATTTTACAGGAGATAAGGGAGGCAACAGAGAGGCTTCTCCGTTCGCTCTGTTGCCTCCCATCGACTCCAATTCCGCACTCGCAAGAAACAAGTGCCGATAGCATGATGCAGGGACGAGCGCCCTGGTCCTCTATGACGCGTACCGGCCCTACGGCTGGCGGGATTGCGGCTGGCAGGTGGACCTGCGGGTGGTGGTCGACCGCAGAACGGGCAAGTTCCAACTGGCTCAACGATGGCACGCGCACTGAGTCGGTCACATTAGTAGAAGCCCCGACAAGCCGCCGGATGCCCGTCCGGCGGCTTGTTCTTTTTTGAGGCTCGAGACCTGAGACTTGAGTCTTGAGTGAAGAGGCAAGATGTGCCCGAACATTGCGCACAGGGGCAATAATATGTCACTTATGATGTTCCGAAGCGATCAGGGCTCGCTTCGGCAATTTGGTTAACCACGGTCGCAGAGGAGCACGGAGCCGAACAGACTGCTTGTGATTTGCTTCGCCAAGACAACAAGTCTCTTCTTCCTCATCCGTGCCATCCGTGGTCCACAGGGCCGTGGGAAGCGATAGTGAGCCGACCGATAAATGACCCGCTCCATCCGTTAACAGAATCGGGTGGATTGTGTTGACACCAAGCCGATTGGAAAGCTATGATCTTACATCTTCTCGTGCAGCGGGGGCGCGCGCCTCGTCCGCCGTGAGGCGTGCAAGACGCACGCCCCCGACGATCCTCATGGGCGGGGATTTTTCGTGAATCGACGACGTCTCCCTCACGCCACGCGTGTCTTGGTGGTCGCTTGCCTGCTGACCGCGATCCGTGGTTCGGCTGTCGTCGGGCAGCGGTCGCTCGGCGATCTGACCGGGCCCTGGCAACTGTTCGTGGACGACTGGCTCGTCGAGTCCAAGAGCAACCTCACCCGCGTGTATCACCCGTTTGAAAAGTACGCCGGCAACCCGGTACTTACGCCGACGCAGCCGTGGGAAGACAGCATCGTCTATATCTACGGCACGGTCCTGCCCGCCGAAACAGGCGCCGGCTACCGGATGTGGTACCACACGCTACGGCCCGAAGACCCCGCGGATGACGGCAGCAACGTGCTCTACGCCACGAGTCCGGACGGGATCCACTGGCACAAGCCCAATCTGCACATCAATGCCTGGCACGGATCGACCGCCAACAACATGATCTTCGACCGGCCCACCCGCAGCGGCATCGCGTCGGTCATCCACACGCCCTGGGATCCCGACCCTGGCCGGCAATACCGGCTGTTCAACTATGAAGGCACGTACTACGGAGCGGTCTCGCCCGACGGCATTCATACCACCGATCTGCCCGGCAACCCGATCATCAGCGGCGTAGGTGACGTGGCCATGGCCAGTTGGGATCCGCACACGCAGCGTTATCTCGCCTACGTAAAAGTCAACACCGACGTCAACGGGTTGCGACGGCGAAGCGTGGCACTCTGCACGAGCACCGACTTTCAGACCTGGACCGAGCCGCTAGTGGTGCTCGAGCCCGACAGCTTCGACGACCGTTGGGTACTACCGGGCACACTACAGCGTACGCATTTCTACGGCCTCTGCGCGTTCGCGTACGAAACGATGTACGTCGGCATCCTGTGGATCTTTCGGGCGACCGATGCGGAAGGCTACACCATCGGCCCGGTGTACGCGGAGATCGTGACCAGTCGCGACGGCGTGCACTGGACGCGTGAGGAAGGCAATCGCCCTGCCATGCTGCCGCTGGGTCCGTCCGGGACCTGGGACGATGGGCAGTTGTACACGGCCATCGCGCCGGTCTACCGCGAGGGCAAGCTCGCCATCTACTACGGCGCATGCGATGACGTGCACGGGACGGCCACCAAGCGGCTCAACTGCAACATCGGCCTGGCCACGCTGCGCAAGGATGGCTTCGCGTCGCTCACCGCGGGCACCAATACCGGCTGGGTCATGACACGGCCGCTCGACGGACTGACCGGCCAGTTGCACGTGAACTACCAGGCCGCCGGTGGATGGCTCAAGGTCGAAGTGCTCGACGCGAACTACGCGGTGATACCCGGCTACGGCGAGGCCGACTGCATCCCGCTGACGGGCGACAGCATCGACGAAGTGGTCGCGTGGAACGGAGGAAGCGAACTGCCGGCGAGTTCGGGCCCGCTTCGATTGCGGTTCATCCTGCGGAACGCGTCGATCTATTCATTCATGACGGCGACGCCCGTGTACGAGCCGCCGACAATCGTGTCGCAACCCGCCGATCAGAGCGTCACGCCAGGCAAATCGGTGACGTTCGTCATTCAGGCCGCCGGCACGCCGCCCATGCGCTACCAGTGGCGAAGGAACGGGATGGCGCTCGTCGATGGTGGCCGCTACGCCGGCACGACAACTGCGTCGCTCCAGATCCATTCGGTGGACACCACATGCGTCGGTCAATATGACTGCGTGGTCTCCAATCCCTACGGCAGTGCGACATCTGCCGCGGCCAACCTCGGCCTTGCCGCCATGCAGTTCCAGGGCCTCGCCTCGGGAACGACGGTGACCGGCATCTCGGCCGACGGCACGGTGGTCTGCGGCACGACCGCGGCGAACCGGGCGTTCATCTGGACGCGAACCGAGGGGCTCCGGGAGATCGGTGTGCCTGCGGGAGCCACGCAGAGCAAGGCGGCCGGCGTGGGCTGGTACAACGGGAACGTCGTCGTTGCCGTCAACTGTAACGCGAGCTCATTCACGGCCCGGCGATGGGAGGGCAACACCGCAGGCGTGGGGACGTTCGCCAGTCTGCCCAAGCTCAACGGCGCGCTCGAGTGGGTCGCTACCGGCCTGGGCAGCAGCGGCACGGACTACTGGATCTCGGGATTAGCACCGACCGGCGGGGCCGGCGGTGGACGCAAGGCCGGCCGCTACACGCGCAGCACGAACACCACCGCGTCGTACACGTTGCCGCCTCACGGGCACGACAACAGCGACTTTCATGCCGTGTCCGACAACGGCCGTTGCGGCGGGCAGTACCAGTACAAGGGCCAAGCCCCCACCGGCGGCGCCCGCAACGCCATGATCTACGTCGGCGGCACGCAGTGTGTGGCGCTCAACACGTTGCTCGGCGGCCCGAACACCATCTACGAAGCGGTGGTGCGAGCCATGTCACGCGACGGAACGGCTCAGGGCGGATGGAGCTACTACGCCGGCGGCGGAGCCTGGCAGCAGCCGGTCGTATGGAAAGACTCGCTGACACCTACCGCCGTGCCATTCATTCCCGGCGGCGATGGCGACAACTGGGGCGAAATCCTCGCGCTGAATGGCGATGGCACGGTGGCTGGAGGATACAGTTGTCGTAAGAACACAGGCGTTCCTGACGGTCCCCGGGAAGCCCTCATCTGGGATGCGGATTACGGCACGCGACAGTATCAGGGACTGCTCACCAGTGAGTACGGCCTGGATCTGGCGGGCTGGTCGTTGCAAGAAATCCGCGGCATGTCAGCCGACGCCACCACTGTGATCGGTAACGGAACATACGACGGCCAGACTCGAGCGTGGATCGTCAGTGCCGTCACACCGCCCCGTCCGGCGATCGAAATGCAACCCATATCGCAGCGTGTGTGCCCCGGATCGACGGTCACGTTCAACATCGAGCCCGCCGGGGCGGGACCGTTCACCTATGAGTGGCATGTAAACGGCACTAAGATTTTCGACGGCGACGACGTGACCGGCGCGACCACGCCCACGCTGACGATTTCGCGCGTGGGCGCATCGCACGTCGGCGAGTACCGCTGCGCGGTCACCACGCTCGGTGGCGGCACGGTGTCCGAACCAGCCGTCCTGAGCCTCAGACCGAGCGGGCCGAGCGACTTGGACGGCGACTGCGACGTCGATCTGGACGATCTGACCATCCTAGTCGCGTGCGCCACGGGGCCAGGCGTTACAAGCGGTCCGCCCACCGGCTGCAGTCCGGAACACTTTAGCGCGACCGACCTCGACGGCGATGGCGACGTGGACCAAACGGATTTCGGCTGGTTCCAGCGATGCTACACTGGACCGGGCGCTGACATCGAGCCGTCCTGCGCAGAATAGCTCCAGTGTCAGGAGGCTCGGATTCTTCCCCAGTCCCCAGTCCCTGGCCCCCACTCGCAGCCTCCGCTCACCGCGTGGCCGACTCCAACGCATCTTGCGGCAGCCAGCCTTCGGCGTTGGCGAAACAGCAATTCCACCAGAACGTGCCCTTGGCGCGAATGCCCGTCAGCTTGTGCGACACGATGGTCCCCGATGCGCCGGCTTTGAGCTCGTCGGCCACGCCGAATTGACTGCCGGGACCGAGTCGCAGCTCGACGTTCTTCGCCGTGACGATCCGCTCGTCCGGCGAGAACTTGCGCGACCACTCGGCCGGCTGCAGCGTTGCCATCAGGTAACCGTTGGCGACCGGCCGAAACACGGTTTCGCCCGCCTTGTTTTTGTCGGACGGCCGATTGCGAACTTCGCCATCGACCCACATGATGGATGAGCCGCCGCCATCCTGCGTGACCGCGAAATCCGCTTTCAGATGGTCGCGGCAGAACTCGCCCGCCTCGGTGAAATTCATGCCGATGCTGCGATTCGATCGGCCATCGATTACGACGAAGTAGACGTACCGCTCGTTGAACGCCACCAGCGTTCGTGGATCCTTGACCACCGAGCCGTGCCGCTTGCCTTCGCGAGCCAGCTTCTCGGCCTTGGCTTCCCAGTGCCGCGGCACTTTTCCGTTGACCAGGATGTACGTCGCCGCCCCCATGCCGGCGTACGCGCCTTTCCAGTCGGCCGGAGCGAGACCCAAATCCTCATTGCCGTAATCCGCCAGCGTCAGCTCGACCCGCAGTTGCTCGCCTTTCTTCGCGTGCTGTCGCAGCTTTTCGGCCGCTCGTCCATGGCCCGAGAGCACCACGTGATCGTACGGCAAGAGCGTCCCGCCTTTGCTTTCGACAACCGAGACGATCTCGCCCGGCACGCCGCCGCCGTCGGGCATGATGACGACCGGGGCCGACATTCGCACAAGCACTTCCACACCGGCATCGGCCGCGTCCGTGCGGTCGGCATACTGCCACGTGTAGAGTGCCAGCTCGTCCTGGCCGCGCGGGTCGTTGAGCTTGTGAATGTTCATCTCCGTGCCGTCGGCGAAGCGGACGCGCTGCCACTTGGCGGCATTGCGCACGTTGCCGCCCATCACCGCCCGACCATCGAGCATCCACAGAAAGCCGCTCCCGCCGCTGTACTCGGGATAACGGCGGACGAACCAGCCGCCCACCACTTGCCCACCAAACGGCACGCCCGTGGTCGGGTTGAAGTAGTCGCCGTTGATCGCCACCTTCGCGTCATACCGCTCCCCGAGAAAGTTGACGCTGTCGTCGGCACGCCGGGCCATCTCCGGCACGATCTCCCGCGCGCCCTTGGCCAGCCCCTTGGCCATCATGACATCAATGGTCCAGCCTTTGTGCTGCCGATCGGCCCGAGCGACGAACACCTCCACCGGCCCGGGCAGTTGCATCTCGGCGTACTCGATGCCGGGCGCAATCGACTGCCACTGCACCGCCCAGGCAGGCTGAACGATCAACCAGGCTGACAAAACCAACACATACCGCTTCGGGCGAAACATTCTCCAGCTCCTTGCTTTCATACCCGCGTCGGCGTGCCCGGCTCGCCGGCATTGTGATTGTGATGCAGTCATCCTGCCTGCACACGTGCACGCTGGAAGCGTGCACAAAAACGCACATTGACCGTCACCGCCGGCACGAGCCGCACAGCGTCGGAACCCGGGCGGGGCGGACTACGACCAGCCGGCCATGCGGAGGCTCACTGCGACGCCCCCCGGCGTGCGTCCCACAAGCTGCGGTCCGAGATCGAGTCCAACGCCCACATGGCCGAGAAGTCTACCAGCCGACGAGGCCCCCGTCCCGGGCATAGCCATCAGCCGTCGGCGATCAGCTGTCAGCCTGCAGCGGTTGGCTGGGCGTTCCCTATCACCAAAAGAAAAACCCGCTTTCCGGGCCCAACTGCCCGAAAAGCGGGTTTGCCATACCCCCAAGGGGACTCGAACCCCTGTCTTCAGGATGAGAACCTGATATCCTAGGCCACTAGACGATGGGGGCATTTCCCGTCCGCTCCCGGCGACCGGGGCGTCTATATGCCCCTTACCATATCCGGAGTCGGCCGGAATTTCAATTCCAGATCTAAGTCATTGATCCGACCACATTTAGAACTCAGACCCCAAGCGGTCCTCCACCCGCCGAATGACGAGATCCGACTGACGATGACGAAGGAAGCACGAAGCCCGAATGCCGGAATGGCGGAGAGTTGCCTCTGTCGGCATGGCTCATCCGTTGGCTCCCGGCCCACAGCGACGGAATTCCGTCACTGACCACACCACGGTACCCCCGAACACTACCACCGCGACCACGGTGGCCCAAGGCGAATACCGGTCCGCTCCGATCATCAAGATGATCACCAGAAGTGCAAAGGCGATGCAGTAGACAGCCAGGCCGACCCAGCGGAGCCGCTGGGCACGCCGGAAAACGGGATCAGACCAGTCCAGCGCCGCAAAGACTTGACGCTCCTGTTTCTCTCTATCGAGAGCGTGGCTGCGCATGTCGCGCTGCTTCGCACGTGCGCACGCCAACAACAGCCCCAGTCCTCCCAGGTTGAGAAACAGGAGCAGCAACAAGAGTACGTAAATGAGCCACGAAAAGGAAGCTGCGAATACACGGCCGAACGACATGAGGAGGACAAAAAGAACCATACTGCCGAACGGTATCCATGCAGCAACCCTGTCCATCCTGTCGGCGGTGTTGGTGGGCGGTGCCTGCTTGAGCAGGTACTGCTCCACGAGCAGCCGGCCTCGATCGAACTCCCGGCCGCACTCCGGACAGCGCGATGCAGCCAGGCCGGTCAGCAGGTAGCTGCACCGCGGGCAATAAACCGGGAACTCCTCCTCTGAAAAGCTCGACGGATCGACGCGCGTCTCCGGCGGAATAATCGCCTTGTGGTACCAGCCGTACTGAAGCAAGCGTCTGAGATCCTGCCGTCGCATGACCGCTGTCCCCCGCGTGCACCGGGCGTCTCTGATGACTTGACCTTCATGCCTGCTCTTCAAATCCGTGCAATCTTGCAAGCTGTGGATTCCAACTCCGCTTGATGTCACACACGTGACATCACAACAGCTCGCAATCGCTGTCGCCGGAAGGATATGGTCCACAGATTGCAAGATTGCAAGATTAACGGACCATCCTTCTTCATCCGTGAGGTTCGTGCAATACGTACCTCAGGTCTCAAGTCTCAGGACTCAAGTCTCACAAGCTTCACGGAATCGAAATGTGATCCCGGTCACGGAAGCGATACTGCTGCATGACCGCGGCATGGTCGGGCAGCGCCGGTTGATCGGGATTGGGCACATGGTTGTACCAGTAGGCCACGGACGAGTACCAGTAGGGTTTGAGCCGCTCGGGATCCCACGGGTTGACGAACTCGAACTTGATGCGACGATCGAAGGCGATGGCGTCCTCGGCGTGCAGGCGATACATGGTGACCATGGAGCGCAGGGCGTCTTTGAGCGGCACGCCGTGCAGTGGCCCGGCGAACTCGCCGTCGCGGAAGTACCAGCCTCCGCTGAAGTAGTCCTCCAGGCCGGTGCCGGTGATGCGCGGCCGCTCCCAGTCGTCGTCGATGTAGATGTACTCGGGCGCCTCGAGAAACGAGAGATAATGCACGGGCTCGCCCTGCATGTGGAGCATCACGCCTGCGTAGTGGCCGTTGCCCTCGGTCTCGAGCACCAGGGCCGGCTCGTTGCCCTGGCGGCGGCCGGTGCGAAACTGCGTGCAGAAATAGCCAGTGCCGGCGGGCATCATGTCGAGCTCCTGGTAGTTGATGTTCACGAACACGTCCGTGCCGAGCTTGGGATGGCGGTTCTCAATCTCGATGCGGAACCCCTTGGCGTACGGCATGGGCCAGTACGTGAAGAAGCCGCCGCTGCTCGTGCCGACGTAGGCGGAGGTGAACGAGTTGAACTCGGCCTGGCCCGCCCCGAAAAAATCGCCCACGGGCGTCTCGACAGCCGGCGTGTCGGCTCCGTCCCAGTAGATACGCAGGATTAGCGCCTTGAGCATGGTGGGGTCGATGACCGCACCGGGATTCCAATGCTGGTAGAACCAGCCGGGAAACGTGAGCCACATCCGCGAGATGTAGCCCGCGCCTTTGACCTCGCCGATGGTGAGCCGCTGACCGGGCGGAAGCATCTTGGTCTTGGTGCGTTTGTCCAGGTTGAACGTCGTGAACTGACGCGAGATTCCCGGCGGCTTGCGGGCCGGCCCGAGCATGTTGGCGATCGGAAGCATGGCAGCCCCCTTTTTGGAATGGCGAAGCACGAAATCCGAATGTCGAAACAACGACGAAGCTCGCGTCGATGCCGACTCGAGACGCACGACTGATCGGCTTTACCCGCCGCGAGGGCACGCGCGCCTTCTACAAGGCACGTGCCCCTTCATGGACGCGCGGGATCAGGTTAGCATATTCCCCGTTCGTTCGAAACGACTTCAGGAGACAACGATGCACCTGCGATCTATTGTCACCCGGCGTAGCGTGTTCAGTTGGCTGGTTCTGCTCGTAAACGTACCGGCTTGGGCCCAGAGCAGCCGGCCCGCCGATGCCGATCGCGTCCAGACGATCGAATTTGCGATCCCCGGCTCGCGTCCGGGCACGACGTCCAAGGCGATCGTGGTCGTCCCAGCCGACTATGCTCGCCGGGAAGCTGAGGGTGTCCGCTATCCGGTGGTCTATCTGCTACATGGCTATTCGGGCAGCCAGGAGGATTGGCACAAGCACACGAAGGGCACCGACCGGGCGCTGGACCGCATGGCCGACCGCTACGGGCTCATCATCGTCCTGCCCGACGGCAAATACAGCTCGTGGTACCTCGACGCCGTGCCCGAAGCCCCCGAGTCGGCCGACTACCAGTGGGAGACGGTGATCACGCGTCATCTCGTGCCCGAAATCGATCGCCGCTACCGAACGTGGGCCGAACCGGCGGGCCGCGGCATCACCGGATTGAGCATGGGCGGGCACGGAGCGATCTATCTGTGCGCCCGCCATCCCGAACTGTTCAGCGCGTGCGGGAGCATGAGCGGCGTCATGGACTTACAGCCCTTCCGCGACAAGTACGATCTCGCCAACCGGCTCGGCCCGTACCACGAGCATCCGGGCCGTTGGCTGGCCCACAGTGCCATCAGCCAGGCAGAGAAGTTCGCCGGCCGCAACGTCGGCATCTTCATCGAGTGCGGTCTGCAGGACACGCCGTTCATCGGCGGCAACCAGGCCATGCACCGGCGGCTGCTGGAACTGAACATCCCGCACGAGTACACCGAACGCCCCGGCGGCCACACCTGGCCGTACTGGGTCAACGCCCTGCCCTATCATCTCCAGTTCATGGCCGACCGCCTCAAACCCGCGGGCCGGGCGAATTGATGCGAAGTCTCGGGGGTTGCGGTATCCTGTCACGCGGGTTTGGTCGTTCGCCATGTCCGTCGCAGGAGGAATCGCCCCATGAGACCGCTGATGGCCTTGACTGCCGCCGTGTGCGCGACCGCTTCGGCTACCGTGTCGGCCGCGCCGGAAGACCGCCGACTGCCCAACTTCGTCATCATCTTCATGGACGACATGGGCTACGCGGACATCGGACCGTTCGGGGCCACGGAATACGCGACGCCCAACCTCGACCGGCTCGCCCGGGAGGGCCGGCGGTTCACGCAGTTCTATGCGAGCCAACCGGTGTGCTCGGCCTCGCGAGCGTCACTCATGACCGGCTGCTACAACGTCCGCGTGGGAATCCTCGGAGCGCTCGGGCCGCGAGCCGAGCACGGCCTCAGCGCGGACGAGACCACGTTTGCCGAGGTCTGCAAGCAGAAGGGCTATGCTACCGCGTGTTACGGCAAGTGGCACCTGGGGCATCATCCCAAGTTTCTGCCCACGGCGCATGGCTTCGACGAGTACTTCGGTTTGCCCTACTCGAATGACATGTGGCCCTTCCATCCGGCGGTGGAGGACAAGCCCATGGAAGAGCGCTTCAAGCGTTGGCCGCATCTGCCGCTGATTGAAGCCACGGCTGTCGGCGGCGTGAAGGTCCGCATCCCCCAGGTCACGCCCGAAGAGCAGAAGATGCTCACAACCTGGTACACCGAACGTGCCGTTCAGTTCATCGAGCGCAACAAGGAGCGACCGTTCCTGTTATACGTGCCGCATTCCATGGTGCACGTGCCGTTGTTCGTGTCGGACAAGTTTGCGGACAAGTCGAAGCGCGGTTTGTTCGGCGACGTGATGATGGAGGTGGACTGGTCGGTGGGCGAGATCGTGGGAGCCATCCGCCGCAACGGTCTCGAAAAACACACAATGGTCATTTTCACCGCGGACAACGGTCCCTGGCTCAGCTACGGCACGCACGCCGGCTCGGCCAAGCCGCTCCGCGAAGGCAAGGGCAACACGTTCGAAGGCGGCGTGCGCGAGCCGACCATCATGTGGTGGCCGGGGACTATCCCCGCGGATACGGTCTGCAACACCCCAGCAATGACCATCGACGTCCTGCCGACCATCGCCCATCTGATCGGCGCAAAGCTGCCCGATCACAAGATCGACGGCAAGAACATCTGGCCGCTGATTGCCGGTGAGCCAGGAGCGACTTCGCCGCATGAGGCGTACTTCTTCTACTGGGGCGAGGCGCTGGAGGCCGTCTGCATGGGCCGCTGGAAGCTGCATTTTCCACACTCGTATCGCACGTTGGCCGGCGGCCCTGGCGGTACGGACGGCCGGCCGGTGCCGTATCAAAGGGCCCAGCAGGAGCTCGCCCTGTTCGACCTCGAGCGCGACATCGGCGAGACGACTGACGTGAAAGATCAGCATCCGGAGGTGGTGGCAACGATTACCAGCTTGGCCGAGCGGATGCGCGAGGATCTCGGCGATTCGGCAACGGGCGTCAAGGGCACGGGCCGGCGTTCGCCCGGCACACTCGAACCGGCGGACGCGCGCTTCGTCGTCCAGGAAGGCGTGCAGACGCTGGTCGAAGCGCCTCGCTAGGCGCGAGGCGCGGGGGCTGGGGGCCGGGGACTGGGGGCTGGCGAAGAGTCCCCGCCGGCAAGAGAACCGGTCCCCATACGCGTGTGTCTTGTGGTGCACGCTTCCAGCGTGCATGTGCAGGCAGGATGCCTGCACCGCAATGCCATCACCGGAAAAAGCGGGCAAGATGCCCGCCCCCCCGAGGCGACCGGCCAGAGAACCACCGCGAGGGGCTCGTGACAGGAGACAATGCAATGATTCAAGTCATTATTATGGCACTAATAGCGATGGGCACGGGGATGGCGAACCTGGCGTCGGCCGCGGAGCCGTGGGTCCGCTATGAGGGCGGCAACGGCCCGGGCAAAGGCAAGCACATCGTACTCGTCTCCGGCGACGAGGAGTACCGCTCGGAAGAAGCGCTGACGCAGCTGGGGAAGATCCTCGCCCGACATCACGGGTTCACCTGTACGGTGCTGTTCGCCGTGGATCCGAAGGACGGCACGATCAATCCTGAGGTCGTGAACAACATTCCCGGCCTGGACGCGCTGGAGACGGCCGACCTGATGATCATTGCCACACGCTTTCGCGATCTGCCCGACGACCAGATGAAGTACATCGACGCGTACCTGAAGGCGGGCAAGCCGGTCATCGGCATGCGGACGGCCACGCATGCGTTCCGCATCCCCAAAGGCAAGGTGTACCACCGCTACAGCTTCGACAGCAAGGCAGAGGGCTGGGACGGCGGCTTCGGCCGACGCGTTCTCGGCGAAACCTGGATTAGCCATCACGGCAAGCACGGCAAACAGAGCACGCGCGGTGTCATCGCGGCGGATGCCAAAGATCATCCCATCGTGCGCGGCTGCGAGGACATCTGGGGGCCAACGGACGTGTACACGGTGCGCAGCCCCCTGCCGGAAGACAGCAAGCCGCTGGTGATGGGTCAGGTGCTGGAAGGCATGAAGCCCACGGACGCGCCGGTCGCCGGGTCGCTGAACGAGCCGATGATGCCGGTCGCCTGGACCAAGACGTACCAGATCGCGGAAGGCAAGCCGGGGCGCGTGTTCACGACGACCATGGGCGCTGCCACCGACCTGGAGAGCGAGGGGCTGCGGCGGCTGCTGGTGAATGCGGCCTATTGGTGCGTCGGCCTGGAAGACAAGATCCCCGCCCGAGCCAACGTGGAGCTCGTGGGCGAGTACAAGCCGTCGCCCTTCGGTTTCGCTGGGCACAAGAAAGGCGTCAAGCCGCAGGACTACAAATAAGCTGTGAGCTATGACTTCCAGCTGACGGCTGACAGCTGATAGCTTCTCAAACCACCTTCGTCTTTCCAGGCATCGCGATCGGATAGCGGCCCTCGGCATCGGGCACGACCGGCGGCTGGCTGTCCATGGTGTAGTTTTCGATGCCCGGAGCGAGAACGAGATCCGAGTTGAGGGCTTGTTCCCAAGTGATCTCCTGGCCGGACTCGGCGGCCATGCGGCCCAGGATGCCTGCGAGCGTGGCGTAGGCGGCTCGCTCGGTTTCGTTGTAGGGCTTGTTGGAGCGGATGGCGTCGAAGAGCAGATCGTGCTCCGCCTGGTAGTGGTTGCCCTTGTCGCCGGTGAAGCGCCAGATGATGTTGTCGTCGGTTCGCTTGTGGCCCTTGTAGATGAGCGGGTCGGGGATGCCTTCGCCCATGACCGCGCAGCCTTTGGTGCCGTGGATGATGCAGCCCCAGAAGTTGAAGCAGTCGGCCATGTGACGGGCCTGGGCGAACATGCGCGTGCCGTCGCCATACGAGTATTCGACGGCATAATGATCGAACATCTGATCGGGCTCGGTGCGAACCTGGCGGCCACCCTGGCCCTGCGCGGAGACGGGCCAGGCATCCTTGGTCCAACAGCACACGTCGATGTTGTGGATCAACCAGTCGAGGATGAAGCTGCCGCCCAGCCAGTTGAAGTTGTGGAAGTTGCGAATCTGGTGGGCCATCTCGGTCATGCCCGGAGCCTTGGGCCGCAGGCCGACGGGGCCGTGCTCACGATATGCCCAGCAGGTGATGACGTCGCCGATGATGCCGTCGTGGATGCGGCGGACGGCCTCGATGAGCGGCGTGTAGTGGCGGCTCATGAGGCCGGCGGCGATCTTCAGGTTCTTGCGGTCGGCTTCCTTGCCGGCTGCGAGCAGGCGCCGGACGCCCGGGCCGTCGACAGCCATGGCCTTTTCCATGAACACGTGGCAGCCCTTGCTGATCGCGTACTCGACGTGCAGCGGGCGGAAGCCCGGCGGCGTGGCCAGGATCACGACTCCTCCGCCTTCGACGGCGTCAATCGCCTTGCGGTAGGCGTCGAAGCCGATGAACTGGCGTTCTTCAGGCACGTTGACCTGTTTTGGGAAGCGACCTGACAGATGCCGGAGGCTGCCCTGCAAGCGGTCGTCGAACACGTCGGCCATGGCCACGAGTTCGGTCGGGCCTTTGGTCGACAGAGCATTCTCGGCCGCACCGGTTCCCCGGCCGCCACAGCCGATGAGAGCGACCTTGATGGTGTTGTTCTCAGCCGCGTGGACAGCCGGCGCCGCCCCCAGCAGCGCCGACGCGGCGGCGATCCGGCCTGAAGTGTTCAGGAACTCTCGACGCGACGGTTGGCTGGTTTCGCTTGCGCTCATGAGGAGCCTCCAGATGCTTCGTGAAAGATGGAATCGTCGTGTATATAGCCTGCCGGTGCCAGGTACACAAGTCTCGCCTGACGTAAAGGCGATGGTGTCGTAGTGCAGGCATCCTGCCTGAACTGTGCACGCTGGAGCACGTGTCTAGCGTGCGGCACCTTCTCGCCCCGTAGAGGCGCCGGTCAATAGCCGGCGGCGTGAGCCGCCGGTGGTGAGCTCGCGCTAACCTCCTCTTTCAACCTGAGGGCGGCTTCGCCGCCCTCAGGTTGAAAGAGAATAGATCTTTCGGAGCCGGCGGCCCGTGGGCTTACGCCCACGGCTACTAACTTCGCGCCCCTTCGGGGCGGAACCGCGTCGGTCTCCACTGATTTGGCGCCCTTTCCGGGAGCCGCGTTGATCCCTACCCACTTCGCAGCCTTTCGGGTCGAGACCGCGTCGATGTCTTGCACACCAAGCACGTACACGCTGGAAGCGTGCACCACAACAGCACGCCCGCCTCCCGAGTCGCGTCTACTTCCACTCGATGATCGCGATGACCGGGAAGTGATCCGAAGGATAACGTCCGTCCTTGTTGTCGTGCAGAATCTCCGCGTCTCGCACGACCACCTCTTCGGACACGAACACGTAGTCGATCTTGTCGCCGTCGGTTCTGGCTTTCCAGCCGTTGAACGTCCCGGCCGGCTTGGCATCCGGCTTGACCATGCGGAAGCTGTCGCGAAGGCCGGATTCCTTCACCTTGCGGATCGCCACGTTGCCCTCGCCCGCATTGAAGTCGCCGGTCAGAATCACAGGATCGGCAGGCTTGCGTTCGGCGATGCGCTGAAGGATCAACGCGGCACCCTTCTCGCGGGCTTCCTGTGATACGTGGTCCAGGTGGGTATTGAAGAAGTACAAGTGCCGGCCGCTGGCGCGGTCAGCCAGTCGCGCCCACGTGCACACGCGAGTGCAAGCGGTATTCCAACTCTTGGAGCCGGGAACCTCGGGCGTCTCGGAAAGCCAGAACGTGCCCTGCTCGACGACGCGGAAGCGGTCTTTGCAGTACAGGATGGCCGAGTACTCTCCGGATTCCTTGCCGTCTTCGCGGCCGACGCCCAGGGCGGCATACTCAGGCCGGGCAGCGAGGATCTCGTCCAGTTGGAACTTCAATGCCTCTTGTAGGCCGACGAGGTGAGGGCGATGTTGAGCGAGCACGCCGAACACCAGATCCCGCCGGTGCTGCCAACTGTTGGGGCCGTCGTCGGCCGTGCCATAGCGGATGTTGAACGTCATGACTTGCAGGCGGGCGTCGGCGTCGGTCGGACGACTCGTCGCAGGGGCCGCTTGCGCGAACGAGGCGAGCAGTCCCAGCATCCATGGAAGCGTCAGTCGGAGCATATGGCAAAGCCCTTCCTTTCCTGAATTGAATGCACCATGATCAGTCCGTGATCTTAATTAGCCGAGGCCAATCGGGCCAGTGCCGTTCTCACAACCGAAAAGCGGAGGCGGCGATGGTTCGAGATGTGAGCAGTGGCCGGTTCAGGCCAGGTGCGACACAAGAATGCGCAGGCCGATGACCACCAGCACGAGCCCGCCGAGTCCCTGGGCCAAGGGGCTGAAGCGGCGGCCGATGCGTCGGCCGAACCGGATGCCGATTACCGTCAAGGCGGCCGCGACCAACCCGATGACGATGCTGGGCATCCAGACCGAGACGTTCAGACAGGCCATGCTCAGGCCGACGGCCAGCGCGTCCAGGCTGGTGGCGACCGAGAGCGTCACCAGGAGCAGGCCCCGTGTGGGGTCGTCGGGGCAGGCGTTCTCTTCACGATGCCGGGCGTCCCATAACATCTTGCCGCCGATGAAGGTCAGGAGGGCGAAGGCCACCCAGTGATCAAACGCCCCGATGTAGGCGGCCACGCTGCGCCCGGCCAGCCAGCCGACCACGGGCATGAGGAACTGGAACAGTCCGAAATGAAACGCGAGGCGGAACACGTGCCGGTACGTGAGGAGCGGAATGATGAGACCGGCGGCGATGGACACGGCGAAAGCGTCCATCGCCAACCCCACCGCAATCCCGAACACTGCAATCCCGCTCACGAGCCTCTGCCCCGCAACACGGCTTTCCCCGTCGGTTCTCAGCCGCGTCAATCGGCGGCATACGCACGAACGTGGAGCGTAAAGCGGGGTATTATCGCGAGCAGGCGCGGGTAGTTCAACCGTACAGTGCAAGAAGCAACAGCGGATACTTACGAGCCGCGACCGGATTTGTCAGTTGCTACGGAGCCTCGGGCTCGTCGTCGGAGACCTTGCCGTAGCTGTCAGCGGAACCATCGACCAGTTTGATGTAGTACACGTCAACCCTACTGTTCCTGCCGCGGAGCTCGTAATAAAGCATCTCTGACCCGTTCTTGCTCTCAGCCGCGGTGGGCGTGCCCAGTTTGCTAAGAACCACGCTCTTGGTGTCGCGAGGCGAGACCCGGGCCAGGTCGCCGGCGGAGCGATAGAAGGAGCAACTGCCGACCGAGATCAGCAGTAGAACCAACGCCACTCTGAACAGGGACTTTGACATAGCCTTAATCTCTCGTGAGAAATAACGTACCATGCCGGTAAGCCCTGCGTGCAGCCATTCCCGGACGAAACATGGGAGGGCTAGGCAGATATATACCCAGCGAGCGGCGTGGTGTTTCGACGAACACAGGTCGTTCAAGATCGCGGCGTGCCGGATTCGAGCGATCAGTGCTGCAACGGATCTCTACGAAAGCCGGGAACTGACTGCCGCCATCCTTCATCCAAGAGATCGGAAGCAGAGCAAGCCAAGTTCGCCGGACACGGCCATGTCGCGCCTACACGGCGCACGCGAGCATTCCGGGCGCAGCTCTTGCCGGAGGTGAGACCATGACGAGTCCCCGGTTCGACAAACTCGAACAACAGCTCGTAAATCCGACCGAGAAGGAGAGACTCGAGCCGCGCTCTTGGCGTAAGGTCGTGATGAACCGAGCTTGGCGGATATTGGCGTTTGTGTGCATGCGGCTCATGGTCACCGCGGCGGTTTGTCTGATACTGGCAGCCGTGACTGTCGCGTGGCGCACGGCGCTGAGGTTCCTGGCCGACACCGTCGCCCTGCTCGTCATGATCCTCGTCGGCGGGCTGATCCGGTGGACGCTCCTGGCCGTCCCCGTCATTGTCGCCCTGCGACACCGGTGGAAGACTCCCGCGGTGGCTGGGCATGTCTCGCACACGCCGTGAGCGGATGGTCCACCGGCGTCTCCTCGTTTCGCCGCGTCATTCCGCTCATAAGGGTGCCATATTTTTGACCTCTTCGGCCTGCTCCAGGAACCGGCTGGTATAGCGCGGGTCCACCTGCTGACAAGCGGCGGTGGCGCTTTCGCTGATGCGCTGGTAGTCGGGGTCCTCGGTGAGCGTGGTGAACTCGCCGGCCAGGATGACCAAACGCAGCAGATGACGCAGGATGAGCCCCTCCTGCTTGACCAGTTCGCGGCTGCGGACGAACTTGTAGAAATCGCCGCCCGACTCGATCAGGCCGCCGGCCACCCACTTGGGCTGGATGCGCACCGGCTCGGGGGCCGCCAGCTTGCTCTCGAAAACGATCTTGAGCATCTCGGGGAATGTGGGCGGGCGTTCCTCTTCCTCGGCCCAATCCACGTAGTCGTCGTCTTCGTCGTCCTCGGTTCCGGCGGATTCCGGTCGGGCGACCAGCGCTCCCATTTGGATGAGCAAGGGCTTGAGCACGTCAGTTTCGAGCGGACCGGGCGGCAGGTCGGGAATCCGCAGGCGGCGAATGATGGTGGGCGGCAGTTCGAGCACGGCCTCCAAAGCGAGCATCTTTTCGTCGAAATTGCTGTAGACCAGTTGCTCGGCCAGGAACGCCCCGAACAACGGATCGACGCTGCGGAAGGTCAACAGCTTGTGGATGCGCTCGTCGAGCGTGACGTGCTCGCCATCATCGCTGCGGGTGAGGTAGCCGAGGGCGGCCATGTTGGCAAGCATGAAATCAAGCTGTTCGCGGAACGATTGCAGCCGTCCGGGCGTTTCGAACCGCTTGGACAAGAATGAGCGGACTTCGTCGAGCGTGCCGGTCCGCGTGAGCATGTAGATGAGCACGTTGTACGGGATCATGGAGCGGCTCTGGAGCTTGGCCGGTCCGGCCTTGATGAGCGTGCCGAACTGCCCTTCCGTCCAGTACTGCTCGTTCTTGCTGCGCTGCGGCTTCTTGCGTTCGAGTTCCTTCTTCGCCCGCAGCAGACCGGGATCCTTGGTGTTGGCCGGGATCTGCTCGTACTTCTTCTTCCACTTGTACAGCCGTACGTCATCCTCGTGGGCAAGGGCGAAGACGTAGCCCTGCTTGTCGAACTGAGGACGGCCCGCTCGGCCGAAGATCTGGTGAGCCACGGACGGAGCGACAAGCTTCTTCTCGCCGTGCTTGCCCTTCATGAGCGTGCTGAGCACGACCGATCGCGCGGGCAGGTTGATGCCGGCGGCCAGCGTCTCGGTGCAGACGACGAACGGCACGAGCTTCTTGGCGAAGAGCGTCTCGACGATCTCCTTGTGCTTGGGCAGCACGCCGGCATGATGCACGCCCACGCCGCGCATGAGCATCTGCTTGAGCTTGGGCCCGGCACCGTCGGCGAGGTCCTCCTTGTATTCGGCCAGATGAGCCTCGATCTCGGCCTTCTGCGCGTTGGTCACGATGGGCAGGCCCTTGAGCCGCTCGGCCACGTCCCAGCATTCGTCGCGGTTGAAGCAGAAGACCAGGGCGGGCACGCGGCTCTCCTCGTCGTTGGTCGAGACCATGGCCGGAAGCAGCTCGGTGATGAGCTTGTCGCCCACCCAGTTGAACTCCAGCGGGACCCGCCGCTCATCGGACTGCACGAGCTTGACGTCGCGATTGTGCTCGACGCGCAACCAGCGGGCGAACTCGTAAGGATTGCCCACCGTGGCCGATAGCAGGAGCACGCGAACGTGAGCGGGCAGCAGCACGAGCGAGAGCTCCCAGACGATGCCTCGCTCGGGATCATTGAAGCTATGGAACTCGTCCATGACCACAGCGGAGACTTCCGCCATCGCCGGCTCGCCGAGAGCGTCCGGCGGACGCACCATGGCACCGTCGCCCGGCGAGCCGCCGGCTGCCGTCTGTGCGGATGCGCCCCTGCCGACGTCGCCCGAGAGCAGATGGTTCAACAGGATCTCGGCCACCACCACGCGGATCAGGGCGTCCGGGTTGACCTTGCGGTTACCGGTGATCAGGCCCACGTCATCGCGACTGAAGCCCCACTTTTCGGCCAGATCCTGCAGTTCGCGGAACTTCTGATCCGTCAGGGCGATGAGTGGTGTCGTGTAGTAGAGCCGCTGCCGTGTGTGCAGAGCCTCGAAGACCGCCGCCTCGGCAATCAGCGTCTTGCCCATGCCGGTGGGCGCACAGACCATCACCCCGCCCGACGCCTCGAACCAGGCCAGCAGTGCCTCCTCCTGGTACGGGTACAGCTCGAACGGGATGGATTCCAGGAACTTGGTGCAAATCTCGTCGCGCGTCATAGCCCTAAGCATGGCGGCTCGGCGGCGAAAAGTCGAGCCGGCACCGCTGCGAACAAAACCACCGACCAGAGCCTGCGGGGGGCCGATCCGGAGATTGACACGATGACGAGGAGTTGTCTTGGTGGGTTGGAGGAATTATATTCCAAAAGCCCGAATCCTGGACGAGGTAATCAACGTGAAGGCAAGCGATCTAATTTCCGAAGCCGCCGCGCTGCCCGTCGAAGAAAGGGCTATGGTCGCAGAGTCCATCCTGCGGACGCTCAACTCGCCCGATCCAGACCTGGATCGCAAGTGGGCGGAAGCGGCTCGCCAGCGTCTGGCAGTACTTCGGTCTGGCCAGGTGAAAGGCATTTCTGGGCAAGAGGTGTTCGCCCGCGCCTGGAAGCAACTCGGGAAATAAACTTCACCTTCCACCCTGAAGCGGAGCGAAAACTACTCCAAGCCATAGACGATTGAGTCGCAGTGCGCCATCAACAACGGAGCGTTGAAGGGGAGTCGCATGCTCTGGATGTACCTCGGTTTCATCACGCTGGTCTTGATCCTCCTGGCTCTGGATCTGGGCGTGTTTCACCGTCATGCCCACGTGATCTCCGTGCGCGAGTCGCTGGGCTGGTCGGCGTTCTGGATCGCGTTGGGCCTGCTGTTCAGCGGCTTCATTTACCTCGGGTACAACAACCACTGGGCGGGGTTGGGTCTGACGCCGGACATCATGGCGAGCAAGCCCGTCGAAGTCGAAGGCGTGGGCCTGGTGTACAACAACGGTTCGCAGGCCACGCTCAAGTACATCACGGGCTATCTGGTCGAAAAATCGCTGGCGGTGGACAACATCTTCGTCATCGCCATGATCTTCAGCTACTTCGCCGTGCCGGCCATGTATCAGCACCGCGTGCTCTTCTGGGGCATCGTGGGAGCGTTGGTCATGCGAGGCGTCATGATCGCCATCGGCGTGGAGTTGATCCATCGCTTCGAGTGGATCATCTACGTGTTCGGCGGCTTCCTGGTGGTCACGGGCATCCGCATGCTGTTCGCCGGCGAGAGCCACAGCACGCCGGATCGCAACCCACTCGTAAAGCTCGCTCGGCGGCTCATGCCCATCACCGAACGCTATCATGGGCAGCACTTTTTCGTCCGCGGCGGCAGTGCCGCTTCACATGAGCCGCCGGTTCCGGGGGCTGAGGCCGAAACCGATGCCGTCGCCGATACCGCCAAGGCGGGCGCGCTCATGGCCACCCCCCTCCTGCTGGCCTTGATCATGATCGAGTTTACGGACCTGATCTTCGCGGTGGACTCCATTCCGGCGATCTTCGCGATCACAGCCGATCCGTTTCTCGTCTTCACGAGCAACGTGTTCGCCATTTTGGGCCTGCGGAGTTTGTATTTCGCCCTGGCGGGAATGATCGACAAGTTCCACTATGTGAAGGTGGCGCTCTCGTTCGTGCTCATTTTGGTGGGCGTGAAGATGCTCACGCACGTGCGACTCAAGGCGCTGCTGGGCGAGAACTTCAATCTTTACCTCCTGGCGGCGGTTCTAACAATTCTCGCCCTGGGTATCGTGGCGTCCATTCTGCGACCAGCGAAGAAAGAGTAAGCGGAGGCTGGGGACTGGGGACCAGGGCCTGAAGGCTGGGGATTGGGGCTTGGCGACAGCAGATCGGGTGGGGCGGGCGTCTCGCGCCTCGGCCACGACAGCAACACCGTCAATCGAAAGCGACGGCAGCCCCGGCGCAGCGTCCGGCAACCGGCCGCTTGTTCGCTCATAGTTGCACACCTATAGGGTGCAATGCCTGTTCGCCTCCAAGGGGCGAACAGGATCAGCGCACTGAGCCCGTTACATACTGGAATCGTGCAACATTATTGTCACGACAATCCATGGCAGGCAAGATGCCCGTTCGGAGACTCTCTGTCGCCAGGCCGCAGGCCCTGGTCCCCGGCCCCCGCCTACGGTCCGGTGATGCACCGCTGGAACTCGCCGAAGTCGGACTGATCCACATCGCCGTCGGCATCGAAGTCAGCGGCGATATGACCGTCGGTGTCGGGCACCAGCGGACAGCCGGGCGGCAGCGCCTGCGGGTCGTAGCCCACGCCGGGACCGCTGCTGCATTGCGTGAAGATCAGTACATCGTCACCGTCCACGCGGCAGTCAGCGGTGAAGTCCGCCTGTATTGCCGTGCACGCGGTCAACGGATAGTCGAACGTACCATTAGGCACGCCCGCCCCGTTGAAACCGCGCACGTGCAGATACCACGTGCCCGCGGCTTGCGGCACGGTCTCGAGCTCTCCCGCCGACCACTGCGGCTCATCGCCGGTGAACGTATAGGTCGGACTCTGGTCCCATGCGTACTGATAGTACTGGACCTGCCCCGAGCCGAAGCCCTGGACCGCGCTCCAGGCGACGCTCGTGCCGACGGTGACGGCGCGACGGGCCGGCTGGATGCTCTCCGTCGCCGGCGGGGCCGACAACGTCCAGACCTCGTCCACGATCGAATCGGCTGTCTCGATGGCATCACCGTTTCGCGCGCGAGCCACGAAGCCGTATCGCGTGTTGGGGCTCAAACCCGCGCTTGTCCAGGCCGTCTGCGACGTCTGCCACCCCGAATGCGTTCCCAGTGTCACATTTTCGACTCGTACGCCCGAGCCTCCCGAAGCAAGATTCGAGAGCGTGCCCGCAGCCGTCGCGTCCACGCTGGTGGGCGTGATCGTGCTGAAGGTCACGCCGGTGGGCGTTTCGATGGCTGAGTACTTCGTCTGACCGGCCGAAGGCGCAGAGGCACCGGCGGCATTGAAGGCAACCACCCGGCGGGTGTGCTGAGTGTTGGGCGAGATGCCGGTGGTTTCATCCCAGACCACCGTATCGGCGGGCAGATCGCCCGACACGCTGGTGCCCTCGGTCGTGATGACGCGGTAGCCGGTTTCACCAGCCACATCCGACCACATCCAACGGATAGCCGTAGTGCTCAAGGCCTGCGGCAACCCATCAGCGGGTGTGGCGGGAATCGCGCCGCAGGCCGGCTCGATGTCGTCCACCCAGACCGTGCCGCTGGTCGACGTCGTGGATCCCGCGTCGATGTACACGGTGATCCGTCCGGCCTGGGCCGTTCCCGTCCAGGTATTCTGAACCCAGTTGGTGGACGTAGCCGTGGACCACTGCACGGTGGAACTCGCCGCATTCGTGCCGCCCAGCGGATCGACGCCGAGATAAGCAGCAATCTGGTTGTTCGAACACTTGACCCACATGCGGACCGTATACGTCTGGCCCGGCGTGGTGGCGAGCTGCTGGAAGATCCCGCCTTCATTGCTGCTGTTGGCGGAGTAGATGGCCTGGGCCCGGCTTCCGCTGCGGAACTGTGTGGTCGATTCCGAGCAGGTCACATTGCCGGCGTAGTTGAACTTGGTCCAACCGTTGGCCACGCCGCTGGTGAAGCCCTCTTCGAACCCCGCGTTCTGGAGGCAGTTCAAGCCGGTGGCGCCGCCCACCGTGTACGGTCCCAATCGGAACACGGTGGGGTTGACGGCCTTGGGGTTGTCGTTGTTGTACGATCGCAGGTGCAGGTACCAGTCGCCGCTCGCGCCGACCGGCAAAGCCAGCGAACCGCCGGTCCAGAATTGCTCGCCTGCCCAACCGGGTAACGTGCCGGGACTCTGATTCCAGAGGTATCCGAACCGGCCCACTCGAGCAGGCCCGTCACCAAAGCCGTTGGTCGCCACGAACGTAACGACGGCTCCCGCCGACAAGCCCGCCAGGCTGTACCCCTTGTCGCTGGTGATAGTCGGCGTTGTGACGCCGTTACCGTACGTCGCCGGCATCGCCAGTGTATACCTGGTCTGTCCTGCCGAGCCCGCCGATTCGCCGCACGCGTTGAACGCGAAGATTCGCCGCTGATATCGCGTGTTCGCCGTGAGGTTCACTTCCTGCCAAGCCGTCACATTCGCCGGCAGCTCGCTGGAGACGGTGGTACCGGTCGTATCCTTGACGCGGTATCCGGATGCGCCGGTGACGCCGGCCCACTGCCATGAGATCCGGTCCGTCGAGAGAGCGGTTGCCGAACCGTCGGCCGGCGCCGGAGGCGGCTCGACGCTCAGCGTGAGCACCGCCTCGTTCGACGTGGCCGTGCCGTAGATGTTCGTGACCACGCATCGATAAGCGGCCAGGTCGTCTGCATCGGCGTTGGTGATCGTCAGCACATGACTCGCGACGCCCGAATAATGGCCGCCGTTGGTCAGGTCCACCTGGTTCTTCTGCCAGCGATAGCTGAGCGAACCGCCGCCAGTGGCGCCGACCGTGAACGAGGCCGTCCCACCATAGCATCGCTCCTGCGACTTGGGATGCTGCGTGATGACCGGCGGCTGCGGATCGGTGCCGACCAGATCGACCACGAACCCCATCTCGATCGGCGGCGTGCCGGAATTATCGTCATCGTCGTACAGGCCGTAGCCGGCCAAATATCGACCGTTGCCCGAGACGGCGTTGACGCGGCTGAGGCTCGTCCATCGGCTCAGGTCCACACCGGCGGCCATCAATTCGGCGTGCAAGTCGTGTACGCCCGCATTGTCCCAGTAAACGGCCTTGTAGCCGGCATGCTTGAACAACCCGTAACTGCTGCCGCCGATAATCGGATTGGTGGCGTGATCCGAGACGCAATAGGCGAAGCTCTGCGTGTCGCCTGCTCCGAGCACGCCCAGGTCCACCGGCCGGGGCCACGACAGACCCGGCTCGAGCGCCAGTGTCGGGTTAGCCGGCACCTGCCATTTGAACGCGTGATAAAGGCCCAGGTCGGATGGGTTGTACGTTTGGTAGCCAACCGCCCAGGTCGCGCTGCCGTTGATGGCGGTGGCGCGGCTCTTGTAGTAGTTCGAATCACCGTAACCGGCAAACCGCTTGAGCTGATCCCAGCCGCAGTGACCGCCCCCGCTGCAGTTCGCGTTCCAGTTGAAGATAAAGATCGCGTGATCGTAACGCCAATCCGGATTGGTCTGACCGTTGCCCCAGTTGTTCTTGCCCACGGCCCAGCCGTTGCGGGCCACGCCGTACGCGTCCTGGTAGTAACCCCAAAAGTCGATCCACGAATGATCGCTCGCCCGGTAACGATACGCCTTCTCGTTTTCCTGAGGATAAGAGCTGCCGACGATCCAGGTCTCCCGCGTCGCCGAGTCGTGGCTGATCGCGTAGACGCTGCGCACGTTGGCGCTGGTCTGAGGCGGGTTGGCGGGCAGGAGCGACCAGGTTCCGTTCACCCACTGACGAGCAAGCCCGCCGATGTTCCCGCAGGCGACCAAGCTGCCGTCGCTGTGGCTCGCGCAGCCGGTCACGTAGCTGTTGCCGCCGGAGTTGGAGGTCATCTCGCGCAAGCCAGTAAGCTTGGACCAGTAGAACGGGGCATCGACGGTTTGGCCGGTGGCGGGATCCCGCTTCTTGCTGTTACCCACAACCCAGGTGCCATCCTCGGACATGCCCACGCATCGGCTGTACTTGCCCGGCGTCTCCTCGAGCACGCCGGTGACCCAGATCTGTGCCGCCCGGGAGACGTCGACCAGCATGACCAGTATCAGCACCGGTCCGACCGCTGCAGAAGACCGCGTCCGCATGAAGCCCCTCCGTTGGCCGGGATACCCGGCGGTTGCTGACCATTGAGATGCGCGAGACGCTCCCACCCGGCCTTTTCGGGCAAGTGGTGGGTGGTTCTCGAAAGACAGGCCCTCCAGGGCCATTATCCTGTTTTCGTCCACAATCACAAGCGGATTTAGTCGACGATACACCGGATCCAGTCGCGTGTCGCGGCCCAAGTCCGATCGCAACCCTTCTCAGGGGTTATGCGGTCGTACCCCTGAAAAGCGCGCGGTCCTGTGATATACTGGCCGGTGCTGCGGGCCCATAGCTCAGTGGTTAGAGCGGGCGACTCATAATCGCTTGGTCGGGGGTTCGAATCCCTCTGGGCCCATCA